>CAWKJP010000013.1:0-42245 GCA_963850035.1 uncultured Chloroflexia bacterium | reverse complement strand
GGCGCCATCAGCGCCGCGATCGAGCTCGGCCGGCTGCCCGAGGGCGACCTGCCGGGCGGCAAGAAGCCGGCCACGCCGGCCCCGATCACGGTGAACCAGGAGCTCCTGCGGATGACCGGCCTGGTGCGCAGCCTGAACAAGCCGCTCAAGATCCTCGGCAGCGGCGAGGTGAGCCGCCCGATGTTCGTGGTTGCCGACGCCTTCACCAAGAGCGCCCGCGAGAAGATCGAGGCCGCCGGCGGGACGGTCCAGGTGATCGAGATCCCGACGTCCCTGCTCGCCGCCATCGGCGTCGAGCGCACGGCCGGCGCGGACTGACGCGGCCCGGCCCGTGTTCGACTCCATCCTCAACGCCTTCCGGGCGCCGGACATCCGGCGCCGGATCCTCTTCGTCCTCGGCGTCCTGATCGTCTTCCGGGCCCTCGCCCACGTCCCCGTCCCCGGCGCCGATCCCACGAAGCTCGCCCAGTTCTTCAACAACAACGCGCTCTTCGGCCTGCTCGACCTGTTCTCCGGCGGCGGGCTGTCGCGCTTCTCCGTTGTCGGCCTGGGCGTGAACCCGTACATCAATGCGTCGATCATCATGCAGCTGATGACGGGCGTCATCCCCGCCCTGACCGCGCTCCAGCGCGAGGGCGAGTACGGGCGCAACCGGATCAACCAGTACACGCGCTACCTCGCGGTGCCGCTGGCGATCCTCCAGAGCTACGGGTTCCTTGCGGTCCTCAACCAGGCCGGCGTGCTCAACACCCGCTTCGACCTCGCCTCGTTCGAGACGCTGACCCAGATCATCACCCTCACCGCCGGCTCCGTCCTCCTGATGTGGCTCGGCGAGCTCATCACGGAGAAGGGGATCGGCAACGGGATCAGCTTCATCATCTTCGCGGGAATCGTGGGTCGCGCGCCCCAGGCCATCGGGACCTTCCTCGATTCGCCCAACATCGCCGCCCTCGCGATCTTCGCCATCTTCGGCGTCTTCGCCATCGCCGCGATCGTCTTCGTGACGGAGGGCCAGCGGCGGATCCCGATCCAGTACGCGAGCCGCGTCCGGGGCCGGCGGATGTACCAGGGCGGGACCACGTTCCTGCCGCTCCGCGTCAACCAGGCGGGCGTGATCCCGATCATCTTCGCGGTGAGCATCCTGCTCTTCCCCAGCCAGATCGCCGGCTACTTCGCGCAGAGCCAGGTGACGCTGGTCAAGGACATCGCGACCTTCTTCGTGAACACCTTCGGGCCGTCCAACCTCATCGTCTACGGGTCGCTCTACTTCCTCCTGACGGTGGGCTTCACGTATTTCTACACGGCGTTCACGTTCAAGCCCGACGAGACGGCGGAGCAGCTCCGCAAGAACGGCGGCTTCATCCCCGGCATCCGGCCAGGGCGTCCGACCCAGGACTACCTCGCCCGGGTGGTGAACCGGATAACCGTGGCCGGAGCGCTCTTCCTCGGGATCGTGGCGGTTGCGCCATTCGTGTTCCAGGCCTTCATCCCGAGCCTGGCGGGCCTCTCCCTCGGCGGCACGAGCATCCTCATCGTCGTCTCGGTCGTCGTCGAGACGATGAAGCAGCTCGAGGCCCAGCTGATGATGCGCAACTACGAGGGCTTCATCCGGTGAGCGCGGGAACCGGGCCCGAGGTGGGCCCTCGATGAGGATCCTCGTCCTGCTCGGCGCGCCGGGCGCCGGGAAGGGAACCCAGGCCCACGTGCTCGCGCGCCACCTGGGCCTGCCCAGGGTCGCGACGGGCGACCTCTTCCGGGCCGCCGCCCGTGACGGGAGCCCGCTCGGCCTGGCGGCGCGGGGGTACATGGAGCGCGGCGAGCTCGTCCCAGACGAGCTCACGGTCGGCATGCTCCTCGAGCGTCTGGATGCCCCCGACGCCGAGCGCGGCGCGATCCTCGACGGCTTCCCGCGGACCCGCTCGCAGGCACAGGCGCTGGACCGGGCGCTCGCCGATGGCGGGCACGCGGTGGATGCGGCGCTCCTCGTCGACGTCCCGGCCGAGGAGCTCCTGCAGCGCCTGACGGGCCGCTGGCTGTGCAGCGCGGCGGGCCACACCTACCACGACGTCGCCTATCCGCCCCGCGTGCCGGGCATCTGCGACGTCGACGGCTCGGCGCTCATCCAGCGTGACGACGACCGGCCCGAGATCGTCGCGGCCCGCCTCGAGAAGCAGCTCGGCGCCCTCGCGGACGTCGTGGAGCACTACCGCGCCGCGGGAGTCCTCCAGACCGTGGACGGCCGCCGCCCGATCGCGGCGGTCACGAACGACCTCCTCGACGCGATCGAGCCGATCCCGTACTGGCGCACCAACCCGTGATCACCCGCAGGTCGACCGCCGAGATCGCCACGATGCGCCGGGCAGGGCGCGTCGTCGCCGAGGTCCTGGACCTCGTCGAGGGCGAGCTCCGGCCCGGCGTCTCGACCGCCCACCTCGACCAGCTTGCCGAGGAGCACATCCGGAAGGCCGGCGGGACGCCGTCCTTCAAGGGGTACTACGGCTATCCCTCGTCCCTCTGCATCTCGATCGACCGCGAGGTGGTCCACGGCATCCCCGGGGACCGGACCATCGCGAACGGCCAGGTGGTCTCGATCGACGCGGGCGCCATCATCGACGGATACCACGGGGACGCGGCGCGCACCTTCATCGTCGGCGAGGCGTCACCCGAGGTCCGCGAGCTCGTGGCCCTCACCCGGCGCGCGCTCCAGGCCGGGATCGCCGCGGCGGTCACCGGGAACCGGATCTGGGACATCTCGGCCGCGGTCGAGGACGTGGCCCTGCCGCACGGCTATGGCGTCGTGCGTCCATACGTCGGGCACGGGATCGGGACCGCCATGCACGAGGATCCGCAGGTCCCGAACTACCGGACCAAGACGAAGGGGATCGAGCTGGCGCCGGGCATCTGCCTGGCGATCGAGCCGATGTTCACCCTTGGCAATGCCGACGTCGAGACGCTCGCCGACGGCTGGACCGTTGTCACCCGCGACGGATCCGTCGCGGCCCACTTCGAGGACTCGATCGCCGTCACCGAGGACGGCCCGGAGGTCCTCACCAGGCTGTGAGCCGGATCCGGCGGTTGCCGGAACCGGCCAAAGTTGATACGCTACGCGTTCGTGTGTCGGCTCCGGTCGGTACGCGGCCGTGAGCAGGAACACCAGGGAGCACGTTGGCCAAGAAGGACGCGATCGAAGTCGAGGGTACTGTCCTCGAGCCGTTGCCGAACACGATGTTCGCCGTCGAGCTGGAGAACGGCCACCGCGTCCTCGCCCACATCAGCGGGAAGCTCCGGATGAACTTCATCCGGATCCTGCCGGGCGACCGGGTCCGCGTCGAGCTGTCCCCGTACGACCTCACCCGGGGTCGGATCACGTACCGGCTGAAGTAGCCGGCACCCAGCGCGAAGGAAGTCCGTTGAAAGTCCGAGCCTCGGTGAAGGCCCGTTGCGACAACTGCAAGGTGATCCGCCGCCACGGGACCGTGATGGTCATTTGCGTCAATCCAAAGCACAAGCAGCGGCAGGGCTGATCGAATGGCACGGATCGCCGGCGTCGACATCCCGCGCGAGAAGCGCGTGGAAGTCGCCCTGACTTACATCTACGGGATCGGGCTGCCTACCAGCCAGAAGATCCTCCAGCAGACGAACGTCAACCCCGACACCCGGGTCCGGGACCTCACGGAGGACCAGGTCACCCGGTTGCGCGAGCTGATCGATCGACGGTTCAAGGTCGAGGGAGACCTCCGCCGCGAGGTGGCGCTGAACATCAAGCGCCTCATCGAGATCGGCTCCTACCGCGGGCTCCGCCACCGGCGGAACCTCCCGGTCCGGGGCCAGCGCACGAAGACCAACGCTCGCCAGCGTCGCGGACCGAAGAAGACGGTCGGCGCTCGGCGCAAGAAGTAATAGAGGGACGAGCCGGACGTATGGCCGATCGCAAGCGCGCACCCAAGCAGCGGCGGCGGGAGCGTAAGAACGTGCCCGTTGGGCATGTTCATATCCAGGCGACCTTCAACAACACGATCGTCACGATCACGGACCTCAGCGGTGCCGTGATCAGCTGGGGATCGTCGGGGATCGTCGGGTTCAAGGGCTCCCGGAAGAGCACGCCGTACGCCGCCGCGCTGTCGGCCGACTCCGCTGCCAAGAAGGCGATGGAGCACGGGATGCGCCAGGTCGAGGTCTACGTGAAGGGTCCCGGCGCGGGCCGGGAGCAGGCGATCCGCTCGCTCCAGACCGCCGGCCTCGAGGTGACCGCGATCACCGACGTGACGCCCATCCCGCACAATGGCTGCCGCCCGCCCAAGCGGCGCCGCGTCTAGGCCGGGAGAAGCATCATGGCTCGATACACCGGTCCGGTCTGCCGACTCTGCCGCCGCGAAGGCGCGAAGCTCTTCCTGAAGGGCTCGCGCTGCTACACCAAGAAGTGCTCCTTCGAGCGGCGCCCGACGCCGCCGGGCCAGCATGGCGTCCGACGCCGCAAGGTCGGCGACTACGGCCTCCAGCTCCGCGAGAAGCAGAAGGTCCGCCGCATCTATCGCATCCTCGAGCGCCAGTTCCACAACTACTTCGAGGAGGCCGAATCCCGGCCCGGCGTGACCGGCGAGAACCTCCTGCGGATCCTCGAGCTTCGGCTCGACAACGTCGTCTTCCGGCTCGGCATCGCGGCTTCGCGCGACCACGCGCGACAGCTCGTGACGCACGGCCACTTCGCCGTCAACGGCCGCCCGACCAACGTCCCATCCTTCCACTGCAAGCCGGGCGATCGCGTCGAGGTCCGCGCCGCGCGGCGCGAGCGAGAGCCGTTCAAGGCGGTCAGCGAGGCCCTTCGCTCGGGGCAGGTCCCCGAGTGGCTGTCCCTCGACGCGGCCACCTTCACGGGCACGATCATCGCTGCCCCGCGCCGCGACCAGATGCCGCTCGAGCTCAACGAGCAGCTCGTGGTCGAGTACTACTCGAGGTAGCCCCACACCCATGATCGAACTCGACGCCACGACCCAGATCGAGCCCGTCGCCGAGCAGGGCTCGTACGCGAAGTACGAGGCCGGCCCCCTTCCCGCCGGATACGGGGTGACCCTCGGAAACGCGCTCCGGCGCGTCCTGCTCTCCTCCCTGGAGGGCGCGGCCGTCACCTCCATCCAGATCCGCGACGTCTTCCACGAGTTCACGACGATCCCGGGCGTCAAGGAAGACGTCACCCAGATCGTCCTGAACGTCAAGAAGCTCCGCCTGCGCAGCTTCGCGGCCCACCCGGTCCAGCTCAAGCTGGTCAAGTCCGGCGCCGGCCAGGTCACCGCCGCCGACATCGTCGAGTCGGCCGACGTCGAGGTGATCAACCCCGAGCTCGAGCTCATGACCCTCGACAGCGACGACGTGACGATCGAGATCGACCTCACGGTCGAGCGCGGCGTCGGCTACCTCGCGGCAGAGCGGCCGGAGGGCCTGCCCATCGGCGTGATCCCCGTCGACGCGATCTTCACGCCCGTCCGGAAGGTCAACTTCACGGTCGAGAACACCCGCGTCGGGCAGATGACCAACTACGACAAGCTGACCCTCGAGATCGAGACCGACGGCACGATCACCCCGGAGGATGCCCTCGCCAAGTCGGCCGACATCCTCGTCCGGCAGTTCTCGCTGTTCGCCAACGTCGGCACCGCGGCGATCGCGGCGAGCCCCGCGGGCGGCCTCCCCCAGATCCCGGCGAACATGCTGGAGATGCCCATCGAGGAGCTCGACCTCCCGATGCGGGCCTACAACTCCCTCAAGCGGAACAACATCGTGCGGGTGGGCCAGCTCCTGCAGCTGACCGACGACGACCTGCTGCGGATGCGCAACTTCGGCAAGAAGTCGCTCGACGAGATGAAGGAGCGCCTCCGGATGCGGGGCTTCCTGGTCCCGGAGACGGAGCCGTCCGAGCTCGAGGGCGTCGACGAGGACGGCGACGAGCCGTTCGGCGACGAGTCGGAGGAGGTCTGAGCGATGCGCCACCAGATCGGCGGCCGGAAGCTCGGCCGGATGCAGGGCCCGCGGCTTGCCCTCTACAAGAACCTGATCGTGTCGGTCCTCCGCTACGAGAAGGTGATGACCACCGAGGCGAAGGCCAAGGAGATCCGCCCCCAGGTGGAGCGGATGATCACGCTCGCCAAGCGGGGAGACCTCGCCGCCCGGCGGACCGTGGTGGCCGAGCTCCCGGACGAGCCCCTCGTCATCAAGAAGCTCTTCGATGAGATCGCCCCGAAATACACCGAGCGGACGTCCGGGTACACCCGGATCACCCACATCGGCAACCGGAACGGTGACAGGGCCCCGATCGTCCAGATCGAGCTCCTCTGATCGGGGACAATCAAGAGTCGCCGCTCCGCCGGATGCAGCGCAAGGCGGCGCGGAGCACGTGAGCGAGCGCACCTGAGGTGCGTGAGCGAGCGAGCGGACGTGCCAACGCAGCGATGCGTCGGCGCAGTGGCGACGAGCAAGGCGCCCGAGAGGGCGCCCTCGTGCGGTTGCGCGCACGGGTCGAATATGACGGCACGGACTTCGCCGGGTTCCAGCTTCAGCTGCGGTCCCGGACGGTCCAGGGTGAACTCGAAGCCGCGCTCAGCACGCTCTCCGGCGGTCGCCGGGTGCGGGTCGACGCGGCGGGACGCACCGACGCCGGGGTGCACGCGACGGGCCAGGTGATCGCATTCAGCTGGACCGGGCGGCTCTCGGTGGCGGAGCTCGGCAGGGCGTTCGACGCGCTGCTGCCGGCGGATGTCGCGGTTCGCGACCTGCGCCGGGCCCCGCTCGGGTTTCGCCCTCGCTATGCGGCGCGGTATCGGGAGTACCGCTACACCGTCTGGAACGGGCCGCGAAGCCCGCTCCGCGAGCGCTTTGCGCTCGGGGTGCGGACCCCCCTCGACACCGCCGCGATGGCGCGGGCCGGGCTGGCCCTCCAGGGCCGGCACGACTTCTCGGCCTTCGGGGCGGTGGACCGCCAGCCGGTCCGAACCCTTCACGGGGTCCGGGTGCGGCGGGAGGGTCGCCTCGTGACGGTCGACGTTCGCGGGGACGCCTTCCTGCGGCAGATGGTGCGGCGGATCGTCGCGGCGCTCCTGCTGGTGGGCCGCGGGGAGGTCGAGGTATCGGCGGTGGCCGAGGCGCTCGCGTCACGGCAGCCGGCCTTCCACGGGGCCGTGGCCCCGGCGAAGGGGCTCTGCCTGCGGCGGGTCGTCATGGGACGGGTCGCACGGGAGATGAACGGAGAAACATGACCGCGAAGACGTACACGCTCCGGGAGGCGGAGATCGAGCGACGCTGGTACGTCGTCGACGCGACGGACGAGACGCTCGGCCGGCTCGCGTCGCGGATCGCCCGCGTCCTCGTCGGCAAGCACAAGCCGACCTACACGCCCAACCTGGACGGCGGCGATCACGTGATCGTGCTCAACGCCGCGAAGGTCGCCGTCAGCCGCGACAAGCTGGATGCCAAGGTCTACGCGCGGCACAGCGGGTACCCGGGCGGGTACAAGGAAGAGACGCTCGGTCACCTGATGGAGCGCCGTCCCGAGGAGGCCGTGCGTCGCGCGGTGAAGGGCATGGTTCCCCATTCCCGCCTCGGCGCGCAGCAGCTCCGCAAGCTCAAGATCTACGCCGGCGCGGATCACCCCCACCAGGCCCAGCGGCCGGAACCGCTGGCCTGACGAGGAGCATGCCCACATGACCATCCCGTCCTTCTTTCATGGGACCGGGCGCCGGAAGACCGCCGTCGCTCGCGTCCGCCTCATCCCCGGCGAGGGCGAGATCGTCGTCAACGGCCGGTCGCTCGAGCAGCACTTCGGCAACGCCGTGCCGGAGGGCGAGCTGCGCATGCCGTTCCGCGTGACCGGCACCGAGGGTCGCTTCAACACGCTCATCAAGGTCGAGGGCGGCGGCGTCACCGGCCAGGCCGGCGCGATCCGCCACGGGATCGCGCGGGCGCTCCTGATGGTCGACCCCGAGAGCAACCGCGTCCCGCTCCGCCAGGCCGGCTTCCTCACCCGCGACCCGCGGATGAAGGAGCGCAAGAAGTACGGCCTGAAGCGGGCCCGCAAGGCGCCGCAGTACACCAAGCGCTGAGAAGCGGGGCGCCCGACGGGGCGCCCGAACCGCCCCGAGACACGCCAGGCGAGGGATGACCGAAGCCCTCTTCGACCGCTACCGGGAGGCCCTCCGGGCCGGCCACGTGGCTGTCATGCGCGGCAGGCTGGAGGCCGCAGCCGCGTGGTACCGAGAGGCGGCCGCGCTCGCGAGCGATCGCGCCGTGCCCCGGACCGCGCTCGGCTCGGTTGAGCTCCGGCTGGGCCAGCCGGCCGAGGCCCTCGAAAGCTTCGACGCGGCCCTGGCGCTGGTCCCCGGAGGACGACGCGGCGCTGATGGGCCGCGCCCAGGCGCTCGTCGTGCTCGAGCGTCCCGAGGATGCGGCCGCAACCTTCGACGAGCTGGCCGATGCGCGCCGCGCGGCCGGGAAGCACCCGGAGGCGTGCGACGCGCTCCGGCGCGCCCTCGAGATCCAGCCCACGCAAATCGCGCCGCGAGCGCTATCGCGACCTGACCGACGAGCTTCGCCGCGTGGCCGGCGAGGCCGAGGCGGAACGGGCCCTCGCGCTCGCGCCCGTCCCCCTCGAATCGGAGCCCGAGGCGGCCGAGACGGACGAGGCGCCCGTCAACGAGGCGTCTCCCGGCGGGGCGTCTGCCGACGCCGAGGGCACCGCGGAATCGGACGCGGCGCCCGCGGAGGTCGCCGACGAACCGCCCGGCGCGGCGGCGGCGCCGGGACCGGCGACGACGCCCCGGGGATCGACGCGGCGCCCCCGTCTGTGGACGGCGACCCGCTCGCCCTGGCCGCCGAGGAGGCGGCCGCGCGCGGCGACCGGCAGGGCGCCGTCGTCGCTGCGATGGCCGCGGCGCGCGCGTTCCGGGCCGCCGGGCACCCCGTGGCCGCGCTGGACGTGTGCATCGGGGCCCTGGGGGCCGGGCCGGGCGACGTGGACCTCCACCTCCTGATCGCGGAGCTGGCGCTCGAGCGCGGAGCGAGCAGCTTCGCCGGCGAGACCTACCGCGGCCTCGTGCACCTCGTCGAGATCGAGGGCGACGCGGCCGCGCGGGAGCGCATCCTCGCGGCGGCCCGAGAGGCCTTCCCCGACGACCCCCGGTTCGCGCCGGCCTGACGCCGAGGCACCCCGGGCCGCGCCTCGACGTCGCGGAGCCGGTGGGGTGAGCGTGCGGCGGTCGCCACCCGGGAGGTCGCGACCGACCCCGGTGCTACACTCACCGGACGATGTCGCAGCTCCTCGGGTCGCTGGTCGGACAGATTCGACCGATCTCGCTCGTCGACATCGCGATCACGGCGCTCGTCATCTACTGGCTCTTCAGCCTGATCCGCGGGACGCGCGCAGTCCGGCTCGTGATCGGCGTCAGCGTGATTCTCCTGATCTACGCGGTCGCGCAGGCCGTTGGCCTGCGCCTGTTCACCCAGCTCATGCAGGCCGGCGCAGTCGTCGGCCTGTTCGCGCTCGTGGTCGTCTTCCAGCCCGAGCTTCGCCGCGCGCTGGAGCGGATCGGCCGGGTCGGATCGTTCGCCTGGCTCACCTCCCCCGCGGACCAGCGGAGCGCCGAGCAGATGGCCGCGGCCGTCGCCCGCGCGGCGACCAACCTTGCGCGCTTCGGCTTCGGCGCCCTGATGGTCGTCGAGCGGGACACCGGCCTCGAGGAGATCGCGGAGACCGGCGTGATGGTCCACGCCGACCTGTCGGCCGACCTCCTGGAGGCGATCTTCACGCCGAGCGGCGCGCTCCACGACGGCGCCGTGATCATCCGCGGCACGACGATCGTGGCGGCGGGCGCGGTCCTCCCGCTGGCGGAGACGACCGTCCAGGCCGAGCGCTTCGGCACGCGACACCGGGCCGCGCTCGGGATCACCGAGCAGACCGACGCGGTGGTCGTCGTGGTCTCCGAGGAGACCGGGCAGGCGAGCATCGTCGAGCGGGCCCGGATCCGGCGCAACCTCGACGAGCCGCAGCTGGTCCGCGCGATCCTCGCGCTCATGCTGCCCGAGCGAGCCGCCGGGGCCGCGCTCCGCGGGCGGTTCCCATCGCGGACCGGGGGAGCACCGGGACCGCTGGGGCCGGGCGCGCTGCGTCGCGCCGCGCTGGTCGCGCGCGGACGAACCCTCCGGCGCGGCGCGGAGCCGCCGCCGGTCATCGGAGAGGTGCGCGACGAGGCCGACAGCGCCGCCGCCGGGGTGGGTCGCTGAGCACCGTGCGTCGGATCATCGGCTTCGTCTTCCACAACTGGCCCCTCAAGCTCGCGGCCATCGTGCTCGCGACTCTCCTCTACGCGGGCCTGATCGTGTCGGCCAGCGCGGAGACCTTCCAGGGGCGCATCCCGATCCAGGTCCTCAACCAGCCGGCAAACGCCTTCATCATCGGCAACCTCGATGACGTCACCGCCATCCGATACCTGGCGATCGGGGCCAACCGGCCGACGGTGACCACGGCGAGCTTCACCGCGACGATCGACCTTTCCGGCGTCCCGGTCGTCGCCGGCTCGCCGCCCGTGAGCGTGCCGGTCATCGTCCGGACCACGGATCCGTCGAGCGTCCAGGTGATCGACTTCAGCCCGTCCCGGATCCAGGTCCGCCTGGATCCCCTCGCAAGCAAGGCCGTCCCAGTGCAGGTCGATCGCGGCACGGTGCCCGATGGCCTCGATGTGCGCGAGCCCGTCGTCTCCCAGGACAGCGTCACGGTGACCGGACAGGAGTCGTCGGTCGTGCTGGTCGCCGCCGCCGAGGCGCGGGTGCGGATCCAGCCCTCCGGGATCGACGTCAACCAGATGGTCGACCTGCTGGCCGTCGACGCGCGCGGCGACGTCGTCCCGACCGTCGAGCTGCAGCCGAGCTCGGTCCGGGTGACGATCCAGATCGGCAGCCAGCTCTCGACGCGGGCGCTGCCCGTCAACCCGGTCACCTCCGGCGTGTCGGACCCGGGGACGGTCGTTGCAGGGATCGCGGCGGCGCCGCTGCTCGTGACGGTCGAGGGCGAATCGGCCCTGCTCGGGACGCTGGTCAAGATCGACACGAAGCCCGTCTCGATCGCCGGCGCGACGTCCGACGTCGTTGCCGACGTGCCCCTGGACCTCCCGCCGGGGGTCACCGCGCTGGGCGTGACGACCGTCCGGGTGACCGTCTCGGTTCGCCCGCAGGTCGGCACCCGCTCGTTCCAGGTGGGGGTCACGCTGAAGAACGCCGACCCGGCGACCCGCTACGATCTGGGCGCCGACCAGGTCGTCATCACGCTCGGCGGGCCCATCGGACCGCTCAATGCGCTCGACGGGGCCGCGCTGCTCGCGAGCGTCGACGTGAGCGGGCTCGGCGCAGGCGCGCATGCCGTCACTCCCGAGGTGGCCGTCCCTCCTGCGCTGAACGTCGTCGCGCTCTCGCCACCGGAGGTTTCCGTGACCGTCACGCCGCCCAGCCTGCCCTCGCCGACGCCGCCGACCACGCCGACCCCGTCCGCGGTGCCCTGACGGTGGGCCGCCTGTTCGGGACCGACGGGATCCGCGGGGTCGCGAACGTCGACCTCCGGCCGACGATCGCCTACGCGCTGGGGCGGGCGACCGCCCACGAGCTCGTGGGGGCGGGCGGAGCCTGGTGGTGGGCCGCGACACGCGGCGCTCCGGGCAGATGTTCGTGTCCGCCATCGCGGCCGGCGCGGCGAGCCTGGGCGCGGACGTCCACGACGCGGGCGTGCTCCCCACGCCGGCTCTCGCGTTCCTGGCGGGGACCGGGTCGTTCGCGGCGGGGATCATGGTCTCGGCGTCCCACAACCCGGCCGACGACAACGGGCTCAAGGTCCTCGACGGGCGCGGTCTCAAGCTCGACGACGCGGTGGAGGACCGGCTCGAGCAGCTCATCTGGCGAACCGAGGAGCTCGGCGGGCCGCGCAACGCCGGCATCGGCCGCATGGTCCACGACCCGACGCTCGTCGACCGCTACCGGGCGGATCGCCTGCGACTCGCCCGGGCGACGCCGTGCGGCCTGCACATCGTCCTCGACTGCGCCAACGGCTCCGGGGGCGTGACGGCCCCCGAGCTCCTTGCCGCGACCGGCGCCGGCGTGGAGGTGATCCACAACAACCCGGACGGGGAGAACATCAACGTCCGCTGCGGTGCGACCGCGCCCGCGGACCTCGCCGAGCAGGTGCTCGCCCGCGGCGCGGACCTGGGCTTCGCGCTCGACGGCGACGCCGACCGCCTGGTCGTCGTCGACCGGCACGGCCGCGTGGTCGACGGGGACCAGCTCCTCGGCCTCTGCGCGCTCGACCGGCTGGGCCGCGGGGCGCTCGCCGGCGGGATCCTGGTGGTCACCGTCCTGTCGAACGGCGGCCTGGAGATGGCGCTCGGCGCGAAGGGCGGCCAGGTCGTGCGGACGCCCGTCGGCGACAAGTACATCCTCGACGGGATGCAGGTGACCGGCGCGAACCTCGGCGGCGAGAAGAGCGGCCACGTGATCGTCCTCGACCATGCCTCGACCGGTGACGGGCTGGTCACGGCGCTCGAGGTCCTCGGGATCCTGGGCCGCACGGGCCGTCCGATCGACGAGCTGGCGGCCGGGGTGCCGCTCTTCCCGCAGGAGCAGCGCGCGATCCATGTCCGTCACAAGGAGCAGTGGGAGGCCGACCCGGAGCTGCGCCGCGCGATCGCGGCTGCGGAGTCGCGGCTCTCGATCGGCGGACGGGTCCTCGTGCGCCCGTCCGGCACGGAGTCGGCGCTCCGCGTGATGGTGGAGGGCCAGGACCACGAGCTCGTGGGCCGGCTCGCCGACGAGCTCGCGGCGTTGGCGGGCGACCGCCTAAACTAGCCCGGCGGCCATCGAGGTCCGGTTGGCGCGACGGAGGCACTCGACGGCATGTGCGGCATCGTCGGTTACACGGGTCCGCGGGCAGCCGGCCCGATCCTCCTCGAGGGGCTGCGGCGGCTGGAATATCGCGGCTACGATTCGGCCGGGATCGCGCTCGTCACCGAGTCGGGCGAGCTCTTCGTCGAGAAGCGAGCCGGCAAGCTCGCCAACCTCCGCACCGCGCTGCTCGACCGGACGCCGAACGCGGGGATCGGCCTCGCCCACACGCGATGGGCGACCCACGGACGCCCGAACGACCTCAACGCCCACCCGCACGTCGACTGCACCGGCGCGATCACGGTCATTCACAACGGGATCATCGAGAACTTCCGTGAGCTGCGCGACGGCCTGGAGGCGCGGGGCCACGTGCTCACCTCGGAGACGGACACGGAGGCGCTGGCGCACCTCGTCGAGGAGGCCTATGCGGGCGATCTCGCGGATGCCGTGCGGGCCGCGCTGGGGCGCGTCGAGGGCGCGTACGCGGTGGCCGTCATGCATCGCGGCGAGCCCGATCGCCTCGTGGGGGCGCGCCAGAACGTGCCGCTCGTGGTCGGGCTGGGGGACGACGAGGCGTTCATCGCGTCGGACGTGGCGGCGATCCTGGCCCACACCAACCGGGTGATCTTCCTCGAGGAGGGCGACGTCGTCGACGTCCGCCCGACGCAGGTCACCGTCACCGGCGTCGACGGATCGCCGCGCGAGCGGCTCGTCACCCGGGTGGACTGGACCCCGGAGGCTGCCGAGAAGGGCGGCTTCGACCATTTCATGCTCAAGGAGATCCACGAGCAGCCGCAGGCGCTGCGCCAGTGCCTCGCGGGCCGGCTGGGCCGGGGAGCCACGATCCGCACGGATGAGCTCGCCGGGATGGCCGCCGCGCTCGCCGGCGTGGACCGCGTGGAGTTCGTCGCGTGCGGCAGCGCGTCCTACGCCGCCCTCGTGGGAGCCGCGGCAGTGCAGGAGTGGACCGGCCTGCCGGCCCGCGTGACGGTGGGCTCGGAGTTCCGCTACAGCCCGCCGCCGCTCGACGGGCGCACGCTCGTGATCGCCGTCACGCAGTCCGGTGAGACGGCCGACACGATCGCGCCGACGCGCTTCGCCCGCGAGCAGGGCTGCCCGATCATCGCCGTGACGAACACCGTCGGGTCCGCGATCACCCGCGAGGCCGACGCGGTCCTCTTCCTCCAGGCCGGCCCCGAGGTCGCGGTCGCCGCGTCGAAGACGTTCACCACGCAGGTCCTCACCCTCGTCCTTGTGGCGGCCCAGCTCGCCAAGCTGCGGGGCACCCTGGACCGGGACATCGAGACGACGCTCGTCCACGAGCTGCGGGCGCTCCCGGACGCCGCCCAGCGGGCCCTCGATGCCGCCACCGGGATCGCCCCGATCGCCCGGCGCTACGTCAACTCGCGAGGCTTCATGTTCGTCGGGCGCGGGTACACCTACCCGACCGCCATGGAGGGCGCCCTGAAGCTCAAGGAGGTCAGCTACCTCCATGCCGAGGGATACGCGGCCGGTGAGCTCAAGCACGGCCCCATCAGCCTGCTCGACGCCGAGTGCCCGCTGGTGGCCGTTGCGACGCGCTCCGTCGTCTACGAGAAGCTGGTCAGCAACATCATGGAGGGCCGGGCCCGGGACGCCCGCGTGATCGCGGTGGCGACGGAGGGCGACGACCAGATCGACCGGTTCGCCGACGACATCATGTGGGTCCCGCCCACGCACGAGGCGCTTGGACCGATCCTCGCGATCATCCCGCTGCAGCTGTTCGCCTATCACGCCGCGGTCGCCCGCGGGACCGACGTGGACCAGCCCCGCAACCTCGCGAAGTCGGTCACGGTCGAGTAGCGCATGGCCATGCCGGACCCGCGAGCCCCGGACGGGATGCCCGAGCTGGGCCTGGACATCATTCGCGTCGAGCGGATCCGCGAGGCGCTGGGCCGCTTCGGCGACCGGTTCGTCCGGCGCGTGCTCACGCCGCGCGAGGCGGCGTACGTCCGTGCGCGGCCCGAGACGTTCGCCGGTCGGTGGGCCGCGAAGGAGGCCGTGAGCAAGGTGCTCGGGCTCGGCGTCCGTGGCATCGGCTGGCGCGACATCGAGATCGAGCGGCTGCCGACGGGCCAGCCCGCGGTCCTGCTTCATGGGCGGGCGGCTGCCCGGGCGGACCAGCTGGGCGTGGCCCGGATCGCCGTCAGCATCACCCACGAGCGCGAGTACGCCCTCGCCGTCGCGTTCGGCGTGCGCACCGTCGGCGGCCGCTACGTCTTCCCCCTCGGCATCGAGGAGCGGCTGGGCGACCGCGAGGCGGCCCTGCTCCGCCGCATGGAGCGCATCCGCGCGCTCGGCCGCGAGGCGGCGGCACGCACGGCGGCGGCAGAGGAGTCGGGCGATGACGACTGAGCAGCGGGGTCCCGCCGCGGGCGAACCGGCCGCGGAGCGCCTCGACGACCGGAGCGCCGGCCTGCTGCTTCCGGCCCGACCGGTCCGCGGTCACAAGGGGACCTTCGGGAAGCTCCTCGTGGTCGCGGGGTCGCTCGACTATGCGGGCGCCGCGCTCCTCGTGTGTCAGGCGGCAGGCCGGGCCGGTGCCGGCCTCGTCACCCTTGCGGTCCCCGAATCGCTCCAGCCGCTCTTCGCCGCGAAGGTCGTCGAGGCGACGACGCTTGCGCTCGTCGAGGACGACGTCGAGGAGGTGGACCCGGAGCCCGCCCTGGCCCGGATCCTCGACCACGAGCACGATGCGCTCGTCGTCGGACCCGGGCTGCGCCCGTCCCTCGCGATTGCGGCGCTCATCCGCGGCATCCTCGCGGCCGGCGCCGGCGACGACGCCAGCCCGGCGGTCGTGGACGCGGAGGCGCTCCGCTCGCTTGCCGCCGAGGATGGCTGGTGGGAGGGCGTGGTGCGGCCGTGCGTGCTCACCCCGCATGCGGGCGAGTTCCGGCGCCTGCGTGCCGCCGCCGGCGTCGAGCCGGAGGCCGATGGAGACCTGGCGAGCGACGACACCGCCCGGCTCGCGGCCGCCCGCGACGCGGCCCGCGCCTGGGGCCAGGTCGTGGTGCTCAAGGGGGCGCACACCGTGATCGCGGCCCCGGACGGATCGGCCGCGGTCGCCACGTTCGAGAACCCGGCCCTCGCCACGGGCGGCACGGGCGACGTCCTGTCCGGCACGATCGGCGGCCTGCTCGCCCAGGGGCTCCCGCCGTACGCCGCCGCTCGCCTCGGCGTCCAGCTCCATGGCCTTGCGGGCGAGGCGGTGCGGCATCGCATGGGCGACGCCGGGCTCCTGGCGGGTGACCTGCCCGTCGAGATCGCCCGGGCACGCAACCGCCTCGCGATCGACGCCGCGCGGCGGGCCGGCGGGGCGCTCGCTCGGATTCGGGCGGCCCGCCGGGTGACCGCGGAGGCGTTGCCGATCGAGGCGCGCCTCCGGGCCGCCGGCCTGCCGCCCCTGCCGCGCACGGCGTGGCTGGAGATCGACCTCGCCCGTCTGGCCGGCAATGTCCGGGCGATCGTGGCGGCGCTCCCGTCGGGAACGCTCGTCGAGGCCGTCGTCAAGGCCAACGCCTACGGCCACGGTGCGGTGCCGGTCGCCGACGCCGCGATGGCGGCAGGTGCGCACGGCCTGTGCGTGGCCACGCTGGACGAGGCGCTCGCGCTCCGCGCGGCCGGCATCGCGGCCCCCGTCCTCGTGCTGTTCCCGGTCCCGCCCGACGGCGTCCCCGAGGCCGCCCGGGCGGGGATCGCGCTGGCGGCCGGCGACGATGCCCTTTGGGCCCGCGGGCTCGCCGCCTATGCCCGGGCTCGCGGTCGATCGCGGGGGCGCCTCGGCGAGCTCGCCGTCCACGTGGCGATCGAGACCGGGCTCGGACGCGACGGGCTGGAGCCGGAGGAGGCCGTGGCGGCGGTCCGGGCGCTCGCGGGTGTTCCCGGGACCCGGTTCGCGGGGGCGTGGTCGCATCTGCAGGCGGCCGGGGACGCCGCCCGGACCGCGCGCCAGGTCGCGCGCTTCGAGGCGGCGCTCGACGCCCTGGCCGGGGCCGGGAGCGCGGCGCCGCACCGACACCTGCTCGCGTCCGGCGGCCTGCTCGCCATGGAGCGCTATGTCGGCGCCGAGCGTCCGCTCTTCGACGGCCTCCGCGTGGGCCTTGCGCTCTACGGCATCAGGCCCGAGGGACTGCCGATCGGCCAGGCCGCCGCCGGAATCGATGCGGCGCTCCGGCCGGTCCTCTCGCTCCACGCCCGGCCGGTGCGCGTCGTGGACCTGCCGGCCGGCGAGGGCGTCGGGTACGGCCCGAGCTTCATCACGGCCCGCACGAGCCGGATCGCGACGCTGCCCGTCGGGTACGCGGACGGCTGGGCCCGGGTGCTCGGGAACCGCGCCGCGGCGATCGTCCGGGGCGGCCGTGTCCCGTTGGTCGGGACCGTTGCGATGGACGCCGTGATGGCCGACGTCACGGACGTGCCCGGTCCGCCGGTGACGCCGGACGACGAGTTCGTGCTCCTCGGCGAGCAGGGCGGTGCCCGGATCACGGCCGCGGAGCTGGCGCTGGAACGCACCACCATCAGCTGGGAGGTGGTCGCCGGGATGTCTGGCCGCCTGCCTCGGGTGTACACTGCGCCGGCCGAGGCGGTCGGCATTTCCACGCTCACCAAGGACCGGGGGCCATGGCGGAGATCGCGCTCTGGAACGGTGACATCTGTGACCTCGAGGTGGACGCGATCGTGAGCCCGGCGAGCACCAGCCTCTGGATGGCGACCGGCATCGCCGGCGCGATCAAGCGCCGCGGCGGCGAGGAGATCGAGTTCGCGGCCGTCCGCCAGGGACCCGCGAGCGTGGGTGACGCGATCGTCACGGGCGCCGGATCGCTGGCGGCCCGATGGGTGATCCACGCGGTCTCGATCGACAACGCGCGCCGCACCGACTCGGCCACGATCGAGCGGGCCGTCCGCAACGCGTTCGCCCGGGCTCGCGAGCTCGGCGTGGAGACGCTCGCCATCCCCGCGCTCGGTACCGGCGTCGGCGGCTTTCCGATGATCGAGGGCGCACGCGTGACGATCGCTGCGGTCCGCTCGGAGCTGGCGCGCTCCCCACGCATGACCCGCGTGACCCTGGCGCTCCGGGGCGCGACGTCCTACGAGGCGTTCCGGCGTGCCCTCGCCGACGCGACGGAGCCGCGGACCGGGATCTCCGCGTGACGTTTCCCTTCCTGCCCCTCGGACGAGCAGCGCGCGGCCCTCGTGGAGGAGGTCGCGCGGGAGATCCAGCTGTGCGGGATGACCGGCCCGGCGGTCCTGTTCCTCCACGCGAGCATGCCCGACGGTGGGCTCGCCGGCAGCGCGATGACCTTCTTCGACCCCGTCCTGCGCCAGCTCTTCGGGGGCGGCAGCGCGCCCGCGAGCGCGCTCCTCGCGGACGAGGTCGGGATCGAGCAGCTGATCGACCGGCTCGAGGAGCTCGACGAGGAGTCGATCTGGGACGCGTGAGCCGCGGAGCGCCAGGGGCCGTCGAGCCCAGCCTCGACGCCGGGTCCCCCTCCCCGACGACCCGCGACGCACGGACACCTCGGCCCCGGCGGGTGCGCCCGCCACGTGCGGACGCGGCGACGGCCGAGGCCCGCCGGGCCGCCTTCTTCACGCTGGACCACGGGTCGGCCACGCTCGCGGGGGCGCTCGTCGGGCAGGTCGGCGGGCGCTGGCGCCTCCTCGCGGCGACGGCCCTGCCTGCCGGAAGCAGCCCGGACGCCGTCGTCGGCCTGCTCGCGAACCGGCTCGAGGCGGCGGACCCGGGCTCCGCCCGTACGCTCGGGAACGCATCGCCAGGCGTCCCGGGCCCATGGGCCGACGTGCCCCGGCTCGTCGCCCACAGCCGGCCCACCATGCACCTCGCCGTGATCGCCGCCACCGAGCGGACGCGCGCCCGGCTCGAGGAGGCCGCCCGTGGGGCCGGCTGGAGCGTCGTCGCGGGCAGTACCGAGCGGACGGATCCGCTCGAGCTGACGCGGCTCGCGACGCGGCCGGGCGTGGGCGCGGTGCTCGTCGGGATCGCGGATCCGCCCGGCGCGGACGAGCGCGAGCTCGCCACCGAGATCGCCGTCGCAACGGCGGGGATCGCTGCGCGACGGCCCGGCCTCCGGATCCTGCTCGCAGGCCCCGTCCCGGACGAGCCGCTCCTCGCGCTCCGGCACGCCCCGGTGATCGAGCGCCTGCCGGCTCCGGACGGGGCGCCGGGCGAGCGGGTCGCCTCGCCCCTGCGGGATGCCCTGGCTGCCGCCCGTGGTGGCCCTGGCGACTCTCGCCGCGCGCTCGCGGCGGCCGCGGGATCGCTCGCCCGGGTCCTGGGCCTGCGGATCGAGATCCTCGAGGTCGGCGTCTCCGGCGCGGCACGCGTGCTGGCCTCGCCGCGCCCCGCGGACGACGGGGAGACCCGGGCAGCGGTCCAGCTGGTCGAGGTCCCCGACGCGGCGCTCTTCCGCATGGACCAGCCCGGGTCCATCGACCGGATCGATCACTGGTTCACCCAGGGCCTGGACCGGGCCCGGCTCCGCGATCGCCTGGCGGAGCTGGCCATCGCGCCCTGGAGCGACCTCGACGGGGACGGCGCGCTCCTCCGTGCGGCTGCGCTCCGTGCCGCCCTGGAGCGGCTGCTCGCGGCCACCGACGCCGAGCTCGGGAGCGCCGCCGTCGACCTCGTGGTCGGCGCGGGCGGCGCATGGTCGGCCATCCCCGGGCCGGCCGCGACCCACGTGGTCGCCGACGTGGTCCGCCGTCCGGGAACCGTGCAGGTTGCGATCGACCACGCGCGGCTCCTCGGACCGATCGGCACGATCGAGGACGACGCCGAGCGAGACGCCGTCGTGGCGGAACTCGCGGCGGACCTCCTGCTCCCGGTCGGGACCATCGTCATGCCGCGCGGCCTGCGTCCGAACCGGCCGGCCGGCCAGCTCCTCCTCGAGAGCGCCGGGGGACGATCGGAGCTCGACCTCGTGGCCGGCGGCCTGACGCTCGTGGACCTGCCGCCCGGCGCGCGCGGCACCGCCGAGCTCGCGTTCCGCGGGACACCGGAGCTCGGCCCGCGCGGCCGCCATTTCCGGGTCGCGGTGAGCGGCGGCCTCGCGGGCCTCCTGCTCGACCTCCGGGACATCCCGCTGCGGCTCCCCGAGCGCGTCGATCGTCGACGCGAGCTGCTGGGGACCTGGGAGCGGGCGCTCTGGCCGGAGCACGACGGGTGATCGACTCGCTGGACCTGGTCCCGGCCCGGGCGCACCTCGTGTCGCGGCCACGTGTGCGCCTTGAGCTCCAGCCCGGCGACCGGGTGATCGCCGTCGTCGGCGACGAGGTCCGGACCGGCGACGTGCTGGCCGAGCGGATCCGCGACCCGCGGCTGGTCGAGGCGCCCATGCCGCGGGACGGCGCGGACCAGGGCATCCCGCTGCCCGGAACGTGGCTGCCCGGCGAGCACGCCCGCCCCGGACGCCATGCCGGGGCGCCCGCCGGCGAGCTGCTCTTCGAGCACGGCGGCCGGCGCCGCCTCGCGACGGGCCCGCATCCCGACCGGCTGCTCGCACCCGGGGACGGCCGGGTCCTCGAGGTGGAGCCCGGCGTGGCGCTCGTCCTCGAGGTCCGCGGCACCGGCCTCGCCGCGACCGAGCTGCTCGGCGAGCCCCACGCGGGCCGCCTCGTCGTCCTGCCGGAGGACTCGGATCCACGCCTGGCGCTCGACGTGGCCCTCGCCGGGGCGATCGTTGTCCTGCGGGGGCGCGTCGACGCCGAGGCGCTCGCGCGAGCGCGCGCGATGGGCATCCACGGCGCGGTCGTCGGGTCGCTCGCCGAGCGCGACCGGCGCGACCTCGTGGCCTCGGCCGCACGCCAGCAGGCCGGCCTGCACCGCCTCGCCCCGTTCGGCGTGCTGGTTGTCGGCGGCTACCTCCGGCGCGCGTTCGCGGCGGCCGTCCAGGCGGTGCTCGACGCCGCGGCCGGTTCCCCGGTCGGGCTCGTTGGCGACCCGGCGCTGCTGCTCCTTCCGGAAGACCTGGCGCTCCCGGTCCCGACGCCGGATCGCATCGTCGTCCGGGGCGGCACCGAAGCCGGCCTCGAAGGCCGCTGGCTCGGGCCGGGCGGGCTCCGACGCTGCCGCGGCGGAATCACCGTGGAGACCGGCCTCGTGTCGCTCGACGACGGCCGCACCCTCGCGATCCCGATCGGGGAATTGGAACGGTTCGCCGCGCCCGTCTCCAGCGGGTAGGCTCTGCGGATGACCGGCGCCCCGCCCCCGCTTCGACTGCTCGCGCGCGACCCCGCGGCCACGCGCGCCCTCGGCGAGCGCCTGGGGATGGCCGCCGCGGCGGGCGACGTCATCGCGCTGAGCGGGCCGCTCGGTGCCGGCAAGACCGAGCTCGCGCGGGGGATCGCCCGCGGCCTGGGCGTGGTCGGCCCGGTCAGCTCGCCGACGTTCGTCCTGGTCGCCGAGCACGAGGGTCGCCTGCCGCTCTTCCACCTCGACGGCTATCGCCTGACCGGTCCGGAGGATGCGTTTGGGGCAGGGCTCCTCGACGAACGCCGCGCCGAGGGCGTGACCGTCGTGGAGTGGGCTGACCGCCTGTCGGCCGCGCTCCCCGTGGGCCGCCTCGAGATCCGGCTGGACGGCTCCGGGGACGACCCGCGCACGCTCGACGTCAGCGCGACGGACGCCCGCCACGCGCGGCTGCTCGAGGCGCTGGCGTGACCTCGGCGGGAGCGGCGGGGCTCCTGCTGGCGATCGACACGTCGACGTCGAGGACGGTGCTCGCCCTCGGGACGCCGGGAGGGACGCTGATCGCGGTCGACACGTGGGCGGCCGGCCATCGCCACGTCGAAGAGCTGCTGCCGCGCCTCGACGCGTTCCTCGAGGAACGCGGCCTCGACCGGCCGGCGCTCGCCCGCCTGTCCGGCATTGTCGTCGGGACGGGTCCGGGGGCGTTCACCGGGCTCCGCGTCGGGATCTCGACCGCGAAGGCGCTCGCGGTCGCCTTCGGCCGGCCGCTCGCCGCGATCGGAAGCGGCACGGCGCTGCTCGCCGCTGCGGCCGAGGCGGAGCCGACGACCGATCTCTCGCGCTTCGTGGTCCTGATGCCTGCCGGACCGACTGGGCGGTACATCGTCACCGCCTTGGGCACCCGGCTGGTCACCGGCGACGAGGGCCTCGACGACCCAATCGAGCGGGTGCAGGTTGCAGTGGACCTCGCCGGGCGCGCGCCGGAGGCTGCCGTGGCGCGCGGCACGGGCGCCTTGGACCGCCTGCCGGGCGTGCTCCTCCGGCTCGGCGCCGAGCGGATCGCCGCAGGGGAAGCTGACGACCCGGCGCTGGTCGTCCCCGAATATGTCTCGCTGCCGCGCGGCACGGCCGGCGCACCGGGCGGGGAGGTCGTGACAACGTGGTCGCCCGCCCACCCGTGAGGCTCGTCATCGAGCCCATGACCTTCGCGGACCTGCCGACGGTGCAGGAGATCGAGCGCGCCAGCTTCACGACGCCGTGGCCGGAGCACGCCTACCAGGCCGAGCTCGAGACGAACAAGCTCGCCCGCTACCTGGTGGTGCGGGCCGGGCGCGAGGTCATCGCCTATGCCGGGATCTGGCTCATGGTCGACGAGGCGCACGTCACGACGTTCGCGGTGGCACCGGCCTGGCGCCGGCGCCGGATCGGCGAGCGCCTCCTCACGGCCGCGCTCGACCTCTCGATCGCGCGGGGAGCGCGCGAGGCCACGCTCGAGGTCCGTCTGTCCAACCTGCCGGCACGCCGTCTCTACGAGAAGTACGGCTTCCGCCCCGTCGGGATCCGGCCGCGCTACTACAGCGACGACCACGAGGACGCGCTGATCATGACCACCGAGCCCCTCCTCTCGCCGGGGATGCAGGCTCGCCTCGCCGCGCTCGGCGCCGAGCTCGCGGCGCTGCCGGACCCCGAGCCGCCAGGCTCGCAGCCGCTCGACGCGCCGCCGCCCGGCCCGCAGCCGCCCGGCCCGCAGCCGCTCGGCCCGCAGCCGCTCGGCCAGCAGCCGCCCGAATCTCAGCCGCTCGACGCGCCGCGGCCGCCGGTCGCCTCGTGAGCGGCCGGGAGCCCCTGCTCCTCGCGATCGAGTCGTCCTGCGACGAGACCGGCGTGGCGCTCGTCGCGGGCGGGCGCCGCATCGTGTCCCAGGCCGTCGCCAGCCAGATCGCGCTCCATGCCCCGGCCGGCGGGATCGTGCCCGAGCTCGCGGCCCGCGCGCACCTGCGCTGGATCGTGCCCGCGCTGCGCGAGGTCCTCGAGACGGGCGGCGTGGCGATCCCCGAGGTCGATGCGATCGCCGTCACCGCCGGCCCCGGCCTCGCGGGGTCGCTCCTCGTCGGCATCGCCTTCGCGAAGACGCTGGCGTGGGCGCACCGGCTCCCGCTCGTCGGCGTCAACCACCTCGAGGGGCACCTCTACGCGGCCTGGCTCCTGGACCGCGACGAGCCCGAGCGCCCGGCGCCGCCCTTCCCGCTCATCGCCCTCGTCGTCTCCGGCGGGCACACGTTTCTCGTCGAGATGCGCGATCACCTCTCCTATCGGCTCCTGGGCGAGACCGTCGACGACGCGGCCGGCGAGGCCTTCGACAAGGCGGGGCGCCTGCTCGGCCTCGGGTATCCCGGCGGCCCGGCCATCGCGACCGCGGCCCTCGGCGCGCGCCGCCGCGACGCCGTGCTTCCGCGCGCGTGGCTGGGCGGCTCCTACGACTTCAGCTTCTCCGGGCTCAAGACCGCCCTCCGGCGCCTCGTGGAGGCGGAGCTCGCTGCCGCCGCCCGGCCCTCCACGGAGTCCGGCGGCCGCCTCGATCCACAGCGCGTCGCGGAGCTCGCCTGGGGATTCCAGGAGGCCGTGGTCGACGTCCTCGCGACGAAGACCCTCCGGGCCGCCGACGACACCGCCGCGCAGGCGATCGTGCTGGGCGGCGGGGTCGCGGCGAACGGTGCCCTCCGCGAGCGGATCGCTGCCGGCGCCGCTGCCCGGGGCGTACCGGTCTTCATCCCGCCTCCGGACCTGTGCACGGACAACGGGGCGATGATCGGGGCGGCCGGCTGGCAGCGGTTCAGGGCAGGGGAACGCGCGGGGAGCGACCTCGGGGCGCGCCCGGCATGGCCGCTCGTCCGTCCGTTCGGGACTCCCGACACGCGCCGCCCGCCGCGACGCGGCCCCGCCGCGCGCGCCTACGAGGCCGCCCTTGCCGCCGAGCGCGATGCGGCGGGCGACGTCCCCGCCGTGCCGGGTCGCGGACGGGCGCCGTGACCGGTGCGCGGCTGGATCCCGCCGCGGTCCGGCGCACGCTCCGTGCCGCGGGCATGCGACCGCAGCGCCGGTTCAGCCAGAACTTCCTGGTGGACGTGGACGTGCTCGAGGCGATCCTCGACGCGGCCGGCGCCTCGCCCGGGCGGACGGTCCTCGAGATCGGGCCGGGGCTCGGGATCCTGACCGGAGGCCTGCTCGAGGCCGGTGCCGCGGTGACGGCGGTCGAGCTCGACCGCGGAATGGTGGAGCATCTCGCGGCGGCCTTCGAACCGGCGATCGCGGCGGCTGATGAAGGGCCCCGCCCGCCGGATCCCAACCCGCCGGGAACGCTCCGCCTCGTCTCGGACGACATCCTCGACGCCGACCTGGCGCGACTCCTGTCGCCCCCGTACGACGTCGTCGCGAACCTGCCGTACCACGTGACGAGCCCGATCCTCCACCGGCTGCTCGGCGAGGCGCCGCGCCCCGAGCGCTGCATCCTCATGGTCCAGCGCGAGGTGGCCGAGCGCGTGGCGGCGAGGCCCGGCGCCATGAGCTACCTCTCGGTGTTCGTCCAGTACCACGCCGCGGCGTCGCTGGTCCGGGTCGTGCCGCGCGACGCGTTCGAGCCGGCACCCGCGGTCGAGTCCGCGATCCTGGCCCTCGAGGTGCGCCCCGCCGACGGCCCCGGACGGCTCCCGGCCGAGATGGAGGACCACCTCTGGCGCCTCGTCCAGGCTGGCTTCCGCGAGCGTCGCAAGATGCTGCGAAACGTCCTGGGACGCCAGCTGCCGGTTGGCCAGCCGGCGGTGGACGCGGCCCTCGTCGCGACCGGGATCGCCGGCGACCGCCGCCCGCAGACGCTCTCGGTCGCAGAGTGGATCGGCCTGCTCGGCGCGCTCGGCCCGCTGCCGCCGGACCAGCGCGGCCGCCGCGGCCAGCGCAGCGAGACGCCGAACGGCCGCGATCCGGGCGGGGAGGCGGCCGAGGACGAGCCTGGTTCGGGCGGCGAGGACGCTGCCGGCGGCGCTGTTCCTGTCCGTGAGGAGCGTCCAGGTCGTCCCGGCGCCGAGGGCCGTCGCGGCGCCGAGAGCCGTCCCGGCGCCGACGTCCTTCACCCCTGAGCCGAGCACGATGAGCGACCCGGTCCGTCGCGTCACGCCGGTCGTCCGCGTGGCGCGGGCCAAGCTCAACCTGACGCTCGCGGTCCTCGGCCGCCGGGACGATGGCTTCCATGCCCTCCACTCCGTGATGGTCCCGCTCGAGATCGCGGACCGGCTCTCGCTCGCGCCCGCGTTCGCGGCGGGCGACCGGCTGCACGTCACCGGCGCGGCGGCATCGGAGCTCGGCCCGCCCGATGGCAACCTCGTCCTCCGCGCGATCGGCGCCGCCCGGGCGGCCTGCCACGCGCGCGGGGTCGACGCGGACTTCCCGGCGCTCGCGGCCAGGCTGGACAAGCAGATCCCCATCGCAGCGGGCCTGGGTGGCGGGAGCAGCGACGCCGCGGCGGCCCTCGACGCCGCGCTCGAGGCCTGGGGCGTCGCGGGAGCCATCGAGCCCGCGGACAGGACGCTCGTCGCGTCGAGGCTCGGGTCCGACGTCCCGTTCTTCCTCCCGGGCGGCTGGGCGCTCGTCGAGGGCCGAGGGGAGCGCGTGACGCCGCTGCCGGCACCCCGCGGTGACGCGCCGGCGGTGCTCCTCGTGACGCCGGCGCTCCCGGTGTCGACAGCCGCCGTCTTCGCGACCTTCGCGGCCGGCGCGCGCCCCGCTTCGGGCGCGGCGCTCGCCTCGTCGCGCCATCTCGCGGGCGAGCTCGCGGCGGGCATGACGGCGGCCCGGTTCGTCGAGCGCGCCGGGATCATGGCCGTGGCGAACGACCTTGCGCCGGCCACCGCCGTCGTGGCTCCGGGTCTCGTGGGCTTCCGCCGGGCGCTGGGACGCGTCGTGGGCCGGCCCGTGGGGCAGTCCGGGTCGGGGCCCACCCTGTGGGTCCTCTATCCTTCGATGGCGACCGCCGAGACGGCGGCGACCGACGTCCGCGCGGCGCTCGCCGCGGGCGACCTTCCCGGAGCGGGCGTGCGACCGCCGTTCATCTGCGCCACCAGGATCGTCGTCGGCGATCCCCTCCGCCCGGTCGACACCGGCCCCCGCGATGGGGCGCAGGCTGCACACGATGGAGGTTCCTGATGCCGCGCACCGCGATCTCGACGCCCCACGCACCGGGCGCCATCGGCCCGTACAGCCAGGCGATCCGCGCCGACGGCACCCTGTTCTGCTCCGGCCAGCTGGGCCTCGACCCCGCGACGGGCGACTTCGTGGCCGGAGACGTCGGAGCGCAGGCTGGACAGGCGCTCCGGAACCTCGTCGCCGTGCTCGACGCGGCCGGCCTCACGTTTGCCGACGTGGTCAAGACGACGATCTTCCTCGCCGACATGGCCGACTTCGCGACCGTCAACGCCGTGTATGCGGGCTTCGTCACCGACCCGCCACCGGCACGCTCGACGGTCGCCGTCGCGGCCCTCCCGAAGGGCGGACGGGTGGAGATCGAGGCGATCGCCCGGATCGCCGGATGAGCCGGGCGGGCGCAGGGGTCGTGCGGGCGGCGCGGGTCGCACCCGGCGACCCACGCCACGCCGCGACTCGTTTGACACCCTCGATGGCCCGCCCCTACGATCCCGGGACACCAGATGCCCACTGAACCACCCACGCCGGACGGCAGACGCTCGAACCCGGCGCGCCCCGCGCTCCCGGGAGGTCCGGGCGGGCCGGGGCCCCGATGATCGCCCCGGCACCGCTCCCCGACGCCGAACGGATCCTTGTTGGAGCCGGGATCGGCGGTCCCGTGGCCGTCGTCCTGGCCGGCGGCCTCGGGACCCGGATGCGCTCGGCCGTCCCGAAGCTGCTTCATCCGCTCTGCGGTCGACCCATGCTCGCGTACGTCCTCGACGCGGCACGTGCCGCGACCGAACGCGATCCGGTCGTGGTGACCTCGCCCGCGACCGCCGCGGTCCGCGACGCATTCCCCGCCGGGGTCACGTTCGCGCTCCAGGAGCGCCCCGACGGGTCGGGTGACGCGGTCCGGGCCGCGCTCGGTGCCGTGCCCGCCGATGCGACGGAGATCGTCGTCCTCAACGGCGACGTCCCGCTGATCCAGGCCGGCCTGGTGGAAGGGGTGCTGGACGCGCGCCGCGCGGCCGGCGCCGCGATCGCGCTCGTCTCGTTCGAAGCGTGGGAGCCCGGCGCGCTCGGCCGCGTGATCCGCACGCCCGATGGCGACCGCGTCGCGCGCCTGGTCGAGGCCAGGGACGCCACGGCCGATGACCTCGTGGTGAGCGAGGTGAATGCCGGGCTCTATGCGTTCGACGCGTGCTGGCTGCGGGCTGCGATCGGGCGGCTGACGCCGTCGCCGGCGACCGGCGAATACTACGTGACGCAGCTCGTGGACCTCGCGGTCGCCGACGGCCGCGCGGTGGTCGCCCACGAGGCGCCCGACGATGGCGCCCTCGACGGCATCAACGACCGGGCCCAGCTCGCGGAGGCGACCGCGATGCTGCGGGAGCGCATCAACCTCGCGTGGCTGCGGGCAGGCGTGACGATGCACGACCCCGCGACCGCCTACGTCGACGCCGAGGTGGAGCTCGCGCGCGACGTCACCCTGGAGCCCAACGTGATCCTGCGCGGCCGGACGCGGGTGGGCGAGGGGAGCCGCATCGGGGCGGGCAGCCAGATCGTGGACAGCGACGTGGGCCCGCGCTGTCGTGTCTGGGCCAGCGTGCTCGAGCGGGCGACGGTGGAGGAGGGGACCACGATCGGGCCGTTCAGCCACCTTCGTCCGGGCAGCTCCATCGGGCCGGACGTCCAGCTGGGCAACTTCGCGGAAGTGAAGAACAGCCGGCTCGAGCGCGGCGTCAAGCAGCACCACGTCAGCTACCTCGGCGACGCGCACGTTGGCGCGGGCACGAACGTGGGCGCGGGCACGATCACGGCCAACTACGACGGCGTCAACAAGCACCACACGGAGATCGGGGAGCGCGTCTTCCTGGGCGTCGACACGATGCTCCGTGCGCCCGTCACCATCGGGGAGGGCGCCAAGACGGGCGCCGGCGCCGTCGTCACCCGCGACGTCCCGCCGGGCATGCTCGCGGTCGGGGTCCCGGCGCGGATCCGCGCGATCCGCTCACCCGGCCCGACCCCCGCGGCCGAGGCCGGGACATCCGCCGGGCCGGACGCTCGCGCGGACGACGCGTCACCCCGTGACGCGTCACCCCGTGACGCGTCACCCCGCCAGGGTGACGCCGCGCCAGGGTCGCCACCCACACCCGATCGATGACGAACCTCCTCGTCCAGATCGGCGTCATCATCATCCTCACCCTGATCGAAGGGTTCTTCGTGGCCGCCGAGATCGCGCTTGTCTCGATCCGGCACAGCCGGGTCGACCAGCTCGTGGACGAGGGGAGTCGCTCGGCGCGCCGGGTCCGCGGCCTGCTCGACAACCCGGGCCGCTTCCTCGCCGTCTCCCAGCTTGGGCTGACGCTTCTCGGGTTCTTTGCCTCGGCCTTCGCGGCCGTCAGCCTCGCGGATGGCCTTGCGGGGATCCTGGTCCAGATCGACGCGCTGCGGGCCAGCGCTCACGCCATCGCCCTCGTCATCGTCACGATCATCATCGCGCTCTTCACGATCGTCTTCGCCGAGCTGGTCCCCAAGACGCTCGCGCTCGCCCACACGGAACGCTTCGCGCTTGCCCTGGCGGGTCCGATCGAGGTCATCGCCCGCGTGCTGGGCCCCGTGATCAGCCTCCTGACCGGGCTGACCCGGGCCGTGGCCGGGGCGCTCGGGGCGCGCGTGTCCGCGGACGCCCAGATCAGCGCCGAGGAGCTGAAGCTGATCGTGGAGCGCGGCGGCGAGCAGGGCGTCCTCGAGGCCGAGGAGGAGCAGATGATCAACGCGGTCATCGAGCTCGGGGAGCGGCGCGTCCACGAGGTCATGGTCCCGCGGATCGACATCGTGGGGCTCGAGGCCGGGGGAAGCTTCGAGGCAGCCGTGGAGCGGATCATCGCCGAAGGGCACAGCCGCCTCCCCGTGTGGGAGCAGACGGTCGACCAGATCGTCGGGATCCTCTATGCCAAGGACCTCCTGCGATTCCTGAAGGAGGCCTCGGCCGATCCGCCACCGATCCGCGCCTTGCTCCGCACGCCGCTCTTCGTCCCGGAGTCGATCACGATCGACGACCTGCTCCGCCAGCTCCAGCGCCGCAAGGTCCATCTCGCGGTCGTGCTCGACGAGTACGGCGGAACGGCGGGGCTCGTCACGATCGAGGACCTGCTCGAGGAGATCGTCGGCGAGATCCAGGACGAGTACGACGTGGAGGAGCCGATGGTCGTCCGGCTCGACGACGACCGGGCCCGCATCGACGGGCGTGCGTCGGTCGACGAGCTCGGGGAGCTGTGGGACGACCTCGACGTCGAGGCGCTCCTCGAGGACCGGGAGGAGTACGACACGCTCGGCGGGCTGCTCTTCCACCGGATCGGCGGCGTCCCGAAGCCCGGTGACCAGGTCCGCGTCGGCGTGCTGACGCTGACCGTGGAGACGACCGACGGCCGGCGCGCCGGCAAGGTCCTCGCCCTTCGCGAGCGCCCGGCGGGCGAGGGCGAGCCCGAGGACGGCGAGTCCGACCGCTGACCCGCTCGGGTTGAAGCAGGATCCTCAGCCGGCGACGAAGCGCCACCGCGTGGCGTCGGTCGGGAAGCTCGACCAGCCGAAGACGAGGCGCGGCGTGACCTCCCAGATCCCGCCGTCAGGGCTCGACCAGCTGGCCGGGTCCACGACGTAGGCGCGGGGCGGCGCCGCGTACTTCGCGAACGCTGCGACCAGCAGGCTCGCGAGGCCGGCCGGCGGCGCGTCGTGTCGGACGCACGTGCCCTCGAGGATGACCGCGCCGTCTCCGGGCAGCTCGATGCCGACCGAGACGGCGGGATTCGCCTCGAGGTTGCGCGCCCGCCGCGTCTGCCGGCCGCCTTCGAACCAGAGCCGGCCGGCGCACCACGCCGCCCAGATGGGCATCGCGTGCGGGCGGCCGTCCGGGCGCGTCGTCGCGACCCAGTACGTGTCGGCCGCCGTGAGGCGGGCCTCGGCCCAGGCCCACGGAAGCGTTCCCTCGAGCGTCTCCGGGATGCCGTAGCTGGGGACCTGCGGCCGCTCGACGATGGGCAGCTCGACCCGCCGATCAGGCGGGCTCACGCGGAGATCACGCTCCGCATGATCTGCTCCAGCTTCTCGCGCGCGTCGGGCTGGACGACGCCTGCGGCATCGAGCTCGGCGATCGCCTCGTCCCGCCAGCGGCGCGCCTCGGTCCGCGTGTAGTCCTGGGCGCCGGTTCGGTCGACGATCCGAATCGCCTCGGCGATCGCGTCCGGACCCGGGTCCGGGTCCGCGTAGAAGGCGAGCAGGCGTGCCCGGTCGTCCGCCGCGGCATGCTCGAGCGCGTAGATGACCGGCAGCGTCTTCTTGTGCTTCGCCAGGTCCGAGGGCTCCTTGCCGGTCGCCTGCTCGCGGCCCCAGATGCCCAGGAGGTCGTCGTTGAGCTGGAAGGCGAGGCCCAGGGCCCAGCCGAACTGGCGGTATCGGGTGATCACGGCCTCGTCGTCGGTCGCGAGCACCGCGCCGGCCTCGATGCTCGCCGAGATGAGCGCGGCGGTCTTGCGCCCGATCATGTCGTAGTAGAGCTCGACGGTCATCTCGTTGTCGTGCTCGCTCGTCCAGATGTCGATGTACTGGCCCTCGCAGAGCGCAAGGCAGGTCTCGTCGAAGAGGCGCATAAGGCGGAGCACGGTGGCGTCGGAGAAGCCGAGCGCCGTGAGGCGGTGGAGCGCGATCCGCGACAGGACGAAGACGGCATCGCCGGTGTTGATCGCCTGCGGGATCCCGTGCACGGCCCAGAGCGTGGCCCGGTGGCGCCGCTCGCGATCGCCGTCCTCGATGTCGTCGTGGATCAGGCTGAAGTTGTGGCCGAGCTCCACGGCCGCCGCGCCCGGCAACGCGCGCTCCCACGTTCCCGTGATCGAGGCGAACGCGAGGAGCCCGAGGAGCGGCCGCAGCCGCTTCCCCGACGATCCGGAGCCGTCGAGGCCCATGTGATACCGGACCATCTCGTACATGCCGTGGGTGGAGGGGTCGCGATCCACGACCAGGCGCAGGATCTCGTCCTCGACGGCACCGATCAGCTCCGGGATGTCGAGCGTCGTGGGGGAGGTGGGCACGGGCAGGATGATAGCAACCTCGACTCGTCCGGCCCGCGCGCGCCCGGCCCGCAGGTCTCCGGCGCGCGGGAGCGGGAGCCGTGGATCGGCCCGACGAGTGCTCGTGCCGGCGCCGCGGACGGATGGTACCGTGCGGAGGTGCCCGGCCGCCGCCTCTACGTCACCGACGCGATCGTCCTCTCGCGCTTCGACTTCGGCGAGGCGGACCGGATCCTGACGCTGCTGACGCCGGAGCTCGGGAAGATCAAGGCGATCGCCAAGGGGATCCGGCGCCCGACGAGCCGGATCGGCGGGGCCCTGGAGCCGCTCGCCGAGCTGCGCATCCAGCTCGCCCGGGGACGCACGTTCGACGTCGTCACGCAGGTCACCATGCAGCACACGTGGCTGGGACTCCGGGACCGGCTCGAGGTGACCGCCACGGCGTGGTACTGCGCCGAGCTCGCCGAGCGCTCGCTCGAGGAGCGGCATGCGGCGCTTCCGGTCTACCTGCTCCTGCGGCGGGCCTATGAGCTGCTGGACGCGGGGATGGCGCCCGCCCGGGTGGCCCGCTGGTTCGAGATGCGACTCTGCGACGAGCTGGGCGTGCGCCCCGAGGTCGACCGATGCGTCGAGTGCGACCGGCTCCTGGCTCCCGACGACGCGGTCCGCTGGGTTCCTGCGCTGGGTGGCGTCCTGTGTGCCGATCACCCGGGCCCGTCGGTGATGGCCGCCGGCCTCTCGACCGACGCGCTCAAGGTGCTCAAGGCCTACCAGCGCATGGACGTCGAGGCGATCGCCGGGCTCCGGCTGCCGCCCGCGGTGGAACGTGAGGTGGAGGATCGGCTGGGAACCTTCGTGCGCCACGTGATGGAGCGCGACACGCGGTCACGCCGGTTCCTCGAGGAGGTGAAGGCCGGCTACGGGATGCCGACCCCGGCCGGGAGCCACGCGGATCGCGATGCGAGCGCCGGCGGCGGTGTGGTCGCGGGCGCCGCTCCGCGGGACGCAGGCTGATCCGAGGACGTCGCGACGTCGGCCGCGTGGCCGAGCGTGCGCCCGTGCGGCCACGAGAGCGTCTGGTACCATCCGCGAGACCGTCCTCCCGCCCGCGCATGCCACGCACGGGCCCCTCGTGGAGCTGCATCCCGTGACCGAACCCCAGACCGACCCGAACGCCGTCGCGCCCGCAGTCGCGAGCCTCGACGTGATCGTGAGCCTCGCGAAGCGGCGGGGCTTCGTCTTCCCGTCCTCGGAGATCTACGGCGGCATCAACGCCGTCTGGGATTACGGGCCGCTCGGCGTCGAGCTCAAGAACAACGTGAAGCGCGCCTGGTGGCGCGCCATGGTCCAGGAGCGCGACGACGTGGTCGGCGTCGATGCCGGGATCCTCATGCATCCGCAGGTGTGGGTGACGTCCGGCCATGTCGGGTTGTTCAGCGACCCCCTCGTGGAATGCGCCTCCTGCCGGCGCCGCTACCGGCTCGACGAGCTGCCGGGCACGGAGGAGCTGACCCAGACCGACATCAAGGACCCCGGGATCGTCGACCGGTTGAAGCTGACCTGCCCGTTCGACGGCGGCAAGCTCTCCGCGCCCCGCCGCTTCAACCTGATGTTCAAGACGTACATGGGCCCGGTGGAGGAGGAGGCGGCGATCGTCTACCTCCGCCCGGAGACGGCACAGGGCAGCTACGTGAACTTCAAGAACGTCCGGGAATCCACGCGCAAGAAGCTCCCGTTCGGGATCGCCCAGATCGGCAAGAGCTTCCGCAACGAGATCAGCCCGGGCAACTTCGTCTTCCGGATGCGCGAGTTCGAGCAGATGGAGATGCAGTACTTCGTCCGGCCGGGCGAGGGGGCCGCGACCGCGTTCGAGGAGTGGCTGCCCAAGCGCATGGCGTGGTACCGGGCGTACGGCGTGACGCCGGAGCGCCTCCGGTTCCGCGAGCACGCGCCCGACGAGCTGGCGCACTACGCGAAGAAGGCGATCGACGTCGAGTACCGATTCCCCTTCGGCTGGAAAGAGCTGGAGGGGATCCACAACCGGGGCGACTGGGACCTGGGGAACCACGCGAAGGCGTCGGGCGAGAACCTGGAGTACTTCGACCCGGCAACCGACGAGCACTTCATCCCGTGGGTCGTCGAGACGGCCGCCGGCGCGGACCGGGCGGCGTTCACGTTCCTGATCGACGCCTACCGCGAGGAGGAGGTCCGCGGCGAGAAGCGCGTCGTGCTCGGGATCCACCCCGACCTGGCGCCCTACAAGGTGGCGGTGCTGCCGCTGCTGAAGAAGCGCCCCGAGATCGTGGAGCTGTGCCACCGCATCAAGGACGACCTCAAGCGCCAGACGATGGCGGTGTACGACGACACCGCCGCGATCGGCAAGCTGTACCGCCGCCAGGACGAGATCGGCACGCCGTGGTGCGTCACCGTCGACGTGGACTCGCTCTCGGACGGCAACGTCACGGTGCGCGACCGCGACGCGATGACCCAGGAGCGCATCTCGGCCGACCAGGTGACCCGCTACATCACCGACAAGCTCGACGCGGCGCGCCCCCGCGGTCTGTAGCCCCGGGCGAAGCCGCCCAGCTCCCAACGACGGGACGCGGCGACGACCACGGCGGACGCGGGGCCGTGGCCGGCTCGGTCGTCCGGCGATGGTCGCTGGCGTGTAAGCGCCGAATACGCAGCGCCAGGGATGATCCGCACGTGGATCCGCTCCGGCTTGGTCGCTCGCTCCGAGCCATCCGACGGTCGCGAGGACAGCGGCAGATCGACGTGGCGCGAGCCGCCGGCGTTTCGCAGACGCTCGTGTCGAAGGTGGAGCGGGGCCACTGCGATCGCCTCGCGATCGGGACGGTCGGCAGGATCTTCTCCGCGCTCGAGGCCGACATCGACCTCGTCGTTCGCTACCGCGGGGGCACGCTCGACCGATTGCTCGACGAGCGGCACGCAGCGACGGTGACTTCCGTTGCGCGCACGCTCCAGTCTCGCGGCTGGTCGACAGCGGTCGAGGTCACGTTCAATCACTACGGCGAGCGAGGATCGATCGACCTGCTTGCCGTCCACCCGCCTACGCACACGGCCCTCGTCGTCGAGGCCAAGACGGAGATCACCTCGGCCGAAGAGACGATGCGCCGCCTCGACGCGAAGGTTCGCCTCGGCGCTGGGCTCGCGCGCGAGCGGTTCGGCCTGCCGGTCACGCGCATCGTGCCGCTCCTCGTCGTCCTCGACACAACGGCCAACCGGCATCGGGTGGCGCGCCTCGCGCCGATCCTCGATCCCGCTTTCCCGAACCGCTCGACGAACCTGCGGACTTGGCTCGCGAGCCCGGGTGCGCCCGCGGGTGGCCTCCTCTTTGTCGGAGTCCCACGTCTCATGCGTGGTGGTGCTGCTATGTCCGGGCCACACCGGGTTCGGCCTCGGGCGCGTTCGGTCCCGGGCTCCTGCTGAGCACGGATCGGGGCCCGCTCGCTGCCACGCCACGCGCCCGACGGCCGCGAAACGCGCTTACCAGTACCCGGAGTGGTGCCGCGTGCGGGCCGGCCGCGCAGGACGGCTCACAAGCACCCGGAGTGCTGCCACGAGCAGCCGGACCGCGCGGGACCGAGTACCACCGCCCGGAGTGCTGCCGCGGGTCGGCCGGCTGCGCGCGCCGCTGCCATCAGCAGGAGTGCTTGCCGCGTGCAGGGGGCGCTGCCCTCGAGGGGCCCGTCAGCCCCCCGCCGCGACGGGGACCGGCCGCCGATGCCGACGAGTCAGCCGCTCGCCGTGAGACGCCGCCACGGGGGCGGCCGCCGATGCCGGTGAGTCGGTCGCCGCGTCGGCGGGAGGGTACGCGCCGCGCAGCCAGGCATCGACGGACGCCGCGGCTCGCTTGCCGTCGCCCATCGCGAGGATGACCGTGGCAGCGCCGCGGACGATGTCGCCGCCCGCGAAGACGCCCGGCAGGGACGACATCCCGTGGTCGTCGGTGACGATGTAGCCGCCCTTGTTCAGCGCCAGGTCCGGCTCGGAGGCTGTCAGCAGCGGGTTGGAGCGCGTCCCGATCGCCACCACGACCATCTCGCAGTCGATGACGAACTCGGAGCCCTCGATCGGGATCGGGCGACGCCGGCCGGACGCGTCGGGCTCGCCGAGCTCCATCCGGATGCACCGCAGGCCGGTGACCCAGCGGTTCTCGTCGGCGAGCACCTCGAGCGGCGCGACCTGCAGCTCGAAGCGGATGCCCTCCTGCTCGGCGTGGTGGACCTCCTCTGCCCTCGCGGGAAGCTCGGCCTTTCCGCGCCGGTAGACGATCGTCGCCTCGTCGGCGCCGAGCCGCTTCGCGGTCCGGACCGAGTCCATCGCGACGTTCCCGCCCCCGACCACGACAACGCGGTGGCCCTTCAGGACGGGCGTGTCGGACTCGGGGTTCCAGGCGCCCATCAGGTTGACGCGCGTCAGGTACTTGTTGGCGGAGTACACGCCTTTGTAGTTCTCGCCTGGGACGTTCATGAAGACCGGCAGCCCGGCGCCCACCGCGACGAACACGGCGTCGAACCGATCGCGGAGCTCGCGCAGGGTGTAGGTGCGGCCGACGATCGCGTTCGTCTCGATCTTTACGCCGGACGCAACGAGGCGGTCCACCTCCTGCTGGACGATGTCCTTCGGAAGGCGGAACTCGGGGATGCCGTAGATGAGGACCCCGCCGGCCGCGTGGAACGCCTCGAAGACCGTGACGTCGTGGCCCTTCTTCACGAGCTCGCCCGCGGCCGTCAGGCCGGCTGGCCCGGAGCCGACCACGGCGACCGAGCGGCCCGACGACGTCGGCGCGTCCGCCTTCGAACGGTCCGGGTGCGCCATCGCCCAGTCGGCAACGTACCGCTCCAGCGAGCCGATGGCGACCGAGGCGCCCTTCTTCGAGCGGACGCAGCGGCCCTCGCACTGGATCTCCTGGGGGCAGACGCGGCCCGTGACGCACGGCAGCGCGTTGTCGTCGAGCAGGGACGCCGCGGCGCCTTCCATGTCCCCGACGCGGAGCCGCTCGATGAAGAGCGGGATGTTGACCCGCACGGGACAGCCTTCGATGCAGACCGGGTTCTTGCACTGGAGGCATCGCTCCGCCTCCAGCATCGCGAGCTGCTGCGAGTAGCCGAGGTTCACCTCGCGGAAGTTGGCCGCTCGCAGGAGCGCGTCCTGCTCCGGCATGTGCCCGCGGTCGATCGTCATCCGCTCCTTGGGGGAGACCGGATGGTCGAACGCCGGGGCGAATGGCGTGCCGCTCGGTGCCGCGTCCGTGCCCCCCGTCCGGGGGGCACGTGTCGGCTCGTTCGTCATGCGCCGCGCTCCACGGCGCCCGCGGGTGCGCCGGCGACCGCCGCCTGCCGCTCCACGGCGCCCGCGGGTGCGCCGGCGACCGCCGCCTGCCGCTCCACGGCGCCCGCGGGTGCGCCGGCGACCGCCGCCTGCCGCTCCCCGGCCTCCTGCCGTTCGGCCACGATCGCAAGGCCCGGGATCAGGCAGCTGCCATCGGGCGCGTGGACCGGGGCGGCCTCGGCCTGCGCCGCGGCCCGGCGGGTGCGGGCCACCTCGAGCGCGTGCGATTCGAACTCCCGGTACGTGCCCAGCCGGTCGGCGAGCTCGCGGAAGTCGACCTGGTGCGCGTCGAACTCGGGCCCGTCCACGCAGGCATACACGGTCTTGCCGCCGACCGCGACACGGCACCCGCCGCACATCCCCGTCCCGTCGAGCATGATCGCGTTGAGCGACGCGAAGGTCGGCACGCCATAGGGCCGGGTGAGCTCGGCGACCGCGCGCATCATCGGGACCGGGCCGACCGCATAGACGGCGTCGACGCCGCCCGCCTCGATCTCGTCGCGGAGCGCGTCCGTCACGAACCCGTGCCGCCCGTAGCTCCCATCGTCCGTGCACGTGACGACCCTGCCGGCCCGGCGGAGCTCGTCCTCGAAGATCACCCACTCCTTCGACCGCCCGCCGATGACGCTGGTCACCTCGACGCCGAGGGCCGCGAGCCCCAGCGCGATCGGGTGGACGACGGCCGTCCCGACTCCGCCGCCGACGCAGACCGCGCGGCCGTGCTCGAGCAGCTCCGTCGCCCTGCCCAGGGGGCCCGCCACGTCGGCGATCGCGTCGCCGGGGCGCAGCGCGACGAGATCCTCGGTGCTCTTCCCGACGGCCTGGATCACGAGCGTGATCGTGCCGCGCGCCGGGTCTGCGTCCGCGATCGTAAGCGGGATGCGCTCGGCGCCCGGGGCGCGGTGGACGATGACGAACTGGCCGGGGCGGCGGATCTCCGCGATCCGCGGCGCCTCGATGACCAGGCGGGTCACGTTCGGCGAGAGCTGGGTTGTTTCGACGACGGTGTGCATCGGGACTCCCGAGCGGGATGGGCGTGGTGGACTCCATCATGCACTGCACGCGGGAATGTGATGCATGCGCAACGGTGCATGGATCAAGGGGCCGAAAGTCACATCGCCGCCGGGACGGGTGGCCGGGCGTGCGCGATGGCGCTGGAGGGGGCCTGCCGGGCCGCTGGCCCGGGCGCAGCGGGCCGCCGGGCGGACGCGCTCGAGGGGATCAGGTCGCGCGGGACCCGTTGCCCCAAAGCTCAGACGGCGATTGCCGACCGAGCCGACGCGGCCGCAACGGCGGCAGTCGCGGCGACGATCGCCTCGGTCGGGCAGATCTCGACGCCGACGCAGCCACCCGTCGTGACGCAGTCAGTGCACACGTGGGGATCGACGACGTAGACCTCGCCCGCCTTGGAGATCGCTCCGCAGGGGCACTCGGGCTCGCAGTTGCCGCACCCGATGCAGTCGTCGGTGATCGTCGTCGTCATGTCCGCGCCCCTCGTCTAGATGGCGGCGACGGCAGGGCCGCCGACCGCATCGCCCGGGCCGGGGGGACTGCCGGCGGGCTGCTGCTGATGCCATTCCTGGTGCCCGGGCCGCGGCGCATCGGCCGCCGCTCCGGTGTGGAGGTGAACCTTGGGAGCGTCCACGGACATGTGGAGGCTGTCCTTGTTGCAGGCGTCGACGCAGACCCCGCAGGCGATGCAGCGGAGCTGCTCGATCGCGAAGAAGCGCTCCTCCCGGGAGCACGACAGCGCCAGGGTGGGGCAGCGTCGGACACACAGGCCGCAGAAGACGCAGGTGTCGAGGTCGAACTCGATCGTCCCCCGGGTGCCGGCGAAGTGCTCGCGGGTCTCGCTTGGGTAGCGGCGCGTCGCCGGGCGCGACACGAGGTTGCGGAGGGACCGGCGGACCATGGGGAGGTTGAACGGGTTGGCCATCTCAGCGCTCCGTGCAGCTGATGCAGGGATCGATCGTCATGATGATGTTCGGGACGTCGGCGAGGTCGCAGCCCTTGACCAGCTTGATCATGGCGGGGATGTTCGCGAAGGTCGGCGTGCGGGCGCGGAAGCGCTCCAGGTTCTTCGTGCCGTTCGCCTTGATGTAGTAGATGACCTCGCCGCGCGGCTGCTCCAGCCGCTCGAAGGTCTCTCCGGTCGGGTTGCCGCGCACCTTCACATCGATCGGCGCGCCCTCGGCCTTCGGCATCCGCTCGACGGCCTGGCGGATCAGGTCGATCGACTGGGTGATCTCGCGCACTCGCACGACGACCCGGGCGAGGCAGTCGCCCGCGGTCTCGAGCACCGGCTCGAAGTCGAGGCGGTCGTAGAAGTGGGTCCCGGTCAGGCGCGTGTCGAGCATGATCCCCGACGCGCGCGCCATCGGCCCGACCGCGTCCACGGCGTGCGCGTCCTCGCGGCTGAGGATGCCGACCCCGGACAGCCGGTGGCGGATGGACGGGTCGGTCTCGAAGATCCGGGCCGTCTCGGCGAAGCCCGCCCCGAGCTGCTCCAGCTTCGCGACGATCGCCGCGAGCTCCGAGTCCGCGATGTCGCGGCGGACGCCGCCGATCTTGTTGACCGAGAAGATGATCCGGCCGCCGGTCGTCTTCTCGAAGATGTCCAGGACCTCCTCGCGGGTCCGCCAGCAGTGCATGAAGAGGTTCTCGAAGCCGAACGCGTCCGCTCCAAGGCCCAGCCACAGCAGGTGGCTGTGGATCCGCGACATCTCGGCCCAGATGAGGCGCAGCCAGCTGGCCCGCTCCGGGACCTCGACGGCCATGATCTTCTCCATGGCCACGGCGTAGCCCATGCCGTGCATGAAGCTGCAGATCCCGCAGATGCGCTCCACCACGTAGCCGAACTCGCCGAACTCGATGCGCTCGACCAGCGCTTCGAGGCCGCGATGGATGTAGCCGATCGTGGGGATCGCGTCCACGACCTTCTCGTCCTCGAGGACGAGATCGAGGACGAGCGGCTCCGGCAGGACGGGGTGCTGCGGACCCATGGGGACGACGGTGCGCTTCATGCCTTCTTGCCCGCGTGATCCTTGCCCGCGCTGTCCTTGCCAAGCGCGTCGAGGCGCGCACGGATGGCGCTCGGCGAGAACGGCACGATGGTGGCGGTCTTGTAGAGCTGGCCCCGCAGGTCGAGCGCGATGCCGGTCACGTTGACCCCGAAGAGCTCGCGCATCTCGTTCTCGTAGAGGAACGCGGCGCCGAAGAAGGCGGAGATGCTGGGGACCTCCTCGCCCGGAAGGACGCGCTCGCGAAGGTGCTCGAGGCGCGTGTCCTTGGCGAACGACCAGCTCACGTCGAAGGCGCCCCCTTCGATCTCATCGGTCGGCAGGATCGAGGTCGTGTTGATGATCGCCAGCCGCCAGCCGTCCCGCTGGTAGGCCCCGACCCGGTCGAGGAATGCCTGGGTGTCCATCACGCGCTCCGCCTTCGCTTCTGCTCGAGCGCCGCGATGCCCTGGACCACGCCGTCGATGATGCTCTCGGGTCGGGCGGCACAGCCGGGGGCGTAGACGTCCACCGGGACCACCTGGTCGATGCCGCCCTGGATGTTGTACGCGCGGGCGAAGATGCCGCCCGAGCAGGCACAGGCCCCGACCGCGACGACGACCTTGGGGTCGGGCATCTGGCGGTAGAGGTTCTGGATGATCTCGATGTTCCGCTCGTTGACGCTGCCCGTCACCAGCAGGATGTCCGCATGCTTCGGGTTGCCCGTGTTCACGACGCCGAAGCGCTCCACGTCGTAGAGCGGCGTGAGGCAGGCCAGGACCTCGATGTCGCAGCCGTTGCAGCTCGACCCGTCGTAGTGGAGGATCCAGGGCGATCGCTTGAAGAGGGACATCGGACTCACCTGCCCACGAGGAAGAGCGCGAGCACGTTGCCTCCCGTGAGGAGCAGCGTGACGATCCAGGTCGACCGCAGGACCAGCTGCCACTTCGCCCGCGAGGTGGAGTTGTCCACGAGGATCTCCAGGCCGTAGGCGATCACGAAGGCGAGCAGCCCGAGCGGCACGCTCCAGTTGAAGAAGAGCACGACGAACGCGCACAGCAGCGCGGACTCGTACCAGTGCGCCAGCTCCACGTAGGCGAGCAGCCGCCCCGACATGTCGGAGGTCAGCCCGCTCACCAGCTCCTGGTGCGGGTGATGGGAGGTGGAGATGTCGAAGGGCGACTTGCGGAGCTTGATCGTGGCCACGAACAGGAACGCCAGCACTACGCCCGGCAGCTGCGGCGCCACGAGCACCGGCGAGGCGAGGACGCCCGCGAACGTGCTCTCGCCGGTCACCTTGCAGATCGCGGCCAGCATGAGGATGAAGAACGGCTCGGACGCCAGCAGGACCACCAGCTCACGCTCCGCCCCGGCGAAGCTGTAGGGCGAGTTGACCGAGCCCGCCGCGAGGACCAGGCACAGCGCCGCGAGGGCGAAGACGAACGCCGTGAAGATGAGGTCCGTGCCGCCGATGGCCATCCCCCCGGCCGCGGCCATGAAGCCGAGGTGGCCCAGGAGCAGCGGCTCCACGACCGGGTTGACCTGCCGCGCCTCCTTCTGGAAGAGCTTGCCCACGTCGTAGAAGGGCTGGAGGAGGGGCGGTCCCACGCGGCCCTGCATCCGGGCGCTCACGATCCGGTCGGCCCCGGCCAGGAGGCCGCCGAACAGCGGTGCGGCCACCACGAACACGAGGCCCCAGGCGAACGGGCTCATCGGGCCGCCACCAGGGCCACGGCTCCCGCGGCAAGAAGGACGGCCCCGCAGACGAGCGTGCCCGTGCGGAACACGAGCGCGCCGTTGACGACCCCGTCGAGGTAGTAGTTGCGCAGGGTCACCGTCCGCGTTCCGCCGAGCGCTGCTCCCATCAGGTGGCTCGCGTTCCCCGTGCGTCCGCTCGTGTAGAAGTCCGCCTGGTCGTAGCCCGACCGGCGTGCGGACCAGAGCGCAAGCGCGGGCAGGAAGAGGACCGCGACGAGCATCACCACGACCATCGCCGGATCGAGATGGAGGAAGACGCGCGGTGCGGCAGAGAAGGCCGACACGGCATACGGGCCCACCACGTGATCGGAGATGAGGCCCAGGCCCGCGGCGACCCCGATCACGCCGATCGCGAGCGCGATCTCGGCGAACCATTCGTAGCGCGTGACCCGCGTCTCGACGGAGCGCTCGTACGCCTCGATGTTGCGCATCGAGAGGACCTTGATCAGGAGCTTGCCCCAGTAGAAGATCGTGAGCGAGCTCCCGAAGGCCATGATGATCAGGAACAAGGCGCCGGCGAACCCGGGGACCTCGAGGAACGCGCGGATCGCGGTCCACTTCGCGACCACGATGCCGAACGGCGCGATGAACATCCCGGCGATCCCCGTCAGGGCGAGGACGCTGACCCGCGGCATCCGGCTCAGGAGCGTGTCGAAGTTCTCCATGTCCTTCGTGTAGAGCCGGTTCTCCAGCGTCCCGACCACGAGGAAGAGCAGCGCCTTGGCGACGGCGTGGAAGATC
>CAWKJP010000012.1:0-242868 GCA_963850035.1 uncultured Chloroflexia bacterium | reverse complement strand
TGACCACCTTGACGCGCACCCGGTTGCCAATCGACTCGGTGCCGCTCTTGATGGTCTCGACGCGCCGGATGTCGAGCCGCACGGTTGCGTAGAACTTGAGGGCCCGGCCGCCGGGCGTGACCTCGGGATTCCCGAACATGACCCCGATCTTCTCGCGGAGCTGGTTCGTGAAGACGAGCGAGGTGTTCGAGCGGCTGACGGCGCCCGCCAGCTTGCGCAGCGCCTGGCTCATCAGGCGCGCCTGGATGCCGACGAAGCTGTCCCCCATCTCGCCCTCGATCTCCGCCCGCGGGACGAGCGCCGCGACGGAGTCGACCACGACGATGTCGATCCCGCCGGAGCGGATGAGGGTCTCGGTGATCTCGAGGGCCTGCTCGCCCGTGTCCGGCTGGCTGACGAGGAGCTCGTCGACGTTGACCCCGCAGGCGCGCGCGTAGCCCGGGTCGAGGGCGTGCTCCACGTCGATGAAGGCGGCGACGCCGCCGCGCCGCTGGGCCTCCGCGATGACGTGCTGGCAGAGCGTGGTCTTGCCCGAGGATTCGGGCCCGAAGACCTCGGTGACCCGGCCGCGTGGAATCCCGCCGACGCCGAGCGCGAGGTCGAGGGCGATCGACCCGGTGGGAATGAAGTCGACCTGCTGCCGCTCGGCCGAGCCGAGCTTCATGATCGATCCGCGGCCGAACTGCTTCTCGATCGAGAGGATCGCCGCCTCGACCGCCTTCGTGCGCTCCGCGGCCGATGTTCCGTTCCGCTCCGTCATCGCCATCTCGTCCTGCTCCTGTCTGGTTCCGTTGGCCCCGACGGAACGGACGATGACGCGCCCGCCCGGCTGCTCAGCCCTCCGGCTCTTCCTCGACGACCGTGCGCGGCTTGCGTCTCGGCTTGATCAGCTCGACGTTCTGCGGCACTTCGAGGAATGGCTGGAGCTTGTTGGGCTTCGCCTCCGGAGCCTTTGACTTCTTCTTCACCTCGCGGTGGGGACGGTCTCGCGAACCCATCGTCGAACGCCTCCGCGGAACTCGAGGGTACCGAAATGGCCTTCACGCGAGCTGCACTGCTGTTGCATCGTGGCTTCGCTGGCGAGCGTGCTGACGCAGCTCCGGAAGGCGTTCAGGGAGGTTCCCGGTGCGCAACGCTGCCCGGATCCCGGCCATGAAGTCTAGGGTGAAGGTGAGGTTGTGACAAGTCGCGAGCCGGTAGGCAAGCAGCTCGTCCGCCCGGAACAGGTGGGCCAGGTAGGCCCGGCTGAAGCGCGCGCAGAGGAGGCAGCGGCAGCCTTCCTGGACCGGCCCCGGGTCGTCGCGAAAGCGCTCGTTGCGGATGTTGATCCGGCCGCCGGGGATCCACAGCTGGCCGTTCCGCGCGACCCGCGCGGGCAGCACCGAGTCGAACAGGTCGATCCCGCGGTGCACGGCCTCGAGGAGGTCCGCCGGCGAGCCGAGGCCCATGAGGTAGCGGACGCGCGGATCGCGGTCGAGCGACGACACCACGAGGTCCAGCACCGCCTCGCGCTGGGCCGGGGTCTCGTCCCCGGCGAGGCCGCCGATGTTGAGGCCGTCGAACGGCAGGCCCGCGATGAACGCCGTCGACTGCCGGCGGAGCTCCGGGTCCAGGCCGCCCTGGATCACGCCGAAGAGCGCCTGGTCGGGACGCCGGTGCGCCTCCAGCGAGCGGACCGCCCAGCGGTGGGTGCGCTCCGTCGCGATCGCCACGTCGCGCAGGTCGGTCGACGAGGGCGGGACCGGCTGATCGAACGCGACCGCGACGTCCGCGCCGAGCGCCGCCTGGATCTCCATCGACCGCTCCGCGGTGAAACGGTGGCGAGAGCCGTCATGGTGGCTCTGGAACGTGACGCCGTCATCGTCGATCGCGTTGAGGTCCCCGAGCGACACGACCTGGAAGCCGCCCGAGTCCGTGAGGATCGGGTGAGGCCAGCTCATGAACTCGTGGAGGCCGCCGAGCCGCTCGATCCGTTCATGCCCGGGCCGCAGGTAGAGGTGGTACGTGTTGGCGAGAATGATCCGGGCGCCCGTCTCCTCGATCTCGTCGGGGTGGAGCGCCTTGATCGTGGCGTTCGTGCCGACCGGCATGAACGTGGGCGTCTCGACCACGCCGTGCGGCAGGTGGAGCCGGCCCAGCCGCGCATGCGTGGAGCCGTCGGCGGGCGGCGCGACGAGGATCTCGAACCGGGCCGCGCCCGTCACGCGGCGCTCACGCCTCGTCGACGGGGATGGCGAGACCCGGTTCGGCGGCGTTCGGACCGGCGGCCTCCCAGATCGTGGGCTCGCGGACAGCGCGGCGCGGCGGCACGTCGTAGCCGAGGGCGACCAGGTGCGCCCGGGCGCGGTCCGTCGCCACTCGCCCCTGCGGCGTCCGGTCCAGGAAGCCGATGCGGAGCAGGTACGGCTCGTACACGTCCTCGACCGTCTCGACCTCCTCGGCCAGGACCGCGGCGAGCGCGGCCACGCCGACGGGCCCGCCCCCGAACTTCACGACGATCGCCGCGAGCAGGCGGCGGTCCGTGGCGTCGAGCCCTTCCGCGTCGATCTCCAGGACCCGCATGGCCTCGTCGACCGCCGCCAACGTCACCCGGCCATCGCCGTGGACCTCGGCGTGATCGCGGACGCGCTTGAGCAGCCGGTTGACGATGCGCGGGGTTGCGCGGCCCCGCGCGGCGATGGCGGCCGCCGCGTCGTCGCTCACCTCGAGCCCGAGGATCGCTGCGGATCGGCGGACGATCGCGCGGAGGTCCTCCTCGGCGTAGAAGTCGAGCCGGTAGACCGCCCCGAAACGGTCGCGCAGCGGCCCGCTGATCCGGCCGGCGCGGGTGGTGGCGCCCACGATCGTGAACGGCCGCAGCGTGAGGCGCAGCGAGCGCGCCGACGGACCTTTGCCGATCATGACGTCGAGCGCGCAGTCCTCCATGGCCGGGTAGAGGATCTCCTCCACCGCCCGGTTGAGGCGGTGGATCTCGTCGATGAAAAGGACGTCCCGCTCGTCGAGCGCGGTCAGGACGGCGGCCAGGTCCCCTGCCCGCTCGATCGCCGGGCCCGACGTGTAGCGGATGTTCACGCCCAGCTCGCGGGCGATGATCGTGGCGAGCGTGGTCTTGCCGAGCCCGGGCGGTCCGTGCAGGAGGACGTGATCGGCGGCCTCGCCGCGCTGGCGCGCCGCCTGGAGGAGGACCGAGAGGCCCGCCTTCACCTCGCGCTGGCCCAGGTACTCGTCGAGCGACCGCGGCCGGAGGGACCGTTCGACGGCGATCTCCTCCTGGTCGAGGAGGTCCGCTGCGAGGAAGCCGTGCCCGTCCGTCATCGTGCGAAGTCTACCACGCCCGAGGTCCATTTCGCACGGATGTTCGAACCAGGTCCGGTGGCGTCAGCCGCCGGAGAGCGAGCGGAGGGCCGCCTTGACGCGGTCCTCGAGGGAGCCCTGGGGGACCCCCACGCCGGCGACGTGACGGGCTGCCTCGCGCGCCTCCGCCAGCGTGTACCCGAGGGCCTGGAGCGCGCCGACCACGTCGCCCTCGGGCGACCGGATCGGCTGGCCCGATCCAGCGGGCGTCGTGGCGGCGACCCCGGCCGCGGCGACCTTCTCGCGGAGCTCCAGCACGATGCGCGCCGCCAGCCGCTTCCCGACTCCGGGCACTGCCGTCAGGAGGCCCTGGTCGTCCGCCATGATCGCGAGCTGGAGGTCGGCGACGGGACGGCTGCCGAGCAGGGCGAGGGCGACCTTCGGCCCGACGCCCGTGACCGTGAGGAGCAGGCCGAAGAAGCCCAGCTCCTCGGGCGTGCGGAAGCCGTACAGCGCCTGGAGGTCCTCGCGGACGAGGTGGTGCGTGTGAAGGCGCAGGCGGCTTCCCGGCTGGGCCGTCGCCAGGACGCCCGGGGCCGCGAAGACGCGGTACCCCACCCCACCCACCTCGAGGACCAGCGAATCGGCCGCGACCGCGCCGACCACCCCGTCGAGCGAGGCGATCACCGAACGGGCTCGGCAGGCGTCGCCTCGGGCGCTCCTGGTCTCCGTTCGCGGCGGATCGCCTCGCGCACGGCCCGGTCATAGGGGCTCTCCCCGGGCGACTGCGGCGCGATCGCGCCACGATCGAGGCGTCCCGCGTTCAGGCGCTCGCCGGCCCGTTCCCGGTGGGCGGTCCAGATCGCGATCGCGAGGGCGTCCGCGGCATCGTCGGGCGTCGGGAGCTCGGTGAGGCCGAGGATCGTCGCGACCATCGTGGCGACCTGCGCCTTGTCCGCGCCGCCATAGCCGGTCACCGCGAGCTTGACCTCGGACGGCGTGGCCTCCCGGACCTCGATGCCGTGCTCCGCCGCGGCGAGGAGGACCACGCCCCGGGCATGGCCGACAGCGAGCGCGGTCTGCACGTTGCGGCTGTGGAAGATGCGCTCCACGCCCAGCAGGGCCGGCCCGTGCAGCTCGATCAGGTCCTGGAGGAAGGAGTGGATCGCGAGCAGGCGTTCCGGGAGCGTCAGCTCTGGCGGCGTGTGGAACGCGCCGTGGTCGATCGCACGCAGGCGGCTGCCGGTCCGATCGATGACTCCGTATCCGAGTGCGGCCGTCCCGGGATCGATCCCCAGGACGATCACCGGGCGCCGGCCTCCCGGCCGCTCAACCGGCGACCTCGGCGAGGAGCTCTTCGGAGATCTCGAGGTTGCTCGTGACGCGCTGCACGTCCTCGAGGTCCTCGAGGTGCTCGACGAGACGCAGGTTCTGGCGCGCCTTCGCGACGTCGACGCTCGTGGTCTGCTTGGCGAGCATCGCCTGGTCCGCGCTCTCGATGGCGACCCCGGCCTTCTCGAGCGCCCGCCGCACTGATTCGAGATCGCCGGGCTCGCAGTAGACCTCGAGCGGATCGGAATCCGAGTCGACGTCGCTCGCCCCGGCGTCGATCGCGAGGAGCGTCACCTCGTCCCGGTCGATCCCCGCGACCGGGATCGTGATCAGGCCGCGCTGCTCGAACTGCCAGGCGACCGCGCCCGAGACCGCGAGCTGGCCGCCCGCCTTCGTGAAGATGGAACGGACCTCGGCCGCCGTCCGGTTGCGGTTGTCCGTTGCCGCCTCGACGATCAGGGCCACGCCGCCTGGGCCGTAGCCCTCGTACACGATCTCCTCGAACTGCTCGCCCTCGCCGGCCCCGGTCGCCTTCTCGACGGCCCGCTTGATCGTGTCGATCGGCATGTTCGCGGCGCGCGCCTTCTCGATCGCCAGGCGCAGCCGGAAGTTGCCGTCCGGGTCACCGCCGCCCGCCCGCGCCGCCACCGCGATCTCGCGGCCCATCTTGGTGAAGATCGCGCCGCGCTTGACGTCGTTGACGCCCTTATCGCGCTTGATCTGGGACCATTTCGAGTGACCGGACATCGGGCGGAAGTATAGCGGACTATGATTGGCGGAACCCCGCTCCCGCCCGATCCATGACGTCGGTCGGCGGCGGCCCGCGCGTCCCGACCACCCGACTGCCCACTTCCTGGATGAGGTTGACCGAGACCATGGCGACGACGAAGAGCGCTGACCTCCCCCACCTGCGGAGCGTCGTCCTCGCCGGACACTCCGGTGCCGGCAAGACGACGCTCGCGGAAGCCCTGCTCTTTCGGACGGGAGCGATCTCCCGGCTCGGGCGGGTCGAGGACGGGACGACCAGCCTGGACACGGAGCCGGAGGCCCAGAAGCGTCACATCTCGCTGTCGCTCGCGCGTCAGCCTCCCTCGACGACGACGGCTACGTCGTCACCATCGTCGACACGCCGGGATACCCGGACTTCGTCGCCGAGGTGGTCGCCGGCTTCCAGGCGGCGGACGCTGCGCTCGTCTGCATGGACGCGACCGGTGGGGTCGAGGCGGGCACGGAGACGGCCGTGGCGCTCGGCCGGACGACCCGTACGGCCGCCCTCTTCGTCGTCAACAAGTGCGATCGCGAGAATGCCGAGCCGGCTGCCGTCCTCGACGCGCTTCGCGCGGAGTTCGGCAACAAGATCGCCCCGCTCCAGCTCGCGATCGGCAAGGCCGAGACGTTCAGCGGCTACGTCGACCTCGTCCACCGGAAGGCGTATCGCTGGGACGGACGGCAGGAGGTCGAGGTCCCGATCCCGCCCGAGATGGAGGCCGAGGTGGCGGCGCGCCGCGACCAGCTCCTCGAGGCCGCCTCCGAGGCCGACGACGACGTCCTCTCGAAGTACCTCGAGGGCGAGGAGATCACGCGACGCCGAGCTCGACGCCTGCCTCCACCGCGGGGTCCGCGACTCGCTCCTGGCCCCGGTCCTCGTGGCATCAGCCACGAAGGGGATCGGCCTGCGCGGGCTGCTGGACGCGATCGTCCGCTACCTCCCGGCGCCGGCCGAGGAGCCGCCGGTCATTGCCCACGACCCGAAGACGAACGATCCGATCGAGGTCTCGCGGGATCCGAACGGTCCGCTGCTCGTGCGCGTCTTCAAGACGACCGCCGACCCGTTCGTGGGACGGCTCACGTACCTGCGCGTCCTCTCGGGCACGCTGCGCAGCCAGGCCCACACGTGGAACGCGGAGAAGGGCGAGGACGAGCGGATCGGCCAGCTGCTCCGCCTGCACGGGAAAGACCAGGAGGCCGTGGGCGAGCTGCGGCCGGGCGAGATGGGCGCCGTCGCCAAGCTCACGGCCACGGCAACCGGCGACACGCTCTCCTCGAAGGAGCGGCCGCTCGTGCTGGACCGGCCCGACGTACCCGAACCCGACGCTGGTCGTCGCCATCGAGCCCCAGACCAAGGCGGACCTCGACAAGATGGGGCCGGCGCTCGCGCGCATGCTCGAGGAGGAGCCGTGCGCGCGCGTCGAGCGCAGCGCCACGGGCGAGCAGCTGCTCATCGCCATGGGCGAGACCCACGTCGCGGTGATCGGTGAACGGCTCAAGCGCAAGTTCGGCTCGGCGATCGCGACGCACACGCCGCGGATCCCCTATCACGAGACGATCCGCGGCCGCACCCAGGTCGAAGGCAAGTACAAGAAGCAGACAGGCGGGCACGGCATGTTCGGCCACGTCTGGATCGAGATCGAGCCGAACCCGGACGGCGGCGTGGCCTTCGCCGAGCGCGTCGTGGGCGGGACGGTGCCGAAGAACTTCTTCCCCGGCGTCGAGAAGGGGATCCGCCAGGCGGCCGTCGAGGGCGTGCTTGCGGGCTACCCGCTCATCGACTTCAAGGCCACCCTCTACGACGGCTCGTTCCACACGGTCGACTCGAACGACCTCTCGTTCCAGATCGCCGCGTCGATGGCGCTCAAGAAGGGCGTCATGGACTGCAAGCCCGTCCTCCAGGAACCGATCATGGTCGTGAAGATCCGGGTCCCGGAGCGCTTCATGGGCGACGTCAACCGTGATCTCAACGGAAGGCGCGGCCGCGTGCTCGGCATGGACGTCACGCCGGACGGGATGCAGGAGATCACGGCCCACGTTCCCCAGGCCGAGCTCTTCAGCTACGCGACGGAGCTGCGCTCGATCACCGGCGGGCGGGGCACGTTCTCATCGACCCTCGACCATTACGAGGACGTGCCCGCGCACATCGGCGACAAGGTGATCGACGCCCATCGCAAGGAGCAGGAAGCCGCGGCCCACTGACGGCGCGCGCCCCGCGAATCGTCCTGGGGGCGGCGCAAGCGGGCCGCGATTCGGACGGGCCCGGGGACCGGTCCGGGTTTCTCGAGCTACCGAGGCTCATCCCGAGGGGGTTCTGCGGGATAGTCGTGGGGGTGCTGGTATGCGGCGTTTGCGCCGGGCCCCCGCGGTTGACCGCGCCAGCTCGGGCCTGCCGAGCACGGATCCAGGACGGACGTCCGCGACTCGACGCCGAGCGAGCACCCGATGGGCACCGACGAGCATCCGGGCTGCTAAGGCGAGCCGATTTGCCGCCCGGGAGCGGATTGCACCACCGGGAGTGCTGAGGCGTTGGAACCGGCCGCGCCGAGTGGGTACGAGCACCACGCCTGGGGGTCGTCAGGATCAGCGGGGCTGGCGGCGCCGGCCCGCCTCGGCCCCTCCCGGTTCAGCGTGCCGCGGCGAGCGCGTCCTCGAGCGTCAGGCGGCCCTCGTACAAGGCGCGGCCGACGATCGCGCCGGCACAACCCAACGCCCGGACCGCGGCGATGTCCGCGGCCCCAGCGATCCCCGCGGACGCGATCACCGCTCCGCATCGAAGCCGGACGATGTCGTCCAGGAGCGCAAGGTCCGGACCCTCGAGCGTCCCGTCGCGGTCGATCGCGGTCACCTCGAAAGTCCGCACGCCCGCGTCGGCAAGCCGTGCGATGGCGTCCGCGACCGCCACGCCTGCCGTGCCGGGCACCCACCCGTGGCCCACGGCGCGCCCGCTGCGGACATCGATGGCGAGGGCGATCCGCTCTGCACCGAACCGCCGGACGAGGCGTCGCGCGAACTCCGGGGCCCGCAGCGCTGCGGTCCCGAGGACGACCCGGGCAGCCCCGGCATCGAGACACGCCTCGACGGCGCGGTCGTCCCGCAGGCCGCCGGCTGCCTCGACTGCGGCGCGGGCGCCGACGCGGGCGATGATCGCGGCCACGAGGGACGTCTGGCGCTGGGCAGGGTCGAGCGCTCCGTCCAGATCGACCACGTGCAGCCAGCGCGCGCCGGCATCCACAAACGACTCGGCGAGCGCGGCGGGGTGGTCCGCGTAGGTCGTCGCCGTGCCGAAGTCCCCGCGAACAAGGCGAACCACGCGGCCCTCGTGCAGGTCGATCGCCGGCAGGAGGTCGAAGACCGGCCAGGCAGGCGGAATTGCCCGGTTGTCGATCACGTGGTGCTGTGATAGCGTTGTAACACGCTACTACGCTACCACGAGGGATCCACCGATGCAGCCCACCGCGGACGACTGGCGCTCTCCCGACGTCGAGGCGTTATTCGACGCCCTCCTGGACCTCGAGAGCCGTGACGAGGCGGCCGCGTTCCTGCGGGATCTCTGCACGCTCGGCGAGATCCGCGACCTGGCGCAGCGCTGGACGGTCGTTCGCCTCCTCGACGCCGGCCTCCACTACAGCGAGATCAGCCGGCGCACGGGCGCCAGCACGGCGACGATCACGCGCATCGCCTCGTGGCTGAACCATGGCGAGGGCGGATACCGGCTCCTGCTCGAGCGCGCGCGCCGCGATGGCGCGGGCGGCCGGGCGGCCCGCGGGCCCGGTGCGACCCCGCCCTACCCCGTGGCGGACGAGCACCGCGCGGCCCGGATCACGCCGTCGGGAACCGGCCGATGACCTCGGCGATCGACCGGACGCCTGCTTCGGAGCGCGTGGGGGGTGGCGGGCTGCGCCGGATGACGCTGGCGGTGCCGAACAAGGGCCGCCTTGTCGAGCCGACGCTCGCGCTCCTCCACGACGCGGGCCTGATCTTCGAGGAGCGCGACCGCAGCCTGGTCAGCCACGTCGAGAACGTCCCGCTCGACATCCTGTTCGTACGGACGAACGACGTGATCGAGTTCGTGGGTGACGGGGTCGCGGACCTGGGCATCACCGGTGGGGACCTGCTCGCGGAGGCAGACGCGACGCTGCCGATCGTGCGGTCGCTTGGCTACGGCCGGTGCCGCCTGGCTGCGGCGGTCGCGCGGGATGCGCCGCAGCGCGCGATCTCGGAGCTCGCGGGCCTGCGCGTGGCCACGGCCCATCCGGGGGCGACGCGGCGCTGGTTCGAGGGCCACGGAATCCCGGTGGTCGTCATCCCGCTCTCCGGTGCCGTCGAAGTGGCGCCCCGCCTCGGCCTCGCGGATGCGATCGTCGACCTCGTCTCGACCGGCGTCACCCTCGGCACGAACGGCCTGCGCTCCATCGGCGACCTCCTCGCCTCCGAAGCCGTCCTCGTCGGGAACCCCGCGTTCCTCGTCGCTGAATCGGACGCGGTGGACCGGCTCGACACGATGCTGGGCGCCGTCCTCGCGGGCCGGCAGCGCAAGTACGTGATGATGAACGCGCCGCTCGAGCGCCTGGCCGAGCTGGAAGGGCTCCTGCCGGGGCTCGAGAGCCCGTCGGTCATCCCGCTGGCCCATGCCGGCATGATCGCGATCCACGCCGTCGTCGGAGCGGACGACGTGTGGGAGCTCCTGCCACGCCTCAAGGCGGCGGGCGCATCGGGGATCCTGGTCCTGCCCATCGAGAAGCTGATCGCATGAACGCGGCGGCTGCGCCTGCGCCTCCGGCCGGGTACGCGTGGGAGGCGACCGACGAGCAGGTCAGCGAACGGTTCGGCGTCGACCTGTCGACGATCGTGCGCTTCGACCTCAACACCTCCCCGGCACCGCCCGAGGTCGCCCTCGCCGCGCTCCGATCCGGTGCCTACGGCCGCCCGATCTCCGAGTACCCGCCGTCCGACTATCGCGACCTTGTCGCAGCCGCGGCCGAGACGTACGGCGTCGGGCGTGACGAGCTGCTGGTGGGCGCGGGCGCCGACGAGGTCCTCGATCTCGTGGCGAAGGCGTTCCTGCCGCCGGGCCTGCGCGCGGTGATCCCGACGCCGACATACGCGATGTACGCGATCCTGACGGAGCAGCGGCCGGCACACCCGATCCTGGTGCCGCGCCGGTCCGCGGCCGACGGGTACGCGCTCGATCTTCCGGCAGTCCGCCACGCTGCGCAGGACGCCGCGGTCGTCTGGCTCTGCAGCCCCAACAACCCGACCGGGCTGCCGGAGCCGGCCGGCGCGATCGCGGCGCTCCTGGGCGAGCTCGGGGCCGAGGCCGCCGCTGGCGGCCGACCCGCTCCGGTCGTGATCCTCGACGAGGCGTATTCCGAGTTCGTCGGCACCTCGCTCGTTGACCTGCGGGAGGCCTACCCGCGGCTCGTCGTCGTCCGGACCGCCTCGAAAGCCTATGCGCTCGCAGGGCTCCGCGTGGGGTTCGCCCTCGCACGCCCCGAGCTGATTCGCGCGATGGAGCCGTACCGACCGCCCGGGTCGGTGTCGATCCCGTCCGTCGCCGTCGTCGCGGCGGCGATGCGGGACCCCGACGCGCTCCGCGCCAACGTCGTCCGCGTCTCCGCCGAGCGTGCGCGACTGGCCGCGGCGTTCGCCGGCCTCGGGATTCCCGCGGGCCCGTCCGTGGCGAACTTCCTGCTCGTCGGATTCGGGGATCGCGCGCGGGCACGAGCGGCCGCGAACGCGCTCCTGCGACTCGGGCTGGTTCCACGCACGTTCGGCGCCCACCATGCGCTGGCCGACCATCTCCGCTTCACGGTCCGATCACCCGGGGACGACGATCGCCTGCTCGCCGCGCTCGCCGAGATCGTCCCGACCCTCCCCCACCCCGGCTCGCCGGCCTCGCAGGAGACGATCCCATGACGAACCCCCACGGCGCCTTCGAGGTCGCCGCCCGAGAGGGGCGCCGCGTCACCGTCGCCCGGCGCACCCACGAGACCGATGTCGCGGTGACGCTCGACCTCGACGGATCGGGCGCGGCCGACATCCGGTCCGGGGTCGGGTTCCTCGACCACCTCCTCACCTCGTTCGCCCACCACGGCCTCTTCGACCTCGCAGTGCACGCGGAGGGCGACTTCGTGGTCGACGAGCACCACACGGTCGAGGACGTCGGGCTGGTCCTGGGCGCCGCGTTCGCCGAGGCGCTCGGCGACCGGGCCGGGATCGTTCGCTTCGGGGAGGCGTCGGTTCCGATGGACGAGGCGCTCGCCACGGCGGTCGTCGACGTCGGCGGCCGCCCCTACGCCGTCGTGGACCTGCCGTTCCGCGGCGAGCACGTGGGGGCCCTGCCGACGCAGCTCGTCGAGCACGCCCTGGAGGCATTCGCCCGCATGTCGGGCACGACGCTCCACCTGCGCGGAACCGGCCGCAACGACCATCATCTCGCCGAGGCCGCGTTCAAGGCGCTGGCGCGCGCGATGCGCGCCGCCGTCGCCGAGGATTCGCGACGGGCGGGCGCCATCCCCTCGACGAAGGGGAGCCTGGGATGACGCGGGTCGCGGTCGTCGACTACGGGGCGGGCAACCTCGTGAGCATCGAGCAGGCGCTCTCCGCCGCTGGTGCCGACGTCGTGATGGCCCGCGGGCCGGAGGCCTTCGCAGGCGTCGACGCCGTCGTCGTCCCGGGGGTCGGCGCGGCCGGGCCCGCGATGTCCCGCCTGCGGCGGCGCGGACTGGACGCGCCGATCCGGGCGTGGATCGCCGCCGATCGGCCGCTGCTCGGGATCTGCCTGGGACTCCAGCTCCTGTTCGAGGGGAGCGACGAGGACGGTGCGGACACCCTCGGCGTCCTGCCGGGGCGGACGGTCCGCCTTCGGGACGCGCCGCGCCTGCCGCACATCGGCTGGAACCAGGTGGAGCGTCGCCGCGCCCACCCGCTCTTCGACGGGATCGACGATGGGGCCGACTTCTACTTCGTGCACTCCTACGCGGCGGAGCCCGCGCCCGGCGCGGATGCGCTGACGCTCGCGGAGACCACGCACGGCACGGCGTTCGTCTCGGCGGTCGCACGCGGGTCGCTGGCCGGCGTGCAGTTCCATCCGGAACGGAGCGGCCGGGACGGGCTCCGGCTCCTCGCCAACTTCGTCGGCCTCGCCCGCTTGGCCGCGGGCGCGTCATCGGACGTGGCGCGCCCATCGGGCGTGGCAGGTGCGCCCGCCATGGCCGGCTGATGCTCCGCGTTCGGGTCATCCCGTGCCTCGACGTCGCGCGCGGCCGCGTCGTCAAGGGCACCCGATTCGTGGACCTGACCGACGAGGGCGACCCCCCGGAGCTCGCGCAACGCTACGCGGCCGAGGGCGCCGACGAGATCGTCTTCCTCGACATCGACGCCGCTCCGGACGGCCGCGGAACGCTCCTCGAGGTCGTGGAGCGCACCGCCCGCAGGGCGTTCGTGCCGCTCACGGTCGGGGGCGGGGTTCGGAGCGTCACCGAGATGCGTGACGTCCTGCGCGCCGGCGCCGACAAGGTCTCGTTCAACACCGCGGCCGTTCGCGACCCGGACCTCGTCCGACGGTGCGCGCGGCGCTTCGGCAGCCAGGCAGTGGTCGTCGCGATCGACGCGCGGCGCCGGGCCGGCCCGGAGGATGGCCGCGGCGGGTGGGAGGTCGTGGTCAAGGGTGGCCGCGAGCCGACGGGCCTCGACGCCCTGGAGTGGGCGCGTCGCGCGGTCGCGTCGGGCGCGGGCGAGCTCCTGGTGACGTCGATCGACCGCGACGGGACCGGAGCGGGGTTCGACACGCAGCTGCTGCGCGAGATCGCCGACCGAGTGTCCGTGCCCGTCATCGCCTCCGGCGGCGCTGCCGGCCCGGCCGACTTCGTGGCCGCGGTCCGAGACGGCGGCGCCTCGGCCGTCCTGGCCGCCTCGATCTTCCATCGGCGACGCCACTCGATCGCCGCCGTCAAGGCCGCCATGGCGGCCGCGGGAATCCCGGTGCGCGTCACCCCACCGGCGGCATGAGCGACATTGACCGGCCCTCCCCGGCCGGGCCCATCACGGACGGTGGCCGCGTTCGGTGGGGGCCCGACGACCTCGTGCCGGTCGTCGTCCAGGATGCCGCCGACGGTCGCGTCCTCATGCTCGCGTATGCGAACGCGGAAGCCCTGGCCGCAACGTTCGCGACCGGCGAGGTCCATTTCTTCTCGCGCTCGCGGGGCCGCCTCTGGCGCAAGGGCGAGACGAGCGGCAACGTCCTTCGCCTGCGGAGCCTCGCGCTCGACTGCGACGGCGACGCGCTGCTCGCGACCGTGGAGCCGGCGGGCCCGGCCTGCCACCGGGGGAGCCGCAGCTGCTTCGATCCCGACGATGGCGCGGCGACGACCGAGCCACGCGTCCCGGGCCAGGGATTCGCGTGGCTGGAGACGCTGTGGTCCACGATCGCGGATCGTGCGCGGACGCGGCCGGCCGGCTCGTACACGGCGCGGCTGCTGTCGGCCGGCGTCGACGGGCCTTCCCGCAAGGTCGCCGAGGAGGCGACGGAGGTCCTGATGGCAGCCAAGGACGACGCCGTCGCGGAGGCCGCCGGCGCGGATCGGACCGCGCCCCGTGCCGCGCTGGCCGGCGAAGCCGCGGACCTGCTCTATCACGCCCTCGTGCTGCTCGCCGAGCGCGGGCTGCCGGCGTCGTCGGTGATCGCCGTGCTTCGGAAACGCCACGCCGACTGAGGAGCCTTGGCACCCGCGCCCCGGCGACCGCCGCCCTGGCGCCTCAGCCGGATCGGGGCCCGCGCCCCGCCGAGTGCGCTACGGCAGCTCGTGATGACCGCGACAGCGCGCCTCGTACGTCTCGCGGCGCGGCGTCGGCATCTCCGACGCGAGGCCGCCGACCACGACCACCGGCTCGTCCGCGCCCGCCGGGCGGCCATCGATCAGCCGCTGCGTGCGGGTCGCCTCGTCGCCGCAGACGGTGCAGATCGCGGTCAGCGAGGTGATCCCGTCGGCGATCGCCATGAGCTGGGGCATCGGCCCGAACGGGCGGCCCCGAAAGTCGGTGTTGAGGCCGGAGAGGATCACCGTCCGCCCGGCAACGGCGAGGCGCTCCACGACAGGGACGAGGCCGTCCGGGAAGAACTGGGCCTCCTCGATCGCGATCATGTCGGCCCAGGCGTCCTTCGCCAGCGTCTCGATCTCCGCGGGGCTCTCGACGGACGTGGAGCCGTAGGCCGCGCCCGACCGGCTGCGCACGACCTCGGCCTCGGTGCGGTCGTCGATCTTCGGACGGACGAGGAGGATCCGACGCCGGGCGATCTCGGCGCGCCGAAGCAGTCGCAGGAGCTCGTCGGTCTTTCCGCTGAACATGCAGCCGGCGATGACCTGGATATGGCCGCGTGCCACCTCGATCACGCCCTCCCCTGCCCGCGCACGAGGAGTCGCTGGTCGCGCTTGCCGCGCCGCACGAGCAGATAGCGGCCCGCCAGGAGGTCCGCCTCGGTGAAGCGCTCCTCCGGGTCGCGGACCGGCCGGCCGTTCACGTGCACGCCACCCTGCTCGACGAGCCGTCGCGCCTCGCCCCGCGAGGAGGCCGTGCCGGCGACGATCAGGATCTCCACGAGGGCGAGCCCGGGCCGGGCCGCATCGGCGGGATCGCCCTCCGGCCATGGGGCCGCGGGGATCTCGGCCGCGAGGTCGGCCAGCGTCTGGGCATCGGCCGAGGCCGGGTCCCCGCCGAAGACGAGCTCGCTGACGCGCCGCACGCGCTCCGCGGCGCCGCGCCCGTGCGTGCGCTCCGTGAGGTCGTGGGCGAGCGCCCGCTGGGCACCTCGCAGCTCCGGGTGCGCGAGCAGCTCCGCCTCCAGCTCCTCGACGCGGGGCCGATCGAAGAGCGTGAACCAGCGCAGGTACGTCCCCACGTCCCGGTCCTCGGCGTCGAGCCAGTACTGGTAGAAGCGATACGGGGAGGTCAGCGTCGGGTCGAGCCAGATCGACTCGCCGGACTCGCTCTTCCCGAACTTCGCGCCCGAGGCGTTGAGGAGGAGCGGGTACGCGAGCCCGTGTGCCGGCTCGGGCCCGGCGTCCGCCTCCGGATGCCGGGTGCCGGCCGTTCGGCGGATCAGCTCCAGCCCGGCCGTGATGTTGCCCCACTGGTCCGCCCCGCCGCACTGGAGCTCCACGCCGTACGAACGATGGAGGTGGAGGAAGTCGGCGGCCTGCAGCAGCATGTAGCTGAACTCGGTGAACGAGAGTCCCTTCTCGATCCGGACCTGGACGGAGTCCTTGGCCAGCATGTACGGCACCGTGAAGTGCTTGCCGATGTCGCGCAGGAAGTCGAGCAGGCGGGCGTCCCCGAGCCAGTCCAGGTTGTTGACGACGAGCGCCTGGGTCGGGCCCGGCGCAAAGTCGAGGTAGTGCGCGAGCTGGTCGCGGATCGCGTTGAGGTTGGCCGAGATCGCCGAGCGGTCGAGCAGCGGCCGCTCGGCCGAGCGCCCGGATGGGTCGCCGATCATCCCGGTGCCGCCGCCGACCACCGCCACCGGCTGACCTCCGAAGCGCTGCAGCCGGACGAGGCCGAAGATCGGGATCAGGTGCCCCACGTGGAGCGACCGATACGTCGGGTCGAAGCCGTTGTACGCACGCAGCGGCCGGCCGGACGCGAGCCGCGCCTCCAGCCCGTCCGTGGTCGCGTGGACCAGCCCGCGCCAGCGCAGGTCCGGGAGCAGGCCCTCGAGGCCCACGGCGCTCACGAGATTCGAATCCGCAACTCCGACGCATCGACGGGGGCGGGCGCGGCCGGGCGGGGGCTCATGCCACCTATGCTATCGTGACGGACGCCATGCAGACCAGCCTTGCCCGACGGCAACGTCGCCGCCGGAATGGCGCCGGTCGCCGGTCCTCGGGTGACGGGAACGTCGCGCGGATCGCGATCGCGCTCCCCATCTTCCTCTTCGCATCCTTCCTCGTCGCGGGAATCGTGGGCTTCGTCGGGGCGGTCACGGCCTTCAGCTACTACAGTCAGGGCCTGCCGGACCCGAAGGACGTTTTCAGCAACCTCGTCTTCAACCAGGCGACGACGGTCCTCGACCGGACCGGGAAGGTCCAGCTGGCCTCGTTCGCCCGCGAGCAGCGCGACGTGGTCACCTTCGACCAGCTCTCCCCCGCGATCGTCGACGCCACCACGTCCGTCGAGGACAAGACCTTCTGGGACAACGCGGGGTTCGACCCGGCCGGCATCATCTCCGCGGGGCTGGACACGCTCCGAGGCACCTCGCGGGGCGCATCGACGATCACCCAGCAGCTCGTGCGCGCGCGGCTCCTGCCGGCGGCCGCGTTCCAGGGCTCGACCTACGAGCGGAAGATCCGCGAGATCATCCAGTCGGTCCGCCTGACCCAGGAGTTCCCGGGGGTCGACGGGAAGCGCGAGATCATCACCGCCTACCTGAACCAGAACTTCTACGGCAACGCGAGCTACGGCGTGGCGGCGGCCGCCCGGGGCTACTGGGGCATCACCGACCTCACCAAGCTCACCCTGGCCCAGGCCGCGATCCTCGCGGCGATCCCGCAGTCCCCGACCGAGTTCGACCTCGTCCGCAACGCCGTGGAGCAGACCGGCGCGGACGGCAAGGTCCACCTGGTCGTGCCCCCCGACTCGCCGATCGTCCAGCGCCGGAACTACATCCTGGGACTCATGAAGACCCGCAGCGTGCTCACGGCGGCGACGTACTCCGCCGCCGACTACGACGCCGCGATGAAGGAGCCGGTGGTCATCTCGCCGCCCGCCAGCCAGCGCTGGCTGGCGCCCCAGTTCGTGCTCCAGGTCCGCCACCAGCTCGGCGAGATCCTGTGCACGGCCGCGCTGGCGGACAACTGCCCGGCGATCGACACCGGCGGGTACACCGTGGTCACGACGCTCGACTGGCGAATGCAGCGGCTCGCCGAGAAGTGGACCCAGGCCGGCGCCCAGGGCCCGAACGCCAAGGACCCGGCAGCGTACGTCAAGGCGCTCGGGATCCCCTACCAGGACTGGATCAAGCACCTCGTCGGCGCCGGCGTGAACAACGGCGCGCTCGCGGCGATCGACTACCGGACGGGCCAGGTATACGCATACACCGGCAGCGCCGGCTTCTACCTGCCCGGCAACAAGAAGTTCCAGCCCCAGTTCGACGTTCTCGAGGACGGCTGGCGCCAGCCCGGATCTGCCTTCAAGCCGATCAACTATGTCATCGGCCTCGACGATCACTCGCTCACGGCCGCCTCCGTGTTCATGGACGTGACGACCGATTTCGGAGGAGGCTACACGCCGACCGACGCCGATCTCCTCGAGCGCGGGCCGGTCCGGATGCGCGACGCTATTCACGTCTCGATCAACATCCCGGCAATCAAGGCCGCCATCGAGATCGGGCCTGAGCGCGTCTTCGAGCGCTCGAAGGACTTCGGCCTGCGCTACCAGTCGGACACGTTCACGGCCGGCTCATCGATCGCGATCGGGACGCTCGAGGTCCACATGATCGACCTGATCAGCGCCTTCGGCGCGATCGCCAACGGCGGGGTCCTGATCCCGCGCACCACGATCCTCGAGGTTCGCAACCCCGCGGGCCAGAAGATCTGGCCTCCCCCGGGTCTCGTCCCGCAGGGAACCGCCGCGGTCAGCCCGCAGGCGGCCTTCGTCATGACCGACATCATCGCGGGGAACACGGATCCGGCCCAGAACCCGTTCTGGAGCAAGCGCGCGATCTACGACGGCACGACCCGGCGGCCGGCCACGCTCAAGACGGGGACGACGAACGACACGAAGGACCTCACGGCGGTGGGCTATCTCGCGCCGCCCGCGGACCCGAAGGCACCAGCGTTCGTCGTCGGCGCCTGGATGGGCAACTCCGACAACTCCGCGCCGCCGGGCGGCGTGTACTCGCTCGAGACGGCGGCCTCGCTCTGGCAGTCGTTCCTGACGGCTGCGACGAAGGGCCTGCCCATCGCGGACTTCCAGCCACCGCCGGGCGTCGTGCAGGCGACCGTGGACGCCTACTCGGGGATGAAGCCCGGGCCGTTCTCTTCGCGGACCGTCAAGGAGTGGTTCATCGACGGGACCGTCCCCACGCAGGTCGACAACACGAAGGTCGGCATCCAGGTCGACTCCGTCTCGGGCCTCCTGTGGCAGGACGGCTGCCAGGGCCCGCCTGAGGTGAAGGGGTTCCTGGACCTGGGCAACCTCGAGGCGGACTTCCCGGCCTGGAAGACGTTCAACGATGGCTGGATCGCCCGGGCCGCGCGCGGATCCGGCGTTGCCGGCGGCCCCGAGAAGACGCGCACGAGCTACTTCTACGAGACCGGCGTCTGGAACCCGTACGGCCTGACGTGGGGCGCCCCGTTCCCGCCCACCAAGACCTGCGACCTCGCGAGCCCGTCGCCGCTTCCATCGCCGTCGTGTGACCCGCTCGACCCGTTCAACCCGTGCCCGAGCCCGGGCCCTTCCGATTCGATCCCGCCGTTCCCGCCCTCCCCGTCACCCGGAGCCTCACCCTCAGCCTCGCCCTCTCCCGCCAACGCCAACGGCAACGGCAACGGCAAGGGGCATCCGAGCCCGTCTCCCTGAGGCCGGCCGGCGGCTCCTAGAACGTCACGACGGTCGCGCCGTCGCCGCCCTCGCCGCGCTCGCCCGCACGGGCGGAGCGGACCAGCGGGTGGGCCGCGGCCATCGCCCGGACCGCGTCCCGCAGCGCGCCCGTTCCGTGCCCGTGGATGATCGTCGCCTTCGGCAGCCCGGCGAGGGCCCCGTCCTCGAGGTAGCGCCCGACCACCTCGAGCGCCTCGTCCACACGGGCCCCACGGACGTCGAGGGATGAGGCGATGGTCCTCGCCCGGTCGAGGCGCAGCGCGGTGATCCCGGATGCGGCCTCGTCGACCGCCTCTCGCCGGCCCGGGGCGGTTGGTGCCGCGTCGAGCAGTGCGGGCACGAGATCCTCGATGCCCACGGTCACGCGCATGCCCCCGACCTCGAGCGTCGCGCGACGGCCGCCCCGCTCCAGGGCCGCGATCCGGCCCTCCCAGCCGCGGCTGCGGCTGCGGGCCCGCGCGCCGACCCGCCAGTCGACCGCTTCCGCGGGCTCGGGGGCGATCACGGTCGGCGTCGACTCCGGGAGCCGGGCAAGGTGCTCCTCGGCCCGCTCCACCACCTCGTCGAGGGCGGGTCCCGTGACCGTCTCGCGTTCCAGTCGACGCCGCGCGCCCCGGATCTCGGCGCGTAGATCGTCGACCAGCCGCTCCGCGTCCGCGCGTGCGGACGCAAGCGCGGCGTCTCGATCCCGGCGGGCGCGCCGCCGCTCCTCGTCGGCGGTGCGCTGGGCCTCGGCCGCGCGGATCTCGGCGGCGCGGGCACGATCGAGGGCCGATTGCGCGGCGGTGTCGGCCTCCCGGATCGATGCGAGCGTCTCCTCGAACGCCTTCTGCCCCTCCGTCAGCCGCCCGCGGGCATCCTCGACGATCGACGGAGCGAGCCCGAGGTGCTCGGCGATGGCGAAGGCCTGGCTGCCGCCAGGCAGCCCGATCCGGAGCCGGTAGGTCGGGCTCAGCGTCTGCAGGTCGAACTCGACGGAGGCGTTTCGGACCTTCGGCGTGGTGTGCGCGTAGACCTTCAGCTCGGCATAGTGGGTGGTCGCGGCGACGAGCGCGCCCGCCCGCAGGAAGTGGTCCAGCAGCGCCTGGGCCAGCGCCGACCCCTCGGTCGGATCCGTCCCCGCTCCCAGCTCGTCGAGCAGGACGAGCGTGCCCGGGCCGGCCGCCTCCGAGATGCGCACGATCGAGCGAAGGTGTCCCGAGAACGTCGAGAGCGACTGCGCCACGGACTGCTCGTCGCCGATGTCGGCGAACACGTCGCGCAGGACCGGGAGCCGGGTGCCGGGATCGGCCGGGACGTGGAGGCCGGCCTGGTGCATGAGCGCGAGCAGGCCGAGGGTCCGCAGCGTGACCGTCTTGCCGCCGGTGTTCGGGCCGGTGACGAGGAGCGCCTGGAAGTCCGTGCCGAGCTCCACGTCGATCGGTACGACCCGCCCGGACAGGCCGGGATGGCGGGCACCCTTGAGGATGATCTCGGTCCGGGTCCCGATCTCGGCGCGGCTGGCGTCCATCTCCTCGGCGAGGCGCGCCTTCGCGCTCCACAGGTCGAAGCGGGCCAGGGCGCCGAGAAGCTCGAGGAGCGGCCCGGACTGGCTGCCGACGAGCGCCGAGAGCTCGTCGAGGATCCGCTCGATCTCCTGCTGCTCCGCGACCTGCGCCTCCCGCCACGCATTCCCCAGCTCGACGGCGACGAGCGGCTCCACGAACAGCGTCTGGCCGCTGCCCGACGCGTCGTGGACGATCCCCTTGACGCGGCTGCGGGAGTCGGCACGGACCGGGACCACGTAGCGGCCGTTGCGAAGCGTGATGATCGGATCCTGGAGCGCCGCCCCGACGTCGGTCGAGTGGACGAGCTGCTCGAGCCGGCTCCGCAGGCGCTCGTAGGCGTGCCGGGTCGCCCTGCGCAGGCCGCCAAGCCGCGCCGACGCCGTGTCGAGCAGCTCGCCGGTCGGGTCGAAGCTCCGCTCCAGCGTGGAGCGCAGCGCCGGCAGCCCGTGGAGGTCGCGGGAAAGCGCGTTGAGCAGCGGTCGCCGGTCCCCCGCCAGCGCGTCGCGGAGCCGCGAGCCGGCCTCCAGCGTCGTGGAGATCGAGGCGAACTGGGCGGCGTCGAGGCGGCCGCCGCGGGCGGCACGCTCCACGGCAGGCCCGATGTCCGCGGCGCCGCCGATGCCCGCCTGCGGCTTCTCGGCAAGGAGCTCGCGCGTCTGCGACGTCTCGTCGAGCCCGATCGCGACGAGCACGGCGTCGACCGAGGGAGCGATCGCCGCGGCCAGCCGCCTGCCCGGACCGAACCCGGCCGCGGCGGCGAGCCGCTCGCGGATCAGCGGGAACTCGAGGAGGGCGATCGACTTGGCGTCCATCAGCGTCCCGTCACGCGCGAGACCGCGGCGCTGGACACGATCCAGAAGCGCCACGGCCGCTCGGCCCACGGCCCCGCGAAATCGACCCCGATCCGCGGCCCGGACGCGACCGCAGGCGCCGGCTCGGCGATGGGCCGGGCCTCCAGCCGGAGCGGGCTCGCCGGGTCGAGCAGGTCGCACCCGTCGTCCTCCGGCGCGATCGAGAAGGCCGCGCCGACGTTGCCGGGTCCGCTCGCCAGGCGTGCCACGGGCAGCGCCGCGATGCGCGCGGCCGCTCGATCGGGCGCGTCGCGGTCCGCGCGCCGCGTCGCGAGCCCGCGGGTCAGCCGGGCCTCCCGCATCGCGTCCACGCCGATCACGGGTTCGACGGCCCGGACGAGGATGGCCGTCGCCCGGTCGGGCGGCCCGCAGACGACGTTGAGACAGGTGTGCATGCCGTAGACACCGTACACGTAGGCGTGTCCCGGCGGGCCGAACATCGAGCGGTTCCGGGAGGTTCGTCCGAACCGGGCGTGGGACGCGAGGTCCTCCGGTCCGTCGTAGGCCTCGGTCTCGACGATCCGGCCGACGCGAACGGACGCCGCGTCCCAGCGGACCAGCAATGCGCCCAGCAGCCCGCGCGCGGCGTCGACGACCGGGCCCCCGAGGAGGCCCGCGAGGTCGGCCGGCGGATCTCCTTCCGTCTCCACCGTCGCCGGACTCGCGCCGATCAGCCGAAGAACGCCCGAATGCCGGCCGGCGTGATCCAGGCGAAGAGCGTCAGGAACGCCGGGATCAGGACGTCGCGGAACAGGATCGCGGCCTGCGACGGGTCGTAGAAGTGGAAGATGTCGCGCAGGAATCCGAGCTCGTTCGGGCTCGGCGCGATGCCCGGAATCCGGAAGAACGTGTCGAGGATCATGATCATGGTCCCGATCAGCAGGACCGCCTGGAGCACGCCCAGGACGCCGCCGATGACCTCGTCGACCAGCGTCGACCGCTTGAAGAGCGTCGTCCGCTTGTAGAAGACCTGGGCTGCGATCGAGGCGCCCAGGTAGATCACCACGAAGCTGATCCCGAAGGCCAGCATCGTCGAGTACTCCTTCGGGAACTGGGTCCAGTACTGGCCCAGCCAGGATCCGAGCGGGTCCCGCAGGTTGAGCGCGAACAGGATGGCGACGACGAGAATCGCCAGCCCGATCAGGCGCCGCAGCGTTCCCTGCACGAACCCGGCGAGGAAGAACCCGCACACGAAGAAGACGACGAACAGGTCGAAGAAGTCGATGTTCCGGATCGCGCCGACGATGTCCACGCATCCTCCCGGTGTCGCGGCGCTCGGGCGGCGCCGATCCCGCTCCCGCAGAGCGCGCCCCTGCCGGACCGATTCCAAGAATACGTCCGCGCCAACGGTGCATGTGCCGCGGCCCGGCGACGTGTCGCAGCGCCGAATGGGCCCCCGCCCTGGGCCTCCGCCCGAGGCCGCGGCGCACGGGGCGCGGCCGTCTTGCCGGGCGTCGCCCGCGCGCCCGCCCTACGTCCGAAGGCGCGCTCCGTGGGCGGACGCCGCGGCGGCGACGAGCCGGGCGACCACCGCGTCGACCTCCTCGTCGGCGAGCGCGCGATCCTCGGCCGCGAAGTCCGCCCGCCAGGCGAGGCTCTTCTCGCCGGGCTCCAGGGGCGTCCCGCGGTAGATGTCGAAGAGGCCGATCCGGCGGAGCAGGTCGCCGCCCGCGGACCGGAGCGTCGCCGCAAGGTCGGCCGCCATGACGGACTCCGGCACGACGAGCGCGATGTCGCGCTCGAGCGGCCCGAACCGGGCGATCGGCGTCACCCGCACGGGGGCCAGCTGACCTCCCGCAAGCCCGGCGATCGCGAGCTCCGCCACGAGGACCCGCTCGGCGCGCACGTCCCACGACGCGAGGATCGACGGGTGCAGCTCTCCGACGAGCCCGGCGCATCCCTCGCCCGCCACGGCGCGCGCCGCGCGGCCGGGATGCAGCGGCGATCCGTCCGTGTGGGGCACGAATGCCACGTCCGGCAGGCCGAGGACCCGGCCGACCAGCTCGACGATCCCCTTCGCGTCGTCGAGGTCGAAGGGTCGCGGCGGGCGGTTCCAGGCTTCCGGTCCCGTCGCGCCCGCCAGGAGGAACGCGAGCCGCCACCACTCGGCCGGCGTGCCGTCCGGTGCCGTCGCGTAGCCCTTCCCGACCTCGAAGATCGCGACGTCGCCTCGCCCGTGCCGTTCGTTGAGCGCAAGCACGTCGAGCAGGCTCCCGACCAGGCCGCGCCGGAGGACGGAATGACGCTCCGAGAGAGGGTTCGTGACCGTGACGACCGGGCCGTCCACGGCAGGCTCGCCCGGCACGCCATCCGCTGCGCGCACCGGCCAGCCGAGCGCCGCCGCCTGCGAGGCCGGCACCAGGGCCGGCGTGACGACCTCCACCAGGCCCGCCGCGGCGAGGGCGTGCCGCAGCGCGTCCCGGAGCTCCAGCGGGTTCGGCCGAACGCGCGGCATCGCGGTGTCGGGGGTCTTGCCGGCCACGGTCTCGTAGCCGGCGAGGCGGATGACCTCTTCCGCGATGTCCGCCTCGACGAGCAGGTCGCGCCGCCAGGAGGGGACGATCGCGTCGCGTGCCTCGCCGGGCGCGAGCGCGACGCTGTGCGGCGTCGGACCGGACGCGACCAGGATGGTTGTCGCGGCCCCGGATGGCTCGCTCTCGATTCCGACCCGTGTCAGCAGGGCGGCCTGCCCGTCGGCGTCGAGGTTCGTCCCGAGGAGCCGGTTGACGCGCGCGGGCCGGTACCCCACACGAGCCGGAACCGGCTCATCGGGGGCGGTATCGATGCGCCCGGCGGCGACGGCGCCACCGGCCCAGGTCGCGATCAGCCCGGCGACCCGGTCGGCGCCGATCCTCGCGAGGCGGGACTCCTGGCCCTTCTCGAACCGGAGGCTTGCCTCGGAGCGAAGGGCATACCGGAACGCGGTTCGGCGAATGCTCACCGGGTCGAAGACGGCCGACTCCACGATGACCTCGGTCGTGGACTCCCCCACCTCGGACGCCGCCCCGCCCATCACCCCGGCGATCGCGAGCGGCCCGTTCGCATCCGCGATGAGCAGCGTCTCGGCGGACAGGGTCCGCTCGACGTGGTCGAGGGTCTCGAGGCGCTCGCCCGGGCGGGCGGTCCGGACGACGAGGCCGGCGCGGCCCGAGGCGTCGCGTACGACCGCGCCCGCGTCGAAGGCGTGGATCGGCTTGCCCAGCTCGAGCATCACGTAGTTGGTCGCGTCCACGACGTTGCTGATCGGCCGCATCCCGGCCGCCAGCAGCCGCCGCTGGACGTCCGACGGCGACGGCGCGACAGCGACGCCCCGGACCATGCGCCCGACGAACCGTGGGCAGAGCTGCGAATCCTCGATCGTCACGGCGAGGACGCCGGCGACCTGCGGGCCATTCTCGGTCAGCAAGACATTCGGGAAGCGGGCCACGGCGCCGGTGGCCGCTGCCACCTCCCGCGCGAGCCCGACGAGGCAGAGCGCGTCGCCCCGGTTCGGCTTCACGTCCACGTCCAGGACCCAGTCGCCGTAGAGATCCGTGAGGGCGGCCCCGAGCGGCGTCCCGGGAGGCAGGATCAGGATCCCCTCGCCGTCGGCGCTCAGCCGGAGCTCTTCGCCCGAGCAGAGCATCCCGTTGCTCACCGCGCCCATCTTCTCGGTCCGCTCGATCGCGCGGTTGCCCGGGAGCAGCGCGCCGGGAAGGGCGACGGGCACCCGCTGGCCGGGCGCGATGTTCGTCGCGCCGCAGACGATCTCCAGCGGCTCTCCCGCCCCGACGCGAACGGTCGTGAGCGAGAGGCGGTCGGCCCGCGGGTGCTTCTCGACCGTGAGCAGCTCGCCGACGACGACGTTGCGCCAGTCGGATCCCCACCGCTCGAGGCCCTTGACCTCGAACCCGAGCAGGGTGAGGCGCTCGGCGAGAGCCTCCGGCGCCAGGTCGAGATCGACGTAGTCGCGCAGCCAGTCGAGCGGCACCCTCACCGGAACTGCTCCAGCAGCCGCAGGTCGTCGTCGAGGAAGACCCGGATGTCGCCGATCCCGTGGCGGAGCATCGCGATGCGCTCCACGCCCATCCCGAACGCGAAGCCCTGGTAGCGCTCGGGGTCGATCCCACCGTGCCGCAGGACGACGGGATGGACCATTCCCGCGCCCAGGATCGTCATCCAGCCGGTCCGCCCGCAGGCCGGGCACCCAACGCCGCCACACACGAGGCAGCCCACGTCGAACGCCACCGACGGTTCCGTGAACGGGTAGTAGCCCGGGCGGAACCGCGTCGCGCGCCCCGCACCGAACATCGCATGGGCGAACTCGTCCAGGAGCCCGCGAAGGTCGCCGAGGTTCGTCCCCTCGTCCACCATGAGGCCTTCGACCTGGAAGAACTCCGACGCATGCGACGCGTCGACCGCCTCGTACCGGAAGCAGCGGCCGGGCAGCAGCGCACGGATCGGGGGGCGCTCCGCCTGCATCACGCGGATCTGCCCGGGCGACGTGTGGGTCCGGAGGAGGCCGCCCTCGACGTCGACGTACATCGTGTCCCAGAGGTCGCGCGCCGGGTGATCCGGCGGGATGTTGAGCATCTGGAAGTTGGTCGCGTCGCTCTCGATCTCGGGGCCTTCGTAGGTCACGAACCCGAACTGGCCGAAGATCTCGGCGATCCGCGCGATGGTCTCCGGGATCGGGTGGAGATGTCCGCGCACGAGCGGTCGCCCGGGCGTGGTGACGTCGAGCGTCTCCGCGGCAAGGCGCGCCGAAAGGGCCGCCTGGGCCGTCCGCCGGCGTGCCTCGGCGAGCGCCGCCTCGACGGTCTCGCGTACCTCGTTGACCACGACGCCGACCCGCGGCCGGTCGTCCGCCGGCAGCTGCCCGATGCCGCGCATGAGGCTGGAGAGCGCGCCGCCCTTGCGGCCGAGGTAGGCGACGTCGAGATCGTCGAGCGTCGCGATGTCAGGCGCCGAGGCGATCCTGGGAAGCGCCTCCTCGCCGAGGGCGCGGAGCTGGCTGGTCAGCGTGGCAAGGTCCACGTCCCGTCAGGCGCCCCGGGCAACCTCGACGATCCGGCCGAACGTGCCGTCGTCCCGCACGGCGATGTCGGCGAGGATCTTGCGGTCGATCTGGATCTCCGCCTTCTTGAGGCCCTGGATGAAGGCGCTGTACGTGATGCCGTGCATCCGGGCCGCCGCGTTGATCCGGATGATCCAGAGCTGGCGGAAGTCGCGCTTGCGGACCTTGCGATCGCGGGTGGCGTAGGCGAGGGCGTGGAGCAGCGCCTCGTGGGCCGGCTTGATCAGCCGCGAGCGCGTCCCCTTGCGTCCCTCGGACGCGTTCAGGAGCCGCTTGTGTCGCTTGTGGGCGGTGACGCCCCGCTTGACGCGAGCCATGGATCAGCCCTTCTTGAGGTACGGGAGGAGGTGCTGGATCTGGCGCGCGTGCTCGCTGCCGAGCACGGCTTTGCCGTCGTACCGGCGGGTTCGCCGCGACGACTTGAGCTCCAGGTGGTGGCCTCGCCACGACTTGACGCGGATCGGCTTCCCGCTCCCGGTCACCCCGATCCGCTTCTGGGCTCCCTTATGGGTCTTCAGCTTCGGCACGCCCGACTCACTCTCCCGCTGGTGCGGCGGGCGTGGGGCCCGCTGCGTCGACCGCGACCGCCGGTGCGGCACCCTCGGGTGCTGCCTGGGCGGCACCCTCGGCCTCGTCCGGCTGCGATGCGTCGTCCGGGGCTGGTGCCCCGCCGGTCGCCTCGCGCGGCTTCGGCTTGTGGGTCGACGCGATCGTGATATGCATCGACTTTCCTTCGAGCAGCGGTGCCCGCTCGAGGACGCCATGATCCTTGATCTGGTCCGCGAACTTCGCGAGCAGCTCCCGCCCGAGGTGCGGGTGGGTCAGCTCCCGACCGCGAAACTGGACGGCCACCTTGATCCGGTCGCCGTCCTCCAGGAACTCGATCGCTCGTCGGACCTTCGTATCGAAGTCCCCGATGCCGATCTTCGGCTTGAGGCGGACCTCCTTGAACTCGACCGAGCGGGACTTCCGCTTGGCTTCCTTGTCCCGCTTGGCCAGCTCGTACTTGTACTGGCCATAGTCGAGTAGGCGCGTCACCGGTGGCGACGCCGTCGGCGCAACCTCGACGAGGTCGTAGCCGCGCTCCTGTGCCAGTCGAAGAGCATCGCCCGTCGCCATGACGCCGAGCTGAACACCCTCTTCGTCGATGACCCGCACCTGGCTGATCCGGATCATCTGGTTGACACGCAGCTCTCGGCTTATCGTCGACCCCTTCGTGCTTTCAAGTCACCGCGCGCCCGTCGACGGCATGCCGGAGCACGCACGCCAGCGGGCGCAGTTCGCCGCCGGAGAATACCACAAGCTCCTCTTCAGACGGCGCGCGAGGCGGCCTCTTCCGCGAGGCGCGCGGCGAGGTCATCCCACCCGACGCCCTGCTCCTGGCTGCCGTCTCGACGGCGCACGGACGCGGTCCGCGCCTCCACCTCGCGGTCGCCGAGGATCACCATCACCGGGACCTTCTGCTCCTGCGCCAGCCGGATCTTGTTCTGCATCCGGCCGTCCGTGCGGTCGACCTCCACGCGCAGCCCGCGAGCGCGGAGCAGCGCGGCGAGCTCGTCGGCGGGATCGCCATGGCGGTCGGCGATCGGGATCAGCGCCACCTGGACAGGCGCGACCCAGAGCGGGAGGGCACCCCCGAAGTGCTCGATCAGGATGCCGATGAACCGCTCGAGCGAGCCGTAGATGGCCCGGTGGAGCGCGATCGGGCGCTGCGGCGCGCCGTGCTCGTCGATGTAGGTCAGGTCGAAGCGTTCCGGCAGCATCGTCAGGTCGGCCTGGATGGTGGCCATCTGCCACTCGCGCCCGAGCGCGTCGTCGATGTAGATGTCGATCTTCGGCGCGTAGAAGGTGCCGTCCTTGGGCTTGACCGTGTAGGCGACGCCGGCGTCGTCGAGCGCCGACCGGATCATGGTCTCGGCGCGCTCCCAGAGCGCATCGTCGCCGATGGCCCCGTCGGGCTTCGTGGCGAACGTGTACCGGGGCTGGAGGCCGAACCAGCCGTACGATTCGCGCACCATCGAGATGAGCCGGCCGATCTCGTCCGCGAGCTGGTCGGGCCGGACGTAGACGTGCGCGTCGTCCTGCACGAAGTGCCGGACCCGCGTCAGCCCGTGCAGCACGCCGCTGCGCTCGTTCCGGTGAAGCCGGCCGTACTCCGAGAGGCGCAGGGGAAGGTCGCGATACGACCGGGTCTTCGAGCGGTAGATAAAGGTGCTCTCCGGGCAGTTCATCGGCTTGAGCGAGTAGGCCTGGTCCTCGATGTCGAGGACGAACATGTTCTCGCGGTAGTGGTCCCAGTGCCCGGACTGCTCCCAGAGCCGGTGGTTGACAAGGATCGGCGTCGAGATCTCCTCGTAGCCGTGGCGCTCCTGGAGCTCGCGCATCGCGCCCTCGAGCGTCCGGTACAGGCGCTGGCCCTTCGGGTGCCAGAAGGCGGAGCCGGGGCTCACGTCGTGGAAGCTGAACAGGTCCAGCTGGACGCCGAGGCGGCGGTGGTCGCGCTTCTTCGCCTCCTCGCGGCGCCACAGGAAGCGGTCCAGCTCCTCCTGGCTCTCCCATACGGTCCCGTAGACCCGCTGGAGCATCGGCCGGGTCTCCTGCCCGCGCCAGTAGGCGCCGGCAACTGCGAGGAGACGGAACGGCCCGATCCGGCCGGTCGAGGCGACGTGCGGTCCGCGGCAGAGGTCGCGGAAGGAACCATGCTCGTAGAACGTCGTGACGGGCAGGTCCTCGCCGGCGGCCGCGGCCTTCGCGGCGAGGTCGTCGAGGATCTCCACCTTGAACGACTGGTCCTCGGCCGCGACCATCGCGCGCGCATCGTCGAAGGGCAGCTCGCGACGCACGAACGGATGGTCCGCGGCGATGCTCGCCCGCATCCCCTCCTCGACGGCGGCGAGGTCGTCGGGCGTGAGCGGCCTCGGCAGCTCGAAGTCGTAATAGAACCCGTCCGAGACCGCGGGCCCGATCCCCAGCCTCGCCCCCGGGAAGAGTGCGAGGACGGCCTCCGCCATCACGTGCGCGGCGGAATGGCGCATCAGGTCAAGCGGGGCATGCGCTCCCGCGTCGAGGAGCTCGTCGGCTGAGCCCCGGTCCGGCACCTCGAGGGCGAGCTCGTCATCGTCGACGACGCTCGTTCCGGCCGCTTCGCCGGGTCGCTGCTGGTCCGCCATGGCCGTCTGCCTCCTGAAAACGAACAACCCTCTCGTCCGTCCGGGACGAGAGGGCCCTGCGGCCTCCCGCGGTTCCACCCGATTTCGCGACACCTGTGTCGCGCGCTCTGGGTCTTCGCGCTAACGGGCGAATCCCGGACCGGTTCTCCGGCCGCTCGCGGGTGGTACCTCGTCCGACGGGTGCCGCGGCAGGTTCCAGCCGATGCCTGCCACTCTCTGGGATCCCGCTTCGGGAAGGCGCGTCCCGCTCGACGCGTTCAAGTCGATGGTGGGCGGTAGAGGACTTGAACCTCTGACCTCATGCATGTCAAGCATGCGCTCTAACCAACTGAGCTAACCGCCCGATGTGCGTTGAGAAGCCGGTGCGAGAGCGACGCGCCGTGCGTCTGGCCACACCAGTACGGCGCATTCTACGGTACCGACGTCTAGCTGGGCTCGCGATGGGACATCTTCCGGCTGACGAGCCCCGTGACAGGAATGGCGACGACGCCGGCGCTCGGGCCGAAGAGCACGACAAGACCCATGACGATGCAGGCGCCGAGGGCCGCAACGGCGAGCGAGCGCGCCGGGATCCCGCCGACATCACGGGTCCAGCCTGCGCCGGTCGGCCCGGCTGGTGTGGGTTCTCGAAGGTCGAGTCCGCAGCGCTCACAGATGACCGGGTCCGCATTGACCGTGCCGCACCTCGGGCAGATCATCGCTCGGATCTCCGTCGAAGAGGCTGGATGAGCCTGGGCAAGAGCGCTCGGTGCCACTCTACTCGCTCTCGCCTCGCCACCGAGCGCAGGGATGCCGAGCAGAGGGTCGGCAATTGATCCCTGCGCGACAGTCCGCCAGACTGGTCGGCTCGCGGCCGCGATGGATTGCGAACACATGCCACGATCGCGTCCCGGGGCCCTCGTCCGCGGAGCGTACGAATCAAGGGATTCGCGCAAGGCCGTCATCTTGTGCGCAAGGTGCCCTTTGCGAACCCGGGAAGGAGCGTTCCTCATGGCCACGGTCAGCGTTCGATACTTCGTCAACGACATCGACGCAGCGATCGACTTCTACCGAAGACTCCTCGGCTTCGAGGTCAAGATGCACCCCAACCCGTCCTTCGCGATGCTCTCGCGAGGGGATCTCCGGCTTGTTCTCAGCGTCCCCGGCGGAGGGCCGGGCGGCGGGCAGGCGATGCCGGACGGCCGGCTGCCCGAGCCGGGCGGCTGGAACCGCTTCCAGATCGAGGTCGCCGATCTCGCCGCCACCGTCGAGATGCTCCGCGAGGGCGGCGCGCACTTCCGCAACGACATCGTCGTGGGCGTGGGCGTCAAGCAGATCGTTGTCGATGACCCCTCGGGCAACCCGGTCGAGATCGATGAGCCGACAATCCCCGACGCGAGGCTCGCGCGGCCCGCATAGGGCTGCTGTCACCGCGAGCCGGCGAGGCGTACCAGCGCCGTGCCAGCGGTTGGCCAGATTCAGCCAGCGGCAGGATCGAAGGCGGGCACGAGCGTCCATCGATCCGGTTCACGTGCCCGCACGCGGAGCAGCTGCTAGGTAGGCGTATCCGGTGAAGTTGCTCAGCGCCCCGACCCAGCCGACGACGCCCATCCAGAGGAGCGCCCGCGGATGTCCCCGCAGCCTCCATGCGAGGAACCCGACGACGAAGGCGGCGGCGAACTTGACCAGCAGGACCTCGCCGCCGAGGTGTGCCATGACCGGGTTGAGCTCATGCCCGTTGCGTGCGAGCGTGTAGGTCAACCCGTCCGCGATCTGGCTGAGGACCAGAAGCCCGACGAGATACATCGGTGCCCCCCACGCACGGCTGCAGACTACCGACGGGGACCGACACCGTGGCGGAACCCCGGTCGCGGGCCGCGGCTCGAGAGAATCCGCGGCCGGCGCGACGCGAGGATACTGAGTGCCGCCTCGATCGGACCGGCGGCGTTCCGACCTCGACGGGGTCGATATTGCGAATGCCTGGACCCGTCTCGTCGCGGGGCGAAGCGTCAGCCGGGCAGGAGATCCCTCCCCCACGCCTCGTTGATGACGGCCCTCGCGGATCCGTAGAAGGCGGCGATGGCGGTCAGGAGGCCGACGTACCCGCCGATCTGGGTCAGGCCGTGCCCGGCCGCGTCGTTGTTGAAGCCGCCCGCCGCCAGGAGCACGAACGTGATCCACAGAAGCAGGAAGACGATCATCGTGACGCGGGCGAGCTTAAGCGTGGCGATCCACATGTAGAACGTGAAGATGCCCCATGCCAGCAGGTACCAGGCGACGACGTTGCCGGCGTCCTTGCCCTGGAAGAAGAGGACAAAGGCCGCAAAACTGACCCAGAATCCTCCGTACGAGCTGAACGCGACCGCCCCGAACGTGTTGCCGGCCTTGAATTCCCACCAGCCCGCGATCAGCTGGCCGAGGCCGCCGTAGGCGACCGCCAAGGCGATCACGATGGCGAGCGAGCTCCCGGTGACGAGACCGGAGTTGACCAACGACAGGATCAGCGTCGTCATGGCGAAGCCCGCGAGCCCGAGTGGCGCGGGATTCGCCTGGTGGGTTGCCGCTGACGAAACGGCCGCTGGGGCCTGAGCCACGCAAGACTCCTTTCATCATCGGCGGGCTGCATGCCCGCCCCATGCCACGGATTGCCGGGCGCGCCGGAGGTCGACCATCCCGTGTTCGGTCGCCCTCAGACGAGCTGATCCGCCTCGCTTGACTGTGCCTTCACGCGGATCGTCTCCACGATCCCCGAGTCGGCCAGCGTCGTCACGTCACCGAGCGTTCGGTGCTCCGCGATGTCACGGAGGAGCCGCCGCATGATCTTTCCCGAGCGTGTCTTCGGCAGCTCCGGGGTGAACATGACCATCTTTGGACGGGCGATCGCCCCGATCTTCTTCGCGACGTGCTCGCGGAGCTCGAGCGCCAGCTCGTCGCTCGCCACGATGTGCGACTTGAGGATGACGAACGCCGAGATCGCCTCGCCGGTCACCGGATCGCTGCGACCGACGACGGCCGCCTCGGCGACGGCCGGGTGGTCCACGAGCGCGGACTCCACCTCGATCGTGCTGATGCGGTGGCCGGCGATCTTCATGACGTCGTCGACGCGGCCCAGGAGCCAGTAGTAGCCGTCGTCGTCGACCTTGCAGCCGTCGCCGGCGAAGTACATCCCCGGGAACCGGCGCCAGTACGTGCTCAGGTACCGCTCCGGGTCCTTGTAGATCCCGCGCAGCATGGCCGGCCAGGGTCGCGTCAGCACGAGGTAGCCGCCGCCGCTGCCGTTGGCCACCTCGGTGCCGTCGGCGTCCACGACCTTGGCCGCGATGCCGGGGAAGGGCCGCGTCGCGGACCCCGGCCGGAGCGTCGTGACCCCGGGAAGCGGCGTGATGAGGATCATCCCGGTCTCGGTCTGCCACCACGTGTCGACGACCGGGCAGCGGTTCCCGCCGATGGTCCGCCGGTACCACAACCAGGCTTCCGGGTTGATCGGCTCGCCCACCGTGCCGAGGAGGCGGAGCGAAGTCAGGTCATGCTTCGCGGGCCAGTCGTCGCCCTGCTTCATGAACGCGCGGATCGCCGTCGGTGCGCAGTACAGGATCGAGACCTTGTACTTCTCGACGATCGACCACCAGCGGTCCGGTTCCGGGAACTGCGGCGCGCCCTCGTAGAGCACGCCCGTTGTCCCATTGGCGAGCGGTCCATAGACGATGTACGAGTGGCCGGTGACCCAGCCGATATCGGCCGCGCACCAGTACACGTCATCGGGCTTGATGTCGAAGATGTAGTGGTGCGTCGTGCTCACGCCGGCGAGGTAGCCGCCGGTGGTGTGCATGATCCCCTTGGGCTTGGCGGTCGTGCCGGACGTGTGGAGCAGGTAGAGCAGGTGCTCCGAGTCGACCGGGACGGGGTCGCACTTCTCGGACTGGGTCTCGACCAGCTCGTGCCACCAGTGGTCGCGGCCCTCGGTCATGGGGATGTCGTGGCCGGTCCTTCGGACCACGAGGACGTTCTTGATCGTCGTCGCGTTGCCGACTGCGACATCCGCCGCCGACTTCAGGTCGAGGACCTTGCCGTTGCGCCAGCCGCCGTCCGCGGTGATCAGCGCGACCGCCTCGGAATCGATCATGCGGCCCTCGAGGGCGTCCGAGCTGAAGCCCCCGAAGACGACGACGTGCGGCGCGCCGATCTTGGCGCAGGCGAGCATCGCGATCGGGAGCTCGGGGATCATCGGCATGTAGATGCCGACGCGATCCCCCGTCTGCACGCCGAGCGCCCGGAGCGCGTTCGCCGTCTTGTTCACCTCGCGCTGCAGGTCGGCGTAGGTGAGCGTTCGCGTGTCGCCCGGCTCCCCTTCCCAGTAGTACGCGACCTTGCTGCCGATGCCGCGCTCGACGTGACGGTCGACGCAGTTGTACGCCACGTTGAGCTGGCCGCCCAGGAACCACTTGGCGTATGGCAGCTCCCACTCGAGGACGGTGTCCCAGGGTCGCGACCAGCTGATGCGTGCGGCGGCCTCGGCCGCCCAGAACGCCTCAGGGTCGCGTTCGGCGCGCTCGTACAGGTCCGCCGTTGCGTTCGCCTGTGCGGTGAAGCCCGGCGACGGGGCCACCTCGCGCACCTCGGAGAAGAGCGCCTCGATCTCGGGCTGATTCGTGGTCATCCATCCGCCTCCGAAAGCACCGAACCCGTCATGGCGGCCGTTCACCGCGCGTGTGCCGGCCTGGGTGCCGGCGCGAGCGAGCAGAACGCGGCCAGCCTAGCCCCTCCGGCCCACGTGTCAATACAAGCGCATCGATGAATGCGATTGGCAGCGTGCAAATCGGAACGAATGCGCGCCCAGCGGGCCGGCTGTCCCGCCAGACGCCACCGTCGCTTCCCTACGCGGGGTTCCTGGCGGCGAGGGCTGGGAGCGCCCCGGTCAGGGCCGAGCGGGCGACGTCGCGGTTTCGCGCGGCAAGGTCCGGTGCCTCGGGGGGCGCGATGCCCGGCGGGTCGATCCAGGAATCGGGCGGCGGACCCTGGCGGTGCGTCGCGGCGTCCGCCGCCCAGCGGGACCGCCACGCAGCGGGCGTGCCGGACGGGACATCGCGGTGGGCCTGCGCAAGCCAGACGAGCCCCCAGGCGCGCGGGACGACGCGGTAGACGTCGTAGCCTCCGCCGCCCGTCGCCAGCCATCGCCCGCCGGTGTGCTCGTGGGCGAGTTCGTCGAGGAGGCGTGCGCCGCGGGAGATCGCCGCGGTGCTCAGGCGCAAGTGCGCGAGCGGGTCCAGGGCGTGGCTATCGCAGCCATGCTGGGAGACCAGGATCGTCGGTCGGAAGGCTGCAGCGAGGGGAGCGAGCAGCATCTCGAGCGCTGCGAGCCACGACGCGTCGCCCGTGCCCGGCTCGAGCGGGACGTTGACCGCCGTGCCGTGCGCATCCGGGCCGCCTCGGTCGTCCACGAATCCGGTACCCGGGAAGAGCGAATGCCCGGTCTCGTGGAGGGAGACCGTCAGCACGTTCGGATCGTTCCAGAAGACCGCCTCGACCCCATCGCCGTGGTGGACGTCCAGGTCCACGTACAGGACACGGTGGCCGGCATCCCGTGCGCGGCCCACGGCAAGGGCAACGTCGTTGTAGATGCAGAAGCCGCTGGCGCGGCCGGGCATCGCATGGTGGAGGCCGCCGCCGGGATGGAAGACGTGACGCTCCTCGCTCGCGAGGATCCTCTCCATCGCGGCGAGCGATCCACCGGCGACGACAGAGGCCGCCTCGTGCATGCCATAGAAGGGCGGGTCGTCGCCCCACGACGCGAAGCCCGCCTGCGGTCCGACATCGGGGTACTCGGAGAGCATCCGCACCGTCGCGACGTACTCGGCCTCGTGCACGCGCTCGAGCCTGGCGTCCGAGACCACCTCCGGAACGAGAAAGCGATCGGCGCCGAGGGCGCGCAGGAGGTCGATCCCGGGCCCGAAGCGCCGCGGCGTCAGCGGGTGGTGGGTCCCGAAGTCATAGTGGAGGGACGGGGCGCCGTAGACAACGAGGGGCTGCGGCTCGTCCCCTTCCGGATCGTGCACGGACCCTCGGCTGCGCTCCTTCGCGCGATGCGCGGAACTGGATCGACCACCGCGACCGGGTCGATGTCGACCGACGACGCGAAACTATAGCGGGATCGGCCGCGCTGGCCGAGAATGGCGAGGATCGCCATGAGCACTGCCACATCACGGGACCGCGCGCGCGACACCATCCTGCGGGACGGGTCGGCGATCAGGATTCGCGAGGCGCGACCGCAGGACGAGCCGGCGCTCGTGGCCTTCCTGCGGGGGCTTGCGCCCGAATCGCGACGCATGCGCTTCGCTGGCATGGTGACCGACCTCGACGGGCTGGCGCATCGCTGGGCCACGCCGTCGAGCGCGGGAGACCGCTCGCTCGTCGCCGAGACGGGCATCGCCGACCGGATCATCGGGCACGCGAGCTACGACCGCGTCGGGCCCGAACTGGCCGAGGTCGCATTCATCGTCGCCGACGACTCGCAGGGCCGCGGCATCGCCACGCTGCTGCTCGAGGAATTGGCCGAGCGGGCGCAGGAGGCGGGAATCTCCACGTTCTACGCCGACGTCCTCGCGGAGAACGCGCGGATGCTCCGGGTCTTCCATGAGAGCGGCTTCCCGACCCGCCTGCGCGCCGAGCCGGGCTCGGTCCTGGTCGAGTTCCCGACGGCGCTGACCGGGCCGGCCCGCGAGCGCTTCGAACGGCGCGAGCAGATCGCGGCCGCCGCCGCCGTGCGGGGCCTGCTCTACCCCGCCTCGGTCGCCGTGGTCGGAGCCTCGCGGCGGCGCGGGACGATCGGCGGCGAGCTCTTCCACAACCTGCTGAGCGGCGGTTTCACGGGTCCGGTCTACCCCGTTAACCCGAATGCCGACGTCGTCCAGTCGGTGGCGGCCTACCGCTCGATCGGCGATGTCCCAGGTCCGGTGGATCTCGCGGTGCTCGTGGTCCCCGCCCCATCGGCCGTGGACGTCGCACGGGCCTGTGCGGAGAAGGGCGTGAAGACGATCGTGGTGGTGTCGCCCGGGTTTGCCGAGATCGGCGGAGAAGGCATCGCCCGGCAGCGGGAGCTTCTGGCCGTGTGTCGCCAGGCGGGGATGCGGCTCGTCGGGCCCAACTGCATGGGCGTCATCAACCTCGCGCCGTCGGTGAGCATGAACGCGACCTTCTCACCGACTGCGCCGATCGGGGGCCGGGTCGGCTTCCTTTCGCAGAGCGGCGCCCTCGGCCTGGCCATCATCGAGCACGCCAATCGCCTGGGCCTCGGCCTCTCGAGCTTCATCTCGATCGGCAACAAGGCCGACCTGTCGGGCAACGACTTCCTCCAGTACTGGGAGGACGACCCTGCCAGCGCCGTCCTCGCCCTCTACCTCGAATCCGTGGGCAACCCTCGCAAGTTCGCGAGGATCGCGCGGCGGGTGGGGCGCACCAAGCCGATCATCGCGGTCAAGAGCGGCCGTTCGGCCGCCGGGGCGCGCGCGACGTCATCCCATACCGGGGCGCTGATCGGCGCGTCGGACGTGACGGTCGACGCCCTGTTCCACCAGGCCGGGGTCGTGCGCACCGACACGCTGGGCGAGTTCTTCGACGTGGCGTCGCTCCTCGCGAACCAGCCGCTGCCGGCCGGGCGCCGCGTCGCCATCCTCACGAACGGGGGCGGACCGGGAATCCTGGCCGCCGACGCGTGCGACGCCGACGGGCTGGTCGTGCCGCCGCTGCCGGACGAGATCCGGAAGGCGCTCGCCGAGTTCCTGCCGCCCGAGGCGGCCCTCGGCAATCCCGTCGACACGATCGAGGGGACACCCGCGGCGTTCCGCCGGGCGATCGGCGTCCTTGCAGGCTGGGACGGGATCGACGCGATCATCGTCCTCTTCGTCCCGCCGCTCGTCACCCGGACCGAGGACGTCGCGGCCGCCATCCGCGACGCCGTGCTCGAGCTTGCGCGGCCCGTCCCCGTGCTCACCGTGTTCATGTCGGCCGAAGGCGGGCCGCACGCCCTTCGGGACGGTCCCGTGCGGGTGCCGGCGTACAGCTACCCGGAGGAGGCGGCCCGGGCCCTCGCGCACGCGGTCCGCTATGCCGAGTGGCGGGCGGCCCCCCTCGGCAGCGTGCCCCACTTCGACGACGTTCGCGAGGACCAGGCCGCGGCGGCGCTCGCGGCCGCCCTCGCGCAGATCGACCCGGCCGGGCCGGCGGGTGGAGGGACCCTTGCCGGATCGTCGATCGTCACGGCGCCGGACGACGGCCGCTCGCGCTGGCTGCGACCCGACGAGGTGGCCCGCCTGCTCGAATGCTACGGAATCCCCACCGCTCCCTGGCGACTGGCGGAGACCGCCGAGGAGGCCGGGCGCGCGGCGACGGAGATCGGTGGACCCGTCGCCCTCAAGGCCGTCGCGACCGGCGTCGTCCACAAGGCCGAGGCGCGCGCCGTGGTCCTCTCGCTCGAGGGGGCGGCCGCTGTCGAGGAGGCGGCGCGCCGGATGACGGCCGCGCTCGCGACGGCGGGCCATCCCGTGGAGCGCTTCTTCGTCCAGCAGATGGTGCCCGACGGCGTCGAGATGCTGGTCGGGGTGGTGCACGATCGCCTGTTCGGGCCCGTCATCGCGTGCGGCGCCGGCGGAGCGGAGGTCGAGCTGCTGCGGGATGTTGCGGTGCGCATCACCCCGCTCACGGATCGCGACGCCAGCGAGATGATCCGGTCGCTCGCGACCTTCCCGCTCCTCGACGGCTATCGAAGCGCGCCGCGCGCCGACATCGCGGCGCTCGAGGAGACGCTCCTCCGCGTGAGCGCGATGGTCGAGGCCCACCCCGAGCTGGTCGAGATGGACTGCAGCCCGCTCATGGTGCTGCGCAAGGGCGCCGTGGTCATCGACGCGAAGATCCGGATCGAGCTTCCGCAGGTCCGCTGATCGCGGGGTGCCCGCCACGGCCGCCGTCGGCCCGGACTCGTGTCGTCCTTCGGCCGGGCTGATGTCGTCCTTCGGCCGGACCCGCACTTCCGGGCGTGGCCGGGAAACCGCCGCGCCCGGTCCGAGGTCAGCGCGAGCGGTCGAGCGCGCGGACGATGATCGCGAGGCCGATCAGGATGATCAGGAGCGGGCCGACCGGAACCTCCACGCCGTAGACGCTCCCGATCCCCGACAGCAGCGCGATGGTCCCGAGGATCACCGTGAACCCGCTGGTCCGGATCCCGAGCAGCAGGCGGACGGCGTTCAGGCCGAGCATGATGATGCCCGCGCCGATCAGCCAGGTGCCCTCGCGCACGGACGGCAGCAGCGCGAAGCCGCCGAGCATGATCAGGAAGAGGCCCCAGCTAATGGTCTCGAGGCGATGGTTCAGCTCGCGCTTCGCCGGGGTCATGCCGATGGTCACCTGCGTCCTCCGTTGTTGAGACTCGCAGCGAGGATAGCGTGCGGCACGAGTTCCGTGGGCCTCGTCAGGCGGGGTCGGCCAGGAGCGTCCGAAGGTCCTCGATCGCGAGCCCGGCTCCGAGGCCGAGCGCCAGCGCCACCCGGGCCTGGACAGGCGTGAGCGACCCGGCCATCAGGACGCCGGCGCGCTGCCACGTGGTCCCGCCGCCCCGAAACGCATAGAACGGCCCGACCGGTCCGGCGCCGGTGCGGCTCGCGAGGGCCACCGGGACGCCGGCGTCCATCGCGTCAATAGCCGCGCGAAGGAGGTCCGGGTGCGTGTTGCCGGACCCGGTCGCCGCGACCACGACGCCACGCGCCCCCGAAGCGACAGCGCGATCGAGCGCCGCTCCGCCGGTCTCGAGGGCGGCGGTCACGATCTCGACGGGTCCGCCTGCCGCGGCCGGAACCGGGTCGATATGGCGCCGCAGCCCCCGGACGCGAAGCGACACGCGCCGCTCGCCGACTCTGCCGATCGGCCGGCCGCCCCGGCTCGCGAACGCATCGAGCGCGGTGCTGTGGCGCTTGCCCACGTCGTCGGCGGCGATGACAAGCCCTTCGAGCTCAACGAGGACGCCGGCGCCGCGGGCAGCCGGGTGGGCCGCGACCCGGACGGCGCCGCGCAGGTTCGCCGGGCCGTCCCAGCCCGGGTCGCTCGCGTTGCGCATCGCGCCGGTCACGACGACCGGCCGCGGGTCGGCATGGCACAGGTCCCAGGCGAACGACGTCTCCTCCAGCGTGTCGGTCCCCTGGACCACGACGACACCGACGACGCGAGGGTCCGCCAAAGCCGCCTCGATCGCGGCGCCGATCGCGAGGACGTCCGCGAACGAGAAGTGGCTGGCCGGGGTCCGCCCGCGGTCGATCGCGATGATCTCGGCGATCGAGCTGATCCCCGGGACCAGCGCGAGGAGGTCGGCTCCGGCAAGCACCGGGACGGCGCCGCCGGCATCGGTGTCGAACCGCATGCTGATGGTCCCGCCGGTGAACACCATCGCCACGCGCGGGAGGGCGCGGGCTTCGCTCACGGCTCGTCCAGGATCACGGCTCGTCCGGCGACGGGCCGGGGATGAGCGAGACGTCCTGATCGCCGGGCGGTAACGACCGCGCCCGACGCCCTCGGAGGACGATCGAGCCGATGCCGCTCAGGCCGACGAGGCCCGCCGCGGCCAGGATGACCGGCGCCGGGCCGACCGCGTCCGAGAAGGGTCCGACGATGATGATCGGCAGGAAGCTCGCGATCGAGACCAGCGTGTTCAGGATCCCGAAGACGCGGCCGCGGACGTCCTCGGGGATGACCTCCTGGAGCTCGGTCTGGGCCGGGATGGCGATGGTCGCGTAGGCAATGCCGGCGATGAACGCGATCGCCACGACCACCGAGAGCACCGAGACGAGCGCGGACGCGTCCACGACCGGCTGTGCGGCGCTCACCCGCTGGAGCAGCTGGCTGATCGGGTTGGCGATCGTGATGAGAACCAGGCAGACGCCGAGCGTGACGAGCCCGATCTCGATCGTGCGCCGGCGAGGGATGATGCTGCGGATCGCGTTCACGAGCAGGACGCCGGCGACGACGCCGAAGCCCAGCGGCAGGACCACGACCACGAAATCCTTCGAGGTCAGGTCGAGGACGTGCACGGCAAACCCCGGCCCCAGCGCGCCCAGGACCCCCACGATCGAGGCCGCGACGCCGAGGTACGTCAGCGCCCACGCCACGGTCGGATTCGCGCGGACGTAGCCGATCCCCTCGCGGAGCTGGCCGAAGACCGAGCCAACCGCCAGCCCGGCGTCATGCAGCGTGGCATGGCCAGCCGGCAGCGGCAGCGGCGGCGCGGGCGCGAGGGTCCAGCAGAGGCCGGCGGAGACGAGGTACAGGACGGCCACGATGCCGATCAGGAGCGTCGGCCCGGCGACGGTCACGACGAGCGGGCCCAGGAGCGTGTATCCGAGCGCGAATGCGGCGTTGAGCGTGAGCGTGAAGATGCCGTTCGCGGCCGTCAGCTGGCTGCGCGGGACCACGCGCGGGATCACGCTCAGCTCGGCCGGCGCGAAGAACGTCGTCGCGATCGAGACCATCAGGTTCGCCAGGAGGATCACGCCCACGTTCGCGCCGACGAAGGCGAGGATGAAGAACAGGCCCGACCGGACGAGGCTGGTCGCGACCAGCACGAGGCGGCGATCGAAGCGATCGACGTAGACGCCGGCGACCGCGCCGAAGATCACGGCCGGGGCGAGGAAGCTGATGAGCAGGATCGACACGGCGCTGTTCGATCCGGACGCGGTGAAGACGAGGACGGTCAGGCCGTAGAGGACCATGTTGCCGCCGACCTGGGTCGCCACCTGCGAGAGCCACAGGATCAGGAACGGCCGGTTCCGGAATACGGCGAGCGCGGAGACCGACGGCTCGGCTCCGACCGGACGCTCGATCACGCTGCGCCGTCCTCGGCTCCGCGGGCCACGAATGCGACCAGGCGACGCTCGACCTGGCGGCGCTCGAGAAGCACGCGCCGGCCGCACGTGGCGCAGCGCAGCCCGAGGTCGGCGCCCAGGCGGTCGACGTCCCACGCGCGGCCGCCGCACGGATGCGGTCGGCGGAGCTCGATCCGATCGCCCAGACGGAACGGGATGGGCCCGCTCATGGGCAGCAGGTCACGTGCATCGGCCGCGAGGGTAGCACTCGAGCGACTCCGGGCGCCCGGTTGCCGGGTCCGGCGCCCGCGATGGCGACCCGCGGACGCGTCAGAGACGAGGCTTGGCGATCCGCGGGACGAGATTGCGCGTGGTGGCGGGGATCTCCAGCTGATCGACGGGCGTGACCTCGATCGCGAGGCCCTCGTTCGTGGCCATCTCCTGGGCCACGAGCCCGCCGGCACGGGTGAGCGTCCCGGTCATCGTGGCCGAGTTCCCGATCGCATCGACCTCGACCGGATCCGAGAGCGGCGTGTTCTCGATGGAAAGGGACCCCGCGAGGCCGCCCGCGATCGTCGCCGGGACGACCCGCACGCCGGCGACCGCGATGGCCTCGGCGCCCGCGTTCCTGAGCTCGTTGACGAGGTCCTCGATCACGACCGCCGTGACCGGTCCACGAAGCATCACGCGGACGCCCTGGCCCGCGGCCGGGTCCACGCCCGCCCAGATCCGCACGTGGACCAGGTCGGCTCGGAGCTGGCCGGCAGAGGTGTCACCGCGCGCCTGCGCGGCCGCGATCGAATTGAGCTGGCGGCCCAGGTCCGCCACCTCGGCACGAAGCTGGTCGTTGCGCGTGTTCAGGTTCGCCACGAGCAGGGTCAGGTCCTGGGCTGATCGGTCCTCCAGCCCGGTCCCGCCGGCCTGGCTGCGAACCTGGGTGACCACCAGGAATCCGAGCACGAGGGCCACGACGGCGAGGGCGATCTGGCTGCGCCGCGTGCGCATCTAGGGCTTCGCCGACGGGGCCGCCGACGCCGGCGGCTGGGCATACCGGACCGAGACCGAACCGGCGTAGGCCGGGACGATCAGGCTTGACGGCTGGGCGATCGCGACCCGGATGCCGTTCTGGCCGGCTCGGGACGCGACGAAGTCCAGCCAGCTCGCGGACGCGGCCAGCTGCGTGTACATGTCCGCGGGACCGACCGCGATGACCTGGTACGGCGGCGCGACGTAGGCCGAGTTGACCAGGAGCGATCCGCCGATGTCGATGATCGAGGTGGTCGCCACGATGCGCTCGTCGTTGACGGCGACCGCCTCCGCGCCCGCAAGCCACAGCTCCTCGACGACGGTCCGGACGTCCCGCCCGGTGACGAGCAGGTCGGCGTTCCCGGCGGCCTGGGACACCTGCGGCGCGTCCTCGAGCTGGACCACCAGGCCGTTGCCCTCCAGGGCGGTGAGGCCGGCCGCAAGGCGCGCCTGGAAGAGCGCGTTGTTCAGCTGCGTGGAGATCGCGCTGCTGCCCTGCGTGGCGACCTCGGCAGAGGCGATCCGGCTGCGCAGGTCAAGGATCTGGGCCTGCAGCGCCTTCTGCTGCGTCTGCAGGCCGAGCGCCGTCTCGATGAGGGGGGCGCGCTCCTGGGACGTGTAGCGGACCCGCGGCGTCTCCGAGCGCACCTGGGCGGCGATCAGGAACCCGAGCGAGACGAGCGCGAGGAAGAGCGTGATCTCCCACACCGGGATCGACCGCATCCGCGTCGCGACGCCGCTCATGGCATCGCCGGCGGCGGGCCGGGATCGCGCGGCTCCTGGCCTGGTGGTGACCACTCCGCCCGGATGCCCGCGGCGCGAAGCATCCGCCGGCGCCGGATGTAGCCGAGCACGCCGCCGACAGACAGCCCTGCCGCCACGATCGCGACGAGGAGCAGCCCCGTGGACGCGCCGTCACCGGCGCTCGAGCCGGCATTCGGGGCGGCAGAGGCCGCCGCCCCGCCCGGGGACGAGCTGCTCGCCGGCGCCGACGCGGAGGCCGGCGCGGTCGGCCCGGCATCCGACGGCGCAGCGAGCGCGGGGCCGCTCCAGCCCGGCGGCAGCGGCCCCGCCGGCGCGGGCTGCGGCCCGTACCGATGGGGCGCCGAGGCCCCGAGGTCGGCGAGCCAGGCCGCCTCGAAGCCCGGAACCGTGAGGCCGATGGCCGCCGAGAACGCCTCGTCGTCGGTGCGGCCGGCGGCGTACGACCGGATCAGCGAGGCCAGGCGCGCCTTGCCGTAGGTGCGCACGAAGTAGTCGACCGCCGAGACGCTCTCCCCGTACGCCAGGAGGAACCCGTCGGCCGTCGTCGGGAACTGGCCGTCGAGCGCGGCGAGCGAGAGGAGCGTGCCGCCGGAGACCGCCCCCTCGACGGCCGACCGCCACGACGTCGTGTAGCCCTCCGACAGGTAGACGGCGAGCCCCTCGTTGAGCCAGCGCGGCGGGAAGTGGTAGGGGTTCTCGACGGCCGTGTTGAAGACGAGGTGGGTCAGCTCGTGCGGGATGACGACCCCCACCCACGGATCGTTGACGGCGCCTGGCTCGATCAGGGCGAAGAGCGTCCGGATGTCCGCGTGCGCCTCGCCGCCGACGTTCTCGCGCGTGCCCGGCCCCAGCGCATCGTAGAACGGCGTCTGCGACGCGTAGACGTAGAAGTCGATCGGCTGCGTCTCCGTCACGCCGAGGAGATCCGCCGCCTGCTGGACGCCCTTCTCCCCCACCGCGAGGGCCCGCCTGGCGAACGCCTGCGTCCCCTCGTACCAGTGGATCCGGACCAGCGGCCCGGTGATGGTCTGCCAGGTGAACCGGGTGTCCTCGTAGAGCACGGTGACGGGCGGGCCTTCGACGGGAGCGCCGGCCGTCGGCGTCACCCGCCAGCGGGCGATGAGCGGCGTGTTCGGCACCAGGTGGCCGTCCGTCGCGTCCGACCAGCCGCCGCGGAGCGTCAGGGCGCCGGTCCCCGATGGGACGGGCACCTCGTGGACGAGGGGGCCCAGCGCGGTCGGGAACGTGATCAGGAGCTCTGCCCGCTTGACCGTCCCGCCGAGGGTCACCGGCTGCACGAACGTGACGCCGGTGCCGAAGGTCGCCGTGCCGGACGGGGTGCCGAAGGAGACGTCCGCCGCGAGCGCCGCGGGCGCGGCGAGCCCGCCGACCAGGCCGAGCGCGGCGCCGAGCGCGAGAAGCAGGCGCGCGGGTCTCGATCGCCTCATTGCGTCCCCGCGGCCCACGCCATCCCGGCGATCCGGAGGATCCCGAGGCCATTCGTCTGGGCACCGAGGAGTCCCGTCCGGCTCAGTGCATAGCTGGTGCTGTACGCGGCGGGCACCACCGGGACCTGGTCGCGGACGACCGCCTCCGCCTGGTCGTAGGCTGCGCGCACGGTCGACGCATCCTGGCCGGCGGCGGCGCGGGCAATCGCGTCATCGAACGCGGTGGAGGTCCAGCCACCGTAGTTGTTGGGCTGGCCGCCGCCGAGCAGGATCCCCAGGAAGTCGTATGGCGACGGGTAGTCCGCCACCCAGCTGAGCGCCCAGAACTGCGGTCCGCCCCCGCTCCCGAGGCGGTTGAAGAAGTCCGTGAAGTCGAGCGATTCGTAGCGCACGGTGATGCCCAGGTTCACGCGGAGCTGGTCGAGAATCCCAGCGTCGTACGGCGTCCCGGAGTCGACGAGCGTGATCGCCGGGAACGTCGCCGGGTCGGGATAGCCGGCATCCGACAGGAGTCGCTTCGCGGCCGCGGGATCGAATGTCGGCAGGGAGTCGGCGTCGCTGCGCCCGGGAATCCCCGGTGGGACCATCCCCGTCGCCGGCAGCGCGTCGCTGCCGTCCGCGAGACGGACCACGCGACGCCAGTCCACTGCCTGGGCGAAGGCGCGCCGGACGCGTGGGTCGCTGAACGGCGCGCGGCGCGTGTCGAAGCCGAAGTACGTCACCGCGAGGTCCGCCGACGAGCGCAGCTGCGGGCCGAGCGTCCGGTCGAACGCGATCCAGGACGCGTCCTCGGGTGCCACGGGCGTCCAGTCCAGGGTTCCCGCCCCGAAGACGTCGACCGGCGACTTGCCGCCGAGGTCCGTGACGAGGGTCACCTTCGCCAGCGGCGGCAAACCTGCCCAGTAGTGCGGATTCGCGGCGAGGCTGAGCTCCGTGGGAGTCTGCGCGGCGAGGACGTACCCGCCGGATGCCACGAACCCGGCACCCGCGGAGAGACCCGCTCCACCGCTGCCGACCCCGGGCGGAACGACGGCCAGCGACGGGCTTGCCGCGATCGCCGGGAAGTCGCCGGCAGGTCGCGTGAGCTGGACCTCGAAGATGCGCCCGTTCGCATGCAGGCCGACGCTGGCCGGGTCCGAGGACGCCCCCGTTGCATACGCCCGGGCCCCGACGACGTCATAGAGGAGCGCGGCCAGCGGCGATGGAGCGGCCGGATCGAGGACGCGAAGCCAGCTCCGCAGGACGTCGTCCGCGCTGATGGGCGTCCCGTCCGAGAAGGTCAGCCCGTCGCGAAGCGTGAAGTCGACGGTTCGATTGCCATCGGCGAACGCCCAGCTCGCGGCCAGCGCGGGGCGCGGCACCAGGCTGCCGTCGATGGCGGTGAGGCCCTCGAAGAGCTGGGCGATGACGGCCGCGCTCGCGGCATCGCCGGCGACGGCGGGATCGAGCGTGTTCGGGGCCGACATGGCGATCCGCGTCTCGCGGTCGGCGCCCTGGACCCGGCCCCCGCCGGCCGCCGGCAGGATCGCGGCAAGCGCGACGAGCGCGACGAGGCCAAGGACGCCGGAGCGGGGTGACAGGCGGATCCGGCGTCGTCGGATGACCGCGGGAATCATGCCGCCGAGTATAGGTCCGGCCACGCCGACAACCGGCCACCGCGGCGCCCGGCCGCCGTGGCGCTGGGCCGGCGCGGCCCCCGGCCCGCGCACCGGCCCGCGGGCAGCAAAAGAGGCCTTCGCGTCAGACACCGCCGGGGGAACGCTGCTCGCCGCGAGAGGCCTCTCTTCCATCTAACGGTCGTGCCGCCGATTCGTTATGCGATCCGCCCGGGCATTCCTCCTCGCCGCCGCGTTGACCGCTCAGGCGCCCGCGTCCCGCTGCCGGCGCGCCTCGTAGAAGAGGATCGCCGCGGCGGCCGCCACGTTCAGCGAGTCGGCGCGGCCGTGCATGGGAAGCCTGACGGCAGTCACGTCGCTGCCGGACCAGGCGTCCGTGAGGCCGTGCGCCTCGCTGCCCAGGACCAGGGCCACCGGGCCCGTCATGTCGGCCTCCGTGTACGGCACGCTTCCATCGACGCGCGCCGCCACGATCCGCAGGCGGCTCTCCCGTAGCCACGCCAGGACGTCGGCCGTGGTGGCAACAGCGAGGGCGAGCGTGAAGACGGTCCCCAGCGACGCCCTGACCGCGTTCGGGTTCCAGGGATCGACGGAGCCGGCCGAGCCGCCTGCCGCGATCAGCGCGACGAGCCCCGCGCCGTCCGCGCTCCGGCAGACGGCGCCCAGGTTGCCCGGCTTCTCCACGTCCTCGAGGACGCCGACCAGGGGCGCGGGCTGCGGGAGGCGGAGGGCCGGGAGCGAGGTGTCCGGCGCGGTCGCGACCGCCACGATCCCGCTCGCGCGTTCCCCGTAGGCGAGCATGCCCAGCAGCTTCGGGGCAACGGGGACGAGCGGGACGCCCAGGGCCGTCAACCGCGCCACGAGGGCGGCGAGATCTGGCTCAGCGGGAGCTTCCGCCGCGACGAACGCCTCGACGAGCGTGACACCGCCGTCGAGCGCCCGAGCCACCTCGCGGGTTCCGTCGACGAGGAGCAGGCCCGTGCGGACGCGTGCCCGCCGATCTCGCAGGGCCGCCGCGGCGCGGAGTCGCGGGTTGGCGGCGCTGGTGAGCACCGGGCGCGCCGGGTGACCCTCGCTCATGCGCCCCACCGGATCGCGAAGCCCGCCGAAAGCTGCCGGCCGTCCGGACGGCGCATCCCGAGCGCCACCACCTCCGCGCCGGCCGCGAGCGCCTCTCCGAACGCGGCCGCGATCCCGGCACGCAGCTCGGCGGCGGCAAGCCCGGCCGTGTGCGCGGTCAGGACCAGGAACGCGGGGACGTGGCCCGTAAGCGCGGCACAGCCGGAGAGGAGGTCCGCGAGATCCGACTCCAGGCGCCAGGCCGCGCCACCGTGCGGCGCATGGCCGTACGTCGGCGGATCGAGCACGACCGCGTCGTACCGGCGGCCCCGTCGCACCTCCCGCGCGACGAATGCCCGCGCGTCCTCCACGATCCAGCGCACGGGCGCGTCCGCGAGGCCCGCTCCGGACGCGTTCCGGCGGGCCCACGCGACGGCCGGCCGCGATGCATCCACGTGCGTGACGCGCGCACCGGCGCGCGCAAGCGCGAGCGTGGCGAGCCCCGTGTACGCGAACAGGTTGAGGACCTCCGGGGGCCGGGCAAGCCGGGCCCCGATCGCCGACGCCTGTCCGACGGCCCACGCGACCGGCTCCGCGTGCTCCGGGAAGAGGCCCACCTGGCCCGCCGGCGTGGGACGCAGCTCCAAACGGACGCCGTCGATGACGACCTCCCAGCTCGGCGGGAGGGCGTCGGCTGACTCCCAGCCGGCGAGGTCGTCCGCGGACGCGGCCCGACCGAAGCGCGCGCGCGCCATCGTCCAGGCGTCCGGAGCCAGGAGCGGGATGTCGGCCGCGCTCGGGGCCGGACGGTCGACGATCACCGGCCCGAACCGGTCGAGCCGTCGCCCCATGCCGAAATCCAGCAGGGCGTAGTCGGAGATGCCGGGATCCACGCGGGCGATCGTACAGGGCGGGCGGGCGCGGGTGCGCCGGCCTTCCGCTTCGTCGGCGGCAGCGCCGCGTCCGAGACGACCCCGGGCCATCGGCCGCCGGCCGGCGGCGTAGAGTGACCGGGTGGCGAGCCGGATCGACCTGAACGCGGACGTCGGGGAGAGTCTCGGGCCCTGGCAGATGGGCACCGACGCCACGCTGGTGCCCCTCGTGACCTCGGTCAACGTCGCGTGCGGCTTCCATGCCGGCGATCCGCTCACGATCCGGCGGACCGTTCGTCTCGCGATCGACTCGGGGGCCGCGGTCGGGGCCCATCCCGGGTATCCCGACCTCGTGGGTTTCGGGCGGCGCGCGATGGACCTGACTTCCGACGAGCTCGAGGCGGCGATCCTCTACCAGGTCTCCGCGCTCGACGGAATCGTTCGGGCGGCGGGAGGGCGCCTTGTCCACGTGAAGCCGCATGGCGCGCTGTACAACCGTGCCGCGCGAGACCCAGCTGTCGCGGGCCCCATCGCCGCGGCCGTGGCCACCCTGGATCCGCGCCTTCGCCTCGTCGGCCCACCGGGATCGGCCCTGCTCGCCGCGGGGGCCGCCGCCGGTCTCGCCTGCCTCGCGGAAGGGTTCGCAGACCGTGCCTACGAATCGGACGGCGGCCTACGCTCGCGTCGCCTGCCGGGAGCGCTCCATGACGACCCGGAGCGAGCCGCGGCGCAGGCTGTCGAGATCGCGCGCGACGGACGCGTCACGGCATTCGACGGAACGGTGGTGCCCATCTCGGTCGCGACGCTCTGCATCCACGGCGACACGCCTGGTGCCGCCATCGCGGCGGCACGCATCCGCGCGGCGCTGACTGCCGCCGGCGTCGAGGTCCGCGCGGCCGATGGCTGAGCCGCTCGGGCGCCGGGCGGTCCGGGTCGAGGCCATGGGTGAGTCTGCGCTCCTCGTCGTGCTCGGCGAACGCATCGACCCGGCCCTCAACCTGCGCGTCCACCTGCTGGCCCTCCATCTCGACGCAGCAGCGGCGCGGATTCCCGGGCTCGGCGCCACCGTCCCCGCGTACGGGAGCGTCCTCGTCCCGTTCGACCCGTGCCGGCTCGACGAAGCCACGGTTCGGGCCGCAATCGCAGACGCGCTTGCGGCGGCCGACCACCCGGGCGCCGCTCGCGACGCCGGGCCCGTCGTCCGCGTCCCAGTGCGCTACGGAGGGGCGGACGGGCCGGACCTCGCCGACGTGGCGGCGCGGACCGGACGTTCCGAGGACGCGGTCGTCGCGCTCCATGCCGGTCGCGAATACCGCGTCTTCTGCGTGGGGTTCGTGCCGGGCTTCCCCTACCTCGGGCTGCTCCCGGAGGAGCTGGCGCTCCCCCGGCGATCGACGCCGCGGCTCCGCGTGCCCTCGGGAAGCGTGGCGATCGCGGGCCGCCAGACGGGCATCTACCCGTCCGGGACGCCCGGCGGCTGGCACGTCATTGGGCGGACGGATCTCGCCGTCTGGGATCCATCGCGGGAGCGGCCGGCCCTCCTCGAACCGGGTGACCGCGTCCGGTTCGAGCCCGCCTGACGCCGTGCTCTCGGTCATCGAGCCCGGGCCGTTCCTGACCATCCAGGACGCGGGCCGGCACGGCCTCGGCCGGCTGGGCGTCCCGCCCTCGGGAGCCTGCGACCCATGGGGTCTCGCGGTCGCCAACCTCGTGGTGGGCGCAGCGCCCGGGTCGGCGGCGCTCGAGGTCACCTTCGGCGGCTGCGTCCTCGAGGCGGTCGAGACGTGCGTTGTGGGCCTGGGCGGCGCGGACCTCGGTGCGGAGCTCGACGACGGTCGCCACCTCGCACCCGGCGGCGCCCACCGTGTCCCTGCCGGGTCCCGGATCCGGTTCGCGGGCGCCGCTCGCGGGATGCGGGCCTACGTTGCCCTCGCGGGCGGGATCGCGGTCGGGACGTGGATGGGATCGGCGTCGACCTGCGCGTCCGGGCAGCTCGGCTTCGAGGGAGGCCGGCCGCTGCGGGCCGGCGATCGCCTCGTTCCCGGGCGTCGCGGCGACCTCGACGCCATCGGCAGCGCCTGGCCGGTCGGGCTGGCCGCGCACCCTGCCGACCGGCACGGGCCCGTCGGGATCGTGCCGGGTCCCGACCTCGACGCTGGCCCCGACGGCGCCCTTGCTCGCCTCGTGGCCGGCGAATGGCGCGTCTCGACGTCGAGCGACCGGATGGGCCTGCGCCTCGACGGCTCCCCGCTCCCCCCGGGTCGCGAGATCGTGTCGCATCCGCTGCTGCCGGGAGCGGTCCAGCTGCCACCCGATGGGCGGCCGATCGTCATGCTCGTCGACGGACCGACGATCGGCGGCTACCCCGTCCTGGGGGTCGTGCCGTCGGTCGACCTGCCGCGGCTCGGCCAGCTCCGCCCGGGCGACGAGATCGGGTTCCAGGTCGAGACGCGGGAAGCCGCCCGCAGTCGTGGCATGGCGCGACGGGCGGCCATGGAACGCGCTGCGGCGACCCTCCGCGCCGACGCGATCTGGGTTCGGCTCGCGGCCGCCGCGGGCGGCTGAACGGCACGCTGGTCCGAGCCGGCACCGCGCGGTCGATCGGCCCGCTGCACTGTCAACGGGACCTGCCCGGGGGTCCAAGTCCGAGCACGGCCGAGCCGCACGTGACCCCGTCCGATTGTGCCACCACCGCGACCCGCTCAGCGCGCGCCCGTTCCCGAGTCCCGACACGGACTGTGCGCCGGGCAGCCCATGACTTTCGGGTGGCATCGCGCTCGAAATCCGCGATCGATGATGGGATCGAGGCAGCGCCCCCAGGCAGCGGCCGCGAATGCGGTGGACCGTGCCCGGGACGCACCGCTGGAGGATCTTCGACGACACCGGACCTGCCCTTCGCGATCACGGTGCCCTTCCGGTCGCGGTTGGGCCTGTCCGCGCTTGCCCAGGCATGGGTCGTCTACCTGGTCCTTGGGTGCCTTGTCGTCGCCGCGTACTTCACCGTCCTCGACCCGACCCTCCAGGACCCCGTGTACAACCTCCTGGGGATCTCCGCCACCGCGGCGGTCGCCGTCGGCATCTGGCGGTGGCGCCCGGCGCCGATGTGGGCATGGATCGTCCTCGCCGCGGGCGTGGGGCTCCAGAGCGTCGGTGACGTCACGATGAGCCTGCTCACGAGCCCCGACGGCACGACGCCCTTCCCGTCGGCCGCGGACGCCCCGTACCTGTTCGGGTACGTCCTCATCGCGATCGGGCTGGTGGGGCTCGTTCGCGCCGGCAACCGCGAGCATGACCGCGTGGCCTGGATCGACGCGCTCATCGTCGCCGCCGCTGCCGCGATCTTCATCTGGGTGTTCGTGATGCGGGACGAGATCGGCTCGAACAGCGACGGGCTCTCCGCGCTCGTCGCCGCCGCGTATCCCTTCCTCGACATCGTCCAGATTGCCGTCGTCGTCCATCTGCTTCTCCGGGGGCAGCGGACACCGTCGATGGTTCTTCTCGGATGGGGCTTCGGCGCGTCATTGATCGCCGACCTGGTCTACGCGAGGATGTCGATGGACGGGACGTACATCGTCGGGCAGCTCGTCGATGCCGGGTGGCTGCTCGGATATGTGGCGCTGGGAGTCGCGGCGCTCCACCCGTCCATTGCCCTCTCCCGTGCCGAACCTGTGGACCAGGATTCCCGGCGGACGACGCTCACGCTTCCGCGCCTCCTCCTGCTCGCCGGCGCCGGCATGTCGGGACCTGTGGCGGTCGCCCTCGAGGTGATGCGGGGCGATCCCCCGGACGCGCTCGCGGTCACCCTCGGGCTGAGCGCCGTCTATCTCCTGGTCCTCTGGCGCGCCGTCCTGGGCCTGAAGTCGCTCGAGGGCTCCATGCGGGAGCGTGGCCGGCTGACCGTCGAGCTCGCCGAGCAGGCCAACCACGACCCGCTGACGGGCCTCGCAAACCGGCGCCTCTTCCTCGCCCGGCTGGGCGCCGCGGTGGAGCATCCGGAGCCGGGCCGTTGCGTCGCCGTCCTGTATCTCGATCTCGATCGGATCAAGGGGATCAACGACTCGAAGGGCCACGCGGCAGGCGACGCGGCGATCGCCGCGGTCTCGGATCGCCTGCGCGCGAGCCTGCGGTCGGCGGACACCGTGGCCCGCCTCGGTGGCGACGAGTTCGGGGTCCTCCTCGCGCCGACGACGCCGGAGGCGGCCCGCACGGCGGCCGAGCGCGTCAACGCCCTCCTCGAGCGGCCCGTGTCGCTGGGCGCCGACGCGACCCCGATGAGCGCGAGCGTGGGACTGGCGTTTGCCGAGCCGGGCGACGGCCCGCAGGACGTGATCCGCAATGCCGACCAGGCGATGTACCGGGCAAAGTCGGCCGGGGGCGCCTCGGTCGTCGAGTACTCGAAGGCGATGCGGCTCGAGAACGTCGAGCGGCTCGAGCTCGAGGCGGAGATGTCCGGGGCGATCGACCGCCGGGAGTTCATCCTCCACTACCAGCCGATCGTGGACCTGCAGACCGGAGCGATCGTCGGGCTCGAGGCCCTGGTCCGCTGGGCGCATCCGACCCGGGGCCTCCTCCTCCCGGCGGCCTTCATCCCGCTGGCCGAGCAGACCGGCCTCATCGTGCCTCTCGGCAGGTGGATCTTCCAGGAGGCCGTTCGCCAGGTCAGTCGCTGGCAGAGCAAGGGGCTCGTTCGCCGAGAGCTGTGGATCGACATCAACGTAGCCGCGCGCCAGCTCGCGGACCCGCGATTTACGCGTGACATCGCGGCGGCAATCTCGGGAACCGGGATGGGCGCCGGCCGGATCGCCGTGGAGCTCACCGAGACGGAGCTGATCCGCGATCCGGACGCCGTAGGGCGCAGCCTTGCGACGCTCCGCAGGGGCGGCCTACGCGTGGTCATCGACGACTTCGGGACGGCCTACGCGTCGATGAGCCACTTCGTCAACTTCCCGATCGACGGGCTCAAGATCGATCGACAGTTCGTCTGGGAGCTGGAGGCGTCGAACGGTCCAGGGCGCGCGCTCGTCTCCTCGATGGTCCGGCTTGCGCACGAGCTGGGCATCTGGGCCGTGGCCGAAGGCGTGGAGACAGAGCGGCAGGCCCAGGTGCTCCGCGAGATCGGCTGCCCCTATGCCCAGGGCTTCCTCTTCAGCAGGCCGGTCCCCGCCGACACGATCGCGACCCTGCTGCAGGCCGGCGCGATCGTCGTTCCCACTGCCCGCACCGGGGCCCGCGGCGGGTTGGCGGCGCGCTGACAGCGGCCAGCTGAACGCGGCGCAGCACAGGGGCGTCGCGGATCATCCTGGCGTCCCCGCTCGGTGGCGCCGGCCCCATCTCGTGGTCCGCCGCCCGGGGACCGGCATTGATCGGTGACCGGGCCGGGTGCAGACTGCGGCCACCGCAGGAGAGGTACGCGATGACCACACCCGACGTGGTCCGGGAGCAGCTGCTGGAGCTCCTCGTCGGTCAGGGGGCGCGGCTCCCGTTCGAGGCCGCGGTGGCCGGATTTCCGGACGACGCGATCAACCGGCGCCCCCCGAATGCCGGGGTGACGCCATGGCACATCCTCGAGCACATCCGGATCGCCCAGCGCGACATCCTCCTCTACATCCGCGATCGCGCGTACCTCGCACCGGCATGGCCGGAGGAGTACTGGCCCGCCGCCGACGCGGTGGCTACGCCGAAGATGTTCGCCAGCACGATCGAGGCACTCCGAGCGGACCAGCGCGCGCTCCACGAGATCGTGGCCGACCCGGCGACGGACCTGCTGGCAACGATCACCGGGACGCCGGGACACACGATCCTGCGCGAGGTCCGGATCATCGGGGATCACAACTCGTACCACATCGGAGAGTTCGCGATCCTGCGCCAGGTGATGGGGACGTGGCCTCCCGACCGCCGCGGATGACCTGCGTTCACCGCGTGGGGTCTGCCGCACGGCGCGCGGCGCCGCGTCGAACGCCCGGGCCCCTTCAGCGCATCGCGTTCGAGGTCGCCGGGACGCGGCCATAGGACACGAAACGGCCGCGGCGTCCGACCCGCGCGATCGCGCCGCATCGCTCGAGGCAGTAGACGGCCCGCATCGCGAGCCGCTTCGAGCGACCGGTGGCCGCGACGATGTCGGCGCTGGTGAACGGCTCGGGCAGGCCCGCCGGCAGCAGCCGCAACAGGTCGCCGGGCGCATCGATGCGAAGCGTCTCGACGACGTCCACCAGGCGCCGGTCGAGGCGCCACCACTGCCTGGGGTAGCGGTACGCAGCGCCTTCCGGGATCGGGCCGCGGATCTCCTCCTCGATGACGAGCGCGATCTCGATCCGGAAGCCACGATCGGCAATGAGCGCGGCGATGTGCACGAGCTGGTCGAAGAGATCGAGCGGGAGACCACGCTTCGGCGAGCGCCGCCGGCGCAGGATCACGCCATCGCCATCGACGAGGACGAGCCACTTCTCGATCGCGACGGGATAGACCAGCACGACGCGGTGCGCTGCGACGAGACGTGCGAGCTTTCGGCTCGCCGACGCGAAGCTTCCGGTCTGGATCTCGACAAGCTCGTCGCGACCGACGACGTCGACCACGTACCCGTCCACCGCGGCCTCCACCCGCGCGTCGGTCACCGTCGCCGCATAGCGAGCTTTCAGCGACGCGTGGAGTGAGCCTTCGCGGTACGTTGTGAAGACAGACATTGCCGCGTACGACCTTCGGACTGCCACATGACGACCGCCCCCACCGAAGAGGAGCAGGACGGCGTCCTCGGATGAGTTGGTGGGCTCGGAATGTGCTCGACACGACCCGCTCGCCTGCTGCGCATCCGTCGTGGCACGATGGTGCACTGCAGTCCAGCACATCGCAAACTGCGCGGGCGATGACCTCGAGCAGGGCCGGCGCGACCTGGACTCGGCAGTCGAGTCGGCGGGACGCATCCTCGGGGAATCCCGCGCCTGAAGGAGACCCACGGGATGAGCGAGTCGCGGGACGCCGCCGCCTTGGCACTTGACCCGGCGTGGACGGCTGACACCGTCGCCGTCCAGGCAGGCCGACCTGCGCGCGTGCCCGGCGCCCCCATGAGCGCGCCGATCACGCTGAGCTCGACGTACGTCCACGACGCCATCATCGAGTACGGCCGGGATGGCAACGCCGGGTGGGGCGCGCTCGAGACCGCCCTCGGCGCGCTCGACGGCGGCCGGGCGGTGACGTTCGCGTCGGGCCTCGCCGCATCGACGGCGATTGCCGACCTCGTGCCGGCTGGCGGGACCGTGGTGCTGTCCTCGGTGACGTACTTCGGTGTTCGGAACATCTTCGAGCGGATGGCCGCGAGTGGCCGTCTCCACGTCCGCATGACCCCTGCGGACGACACCGCCGCCGTCCTCGCCGCGGCAGACGGGGCGGACATGGTGTGGGTGGAGTCGATCGCGAACCCGCTCATGGTGGTCGCCGACGTCCCCGCCATCGCCGCGGGGGCGCGCGAGCGCGGCGCGATCACCGTGGTGGACGCGACGTTCGCGACGCCGCTGCGCCAGCGCCCGCTCGACCTCGGCGCCGACATCGTCCTGCACTCCGCGACGAAGCTCATCGCCGGCCACTCGGACCTGCTCCTGGGCGCGGTGGTGTGCCGGGCCGACGCGCACGCGGACTTCCTGGCGACCTACCGCCACGACCACGGCGCGATCCCCGGGGCCCTCGAAACGTTCCTCGCCCTGCGCGGGCTGCGCACGCTGGCCGTCCGGCTCGACCGGGCCGAGGCGTCGGCAGGCGAGCTCGCCCGCCGCCTTGCGTCACATCCGCACGTGTCGAGGGTGAACTACCCCGGCCTTTCCGGCGACCCGCAGCACGAGCGCGCGGCGCGGGTGCTGCCGAATGGGTCGGGGTGCATGGTGTCCTTCGACGTTGCCGGCACCGTCGCGCAGACCGAGGCGTTCCTCGCGCGTCTGCGGCTGCTGGCCCATGCCACCAGCCTCGGCGGCGTCGAGTCGCTCATCGAGCGCCGCGCGCGTTACGCCGGCGACGCCTCCGTCGTGGGCCCAACCCTGTGCCGCCTCTCGGTCGGCATCGAGAACGTCGAGGACCTCTGGACGGATCTCGACGGGGCCCTCCGCGGCGCGTTCGGCTGAGAGCGTTCCGCATCGCGTGGTCTCCGACGTCCGGATCGCCGACCGCAACGATCTGGCGACCCGAGCCCTGTCTGCCGGGATGTCGCGAATTGCCTAATCCGATCCTTCGTCAGGGCCCGGCGTGGCGTCGCTCTGGACGCCGGCCCAGAACGGCTCGTGACCGGCCATGCCCCTGGCCGTCGTGATGGGCTTGAGGGCCTCCGCGGCCGCCAGGACCTCGCCGAGGAGCAGTGTGAGCAGCTTCAGCCGATCCTCGAGCTGGGAGAGCAGCGCCTTCGCGGTCGCAAGCCGATCTGCCGGCGACAGGTACTCGAGCAGCTTCATCCGCAGCTCGTCGGCCTTGGGCGCCATCGCAATCTGTCGATCGTTGACATTGCTGCCGGCGTCCCAATGCAGGTTGTAGTCGGCGCGATGCTGGCGAGCGACATCACCGAACCCGGGGGGCACGATGATCGTGTGCGACTCCGCCTTCATGACAGCGTTGATCGCCTCGAGGATCCGGGGGTCGATCTCCTTGATCCTGGCCTCGGCGTCGGCGATCCGGTCACGGAGCCGGGCCATCTCCGCGCCCTCGGCCGTGTTCTCCGCCCCCTTGTAGCCCTTCTTGTCGGACATGCGTCCGCGCACGTCCTCGATCGTCTCGCCGGGAACAGCCTTGACCGCCTCCTGCGATGCAGCGTGACGAATGAACGAGAAGTCCTCGATGTGCCTGGCGATGAGCTTGAGCTGCTCTTCCCGCAGCCCGGCGGGCAGGTCCGTATAGCGTGCCGTGTCGGCAACGGCGCTTCGCCGCGCTTCCAGCTCGTCCAGGACCTGCTGCGCCTCGGCCGCGACGGCGCGCGCACTGGTTGGGTCGCCGCGCAGCCGCTCCTTGAGGGCTGCCCGGTGACGTTCGAGCTCGGCCCGGCCGTCCTCGCCCGGGAAATTCTTGTCGCCCTTGAGCTCGAGGTTCCAGGCGGTGGCGTCGCCGGCGAGCCCAACCTGGGCGGCGACCATCCTCGCGCCGTTCTCCTTGACGAGCTTGCTGTAGACGCGGAGCCTGTCCTCCTCCGTCCGGGCCGCGCGCATCTCCGGGACGACCTTGGAGAGCTCGCGGATGACGGCGGGCGAGACTTCGGCGCTCAGCGTCCACTCCCCGGACGCCTTCGCGTCTCCGTGGCTCGTGTCGCCGAACACGTCGCCGAGCTTCTCGCGGTTGTACTCGCCCGACTCGCCGCTGACCTTGACCTGGGCCTCGTGGGTCTCGCTGGTCTCGCCTCCCGGGCCGGTCTCGACGGTCGAGACGATCTGCGCGCTCGAATGCAGCTCGTCCTCGTCGAGGACGTGTCGGCCGAACCAGCTCGGGTCCTGGTCCTGGCTCTTCTCGCCGCCGAACTGCTCGTGCGTGCCCGCGGCGTCGGTCTTGACGATCTCCCAGGTCGACCCGGTCCAACGCGCCGTCCCCATCAGCGGGATCGAGACGACGTCGTGATCCTCGTCGGAACCGCTCTTCGTGACCGATTTCATCGTCGCACCCACGATCGGCGGGAATCCGGTCGTGGCATAGCGCTCGAAGGCGTCCCGGCCGTCGCTCGAGCCGAGGTCGAAGGACCAGGTGACGGAGAAGCCCGTCGTCGTCGACCCGCCCTTGGTGTCGGAGAGGCCGCCGCTGATGGACCAGTCCGAGCCCTTCGTGCCGCTCACCAGCCCCGTGACCTCGAACTCCGTCTGGCTGATCCGGCGCACGGAGAAGGCGTGGGTGGTGCTCGACGACTGCCCGTAGCCGACGCTGGCGCCTTCGAGCGCCACGGACCCGCCGACGCTCGACCCCGACACGTCGCCGGTCCCCCGTTCCTCGCCGATCGGGATCTGGAGTGCGCCGGCGACCGTCGTCGGCGGGAGCTGGAGGACCTGGTCGCGCACGATCACGGCGGCCGCATGATCTCGAAAGTCCTTCGCCGCTTTCTCGTCGGCAAAGTGCCGGGACCCGGTCTGCAGTGACGCGTCGGTGGACCCGACGCTGACGCCGACGCTCGGGCCTCCGCCCATCTCCCTGGAGGCCCCCGCGCTGACGCCGGACGACGAGGTCATGGTGTACGTGACGTCGAAGCCGCCCCCTTTCGCCGGGATCGGGTCGCTCGCCTTGACCTCAACGCCGCCGCTCACCGACGGCGTGAATGAGGTGCCAGCCTTGGTCTTGTACGCGTAGCCGAGGTCCGCGGAGACGTTGCCGCTGGGATCGACCTTCGCCCCGCCGGTCACGCCGTGTGTGCTCCCGGCGGCGTTCGTGGCGGAGGCCCCGGCCCTGACCCCCACGCCCTTATCGCCGACGTTGATCCCCACGTTGGTCGACGTGGCGGTCTTCGTCTGATTGCCGTGCGCGTCGGTGACGACGGTCTCCTTGCCCCGGCCACCCGAGAGATCGAGGCTGCCGTCCGGCTTGAGCGCCGCGGTTCCGCCGGTGGTGGTCGTCATCGTGGTCCCACCCGTCGTCGCCGTCGTGACCTGCTTGCCGCCGGCCGAAACGACGCTGCCGCCACCGATGCTGCCGGTGGCGCCGCGTTCGGCCTTGGTCGTGGTGTCGCCCTCGGTCGTCTCGCTGCCGGCCAGCACGTCGATGCCGACCCCGGGCGCTCCCTTGGTGACGCTGACGTCCGTGCGGACGCGAGGTCCGCCATCCTCGCTCGCGGTCGGTGTCGAGCCGGCCGCGGGAACGGTCGGGGTCAGCCCGGCAGCAGGCGCGCCGACCGCACCCGCCGCTCGCGCCGGCGTCCCGGTGATCCCCGTGGCCGCCGCCGGCGTCGACGCCGCGGATGCCTCCGGGATGCCCTCGATCGGGTAGTCCGGGGCGACGATGATGACGCCTTCGACCTTGTACGCCTTGGGCGGCGCGCCCGTGCCGCGGTCCAGCTCGTAGCCCTGCTCGTGCCAAGCATTGTTCGGGCTGCGGACAACCGAGCGGGGGTTTGCCGCGAGCGCCGCTACCACCTCGTCATGGCTGGCGGCTTCGGCCGTTGGCCGTCCCGCGCTCTCGGGCCCCGGGCTGAACCCCGGGGCTATCGCCCGAATCATGGGGCGCTCCGGGGGCGGTGCCGTCGCATCGAGTGGCGTCGGCATCGTCGCAGGGGGCGTGCCGAGCCCGGTCTGCTCATTGCCGCTGTGCGCCGGCATGGGCGTCGCGCGACCTGAATAGCCGGGGGCCACGACGATGAGGTCGCCGGACCTGAACGCGGGCGGGGGCTCCTCGTCCCACCCGGGTCCCTTCTGGAAGTTCCACACCTGCGAGTGCCAGTCGTCCGACGGACTGCGCAGGACGCGGTTCGAATCCTGGTCGAACGCCGCTTCGACAGCGTGCTCGGGCACGGGCATCGCATCGCGGCGCAGCGGGACACGCTTCGCCGTCTGGTCGACCGCGCCGGAGGACCCCTCCGGGACGGGGCCGCCGAGCGCGATCGGCCGGCCGCCGGCCGGCCCTGCTCCGGGCGCCGCACCGGCACCCTGGGTCGACCCGGGCGCCACCGAGCCGGCACCCGTCGTCGAGCCGGTGGGAACCATCCACGGGGCGATGCTGGCCGCGGTCGTGGAACCTGTCGGGCCGGGTGCTGGGGCGGACGCGTCGGGCGCGGAGGGCGCTGGCTGCGCCGTGTCGGCGAGCGCCGCGCCCGGGACCGTGTCATCCAGCGGGCCCGCCGCCCGTTGGATGAGGTCGCCCACGGCCCGGTTGCCGGCGCTCCGCTGTAGCTGCAAGACACGCTCGGTGCTGAGGATGGGGCCGACGTCGAAAGTCCCGGGAGCGACCAGGCCCTCGATGTCGAATGCGGGTTCCGCCGGGGATCGCGCCGGAGAAGCGGTGCCGGACCGGGAGGATCCAGACCGCCCAGGCGGCCTCGCGGAGGTCCGCGCGCTACCCATTCGCGGATCATTCGGATGGAGTGACGGGGTGTCAATCGACGACCGAGCGTGGCGCGAGGCGCTCTGCCTGTACGGGCAACGAATCGTGCCCGGCCGGCCACCCAGCGGCCGGCGCAATCGCGTGCCGGTCGGACCAGGACATGCGGGAGCCGATCCACCTGCGCGGGCGCCGCGCATCGTCCGTAGAATTCCCGGATGAAACGGATCGGGTTTCTCTCATTCGGGCACTGGTCGGCCGCACCCTACTCGCAGGTCCGTTCCGCTTCAGACGCGCTCATCCAGTCGATCGAGCTCGCCGAGGCGGTCGAGGAGATCGGAGGCGACGGCGCCTACTTCCGCGTCCATCACTTCGCCCAGCAGCTGGCGTCACCGTTCCCGCTGCTGGCCGCGATCGGCGCTCGAACCAGGCGCATCGAGATCGGGACAGCGGTCATCGACATGCGCTACGAGAACCCGCTGTACATGGTCGAGGACGCCGGGGCCGCCGACCTCATCGCGGGCGGCCGCCTGCAGCTCGGGATCAGCCGCGGCTCGCCCGAGCAGGTCATCGATGGCTTCCGCTACTTCGGGTATGTGCCGCCGGAGGGTACGACGGACGCCGACATGGCCCGCACGCACACGGAAGCCTTCCTCCAGGCACTGACGGGCGCCACCTTCGCCGAGCCCAACCCTTCCCCGATGTTCCCGAACCCGCCCGGTCTGCTTCGCCCCGAGCCGCATTCGCCCGGGCTGCGAGATCGCATCTGGTGGGGCGCGGGATCCCGCGCGACGGCCGAATGGACTGGGAAGCAGGGCATGAACCTGATGTCGTCAACGCTCCTGACCGAGGACGCCGGCGTGCCGTTTCACGAGCTCCAGGCCGAGCAGATCCGGCGGTTCCGCGACGCGTGGACTGCAGCCGGGCACACGCGCGAGCCGCGGGTGTCGGTCAGTCGCAGCATCTTCGCGCTGGTGGACGACCGCGACCGGGCGTACTTCGGCCGCGGCAACCAGGCGTCGGACCAGGTCGGCTACCTCGACGCGCAGACCAGGGCGATCTTCGGACGGTCCTACGCCGCGGAGCCGGACGTGCTCGTGAAGGAGCTCGCCGGAGACACCGCGATCCAGGCGGCGGACACGCTCCTGCTGACGGTCCCGAACCAGCTCGGCGTCGCCTACAACGCCCACGCGATCGAGAGCATCCTGAAGTTGGTGGCGCCGGAGCTAGGCTGGCGCTGAGCGGGCCGGGCGCAGATGAAGGCCCTCCCCGGACCGGCGCGGCGCCATCCGCCGACGAGCTTCGAGCCGCCCATTCGCGAACCGTGCTGCACGCGTGGCTGTCCGGGCCCGAGCCCATTCGCGGTGGCCTCGCCGGGCGTTCATCGGCGCGTCCGCACATTCCGGTGACCGCCGAGGGCCGAGGGAACCGATGTTTCGTCGGCCAAACCAACGACGTGGGATGATGCGCGCTTCGATGGACCAACCCCACCCGCGCGCCGCCCTCGGGATCGATCCGATCCGCACGATCGGGCGCGACGAGCTCAAGGCGAAGCTCGACGCGGCGACGGCGTCAAGCTCGTCATGGCGCTGAACCGCTGGGCATACGACGCGAAGCACATCCCCGGCTCGCTGCACTTCGACACGCCCGACGCGCTGTATGCGGCCCTTCGGCACGACGACGAGATCGTGGTCTATTGCTCGCAGAACGATTGCCTCTCGAGCGTCGCCGTGTACCGCGACCTCGTCGCCCGCGGCTACCGGAACGTGCGCCGCTACTCGGGCGGGCTCATGGACTGGGAGGACGCCGGCCTCCCTCTCGAGGGTACGTTCGCTGCCCCCACGGCGTCGTGAGCGGACCCGGCCTGACGGCAGGCGCGGGGGGTTCGCGTGTCGGGCCGGGGTCCGCGGAACCGCGGCCGAAGCACCCGTACCTCGCGGAGATCGAGTCCGAACGACGGGGCTGGTACGAGCTCGCTGCCCTCGTGCGCTCGCTGACCCCCGAAGAATGCCTTCTGCCCGGCTACTACGTCGATCCGGACTGGACCGTGCGCGACCTGGTTGCCCACCTCGGCCCCTGGCTTGCCGAGGCCGAGATCCAGCTCGAGCGGCTGAACGCCGGGACCTACGCGGGTCACGAGGTCGACATCGATGCCCTCAATGCGGCCTTCCGGGAGGCGCTTCGCGACCAGCCCTGGAACGTGGCCTGGACCCAGGCCAACGCCGGGCGCACGCGCATGCTCGGGGAGTGGTACGCGCTCCGCGAGCAGACCGACGAGGCGGCGTGGTGGGTTCGCAAGTCCGGATCCGACCACTATCTCGAGCACCTTGGCCGCCTTCACAACTGGGTCGAGGAGCTGATCCGCCGGCGCTCCGCGGCGACCGAGCCTGATCCGCCAGGTCCCGGAGGATCGGCCGCGTTCGAGAACCCGGAGTCACCACGATGAACGACGAGGCGTGGCCGGCCCTGCCCTATGCGGAGTGGGCGCCGACGAGGAAGACGCTCCACATGGTCGCCCAGATGCTCGGCAAGGCGCGCCTGGGCCTGGCACCCCCGGAGGCGGAGTGGCTCGGGAGCTGCCTCTATCTCGAACCCCGCGGGTTCACCACGGGCGCGATCCCGATCGGGACAGGGGTGTTGAGCATCTGCATTGACGTGCATGACGTCGTCGTTCGGATGGACGTCAGCGACGGCCGGCGCGCGACCATCAGCCTGGGCCCGGACCGGTGCGTCGCGGACATCTGGGCCGCCTTCCGGGGTGCCCTCGACGGCCTCGGCATCGCCGTCGACATCTGGGAGAAGCCCCAGGAGATCGCGGACACGACGCCGTTCTCAGCGAACCGGCACGACTGCACGATCGTGCCCGAGCATGCCCAGCGGTTCCACCGCGTCCTGTGCGCGATCGATGGCGCGTTCGAGGAGTTCCGCTCGCCGTTCTTCGGGCGCACCGGCGTCCAGTTCTGGTGGGGCGCCTTCGACTTCGCCGTGCTCCTCTTCACCGGGCGCCACCTCGAGGCGCCCCAGGACCGCGGGTACATCATGCGCTACGACGTCGACGCCGAGCAGCTGAACGCCGGCTTCTGGCCCGGCGACGACACCACCCCCGAGGCGCGGTTCTGGGCGTATATCGCACCGAGGCCCGACGGCTGCGAGGTCGCGCCGATCCGCCCGGCCCCCGCGGCGTGGGTCGAGGCGGCCTCCGAATGGATCCTGTCGTATGAGCAGGTCCGTGCGAGCGAGGACCCACGCGGGACGATCCTCGACTTCCTCAAGAGCGTCTATCGGGTGGCCGTGACCAACGGGGGCTGGGACGCGGAGGCCCAGCGTTACGCGCCGCCTCGGCCCGCGCCCCGCGCCTGAGGAGAACGGTCGGTACCTTCAGGGTGGGCGTGAGCCCGAAGGAACAGCTGCCGGATCCCGCTGCTCGGCGGCAGTGGCAGGCCAAGAGATCGGCGCGCCGCGATGAGTCCCGCGGCGTCCGGCGGTCCAATTTGTCGAACTCGTTTGACCGAGGAGGACTTCCGATGCGCAGCGTGACCTATTCGATGAGCATGTCCCTTGACGGCTACATCGTCGGGCCGGACGGCCGCTTCGACTGGACGCTCCCCGACAAGGAGGTCTTCCGCTTCTGGATCGACGAGATCCGAGGGGTCGGCGTCCACCTGATGGGACGGCGGCTGTACGAGACGATGCAGTACTGGGAGACCGCCGACCAGGATCCACCGCTCGACGACGCAGAGCTCGAGTGGGCCGCCCTCTGGAAGCCGCTCCCAAAGGTGGTGTTCTCCACCACGCTATCCGAGGTGCGGGGCAGTGCCCGCCTGGCCTCCGGCGGCCTGGCAGCAGAGATCGAGCGACTGCGTGCCAAGCCGGGGGAGGGTGACATCGCCATCGGCGGCGCGACGCTCGCCGCCGAGGCGGCCGAGCTGGGTCTGATCGACGAATACCGGGTCATGGTCTACCCGGTGCTGGTTGGCGGTGGTATCCCGTTCTTCGCCCGGCAGGAACGTCGGGTGGATCTCGAGCTCGTCGAGACCCGCCCGTTCGGCTCGAGCGTCGTCTATCTCCGCTACCGGGTGGCGGACGGGCGCCGTCAGGTAGCCGGCCGCACCAGGTGATCGAGGAACCGCGCCGCGGCCTCGATGTCCAGCTGTGCGCCAAGCTGCTCGAACGCCGCGAGCGCGCCGCGAGCCTCGCGGGCAGCCCCACCGCCGTCACCCAGCGCCGCGGCTGCCCTCGCCACCCACAACCGGCTCCGAGCCGCCTCGTACGGGGCACCGGCAGATCGCCATTTCAGCGCCGAATCCCGAAGGCGCGCGACCGCCGCAGCGGCATCCCCGCGGGCCAGGGAGACGACCCCTCCACCTTCAAGGGCTGCCGCGGCGAGCGCGGGCCCCGCGAACCGGGCCGCGATCGTCGTGAGATCGGCACTCACGCGCTGGGCCCCATCGAGGTCGCCCCCAGCAACGGCAATCTCGACGGCCGCGGGCAGACGAGCCGATCGTCTGGCGGGACCGGCACTGATCGAACGCCTCGCGATCACAGCCAGCGCGGTTCTGACGGTCGAGCGTACCGCGGCGGCGGCACGAGTCAGCCCGGCGACTGTCCGACGCTGGTGCCGACTGCGACCCTTGGCGGCGTTCCAAGCCGGACGGGGCGCAACGCCACGCTCGGGTTCGGGGCACGGGTGGCGCGGGTGGAGCGTCCTCCGATGGACGGGGCCCGCTCGACCCTTCTTCAGCGTTGTGGGAGTGCCGCCCCCGGACGGACTCGAACCGCCATCAGCAACTCAGCGTCCTCGACTGGTATCTGGGGGTTGGCTGACCTGGCCCTCGTGATCGTCTCCATCTATGGAGACTGACAAAGTCACTGATCAGTTAGCACTGACAGATTCACGGACCATCGACAGCCACCCGCCATCTCCGATCGCACGCCGGTTAGAATCAGCTCGGTGATGCCCGACCGAGCCCCTGCCAAGCTCGGCGCTGTCTCGCGTTTCTCCGCCCGTGGGCACGCCAGTTCGTCCCGGGCGCTGCTCGTCGCAGTCGGAGCGGGGCTCGCGATCGGTATCGCGACCTCCGTCGGGCAAGGCATGCTGCCGGAGGGGCTGGCGCCCCTGAGCAACTCGTCAGGCGCGTGGTGCCTCTGCGCCTTCGCCCTCGCGCTGTTCGACCGGGACCCACGCCAGGCAGCCCTGGTCGGTTTCGCGTCGCTCGTCGCCATGCTCGGAGGCTACGCGCTGGCGACCGAATTTCGCGGTTACCCAGTCGGGACCTCGCTGGTCGTCCGCTGGGGCGTTGCGGCGGTCATCGCCGGGCCCGCCCTCGGCGTCGGTGCTGCATGGCTGCGCGGCCCGAACCCGCACCGTGCCGCGGCCGGGGTTGCTCCGATCGCCGGCATCCTGCTGGGCGAGGGACTGTATGGCATTACCGTGGTGGCGGCGACAACATCCGTCGGTTACTGGATCGGCGAGGCGGCTGTCGGCCTCTGCCTCGTGATCCTCGCGGCCAGCCGCCTTCGAAATGCGCCCGGGATCGCGTTGATTCTCGTCCTCTCGGCCATCGCGAGCTTCATCTTCTACGTCGTGTACACGTTCGTGCTGGGCGCGCTGTTCTGAATTGCCCTGCCTGAGCGTCGTCCGACACACACGCCGATAGGTTGAGTCTGCTTCTGGCGCCCCCGGACGGACTCGAGGGCGCAGTAGGCAAATCACCCGACGCGCTCGAGTGGTATGCAGGCGGAATGGATGATCAGCCGATGAGTAGGCGGACGCCCACGACCGTGCCGACCACGATGATCAACCCGCGAAAGAGCGTCGGCGACAGTCGGCGCCCGACGATCGCTCCGACCTGACCTCCCATGATCGAGCCGGCTGCGATGAGGACCGCGGGCTCCCACGCCACCTGGGCAACGGCGATGAACAGGACGGCGGCCACGCCGTTGACCGTGAACGCGAGCACGTTCTTCAGCCCGTTGAGCCGCTGGAGGTCATCCGGGATGAACACGGCGAGGATCGCGATGAGGATTACGCTCTGGGCAGCGCCGAAGTACCCACCGTAGATCGCCGTCGCGTAGACGAGGAGTAGGAGGACCCATGAGCCTTCCAGGTCGGATCCATGACGAGCCGCCAGGGCGCGCGACAGGCGAGGCTGGATCGCGACGAGCGCACACGCCAGCAGGATGAGCACCGGCACGATGCGCCCGAACGCGGACGCCGGCAGGACGAGCAGCAGGACTCCGCCCGTGAGACCGCCGAGGGCGGCGGCGAAGCCCAGCCGGGTTGCCCGGCTCCTCTGGCCGACCAGCTCCCGACGGTAGGCCACGGCCCCGCTCGCGGCCCCGGGGACCAGGCCAATCGTGTTGGCGACGTTCGCCACGACGGGCGGGTAACCGAGTGCCAGGAGCGTCGGGAACGTGACGAGCGAACCCGACCCGACGATCGTGTTGATGGCGCCGGCCGCGAGACCGGCGCCGATGACCAAGAGGGCGTGGAGCGGCGTCACCGTGGCGTCATCGATTCCCGGCGAGGCTCAGCGGCCCCGCCCCTGCCCGCACGTCGCCGCGGCTTCGTCCGGCCTCGGGTCGCAGGCGGCCGAGGAGCTCGACCTGGACCTGCGCCTGGGCCTTTCCGCCGACGGTCCCGCGTCCGCCCGATGTCATCCGTGCACCTAGAGAATCTTCGAGAGGAACGCCTTCGTCCGCTCGTGGGTCGGGTTTTTGAAGAAGTGCTCGGGCGTGCCTTCCTCGATGATCCGGCCGTCGTCCATCATCACGACCCGGTCGGCGACCTCGCGGGCGAAGCCCATCTCGTGGCTGACGACGACCATCGTCATGCCCTCCCGGGCGAGCTCCTTCATGACCTCCAGGACCTCGCCGATCATCTCGGGGTCGAGGGCGCTCGTCGGTTCGTCGAAGAGCATGAGCGCCGGCTTCATGGCCAGCGCGCGGGCGATCGCGACGCGCTGCTGCTGGCCGCCCGAAAGCTGGCCGGGATACGCGTCCGCCTTCACCGCCAGGCCCACCCTGTCGAGGAGGGCGCGTCCCATCTCGACCGCCTCTGCCACGGGCATCTTCCTGACCTGGACGGGCGCGAGGATCACGTTTGCCAGGGCCGTCTTGTGCGGGAACAGGTTGAAGCGCTGGAAGACCATGCCGATCTCCTGGCGCTGGGCGGCGATGTTCCGCTCCTTGTCCTCGACCAGCTTGCCGTTCACCTCGCGGTATCCGATGAGGTGGCCGTTGACGGAGATCCGGCCCTTCTGGATCCGCTCGAGGTGGTTCAGGCACCGGATGAACGTCGTCTTGCCGGAGCCGGACGCCCCGATGACGACGACGACTTCCTGGCGGCGGACCGACATCGACACGCCTTTGAGGACATGGAGCCGGCCGAACCACTTGTGGACGTCGCGCGCCTCCACGACGACATCGCTCGTCGTCGGCGGAGCACCGCCGATGGCGTCGAGCAGGTCGTGAGGCGCACCGCCGGACATCAGAGGTCCTCGGGCGCGTCGTCGGCCTCGATCGGAAGCCGGAACCCGGTGAACCGTTCGAGGAAGGACGGCCCATCGGTCGCGGCTGTCGACTTCCCGAAATACCGCTCGATGCGTGACTGGACCACGCCCCATGCCGTCGTCAGGAGCAGGTAGTACGTGGCCACGACGAGCAGCAGCTCGAACACGCGGAACGTTGAAGAGACAAGCGTGTTGGTGCTGAGCAGGAGCTCCTGGACCCCGATCACGCTCACGAGCGAGGTGTTCTTGAGCATCGAGTTGAACTCGTTGCCGAGCGGGGGGATCACGAATCGGGCGGCCTGCGGCAGCACGACCAGTCGCATCGACTGCGGGTACGTCATCCCGAGCGACTTTGCCGCCTCCGCCTGCCCCGGATCGACCGAGAGGATCCCCGCCCGGATGATCTCGGCCATGTAGGCGCCCTCGTTGAGGCTGAGTGCCACGATCGCCGCCTGGATGTTGCCGGCGAACGTGAACGGGCCGAGATCGATGTCGTGGAACCGGAAGATGCCGGCGGCTGCGAGGGCCGTGTAGACAAACACGATCTGCACAAGGAGCGGCGTGCCGCGGATGACCCATGTGTAGCCGCGAGCGACGGAACGCAATGGCCACGCCCGGGAGAGGCGCGCGAACGCGGCGAGCAGCCCAAAGCCAACCCCGAGTGTCTGGCCCGCCACGGCGAGGCCGAAGGTCAGGGCCAGCCCTTGCAGGTAGCCCTGACTCGGTTGCAGGAGGTAGTGCCAGAAGAACGAGGGGTCGAACTGGATGACGGCGAGGCCGAACACGCCGCCATCCATGTTCGCGAGGCTCATCGACGGTGGGCCGTCAGGTAGACGGGCCTCAAGGAAGCGCGTCCCCCTGGATCCCGAACTGGGTCAGGATCTGGAGGTATGTCCCGCTGGCCTTGACCGCGTTGAACGCCGTCTGGATCGCAGCCGTCAGCGCGGTGTTCGTCTTGACAATCCCGATCCCCGTGAGGATCTGCCCGAAGGGCTTGCCGGCGACCTCGAAGGTATTCGGCGACTTCGTGATGTAGTAGGCGGCGGTCTCGAGCGTCGTGCCGTACGCGTCGACCTGCCCGATCTGGAGCTGTTGCAGCGCGTCGGTGTCCTTCGGGAATACGACGATGCTGATCAGCGGTTTGTTGGCCGCCTTGAACGTGTTGTTCTGCGTGGTGAGGAGACTCTGGATCGTCGTGCCGTCCTCGACCGCGACCTTCAGGCCAGAGAGATCGCTGAGCGACTGGATGTGCTTCGGGTTCCCGCTCGCGACGAGGATCGACTGGCTCGAGTTCATGTAGTCGACGAGATTGATGACCTCCCGGCGCGCCGGCTTGTCGAACAGCTGCGACAGGATCGCGTCGCAGTTGCCCGCCTGGAGCGCGGGGATGAGGCCGCTGAACGGGATGTTCGACCATGTGGCCTGCAGACCGAGCTGGGCCGCGATCGCGTTGCCGAGCGCGATGTCGGATCCGGTCGGCTGGTTGTTCGCATCCATGAACTCGATCGGTGGCGAGCTGATGTCCGAGCAGAAGACGAGCTTGCCCGCGTTCTGGATCGCCGGCGGCACCACGGCCGGCGACGGAGCCGCGGACGGCGCAGTCGAGGGTGCAGCGGACGTCGACGCAGGCGACGCCGACGCCGTCGTGGACGCCGGCGCGGTCGACGCCGCAGCGGACGCCGCAACTTGACTCGGAGTCGCGGCCGCCCCTGAGCAGGCGCCGAGCGCGACCGAGACAAGGACCGCGACGAGCGCGAGCCCGCGCGACCCAGAAGACTTGTGTTGCTCATCACGCCGCATCGTTTCCTCCTTTGGAACTCTGCCGCTGTGTGGGGACGCCTCAACACGGGGAGGCCGCCGATGGTGAGCCGGGACGACTTGATCGCTTGCCTCACCCCCTGACACGACGGCGTGGCGACGCGCTTGGGGCGGGACGGTCCGCCGTGGGGCGGACGAGCTTGCGGGACCCTGTGGCAGACGGGCCAGCTTCCGCGACGATCGACCCGATTGCGCGGATGTGCTCCACCGTCGCTATCCCTGCGGCCACGGCGTCATGGCTGACGATCGCATCGAGGATGGCCCGATGCCCCGCCAGCGACGCCGAGCGGCGCTTCGGGCTCTGGAGCGCGTCCTGCCGGATCGAGGCCATCCAGTCCGCCGTGATCTCGACGATCCGCCAGAGGAGCGGGTTGTGTGTCGCGCGGGCGACCAGGTGATGGAAGCGACGGTCGAGGGCGGCGTAGTCGGCCTCTGATCCGGCCTTCTCCATCTCTCCCACTGCCGCTCTAAGGCTGCGCAGGTCGGCCGGCGTCGCCCGCAGCGCAGCGCGCGATGTGATCGGCGGCTCGATGGCCTCACGGAAGTCCAGGATGCTCCGAAGGTCGCGGGACTCCGGCGCCATCACGCCCAGGAGGCTGTCGCCGAGCCCACCGCCGTCCGCGTTGACGACCACCGTCCCCCGCCCGGGTCGGCGCACCACAAGCCCCTTGAGTGTGAGCTCGTGGATGGCCTCCCGGATCGACGCCCTGGACACCCCGAGTTGCTCCGCGAGCTGCCGCTCGCTCGGCAGCCTGGCGCCGGCAGGGAGCTGGCCCTGCTGCAACACCCGTTCGAGCATGGACGACAGGGCGTCCGGCAGGCGGGCCGTCTGCACGGCGAGCCTCGACCAGTCGACCGCTTGTTCCGCAACGCGCGCTGCTGCCGCTTTGTCGGCCAACCGGGCGTCCCCACTCTGCTGGGCGAGCCGTCCGTTCGTGGTCTGCTGGACGGATGGTCGGACCAAGTTACCCACGAGGGCATGGAGCCGTCGATGCCGAGACGTGACTGTCCCGCATGCCGCGACTCACGCGTAACCGACGGTCCTCCTCGATCGCTGGAGCGTCACGCGGCCTCGTAAGGACTCGTGAAGCTTCCCCGCGAGGGCATCGCCGGACTACTCCTGACCCGCCGCGAAAGAGCCAGAAGGTCGATCGACGGACTCAGGGGAGCGGAAGCCCGAGGGCCGACCCACGTCGAGTGCCAACCGCTCCACAGCACGGCTGGGTACGCCCAGGTCGGGCTTGACAGTCCAGCAATCCCGACCATGCTCGAAGGTTGGGTTGGGCTGGTGCGCCCCCGGACGGACTCGAACCGCCGACGCAGGCCTTAGGACGGCCTCGCTCTATCCACTGAGCTACGGGGGCGTGGACATCGATCGTACAGCAGCGTCGCGGCCGGGCGACGCTCGAGGCATTGCCGACGGATCGGGACGGCTCGACACTCGCGGTCCGGGCGCGCCGTAGAATTCCGCGCGATGGATCAGGCAGGCCCGACTCCCCTCCCCGACCTCGTGCTGTGGCGGCGAGACGGCTGCCACCTGTGCGACGATGCGCGCCAGCTCGTCACCGCTTTCCTTGCCGAGCGCGCGGGGACCGGGCGACGCGTCCCGGCTATCGTGGATCGCAGGATCACCGACGATCCCGCCATCGAGCGAGAGCTCTTCGAGCAGATCCCGGTGCTGGACCTCGGCGGCAGCCGGTTGCCGCTCGCGATCCGCGCCGGCGCCATCCGCTCGTTCCTGGAGGCGGCCCTCGATCGAGCAGAAGCCGCGGGCAACGGCGTGATCGACGACGGCCGGGACCCGCTGCCCGGTCGGTCCGGCTGACCGCATGCCCGCGTCCGACCTGACCCTCCTGCTCGCCTTCGGCGCGGGCATCATCAGCTTCGTCTCGCCGTGCGTGCTCCCCCTCGTCCCGGCCTACATCGGGCAGCTGACCGTCGTGGCCGTCGTCCGTGGGGAGGATCGCGGCGCGTCGGGGTCCGCACGGTGGCTGGCGGTCCGCCATTCGCTTGCCTACGTGGTGGGATTTGCGGCCGTGTTCACCTTCCTGGGCGTGAGCGCGTCCCTGATCGGCGGCGGCCTCTACGACCTGCTGCCGACCCTTCGAACCATCGGCGGCGTCCTGCTCATCGTCATGGGGCTCAACCTGGCAGGAATCCTGACGCTCCCCGCCCTCCAGCGCCTCTTCCAGCGGACGTGGCGCCCCCTCGAGGCGGGCGCGGCCGGCCAGCTGGCCCGGTCGAGCGGCACGCTCTCCTTCGGCACGCCGGTCAACGGGTCCAGAGCCCCCGGCCTCGGCGAGCGGCTTGGAGGGCGGCTGGTCGGGGGGCGCGGCGGCTGGCTGGCGTCGTTCGGGCTCGGCGTGGTGTTCGCCGTCGGCTGGACCCCGTGCATCGGGATCATCCTGGGCAGCATCCTGACGGTTGCCGCCTCGTCCGGTCAGACCGTCCAGGGCGGCCTTCTCCTGTTCGCCTACAGCCTTGGGCTCGGTCTCCCGTTCGTGGCGCTCGCGATCGTCTACGACCGGGCGCCAGGCGTGATTCGGCCCCTCGTGCGCCACGGGCAGGCCGTCAGCTTCGTCGGCGGCCTCCTGGTGGTCGCGATCGGCCTCGCGATGGTCTTCGACGTGCTGACGCTCCTCGCGCGCCTCGCGCCCGGCGTCTAGCCAGCATGCCGGCCCCGTCGCCCGACGCCGCCGACCCGGGGGCGCTCGACCCGCGGGCGCTCGACCCGCGGGCGCACGACCCGCGCCGCGGCATGATCGGGCCGTTCACGGGCCGCCAGCTGGTCGCCGCGTTCGGGACCGTCGTGATCGTCGCGGTCGTGCTGGCGGCGGTGACCGCGCCGATCGCGTCCACGCCCGCTCCCGGTGTCGCCCCGCAGCCGACGCAGTTCGCGATCGGCCCTGCCGTCGAGGGCCTGCGGGTCGGGGACCGTGCCCCGGAGCTCGAGATCCGCGCCGCCGACGGGACGGCGACGCCACTGCGCGACCTGTCGGGAGTGCCGGTCCGGCTGGCGGACCTGCGCGGCCACCCCGTCTGGATCAGCTTCTGGGCAAGCTGGTGCCCGCCGTGCCAGGCCGAGACACCGGTCCTTCGCGACACCTTCGCGGCCTACCGGGACCGAGGACTCGCGCTCGTCGCGATCAGCGTCCAGGAATCGACGGTCGACGACGTGCGCGCCTACGCGACGAAGTACGGCCTCCAGTACACGGTTGCCGCGGACCTGTCCGGCGACGTCTTCCGGCAGTTCCGGGTCTACGGGCTCCCGACCCAGCTGTTCCTCGATGCGGACGGGATCATCCGGGCGATCGTGCAGGGTCCCGTGAATGGGCAGCTCGCGGCCGCGAATCTGGCCCTCGTGGGACTCCCACCGGCGGGTGGCAGCACGCAGGGCGGAACCGCGACGGCCACGCCCTAGTCGAGCGGCTCCCAGGCGAACCGGTCCCGATCGGGTACGAGGCGTCCCACCGGCCGATCGCGTTCGTGCGAAAGGACCACGGTCCACCGCTCCTCGGCGGCGCGGGCGAAGAGCGTGGCCTTCTGCGTGACCGAGTCGAGCGGAAAGTCATCGAACGCCGGGATCCAGCGCGGGTTGGCCGACCACGGCCGAATCGCGATGTCGCCGAGGAAGGCGAGCGTGCGGCCCGGTGCCCGCACGATGACCGCCTGGTGGCCCGCCGTGTGTCCGCCGGTCGGGACGGCCCAGACGCCCGGCAGGAGCTCCACCTCGCCGTCGGCAGCGCCGGCGCTCCCCCAATCCCGGACGAGGCGCAGCTCCGGCTGGTCGTACGACGCCACGATCCGCGGGTTCGAATCGAGCGCGATCTCCCATTCCGCGCGCTGGGCGACGATGCGCGCCCGCGGGAAGGCACGCGTCCCGTCGGCGCGCAGGAGCCCGCCGGCATGGTCGAAGTGGAGGTGGCTCATGGCCACGACGTCGACGCTCGCCGGTTCGAAGCCTGCCCGATGCAGGGCCGGCACGATCGGATCCCCGGCCAGCCCGCGCCACGTTCGCCCGCGCTCGTCGAGGCGCTCCCCGATCCCCGTCTCCACGAGCACGCGGCCGGCCGGCGTCTCGATCAGCAGGCAGTTCAACGCCTGGAGGAGGCGGCCCTCTGCGTCGATCTCCTTCGCGACGAGCTTTCCCCACAGGACGCGCGGAACCGGCCCGAAGAGCGCGCCGGCATCCGTGCGGAACGTCCCGGCCTGGACCAGGGCGACGCGGACGCCCGCCCCGAGATCGGCCGACCAGTGGACCGCGTCGTTGAGGGCCACGCTACGTCAGCCCGCCGGCTCGGCGCTGTGCGAGCGCTCATCCGCCGGCTCGGCGCCGTGCGGGCGCCCAGCCGCCGGGTCGGCGCCGTGCGGGCGCCCAGCCGCGGCCTCGGGGCCGCGCCGGCGCCCACCGGCGAAGTCGCGGTGGAAAGCCGATGCCGTGGGCTCGCTCTGGCCCTGGTACTTGGAACCCAACCCGGCGCTGCCGTACGGCCGCTCGACCGGGCTGGACATGCGGAAGAAGCTGATCTGGCCGATCCGCATGCCCTGGTACAGCGCGATCGGCAGGCTCGCGACGTTCGAGAGCTCGAGCGTCAGGTTGCCCTTCCAGCCCGGGTCCACGTAGCCCGCGGTCGAGTGGATCAGGAGGCCGAGGCGGCCCAGACTGCTTTTGCCCTCGAGTCTCGCGACGAGGTCGGTCGGCAGCTCCACCCACTCGACGGTCTGGCCCAGCACGAACTCGCCCGGGTGGAGGATGAACGGCTCGTCATCTGTGATGGTGAGCAGCTCGGTCAGGTCCGGCTGCGGCTGGCGGACGTCGATGAACGCGTACCGGTTGTTGCGGAAGACCCGGAAGCTCCGGTCCAGGTGGAGGTCGACGGAGCTTGGCTGGAGATCGACGGGGTCGTACGGCTCGATCCGCACTCGGCCGGATTCGAGCTCCGCGCGGATGTCGCGGTCCGCCAGCACGCTCATCGCGCCAGCTCCGGGTCGATCTCGCGCTGCGCGAAAAGCGAGTCGACCTCGCGCTTGAGCGTGGCGAGGTCCTCGAAGCTCTGATAGACGCTCGCGAAGCGGATATAGGCAATGTGGTCGAGCGCCCTGAGCTTGTCCATGGCGAGCTCGCCCACGCGCGCCGATTCGACCTCCGACGTGCCGCCTGCACGGAGCGCCGCCTCGATCTCCTCGACGGCCCGCTCGGCCGCGCCGTCCGCGACCGGCCGCCGGGTGAGCGCCTTGCGCAGGCCCGCGGCGAGCTTGTCGCGATCGAACTCCTGGCGGATCCCGTCTCGCTTGATCACGACGAGCCGGGCCGCCTCGATCCGCTCGTAGGTCGTGAAGCGCGTCCCGCAGGCCAGGCATTCGCGCCGACGGCGGATGGTGGCAGCGTCGTCGAGGTCGCGGGAGTCCACCACCCGCGAGTCACGGGACTCGCACTGCGGGCAGTGCATCGGCAACCCCTCCGGTCCTGACCACTACATCTTGTGGTGCTGAATCACGATACCACGACATAGCGGCACGTCGAGCACCCCGCGCGGCCTCGACACGGCCCAGGACGGCCGCAGTGCGGCACCGGGACGGACGCGCGAAACGGCGCACTCCCCGCAGCTCGGGAGGGTGCCGAGTCGCCGCGGTCGCCGAGGCACGGTAGTCGGCCTCAGTCCGCCGATCGGCCGCTGAACCAGCGCGGCGCATTGTGGGAGGGATTCGGCGAGCGCAGGTTGGTCGCGATCTCGACGATCGCCTCCCTGGCGTGGAGGATGTTGAGGTAGCCCCGCTTGATGGCCGTCTGGCCCTCAGCCCCGCGAGCGCGGCCGACGCTGGCCGCCGTGAGCGTCGCGCATCCGTGGTCGACCATGTCGAAGGCGCGCGTCGCGCGACCCAGCTCCTCGCCGAGCCGCTCTCGCAGCGGCTCGTACCCGGCCGGCGGGACGAGCGCCTCCGTCTCGGCGCGGTAGCGCTCCATCGCGTCACGCGCCGTCTCGATCGTCTCGACGATCGTCTCGGCGGCCACCTGCCCCCGCCGCACGGCGTCGATCCGCTCCGCGGCGCCGGCCAGGCTTGCCGCGACCCGCGTTGCAAGGTCGCCCGCACCGGTGCGGAAGCCGTCGAGCTCGCGGGTCCGGGCCACGATGCGCGCGGCGCGCCGCAGGACGAGCACGAAGCTGACGGCGAGCACTGCGAAGAGGAGGAGCGGAATGGCGAGCAGGATCGCTCCGGACACCGTCAGCGCTCCAGGCCGGCCCGGGCGCGCAGGGCCGCCGCGAGCGCCGGGACCACGGCGGCAAGGTCCGCCACCACGAACAGGTCCGCGAACTCCCCGATCGGGGCGTCCGGGTCGCGGTTCACCGCGACGATGACCTCCGACGTCTGCATGCCGACCTTGTGCTGGATGGCGCCTGACACGCCGAATGCGAGATAGACGGCAGGCTTCACCGTCTTGCCGGTCTGTCCGATCTGGATCGCATAGTCCACCCAGCCGGCGTCGACCGCGGCCCGCGTCGCGCCGACGGCGCCGCCCAGCAGCCCGGCGAGATCGGCGAGGCCGGTGAACCCCTCCGGTCCGCCCACGCCGCGGCCGCCGGTGACGATGACGCGCGCGTCCTCGATGGCAGGCCCGGTCGACTGCGCGACCACGCGCTCGACGACCCGGACCGCCGCGGGATCGACGGCGTCGGGGGTTGCGCCGGCTTCCACGCGCCCGGGAGCGGCGAGCGGCTCCGCGGCGACCATGTTCGGGCGGAGCACGATGATGCCCCGCTCCCCGGTGAACGCGCCGGTGGTCACGATTCGGCCGCCGAACGGCTGCATCTCCACCCGCGGGCCGGCGGGCAGGCCGTCGGCGGCGTCCGCCCATGCCAGCCCGGTCGCGCCGACCAGGATCCCGACGCCGAGGAGCGCGGCGAGCGCGCCCGCGAGGTCCCGACCGTCCGGCGTCGCGCCGACCACGACGTACGCTGGCGGCTCTGCTGCTGCGGCGGCAAGTGCGGCAACGCGGGAGGCCACGACCGCCGCGGCGGGCCGCTCCTGCACCTCCGGGGCCCGCACCGCGATCACGACCGGAAGGAACGCTGCCATGCTCGCGGCCGCCGCGTCGGGCTCGGCGGCGACCACGACGCCGCGGACGTCGAGCCTCCCCGTCTCGCCGAGAGAGCGTGACGCGGTCGCCGCCTCGCACGAGAGCTTCGTGATGGCGCCCGCTGCGTCGACCTCGCCGACGACCCAGATCCCGCCCATCAGATCGCCCGCCGCTCGGCGAGGAAGTCGACGATGGCCGCGGCGGCGGCCGCTGGATCGGCGTCGCGCACGACGCGCGTCGAGCCGCGGGATGCCGGCGGACGGGAATCGACGAGCGCCGTCGTGGCATGCGCACCGCCCACGGGCTGGTCGGCGAGCCCGATCTCCGCGAGCGTCCGCATCGCGATCTCCTTCGAGCGGGCCCCCATGATCCCGCGGAGCGTCGGGTAGCGCGGCTCGCCGAGGAGCTGCGTCCCGGCTACGACGGCGGGCAGGGTCGCCTCGAGGACGTCATGGCCCGTGGCGCTCAGGCGCTCGACCCGCACGCCGCCCTCGACCGGCTCGATCTTTCGCGCGTGGGAGAGGTAGGGATGGCCGAGCAGGCTCGCCACGGCGGCCCCGACCACGCCGCCGCCGCCGTCCGAGGTGTCGGCCCCGACGAGCACGAGGTCGTACTCGAGCGTGCGCAGCGCCGCGGCGAGCACCTGGGCGGTCGACCAGGCGCATGCGCCGGCGAGGGCCGGATCGCTCACGAGCACCGCCCGCATCGCGCCCATCGCAAGGCCCTTGCGGATGGGATCGGTGATGCCGGCGGGCGCCATCGACAGGAGGGTCACGTCGCCGCCGTTCGCGTCGATCAGCTGGAGGGCGGCTTCGAGGACGTATTCGTTGTTGCCGTTGATCACCGCGCTCACGGTGCGGTCCAGGCGCCCGTCGGCGCCGAGGCGTTCCTCACCGGGGTCGGGCACCGGCTTCACGAGCACGACGATCCGCACGATCTGGATCTCTCCCTGCGTGGACGGACTGGGATCTAGGCGTTGCGGGCGAGGAGCGCCCGGGCGATGACGAGCCGCTGGATCTGTTGCGTCCCTTCATAGAGCTGCGTGATCTTCGCGTCGCGCATCATCCGCTCGACTGGGAAGTCCTCGAGGTAGCCGTAGCCTCCGAAGACCTGCACGGCGTCGGTGGTGACGGCCATCGCCGCGTCCCCGGCCACGAGTTTACACAGCGCCGACCACCGCCCGGCGTCGGGGGCGCCGCGCTCGATCTCCTCGCACGCCGTGTAGAGCAGCTGGCGCGCCGCCTCGGTCCGGGCATCCATGTCCGCGAGCAGGCCCTGCACCAGCTGGAACTCGCCGATCGCCCTGCCGAACTGGCGCCGCTCGCCGGCGTACGCGGCGGCCGCGTCGAGCGCTCCCTGCGCGATCCCGACCGCCTGCGCCGCGATCCCGGGCCGCGACCGGTCCAGCGTCCGCATCGCGAGGTCGAAGCCATCGCCCTCGGCGCCGATCCGGTTGGCAACCGGCACGCGCACGTCGTCGAACGCGAGCTCCGCGGTCGGCGACCCGCGGATGCCCAGCTTGTGCTCGAGCCGGCTCACGGAGAAGCCCGGGCTGTCCGTCTCGACGACGAACGCCGAGATCCTCCGGCGGCGGTCGGCCTCCGGGTCCGTCACGGCGAAGACGACCACGAGCCGCGCCACGCTCCCATGGCTGATGAAGCGCTTGGTCCCGGAGAGGACGTAGGTCTCCCCATCGCGGCTCGCGCGGGTCCGTACCGCCGCGGCGTCGGAGCCCGCATCGGCCTCCGTCAGGGCAAACGCGATCAGGTCGCGGCCCGCGGCCAGCCCGGGCACGAACCGCGCGAGCTGCTCCTCGGTCCCGGCCAGCAGAAGCGGCAACGCGCCGAGCTCCTGCACGGCGAGGATCAGGCCGGTCGTCGCGCAGGCTGCCGAGAGCGCCTCGATCGCCAGGCAGACGGTCAGCAGGTCCGCTCCAAGGCCGCCGAACCGTTCCGGGAACGGCAGGCCCAGGATCCCCTGCTCCGCGAGCAGCGCCCGGAGATCCTCCGGGAACGTGGCGCTGCGGTCGATCTCGGCCGCCCGCGGCGCCACCCGGTCATGGGCGAGCGTCCGCACCGCGTCACGGATGGCGCGCTGGTCGTCGGTGAGCCGGCCAAGGGCGGGGGCTGCGGTCACCGGCCGATCGTAGCACCGGTCGTCGGCCACAAGGCGCGCCGGGGTTCCCAGCCGGGCCCGCGTCTCGACGCGTCAGCCCGCCTCGGTCCCCCACCCCACATGCTCGTGCGGCCCGCGCAGCGTCTCGAGCGCGTGGTCCAGCACCGGCTCCAGGACCGCCAGCGACTCGAGCGCGGCGCGCGGGCTGCCCGGCAGGTTGACGATCAGCGTCCGTCCGCGGACACCCACGACCGCCCGCGACAGGATCGCCATCGGCGTCTTCGCGCGACCGTCGGCCCGCATCGCCTCCGCGAACCCCGGCACCGGGTAATCGATGACGGCGAGGGTCGCCTGGGGCGTGACGTCGCGCGGCGTCAGGCCCGTCCCGCCGGTCGTCACGATCAGCGGGTGGCGGGACGCGGCAGCCACCAGCATCGACTCGATCCGGCGGCGCTCGTCCGGGACGATCTCGCGCTCGGTCGTGAAGCCCAGCTCTGCCAGCCGTGCCGCGAGCCCGTCGCCGGACGTGTCCGCCCGGTCACCGCTCGAGCCGCGGTCGCTCACGGTGAGGATGAACGCGGTCCGGGAACCGGCTGCCACGGATCAGGGACCCGGCCGTCGTCCGGGCCGGCGGATCCCCCCGGCCCGCGGGATGGCACCCGAGCGCGCTGGCCCCCGGACGCCTCTCGGGCGCGTCACCGGCGACGATCCCGGGACGAACCCGGGCGCCGGGGAACCGGCTGCAGGGACGGCCGGCGCGCCCGGGGAATCGAGGCCTTCGCGCCGCCATTCCCCGGACTTCCCGCCGACCTTGCTCACGAGCCGGACGTGCCGGATCTCGACGCCCTTCTCGACGCCCTTCACCATGTCGTAGACCGTGAGGGCCGCCACGCTCGCGGCGACGAGCGCCTCCATCTCGACGCCCGTCGGCCCCACCGTCGCGGCCTCGGCCCGGATCCGCAGCGCGGACGCGGTGCGGTCCGGCGTGATGGAGACCACCAGGTCGGTCAGCGCGAGGGGATGGCAGAGCGGGATCAGGTCGGCGGTTCGCTTGCCGCCCATCACGCCAGCGATCTCGGCGACCGTCAGGACGTCGCCCTTCGGGCCGCGGCCATCGATCACCAGGCTCAGCGTCTCCTGGCTGCAGACGACCTCGGCCTCGGCAACCGCGCGCCGCGCCGTGATCGGCTTGGCGGAGACGTCCACCATCCGCGGGCGCCCTCCGCGGTCCACGTGGGTCAGCCGGCGGCGATCCGTCCGGGGCTGCGATCGCTCGTCCATGCCACCTCCGTGCCGGGAATCCGCCCGGTCGGGGGCCGGACGCCCGGCCCCTCCCACGCCCGTCACGGGCGGTCGAGCCACCAGAGCTCGACGCCGGCGCCGGCGGGCAGGCCGGCGACCGATTCTGGCACGACCGCGAGGGCGTCGGCGGCGGCGAGCGCCGAGAGCTGGTGGCTCTCCTGGCCACCGGCCAGCGAGACGCGCACGCGGCCGGCCGAGTCGCGGACCGGCGCCCCGGTGACGGGATCGCGACGCGCCGCCACCCGCAGGAAGGTCCGCCGGCCGAGCGACTTCGTGACCGGCTCCTCGAGGACCGCGGCGTCGACCGGCCGCAGCAGCGCGTCGTCGGTCCGGCCGCCGAGGCGCCGCAGGGCGGGCCGTACGAAGACCTCGAAGGTCACGAACACCGAGACCGGGTTCCCGGGCAGCCCGAACAGGAGCACGGGCGGGCCCGCCTGCCCGGGCCGTGGCGCGGTGCCGAACGCGAACGGCTTGCCCGGCTGGAGCGCGGCACGCCACAGGTCCACCGTCCCGACCCTGCCGAACGCGCCGCGCACCACGTCGTACGGGCCCACCGAGACGCCACCGCTCACGATCACGAGGTCCGCGTCGGCGAGCGCGATACGGAGCAGCTCGAGCGTGGGCTCCAGGCGATCCGGGGCGATGCCGACGTGGCGTGCGTCTGCGCCCGCGGCCGTGCAGAGCGCCACGATCGCCGGCCCGTTCGAGTCGGGGATCCCGGCGGAGCCCAGGTCCGTGCCCGCACGCCGGAGCTCGTCCCCCGTGGACAGCACCGCGACCCGCGGCCGTCGATGGACGTGGACCTGCGCGACGCCACCCGCCGCGATGATCGCCAGCTCCGCCGGGCCGATGGCACGGCCGGCGGGCAGGATCCGTCGACCGGCCTGCAGGTCGCTCGCGCGGAGCCGGACGTTGCGAACTGGCTGCGTCGCCTCGTGGACCTGGATCTGTGCAGGGAGCGGCCCGGTGGCTTCCCGACCACGCGGACCGGCCGTCCCGTCCGCGGCGAGCGGCGTGGTCTGCTCCACCGCGACCACCGCGTCGGCGCCGGGCGGCATCGGTGCGCCGGTCGCGATCCGGACGGCCGTGCCCGGCACGACGGTCGCCATCGCGGCGCCGCCCGCGGCCACCTCGCCGGTCACACGCAGGAGCTCCGGCCCGGTCTCGCTCGCGCCGCCGACATCGGCCGCGCGGATCGCGTACCCGTCCATCGCGGAGTTGTCCCAGGGCGGCAGGTCGGTCGCCGCGGCGACGTCGGCTGCCAGCACGCGGCCGAGGGCATCGGCGAGCGCGACGGTCTCCGGGGGCAGCGCAGATGGGATGGCCGCCAGGACCTGCGCCCGGGCGACCTCGATGGGCATCAGCTCGTTCATCGCGGCGGCCTCACCTGCCTGGTCGTTCATCGCGGCGGCCTCACCTGAAGGGATCGCTCGTGGACCAGGCGGCCGATCCCGTACCGGGTGAGGATTCCCACGAGCTCGCCTCCATCGATGACGGGGAGCCCCTCCGCCCTGGACGCCTGGATGCGCGCCAGCGCGGACCCCAGCGTGTCACCGAGCGCGACCGGCGGGAGCAGCTCAGCGGGCGTCATGGCGAGGGCGGCCTGCGTTCGCGGCCAGGAGGACCGTCCGGCGCGCCGGAGCTCGCGCCGCCCCACGAGCCCGACCAGGCGGCCGCCGGCCATGACCCGGACGACGGACACCGGGTCCGGGCCGGAGAGCACGGACGCGAACGTGTCCAGCGTCACCTGCGGCGGAACCACCGGGAGGTCCCGCTCCATCGCGTCGCCGACCGTGGCGTCTGCGATCAGCCCTTCCAGGACTTCCTGGCGGGCCTGGGCGCCGCTGGAGCCCCGGACGAACCAGCCCAGCATTCCGACGAGGAACCCGTCGACGAGATCCCCCGTGAAGGCGAGGAGCACGCCGCCACCCATCATCCCGAGCCCGATGAGGCGGCCGGCTGCGCCCGCGACCCGCGTGCCGCGACCCTCCTCGCCGGACAGCTGCCAGGCGAGCGCGCGGAGCAGGCGGCTTCCGTCGAGCGGGAAGACCGGCGCGAGGTTCACAAGCCCGACGAAGCAGCTGAGGAGCCCGACGTCGGCCAGCGCCTCCCCGAGCGCCTGCGCCGGGATGCTCGATGTCGATGGGCCCGCCACCGCGGCCGCCGCCGTGAGGGCCGCGACGCCGATCACGATGCTCGCAAGCGGGCCGGCGACCGCGATCGCCGCCTCCCAGGCAGCCGTCTTCGCGCCGCGCTCCGGCGTGGCGATGCCCCCGAACAGGAGGAGGGTCACCGAGGCCGGCGCAACGTTGGCGCGACGCCCGACCGCGACGTGGGCGAGCTCGTGGAGCAGGACGACGCCGAAGAAGCCGGCGCCGGCGGCGATGGCGACAACCCAGGCAAGGCCGCCCGGCCAGCCGGGGTAGCGACCCGGCAGGTCCACCGCCCCGAGCGACGCCACAAGGAACGCCGCGATGAGCGTCCACGAGACGTGGACCCGGAACTCCGTGCCCAGGAGGCGCGCGACCGGGATGCCTCGCAGGAGCATGTCAGGCCTGCCCGTGGGCGCGACGGCGTGCGAAGGCCCACGTGGCCAGCGTGAAAAGGAGGCCGACGACCGCGATCGCGACACTCGTCTCGGTCCAGAAGTCGTACGGGAACAGCTGGACCAGGCGGTCCTTCGCCGGATCGAACTCCCAGGTGCCCGACGCGAAGAACAGGTCGTGGAACAGCGTGAACGCCTGCTCGAAGACGAGCGCGAAGGCAGCGCCGACGACGACGGCGCCGACGGCGAGGATCGCCGACCCGCGGGCTATCGCGCGCCAGTACCAGGCCGCGCCGCGCGAACGGACGCCGCCGGCGATGAGAACGATCGCGGCCAGGAGCACGAGCAGGAAGAACCCGACGACCACCCCGTGCACGCTGGCCATGTGCGTCCGCTCCCGATCGTTGAAGACCGGCGTCCCGTCGACGGACTGGGTGAAGGTGCCCGGGCCCAGGTAGACCTCGGCGAGGACGGAATCGGTGACCGTCCGCACGACCTCGGGCGTGTATCCGGTCCACAGGTCCGCCCGCGTCCGGCCCTGCTCGAACGAGACCCAGACGGGGTTGAAGAAGACGGCGATGGCGATTCCGACGGTGGTGAGGATCGTCGCGAACCCGACGATCAGGGCGGCGACCGGTGACCGGCGGGCCCCTTCCCGGGACCGCGCAGCCACGACGACCGTCATTCGTCCTGCAGCGTGCGGGCCTGATCCCACCACGTCTCGACGACGAGGTCGGTAGGCGGCTCGACCTGGAGCCGGCCGGCGGCGCGCGCGATGGCCGCGCGGAACGTGGCCAGGTCCACCTTCAGCACTGCGCCCAGCCCTTCGAACCCCGCGTACGCGAACAGGTCGTGCTCGCGCGCCCCGAATCCGGCGAGGTTCAGGAGCAGGGCCTCGTCGCGCCAGCGGAGCACGTCGTTCGTCGATGCGTCCACCTGGTCGGCGAGCGTCTGTCGACGTGTCGGCGTCTCGGACACCTCCAGCAACAGGCCGGTCGTGAACACGCCCTGGCGGGACAGGCGCTCGCGATGGATCGGCTCGATCCTGGTGAGCTCGGTGATCGGCGGCACGAACGCAGGTCCTCCGGCAGCTTGGCACGTGGACCCCCATTGTACGGTCGGACGATCAGCACGCCGGATGCGGGAACGGGGGCGCCCTTCCGGCCGGGTCGCGGTCTACCCTTCCCCGCGCCAGAAGGCGACGACACCGCGACACCGGCAAGATTCAGAAACGCTTCAGCGTTTGGGGCGAGAATGCGGTCGGCCGTCGTGCGTCCCGCTCGCCGGCAGCCGTGCATTCGCGTCGCGGGCCTCATCAGCAGGCCGCCGTCACGCGCCGTCACCATAGGGGAGGTGAAGGGTGGATGCGCCCCTCCAGCCACGCCTGAGCCGGCGACGGTTCCTCGCCTCCCTGGGCCTCGCTGCCGCTGGCGGCGCGGCCGCGGTGGTCGCGGCGGCCGAGGTCGACGGCCTCCTGGGCCGTGCGCGGCCAGCGCCGTCCGGCTCGTCTCTCGCGGGGCTGGATGCGGCGACGCCGCCGGCCTCGCCGCAGGCGTCCGCGGACTACTCGGCGTTTCGCCACCACTACCGCTCGCGCCCGGACCTGACGCCGCCGGCGGTCCTGGTCCAGGTCCCGGCCGGCGCCGTGGCGCCCGGCCTCCTCTTCTGCACCCCATCGAACGGCAGCGGGCACGACGGACCCGCCATCTTCGCGAACGACGGCGAGCTGATCTGGCTCCGGCCGGACTCCGGGACACAGGTCACCAACTTCAACGTGATCCAGTTTGCCGGGCAACCCGCCCTCGCCTGGTGGGAAGGGATCGTGAACGGCGGGATCGGCACCGGCGATGTCGTCGTCGCCGATCGCTCGTATCGCGAGGTCGCCCGGGTCAAGGCCGGCAACGGGCGCCGCGCCGACCTCCACGAGTTCCAGGTGACCCCGCAGGGCACGGCGCTCCTGCTCGCTGACGCGGGCGTCGCGGCCACATCCGCGCCCGGCGGGGCAGGCCTGTCCGGCCAGGTGCTGGACTGCGCGGTCCAGGAGATCGACCTGCAGAGCGGCACCGTCCTCTTCGAGTGGCACACGGCGGACCACATCTCCATCGACGAGTCGTTCATCCCGTACTCGGCGGACGCGGCCGCGATCTACGACTACGTCCACGCCAACTCGATCTGCGTCGACACCGACGGCGGCCTGCTCGTCTCCGCCCGCAATACCTCGACCATCTACAAGGTCGACCGGGCATCCGGGGCGATCGTCTGGCGCCTGGGCGGCAAGCGCAGCGACTTCGCGATGGGCGCGGGCGCGAGCTTCTCGTGGCAGCACGACGCTCGCCGACAGGCCGACGGGACGCTGACGCTGTTCGACGACAGCGCGAGCCCCGGCCACTCCCGCGCGATCGTGCTGCGCCTCGACGAACAGGCGGAGACGGCGACGCTCGTGCGCGCCTTCGAGCATCCCAGACCCCTGTTCGCGAAGAGCCAGGGCAACCTCCAGCTGCTTCCGCGGGGCAACTTCCTCGTGGGATGGGGGGACGCCGGATACGTCAGCGAGTTCTCGGGGAGCGGCGAGCTCGTGTTCGACGCCACCTATCCTGCCGCGGTCCAGTCCTACCGCAACTTCCGCTCCCCGTGGACGGGCCACCCCGTGGAGCTTCCGGCCGCCGCCGCCGTCGCGGATCCGGGCGGTGCGGTGACCGCGTTCGCGAGCTGGAATGGCGCGACGGACGTGGCGAGCTGGGATGTCCTCGCCGGCTCGCGGGCCGACCTGCTGGTGCGGGCAGGCTCGTCTCCCCGCACGGGCTTCGAGACGTCGATCCCCGTCCAGGGTGCCGCCGCGTTCGTGCGGGTCGTGGGCCGCGATTCACGGGGCGTCATCCTGGGATCCTCGCCCGTCGTCGCCGTGTCCGGCTAGCGTGATGTCCCACGAGAATGGCGAGGCAGGGGCATCGGGCGTCCCTCCGCCGCGACGGAGGCTTCGTGGAATCGCGCGGCGGTTCCGGACGGCCGGCCTGTTCGCGTCCGGTGTCGCGGCCGCCCTCCTCGCGGTGGCGCTCTACGGTCAGCTCGTACCCGGCCCGCGCCAGCTGACCCAGGGCGACGTGCGCGACACGGTGACCAGCGTTCTTGCCTCGCAGACGCCGGCGCCCGCCGCCTCCGAGCTCGTCTTCGACGCGATCCGTCCATCGCTCGTCCTCATCGAGGCCCAGCTGCCGGCCGCGACCGGGAAGGGCGGCGAGGAGCTGGGGACCGGCGTCGTCATCGACCAGGCGGGCGACATCCTCACCTGCCTGCACGTGGTCGCCGGCGCGGACACGATCCGGCTCACGTTCGAGGATGGGACGAAGTCGACGGCACAGGTCACGGTGCGCCAGCCGCAGCACGACATCGCGGTCCTGCGGGCCACGACGCCGCCGAGCGTCATCGTGCCGGCGACGCTCGGAAACCCGAACGCGATCCGCATCGGCAGCGACGCCTTCGTCGTCGGCAACCCGTTCGGCCTCTTCGGCTCCATCAGCGCGGGCGTCATCTCGGGCGTGGGGCGCTCGTTCCAGGTCCCGAACAGCAGCCAGGTGCTGCAGAACCTGATCCAGGTCGACGCGGCCGTGAACCCGGGCAACTCCGGCGGCCCGCTGCTCAACCGGGCCGGCCAGGTCATCGGCATCGTGGCTGCCCTCGTCAACCCCACCAAGGAGGGCGTCTTCATCGGGATCGGCCTGGCCGTTCCGATCGACGTCGCGGGCGGGGCTGCGGGGCTCCCGCCCGACTAGCCATCAATCGCCGGGGCGCGGCGGCGTGGTTGCCGCGAGCCACGGCGCGAACGAGGGAATGCCAGTGGACAACGGGGCGAGCGAAGAGCGGATCGCGCCGCTGGAGCGTGTCCTCTACGAGGTCAAGAAGGTCATCGTCGGCCAGGACCACCTGCTCGAGCGGCTGGTCGTGGCGCTGCTCGCGCGGGGCCACCTCCTGGTGGAGGGCGTCCCGGGCCTGGCCAAGACGATGGCGATCAAGACGCTCGCGGCCTCGATCGGGGGCGACTTCAAGCGGATCCAGTTCACCCCGGACCTCGTCCCGTCGGACCTCGTCGGGACCCGCATCTACAACCAGAAGACGGGTGAGTTCAGCACCTCGCTCGGGCCGGTCTTCACCAACCTCCTGCTCGCCGACGAGATCAATCGCGCGCCCGCCAAGGTGCAGAGCGCGCTGCTCGAGGTGATGCAGGAGCGGCAGGTCACCATCGGGCGCGAGACATTCACCGTGCCCGACCCGTTCCTCGTGCTTGCCACGCAGAACCCCATCGAGACCGAGGGAACGTACGCCCTGCCCGAGGCGCAGGTCGACCGGTTCATGCTCAAGGTCCTCGTGGGCTACCCCAGCGCGACCGAGGAGTTCGTCATCGTCGAGCGGATGACCGGTCGCCTGGACCCGGTCCAGCGCGTGCTGGCCACCGACAACCTGCTCGCCCTGCAGAAGGAGGCCGACGCCGTCTATGTCGACCCCGCCCTCATCGACTACGCGGTGCGCCTGGCCACGGCCACCCGCAATCCGAAGGCCTACGGGATGCCCGAGCTGGCCCGGTACATCACGTACGGAGCAAGCCCGCGCGCGTCGATCAACCTGATCCTCACGGCCCGTGCGCTCGCCTATGTGCGCGGGCGAGACTACGCGCTCCCGCAGGACGTCTACGACATGGTCCACGACGTCATGCGCCACCGGATCGTGCTCTCGTTCGAGTCGCTCTCCGACGACGTGACAAGCGACAACGTGCTGGCGACGGTGCTCAAGCGGGTGCCCGCCCCCGTCGTTCCACTGCGGGAGGCGTCCCACGCCCGCATCGGCGCCTGAGCGCATCCTCCAGCGGCTCGACTGGCACGTCGTCCGGCGTCTCGACGGCCTGCTCCAGGGCGACTACCGGAGCCTGTTCTACGGGAGCGGCGTGGACCTGGCCGGACTCCGCGAGTACGAGCCCGGCGACGACGTCCGCACCATGGACTGGAACGTGACTGCCCGCCTCGACACGCCGTACGTCCGCCAGTACACCGAGGATCGCGACCTCACGGCATGGTTTCTCCTCGACCTCAGCCCCTCAGTGGACTTCGGAACGGTCGAGTCGGAGCGACTCAAGCGGACCGTGCTGGTCGACTTCGTCGCAACGCTGGCGCGACTGCTGACCCGTCGCGGCAACCGCGTCGGGGCGATCTTCTACGGCAGCCGCGTCGAGCGGACCATCCCGGCCGGGGGCGGGCGGATCCAGGTGCTCCGGCTGGTCGAGGACCTGCTCCGCCAGCCCCAGCTCACGAGCGCGCCGTTCACGGACCTCCGACCGCTCCTCGACACGGCGCGCCAGGCGTTGAAGCGCCGGTCGCTCGTCTTCGTCCTCTCCGACTTCATCAGCGAGCCGGGATGGGAGCGGCCGCTGCACCTGCTCACGCGGCGACACGAGGTGCTCGCGATCCGGGTCGTCGACCCCCGCGAGGTCGCGCTCCCGGACGTGGGGCCGCTGATCATGGAGGATGCCGAGACCGGCGAGCAGCTCTACGTCGACACGCACGACCGGAAGTTCCGCGAGCGATTCGCGGCGGCGGCGGCCCGCCGCGAGGCTGCGGTCAACGGCGCGTTCGCCCGGGCCGGCGTCGAGGCGGTCTCCCTGTCCACGGACGAGGACCTGGTCCGTGCCATCGTCCGGATCGCGACGCTCCGCCATCGACGGCGCCGGCGGTAGCCGATGACCTTCGTCTGGCCCGCCATGCTCCTCCTCCTCGCCGCGATCCCGGTGGGTTCCCTCCTCGCGGCCGGGGTCGACCGGAGGCGCCGCCGCCGGATCACGGCGCCGGGAGGGATGGGCCTCGTCGCCGGGGCCGCTGGGCGGGCGCGCCGGTTGCGGCGGATCCCAGCGGCGCTGCTGCTTGCGGGCTTCGCGGTCATGGTCGTGGCCCTCGCCCGCCCGCAGGGCGTGGTCTCGCTGCCCCGCCAGGAGGGGACGGTGATCCTCGCGTTCGACGTCTCCGGCAGCATGGCTGCGGACGACCTGAAGCCGACCCGCATCGCCGCGGCCAGGGCTGCCGCCGTCGACTTCGTGCAGCAGCAGCCATCGAGCGTGGCGATCGGCGTCGTGGCGTTCAGCGACAGCGGCCTGTCGGTGCAGGCGCCCACGAACGACCAGGGGTCCGTTCTCTCGGCGATCAACCGGCTCGCGCCGGAGCGCGGCACGTCGCTCGGCCAGGGCATCCGCGCCTCGCTGGAGGCGATCTCGCTCGCCGAGTCACCGCCCGCGCTGAACTACTACAGCAACCGCACGCCCGCTTCCGCCCCGACCCCGACGCCGACACCCGTCCCGGCGGGAAGCCACACGTCGGCGATCATCGTCCTGCTCACCGACGGCGAGAACAACGAGTCGCCGGATCCTGCCGCTGCTGCGCAGGCCGCGGCCGACCAGGGCATCCGCATCTTCACGGTCGGCCTCGGAAGCCCGGCCGGCGCAACGGTGAACCTCAACGGCTTCCAGGTCCATACGCAGCTCAACGAGCCGCTGCTCCAGCAGATCGCCGACACCACCAGGGGCAGCTACTTCCGGGCCGAGGATGCAGCGCAGCTTCATTCGATCTACGCGGGCCTCGAGACCCGCCTGGTCGTCGAGCCGCAGAAGATCGAGATCACGTCGATCTTCGCGGGGGCGGGCATCCTGCTCCTGGCGGCCGGCGGCATGGCATCGCTCCTGTGGCTGGGCCGGCTCCCATGAACCGGTCAGAACGCTTCCGGACACCGCGCGGCGTCCCGCCGGGCCGAGCCCTCACCGTCGAGCGTCGCTGATGGACTTCCTGTGGCCCGGCCTGCTGGTCGCGCTGGCCCTCGTTCCCGTCCTTGTCGGCCTCTACGCCTGGAGCCTGCGGCGCCGGCAATCGTCCGGCGTGCGGTACTCCAGCCTGTCGCTCCTCCGCGAGGCCGCCCCCGGATCGTCACGCCTGCGCCGGCACCTGCCGTTCGCGCTCTTCGTGATCGCGGTGGGGGCGCTTGCGCTCGGCGCCGCCCGTCCCGTGCTGATCGCGAGCGTGCCCACGAACCAGACCAGCATTCTCCTCGCGATCGACGTGTCGGGGAGCATGTGCTCGTCGGATATCGCGCCGTCCCGGCTCCAGGCGGCCGAGGCGGCGGCGGCGGCCTTCATCCAGCACCAGGGTTCCACGACCCAGATCGGGATCGTGGCGTTCGGCAGCTTCGCGGAGCTCGTCCAGGCGCCGACGACCGACGTGGAGACGCTGCTCGGCGCGCTCGGAAGCCTCCAGACGGGCCGCCGCACGGCCATCGGTGCCGCAATCCTGACGTCGATCGACGCGATCGCTGAGATCGACCCCGCGGTCGCGCCCAGCGTGACCGCGTCGCGGCCCGGCGTCCCGCCACAGCCCGTCCCGAAGGGCGCCTACGCCCCTGACATCGTGGTGCTCCTCACGGACGGCGTGAACAACACCGGCCCGCTGCCGCTCGACGCTGCGCAGCAGGCCGCGGACCGGGGCGTCCGGGTCTACACCATCGGCTTCGGGACGGCGAACGGCGGCCCGCTCGACCCGACCTGCGCCCAGCAGTTCATCGGCAGGGAGCCCGGCGGCTTCGGCGGATTCGGCGGCGGCGGTGGGTTCGGGGGCGGGGCCGGCGGGTTCCGGCGCGGTATCGACGACACGACGCTCAAGTCCGTCGCGGACCTGACGGGCGGGACGTACCACCCGGCGGAGAGCGCCGCCGAGCTCGAGAGCGTGTTCGCGAGCCTGCCGACGTCGCTGATCACGAAGCACCAGGTGAACGAGATCGGGTTCGTCTTCGTCGCGGTCGGCGCCCTTCTCGCGGCCGTGTCGATTCTCCTCGGCAGGCTCTGGCGACCGCTGCCCTGAGAGATTGCGCGGCGGGACGGGTCCTGGGGCTCCGACGCCCTCTCAGGTGGCGGACGGCGTGGGCGACGGAACCGGCGATGCGCCTGCCGGCGATGCGCCTGCCGGCGATGCGCCTGCCGGCGACGGCGCCGAGGGCGACCCGGCCGCTGACGGCGCGACGATCGCGGCGACGGCGCCGGCGGCGAGGGCCTGGTCGTTCGTCACGACGACGAACGTGCTGTCCCCGTGGACGAGCACGAAGTCAGTCGGCCCGCCATCGCCGTAGGCAACCTTGGTGGTCGGCGTGCCTGATAGCGTCACGCTCGAAGAGGTGACGCCGGGCGTCCGTGTCGACAGCCAGGCTTCCAGCACCACTGTCCGCAGCTTGACCGGGTCGACGCCGGCCACGCGGAACCCGAGCACCGTCACGGCGAGGGCGCCGGCTGGGTCGTAGGCCTCGGCGATCTCGAGGTCGACGGGCTTCTTCCCGAGGCTCGTCATCGCCGCACCCAGTGCCCTTGCGCTCGAATCGTTGCCCAGGCTGGCGGGGTTCGTGGCGCTCTGGATGGTGAGCGTCGTGCCATTGATCACGTGGGGCATCTCGGCTTCCAGGATCGGTGCCGCGGGGCTCGGCGCGGCCGATGGCGCGCTGCTCGCGGCGGAGGGCGCGCTGCTCACCTCGGCCGCGGCGCTGGCGGAGGGGCTCGAGGCGGCGCCAGACAGGGTCGGCACCGCGGCCGACGGGGCCGCCGACGCGGCCGCCACCGCCGTGCGGCCGGCAGCGCTCGGCAGCAGCCGCTCGATCCCGAGGGCGAGCGTCGCTCCGAGGGCGACGAGCAGGAGCCCGACGACGATCATGCTCGTCAGCCCCACGGCCGGTGGTCGTGACGCCGGCAGCGGCGATGATCGGCGGCGGTACTTCGAACGCATGGGGACCCTTTCCTGCTGGGCCGTCCGCGGCACATGAGGTGAATCCGGGGTTCCGCTGCGCACGCAAGATCCCCGTCGCTGTTCCCCTCCGGAAACATGGTATGCCGCGATCGCGTATCGAGCGTCCCGGCAGCAGGGGCAGGCTTCGGCCCGAGGCTCCGCGGCAGGCGCGGGGACAGGACGCGGACCCCGGAAGGTGCGCGGTCGGGCCGGCCGACCCTCGGGGGACGCGCCGAGCCCCGGGCGCGTGGGTGATGGATTCGGGAGCCCCACGCCTGCCATACCGCCGGGGATGACAAGGATGGAAGGCGCCCCCCGGGGCTCCCAGACGGGGATAACGAAGTCGGGCGGGAATGCGTTAGGGACGCGCCGCCCGCGCCCAGCGCCGGGCGCGCGAATTCGCCCGGCGGACCCAGCCGGTGGGCCGGCCTACCCGCGAGCTTCCTCGCTCGGACGGCGCACGAGCTGGTAGGCGCTTCCGTCCAGGTGGTCGATCGTGCACCCGGAAAGGAGCCGGGCACGAGCCTCGAGCGTGCCTCCGCGGGCCTCGACGGCGGCGCGGACCGCCGCGGCGTCGATCGAGAGGTACGCGACCCACGTGCCGAAATCGGCGCGCACGGGGGTCGCGGGAGTCCAGCGATTGAGGACGGTCTTGTTGTCCAGGGACGCCATCGGGATCAGCTCGCCCGACGCATGACGACCAGGTCAGTGGGCACGCTGGATCGACATCCCGGGCGTGGCGGGACGGTGGTCGAACGACGAATCACGGCGCTTGCTTCCCTCTCAAGTTTGGTGCTGACCGTACCCGCCGAACGAGGCAGGGATCAGGGCCAAACGGACCACGCCGCTGGTCCCATCTTGCCTTGCCGAATTGGGACCTTCGCGCAGACGTGGAGCTTGGGTCGAGCAGGCGATCGGGCTCGGCGGTCAGCCGCGTCGCCGGCCCAGCACCTCGAGCAGGCCGGCGGCGAACAGCGCGACCAGCCCGACGGCCACGACCACGAGGTTCCCCGCGGCGAAGAGGCCGAGGACGGCGATGAGGATCCCCAGGACGCTGAGGGCCACGATGGGCAGGCTGGTCGGCATGTTCCCTCCGCTGCTGTGTCGTGGCCCGCCGCTGACAGGCGGGCCTGCCGCCAGCCAGGCCCTACTCTGCCCGCCTGTCCCCGAAGATCGTCCAGTGCCAGGGCTTCTCGGCCTCGCCGGTGAGCTCGATCATCACGTGCTTGACCCGGGTGTATTCCTCGAAGGAGTACATCGACATGTCCTTGCCGAAGCCCGACTGGCGAAAGCCGCCATGCGGCATCTCGCTCGTGACCATCAGGTGGTCGTTGACGAGCACGTGGCCGAAGTTGAGCTCGATCGTTGCGCGCATCGCGGTCCGCAGGTCGCTCGTCCAGACCGAGCTCGCGAGGCCGTACCGCGTGTTGTTCGCCATCCGCAGCGCCTCCTCCTCCGTGTCGAAGGGAAGGACCACGAGGACCGGCCCGAAGACCTCCTGCTGGACGATCTCGCTCTCCTGCGTCGCGTCGACGAGCACCGTGGGCAGGTAGAAGGCGCCGTCCGGCAGGCTCGCCACGACCGCGCGTGCGCCGCCGACCAGGACGCGGGCGCCCGCCGCCACCGCGCGCTGCACGAACCCATCGACGCGGGCGACCTGCGCGGCGCTGATGAGCGTCCCAAGGTCCGTCGCGGGATCGAGCGGGTCGCCCACGCGGACCGACGCGAACAGCTCGACGAGGCGCGCCGTGAAGGGCGCCATGACGCGCCGATCGACGTAGACGCGCGTCGCGGCGGTGCAGTCCTGTCCGCCGTTGATGAGGGCGCCCGCCGTCGCCCCGCGCGCCGCCGCCTCGATGTCGGCGTCGGCGTGGACGATCACCGGGGCCTTCCCGCCCAGCTCCAGGTGCGTGCGCTTGAGGTTCCCGGCGGCGAGCGCCTGGATCCGGCGCCCGGTCTCCGTGTCGCCGGTGAGGGAGACGAGGTCCACGTCCGGGTGCGCGGCGAGCGCGGCGCCCACCACGTCGCCGCGGCCGGTGACCACGTTGAGGACGCCGGCAGGCAGGCCCGCCTCCGCGGCCAGCTCCGCGAGCCGGATCGTGGTCAGGGGCGTGGCTGACGCGGGCTTGAGCACGACGCAGTTGCCGGCGGCGAGCGCGGGGCCGATCTTCCAGATCGCCATCCAGAGCGGGTAGTTCCACGGGCTCACCTGGCCGACCACGCCGAGCGGCTCGCGGCGGACGTAGCTCGTATGGCTGCCCGAGTACTCGTACGCCGCCTTCCCCTCCAGGTGGCGAACGGCGCCGGCGAAGAACCGCAGGTTGTCGACGGTGAAGGGCAGGTCGGAGTCGCGACGAAGCTTGTACGCCGAGCCGGTCTGGAGGGTCTCGAGGAGCGCGAGCTCGTTTGCGTGCTCCTCGATGAGATCGGCGAGCCTGGCGAGGATCGCCGCGCGCTCCGGAAGGTATCGCCGGCTCCAGCGTCCGTCGCGGAACGCGGCCCGCGCCGCCGCCACCGCCCGGTCCAGGTCCACCTCCGAGCCGGCCGGGACGCGGCCGACGAGCTCCCCCGTGGCCGGGCTCCGCACCTCGAGCCACCCTCCCGCGGCGGCCTCGACCGGCCCGCCGTCGACGAACATCGGGAAGTCGCGGGCGACCTGGGTGATCATGCGGGCTCCTCGGCTGGCGCGGCGCATCGTTCGACGCGAAGGGCGGCGGCGGTGTGGCCGGGAGTCTAGCGCGCGAACCGGCTAGGATCGACCGATGTTGCGATCCGCCGCCCGTGCCGCCCAGCTGCTTCCTGCCGGATTGCTGTTCCTGCTCGCCGCGGCGGCGGCAGCCTGCGGGGCGTCGCCGAGCGTCGCGCCCACCGGGGCGACCACGCCGAGCGCTGCGGCCACCTCGGGCCCCTCGGCGTCGGGCCCGGCAGCATCCGGATCCCCCTCCCCGCGAGGCTCGGCGGCTCCCTCGGCGACGCCTCGGCCGAGCAGCGCGCCGACACCGACGGCGTTCTGGGCGGCCGTGTCACGCGGTCTGACGACCGCGACGCACCTCGCGGTGACGATCACGGGACCGAACCCCGGGGTCCTGCGCTTCGAGCCGGCCGCGATCGGCCACGATCGCTGGAGGCAAGGTCGTCTTCGTCTGCATCCACGGGATCGCCTACGACGGGCAGCTGGGATTCGCCCGGGTGCCCGGGAGCTGGCAGTGCGGCGCGGCCGCGCTCGCCAGCGGGTTCCGACGGATCGGGCAGCCGGCGGATTCGTGGAGCGCAAGCAGCCCGCGCGACAGCTCGATCAGCGAGGCCGTTGCGAAGGGATCGGGCGGCACGTGGACGTGGACGTACTCCGGCATCTCCCCGTTCCTCGGGGGCCGCGTCACCGCCCGCCTCAGCCTTGACCCCGCGAGCGGCCGGATCCTCGGCGGGCAGCGCACCGATCCCACCGGTACCACGACGTACGCGTTCGACTACCTCTCGACGTTCCCGGCGATCGCCGTCCCGGCGCGCTGACGCGCGGGCGCGCTGACGCGCGGGCGCGCTGACGCGCGGGCGGGCTGACGCGCGGGCGCGCTGACGGAAGCTGCGTCAGTCGGCGAGACGCGCCGCCTCGGCCTGGAGCAGGGCCCAGGCGCGCGCGACGTGGGGTGCCTCCGTGCGCAGGTTGCCGATCGCGACGCGGATCACGAAGCGGTCACGCAGCCGCGTGTGCGAGAGGAAGATCTCGCCGGAGGCGTTCACCGCCGCCATCAGCCGCTCGTTCGCCGAGTCGAGGCGAGCCCGAACCTCCAGCTCGTCCTCGCGGCCGGCGAGCTCGGCCGGGCGCCAGCGGAGGCAGACCGTCGAGAACGGCACGGGCGCCAGGCGCTCGAAGTCGGGATGGGCGTCAACCTCGGCGGCCAGGTCCGTAGCGAGGCGGCAGTGTGCCTCGATCCGCCGGCGCAGCCCGTCGACGCCGAAGTAGCGGATGAGGAACCACAGCTTGAGGGCACGCATCCGGCGTCCCAGCTGCGGCTGGTACTCGCTGAAGTCGTGGACCGGGCCCTGCTGGTCAAGCGTGCGCAGGTACTCCGGCACCAGGCTGAAGGCCGCTCGTAGCACGGGCATCCGGCGGCTGAGCAGGAGCGACGCGTCGAGGGGCGTGAAGAACCACTTGTGGGGGTTCACCACGATCGAGTCGGCGCGCTCCCAGCCCGCGAAGAGCGTCCGGCGATCCGGCAGGAGCGCGACCGCGCCGCCGTACGCCGCGTCGACGTGCAGCCAGATCCCCGCCCGCTCGGCGATCTCCGCGATCGCCGGCACCGGGTCCACGGCCGTGGACGAGGTCGTACCGATCGTGGCCACGATCGCGATGGGCGCGCGGCCCGCAGCCCGGTCCGCCGCGATCGCGGCCTCCAGCGCGTCGGTCCGCATCGCGTACGCCCCGTCGGTCGCGATCCTGCGGCACGCGCTCCGGCCGAGGCCCAGCGTCATGCACGCCTTCTCGATGCTGCTGTGCGCCTCCTCCGACGCGTAGACCACCGGCTCGCCGATCTCCGGCCGGCCCGCCAGGCCGCGTGCGGCAGCGTCCAGCCCGGCGGCCTCGCGCGCGGCCGCGATCGCGATGAGCGACGACGTGGACGCCGTGTCCGTCAGCAGCCCGTCGAAGGCGTCGGGGAGCCCGAGCGCGCGTCGCAGCCAGCCCACGACGACCTCCTCGAGCTCGGTGCCCACGGGCGAAGTGCGCCACAGCATCGCGTTCTGGCCCAGGGCAGCCGTCACGAACTCGCCCAGGATCCCCGGGCCCGATGCGGTGGTGGCGAAGTAGGCCAGGAAGCCGGGATGCTGCCAGTGGGTCGCGTTCGGCTCGACGAGCCGTGCGACGTCGGCGAGGATGGCCCCCACCGGCTCGGGGCCCTCCGGAGGCTCCTGCGGCAGCCGGTCCCGCAGCGCGCCCGGCTCGATCGCGGGCAGGATCGCGAAGTCCTCGATGTGCGAGAGGTAGTCCGCGAGCAGGTCGACGGTCGCGTGCGCGGCCTCCCGGAACTGCTCCGGGCTCATGTCGCCGAGACCGCCGAGCTGGGCGGGGTCCAGGCGCCCGAGTCCCGCCGGGATCCCGCCGTCGCCCGTCGGCACGGTCACCCCTGCAGGCGCTCCCCGAGCCGATCAAGCTCGGTTCGGAGGACGGCCGGCAGGCGGTCGCCGAACCGCGCGAAGTGCTGCTCGAACTGGGGCAGCTCCGCGACGATGGCGGGGCCGTCGACGCGCAGGAGCTCGGCCAGGTCGTCGAAGCGGATGTCGAGCCCGGACGTGTCGAGGTCGCTCGGCTCCGGCAGGAACCCGATCGGCGTCTCGACGGCCCGAGCCTCGCCGTCGCCGCGCCGGAAGATCCACTCGAGGACGCGGCTGTTCTCGCCGAAGCCCGGCCAGAGGAAGCGTCCGTCGGCGTCGCGGCGGAACCAGTTCACGTAATAGATCCGCGGCAGCAGCGCCGGGCTCGTGGCGGCGCCGACCTCGAGCCAGTGGGCCCAGTAGTCGGCCATGTTGTAGCCACAGAACGGGAGCATCGCGAACGGGTCGAAGCGGAGCTTGCCAACCTCGCCCATGGCGGCGGCGGTGGTCTCGGAGCTCATGATCGCGCCCATGAAGACGCCGTGCGTCCAGTCGAATGCCTCGCGAACGAGCGGGACGACGGTCGACCGGCGCCCGCCGAACATGATCGCGTCGATGGGCACGCCTGCCGGGTCCTGCCATTCGGGAGCGATCGCCGGATCCTGGCCCGCGGGGGCGGTGAAGCGCGAGTTCGCGTGCGCCGCGACGCGGCCGGCGTCGGGCGTCCAGTCGCGGCCCGTCCAGTCGATCAGGTGCGCGGGCGGTGTCTCGGTGAGGCCTTCCCACCAGACATCGCCGTCGTCCGTCAGCGCGGTGTTCGTGAAGATCGTGTTGCGCTCCACGGACCGGATCGCGTTCGGGTTCGTCTTCGTGTTCGTGCCCGGGGCGACGCCGAAGAAGCCTGCCTCGGGGTTGATCGCGTAAAGCCGGCCGTCGGCGCCGGGGCGCATCCAGCAGATGTCGTCGCCGACCGTCTCCACGCCCCAGCCGGGCAGCGTCGGGACCAGCATCGCCAGGTTCGTCTTGCCGCACGCCGAGGGGAACGCGCCGGCGACGTATTTGCTGCGCCCGTCCGGGGCGGTCACCTTGATGATCAGCATGTGCTCGGCGAGCCAGCCCTCGTCGCGGGCGATCACCGAGGCGATCCGGAGCGCGTAGCACTTCTTGCCGAGCAGGGCGTTGCCGCCGTAGCCGGAGCCGTACGACCAGATCTCGCGGGTCTCGGGGAACTGGACGATGTACTTCGTCCGGGCGTCGCAGGGCCATGGCACGTCCGCCTGGCCGGGCGCGAGCGGCGCCCCGACCGAGTGCAGGCACTTCACGAAGTCACCGGCCGCCCGGATCGCATCGAGGGCAGCGGTGCCCATCCGGGTCATGATCTTCATGTTGACGACGACGTAGGCCGAGTCCGTGATCTCGACCCCCAGGCGGCTGATCGGCGACCCGATGGGGCCCATCGAGAACGGGATCACGTAGAGCGTCCGGCCCCGCATGCAGCCGCGGAAGAGGTCGGTGAGGGTCGCCCGCATCTCGTCCGGATCGCGCCAGTTGTTCGTGGGGCCGGCGTCGGCGGCATCGCGCGAGCAGATGAAGGTGCGGTCCTCGACGCGCGCCACGTCGCTCGGGTCGGAGCGGGCCAGGAAGCTGTCCGGCCGCAGGACCGGGTCGAGGCGTGTGAACGTGCCGGCCTCGACGAGACCGTCACAGAGGGCGCGATACTCGGCGTCCGTCCCGTCGCACCAATGGACCGCGTCGGGCTCCGCGAGCGCGGCGATCTCCTCCACCCAGCCGGTGAGCTCCGGGATCCCGGTCGGTGGTTCCATCCCGCTCCGCACCGGCGCCGGACGGTCCGTGAGCCCGCCCCCGCGTCGTGTCTGCATCGCGCTCATCGTCCGTCTCCAGTGTTTGAACGGCCCCGGCCGACCGTGTCGAGCCGGGGGCTGCTGCCCGCAACGATAGCGGGCTTCGCGACCGCGCATCTCGACGTCCCATGCGGCGAGGCCGCCGGTCCGGGGCGCGCGGACGGGCATTCCCGGTCGCCGATTGCGGTCGGCGACACGGGGATGCTCCAGTTGGTAGGATTCCCGCGGCCTGCACACAGCACCCGGGGCTTCGGGGGCCCCTGGCCCATCGTCGGTGTCAGGCATGCGCGCCCCTCCGCCCAGGACGGCCCTCGCGACGCGGCGTTGCCACGTCGACTCGGGCCAGGAGCACGGGGAGAACCGACTGCTGAGCGTCCGTCGCCGGTCAGCTCCGGCCGCCATCGCGTTCCTCGTCGCGCTCGCGCTCCTCCCGTTGGCGCCCCGCGGCGTCGCTGCCGACACGTATTACGCGACGAGCTGCACGGTCCTGCTCCGGCCCGCGCCTTCGCTTGCCTCCACGGCGATCATCACGATGCCCGCGGGCACCGTTGTGACAGCCACCGGCACCGTGTCCGGCGACGCGTGGTCCGCCACGTGCCCGGCGTCCGTGTCCGGCACCACCTGGCTCGCGATCAGCGCAGTCGGCGGCACGAGCGTGTCGACGCTGTATGGCGTGTCCGTCGCGTACGCCGCCGCCGGGCTCTTCCAGCCTTCTGCTCCGCCACCGCCCCCTCCGGTCTATCTCGAGGGAATCGACGTCAGCCACTACCAGAACGTCATCAACTGGAGCCAGGTGCCGGGCGCGGGCAAGCAGTTCGTCGTCATCCAGGCCACGGTCGGCGAGACCTACGTGGATCCGACCTACGCGACGAACCACGCGGGCGCCCGCGCGGTCGGCCTCCCCATCTCGGCCTATCACTTCGCCTGGCCCCTGACCCTGCCCAACGACGCGGTGATCCAGGCCGACTGGTTCGCCCAGAACGCGGCACTCCTTCCCGGTGACCTGGTGCCGGCTCTCGACCTCGAACAGACGGGCGGCCTCTCGCCGACCGACCTGCAGGCATGGGTCGGCGCGTGGCTCGCCGAGGTCACCGCGAGGCTCGGGGTCCGGCCCATGATCTACACGAGCCCGAACTTCTGGGCGAACGCCATGGGCGACACGTCGATGTTCGCCGACCAGGGCTACTCCATCCTCTGGGTCGCGCACTGGTCCACGTCGAGCCCGAGGATCCCCGGCAACTCGTGGGGCGGCCGTGGCTGGACGTTCTGGCAGTACAGCAACTGCGGCTCGGTGGCGGGCATCGCCGGGTGCGTCGACCTCGACCGGTACAACGGGAGCGCGCTGACCGGCCTCGCCTTCAACTACCAGCCGCTGCCGCCGATCGCGCCAGCGCCGAACGCGCCGCCGACGCTCGCCGCCGTGACGCCGGCCACGGTCGCCGCCGGCGGCGGCGACCTGAGCATCACGATCCAGGGCGCGGACTTCGTGACCGGGGTCTCCGCTGCCTACTGGAACGGGACGCCGCTCGCCACGACGTTTGTCTCCCCCACGCAGCTGACGGCGGTCGTGCCGGCTGCCCTGACGGGCACGCCCGGCACGGTGTCGGTGACCGTGCTGAACCAGCCCCCCGGGGGCGGCACGAGCGCACCCGTCACCTTCGCCGTCACGGTTCCCTCCGCGGTGCTCAGCGTGACGCCGAGCACGACCGTCATCACCTGGGGCCAGCCCGTGACGCTGAACGTCCAGGTCGCGGCGTCGGGCGCCAACCGGTCCGTGACGCTGCAGCGAATGCAGGCCAACGAGACGCAGTGGAGCGATATCGCCGCGCTCACCACCGACGCCGCCGGCAACGCCTCGACCACCTACCGGCCGCCGGTGAACACGCAGTTCCAGGCCGTGTACGCGGGCACGCCCGACCTGGGCCCGGCGACGAGCCCGCCGGTCCGAGTCGTGGTCCGCCAGATCGTCCTGCTGCGCCCGACCAATCCCGGTCATGTCACGAACGTCAGGGTAGGCTCGGCGGTGACCTTCACGGCAACGGTCCGCCCCATCGGACCCACGCTGGCGCCGGCCAGGGTGACGTTCCAGTTCTGGCGCCTCGTGGGCTCCTCCTGGGTCTCGGTCGCGAAGCGGGACGTCCTTGCCGATGCCACCGGCCGGGCGAGCACGACGTGGCGATTCGCCCAGCGCGGTCAGTGGTACGCGCGTGCCGTCGCCGACCCCACGCTGACGAACGCCAACAGCGTCTGGAGCCCCATCGAGCGGTACTCGGCCCAGTAGCGCCCTCGGCGGCCCAGGAGCGTCCTCCGCGGCGCGACGCGCAATCCCGCTCGACCAGCGGGGCTCGATCCGCGTGTCGCCCCGGGTCATGGCGGGCCGCGGGGCCCGGCGCTACAGTCCACCGCGGGCCAGGTCAACCCGCATGTGCCCGGCACGTGAGTGTCCTTGCGTCCCGACCTGGCCCGCTTCGTCCCGGGCACGACACCCACGCCGGCCGGCGCGCAGCACGTGACCACCCAGGTGGTCCGGTCGGGCCGGACCGCGGAATGTCCGCAGGCCGGGATGCCCACCGCGCGAGGCGCGCACGCGCTGGGAGCGGATGCGGGTGGTATAGGCTCATTGCAGACCCCCGGATGCGCGCCCGCCCTCCGACTCTGCCCCCCGGAGACGGGGAGGTACGCCTGTGCCCGGGGGTCTAATGGCTCCCCGTTCGCGCATCAAGAGCCGGGGCTGTCCACGGGTATTTGGCGCCCGCGTCGAGGGCCGCTCGCGTTTCCGACGGCAGAAGCCGTCAGGAAAACAGGTCGACCTGCGGCAACCCGGCGATCCCGAGCATCTTGTTCAGCTCGGCACAGTGCGAGATGTCGTGGGTGAAGACCCGCTGGATGACCCAGCCCCGGGTGTGGACCCAGCCCGCGCCCCACTCGGTGCGGTGGATCTCCTTCGCAAGGTCGTCCAGTGTCCAGGTGTCCAGGCATCCCTCGACGATCCGGAAGGTCGAGTCGAGCGCTGCGGCGAGCGCATCGGCGTCGAGCACGTGCTCGAGGTCGTCGTCGCCCGGGCAGTCGTACCCCGCGTTCGTGAACGGCGTCGTCTCCGCGCCGGACACCCCGGCGAAGTCGCACAGCCAGAAGACCCGCTGGCACGCGGCGTGGCCGACGGTCGCCCACATCGGCCACCGCTCGGGCGACGGGCGAATGGCCAGCTGCTCGTCGGTCAGCGCCGCGACGATGTCGCGGAGACGCCGGTTGTACTCGGGCCAGAGGCCGTACGCGGGACGGATCGTCGTGTCGCTCATTGCGCCAACGATACGGTCGATGACCGGGGCCGGGGCCCCTGGTTTCCCGGTGCGCATCCCGGTGCCCGGGACCCGCCGGTGACCCCGAGCGATCGGCTGCCGCGCCGGCGAGTGCTCGCCCACGGCGGTGCGGACCGCAGCTGATGCGGACGCCGGTCGGATGCGCCCGATAATGGCGGCATGACTCAACCACCGGTGCGACCGTCCGACCCTTCAATCGAGGCGCTGATGCGCCGGGCGATCGGCCTTGCGCGCCTGGCTCGCGGGCACGGCAACCACCCATTCGGCGCCCTGCTGGCCGATGCCGAGGGCGAGGTGCTGCTCGAGGCCGAGAACACCGTCGTGACCGCCTCCGACCTCACGGGCCACGCCGAGCTCAACCTGGTGCGCCAGGCCTCGAAGCACCTTGACGGCGATGCTCGGGCCGCGGCCACGCTCTACACCAGCACCGAGCCGTGCGCCATGTGCGCCGGCGCGATCTACTGGGCCGGCGTGTCGCGTGTCGTATTCGGGCTCCGCGAGAGCGAGCTGCCAGCGCTGACGGGCACCGATCCGAGGAACCCGACCCTCGCGCTGCCGTGCCGCGAGGTCTTCGCCCGCGGCCAGCGACCGATCGAGGTCGTCGGCCCGGTCCTCGAGGACGAAGCCCGCGCGGTCCACGAGGGGTTCTGGGACGCTCCCGACCGGAGGTCCAAGCCCGGCTGACCCGGCCGAGCTCGCCCCGCAGGCGCTGACAGGGCCGACTGCGGGCGGTTGCTCAGCCCTTGGGTTGGACGACCGCGAGCACGTTTCGACTGGGGTCGACGAACCAGGCCGCCCACGAATGGCCCATGTCGGCGATCCCGTCCCTCGTGACCGGGTCGGGAGCAACGTATTCCTCGATGCGGACGCCGCGAGCACGGAGGTCGGCAAGCGCTGCCTGCAGGTCGGGCACGCGCCAGGCCAGCTGGGTCTGGGTGTCCGTCGTGCCGGTCGTGCTCTCGGTGACCGCCAGCTGCGTCCCGCCGCCGCAGCGAAACACGAGCCGGTCCGGGTCCTCGCGAACAAGCTCGAGGCCGAGCGTGTCGCGGTAGAAGACCCGGCTCGCCGCCAGATCGGTCGACAGCAGGATCGGGAACACCGGGTGGTCGCCGAGCACGTATCTGCCCTCCTTGCCTCGTCGCCCGACACCAGGCGATCCCCGTGGCCATTGTGGATCACGTACCGGGCTGGCTCGACTGACGTCGCGTGCGGTGGGCGTGCCGGGGACGTCGGGCGGAACCTGAAGTCGAGCGAATTCCTGGGCTCACCCAACGTCGTGACCCACGCCCCGCGTGGACGCACACGGCCAGACGCGCGGTCGTCGCGGAGCGCCCGAAGTCGATCCGACGGCGTACGTCGGGGATCGCTGGGGTGCGGCTCAGATCGAAAGGGCCCCCGGGAGCGTACCGGGGGCCGATCTCGTGTTGAGGTGATCGCCGGGGGCGGAGCGACTGGAATAGTCCAACAAGATGGTCGCCAGCCGGCTCCCCTCGGCCGCCCGTCGCTCGACTACGCCTCGACGAGGATCACCAGGGTCTCGGGTACCACGCCGTCGTACTCCATCGCCTCGGCCCCCTTGGGCGACTGCATCAGCGCCGTGACCGCGTCCATGTCGGCCACGTCCATGCTGATCGCCACTCGCTTCGGGTTCTGCGGGTCGATGAACGTCCGGATGTTGGTGACGCCCAGCGGCCCGAAGATCTCTTCGCGCTTTGGCGAGGCAAGCCAATGCTTCTGATCCTTGACGTCGTGGTAGCCGATCACCCTGGTCATGCTGTCCCCCTGTAGGTGTCCGAGCGGTGGCGCTGGACGGTGCGCCGATCCTAGGCGGCGGACGTGTTCCATGCGGTACGCGTCCCATTCCGGAGAAGCTTCCCGACGCGGTTCGGACGCTGGCCCGAATCGAAGGGCCCCCGGCGGCGTACCGGGGGCCGATCTCGTGTTCAGGCGATGGTCGGGGCGGAGCGATTCGAACGCTCGACCTCCTGAACCCCATTCAGGTGCGCTACCAAGCTGCGCCACGCCCCGACCCGCAGAGGATACCAGACGCCCGGGCCGGCACCGGGTCGCCCGCACGGAAGCCAACCTTCGTGTGCGGTCCCAGGCTCAGTTCGGGCGACGCGTCCCAGGATGTGCCCGCGCCCTCGCCCGCGCCGCGGGCCGCGTCCGGCGCGGCCGCTCCTCGCCGCGATCGCGGAACACGAGCTTGATCGGCGCGCCATGGAAGCCGAGGACGTCGCGGATCCGGTTCTCCAGGTAGCGCCGGTAGGAGAAATGGATGAGGGCGGCGTTGTTGGCGAAGAAGATGAAGGTCGGCGGCTCGATCCCCGCCTGCGTGGCGTAGTAGAGGCGCGGCCGCCGGTTCTTGACGGCCGGCGGCGCCTGGCGCGCGACGGCCTCGGTGAGGAGCCGGTTCAGCTCGCCCGTGCCGATGCGCTTACGGCGCTCGCCCCAGACGTCCACCGCGAGCTCCAGCACCCGTTCCACCCGCTGTCCGGTCTTCGCGCTGATCGAGACCGCCGGCGCGAAGTCCAGGAACGGCGCGTCGCGCTGGATCCAGGTCACGTACTGGTCGAAGGTCTTGTCCGTCTTCTCCGCGACGAGGTCCCACTTGTTGATCGCGAGCACGAGCCCCTTGCCGGCGTCCACCGCGTAGCCGGCCACGTGGGCATCCTGCGCGGTGAGCCCGTCCACGGCGTCCACCACGAGGACGACGACGTCGGCGCGATCGACGGCCTTGAGCGCGCGGAGCGTCGAGTAACGGTCCGCGTCCGGGCCGGAGGCGACCTTCCCGCGACGGCGGATCCCCGCGGTGTCGACGAGCACGATCTCGCCCTGGCCGAACGGCATCCGGGTGTCGATGGCATCGCGCGTCGTGCCGGGGATCTCGCTGACGATCATCCGCTCCTCGCCGAGGAGCGCGTTCAGCAGGCTCGACTTCCCGACGTTGGGCCGGCCGACGAGCGCGATGGTGACGGGGCCCGGCACGTGGCTCGGGTCGAACTCGTCGCTCGAGGGGTCAGCGTCCGCGGCATCCTGGTCGAACGGGGTGATCCCCTCGGCGAGGGCATCGGCGACGTGGGCGGCAGCAAGGTCCTGCCGTTCCAGGCGCGCTTTCCGGGCCCGCTCCTCCGCGCTCTCGGGCGGCAGCGCCTCGACGATCGCGTCGAGCAGGTCGGCCACGCCCCGTCCGTGCGCGGCGGAGATCGGCCACGACTCGGGCCACCCGAGCGCCCAGAACTCGACCGCGTCGAGCTCCCGCTTCGCGTTGTCGGTCTTGTTGGGGGCGAGGATCACCGGGGCCGACGCGCGGCGCAGCATCTCCGCGGCCTCCTGGTCGGACGGCGTGATGCCCGACGTCGTGTCGAGGAGGAAGACGATCACGTCCGCCTCGGCGATCGCGAGACGCGCCTGCTCCTGGACCTTCTCCTCGATGGCATTACCCGGCGTCGTCTCGAGCCCGCCCGTGTCGACGACGAGGAAGGACCGCCCGTTCCAGTCGGCCTCCGCGTAGAGGCGGTCGCGCGTGGTCCGGGCGCGATCCTCGACGATCGCCGCCCGCGGATCGCCGACGATCCGGTTGAAGAGGGTGCTCTTGCCGACGTTCGGACGTCCGACCAGCGCGACGACGGGAAGCGAGGCCACCCGCGGCTCAGCGAGACGCCGCGAGCTCAAGGCTCGGCAGCGACGTCGTGCGCCCCGCAGGGGTCGCGGCGGCACCGAGCGCCGCCACGGCGAGCTCGTGGGCATGCGCCCGTGCGTCGGCGGTGCCGGCCAGCGCCAGGATCCGCTCGGCGACGTCCTCGAGGTCCTCGATCGGCGTCGACGTCCCGCCGGTCACGCCGACCACGCCGGCAGCCCCGAAGACCGAGGCCTCGGTCAGGTCGTCCCCCCTTTCCACCTGGATGGCAGGCGTCCCGACGATCTCGCACAGCCGCGTCAGCTCGCGCGTGTTGGCGGACTGTCGCCCGCCCACGACCACGATGAAGTCGACCGACTTCGCCAGCTCCACCGTATCCTCCTGCCGGCGGATCGTGACCGGGCAGACGCTGTTGACGATCTTGAGCTCGTGAGCCCTGCTCACCATGAACGCCGCCAGGCGCTCGAACTTCCAGGGCGGCTGGGTGGACTGCGTGATGAGCGCCATCCGCTTCTTGCGCGGAATCCGGTCCCAGTCCGATTCGTCGTCGACGACGATCGCATCCGGGGCGAAGCCGAGCAGGCCCACGACCTCGGGATGGTTCGGCGTGCCGAGGAGCACGATGGTGTACCCCTCCTCCACGAGGCCCTGGAGCTGGCGCTGCTCGCCGATCACCCACGAGCACGTCCCGTCGATCACCTCGAGGCCGCGCTCGGCGGCGGCGGTTCGAACGGCGGGGGTCACGCCGTGCGCGCGAATGACGACCGTGGAACCGGGGTCCGCCTCCGCGAGCTCCCCGATGCTCACGACGCCGCGAGCGCCGAGCTCCGCGATCACTCCCTCGTTGTGCACGACCTGCCCGAGCGTCTGGGTCCGCTTGCCCGCGTCGGCGGATTCCTTCGCCTTGTCGACGGCCTCGCGGACGCCATAGCAGAACCCGGTCCGCTTCGCGATCCGCACCTCCCGTACCATTCCCATGCCGGGATTATCGCACGCGGCCTTCCGAAACCCCGGCTGGCGACCCGTCGACGCCGAGGAGCGGGCCATAGACGCCCTGCTGCCGGGGCGGCAACAGGACTGCGATGTGGAGCATCAGGCGCGTCGTCACGTCCTCCAGCGACTCCTTGCGACCGTCCGGGCCGATGCGGCGCTCGACGGCGAATGGCTCCCCGACCTCCATCCGGATGCGTCCGCCGATCCGCCAGATCACGCGGCCCCGCGGCCAGAAGATGTCGGTGTCGATGACCCCGATCGGCAGGACCGGAGCGCCCGTGCGGAGCGCGAGGAGCGTGACGCCCTCCTTGGCGGCCTGAAGCGCGCCGGTCGGGCTGCGGGTCCCTTCTGGGAACGTGCCGAGCACCCGGCCATCGTCGAGGACCGACTTGGCAAGCCGGAACGCCTCGGTATCGGCCGCGCCGCGACGGATGCCGAACGCGCCGTTCATCCGCATGAACCATCCGGCGATCGGCCATTCGAGGGCCTCCGCCTTGGCCATCCAGTGGACCGGGCGACCCAGGCTCGGGGTGAGCCAGTTCGCGATGAGCGGCGGATCCGCGTTGGAGGCGTGGTTCGACGCGAGGATCAGGGCGCCATGAGCCGGGATGTGCTCGAGGCCGCTGACGCTCACGCGCGTCGAGGCGCCGAGGAGCAGGCGCCCGAACTGGTTCGATGCGCGGATCGTCCACGGCAGCCGGTCGCGCGGCAGGGCGAAGGCGGCGGCCTCGGCCTCAGACCGGGCATGGCGCGGCGGCTGCTCGCTCATCGGTCCGCCCTGCCGGCCGCCAGTCCGGTGGTCACCGCGGCGATGACGGCGGCGATGGTCCCCTCGAGCGTGTTCCCGTCGGTCCGGACGTGGATCGCGTCGTCCGCCGGCCGGGCCGGGGCGATCGACCGGCCGCCGTCCGCGCCGTCGCGACTGCGCATCGCCTCGAGGATCGCGCTTCCATCGGCGCTTGCCGGGTCGATCCCGCGCTCGAGCGCGCGGCGCGCGGCGCGCTCCCCGACGCTCGCATCCAGCCAGACCTTCACGTCCGCGCCGGGCAGGACCACGGTCCCGATGTCGCGGCCCGCGACGACGATCCCGCCGCTCGCCGCGATGGCGCGCAGGCGGACGAGCAGCGCGGCGCGAACCTCGGGGGCGCGCGCCACGGCCGAGACCACCCCATCGACCTCCGGCGTCCTCACCTGCGCGCTGATCTCCTCGCCGTCGAGGCGCACGAGGTCGAGCCGGCCGTGCGCGTCCGGCTCCACCGAGATGGATGGCGCGAGCGCCGCGACTGCCGGCCCGTCGGACGGGTCTACGCCCCGCTCGAGCGCCGCGAAGGCGAGCGCCCGGTAGAGGAGGCCCGAGTCGAAGAAGCGGAACCCGAGCGCGACTGCGACGGCCGCGCCCACCGAGCTCTTCCCGGACGACGCGGGCCCGTCGAGCGCGATCACCGCGGCCTGCGGCGTCACCATGCGAGCGCCGGGTCCACGTGGACGGGATCCCCCTCGACCATCGTGAGCAGCACCCGCGCGTCCCCGATCTCGCCCGCCCGGCGGTCGTGGAGATCGCGGTCGAGGATGACCAGGTCCGCGAGCATGCCGGGCTGCAGCGAGCCGGCTGCCTCGTCGAGGCGATCGACCCAGGCACCGCCGGACGTAAACGCGCGAAGCGCCGTGTCGAGGTCGATGCGCTCGCCGGGGAGGAACGGCGGCTCCACGCCCCGCGAGCCGGGCACGACGCGGTTCACGGCAACCTCGATCTCCTCGAGGACGTTCGGCGTGGAGACCGACCAGTCGCTGCCGCCCGCGAGCCGCGCGCCCGACCGCGCCAGGCTGGCGAACGGGTACTGCCAGCCCGACCGCTGCGGCCCGAGGAACGGCACCGTGAGGTCACGCATCTGGGCCTCCCAGCCGGCCCACAGGGGCTGGATCGTCGCCGCGACGCCTAGCAGCGCGAACCGGGGGATGTCGTCCGGGTGGATCACCTGGACGTGCGCGATGTGCGGGCGCCGATCGGCCGGCCCGTTCGAGGCGCGGACCGCCGCGACCGCGTCCAGCCCGGCCCGCACCGCGCGGTCGCCGATCGCGTGCACGTGGAGGTCGAAGCCGGCGCCATCCAGCGCGGGTGCGATCTCGTCCGCGAGGGCCCGCGCGTCGATGAGCGCGATCCCGCGGTTGTCGGTCGGGCGGCCGGTCCGGTCGAGATACGGCTCGAGCAGCGCGCCGGTCCCGTTCTCCAGCACGCCGTCGAGCATGAGCTTGACGCTCGTCGCGCGCAGCCGCCCCACGGCCGCGTCACGGCGCGCCGTCTCGAACCAGGCCAGCTGCTCCAGCCCGAGGGCTCGGTCCCACCACAGGGACAGGCTCGTCCGGAGGGTCAGCTCGCCCCGCTCGGCGAGGGCGCGATAGGCGGGCACGTGCTCCGGCGTGACCCAGGCGTCGGTGATCGCGGTGATGCCGAACGAGTGCAGGAAGGCCTGGGCGCGGCGCAGCGCCTCCTCCCAGCGCTCCTGCGTGAACACGGGCAGGAGGCGCTCGACGAGGCGCGTCGCCCCCTCGTGGAGCGTTCCCTGCGGGCCGCCGTCGGGCTCTCGCTCGATCCTCCCATCCGGGGGATCGCTGGTGCTCGCGCCGACGCCAGCGAGCGCCAGGGCAGCGGAGTTCGCCCACCCGCCGTGCGCGTCGCGGTTCTCGAGGTAGGCCGGCCGGTCCGGGACGATGGCGTCGAGGTCATGGCGCGACGGCGTCCCGCCCGGGAACGCCGGCATCGCCCAGCCGCCGCCGACGATCCACGCCTCCGACGGGTGGGCACGGGCGTACTCCCCGATGCGGCGCAGATAGGCGTCGCGTTCCCAGGGCAGGTCGTGGAGGTTGCACTCGAGGAGGTGCCGGCCGCCGGTCGGCGGGTGGACGTGGGCATCGTGGAAGCCGGGCAGGACCGTCTCCCCGCGAAGCTGCAGCACCCGCGTCCGCGGCCCCAAGAAACGGCGAAGGGCCTCCGCGGTGCCGACGGCGGCGATCCTCCCGCCCGTGACGGCGACCGCCTCCGCCACCGTCCCGGCCGGATCCAGGGTCCGGACCGCGGCACCGGCGATGAGCAGGTCTGCCGGCCCGTCGGGCGGGCGGGCTCGCCGGAGCGTGGCGGCGGCACCGGCATCGGTCATGGCTGCCGCCGCCGCTCCCCGGTCCCGACCTCCGGGTGGTACGTCGACGCGCCGAGCCGGCGGACCTCGGCGGCGGTCAGCGGCCGCACGGCCCCCGTGGCGAGGTCCAGCCGCAGCGAGCCGACGCGAACGCGGACGAGGCGGGCGACCGGGGCGCCGACCGCCCCGAACATGCGGCGCAGCTGGCGCTTCCAGCCCTGCCCCAGGATCACCCGGTACCAGGTGAGCGTGGGCGCCGGGCGCGGGTCGAGCAGGCGCGCGAGGCTCGTCGTCTCGGTTCGCGTGGCAGTCCGCAGCGCGCCGAGCCGCGCGGTCCCCTCCTCCATCGCGATCCCGGCCGCAAGCGCGGTCCGCTGCTCCGCCTCGAGCGGGAGCGCCAGCGCGACCGCGTACTCGCGCTCGACTCCGTGGCGCGGGTGCAGCACCCGGTCCGTCCACGCTCCGTCGTTCGTCAGGATGAGCAGCCCCTCGGAGTCGAGGTCCAGCCGGCCCACCGGGTAGAGCCGGACGCCCGGCCCGAGGAGGCGGGCGGGGACGAGGTCGAGGACCGTGCGGCTCGCGTGCCGATCCGCGACCGTGGACGTCACGCCCGCCGGCTTGTGGAGGGCCAGGTGCACGGCCGGGACGACGAGCGCGGCGGCGACGTCAACCGGGCGACCGTCCACCGCGATTGTCGTGACCGACGGGTCCGCCTTCTCCCCGAGCGTCGCGACGCGGCCGTCGAGCGTGACGCGGCCGGCGCCGATGAGCGCGTCGGCGCCGCGCCGGCTCGCGATCCCGGCAGCCGCCAGCAGCTTGCCGACCCGCTCCTCGGGCATCAGGGGATCCGATCGGCGGGCTGCCCCGCGACCGCCCCGTCCCCGGTCCCGGCCGCCGACGCCGCGGGTTCGGCGCTCGCGGCGGCCTCCGCCTCCGGGATCGTGAGGCGCTGGGCGACGGCCGCGTCCACGACGGGAAGGTCCTCGAGGCTCGTGAGACCGAACCGCTCCAGGAACTCGACGCCGGTCCCGTACAGAATGGGCCGGCCCGGCGCGTCGGCGCGACCCAGCTCCACCACCAGGCGACGGTGGACGAGGCTCCGGATGGCATAGTCGGCGTCGACGCCCCGGATCCGCTCGATCGCGCTCTTCGTGGCCGGCTGCCGATAGGCGACGATCGCGAGCGTCTCGAGCGTGGCCGGCGAGAGGCGCGTCGGCTCGCGCCCGATGTACCGGCCGATGAGCCTGCCCGCCTCCGGGGCGGTGGCAAGGGCCACCCGCTCGCGGTCGAGGACGAGCCGCAGCCCGCGCGATGCGAGCGCGACCTGGAGGTCGCCCAGCCGTGCATCGATCGTCTCGGTCGACGCCCCGGTGATCGCGGCGAGCTCCCGCCGCGAGAGGGGGCGCTCCGCGACGAAGAGGAGCGCCTCGAGCTGCGCGTCGGTCAGCGAATCGCCGGGCAGCCCGTCCGAGGAAGCGATCGCGGCCGCGGAACCGGCCCCGTCCAGGGCGCTGGCGCCGTCCGTCGTGAACCCGAGCTCGGAGGCCACGGATCCGAGCTCCGCGGCCCCGGACCCGAGCTCCGCGGCCCCGGACCCGAGCTCCGCGGCCCCGGGCCCTTCGCCGTCGCTCACGCCTCGTCCTCCAGCATGTCGTCGGGCACGAATTCATCGGTCGCGTCCGCGCTCCCCTGCCCCGCCGCCGCCATCGGTCGCGGGATCGATCGCACAAGGATGGGGCCCCACGGGCGGTCCTGCTCCACCGTCACCTCGCGGCGCTTCACGAGCTCAAGGAGGGCGAGGAAGGTGACGGCGATGACCACCCGGTCTCGGACGCCCGCAAGCAGGTCCTGGAGGACGATCGGGCCGGCCTCGGCGAGGGCGGCGCGGATCAGGCGGGCACGCTCCGCGAGGGTCATCGTGCGTCGCACGGCCTCGGGAGGAGCCGGCGCGGCCGGCACAACGGCGGCTAGCCGGTCCAGCGCGTCGACGAGGAGCGAGACCTCCAGCCGTGGCGCGTCGGGCGCGACCCCGAGGGTCCGGCCGGCTGCCGCGGCGACGCCCGGCTCGCGGCGGACGAGGAGCGCCCCCGTCAGCGCTCGCGCCTGGAGCACCGCGCCCGCGTCCCGGAACGCGCGGTAGAGGAGGAGGCGCGCGCGCAGCTCCGCCTCCGGGTCGGCTCCCTCGTCGTCGAGCGGCACGCCGGCCGCGGCCTGGCGCGGGAGCAGGGCGCGGCTCTTGATCAGGATCAGCTGGCTCGCCACGCCCACGAACGCCGAGATGCTGCCGAGGCGATCGCCGTCGAGCGTCGCGAGCGCGTCGAGGTACGCCTCCGCGAGCGCGCCGAGCGGGACGCTCAGGACGTCGAGCCGCCGCGCTTCGACGAGCGAGAGGAGGAGCCCGAGCGGGCCCTCCCACTCGGGCAGGCGAATCTCGGTGGCGTCCTCGGGACGCCGGCGGGAGCCGAACGCGACCGACGTCGTCGCCGGCCCTGCGCTCGACTCGATGGGCGATCCCGGCATGACCATCAGCCTGCCTCGTCGGCCGCGTGGAGAAGCGCCGCGGCGGCAGCGTCCGAGTCCGGCGCGGCACCCCGGATCAGGTCCGCCGTGCGCTGGGCGCACCCGGCCGCAAGGGCCAGCGCCGCCGACTGCTCGGCGTGGTCCCGCAGGCGCGCCATGGCGTCGCGACCGCCGGGCAGGCGGCCCGCGAGCCGGTGGGCCCCCGGCCCGAGCCGCTCGCCGAGCGACCACGCCACGCGGTGCCAGAGCCGGATGGACCGCCCCTTGCCGGCGTCGTGGAAGAGGCCGGCGAGCAGCAGGTCGCGATCGTCGGTTCCGCCGGCACGCAGCCGATCGAGCACGTCGAGCCCGTGTCGACGGTCCGTGGTCGGCATGCCGTCGAAGAGCGCGAGCTGGGTGGGCGTCAGCCAGCCGGCCAGCTCGGACCGCTCTCCTGGCGCCACGCGCGCGACGAGATGACGGCCGAGCTGGCGGGCCTTAGAAGCCCACCAGGACCGAGACGAGCCCATTGAGGAGCGGGCCAATGACGCGGGCGCCGATCGAGACGCCGTTGACGAGCGGCACGAACATCACGACGAGAAGGATAAGGAAGCCGTACTGCTCGAGGGTCGGCCGGATCCGCCAGACCGTGGACGGGTTCATGAGCGAAAACACGACCTTGGAGCCGTCGAGCGGCGGGATGGGGATCAGGTTGAAGATGAAGAGCGCCACGTTGATGAAGACGAACACGTAGACGACGTTGGCGACGAAGAGGACGACGTCGCTGGTCGCCAGGTCCATCGCGACCATGATCCGAAGCACGATGGCAGCCAGGATCGCCATGATGAGGTTCGAGACCGGCCCGGCCGCTGCAACCCATGCCTCGGCGCGTCGGCCGCCGCGGAGGTTCTGCGGGTTGACGGGCGTCGGCTTCGCCCAGCCGATGAAAAACCCGCCCACGAGCGCCGAGAGGACCAGGATGGCGCTCCCCATCGGGTCGAGATGGACGAGCGGGTTGAGCGTCAGGCGACCGAACAGCTTCGCGGTCCCGTCGCCCAGCCGGTAGGCCGCCAGGGCGTGGCTGAACTCGTGGACCGGGAAGCCGACGAGAAGGAAGATCGCCACGGCGACGAGCGTGGCGGGATCGAGGTTCAGTCCGAGCACGGGAACTCCGGGTGCGGGCGGGGATCCCGCCTATGGTAGCCAGTGGGCGCGGGGCTACATGGTGGCGAGGATCGTCGTCTTTTTCGCCTCGAAGTCCTCCGGCGTGATCAGCCCGGCGTCGCGGAGCGCCGCGAGCTCCCGAAGCTTCTCCTCGGCCGTCTTGGGAGCCGGTGCCGCCGGAGCTGCCGGCGGCGGGGCCGCAACAACGGGTGCGGCAGCCTGCGCCTCGGCCTCCCTCCGGTCCTCCGCGGCCTCGTGGGCGTTGAGCGCCTCCAGGGGCGCCGTGATCTTTCGTGCCAGGTCGTCCTCGATGTCCTGCTTCGCGAGGAGCATCGTCTTCTTGAACGTCGGCGCGTGGTGGAGCATGTGGTAGTCGTCGGCGACCTCCTTGGCCGCCGTCAGCACGCGGAGATCGCCCCAGTCGAACATCCGCCCGAAGACGCTCTGCTCGAGGATCGCGTCGTTGATCTTCTCGAGGCCGCTGTCGGCGGCGCGCTTGTTGAAGAGGCCCTCCACCTTGAGGATCCGCCGGTTCGTGATCGCGTAGTCCTCGGCCCACCAGTGCAGGTAGATCCAGATGATGTCCACGGCGCCGAGCACGAGCAGGGCGAAGGTGATCCACCCAAGGATGTCCCGGGCGGGCTGCCCCAGGTTGCCCATCACGATCACGAGCAGGGCGGCGATCGCGACCCCGACCATCACGATGCCCCATCGTGCGGCGACGATCCGGCCGAGCGGGTGCTGGCGCGTCCGGTACAGGACGTGCTCCCCGTCCATCAGCAACGAGTCCGTGTAGCGCGCCATCCGATCCTTCCTCCTTCGCCGCTGCCGATCAGGCCCGCGGATGCGATCGAGCGTACACCTCCCGGACACGCTCGCCGGTGAGATGCGTGTAGATCTGCGTCGTGCTGATGCTCGCATGTCCGAGCAGCTCCTGGACGATGCGCAGGTCGGCCCCGCCCTCCAGGAGGTGCGTCGCGAACGAGTGGCGGAGCGTGTGGGGCGTCGCACGCCCGGCAAGGCCCGCGGCCGAGGCCGCGCGCGTCACGACGTCCCACGCCTGTTGGCGCGTCATCCGGCGGCCCCGGCTGCCCAGGAAGACCGGCCCGCCGCGGTGGCCCGGCACGGCATGGAGGGCGAGGAGGGCCGGGCGAACGGCGGTCTCGTACCTGCGCAGCCAATCGATGGCGACCTCGCCGACGGGCAGCAGCCGCTCCTTGTCGCCCTTGCCGATGACCCGGACGGTCGCACCGTCGAGGTCCAGGTCGTCCGCGTCGAGCCCGGTCGCCTCGCTGACGCGCAGGCCCGCCGCGTACAGGAGCTCGAGGAGCGCGCGCGCCCGGATCGGGCCGGCGTCGCGGTCCGGGTCGGCCGGCCCGCTGGGCCCGGCCGCCTCGAGGAGCCGCGCCACCTCATCGACCCCGAGCGGGTCCGGCAGGAGGCGCGGCTCGCGGGGAAGGTCGAGATGCGCGGCCACGTCGACGCGCGCCAGGTCCTCGGCGAGCGCGAACCGGTAGAAGGCGCGGATCGCCGCGGTCCGGCGGCGGCGGCTCGTGGCGCGAAGCCGGACGCCCGTCGGGCCCGCCGTGCTCGCGAGACGGCCCAGGTAGGCGACAGCGGGGTCCGGGGAGCGCTCCCATCCACCACGTGCCTCCGGGCTGCCCGCAAAGTCGCGCAGGTCGGCGCCGTACGCAGAAAGGGTCGCCGGCGAGAGCCCGCGCTCGACCTGGAGGTGCAGCAGGAACGCCTCGATGGCCGCGACAAGGTCCGGCGGAGTCCCGGCCGGCATCGCGCGCGGCCGCCGGGGCCGCCCCCCGCGAGGAGCCGGCACGACCGTGCGCGCCCGGCCGCGCGCTCGAGCGTCGCCCGCCCCGGCCCCGCCCCCCGCCGTCATCGCCGCGAGCGCGCGGGTCCCGCCCGCGAGGACCGGAACGCGGCGGCACGCTCCAGCAGGTCCCGCGCGGACGCGCTCGCAGCCGCGCCCGCAGCGGGGCCGCCGATCATCGCCGCGAGCTCCTCCACGCGCTCGTCGTCGGTCAGCCGGCGCACCTCCGTCACCGTCCGGCCACCACGCTCGACCTTCCGGATCCCGAAGTGCGCGTCGGCGTGGGCCGCGATCTGGGGCAGGTGCGTCACGCACAGGACCTGGTGACGGCGCCCGAGCTGCCAGAGCGTCTGCGCCACGGGGTCCGCGCTGCGGCCCCCGATCCCCAAATCGATCTCGTCGAAGACGAGGGTGGGCGTCGCGTCCGCGGCCGCGAGCACCTCCTCGATCGCGAGCGCCAGGCGCGAGAGCTCGCCGCCCGACGCGATCTTCGCGAGCGGCCGCGCCGGCTCGCCGGGGTTCGGGGCGATGAGGAAGACGACGACGTCCGCGCCGGTCGCGTCGAAGGCGACCGCGTCCCCGCCCAGCTCGATGGCCGGCTCGTCGGGGGACGCGACCCGCCGCCCGACGGCCACCTGGACCCGCGTTCCGTGGAGGCCGAGATCGGCGACCGCCGACTCGACGGCCGCCGCCAGCTTCGTCGCGGCTCCGGCACGTCGCCCCGAGAGAGCCGCGCACGCCGTGGCCACGCCGGCGAGGAGGCGCTCGGCGTCGGCGCGACGCCGCTCGCGCTCCGTTCCCACGTGGCGCAGGCGGTCGATCTCCGTGACCGCTTCCTCGGCGCGGCCGACGAGGCCGTCGACGTCGCTCCCGTAGCGTCGCTCCAGGCTGTAGAGCACCGACAGGCGGGCCTCCAGGGCCGCGAGCGCGGCCGGGTCGTGATCGAGCGTCTCAGCGAGGCGGCGCGCCTCCGAGGCGACGTCCTCGAGCTCCGCGGCTGCGCCTGCGAGGCGGTCCACGAGCGGTCCGTAGCGCGCGTCGAGGCGGGCGAGCACCGCGGCCTCCGCCGCCGCCCGCGACGCCTGCTCGTGCGCACCCGGCACCTCATCCTGCTCGCCGTCGGCACCGGCGAGCAGGCCGGCGAGCACCGCCGACCCGCGCGCGATCGCCTCGCCGTGACGCGACGCGTCCAGGCGGGCCCGGATCGAGGCCGCCTCGCCCGGGACCGGCCGTGCGCTCGTGATCTCCTCGACCTCGTGCTCCAGGAGCGCGATCCGGCGCTCGAGCTCGACCGGATCGATCGCGAGCGATGCGAGCGCCGCCTCGTTGTCCCGCCAGGCCGCGACCGCATCCGCGACCGCCGCCCGCTCCGCGGCGTGACCGCCGTACGCGTCGAGCAGCTCGCGCTGCCAGCGCTCGTCGAGGAGGCGGCCCTGGTCGCGCTGCCCGTGGATCTCCACGAGCGGCCCGGCGACGCCCGCGAGCCGCCCGGCCGTGACGGTCTCGTCATCCACCCGGGCGACCGAGCGGCCGTTGGCGCCGATCTCGCGGACGCACACGAGCGCCTCCGGCAGGCGGTCGAAGAGCGCCTCGACGCGGGCGGCCTCGGCGCCGTGGCGCACGAGGCCCGGGTCCGCGCGCGCACCAAGGGCAAGCCCCAGGGCGTCGATGAGGAGGCTCTTGCCGGCCCCGGTCTCGCCGGTCAGCACGTTGAACCCGTCCGCGAACGTGATCCTGACGCGCTCGATCAGCGCGAAGTCGGCCACCGCGAGCTCGAGAAGCCGCCCGGCGGCGAGCGCGGAGCCGCGCGGGTCGGCCATCCTCAGGACGGCAGCAGCTGCGCCTTCTGGCGCAACAGGTCCCAGAACGGGAGCGCGCCATCGGGCTCGAGGAAGCGCACCGGGCGCTGGAGCGCCGCGACCGTGACGACGTCGCCGACGGAGAGGCGCACATCCTCGCGTCCGTCGATCGAGACCAGCGCCTCGTGGGCCTCCGCGACGCGGCAGCGGACCACGTGGTCGGGGCTCACCACGACCGACCGGATGGCCGACAGGTAGGCCGCGATCGGCGAGACGACGAGGTTCCGGCTCAGCGGATCAAGGATCGGGCCTCCCGCGGAGAAGGAGTAGCCGGTCGAGCCGGTGGGGCTCGCCACCACGAGCCCGTCCGCGACGTACGTCGCGAGATGCGAGGGCCCGATGTCCACCTCGAGCCGGACGACCCGCGCGAGCGATCCGCGTGCGACCACGACGTCGTTGAGCGCGACGAACGTGCGCCGGGGCGCGCCGCCGTCGGACCCGTGGATGGCCCCACGCAGTGCCATCCGCGGCTCGATCCGGTACGCCCCGGTCCGCAGCTTCTCCAGGAGCGGCTCCAGCTCGTGCGCCTCGGCCTTGGAGAGGAAGCCGACCTTGCCAAGGTTCACGCCGACGAGCGGGACGTCGACCTCCGTGACGGCCCGGGCGGCGTGCAGGAACGTGCCGTCTCCGCCGAGGACGACCAGCACCTGCGTCCCGGGCAGCGCCTCGATCAAACGGTCGTGGTCCGCGGAGGCGAGCGTCCACGATTCGATCTCGCGCATCGCGCACCAGCCGCTGGCGCGTGCGGAGAGCTCGACCGCGTCCTCGTTCGTCGGGTTGTAGGCGAAGCCGATCCGCCGGAGCTCGGTCATGGGGCGGTGCACGCGGCGACGCGAGCCGCCAGGTCGGGTGGGGCCGCGCCCGGAACGGCATCCGGCGCAGCCGGCTTCGGCACGCCGAGCTGGGCGAAGAACTCGCGATTGCCCGCAGGACCGAGCAGCGGCGAGCGCATCACGTCCAGCGGGACGAGGCCGAGGCCCGCCGCCGTCGCGAGGACGCGCTCCAGGACTGCCCGATGGACCGCCGGGTCCCGCACGACCCCGCCCGGCACCTCGCCGCGGCCGGCCTCGAACTGCGGCTTGACGAGCGCGATGATCCTGCCGCCGGGCGCCAGGCAGCGCGCCACCGGCCCCAGGACGAGCGCCAGCGAGATGAACGAGACGTCGATCACCGCGAGCGCGGCCGGCTCCCCGAGGACGCCGGGCTCCAGGTGGCGGGCGTTGACCCGGTCGTGCACGATGACCCGGGGATCGCCGGCGAGGGATGCGGCGAGCTGGCCGCGACCGACGTCGACGGCGTGGACCCGGGTCGCTCCCCGCTTGAGGAGCGCGTCGGTGAAGCCGCCCGTCGACGCCCCGGCGTCCAGGCAGACCAGGCCGGCTGGGTCCACCCCGAACGCGTCGAGCGCACCCGCCAGCTTCTCGCCTCCCCGCGAGACGAACGGCATCGGCGTGGCGACCTCGAGCGCCAGCGAGCCGTCGACGAGGTCCCCCGGCTTGCGGTCGAACCGGGCGGCATCGCCCGCCCCCACGCGCACGCGGCCGGCGAGCAGGAGCGCCTGCGCCCGGCTGCGCGTCTCGACGAGCCCGCGCTCCACGAGCAGCTGGTCGAGCCGGATCCTGGTGGGGCGCGGCGGGCGCGCAGGGCCCCTCGCCGAGGCGGTGCGGTCCACGCGGGCGGGGGTGCTCACGCCGCGATCATGCCACGGGCCGCTGCACTCCGGCACATCCGGGCGCGGCGACCTCCGTCAGGCGCGCGTCTCCGACGCCGGGCGGGCGGCCGCAGCGGGCGGCGTCGCGCGGAGAAGGTCCAGCGTCTCCTGCACCTGGGCCAGGATCCCGGGACTGTCGAGGCGGATGAGCCGGCGCAGGTCCCCGACCGACCCGTGGTCGACGAACCGGTCCCCGGGGATGCCCACGATCCGGAGCGCGACGTCGCGATATGCCGGGTCCGCCAGCCGGGCCTCCTCGAGCACCTCCAGGACCGCGGATCCGAACCCGCCGATCGCCGTGCTCTCCTCGAGCGTCACGACGAGGCGCTTCCCGCGGGCCTGGTCCAGGATCAGCTGACGGTCCATCGGCTTGAGGAAGCGCGCGTTGATCACGCCGACGGACCATCCGTCGGCGGCGAGCGCATCGGCAACCTCGAGGCCCCGGGCCACGATCGGCCCGAATCCCACCAGCAGGATGTCGGTTCCCTCGCGCAGGACCTCGCCGCGCCCCACCGGCAGGATCTCGGGCGTTCGCTCGGGCACGCCGAAGCCGGCGTCGCGCGGGTAGTTGAGCGCGAACGGGTGATCCTGCGCAAGGGCGGTGCGGACGAGCGAGCGCAGCTCCTGCTCGTCCTTCGGGGCCGCGATGACGAGGTTCGGGACCTGGCGGTGGGCCGGATACGAGAACATCCCCTGGTGGCTCGTGCCATCCTCGCCGACGAGGCCCGCGCGGTCCACGCCGATCAGGACCGGCTGATCGTTCTGCGCGGCATCGTGGACGATCTGGTCGAAGGCGCGCTGCAGGAACGTGGCGTAGATCGCGACGACCGGCCGCCCGCCGCCGAGGGCGATCCCGGTCGCCAGCGCGACGGCGTGCTGCTCCGCGATCCCCACGTCGATGAACCGGTCCGGGAACTCGGCCTGGAACCGGTTGAGGCCGGTCCCGGTCGGCATGCCGGCCGTGATCGCGACGATCCGGCGGTCCTCGCGGGCCGCCGCCACGACTTCCTGGGCGAAGTGATACGTGTAATTGGGCTGCTTCGCCGGGGCCGCCTGCTCCGCCGCCGGCCGGACGGCGCTGCCGTTGCGGGAGCCTGCCCCGGTCGAGACGGCGCTGATCTCGCCGGCGCCGAACGGGCTGGCCGGGCTGCCGCGGCGGGCCTCATGGGAATCCGTCATCGGCGGCAGCGCCGCGCCGTGGAAGCCGACCTGGTCCTTCTCCGCGGGGTGGTAGCCGCGGCCCTTCTGGGTCCGGACGTGGACGAGGACCGGCGCGTCGAGAGCGAGCGCGCTGCGGAACGTGTGCTCGAGCGTGCGCAGGTCGTGGCCGGGCACGACCCCGATGTAGGTGATCCCGAGATCCTCGAAGAGCTGGCCGGGCTGCGCGAAGCTGACGACCGACTTCCGCACGCGCCGGCTGAACTCGAGGGCCGTGGGCCCGACCATCGGCACCCGCTCCACGAACTGGTCGTAGCCGCGCTTCGACTGCTGCCACGCCGTGGAGAGCTTGATCTCGGAGAGGTACTTCGACAGCGCCCCCACGGACGGGCTGATGGACATCTCGTTGTCGTTGAGGACGATCAGGACGGGCGTGTGGCGATGGCCCAGGTCGTTGAGGGCCTCGAGCGAGAGCCCGCTCATCAGCGCGGCGTCGCCGACCACGACCGCGATCCGCTCCATGCCGTGGCGGACATCCCGCGCCGTGGCGAGCCCGGCCGCGATCGAGAGGCCCGTGCCGGCATGCCCGCCGTCGAAGACGTCGTGGTCCGATTCGCTGCGACGCGGGAACCCGCCGACCCCGCCGAGCTGACGGAGCGTCCCGAAGCGCGTGTAGCGGCCGGTCAGGAGCTTGTGCGGGTAAGCCTGGTGGCCCGTGTCCCAGACGATGCGGTCGCGCGGCGACTCGAGGATCCGGTGGAGCGCCAGGGTGATCTCCACGACGCCGAGCGACGAGCCGAGGTGGCCCCCGGTCGTCGCGACCGTGGAGATGATCGTGCGGCGAATCTCTTCGGCCAGCTCGGCGAGCCGTCGCTCGCTGAGGCCGCGAAGGTCGCCCGGACCCTGCAGTATCGGGAGGATCGCCAACGTGCTGGCTCCTTGGTCTCGGCGTGGCCATGCGCCGCGGCCGGCGGAACCTGCCGGCTGGCGCTCGGGGCGCCCGTCGGCCGCTGCGCTCGCGACGTCCGGGTGGCCCCGCGAGTCTACTCTGCGGGCCCCGCGAGGGCGCCCGGCGGCGTGTCGGCTGCGTCGCCCTCGAGCCGGAGCTCGGCCACGGCGAGCGCGCCACGAGCTCCCTCCACGAGCCGTCGGATGCGCAGCTCCGCGTCGGCGAGGAGCTGCTCGCAGCGCTGCTCCAGCGCCACGCCGCGTTCGTAGCGGGCGATCGTCTGCTCGAGCGGAAGGCCGCCCGCCTCGAGCTCCGCGACGGTCCGCTCCAGCTCCGCCAGGGCCGCGTCGAAGGTCAGGGTGTCGAGCGCAACCGGCGCCTCAGCCACGGGTCTCGCCTCCGTCCTCGTCCGGCTCGTCGTTGCGCGCCGTGCGCGCTTCGTCCCGTGCGGCGGCGCTCGCCGCGCCGGACCGCCGGTCGTCCCAGGCGCCCAGGCGCCGCGCCGCGAGCATACCAAGGACGATCCCTGCAGCCCCGATCACCGCGACGAGCGCGCCGAACACGACCAGGTCAGCCATCCGCGTCACCCTCGGCGCGGGCGGCCAGCTCGCCGCGCGCGAGACGCAGGCGGAGCTTCGTCCCTGCGGGCGACTCAGCAGGGTCGCGGACGATCGCGCCGTCCTCGGCGCGGCGGACGATCGCGTACCCGCGGGCGAGCGTCGCGTCCGGTCCCAGCGCGCCGAGGGCGGCGGACGCGGTCGACAGCCGTCCCCGCTCCAGGCGGAGGCGTCCCGCGACGATCGGCGCGAGCGATCGCCCAGCACGGTCGGCGGCGCGGCGGTCCCCGGCGACCCGCTCCGAGACGGCCGCGGTCGCGCGATCGAGCAGGTACCCGGCCCGCTCACGGGCCGCCGCCAGGCGCGTCGCCGGCCGCAGCCCGTCGAGGGCGCGGCGCTCCGCCGCCACCCGCCGGGACGAGCCCGCCAGCGCGCGCGTCGCAGCCTCGTCGAGCCGCCGGCGCCTCCCGCGGAGCGCGATCACCACGTCGAGGCGGTCGGGCACCGCGAGCTCGGCAGCAGCGGACGGGGTCGGCGCCCGGACGTCCGCGGCGAAGTCCGCGAGCGTCACGTCCGTCTCGTGGCCGATGCCGCTCACGATCGGGACGGGATGGGCCGCGATGGCCCGCACGACGCGCTCGTCGTTGAACGCGAAGAGGTCTTCGAGCGATCCCCCGCCGCGCGCGACGATGACGAGCCCGGGGGCGTCGTCCGTCCGGCCTTCCTCGCGACAGGCGGCGTCGTACCGCGCCAGGCGGCCGAGCGCCGCGACGATCGTCTCGGCCGCCCCGTCCCCCTGCACGCGGCAGGCGCTCACGAGCACGCGGACCATGGGCCAGCGTCGCGCCAGCACGCGCCGGATGTCGTGGATCACGGCGCCGGACAGGCTTGTCACGACGGCGATCGTCCCGGGACGGACTGGCAGCGTGCGCCTGCGCCCGGCGTCGAAGAGCCCCTCCGCCGCCAGCCGGGCCTTGGTCTGCTCGAAGCGCAGGGCCAGGTCGCCGAAGCCCGCCGGCTGGATCGCGCCGACGTAGCACTGGTAGACGCCCTGCGCGTCGAAGACGTCGATCCGGCCGTGCACGATCACGCGCATCCCGGCCTGCGGCTCGAAGGCGCTCGCTTGGCGGTCCTCCCGGAAGAACACGCAGGCCAGCTGGCTCTTCTCGTCGCGAAGGGTGAAGTAGGCGTGGCCGGCAGAGCTGACCGTCACGCGGCCTACCTCGCCCTCGACCCACAGGTCCGCCAGACGCGGATCCTCGCGGACGGCGTCGCGGACCGCGTGGGTGACCTCGGTGACGCCGAGGATCCTGAGCCCGAACGTTCCGGCGGGGCGGCCCGGGCGCGATCGATCGGCCGGCCGCGTCCCGAGGTCGAGCGCGTCCCAGGCCGGGAGCGCCCAGTCCGGCGGCTCCGTGTCGGGCACGAGACGGGCGCTCCGACGCCGGCCTGCGCGGGCAATCGCTACAGGCGGGTCTGGTACTCGCCGTTGCGCGTGTCGACGCGGATCGTGTCGCCCTCCGTCACGAAGAGCGGAACTTGGACGACCAGGCCGGATTCGGTCGTGGCCGCCTTGCGGGCACCGGTCGCTGTGTCGCCGGCGAACCCGGGCTCCGTCTCGGTCACGAGGAGGTCGACCGTGATCGGGAGCTCGACGCCGAGCGTCTCGTTCTCGTAGCTGATCCGGTCGAGCATCATGCCGTCCTTCATGTAGTTGACGGCGTCGTCCAGCTCGGCAGCATTGAGGTGGAACTGCTCGTAGGACTCCATCTCCATGAAATGGAAGGCGTCGCCGTCGCGGTACATGAACTGGATGGGCCGCCGATCGAGCTGCGCGCGCGGCCACTTCTCGCCGGCCTGGAAGGACTTCTCGACGATCGAGCCCTTCTTCACGTTCTTGAGCTTGATCCGGACCTGGGCCGAGCCGCGGCCCATCTTGATGTGGTGGTAGTCGAGGATCTGCCAGAGGTCGTTGTCGAGCTCGATGACGACGCCCTTGCGCAGCTCACCGGTGGAGATCATGGAGGGTTCCCTCGGGGGCCGGCGGGGATGTGCGCACGCCGGCGCAGCTGGTCGTGATGGTGCGATGGATCGTAGCAGACGGCGCGTCGCGCACTGTCGTCCGGCGCGCCGGATGCGGCCGCGCGCAGCCGGCCCACCGGCTCGCTCACCCGACGACGAGCACCTCGCGGGGAAAGCGGGTGAGCCGGTCGACCCGGCCGGCGGATGCGTCGAGGTGGACGAGATCCTCGATCCGGACACCGGTCCGCCCCTCGAGGTAGACGCCGGGCTCCACGGAGAAGACCGTGGGGCTGGGCAGTGGCGCGTCCGACGCCACGCGCGAGAGCGACGGGCCCTCGTGCGTGGCGAGGCCGATCCCGTGACCGGTGCCGTGCCCGAAGTGCTCCCCGTGGCCGGCGGCGGTGATGACGTCGCGCGCGGCAGCATCGGCGGCCCGGCCGTCCGGCGCGGCCCCGGCCGCAAGGGATGCCTCAAGGTACGCGATCGTGGCCGCCTGGGCGCGCGCCACCAGCTGGTGGATCGCGAGGTCGCGCGGCCGCGGCTCGCCCACGAAGAGCGTTCGCGTCATGTCGCTCCGATAGCCCGCGACCTGCGCCCCGAAGTCGAACAGCAGGACCTGGCCCGCCCGGACGCGCCGCTCACCCGGCGAGCCGTGGGGCAGCGCCGCCTGGGGGCCGGCGAGGGCCGCCACGTCGAACGCGAGCGCCTCGGCGCCCCCCTCCCGCATCAGCGTCTCCAGCCGCCACGCGAGCGCGGCCTCCGTGTCGCCCGTCCGGATCTCGGGCAGGAGCGCGGCGAGCGCCCGGTCCGCGACGGCGCAGGCAGCCGCGATGCGCTCGACCTCGGCGGGTTCCTTGACCGCCCGGTCCTCGGCGACCCACGGGCCGGCCGGCACGAGCTCCACGCCGGGCGCGGCTGCCGCCAGCGCGCCCCACAGCGCGTGGCTGATGTCGGCGGCGGGGACGCCGACCCGGCGCGCGCCGATCGACGCGCAGAGCTCGGCCCAGCGTGCCGGCAGGTCGTAGGTGACCGCCTCCACGCGCGCGTCGGGCGCCTCGCGCCGGGCCTGGATCGTGTACCGGCTGTCGGCGAGCACGACCACCGAGTCCGCCGACACGAGGAACCGCCCGGAGTGGCCGGCGACCTTCTCCTCGCCGTCGCCGAGCGTGACCCCCGTCAGGTACCGGATCTCCTCGCGGCCGAGGCCGAAGTACGCGTCGATCCCCGCGGCCGAGAAGCGCCTCCGGAGGCGGGCGAGCCTCGCGGGCCGGGCGGCGCGATCCGCCTCCTCCCAGGCGCGCCTGCGGCGGACATTCGGGGCAGGCGCGAAGTCGGCAGCGACCGGCACGTGCGCGGCGCCCACTACGTGCCGTACTTCGCGATGGCCTGCAGGTGCTCGGCGTACGTCTTCGAGAAGATCGTCGTGCCGTCCTTCTTGGCCAGGAAGAAGAGGTAGCCCCCGCGCGTGTCCGGCGCGAGCGCCGCGTCGATGGAGGCGACCGTCGGCGTGCAGATCGGCCCGGGGGGAAGTCCCTTCGACGTGTACGTGTTGTATGCGGCGAGCGCGGCCGGGAGCTTGGCGGGCAGCGACCCCTGGAACGGCGCCCAGAAGTTGTAGTCGACCCACTTCGCCACGGGGAGGGCGGCCAGCTGGAGCGTATCGTTCACGTAGAACACGGTCGGGTCCGACCCGAGGAAGCCGGCGGCCTCCGTGTGCGGGCTCAGCCGGTTCTGGAGGACGCCCGCGATCTTGGCGCGCTCCGAATCGAGCCTCGCCTCCTCCTCGACGATGGAGGCCATCGCGAGGACCTGGGTCCAGGTGAGCCCGCGCGCGGCTGGGACCTTCATCCGGTCGGGTCCCACCTCGGAAAGGAACCGGTCGAGCATCATGCGGACCAGCTGCTCCGGTGTCGCGTCGGGGAGGATCGAGTAGTCGCCCGCGGCGAGGTAGCCCTCCAGCGTCCCTCCCTTCGGGATCTGCAGCCAGGGGTAGTCCCGGAGGAGCGTCGCCGGCGGTGTCCGGACGAGGTCGAGGAACGCCGAAGCCGACATCGTCAGGGTGGCGAGCCCGTGGTCGGCCGGCTTGGCCTGGATGAGCGCCGCGATCTGCTCGAGGCGAAGCCCCGTCCGGATCGAGAGCACGATGTGCAGGTCCGGGGCCGGCGGTGTCAGGAGCGCCGTGGCCAGCTGGTCCGGCGTCATCGTCTGGCGGACCACGAAGCTCCCCGCCTGGTAGCTCGTGCTCACGTCACGCTGGAGCGAGATCAGCAGGAAGGCCCGCGGGTCGCGCAGCACGCCCGCCTGGACGAGCCGCGTCGCGATCGTCGCGGCGGTGTCCCCGGGCGCCACGACGAACGGCACGTCGGCTGCGTTCGAGCCCCCCTGGTCCGTCAGGGCGCTGCCCAGGTCTTCCCGGACCATGTCGGCCACGAACCCGATCCCGAGCGCGCTCGGGTTGTCGCCCGCGAGGTCGACCACGATCCCCCGGACGATGGGCCGGCCGACCGTCCCCAGGAGCGCCAGGACGACCGCCGCGCCCACCAGGAGGACCAGGATGAACCGCAACGACCCGGATCCCCGCCCGGGGGTCTCGCGGCGGGCGAGGTCGGAGGCCGAGACCGTGCCGGAGCGGGGCCCGGCCCCGCCGGTCGACGGATCTGCCCCACGCCGCCGGGAGGCGGTGGTCAGGCGGTGCGCCATCGTGGCGCGCTCGGCTGGTGCGGCGCGATCGTCTCGCGGGCTGCCGCCGCCGCGGATCGTCATCGGGTTTCCTCGTCGGGGCCGGGCCCGGTCCCGGGAGACCGGGGCAGGCCGCGCACATGGCCTTCGGCGTCATCCGGAGGCAGCCCAAGGGTACCCGACTCCGTCGCGGCGTCGCGACGTGGGCCGTCCGGCCCGGCGTCCGGCAGGATCCGCTCGCCTGGTTGCCCCATCTCCCGAGCCGCCAGCTCGTCCTCGAGGATCACGCCGGCGGCCTCCCGATCGATCCGGGCACGGTTCGCAGCGCGCCTCGCCGGCCCCGGCGGGCCGCCCGACGGGCCCCGCTTCGCGCGGCCCACCCGCCCCTCCGCCACGTGGCTCGACAGGCGCTCGTCACGGAGCGTGACGGGCAGGCCGGTGGCGTCCGCGATCGCGATGGCCCAGCGACGGGCGGCGAGCGCGGCTGGCCCCTCGGCACCGGACATGTCCAGGGGCAATCCCACGACGAGCTCGGCGATCCCGTTCGCAGCCGCCACGCGCCCGAGCGCATCGGCGTCGGCCTCCAGCGAGCGGCCGCGCCCCAGCGTTGCCAGGGGACGCGCCCGGAGGGCGTTGGGCTCGGCGATCGCGAGCCCGATCCGTCGCGTCCCGAGGTCGATCCCGAGGAGCCGGCTCACGGAGCCTTGGACGCGGAAGGGGCCGGCGAGGCCGCGGGCGCGGACGGCGACGCCGACCCGGCCGGTCCCAGCGAGGCATGCGGCGCGGCCGACGCGGACGGCCCCGAGGAGCCCGACGGAGCGGCCGGGCTGGCCGGGGGCTGCGAGGCCGTCGGGGCCGGCGACGCCTGTGGCGCGCCGGACGCGGACGGGCCGCCGATGCCGTCGATTCGCAGGTCGACCCGCGCGTCGAACGTCGGGATCGTCGTGGTCCAGCCCGGCCAGAGCGTCACCGTGGCATCCCCGAAGGCACCGAGGATCGCCTGGGCCTCCACCGCGGAGCGGCCCTCCACCTGCTTCCGGAGCGCCGTTTCGTCGACGCGCGGCGCCGCGTCCGCGTGCACGGTCACGCCGAAGCGCACCCGTTGCCCATCGACGGTGCCGGCTCCGACCGTGACGGCCGGTGAGCCCGCCACCAGGTCGTGATCCACCGGGACGGCGGCCGCAACGCGCGCCTGGCCGAGCGCGACGATCGGCGCCGGGTCCACGGTCACGACGGTGCCGGTGGCCGTCGCGCCGAGATCGAACTGGGCGACCTCCTGGTCGACGAGCGTGGTCGGGTCCACGGTCGCGGCGGCCGCGCCGCGTGTCGCCGTCTCCGGGTAGGCCGTGCTCCCTGTCGGCAGCCCGGGTGGCGCCGCGGCGGCCGTGGCGAGCTGGGCGTCGAGCTGCTTCCCGAGCGCGGCGAGCGCCGCCGTGACGTCCTTCTGGGTCACCTTGGGGAACTCGTTCCGTTTCCCGCCGCTCGTCGGGGCCGGGTTCGTCACGGAGATGACCACGCTGTTGTACTGCCCGGGGATCACGGTGATGGTCCCGGCCGCGACGTTGGCGTCGGTGCCCGCCTTCGCCGCGGTGACCGTCACCGTGCGGCTCTGGCAGGCGATCCGCGGCGGGTTGAGGATCGCGACGGGCAGGAACACCGACTCGTCGGTTCCGAAGGCGATCCCGGCCGCGGTCCTGACCGGCGTGTCTCCCGGGATCGTGTAGGAGCGCGTCGGATCGCAGTTCGTCCAGCGCACGGTGCCGACCGCCGGCGCCTCGTCGACCCGCTTGCCGGACGCCTTGAACGTGCCGCTGGCCGTGAGCGGGAGGTCGATGCGGGTCGCGGGCACCACGGCAGCGGCGGCATCCGGCGCCGTGACGTCGGGGTCGGCCGTGACGACGAAGGTGACCGGCGGGATGGGCACCGAGCGGACGGTCAGCACGATCGAGGCCGCCGGCAGCAGCAGGTAGGCTGCGGCGCCGCCCACCACGCCGACGAACGCGAGCACGAGCAGACCGAGGAGCGCCACGTTGCGGCCACGGTGGCTCGAACGCCGGGCGGGACCGGAACCCTGCTCCGCGCCGAGGCCGGTGGTGGCTCCCGGCCTGGCCGGGCCGGCATGCGTCGCCGGCGACGGGAACATCCTCCCGTCGTCGGGCGCCGCATTCGGGGTCGTGGCGGGGGTGGCCGCGGGCGTGGCCGCCGGTCTGGCCGCGCCGGCGCCGGGCCGTCCTCCGCTCGGCCCGGACGACGGGCGCGCCGCGGGGAGCGCCGTCGCCCCGGCACCGGCGCCGCCGTCCGGCCCGCCCGGAAGCGATGCCTCGTATTCCATCGTCGACGCGTACACGGGGATGCCCGCGGTCGCGGCCAGGGCGCGAGCAGCGGCATCGGGCGCGACGATCGACAGCCGCCGGCTGCGCTGCTGCGCCTCGCGCGCCAGGAGCCGGAAGTTGATCCGGCTCGTCGCGATCCGGGATCCGGCCGGGAGGACGAGGACCACGACGAGGTCCGACGTCCCGCGGATCCTGGCGGCCGCGGACGTGATCTCGTCGTCGATGTCGAGGTAGAAGATGGCCATCGAGGCGACGCTACAGCTTCATCGCACGAAGGACCCGCCGCAGCGCCGCGTCAAGCGGATCCTGCTCCGCCTGGAGCTCGATCGCCTGGTAGGCGAGCCCCAGCGGCGTCACATCCTGCTGGTCGACGAGCAGCTTCGTGGCGTCCGTGATCGACTCCACCATGGCCGGCTGCATGACCACCACCTCCGGCGGCCGGCTGAACGGCAGGCGCTTCCAGAAGCGCGGGTCGCGCAGGGCCGTCGCCGTCTCGGGCAGCCGCGAGCCGCCGCCGCACAGGTAGATCCGCCCGGGAAGCAGGTCGCCTCCCGCAAGCTCGTCGAGGACAAGCTCCACGCCGGCCGCCCAGACGGCAACGTCGTCGCCCACGATCTCGGCGATCGCGTCGTGCTCGGGCATCGCGAGCCCGCGGGCATAGTCGACCTTGAGCGCCTCGGCGCGGGGGAACGGGAGGTCCAGGCGGTCGGCGAGCGACTTCGTGAAGGCGCGGCCGGCGAGCGCGAACATCCGCGTCCCTTCGATGCCGCCCGCGCGGACCAGGGCGACGTCCGTCGTGCCGCCACCGATGTCGACGAAGAGGGCGCCCGCCTGCTGCACCTGCTCAGACGCGAGCACCCGGGCGACGGCATACGGCTCGGCGACGATCTCCAGCAGCTCCAGGTCGAGCTGCGCGGCCACGCTCTCCAGGGCGCCGAGATGGACGAGCGGGGCGAACGCGTTGAAGATGCCGATCTTGACGTGGCGGCCCTGGAAGCCGACGGGGTTCGTCACCGCGTACCCGTCGATGCTTGCCGACGTGACCGCGGCGTGCACCAGGCGCACGTCGACGTTGGGCAGGCCGGTCTCCCAGGTGATCGCCCGCTCCGCTTCGATGAGCGCGGCACGCTGCACCCCGTCGATGAGCTTCTGGAGCTCCGCGTCCGTGATCGCGACGTCGGGCTTGCGGCGCTCCTGGCTGTGCGAGGTCGTGAACCCCTTGACCAGCTCGCCGGCGATCCCGATCACCACCTGGGTGGGACGGAAGCCGGCCATCTCCTCGGCCTCCTGGAGCGCGACGGCGCAGTTGTCGACGACCGCCGCGATGTCCGCCACGGTCCCCGACTGCATGTGGGCGAGGCCCTGGCGCTTGCGGCCGACCCCGCGGACCGTCCCCCGGCCCTCCGCGTCGATCTCGAAGACGAGCGCCTTCGCGAACTCGGTCCCGACGTCGAGCGCGGTGCACGCGGCCAACTGGGCGCCGCCGTCGCGTTGCCAGAAGCGGCGCAGGAACGCCATCCGCGGGCCTAGCCGCCGCCGACCGCGGCCAGCGCCGCGCCGATCGCCTCCAGCGCGGCAGGCAGCCCCTCGCGTCGCGAGCCACGCCCCTGGGCCATCTCGGGCCGCCCGCCGCCCCGCCCGTCGAGATGTTCCATCGCGGTCCGGACGAGGTCGCCGGCGGCCACGCCCCGTGCGACGAGATCGTCCGAGACGCCCACGAAGAGCTGCGGCTCGTCCGCGTCGAGCCCGAGCGCGATCACGCCGGAAGCGAGGAGCCCGCGCGTCTCCTTGGCGGCCGCCTTGAGCTCGTCGATCGACGCCCACGCTGCCGCTCCCGAGACGAGGCGGACGCCGGGCGCGACCTCCCGCGCCGAGGCCGCGAGATCCGCCGGCTTCGGGATGGCGGCGCCGGCCCCGGCGCGCAGCCGCCGCTTCGCCTCCCGGAGCTCGGCTTCCAGCGCCGCGATCCGCTCCGGCACGGCCTCGGCCGTCTGGGCGCCGAGGCGCTCGGCAACGCTCGCGAGGAGCTCCGTGCGGGCGCGCAGGTGGTCGTCCGCGGCGTCGCCCGTGAGCGCTTCGATCCGGCGCATCCCCGAGCCGATGCTGCGGTCCGCGGTGATCACGAAGCTCCCGACCTGGCCGGAGGCGCGGCAATGCGTGCCCCCGCAGAGCTCGAAGCTGTAGTCGGCGACCCGCACGGTGCGAACCGTCTCGCCGTACTTCTCGTCGAAGAACGCGTCCGCGCCCGCCGCGATCGCCTCGGCGATCGGGAGCTGCGCCACCGTCACCGCGCGGTCCTCGCGGACGATCCGGCGGACCTCGTCCTCGATCCGGCGCCGCTCGTCATCCGTCAGGGCCCGCTCGAACGGGTAGTCGAAGCGGAGGTAGTCCGGCGAGACGAGCGAGCCGGCCTGCCGGGCCCCGGGACCGGCGACGTTGCGCAGGGCGCGGTGGAGCAGGTGCGTACCGGTGTGATTGCGCATCGTCCGGGCGCGCCGCTCGGGTTCGACCATGGCGCTCACGGTCTCGCCCACCCGGAGGCGCCCGTGGAGCTTGCCGCGATGGACCACGAGCGCGCCGGCGGGCCGGAACGTCTCCTCCACTGCGAAGAGCGGGGAGCCGCCGCCGGCCTCGCGCAGCTCGCCGGTGTCGCCGACCTGCCCGCCACCCTCGGCGTAGAACGGCGTGCGGTCCAGGACCACCTCCGCCTCGCCCGATCCGGTGAGCTCGTCGTAGGCCATGCCGTCACGCAGGATCGCGAGGACGCGGCACTCGGCAGCGGTCGTCTCGTACCCGACGAACGTCGTGGCGCCGGTACGGCGCAGGATCTCCTCGTACTGTGCGGTCAGCTGCGCGTGGCGGGCCAGCTCGGCCTTGCGGCCGCCCCGGCTGCGGTCCCGCTGCTCGGCGAGGGCGACCTCGAAGCCGGCCCTGTCCACCCGCACGCCGTGCTCGGCGGCGAGCTCGATCGTGAGATCGATCGGGAAGCCGTACGTGTCGTGGAGCCGGAACGCGACGCCACCCGCCAGCACCGGCGCGTCCGGCGCGACCTCCTCGGGGCGCCGCCCGACCACGCGGTCGGCGTCGGTCAGGGGGATGAGCGCCTCCTCGAGCTGGGACGTTCCCGCGTCGAGCGTCCGGGCGAACTGGACCTCCTCGCGCGCGATCGCGGCGAGGATCCGCTCGCGCTCGTCACGAAGGAGCGGGTACGCGTCGCCCATCACCTCGATGACCGTGGCCGCCGTCTCGACGAGGAACGGCTCGCGCCGCCCGAGGAGCCGGCCGTGGCGGACCGCGCGGCGGATGATCCGGCGCAGGACGTACCCGCGTCCCTCGTTCGAGGGCAGGACGCCGTCGGCGATCAGGAAGGTCATGGCCCTGCTGTGGTCGGCGATCACCTGGTAGCTGAAGCGCTCAGCCTCGAAGGCCTCGGGATCGTGGCCCATCAGCTCCCGCATGCGCGCGTGGATCGGGGTGAACACGTCCGTGTCGAAGTTGCTCGGGACCTGCTGGAGGACGCTCGCGAGGCGCTCGAGGCTCATTCCGGTGTCGACGCTCGGGAACGGCAGCGGCACGCGACCGCCCGCGCGCTGATCGAACTCCATGAAGACGAGGTTCCAGATCTCGAGCCATCGAGGACAGTTCTCGGAATGATCGGGGATGCACTCCGGTCCCTCGGACAGGTGGGCACCGCGATCGAAGTGGATCTCGCTGCACGGGCCGCATGGCCCGGTGTCGGCCATCCTCCAGAAGTTGTTGTCGTCGCCCGCATCCACGTTCCCCCAGCGCGCCATGCGCTCATGGGGCAGGCCGATCTCGTCGCGCCAGATCGCCCAGGCAACCTCGTCGTCGGTGTAGGTCGTCGCCGCCAGGCGCTCGCCCGGGATCCCCATGTCGACCGTGAGGAACTCCCACGCCCACTTGATCGCCTCGCGCTTGAAGTAGTCGCCGAAGCTCCAGTTGCCGAGCATCTCGAAGAAGGTGTTGTGGCGGGTGGTCCGGCCGACCTCCTCGAAGTCGTTGTGCTTGCCCGCCACCCGCAGCACGCGCTGGTAGTCGACCGCACGCGTGTAGCTCCGCGTCTCGGCGCCGGTGAAGACCTCCTTGAACTGGACCATGCCGGAGTTCGTGAAGAGGAGCGTCTGGTCCCCGGCCGGCACCAGGCTGGCGCTCGGCACGACCGTGTGTCCGCGCGCGGCGAAGAACGCGAGGAAGCGCCCCCGGATCTCGGCCGTCGAGAGCGGCAAGATCCGGGGATCATGGTCGGGCGGGACGAGCGGAGTCGGCATCGGGACCTAATGGTAGCGAACGCGGAAGGGCCATCCCTGCCCGTGTCGCGACGGCCGCCGACTCGGGAGCACCCGCGCCGAGCCTGGCCCGCTCGCGGCTAGCGCCCGAGAGCGTCCCCGTCGCGCCTGCGCGGCCCCGAAAGGTCGGTTCGCGGCAGCGCGGGCCCGGGTCCATTCGCTCGCGCCGCGGTGCTCCGGGACACCCCGCGACGGATCCGATGCCAGACCGTCGACCCGGCGATCACCGCGCCCACGAACGCCCCGAGCGTCGCGCCGCGGACGAAGATCGCCACGGGGTCGTCGTCGCGCCCACGCACGCCGGGCGCGGGGCGGAAGGCGGGAAGGCGGAAGGCGAGCAGCCGGCGGCTCACCGGTCCGGGCCCGGACCGGCCTCGGCGCGCGTCGGGCCCAGGACGGAAACCAGCACCACGACGACGATGCCGCCGAGCGCGCCGAGGGACGCGGAAACGAGCCGGAAGTCCCCGATGCGCAGGAGGTCGAACGGCCCGCCGATGCGCCCGCCCACGGCGTCCCCCGCCCAGGCTCCGCTGATGGCGAGGAGCAGAAGGAACGGGAGGCGCGCCCCGGCCACGCCACGGACGAGCACCGCCGCGGCCGTCCAGAAGACGCCCAGCAGGACCGCGAGGACGAGCGATGGCCCGATCGCCGGCACGTCCGTCGCCTACCCGTCGTCCCGAACGATGCGCCCGCCGCCCACCACGAGGTCCGGGTCCTCGGCGTCGAAGAGGACGCACGCCTGGCCGGGCGCCGCGGCCCACACCGGGGCCTGCGTCTCCACGACCCAGCGCTGGTCGCGGCGGGTTGCCCCCGACCCCGGGACGCCGGCGGGCCGAACCTCGGCGGGGACGGCGTCGGCGCGATGGCGGACCTGGGCCCGGGCGGCGAACGGCTCGCCCTCCGCGGCCGGCGGGCGTCCTGCCACGAAGGTCACGTCGGCGAGCGCGAACCGGCGCGTCTCGAGGTCGGCTCGGCGCGCCAGCACGATCGTGTTCGCGGCCGGGTCGACGCGGCTCACATAGCGCGGCTCTCCGAGCGCGAGGCCGAGCCCGCGGCGCTGGCCCACGGTGAAGCCTGCGGCGCCCGCGTGCGAGCCCACGACCCGGCCGTCCCGCGCGTCGATCGCCGGGCCCTCGACCGGCAGCCAGCCGGTCCGCGCTCGCAGGGCATCGCGGGGATCGCCGGTCGGCACGAAGCAGATCTCCATGCTCTCGGGCTTCTCCGCGGTCGTGAGCCCGCGCGCTCGCGCGAGGTCGCGCACCTCCGCCTTCGTCAGCTCGCCCAGCGGGAACCACGCGTGCGCCAGCTGGTCCTGGCGCAGGCCGTACAGGAAGTAGGCCTGGTCCTTCGCCCGGTCGACCCCTCGCCGCAGCCGGTGGACCTCCGTGCCGTCGGCAGCTGTGACCGTCTCGCGGCGCGCGTAGTGACCCGTCGCCACCGCGTCGCAGCCGTAGAGTCGGCGGGCGCGCCCGAGCAGCGCCCCGAACTTGACGGTGCTGTTGCAGTCGACGCACGGGCTCGGCGTCTCGCCGCCGAGGTAGGCGGCGAGGAAGGGCGCGATGACACCCGCCTCGAACTCGCGCTCCAGGTTGAGGACGTAGAACGGGACGTCGAGCTGCGCCGCCACCCGTCGGGCGTCCTCTGCCGCGTCCGCGGAGCAGCAGCTCTTCTTCAGCTCGGAGTAGGCGTCGGCGCCGTCGTGGACCCGCATCCAGACGCCGACCACCTCGTGCCCGGCCTCGGCCACGAGCGCCGCCGCGACCGAGCTGTCCACCCCGCCCGACATCGCGACGAGCACGCGTGCCATCGCGCCTCAGGCCCCCAGCCGCACACCGAGCGGGTCCGCGGCCTGGGCGGCCGAGCCATCACGGATCTCCGCGATCACGCGCGGCACCACGAGGCATGCCTCACCGACCTCCGCGTCGGTGGTCGCGCGGCCCATCGAAAGGCGCAGCGCACCCAGCGCCTCGGCGTCGGTGCATCCCATCGCGGTCAGCACATGGGATGGCTCGGGGGATCCCGTGGAGCAGGCGGACCCGGTCGACGCGGCGATCCCGTCGAGGTCGAGCGCGACGCTGATGGCGACGCCGTCGGCGCCCCGGACCCGCAGCGAGAGGAGGCCGGGAAGGCGCTCCGTCGGGTGCCCGGTGATCTCGACGCCGTCGACCGCGAGGCAGGCGGCGGCGAGGCGCGAGCGAAGCGCGCGCAGGCGGATCGCGGTCGTGGGCCGGTCCGCGCAGGCGCACTCGTAGGCGACGGCCATGCCCACCGCCCCGGCCACGTTCTCCGTGCCCGCTCGCCGATGCCGTTCCTGGCTCCCGCCGTGGACCTGCGCGAGGAGCTGCGTCCCACGCCGGATCCAGAGCGCGCCGGCGCCCTTCGGGCCCTCGAACTTGTGGGCGGAGATCGTCACGAGGTCCACGCCGAGCTCGCCGACGTCGAGGTCCAGGGTCGGTGCCGCCTGAACCGCGTCGACGTGGAGCAGGACCCCGCGCCGCGCGCGCACGCGCTCGGCGATCTCACGGATCGGCTGGATCGTGCCCACTTCGTTGTTGGCCAGCATCACGGACACGAGGATTGTCCGGTCGTCCATCGCGGCGTCCAGCTCGTCGGGATCGACCAGACCGTCGCGGTCGACCGCGATCTCCACGACCTCGAAGCCGAACTTCTCCAGGTGGCGCATGGCGTGGCCAACCGCATGGTGCTCGACAGCGCTCATGATGAGGCGGTGGCCGCGCGCTTTGCCGGCCCACGCGGCCCCCTTGATCGCGAGGTTGTTGGCCTCGGTCCCGCCGGACGTGACGACGATCTCGCGGGCGCTCCCGCCGAGGGCTGTCGCGAGCCGCTCGTGCGCCTCGTCGAGCGCGTTGCGGGCGATTCGCCCGAACGAGTGCGCGGAGGACGGGTTCCCGAATGCGCCACCGAGGTACGGGAGCATCGCCTCGAGCGCTTCGTGGCGGAGCGGCGTGGTGGCCGCGTGGTCGAGGTAGATCGCCATCAGAGCGGGATTGTACGGCGGGAGGGCTCAGAGGCCCGTTGGCTATCCTGTCGCCGTGTCCGATCCGCCGCGCCCGCCCGCCTCCGTCCCTCCCGCAGGCGCCCCTCGCCCGACGGGCTGGCTGCTGGGCTACCCGACCGATCACCTGATGGCGATCCTTCCGTCCCGCGTCGCGGCGAACGCGGCCATCCCGGAGCTGGTGGCCGAGGGCGTCGCCGCCGCGGCGATCCGAATCCTCGTCGGCGAGGACGCCGCGCTCCGGATCGACGGCCGCGGGACGCACCACGGGCTGATGGCGCGCATCTATCGCCTGGTCCAGTTCACCCAGATGGACCAGGCGCCGGACTTCCGGCGCTATGAGCTGGAGGCGCGGCGCGGCCACCCCGTGATCGCCGTGCGCGAGACCGATCCCGGCCGCCGCCGCGCGATCCGGGCCGTGCTGCGCCGCCATGGCGCGCACTTCATCAACTTCTACGGCCGCTTCTTCACGGAGACCCTCGACCCGTTCTCGGGTCCCGACGAAGGGGATCTTCCGATCTAGCGAGGCTCAGGACCGCGGGACGCCGTGGTGCCCGCGCTCGCGCGACCGGAACGGGACGTCCGCGACCAGGATGTCCGAGCGGCCGGTCAGCGCCTCGCGGATCCGGTGGACGTTCTGGTTGAAGAGAATCTTCTCCCACCAGTGGCGCGACACGCGCTCCGGCAGGAGAACCACAGTGACGCTGCTTCGATCCTGCTCGGCCGTCACCTCGAGGTACCGGATGAGCGGGTCGACCAGGTTCCGGTAGGGCGACTCCACGATCACGAAGCGGATGCCGGGCAGCTGGCGCTCGAAGCGATCCCGCACCTTCTCGCCCGCCGCGACGTCGTCGGTCACGTGGACCGCCGTAATGTCGCCGGTCATCGAGCGCCCGAACCGCACGGCCTGGATCACGTCCCACTGGACGTCCGCGACGGGGATCACGACGCGACGCCGGTGGACCGGCGCGCCCCAGACGAGGTCCGGCGCGACCATCAGCCCGGACGTCCCGAAGCTGTACTCGCGGCGGATGAGCAGCATGATCGCCACCAGGACGGGCACGATGATCAGGACGATCCAGGCCCCCAGGGCGAACTTGGCGACCGCGAAGATCACGGCGACGATGGCCGTCGCGATGGCACCCACGCCGTTGATCATGGCGCTCCGCCGCCATCCAGGGCCCTTCTCGGAGAACCAGTGGCGGACCATCCCCGCCTGCGAGAGCGTGAACGCGGTGAAGACGCCGATCGCATAGAGCGGGATGAGCGCCTCGACGCGACCGCCGAAGGCGACCGCGACGATGATCGCGAGCAAGGCGAGGGCCACGATCCCCGCGTTGAAGGCGAGCCGCTCGCCGCGGTAGGCGAAGCCGCGCGGCATGAACCCGTCCCGGGCCAGGATCGAGGCGAGGCGCGGGAAGTCGGCGAAGCTCGTCTGCGCGGCCAGGATCAGAATCCCCATCGTGGAGATCAGCAGGATGTACCAGATCGGGCCCTGCCCGAACGTGGCCCGGCCGATCTGCGACAGGACCGACTCGTCGTGAGACGGGACCGCTCCGGCCACGCCCGCCAGGTACGAGATCCCGAGGAAGACGAACCCGAGGATGGTCGCCATCGCCACCATCGTCTTCTGGGCGTTCTTCCACTCGGGAGGCTTGAACGCCGGCGTGCCATTGGAGATCGCCTCCGTGCCGGTCATGGCGCTGCAGCCATCGGCGAACGCCCGCATCAGCAGGAGGAGGCTCAGGCTCTCCGCCTGCACCTGGATCGGGACGACGTCCGTGACGTGGGGCGCGGCGCCGAGCAGCGTTCGGGCGATGCCGACCACGACGAGCAGGATGACGCTGACCATGAAGATGTAGGTCGGGAGCGCGAAGATCGTGCCGCTCTCGCGGATTCCCCGCAGGTTCACCCCCATGACGAGGAGGATCGCGACCACGATGAGCGGCACTGTCAGGTCGTGGAGGGCCGGGAACGCCGAGGCGAGGTTGAAGATGCCGCTCGACACGCTGACGGAGACGGTCAGGACGTAGTCCGTCAGCAGCGCCGCCGCCGCCACGAGCCCGGGCAGGACGCCGAGGTTCGCCCGCGCGACGATGTAGCTGCCCCCGCCGCTCGGGTACGCCCGGATCGTCTGCCGGTACGAGAACGTCACGAGCACAAGGAGCGCCACGATGAGGATCGCGATCGGCATGAGGTAGCTGAAGGCGATGGTGCCGACCGCGAGGAGCGTGAACATGCTCGCTTCCGTGGCATAGGCAACCGACGACAGGACGTCGCTCGAGAAGACGGCCAGGGCCTTCCACTTCGGAAGCCGCTGGTCCATCTCCTGGGCCGTCGCGATGGGGTTCCCGAACAGCATTCGGCGAGCTGCAATCAGAGCGCGCCCCACGGGCGTTCGCGCCTCGATCGCGGCCGCGCGCGCGACGACGACCCCGGGTCCCGCGTACCGGAAGTAGCGCGACTCCGGCCGGTTGACGCGGACGCGGCGGTCCGCGGGCTTCTGGCCGTGAAGGAGACCCGGGTCCTCGCTCACGACGTGACTGTACTCACGCCCGCGCGGCCGCGGGACCGCCTGGCTCACCCAGCGCGCACCTCGACGTCCCAGCCCCCGCCGCGTCGGATCTGCCGCTCGATGACCACGCCGGCGCTGGCTGCCGCCCCGTCCAGCCGCGCCACGACGCTCGCCCGCAGCGCGCTTCCGCAGAGGACCACGCGAAAGCGGGGATCGCGTGCGACCATCGCGATCGCCGCGATGATCTCGCGCTCCCAGTCCCAGGACGTCGCGGAATCGGGCACCGGACGCGCCCAGCTGCGGCGTCCATCGACGTTCATGTCACCACTATGGCCGGGCCTTCCAAGGTGGGGCCGCCGCCCGCCCGAGCCGGGCGCTCAAGGATCGCTCAGGTTCGGTCCGCGTCCGGCAGGCGCACCCGGTAGCCCACGCCGGGCTCGGCCGCGATGAGCCCGGCCAGCTCGCCGGACGGGTCCGCGGCCGCGATCTTCCGCCGGATCTGGCTGACGTAGACGTGCAGGTAGTGCGCCTCGTCCGAGTAGGCGGTGCCCCAGACCGCGCGGAGCAGCCGGCCGTGCGTCACCAGCCGGCCGGCCGACGACAGGAGGACCTTGAGCACCTCGAACTCGCGCGGCGTCAGCTGCACGGGGCGGCCCGCCACCGTGACCTCGTGACGCGCGACGTCCAGCCGGAGCTGGCCCACCAGGACCGTGCCGGTCGCCTCCGCCGCGGGCCCGGCGGCCCGGCGCAGCACGGCCCGGATCCGGGCGAGGAGCTCGGCCGCGCCGAACGGCTTCGTCACGTAGTCGTCCGCCCCCAATTCGAGGGCCGCCACCTTCTCGGCCTCCCGGTCCCGCGCCGACAGGACGAGGATCGGGGTCGTCGCGTCGCGGCGGAGGCGGCGGATCAGCACGGACCCGTCGAGGTCGGGTAGGCCCAGGTCCAGCACGACCAGGTCGGGTCGCTGCGATGCCCAGCGCTCCCACGCGGTTGCGCCGTCGCCGGCCTCGTCGACCCGGAAGCCATGCCCGCGCAGGAACGTCGCGACCTCGTGCCGCGTCGCGGCATCGTCCTCGACGAGCAGGACGGCCGCGCCGGGCGGAGGCGCGGGCGTCATGTCGACGACCCCGGTCGCCCCGCGGCCCCCACCGGCGGCGGAACCGGGCTCGCCGCGGCCGGGAGGTCGACGTCCACGGCAAGGCCGCCGAGGTCGCTGGCATGGGCCGTGACATTGCCGCCCATCGCCTCCACGAACCCGCGCACGACGGCAAGCCCCAGCCCGCTCCCGCGCTGCGCGCGAGCGCTCGTGGTGGTCACGCGATAGAACTTGTCGAAGACGCGCTCGAGCGCCGCGTCGGGCACGCCGGCCCCGCCATCCTCGACGCGCAGGCGAACCCGTCCCTCCGTTTCCGCGACGGCGCTGATCCGGATCGGCACGTCCGGCGGCGCATGGCGGATCGCGTTCTCGACCAGGTTGGTGACGATCTCGTCGACGAAGATCTCGTCGACGGAGACGGGCGGAAGGTCGGGCGGCATCGAGATGGTCACCGTGCGCCCGTCCAGCTGGCCCGCGAAGCGCGCCACGGTCGCCCGGACCAGATCCTCGAGCGGGAAGACCTCGAGCCGCGCATGAAGACCCCCCGCCTCGATCCGGCTCATGTCGAGGAGGTTCGTCACGAGGCGGTTGAGGCGCTCGGCCTGGGCGTCGATCGAGGCAGCACGATCCTGCCGGGCCCGTTCGTCGAGCGGGACGGTCGGGTCCATCAGGCTTCCGGCCGCGGCGCGGATGGAGGCGAGCGGCGTGCGGAGATCGTGCGAGACCGAGTCGAGCAGGGCGGTCTTCGCAGCCTCGCTGCGGCGGGCGATCTCCGCTCCGGTGGCCTCCTCCGCAAGACGGTCGCGCTCGAGGGCCTGGCCGACCTGGTCGGCCGCCGCAGCGAGCACCCGCGTGTGCCCGCGACCGGGCGGCCCGGCGCGCCGGGGCCGCACGATCCAGAGCGAGCCGAGCGGGACCCCCGCGGCCGTGATCGGGATGCGGTACGAGACGCCGCCGGTCTCGCGCCGTTCGCCGGTTGCCGGGCGGGGGTCGTGGACGCGGACCCAGGCGGTCCCCTCGTCGCCGGGCAGGCGTTGGAGGAGCTGGTACGAGGCCGGTGCCCCGCGGCGCGGCGCCGGCTCGCTGTCCGCGACGACGCGCTCCTGCCCCACCTCGGGGCCGAGGCCGATCCATGTGCGCGTCGCCTCGACCTCCTGGGACAGCAGCGTCACCAGGCCCGGCAGGGCCTCGCGGGCGGTCGACGCCGTCGCAAGCTCCCGACCCACGAGGTACTGCGTCCTGGCCTGGCGCTCTCGGAGCAGCGCCGTCTCGGCTCGGGCGCGCTGCATGCCGGCCAGCTGCCCGACGACCACGCCGAGCGCAAGCAGCAGGAGCAGGTTGAGGAGCTCCTCCGGGTTCGCGACGATGAGCGCCCCGGTCGGCGCGACGAACAGGAAGTCATAGAGCAGGAACGAGCCGATGGCCGTCGCCACGGCCGCCGGCGTCCCGAACGCGACGGCGATCGACACGACCGCCAGCAGGTACGTCGCGGACGCGTCCGGGACCTTCAGGATGCCCTCGAGCCCGGCGACTCCGAGCGTCGTGAGCACCAGCGCGGCGCCCATCACCGCGACCGCCCCGGCCACGTGGCGGACGGAGGCCGACCTCAACCGGTCCATGGCAGGTGATGGTAGCCGGGCCGCGACGGCGTCGTGCCCGCCTTGCGGACCGGCAGAGCGGCCTCGCGGGATCGCGATTCCCGGCGGTCAGCGATCCCCGGGCTGCCGCGCGTCCTCGCGGGATCGCGGATCCGGCGGTCAGCGATCCTCGGGCTGGCGCGCATCCTCGCGGGCGCCGGCCTGGCGATGGCGATCGTGCTGCGACAGGAGGCGCTTCCGCAGGCGGATCTGGTTGGGCGTGACCTCGACGAGCTCGTCGTCGCCGATGAACTCGATGGCGGTCTCCAGGGTCATCGGGCGCGGCGGGACCAGCCGGAGCGCCTCGTCGTGGGCGTGGGTCCGGATATTGGTAAGCTTCTTCTCCTTCGTGACGTTCACGTCCATGTCGCCGGACCGTGCGTTCTCGCCGACGACCATCCCCTCGTAGACGTCCTGCCCGGAGCCGATGAGCATCTCGGCCCGCTCCTGGAGGTTGAACAGCCCGTACGCGTTCGACGTCCCCTGGCGGTCGGCCACCAGGACGCCGTTCGTGCGGTGGGTGACCTCGCCGGCATACGGGCCGTAGCCCTCGCCGATCTGGTGGAGCAGCGCGGTCCCGCGCGTCTCGGTCATGAGCTGCCCGCGGTAGCCGATGAGACCGCGGACCGGCAGGACGTACTCCAGCCGGACGCGCCCGTCCGCGTCGGTGGACATCTGCTCGAGGCGCCCCTTCCGGCCGGCCAGGGCGGTCTGGATGGTGCCGATGTACTCGGGCGGGATGTCGAGGGTGATCCGCTCGTATGGCTCCTGGAGGACGCCGCCGTCGGTCCGCAGGATCACCTCCGGGCGGCTCACCTGGAGCTCGAAGCCCTCGCGACGCATCTGCTCGACGAGCACGGCGAGCTGGAGCTCCCCGCGCCCGCGCACCTCGAACGTGTCGGCGGATTCGGTGGGGAAGAACTGGACCGCGACGTTTCCCAGGATCTCCTTCTCCAGGCGCGCCCGGAGCTGGCGGCTCGTCAGGTACTTGCCGTCGCGCCCGGAGAGCGGCGACGTGTTGACGCCGAACGTCATCCGCAGCGTCGGCTCGTCCACCTCGAGGCGCGGCAGCGGACGCGGGTCCGACGGGTCCGTCAGCGTGTCGCCGATGGTGACCTCGGGCAGCCCCGCCACCGACACGATGTCGCCCGGGCCGGCCTGCTCGATGTCGGCCCGCTCGATCCCGCGCGCCGTCTGGAGCGCGGTCACGGTGCCGGACAGGGTCACCGTCCGCCCCGGCTCGACCACGCCGCTCGGGTCGTCGGGCTCCTCGCGCACGACCACGATCCGCTGGCCGACGCGGATCGTGCCGTTCATCACCCGTCCCACCGCCATCCGGCCGACGTACTCGTTGGCGGACAGGTTCGTGACGAGCAGCTGCAGCGGGTGGCCCGGCTCGTAGGTGGGCGGCGGCGTGACGGAGACGAGCAGCTCGAGGAGCGGCCGGAGGCTGGTGCCGGGCACGGCCAGCGCCCGCGTGGCGGTGCCGCTCTTGGCATTCGTGTAGACGACCGGGAACTCGATCTGGTGGGCGGTCGCGCCGAGGTCCATGAAGAGCTCGTAGATGTCGTCGAGCACCTCGAGGGGCCGCGCGTCGCCGCGGTCGATCTTGTTCACCGCGACGACCACGGGCAGGTTGCGCGCCATCGCCTTCTGCAGGACGTAGCGCGTCTGCGGCAGCGGGCCCTCCGCGGCATCGACGAGGAGGAGCACGGAATCGACCAGGTTGAGCGAGCGCTCCACCTCGCCGCCGAAGTCCGCGTGCCCCGGGGTGTCCACGATGTTGATATGGATCCCATCGAACTCGACGTTCGTCTGCTTCGCGAGGATCGTGATCCCCTTCTCGCGCTCGAGATCCATCGAATCCATGACCCGATCCGCGACGACCTGGTTGGCCCGGAACGAGCCGGTCTGGCGGAGCAGCGCGTCGACGAGCGTGGTCTTGCCGTGGTCGACGTGCGCCACGATCGCGACGTTGCGGACGTCCGTGCGGAGGGCGAGCGGAGCAGGCTCGGTGCTGGGCGTCTCCGGCGGCGCCTCGGTCGCGGTGGGCATGCGGGGTCGCTCGCTCGCTTCGGTCATGGGCAGCCCGATTGTCGCACAGGTGGGTTGTGCGGCCGCGCGAGCCTGCTAGCATCCCGGGCGTGACCGTCGCCGCGTGCATCCTGGCCGCCACTCCGGACTCCGCCCTGCGTGACGTGGAGGGGACGCCGAACGTGCGCCGCCTCGTGGACCTGGCCTGGGCAGGCGGCGCGCTGCCGGTCGTGGTCGCTCTCACCAGACCCGGACGGCGCGGTCGCCACGGCGCTCGCCGGCAGCGAGGCGATCCTCGGCGCCCCCGCGTCGGTCGAGCTGGGGCCGGCGGGGCAGATGGCCCGCGCGATCGACCTCGCTCGGGCGGAGGTCCATGGGACGGCGGCGGCGCTCCTCTGGCCGGCCCGGATGGGCTGGCTGGACGCCGAGACGGTCACCTCGCTCATCGAGGCGCACGGCACGGACCCTGGGCGCCTGCTCCGTCCGGCATTCCGGGGCGAGACCGGCTGGCCGGTCCTCGTGCCGGTCGGCATGCTTGACGCGCTCCGCGCGCTCCCCCCGGACCTGACGCCGCCGTCGATCGCCGACGCCCTCGCCGGCGCCGGGCCGTCCCGGACGATCGAGCTGGGCGATCCCGGCGTCGTGCTCGGCCTCGACACGCCGCGGGCCGAGCTGCCGCCGTTCGACGGGCCGCCCGAACCGGCCGCAGATCATCGGCACGAATGGGGCGCGCTCGTCGCCGCCGGGCCGGACGAGGCTCCCGAGCAGCCGCCGGCGCGCGACTGATCGCCCGCTCAGCCCAGGCCGAGCGCCCGTCGTGCGCGGCCCACGTCGTCCACCGTGAACGCGGTCTCGACGATCCCGGCGCGCCGCCCGAGGAACAGGACGCCCTGGATGTTCACGCCGGCGGCGGCGAGCTTCTCCGTGGTCGCGGCGAAGCCGCCCGGCCGGTCGTCGATCTCGACCACGATCGCCTCGCCGTCGACGAACGGATAGCCGATGGAGCGCAGGACCGCCCGCGTCGCGGCGTCGTCGTCGGTGGTCAGGACGGCGTACGCGTGATCCCCGGCGCCTCCGCCCGAGAGCTCGAGGATGCTCACGCCCCGCTCGGCGAGCGCCCGGGAGAAGGCCGCGAGCGCGCCCGGGCGGTTCACCAGCTGGACGACGAACTGCGTGCCCATGGCGTCCCCCGTGACGCTCGCCCTGCCTCGGGGCGTCGCCCCATTGTCCCGCCGCGCACAAATGAGGGGCGCGGCACCCGGCGTCAGGCGCGGTCGACGACCCCCACGAAGCGCAGGCCGAGCTCGGCGTACTGGCCGGGATCGGGTGCCGACGGCGCGTCGAGCATGAGGTCCATCCCGGACGACGTCTTCGGGAACGCCATGACCTCGCGGATCGTCGCCTGGTCGGCCATGAGCGCCGCCCAGCGGTCGATCCCGATCGCGATGCCACCATGCGGCGGCGCCCCATACTCGAACGCCTCGAGCATGCCTCCGAACTTCGCCTGCATCGAGTCGAAGGTGTGGCCCTGGAGCGCGAACGACCGCTCCAGGAGCGCCCGCCGATGGATCCGGACGGACCCGCCGCCGAGCTCCCATCCGTTGAGGACGAGGTCGTACTGCATCGCCCGCGCACGACCGGCCGGGTCGTCCTCGGACGGGCGCTCCGGGTCGCCGGACGCGGTCACGAGGAGCGGCTCGTCTTCGGGCACCACGCCCGAGAACGGGTTATGGGTCGCGTGCCAGCCGTTGCGCTCCGCGTCCCACTCGTACATCGGGAAGCGGTTGATCCAGCAGTAGGCGAGCACGGTCGGGTCCGCCAGGCCGAGACGCGACCCGAGCTCGGCCCGCAGGCGGCCGAGGATGTCCGCCGCCGCGTGCGGCCGGTCCGCGACGATCAGCACCAGGTCGCCGTCGGCCGCACCGCAGCGCCGGGCGAGCTCCGCGGCGCGCTCGTCGCCGAGGAACTTGACGCTCGGCCCGTGGATTCGGTCGCCGGTCACGCCGAGCGTGACGAGCCCGCGCGCGCCGAAGCGCTTCGCGAGGTCGGTGAGCTCGTCGACCCGGGCCCGGCTGGCGTCACCAAGGCCGGGCACGGCGATCCCCTTGACGCGGCCGCCGCTGGCGAGCGTCTCGTCGAAGACCCGGAACCCGGAGGCAGCGGCGCCGGTCGCGTCCACGAGCGCCGGGGCGAGGTCCGCGAGCTCCATGCCGAAGCGAACATCGGGCTTGTCCGAGCCGAACCGCTCGAGCGCCTCCGCGTAGGTGAAGCGCGGGAATGGCACCTGCAGGAGGGGCCGCTCCGGCGTCACGGCCAGGGAGACCTCGATGGCCATCTGCTCCACGAAGCTCATCACCGTCTCCTCGGTGACGAAGCTCATCTCCAGGTCGAGCTGGGTGAACTCGGGCTGACGGTCGCCGCGCAGGTCCTCGTCGCGAAAGCAGCGCGCGATCTGGAAGTAGCGGTCCATGCCCGCGACCATGAGCAGCTGCTTGAGCTGCTGGGGGCTCTGGGGCAGCGCATAGACGCTTCCGGGCTGGAGCCGCGAGGGGACGATGAAGTCGCGGGCGCCCTCGGGCGTGCTCTTGATGAGGATGGGCGTCTCGATCTCGACGAACCCGTTCGCGTGGTGCGCCAGCCGGATCTCCTCCACCAGCCGGCTGCGCATGAGCAGGCGGCGCATCATCGGCTCCCGGCGGATGTCCAGGTACCGATATTGGAGGCGCACGGACTCGTCGACCGGCGCGTCGGGCTCATTGATGTAGAAGGGCGGCGTCTTCGCCTCGGACAGGACCGTCAGCTCGCGCGCACGGAGCTCGATCTCACCGGTCGCCAGCTTCGGGTTCTCCATCCCGGGCAGCCGCCGGCTGACCGGCCCGGCGACCGTGACGACGAACTCGATTCGGCACCGCATGGCGGCCGCATGGGCGTCCGGTGCCGTGGTGGCGTCGATCACGACCTGCGTGATCCCGTGCCGGTCCCGAAGGTCCAGGAAGATCAGCTGGCCATGGTCGCGGCGGCGGTGGACCCATCCGGCCAGGCGGACATCGGCGCCCGCGTCGTCCCCGCGGAGCGCGCCGCAGGTGTGGGTCCGGTACGGGGTCGCAAGGTTCGTCATGCCGGCAATCGTAGCGCGGCGCCGACCGGCGCCGGACCGCGCCCCGAAGCGAGAGACGCGCCGCCCCGGATTCGGCCGTGTCGTGCCCTGGCCCGCATCCGGCCTCGCGGGTCGGCGCCGTGCGCGTCAGCCCGTGATCGACCGCCGGGCCGGGACGTTCCAGCCGATGAGCTCGCAGCCGAGGTAGTGCGGGGTGCCCTCGCCCGGCGTGCAGTCCGCACAGCCCCAGCGGGTCAGGCCGCCCTCGTCGGGGATGTACGCCATGTCGCAGGAGTTCTCGGTCGGGTCACAGTTCCGGCCGTGACAGGCGTGATCGCAGTGGATCCAGTGCTCGCAGGTGCAGGTTGCCGCCAGCGAAGGTGCGCGAATAACGCTGGCGGGGAACAGGCTCTGATCGATCATCGCTCCCCCCGGTTGCCATCACGGACCGCTGGGCCGCGGCCCGGATGGATCGATTGTCCGCGACCCGTCAACCGCGCCACCGGGAAGAACGGGTTCAGGCAGGATCGGCGCGATCCTCGATCTCCCATGCATGGTCCAGCACATGCCACGCGATGCGGCGGGCCGCGTACCGGGCCGGCCAGCGGCCGCCCGGGACGGGACCGCCGTCGGTCGGGCGCGCCAGCACCTCCGCGATCGCCGCACGGACCGCGGCCACCGCCGGCACGTCGCGTGGATCGGGCTCCGGCAGCCGCAGGCCGATCTGCGGTGCGTAGGCGTGCTCGGCGCCCACGACGTGGGCGACGATCGCGTTCCGGTCGCGCCCACCGCCGCGCGGTCCCTTCCGCAGCTCGGCAGGGGCGGCCGCGACGACCTTCGCCAGGAGCGTCCACGCCGCCCGCACGAGCGCCCCGAGTCGCGCGCCGTCGGCGGCGTCGGTCGGCCGGCTGTCCGAATCGAAGACGACGGCCGGCACGCCGAACGCGGTCGACGGGGTCCCCGGGAGCCGCTCGACGACCGTGAGCCCGGACGGTCCGGGCGGCGCGAACGCCAGGCCCGCCTCGCGGGCGGCGACCGCGAACCGGTCGGCACTCGCGGCGAGTGCGGCAAGCGCTGCTGCCTCGTCGCGCCCGGGGCGACTCCAGCCGGGCCATTCGAGCGCGGACGCGAAGACCCGCTTCGGGGTGGCCTCGACGCCCACGTCGACCGGAGAGGTCGCGGCGCCGAGCGGGCTCGCCGCGTCGCCGGCCCGCGCGGTCACGGCGCCCCGGGTGCCCGGACCTTGCGCCGAAGGAGCGCGGGCAGGTCGGCCAGCGCCACCATCTTCTGCGATCCGCCGTCAAGGTCGCGCAGCTGGACCTCGCCGGCGGCGAGCTCGTCCCCGAGGATCACCGCGAACTGGGCACCCTCGCGGACCGCCGCTTCCAGCTGGCGGCCGAGCTTGCGCACCGCGAGGTCGGCGCGTACGGGCAGCCCGGCCCCCCGGAGATCGGTCGCGACCCGGAGCCGGTCCAGGGTGCCGCCCGGGTCCGCACCGACGACGACTGCCACGGGGACGGCCTCCGCGGGCGCCGGCATGCCCGCGGCGGCAAGCCCGAGGACGACGCGGTCGAGCCCGAGCGCGAAGCCGATCCCCGCCGTCGGCTTGCCGCCGAGCAGCTCGATCAGCCCGTCATACCGGCCGCCTCCGCCCAGCGCCTGCTGCTGGCCCTCCGCGCCGCGCCGGTAGAACTCGAACGCGGTCCGGGTGTAGTAGTCGAGCCCGCGCACGAGCGCCGGACTCCAGGCGGTACGCCACGCCCATCGCGTCGAGGTGCGCCCGGACCGCGGCGAAATGCGCGGCGCAGGCGGCGCAGAGGTGGTCGGTGATCCGGGGCGCGGCGGCGTTCAGCTCCGCCATCGCGGGATCCTTCGAGTCGAGGAGACGCAGGGGGTTCGTCTCGAGGCGCCGCCGCTCCAGCTCCGGCAGGCGCGCCTCGGCCCCGCGGTAGTACGCGACGAGGGTGGCGAGGTAGGCGGGCCGGCAGGCCGCGTCGCCGATCGAGTTGAGGAGGATCTCGACGTCCGGCAGTCCCGCGTCGCGGTAGAACCGCGCCCCGAGCTCCACGAGCTCCGCATCGATCGCCGGTCCGGCGTCGCCGATCGCCTCGACGTCCCACTGCCAGAACTGGCGGAAGCGGCCCGCCTGCGGCCGGTCGTAGCGGAACATCGGGCCGGCAAGGCTGAGCCGCACCGGCTGCGGCCACGTCTGCATGCCGTGCTCGACGTACGCGCGACAGATTCCCGCCGTCGCCTCCGGGCGGAGGGCCCACGCCTCGCGCTCCTCGCCTCGGCTGGGCAGGACGCGGAACAGCTCCTTCTCGACCACGTCGGTGGCGGTGCCGATGCCGCGCTCGAAGACGGCGGCCTGCTCGAAGAGCGGCGTCTCCATGTCGCGGTAGCCGTAGCGGGCCGCGAGGTCGCGCGCGATCCGCTCCAGGCGCCCGAACGCGGCGCGGTCGTCGGGCAGGAGGTCGCGGGTGCCCCGGGGGGCGCGAAGGGATGGTGGCATCGCGCCAAGTCTAGCCGGGCGGCGGTCGGCGATTCGCCGCCTCCCCTACCCCAGGTCGCGCTGGACGGAGAGGACGTCCTTGACGTGCTCGATCCGGCTCATGACCCGGGCCAGCTGTGACACCGACGCCACCTGGAGCGTGGCCATGACCGTCGCCGTGTGGTCCTGGCTGACCGCCACGTTCGCCGCCACGATGTTCACCTTGCTCTCGGCCACGGCCCCGGCGATGTCGTTGAGCAGGCCCGTCCGGTCGTGGGCCTCCACGCGGATCGCGATCGGGTAGGTCGCCGCCGGAGCCGTCTCCCATTCCACCTCGATCAGGCGGGCCGCCTCGCGCTCGTTGACCACCGTCGGGCAGCGTCCCAGGTGCACCGTGATGCCCCGCCCGCGGGTGATGAAGCCGACGATCGGGTCGCCCGGGATGGGATGGCAGCACTTGGCGAAGCGGACGAGCAGGTCGCCGACGCCCTTGACGCGCACGCCGCCGGCTCGAACCGGGGTCGGCGCGACGGACGGCAAGGTGAGCTGGGCGTCGTCGACGACGCCGAGCCGCATGACCACCTGCTGTGGCGACACCGCGCCGTAGCCGATGGCCGCGTAGAAGTCGTCGAGCGTGTCGTGCCCGTAGGGGCGCGCGGCCTCCAGGAGGCGATCGTGGCCGACCGCCGCGATCGACGTCCGGGCCAGGCGCTTCAGCTCCCGCTCGAGGGACTCGCGCCCGTGGGTGATGTTCTCGTCGCGGTCCTTCTTCTTGAACCATTGCCGGATCTTCTCGCGGGCATGCGATGTCCGGACGATCGAGAGCCAGTCGCGCGACGGGCCATGCTCGGCCTTCGTCGTCACGACCTCGACGATGTCGCCGTTCCTGAGGCGGTAGTCGAGGGGGACGAGGCGGTTGTTGACCTTCGCGCCGATGGTCCGGTGCCCGACGTCGGTATGGATCCGGTAGGCGAAGTCGAGGGGCGTCGCGCCGGCGGGCAGGTCCTTGATGTCGCCCTTCGGGGTGAAGACGAAGACCTGGTCCTGGAAGATGTCGAGCTTGATCCCCTCGACGAACTCGGTCGCGTCCGTGACCTCGCGCTGCCAGTCCATCAGCTGGCGCAGCCAGGCCAGCTTGGCGTCGTAGTCGCGCTCGGCCTTCGAGCCCTCCTTGTAGCGCCAGTGCGCCGCGATGCCCACCTCGCTGACGGAGTGCATCGCGTGCGTCCGGATCTGGATCTCGAGGGGCTTGCCGTCGAGCGCGATCACGGCCGTGTGGAGGCTCTGGTAGCCGTTCGGCTTGGGGACCGCGATGTAGTCGTCGAACTGGCCCGGGATCGGCTTCCACAGGCTGTGGACCACCCCGAGGGCCGCGTAGCAGTCGCGGACCTCGTCGACCAGGAGCCGGATCGCGTAGACGTCGTAGATCTCGCCGAACGCGGCGGACTTGCGCTGCATCTTCTTCCAGATGGAGAAGAGGTGCTTCGGGCGCCCGTTCAGGTCGCCCTCGATCCCATGCCGGGCGAGCTCGGGCTGGAGGATCGCGATCGCCCGCTGGATGTAGCGCTCGCGGTGCCCGCGGCGCGTGTCGAGGTTGGCCGCCAGCTCGCGGTATCGCTCCGGGTCCAGGTGCTTGAACGAGAGGTCCTCGAGCTCCCACTTGATCTGCCAGATCCCGAGCCGCTCCGCGAGGGGCGCGTAGATCTCCATGGTCTGGCGGGCGATGCGGAGCTGCTTGTCGGGCGGCAGGCCCGAGAGCGTCCGCATGTTGTGGAGGCGATCGGCGAGCTTGATCAGGACGACCCGGATGTCCTGGGCCATCGCGAGCAGCATCTTGCGGATGTTCTCGGCCTGCTGTTCCTCGTGGGAGTGGGTCGAGAACTTCGAGAGCTTGGTGACGCCGTCGACGAGGTGAGCGACCTCCGCGCCGAAATGCTCCTCGATGTCCGTCAGCGACTGGTCCGTGTCCTCCGGCACGTCGTGGAGGAGAGCCGCCTGGATCGAGGCCGGGTCGAGGGCCATCTCCGCGAGCGTGCGGGCCGCGGCGATCGGGTGGGTCACGTAGGCCTCGCCCGTCGCGCGGCGCTGGTCGCCGTGGGCGGCCACGGCGAAGTCGAAGGCGCGCTCGATCGGGGCGAGGTCGGCCTGCGGGTGGTGGCTCGCGACCTCGGCCAGGAGCGAGGCGCGGAGCACCGGCAACGACAGCTCGGCCGCGACGCGCTTCGGGCTCGCCGGGGCCCGGCGGGTCCGTGGCGCGGGCGGTGCGGTGTCGGCGGGGACCTGTTCGACGGACATGGGTCGGGCAAGGATAGCAGGGCGGTTTTCGGACCCCGCGAGCGTTGCACGGGCACGTCCCGGCCGCGCGCCCGAAGGCGGGCCCGTCACGCCGCGGACCGGGATGTCAGCCGTACCCCGCTGCGGCCAGGCACTCTTCCGCGACCCTGCGCTCGTCCCAGGCACGCTCGGATCCCGCGTAGATGATGCTGCGCTCGTGGCCCTTGCCCGCGAGGAGCACGACGTCGCCCGGACGCGCCTTCCCGATCGCTTCCGCGATCGCGGCCCGCCGGTCCGGGATCAGGAGCAGGTCGCCGTCGCGTCGCATGCCCGCGGCCTCGGCGCCCGACGCGATCTGCTCCAGGATCGCCATCGGGTCCTCGCCGCGCGGATCCTCGTCGGTCGCGATCACCAGCCGGCAGCGCTCGCCCGCGACCCGGCCCTGGAGGGCGCGCTTCGCCACGTCGCGCTCCCCCGCCGAGCCGAAGACGGCGATCCGCCCGCCGCCCGGCCCGACCAGCCCGGCGAGCTCGTCGAGGACCGTCGCGAGCGAGGCCGGCGTATGGGCGTAGTCGACGATGAGCGTGAACGGCTGTCCCCGCTCGACCCGCTCCATCCGGCCGCGCACGCCGTGGAACCCGGCAAGGCCGGCGAGAATCCCCGCCGCGTCCAGCTCCAGGAGCTCGCCGAGCGCCACCACGGCCAGCGCGTTGTGCACGTTGAAGCGGCCCAGGAGCGGGAGGCGGAGCGTTCCCGCTCCGCGCGGCGTGGCGAGGGTCGCGACGAGGCCATCCCCGGCGAGCGCGATGTCCGCGGCCCGGACGTCGGCATCCATCGCGACCCCGTAGCGCAGCAGCGTCGCGCCCGCCTCACGGGTGGCGGCCTCGAACCACGCGGCGTTGGGGTCGTCGGCGTTGACGATCCCGCCGCGCGGCCATCCGCGATCGCCGGGAAGCGTGCGCGGCTTCGACGCGTGGCCCGCCGAAGCCGCGGCCAGGCGCTCGAAGAGCGATCGCTTCGCGGCTCGGTACGCGTCGAACGTCCCGTGGAACTCGAGATGCTCGTGGGTCAGGTTCGTCAGGATGGCGACGTCGAAGGCGATCTCGCCGACGCGCTCGAGCGCGAGTCCGTGGGACGTGGCCTCCACGACGGCCGCGACGTCGTTCGCGCCGCGGATCGCGCGGAGCGCGCGCTGCAGGTCCGGCGCCTCGGGGGTCGTGACATGGGCCAGCGCGCCCGCGCGCGTGCTCCCCACCTTCTGCTCGGCCGTGCTCACGAGGCCGGTCGGGACGCCGGCGGCCTCGAGGGCCGCGACGGCCATGGCGGCCGTCGTCGTCTTGCCGTCCGTCCCGGTGATGCCGATGACGCCGAGGGCTCCGGCAGGGTCGCCGTACCACCACGCCGCGACCGTCGCGAGCGCGAGCTGGCCCCGGTCGACCACGATCTGCGCCGCGCCGGGGACGTCGCCCGGGGGCACCGGGCGTTCGACCACGACAGTGTTGGCCCCGGCGGCGACGGCGGCTCCGACGAACGCGTGGCCGTCGGCATGCGCGCCGGGCACGGCAACGAAACAGCCTCCCGGCACGACGCGCCGTGAGTCGTAGGCGATCCCGGCCACCTCCGTCGCCCGGATCGCGGCCTCGTCGGAGGCGGAGGCCGGTCCCGGCCCGACCACCGCCCGCAGGCGGCCCGCCGAGCGGAGCCGCGCGATGAGCCCGGCGAGCGGCCTGGTCCCGCGCGGCTCCGCGGCCGCGAGGCGAGCGAGCAGCTCCTGCTCCGCGTGCGCCGGTCCCCGGTCCGTGGCATCCGGGAGGCGCGGCCCGCTCACCGGCCTCGGCCTCGTCGCCGGGCGAGGCGTCGCGCCGCGTGGCCGACCCCGGCGATCGCCGCGCCCGCGCGTGCCCGCGCCGGCCGCAGGACCAGCTCGTGGGCCCCGGACAGCTCCACCCACCGGCCGCCGAACGAGCGCTTGAACTCGAGGAGGCCGTACATCGGGTCGCCGGGGCGGGGCTCGTGCCGCGCACCTGCCACGTCCACGCCGCCGAGGTCGAGCTCGCTGCGACCCTCGCGCGCCGCGAGCTGGAGCGCGCGCCAGAGGAGCAGGCGGGACGCGCCGGGATGCGCGCGGCGCAGGGTGACCACGTCACCGGAGTGCGCGTACGTCAGGCGCTCGCCGTTCCGGTAGAAGATCGCCGCCCCCAGGTACGTGTCGTCGGCCGAGCGCGCCTCGAGGAAGGCGAGGAAGCCCGCCGCCAGCGCCGCTTCCCACCAGGCGACCGCATTCGCGCGCGGCCCGATCGCGAAGCCGCGCCGCTCCCCCGTGGCGGCGAGGAGACCGTGGAAACGCTCGAAGGCGGCCGTCGCATCCTCGACCGGACGCTCGAACGGTGGCAGGTTGGGGCCCGGGCCGGGCGTCTCGTCACCCGGTGACGCGGCGGCCGCCGCGTCATGACGGACCACGCGCATCCCGCCGCGCTCGGCGGCGACGATCATCTGGCGGGTCGTCGTCCCGATCGTCGCGAGCAGCTGCCGGTCGCCGGCGCCCGCCGCGATCGGTGCCGCCACCCGGTGACGGGACGGCCCGACCTCCTCGACCGCCCGGAAGCCGCGCGCGGCCAGGGCCGCCGGGTATCCCGTGGCGGCCGGCATCTCGGCGTCGGCCAGGATCGCGTCGTAGCCGGCCCCACGCGCCCAGCCGGCCACCGCGGCCAGGCGACCGGCGACGGTTGCCGCCGTCGCGCCGGCTGCCACGGGGCCCTTCGGGACGTAGAGGCGGCCTCCACCGAGCAGCGGCCAGGGCCGCCCGAGCGCGAGGACGGCGCTCCCGTCATCGATCTCGAGGTGATGGACCGCCCAGCCGGTGCGGGCGCGGTGCTCGCCCCAGGCACGCGACTGCTGGACGTCCCCGCCCACGACCCGCACCGTCCGCTCGTCCCAGCCGGCCAGCGCATCCGGGCCCGCCTCGCGCACGCCGGGGAGGGCGCTCATCGCGCGTCGGCCTCGGCGTCGGTGCCGGACCGCTCGTCGCGGCCGCCCGCCAGCCCGGGCGCGCCTTCCGTGGCGAGCCCGGCGCGACGGCGAGCGCGGACGACCCGCACGCGCTGGGCGACCGAGTAGACCCGCCGCCCGAGATCGCTCAGGACCAGGTCCCACGCACCGATGAAGCGGACCTCGCGCCCGCCGAACCCGGTCTTGAAGTGGGCGATGCCGGGGTTCGCCAGCCCCCACAGGTCGTAGCTGGCAGCTCCCCCGGCTCGCGCTCGCCGGATGGCTTCCCACTTGAGCAGGTAGTTCGCCCGGAGCTCGGCGCCCTGGCCCGTCATCCCGCCGTACGGCTCCACGACGCGGCTGCCGGTCCGTACCAGGAAGAGCGCGGCCTGCGGGGTTCCGGCGGGGTCGACCGCGAACAGGATCGTCGCGTTGCCCCCGGGCCGGTACGCCTCCCAGACGTCGCGATACGCCTGCTCCACCCGGATGAGGAAGCCCGCCCGCGCGGCTGTCTCGCGATAGATCGCGTAGAACGGCGCGATCGGGTCACCGGGCAGCTCCACGACCGTCACGCCGTTCGTGCGGGCCTTGTTCACGTACTGGCGCCACTTCTTGCGAAGGTCGCCCCAGAGGGTCTCCTCGTCGGCCGCAAGGTCGATCACGCGCGTCGACGGCGGCTGGATCGGCGCCCCTGGCCGCCAGCCCGCGGCGGCCAGGTTCGCCCGCAGCGTTCCGCCCGGATCGAGGGCGCCGTCACGCTCGACCTCAGGGTCGATCCGGACGTGCGAGACGCGCCCCAGCGGCGCCGACCGGACCGCCTCCGTGAACGCGCCGAGCGACGCCGCGGTCCACTCCGTCGCCACCGGGCCCCGCGGCGCGTACGCGAACGCCCACGGCAGGGGCCGCGGCCGGCGCAGCAGGACCTGGGCGCCGATCGGCGCCGATCCGCCGGCCACGATCCGCTCGCTCGTCCAGCCGTTCACCGCCTTCACCCGGGCCCACGCGGGCCGCTGGAGATACGAGCCGCGCTCGTTTCCGACGACGAAGGCGTCCCAGGCGGCCGGCTCCGCGAGCGGCTGCGGCCGGGTCACGCGGCGGTGCCGCGGCCCAGCGCGGAACGGAGCAGGCGCATGATGGTCGGGACCTCCGGGATCCGCAGGAGCCGCGCGAAGCCGAGGTAGACGCCCACGCTGACGAGGCCGACGACGACGAGCTCTCCCGCGATCCCGATCTTACCGGGCGCGGGACCCACGACGAGCCGTCCCGCCTCGAGGACCAGCCACGCAGCCGCGCCGGCGGCGGCGGAGCACGTCGCCGCCACGAGCCCCCCGGCGGTGATCGCCGCGACGTCGAGCGACGGCAGGCGGCGGTCGAGCTGGACCAGCAGGATGATCGCCTCGAGCCAGGATGCGATCGCGATCCCCAGCGCGAGGCCCACGACCCCGAGCGCCGGCGCGAGGGCGATCGAGATCACGACACTCAGCGCCACCGCGACGAGCGCGGCCGCGACCGGCGTGCGGGTGTCGCGGGCCGCGTAGAACGCCCGGGCCAGCAGGACGATCGCGGTCTCGGACGGCAGCGCGACCATGAACGCGACGAGGGTCTGCGCCGTGACCTCGATCCCCGCGGCGTCCACCTTGCCGTAGCCGATGAGCAGGGTGACGACCGGGCGTGCCACGACCGCCGCCACGACCGCGATCGGGAGCATCGCGAACAGCATGAGGCGGAGCGAGCGGCCGAGGAGCGAGACGAAGTCGCCCGTCGCGCCGGAGGCCAGCCGCTCGCTCAGCGCCGGGAACGCGACGACGCCCAGCGGCACCCCCAGCGTCCCGATCGGAATCTGGAAGAAGGTGAACGCGAAGTTGAAGGCGGTGATCGATCCGGCCGCCAGGGTGGACGCGATCGTGGTGGCCGCGAGCAGCTGGAGCTGCGCGCCGCCGAGCCCGATCGCGCGCGGAACGAGGAGCACGATCGTCGTGCGGGCTTCCGGGTCCGCCATGTCGACGCGCGGGTGGTAGCGGAAGCGCGTCGGCCCGAGGAGCGGGTAGAGCTGGACGACGAGGTGAAGTGCGCTCCCGGCGACGACGCCCACGGCCACGCCCATGACGCCCATCGACGGGGACAGGAGGATCGCGCCGGCGATGATCGCGAGGTTGTAGACGATCGGGGCCAGGACGGACGCCACGAACCGCCCGCGCGCCTGCAGCACGCTCGTGGCGACCGATCCGAGCGCCAGGAAGATCGGGCTGAGGAGCATGACGCGCGTCAGGTCCACGGTCGAGGAGACCTGCGCGGCGTCGAAGCCGGGCGTGATCGCGGGCACAACGGCCGGCGCGAAGATCAGGAGGAGCCCGGCCAGGATCGCGAGCCCCGCGAGCATCAGGTTCGTGACGCTGGAGACGACGCGCCACGCGCGATCCTCCTCGTCGTGGGCGACGAGCGTCGCGATCGTCGGGATCAGCGCCGAGGCGAGGGCGCCGGCCGCGACGAGCTGGAAGATCATGTCCGGGATCCGGAATGCGGCGAAGAACGGGTCGAGGGCGCCCTGGGTCCCGAACGTGGTGCCGATCACCACGAGGCGGACCCAGCCCAGCACGCGCGAGACGAAGTAGGCGCCGGTCACCAGCAGGCCGGCGCGGACGAGGGCGCGGCCGGATGTCACCGCGGTCCGGGCGTCCCGTCGGCCGGTTCGACTCCGGGGTCCGCGGCGTGCGCACGCGGGTGGGCGCCTGCGTACACGGCCCGGAGCCGAGCAGGCGAGACGTGCGTGTAGACCTGGGTCGTGGCGAGGCTGGCGTGGCCCAGCAGCTCCTGCACGACCCGCAGGTCCGCGCCGCCATCGAGCAGGTGCGTGGCGAACGAGTGGCGAAGGGTATGCGGGTGCGTGCCCTCCGGGGCGCCCGCGCGCGCGAACACGGCATCGAGGCGGTAGCGCATCCCGCGCTCCCCAAGCGGGCTGCCACGAGCGTTGAGGAAGACAGCATCCGGCGCCGGGCCCGGGCGCGCCCGGGCGAGCAGGGCGGGTCGGCCCTCCGCGAGGTACCCGGCGAGGGCGGCGCGTGCCGGACGCCCGAGCAGCCCGGCGCGTTCCTTCCGGCCCTTGCCGACGACCCGGAGCTCGCCGCGGCCCAGGTCCAGGCCGTCCAGGCGCAGGCCCGCGAGCTCCGCGATCCGCAGCCCTGCCGCATACGCGGTCTCGACGATGGCGACGTCGCGCAGCGCCAGCGCGCGCCCGACGTCCGCGGCGCGCGCCGAACCCGGACGAGTGGCCCGGCCGGCATGCGGGTCGTCGCCCGCCGAGGCAACGACGCGCTCCACGTCGGCGATCGAGAGAACGGGAGGGAGGCGGCGTGGCCGGCGCGGCGTCCCGAGCGCCGCCCACGGGTCCGCGTCGGCGAGCCCGGCTCGGCGCGCCCACCGGTGGAACGAGCGGATCGCCGCGAGGCGCTGGGCGACCGACGAGCGCGCCCGCCCCGCGCCGAGATCGCCGAGATAGGCGCGCAGGACCGTGCGCGATGGCGTCCGCCATGCAACGCGGCGCTCGTCGAGCCACGCCAGGTACGCGCCGACGGCGGTCCGATAGGCGCGCTGCGTGTGCGGGGAGGTGTCGCGGGCGGCGAGGCTCGCGAGGAACCGCTCGAGCGGCGCGGGCTCGTCCACCGCGGCTCAGTCGGTGCCGGAGGCTGGCCGCCGGGCAACGCGTCCGGTGGCGGCGGGCCGCCGGTGCGCGGTCCCCGTCGCCCCCGCACGTCGCGGCGCGGCCCCGCCCGCGGGGGCGACCCGGCCGCGGCCCGATGCCCCCCCAGGGCGACGTCCGCCGCGGCCACCGGGACGTGCCAGCGCCGCCGGATCCGGCGGGCCGCCGGCGAGCATGCTGCCGGGCGCCGGGACGACACCGTCCGGCAGCGCCACGGTCGCCCCGCACTTCAGGCAGAGCCCGCTCTCGGCATCGCGGCGCGCGACCGGTCCACCGTCGGCGTCATGGACAGGGCCCAGCGGCTCGTGCGAGGTCGTGAAGTCGCACTTCGGGTAGCGCGAGCAGCCCCAGAAGACCGAGCCGGTCCGCCGCGCGCGACGCGCCACGAGGTGGCCCTCGCCGCAGCGCGGGCAGGTCACCTCGAACGGAAGCTGGTCGGGCGGCGGCGGACCGTCCTTCCGGATGTACGAGCAGTCCGGGTAGCGATTGCAGCCCACGAAGGGCCCGAACCGGCCGCGCTTGACTGCGAGGACCCCGCCGTCGGTCTCGCCGCAGGTGGGGCAGGACTCGCCGGCGCCCGGAAGCGCCGGGAGGTCGGGCTCCTCGCCCGGGAGCGGCCTCGACTCCTTGTGCTCGGGGTACAGCGAGCAGGCGAGGAACCGCCCGTTGCGGCCCAGGCGGATCACCATCGGGTGGCCCAGCGAGCAGACCTCGTCGGTCGCCTCGGTCGTGAAGTCCTTGCGGCGGAGCTCCTTGCGCTTCTCGTCCACGAGCGTCCGCAGTGGCGCGTAGAACTCCCGGAGGAGCGGCACCCAGGCCCGCTCCCCGCGCGCGATCTCGTCGAGCTCCTCCTCCATCCGGGCGGTGAACGCGAGGTCCACGTACCGCCCGAAGTGCTCCACGAGGAGGTCGGTGACGACCTCGGCGACCGGCTCTGGATAGAGCCGCCGCTCCCGGATCGTGACGTAGCCCCGGTCGACGATCGTCGAGAGCGTCGCCGCGTACGTCGACGGGCGGCCGACGCCTAGCTCCTCGAGCGCCTTCACGAGCGATGCCTCGGTGAAGCGCGGCGGCGGCTCCGTGAAGTGCTGGGTGGGCGCGACATCCGTCACGGTCGTCGCGTCGCCCTCGGCCAGCGCCGGAAGTGTCCGCTCGGCCTCCTCCTCGCCTTCGTCGCGGCCCTCCGTGTAGACGCGGCTGAACCCGTCGAAGAGCGTACGCGTCGCCGACGCCCGCAGGTCGTAGCCCGCGTCCGCGAGGTCGACCGTGGTCGTCTCCAGCTGCTTCTCGGTCATCTGGCTCGCAAGGGTCCGCTGCCAGATCAGCCGGTAGAGGCGTGCCTCGTCGCGTCCGAGCGATCCCTCGAGCGTCTCCGGCTCCCTCGCGAGCGACGTGGGCCGGATGGCCTCGTGGGCCTCCTGGGCGTTGCGGGACGTGGTGCGGTAGCGGCGTCCCTTGGCGACGACGTAGGCGCGGCCGTACCGCGCATCGATCACCGCGCGCGCCTCGACGAGCGCCTGGTCGGCGAGGGCGACCGAATTGGTTCGCATGTAGGTGATGAGCCCGACCGGCCCGTCCGGCGTCTCGACGCCCTCGTAGAGGCGCTGGGCGACCGACATGGTCCGCTTCGGGCTGAAGCCGAGCTTGCGGCTCGCCTCCTGCTGGAGGGTCGAGGTCGTGAACGGTGGCGCCGGGCTCCGCTTCGACGTCCGCACCGAGACCGCTCGAACCGCCGGCCGGCTGGCGCGCAGCGCCTCGGTGTGGCGCCGCGCCGTCTCGGCGTCCTCGATCACGGGCTTGTGCCCCGAGATTCGCACCAGCTCCGCCGTGAACTGGGTGCCGTCCGGAGCGAGGAGCGTCGCCTCGATGGTCCAGTACTCGCGGGCGACGAAGGCGCGGATCTCGCGGTCGCGCTCCACGACGAGGCGAACCGCCACCGACTGGACGCGGCCAGCCGAGAGGCCCGAGCGGACCTTCCGCGAGATGAGCGGGCTCAGCGTGTAGCCGACGAGCCGGTCGACGATCCGCCGGGTCTGCTGCGCGTCCACGAGGTCGGCGTTGATCGCCCGGGGCGCAGCGAAGGCCGCCCGGATGGCGGGCTCGGTGATCTCGCTGAAGGTGACGCGGCTCGTCCGATCCGCGGGAAGGTGCGCCGCCTCGGCGACGTGCCAGGCGATCGCCTCGCCCTCGCGGTCGAGGTCCGTCGCGAGGAAGATGCGGTCCGCCCGGCGGCCCGCCTTCTCGATCGCCGAGACCTGGCGGCGCCGGTCGGCGGGGATCTCGTAGTCGGGCGCGAAGTCATGCTCCACGTCCACGCCCAGCTGGCCCTTGCCGGGGTTCTCGGGCAGGTCGCGGACGTGGCCGTAGGAGGCGAGCACGGTGTACCCGGGCCCAAGGTAGCGTTCGATCGTCTTCGCCTTTGCGGGCGACTCGACGATCACGAGGTTCTCGGTCATGGCGAGCGAGTCTAGCACCGGCCACGCACGGCCCGATCACGCCGCCCGGCTGGAAGCCCACGAGCCGCAGACGCCACGGCCCCGCGGGCAACCTGCGGCGGCGGTCCGTCAGAGCTCGCGAACGCGGCGCAGGAAGTCCTCGTCGACCTCGAGGTCGGGCTCCGGCTCGGCGAGCTGGATCGTGAGGACGGGCTCCCTCGACTCGACCGTGGCGGCCGCGACCGGGAGCTCCACGAACCGGATGTGGGTGTACGGGAACACGAACGTCGAACCCTCGCGCTCGGCGAAGAGCGGCCGCGTCCGGCTCATGGTCCGGAGGTTCGTGCCGACGAGGACGGAATTGCTCGGGGACGGCGCGTCGAAGAGATCGATGAGCAGCGGCTGCTCGTTGATCAGGTGGAGGACCGCGTCGCGGATCACGGGTGGTAGAAGTCGATGACGATCCGGATCTGCCCCCCGGAGATCCAGACGCCGATCCCGACCCGGTCGTAGGCCGGGTTCATCATGTTGACGTAGTGCCCGCCCGGCGGGCTCCACGCCCCCTCCGACTGGAAGTAGAGCTGGGTCCCGAGGGCGGACGCGTTCGCGCTCGAGGCCGACAGGCAGCCGAGGTTCTCGCCCCAGCGATAGCTCGTGTAGCCCGCGCGGCGCAGCCGGTCACCCGGGGTGCCGCCGTCGAAGTGGCTGCACACGCCGCTCGCCGCCAGCATCTTCGCGTACGGCCGCGAGACGGCCGCGCTGATCCCGCTGTCGAGGACGAGGGGGGCGACGCCGCTGCCCCCGGGGCTCGAGCACGCGCCGGACGACGTCACGATCCCGCCGCCGCGGGTGCAGTTCATCAGGCTCAGGTAGTACCGCTCCGCGGCGGCCCAGGGGCCGCTGCCGGTGGAGCCGCCCGACGATGATGGCGCCGGCTTCGGCGTCGGTTTGGGCGTCGGCTTCGGCGTCGGCTTCGGGGCGGGCGTGGCGGGCACCGGCGTGGGCCTGGGGGTCGGCTTCGGCGTGGGCTTCGCGGTCGGTGCCGGGGTCGGCGGCGGCGTGGCGGCCGGCTTCGCGAGCGTCGTGAACCGCGCCGTCACCGGACCGGCGATCGCCGTCCCGTCGGCGCCGGTGGCGTCGCGTGTGACCGACATCACGACCTCGGTGCCAAAGGGCAGCGGATCACGCGGGTTGAAGATCACGACGGTGTCGGCCTCGGCCCAGTGATAGTCCCCGACGAGCGCCGTGCCCGCGACCGAGACGACGAATGCCCGCTGCGTGGTGGCCCGGTCCATCGGACGCGTGAAACGGACGGAGATGTCCGCGTCCCGCGCGACGTCCTCGGTCCCTGCGACCGGACGGAAGCGCACGACGGCCGGCGTCACGATCGCCTGCACCGTGAGCGGCGCGAGCGTGGCGATCCGCGCCCCGTCCGTGTCAACCAGCCCGGCCGCGATCGAGACCGTATACCGCGTCCCGGCAGCAAGCCCGTCGGCGGGGATGAAGGTGAGCCGCTCCGTCGGTCCGGCCGCGGTGTCGGCCTGGAGCTCGCCCGCGACCTGCGGGTCGATCCGGAACGCTGCCCGGGCAGCGGCGGCGTCGACCGGGCGGTCGAAGGCGACGATGAATGCCGTATCCGGCGAGACCCGTCCCGCGGGGAGCGCGCCCGTGGCGGCGATCCTGCCGCCGGTCGGGGCCCGGGTGTAGAAGGCGGTCCTCAGCGGGTCGGCGAGGGCAACGCCGGCGGCGCTTCGCGCCGCCGTGCCGATCGTGAGCGTGTAGTACGTCTCGGGAGCCCACCCGTCCCGCGAGCTCACCAGGAGGCGCCGGCCGGCGTCGAGCCATGCGAGCGTGAGCGGCGTCTGCGGGTCGACGCTGATCGCGGCAGCCACGCTCGCCGCGTCCATCGGCGTCAGGAACTCGAAGGTGACCGCTCCGTCGAGCGCCTGGCGCGACTCGACGTTCGGGCCGAACCGCTCGGGGGCGACCGGGCCGGCGGTCGCGGGCGGAAGGGCCGAGGCCTGGCGCGGAAGCGAGCCGACCGCGGCGACCAGCACCAGCAGGCCGACGCCGACGGCGAGCCCCGCCCGGATCGCGACGCCGCGCCGGCGAGCGACCGGCAGGTAGAGCGCCACGAACACGGGAACGGCCAGGATCGCGGCCGCGATCTTCCGCAATAGACGCTCCTCGCTGCTTGGCCGGCGCCGTGCACGTGGCGTCGTGCCTCGCTCGATCTCCCCGCGATCGGCTCGCACCATACCACCCGTCGACGAGGCGGGGCAACCTGCCGCAGGCTCGCCGGCCCCCGGCGCGGCATGACGGGCCCGGGACATCGGGCCGCTCGCCGGTCAGCGGTTCACGGCAGGAGTCGCCGCGACGGCCCGCGCTACCACGCGCCGCGGGTGGGGCGTGGTCGCCGCGAGGGCGCCGGCGGGCGCGTACCTGCCGAGCGCGGCCACGATGAGTTTCTGTCCCTCGAGGCGCGTGAGGACGGCGAGGACCGTCGCTGGGGCGAACCCGGTGGCATCCATCAGCTCCTCGAGCGTCGCGGCGCGAGGCAGGATCGCCCGGGCAACCGCGGCCTCTGCCGCGCCGAGGCCGGCGAGGATCGCCCCGGGATCGGGCCCGACGGCGCGCCCGCCGCGGAGCGACCGCCGGTCCGGGGATGTCCGTGCTCCTGTCCCGGCGAGGCCGAGGTCCTCGAGCAGCTCGGCGACGCTCGGGACCGCGCGCGCCTGGCCCGGATACAGCCGGAGCAGGCGGTTGCAGCCCAGGCTCTGCTCCGCATCGAGCGACCCCGGCACGACGAAGCACTCGCGCCCCTGCTCGAGGGCCCAGCTCGCCGTGATCAGGGCGCCGCTCCGCTCGCCCGCCTCGACGATCACGGTGGCATCGGCAAGACCGCTGACGACCCGGTTGCGCCGCGGGAAGGTTCCAGGCACGGGCCCGATATCGGGCGCGAGCTCGGAGATCACCGCGCCGCCGCCAGCGACGATCTGGTCGGCCAGGTGTCCGTGTGCGCGCGGATAGAGCCGCTGGTGTCCCGACCCGAGGACGGCGACGGTTCGCCCGCCGCAGGCGACGGCGGCAGCGTGCGCGGCGCCGTCGATACCGACCGCGAGGCCCGAGACGACCACGGCGCCCGCGGTCGAGACCGCGCCGCCGATCGCGCCGGCGATCCGGCGACCGCCTTCCGTGGCGCGTCGCGTCCCCACGATCGCGACGGAGCGCGCCGGATCGAGGGCCGCGAGATTTCCGAGAACGAACAGGACCGGCGGCGGCAGGTCGAGGAGGCGGAGGCGGCCCGGATAGTCCGGCGACTCGATGGTGAGAACCTCGATCCCGAGCGCCCGCACCCGCGCCACGAGGACCGGCGCCGCGATGGCGGCATCGGCGATCGCGCGCCCGAGCGCGGCGTCGAGGCGACTCCCGCGGCTCGCGACCGCCTCCGCAAGGCGCCGCGGTCCGGCCGGTCCCGCGGCAGTCTCGAGCACGGCTCGCCCGCTGCCGAGGGCAGCCAGCAGCGCCGCGAGCGTCACCGGCCCGATGCCGTCCACGGCGACGAGCACGGCCCAGGCGTCGACCTCGTCGATCGACAGGGCCCCGTGCGCCGGTTCGGCCGTTGCCGGCCGAGCTCCCGGGAGCGCCGTCGAGGCCGGCCTGCCGGCACGGGTTCCGCCCCGATGGTCGCCACGGCCCTGCACCGCGCCCGCGCCACGGCCGAGCACCGGGCCGGGGCCACGGCCGATCGCACCGGCAGGGCCCGCGCTGGCTGGAGCGATCGCGCCGCCGGGGCCGAGCGCCGCTCCCTGGTCGACGCTCCCCACGTCGACGCTCGCCACGGGATCGTCACTGCTTCGCCACTCGCCGCGGGCCCCGTCCCGCCCGACGCCCAGCACCTCAGCCGGCCCGCGAGGCTGCCGCGGCGGTGGCCGGGACGCGATAGCGCGCAGCTTCCTCCAGGTGGCGAGCCTCGACCCGCTGCGCCGGTTCGAGGTCGGCGATCGTCCGGGCGACGCGGAGCAGGCGCTCGGTGGCACGTGCCGTCAGGCCGCCGGCGTCGGCCAGTCGGATGGCGGCGCGCTCCCCCGCCGAGTCGAGCCCGCACGCGGTCCGGAGCGCGCGCCCTGCCAGGCGTCCCGCGAGCCGTCCACGCGCGGCGAGCTGGCGCGCGCGGACCTCGGCGACCCGCGCCGCAACCGCTGACGACGCCTCCGCGTCCCCGCGGGCGAGGAGCGCCGCGGGCGCAACGCGCGGCAGGGAGACCCAGAGGTCCAGCCTGTCGCGAAACGGGCCCGAGATCCGTGCCGCGTACCGGTCCGGGAAGCCGGGTGGGCAGGTGCAGCGCCCGGATGGGTCGCCGGCCCATCCGCAGGGGCACGGGTTCATGGCGGCGACGAGCTGGAATCGGGCCGGCATCACGACCGCTCCGCCCGCCCGCGCGATCGCGACTCGTCCCTCCTCGAGGGGTTGCCGCAGGGCCTCGCGCGCGGCCCGGTCGAACTCGGGCAGCTCATCAAGGAACAGGACGCCATGGTGGGCACGGGTGACCTCCCCCGGCGCGAGGCGCGGACCTCCGCCGACGAGCGCTGCGTAGGACGCCGTGTGGTGGGGCGCCCGGAACGGCCGCTTCGTGACGAGGCTGCGAACCGGCCCCTCCCCCGCCACCGAGGCAATCACCGTCGCCTCGTGTGCCTCACCGGGATCCAGCGGCGGCAGCAGCCCTGGGATGGTCCGGGCCAGCAGGGTCTTGCCCGATCCTGGCGCACCGATCATCAGGAGCGCGTGGCCGCCCGCGAGCGCGATCTCCAGCGCGCGGCGCGCCTCGGCCTGGCCGCGGACATCGGCCAGATCCGGCCATGCCTCGTCATCGGAGCGCGCCGGGACGGCCCGCGCCGTCTCGTCCGGGATCAGCTCGGCGCGGGTCATCGGCCCGTGACCGCGCACCCGCCGCCCGCGCACAAGCTCGACGGCCTGCCCGAGCGAGGCGGCGGGCAGCGCCTCGATGCCCGGGACGAGGCGGGCCTCGTCGAGGGCGTCCGCGGGCACGACCACGCGTCCGGCGCCGCGTCGAGCGAGGGCCGCGATCATGGGCAGCAGGCCCGGGACGGGCCGGACCTCTCCCCCGAGCCCCAGCTCCCCGAGCATGGCCCAGCGGCCGCACGGACGGACCTGCTCGGATCCGACGAGGATCGCGATCGCGATCCCGAGGTCGAGGGCGGAGCCCGCCTTCGGCACGTCCGCCGGGGCGAGGTTGACCGTGATGCGGCGCGGCGGGTGGACGAATCCGGCGTTGCGGAGCGCTCCGCGAACCCGCTCGCGGGACTCCCGCAGGGCCGCATCCGCGAGGCCCACGATCGTGAAGCCGGGCAGGCCGGGCGCCACGTCCACCTCGACGCGGACCGGGCGGCCCTCGAGCCCGCGAAGCGTGGCGGCGAGGACCGTAGCGAGCATGCCGCCCACCCTAGGGGCGCCGTCTCACCCCGCGGCCACCCGGCCCTTCACCCGGCCTTACGTGGCGAGGCGCAGGGCTCGTTTCGGCGCCCTGCCGGACCAGATCGGGAGCTGCCGAGGACGAAGCCTCAGCGCGCCGGCGCCACCAGCGCGGATCCGGTCACGGGGCGCGGCTGCTTCTCGATGGCCCGGGCGAAGTCGTGGAACGACCGCCCCAGCGGCGAGTCGGCCTTCGTGAACATGACCGGCGCGCCGGAGTTCAGGGCGCTGATCGCACCGCGGTACTCGTTGATCACGAGGTGGTCGATCGTGCGCTTCAGCGCGCCCTCGGCGTTCTTCACGTTGATCCCGGTGAACGCGTTGGAGCGGTTGAGGACCAGCTTCACGCGGTCGTCCGCGTAGCCGATGTGGCCGAGCGTCTCGAGGACGAGGCGCACGTTCTTCAGGCACGAGAGGTCCGCGGTCATGACCACGAAAAGCGAGTCCGCCGCGTCGAAGATCCCGAGGTTCGTGTCGTCGAGGCGCTTGTCGACGTCCACGACGATGTAGTCGTAGAGGCCGCGGAGGGTCTCGAGGATGTGCGCGATGTGCTCCTTCGTGACGAGCTCGGCGGTCTCGGGCGACGGCGGCGCGAGGAGCAGGTCGATGCCGGAGTCGTGCTTCACCACGACGTTGCGGAACAGGTCGGTGTCGATCGTGGGGGCGGTCACGACGTCGACGATGCTCTTCCGATCCAGGCCGAGGTCCAGGAAGACGCGGTGGTCGCCGAACTGCAGGTTTGCATCGACGAGGCAGACCTTGCGGCCCAGCTCGCGATGCAGCGCGATCGCGGTGTTGATGGCGATGGTCGTCGTGCCCACGCCACCCTTGGCGCCGTAGAACGCGAGGACTCGCCCGAGCGGCGGACGGCCGACGAGCATGTCCCGGGGCGCGAACCGCGCGAGGAGGCTCTTGATCCGGGCGAGGAGCTCGGCCGGGTGGAACGGCTTGACGAGGTAGTCGTCCGCCCCGGCCCGAAGGCCGCGGATCTTCTGCTCCACCTCGCTCTCGGCGGTCAGCATGATGATCGGGACGTGGCCCGCGGCGCCCTCCTCGGCGCGGATCTTGGCGGCCACCTGGTAGCCGTCGAGCTTCGGGAGCATCACGTCGAGCAGGACGAGGGCAGGCGGGTCCTGCGCCCAGAGCTTGAAGCCCTCGGCGCCGTCGCCCGCCACGATCACTTCGTAGCCTTCCTGCTTGAGCGTGAAGCTCAGCAGGCGCTGGACGTTCGGGTCGTCGTCAACAACGAGGATCTTGGCGGACATCCGACCTTCCTGGTTCACCGTGTGCGCCGAGGCGCGATCGTCCCCTTGGCCGCTCGACCGCGGCCCACCCGCGGCCGATCATAGCCGACCGCCGCAGTGGAAACGCCGCTGTTGTCGATCCGCGCTCAGCCCGGGCCGCCGGCTGGGCGGGTCGGCGGGGTCGATGTCTCCGCCCCCGAGGCGAGGCCTGCCCCCAGCGTGAGCGCGAGCGGCTCGAGGAACCGCGTGAACTCGGTGGGAATCACGAACTTGGTGGAGGGGCTCGCGCCGAGCGCCTTGAGCGCCTCGAGGTACTGGAGCAGCATCGTCTTCTGGTCGATGCCGGCCGCCGCGGAGTAGATCCGCTCCAGCGCCTGGCTGAACCCTTCGGCGTCGAGGATCTGCGCCTGGCGCCGGCCCTCGGCGTCGAGGATCGCGGCCTGCTTGGACCCCTCGGCGATGTTGATCTCCGACTGGCGCTTGCCCTCCGACTCCGTGATCACGGCGCGCCGGGTCCGCTCGGCCGAGAGCTGCCGGTTCATCGCATCCTGGACGTCGCGCGGCGGCGTGATCTCGCGGATCTCGACCGTCGTGACCTTCCCGCCCCACCGCTCCGTCACCTCGTCGAGCTTGACGCGGAGCACCTCGTTGATCTGCTCCCGGCGCGACAGGACCTCGTCGAGGAGGATGTCGCCGATGACCGCGCGCAGCGTCGTGGTGGCGACGCCCTGCAGTGCGCCGCTGAAGTTGGCGACGTTGACGACGCTCTTGAGCGGGTCGCTGATGCGCCAGTAGATCAGGAAGTCGACGTTGATCGGCGCGTTGTCCTTCGTGATCGTCGTCTGGCTCGGGACCTCGATGAACTGCTCGCGGACGTCGACCTTCACGGGCCGGTCGATGATCGGGATCAGGAACCGGAGACCCGGTCCGCGGACGAGCGCCTCGTTCGTCTTGCCCAGCCGGAAGACCACCATCTTCTCGTACTGCTGCACGACCCGGACGGAAAGGTAGAGGAGCAGCAGGACGAGGACGAGGACGGCCACCAGGATCGCGAACAGGACGGCGACTTCCACGCGGGCGCTCCTTTCGAGCTGCGAAGTCAGGTGGCCGAGCTGGGCTCGACCGGGGAAACGACCAGGGTCAGGCCGTCCTGCCGGACGACCTCGACGCGAGCTCCGCGGGCGAGCGGCCGTCCGTCGGCGCTGCGGGCGGTCCATTCCTCGCCGACCGCGTGCACCGTGCCGAGGGGGTTGATCTCGGTCGAGACCACGGCGGCTTCGCCGGCGACCCGGAGGCTGCCGACGAGCACGGGGCTCGAGCGCATCCGCCGGATCCGGTAGGCGGTGAACGAGATGAGCAGGCCGAACCCTGCCGTCAGGCCAACCATCACGACGATGACCGGGAGCGCGACCTCCACGCCCGGGACGCTCGGCGCGCCGGGGTTGCCGTAGAGGGTCCCCGCCCCGAGCGCGACGCAGGCGGCGGCCGCGAGCGCGAGGAGGCCGTGGCTGGTGACGTGGGTCTCGAGGACCAGGAGGGCGAGGCCGAATCCGACCAGCAGGAGGCCGGCGACGTTGATGGGCAGGTCCGTGAAGCCGATGAAGGCGAAGAGAAGGCTCAGCGCGCCCAGGATCCCCGTGACCAGGTTCGGGTTCCCGAGCTCGAATGCGAGGAGCAGGATGCCGGCGACGAACAGGATGAACGCGAGGTTCGGGTCCGCGAGGAACCGGAGGAGCGCCTGGAACGGGCTCAGCTCCACGACCTCGCTCGCCGCACCGGCGAGGGCGAGCGTGACCTGCCGCCCGCCCGCGACGGTGACCGTCCGCCCGTTCGCGGCCGCGAGCACATCAGCCTCGGTGGCTGCGATCCCGTCGACGCCACCGGCCGCGACCGCCTCCGAGGCCGAGTAGCTCTTCGCGTCGCTCACGGTCGATGCGGCCCATGCCACGGGCCGGCCGCGCGCCTGTGCGATCGCCGAGATGTTGGCGATCGCGTTGTTCTTGACCTTCACGCCGAGCGTTCCCGGGATGTCCGCGCCGCTGCTGTCGATGGGGCTGGCGGCGCCGATGTTCGTGCCGGGCGACATGAAGGAAAGGTTCGCCGAGAGGGTGATGAACGTCCCGGCGCTCGCGGCCCGCCCGCCGGCCGGCGTGACCCACACGATCACCGGAACCGGCGACTCGAGGAAGGTGCTCGTGATCCGCGACATCGAGGCGAGGCTGCCGCCGGGGGTGTCGAGCTCGACGATCACCGCCGGAGCGCCCTCGCGGTCGGCACGGGCGATCCCGTCGGCGAGGTACTGCGCCATCACGCCGTCGACATCGCCGGTCGTGGGGAGCACGACGACCGCGGGCGTCGCGGCGCGGGTCGGGCCGGCGAGCGCGCCGAGCGCGACCATCAGGACTCCCGCAGCGAGCGGGATGGAGCGGGCCAGGAGGATCGGTCGGCGCATCAGGAATGGGCTCAGGGGCCAGTATGCACCCGCGGGTCGCGGCCGGTCGTGGGCGAGGCGGCGCCCGGGTCACGAGGGGTGCAGCACCTCGTCACCAGCGCCCGGCGTCCCGCCCTGCACGCCCGCGGCGCGGCCGCTCACGAAGTCGAAGACGAGCTGGCTCCAGGTCTCCATCCGCTCGTGGACGGCCAGGACGTCGGCGGACGGAGCGAAGCGGCCCTCGAGCTTGTGGCGCTCGCGGACGGCGACCGGCCGACCGGCCGCCTCGGACGCGAAGACAACGCCCACGTGGACGCGGCCGACCTCCGTCGTGTCGTCGTTGAGCAGGCCGACGAGGTGGAAGTCGGGCACGAAGGATGCCTCGAGCTCCTCCGCCCACTCCCGCGCCAGGCCGCCGGCAAGGTCCGCGTCGCCCGGGTTGAGATGGCCCCCCACGCCGATCGAGTACCGGTCGTGGAGGCGCGCGTCGGTTCCCGCCTGCGTCCGGCGCATGAGGAAGTAGGCACCCCGGTCGCGGAGCACGAGGTACGGGATGACCTGCTTGAAGCCCGGGTCGATCTCGACGGCCGCGCGGGGCGCGAAGCGTCCCTCCCGTTCGATGACCGAGAGATATGGCTCGGCGCCACGAACGAGGACGCCCCGCCATCCCGCGGTCCCCATGAGCGCGGCACGCGGCACCACCAGCACCGACTCCGCCGGCGGCTCCCCCACGTCAGCCCGGGCCGCCGAGACGGTCGCGCGCGGCGGCAAGCCGCTCGCGGATCGCCCGCTCGTCGGGCAGCCCATCCGACCCCCGCGTCTCGAGCAGGGCGAGCCACGCGTCGAGCTGCTCCCGATACGCTCGAAGCCGCGCGGCGAGTGCCGTCGCGTTCGTGGCGGCGATGCCCGCGCCCATCGTCGGGTCTCCCCGGACGAGCCGCGTGGCGTCGCGCCAGCCGGACGCAGCGAGGGCGGCGGCGGCCGGCCATTCGGCGAGCGGGGGCGTTCCGGGCCCACCGGCCGCGGCCTCCACGAGCGCGGCAGCCGCGACGATCGGCAGGTGGCTGATCATCGCGACCGCTGCGTCGTGCGCCGCGGCATCCATGCGGACCGGGATCGCGCCGGCCGCGCGCGCCAGCCCCTCGACCCGATCGATCGCGGCGCCGTCCGCGGGGTCGCCCGGGACGACGACCCAGGGCCGGCCGGCGAAGAGCGTCGCGCTCGCCGCACCGAAGCCGCTCGTCTCCCTGCCTGCCATGGGGTGGCCGCCCACGAAGCGCACGCCACGGGATCGGGCGCGCTCGGCGATCAGCCCCTTCGTGCTCGCGACGTCCGTCACCACCACGTCGAGTGGAAGCGCGTGCCGCGCCGGGCCGGCGAGCCGGTCGAGCAGCGCGAGGCACGCCGTGGGGGGCGCCGCCAGCACGACCAGGTCGGCATCGGCCAGGGCCTCCTCCAGCGTCTCCGGGGCGGCGTCGAGCACGCCCGACGCGAGGGCCTGGGCCGGTCCGGCCCCGGTTGGGCTCCAGGCCGCGGCAGTCCAGCCCCCGCTCTCGCGAAGCGCGAGGGCGACGGAGCCACCGATCAGGCCCAGCCCGAGGAACGTGACATGCATGGGGTTCGTCCGGCGCCGGTGCGATCGCGCCCGCTACCGGCCGCGACGTCGCGCGACGGACCGCCGCTGTTCAGCGCGGCGCTCTCCATCGGGCGGTGGCCCGGGGTCGGCCGGGAGGTTCTCGCGTCGGACCTGCGAACGGCGCTCGGCGTCGCGGCGCTCCTGGTTCATGCGCGCGCCGCAGCGCGGGCAGCGCCGCTCCTCGGCGAAGAGCGACGCGAGCGGCGCGGTCGCATAGATGCTCCGGCCGCACGACCAGCAGGCGAGGCGGGGCATGCCTACGCTCCCGCCGCGGTCGGGGCGCCGTGACGACGGCGCCCCGCTCCGGGCTCAGCCGACAACGGGCAGGGCCGCCAGCGCGTGGGCCACCCGCTCGGTCGGGTACTCGAAATCCTCGAGCGCGCCCGACAGGTAGCGCTCGTAGGCCGTCAGGTCGAAGTGCCCGTGCCCGGAGAGGTTGAAGAGGATCACGCGGGCGACCCCTTCCTCCTTGGCCTTGAGGGCCTCGTCGACCGCGACGCGGATCGCGTGGTTCGACTCCGGTGCCGGCAGGATCCCCTCGGTCCTCGCGAACTGGACGCCCGCGGCGAAGGTCGCGTTCTGGTGCACCGCGCGGGCCTCGATCGTGCCCAGGTCCCGCAGGAGGCTGACCAGCGGCGACATACCGTGGTAGCGCAGGCCGCCGGCATGGATGGCCTCAGGGATGAACTCGCTGCCGAGCGTGTGCATCTTGACGATCGGGGCCATGTGCGCCGTGTCGCCGTAATCGTAGGCGTAGACGCCTCGGGTCAGCGACGGGGCTGCCGCGGGCTCCGCGGCGATGACGCGGTACGTCGCCTCGCCGCGGAGCATCCGCCCCACGAACGGGAAGGCGAGCCCGCCGAAGTTGGACCCGCCGCCCGCGCACGCGATCACGACATCCGGCTCCTCGCCCGCCATCTCCATCTGGAGGATCGCCTCCTGGCCGATGACCGTCTGGTGGAGCAGGACGTGGTTGAGGACGGACCCCAGCGCGTACTTCGTGTCGTCGCGCGTCGCCGCGTCCTCGACGGCCTCGCTGATCGCCATGCCGAGCGAGCCGGGATTGTCGGGGGTCACCGCGAGCACGGCCCGCCCATAGCTGGTGGTCAGCGACGGGCTTGCCACGACCGAGGCGCCGTACGTCTCCATCAGCATCCGCCGGTACGGCTTCTGGTCGTAGCTCGCGCGGACCATGTAGACCTTGACCTCGAGGCCGAAGAGCGCCCCTGCGATCGAGAGAGCCGTCCCCCACTGGCCGGCACCGGTCTCGGTGGCGAGGCGCGCGACGCCGGCCTCGGCGTTGTAGAACGCCTGCGGGATCGCCGTGTTCGGCTTGTGGCTGCCGGCCGGACTCAGGCCCTCGTACTTGTAGTAGATATGGGCCGGGGTATCGAGCGCCTTCTCCAGCCGGTGGGCCCGGAACAGCGGGCTCGGGCGGTACAGGCGGTAGGCGTCCCGGACCGGCTCGGGGATCTCGATGTCGCGCTCGGTGCTCACTTCCTGGGCGATGAGCGCCATCGGGAAGAGCGGCGCGAGGTCGTCCGGACCGAGCGGCTGCATCGTGCCGGGATGGAGCGCGGGGGGCGGCGGCGTCGGCAGGTCCGCGACGATGTTGTACCAGGCCCGCGGGATGCGCTCCTCGTCGAGCACGAACTTGGTCCGGTTGGTCGACATGCGCGCATCTCCTGGGATCACGGGATGAAGGGTGCGGGACGCCCCGTCGCCGGGCGGAGCACGAGGCTACAACGCGCCGCCGGGGTCTCGCAAGGCAGTGCCGTGCAGCGGTGCCGTCCTCAACGCCACGTAGCGGGCCGGGCCCCCGCCGAGCACGCTCTCGAAGATGACGATCCTGTCCACGCTCCAGGCTGCGTCGAGCGTCGCGGCGGCGGCGCTGAGCGCGTCGACCGCGGACGAGGCGCCCGGGACGCCGTCCGACCGAGCGAGCGTCAGGTGCGCCGCGAATGGGCGCTCCGCCGGCGGCCAGCCGCCCTCGGCAAGCTCCGCCGAGAGGCGATCCGCGAGCGATCCGAGCTCGCGAGCGCCCTCCCCGACGCGCAGGAAGACGGCCCGCGGCCGCGCCGGCGACGGGAAGGCTCCCGCTCCCGCAAGGCGCGCCTCGAACGGCTGTGCGGCGCCTGCCGTCCGATCGACGGCCGCCTCGAGCGCGGGCAGGGACGCCGGAGGGGTGGCGCCGAGGAAGCGCAGCGTCAGGTGCAGGTTCGCGGATCGGACCCAGCGCAGTCGCGCGGACGGAGGCGCCGCAGGATCCGGATCGCGGCCGCCGTCGGGCGGCGCCCCGAGATCCCGCATCAGGCGCGCGACGGCCTCGCGCGCCGCGTCGCCGAGGGGGGCCGCGATGAAGAGGCGGCGCTCGCCGGGCGCGAGGGGGCGGACCCAGCGCTCGGGACCGCCGCGGGTCATCGCGGGTGCTCGAGGCCCCACGTCTCGCGGTCGGCCCGGAGGATCTCGAGCGCGTGGTCACGGTCGCGCCAGCCCACGACCTCGGTCTCCTTCTTCTCGAGGAGCTTGTAGGTCTGGAAGAAGTGCTCGATCTCCACGAGCCGGTGCGGTCGCACCTGGTCGAGGCGGAAGATGTGGGCCTGGTGCGGATCGCCGATCGCGACGCACAGGACCTTGAAGTCGAAGCCGTTCTCGTCGCTCATCTCGAGCCCGCCGATCGGCCTGCCCCACACGTGGCACCCGGTGAACGTGGGTGCGTCGATGATGAGAAGGGCGTCGGTGTGGTCGCCGTCGGCGGCTCGCGTCTGCTCGATGAAGCCGTAGTCGAAGTTGTAGAAGACGGCCGACGAGAGGATCCGATCCAGGCGGAAGACCCCGGCCTCCTCGTCGAACTCGTACTTGTTGCGGCTCCCCCGGGGGATCTCGACCACGATCTCGACGGTGTTCGGGAAGTCGGCGCGATGGGGGGCGGTCATGGCGGGACGATACGACAGCGCCACTCCTGCCGCATCCGGGCGGACCGTCCCGCGAGGCAGCGCCCGCGAAGGGGTGCACGCGAGGACCGCCCGCGAGGCGGTGCCCCGCGAGGTGCGCCCGCGAGGAGCGTCCGCCGGACCCATGCCCACGGGTGCGCCGGCGAGGAGCGTCCGCCGGACCCTGCCCCTGCGCAACGTCGGGAGCCTGCCCTGCCAACGATCGGGAGCCTGCCCTCCGACGATCGGGAGCCTGCCCTCCAACGATCGGGAGCCTGCCCTCCAACGATATGCCCGTCGCGGGCATATCCGCGGAAGTCGATATGTCCGCAACGGGCATCACAGGGTTGGCAGCCACCCACCTCGGATGCGCACGCGAGCGCAGTCAGGCATCAAGCCGCCGCACGACGTCGGGCGCGCCTCACGGGCCCCGTCGCCGCGCCCCGGCGGCTCGGGACCTGGGCGTCGCCCTTCCGGGCGATCAGTCGTTGTAGAGGCGCTCCTCGATCAGCTTCTCCTGCACGGTTCGACCGTTGGGGTCGAAGCAGGAGAACTCGAAGTGCTTCTCGAACTCCACGTCCACGTTGTCCTGGCCGCCACGGTTCTTCTCCACCGAGACGATGATCCAGTCGCGGAAGCGCTGCGCCTGGTACGGGTTGAACTCGATGTTCACCTTGGCGACGATCTGGTACTTCTTGTTGAGGATCAGGATGATGTCCGCCTCGTAGTTGATCGCCGACGACCCACGCAGGTGGTGGTTCCGCAGCCGCGAGGCCTTGAGGCCCTCCTTGTCGGCCGCAACGATCGCGATCATGCCAACCTGCTCGGCCAGGGCGATGTCCTTGAGGCCGTTGACGACGAAGGTGACCTTCTCGGTCTCCGAGTCCGGCTCCGGGTATTGCGGGACCTTCTGGAGATAGTCCACGATCACGAGCAGCTGGCGATCGCCCGACAGCGCGCGGTGCTTCTGGACCAGCAGCCGGATGTTGTCGATCGTGCTCGCGGACTGCGTTCCGCGCATGAGGAAGAGGTTCTGCCCGTAGCGGCCGATCCGGTCCAGGCTGGGCCGGAGGCGCGGGTTCGACGCGAGGACGGGACCACCCTGCCCTTCCGCGACCCACGACCCCAGGATCTCGCGACGGACGTCCTGGATCTTGATCGCGCCCGTCTTGTGGGGCAGGTGGGCGAGCGCCGACTCCATCGCGATCATGCGGTTGAGCAGGTAGTGCTCTTCGTGCTCGAAGCAGATGTAGAGGACGTTGGCCTGCCCGCCCGACGCGACGTTCCGCGCCATCTGGAGGGCCATCGTGGTCTTGCCGGTGCCCTGCGCCCCGCCGATGAGCAGGAGCTCGCCCGGCCGGATGCCGCTGCCGATGGTCTTGTCGAGCGGGGTGAAGCCAAGAGGAACCGGCTGGTAGTCCGCCAGGTCACCGGCGGAGATCCGGTCGTTGAGGTCGACGAGGACATCGAGGGCCGAGCGCGGAACAAGGCTCCCCGTCGCTGAATCGTGACGCCACTCGGCCTTGGGCTCAATGCTGGGTGGGCGCTCCATCTCGGTGCTCACGCGGTCCTTCGCTTCCTGGAAATGCCGAGGAGACGGGATCGTCCCCGCCCGGTCATCGTAGCACCGGGCCCCTGGCGGATCACCCCTCGGAAGTGCCCCGTGTCCCCTGACCTCCGGGTCGCGGGTCAGCCGCCCGGATGGGCCGCGTAGTCGTCGAAGAAGGCCGCGAGCGCCCGGATCCCGGTCTCGAAGTTCGCCATGTCCATCCACTCGTTCGGCGCGTGGAAGTTGCCGGTGGGCGGCATGAACCCCATCACCGTGACGGGCAGGCCCAGGATCGACGCGAAGCTGGCCGCCACGGGCACCGAGCCCCCTTCCCGGACGAACAGCGGCGCGCGGCCGAAGGCAGCCTCGAGCGCCCGGGCGTATGCGAGCGTCGCCGGATGATCCTGCGGCGTCAGGGTCGGGCGCCCACCCCCGGTCGAGACCACCTCGACACGGACGCCGGGCGGCGCGATCTGCATCACGTAGTCGTGGAGGAGCGCGAAGATGCGGTCCGGGTCCTGGTCGGCGACCAGCCGGCACGTGATCTTGGCGTGGGCCCGTCCCGGGATGATCGTCTTGCTCCCCTCCCCGGAGAAGCCGCCCCAGATCCCGTTCACGTCCAGCGTGGGCCGGGCCCCGCGCCGCTCGGTCGTGGTCCAGCCGGACTCGCCGACGAGCGCCGGGACGTCCAGCTCGGCACGGAGCGCCTCCTCGTCGAACGGGAGCGCGGCCATGGCCGCCCGCTCGGCATCCGAGAGGGCCACCACGTCGTCGTAGAAGCCCGGGACGCGGATCCGGCCGTCCGGGCCCTTGAGGCCCGCGATGATCGATGCCAGCGCGTTGATCGGGTTCTCGATCGCGCCCCCGAAGGACCCCGAATGGACGTCCTGGAACGGCCCGCGGACGTGGATCTCGGCCGCAGCCATGCCGCGAAGCCCCACGGTGATGGCGGGCAGGTTGCCCGCGAAGAAGCCCGCGTCCGCGACGAGGGCCACGTCGGCCGCGAGCCGGGCCGCGTTCGCGGCCAGCCACGGCTCCAGGTTGACGGAGCTCGACTCCTCCTCGCCCTCGAAGACGAGCCGGAGGTTGAGCGGCAGCGCGCCCCGTGTGGCGAGCAGCGCCTCGACTGCCGACACCGCGATCGAGATGTTCGACTTGTCATCCGACGCGCCGCGCGCGAGGACGCGACCGTCCCGCACGGTCGGCTCGAACGGCGGCGCCTCCCACTCGTCGAGCGGGTCGACCGGCTGGACGTCGTAGTGGCCGTAGAGGAGGACGGTGGGTGCCCCGGACGCGTGAAGCCAGTCGGCGTAGACCATCGGATGGCCGCCCGTCTCGCTGACGTCAACGTTCTCGAGACCGGCAGCGCGGAGGTCGGCCGCGAGCCGTTCCGCCGCCCGCCGGCAGTCCCCGGCATGCGCCGGGATCCCGCTGATGCTGGGAATGCGAAGGAAGTCGAGGTAGCGGGCGAGACGCCGGTCAGCCGTCGCGAGGAGATGAGCCTCGAGCGCCCCGTCGGCCACCGCTCGTCAGGCGGGCTGGGGCGCGCCGGCAGGCACGCCGGCCGACTCGAGCTTCGGCACGATGCCGTGGAGCGGCTCCTTCGGCGGCAGGTCGCTGAAGAGCGCCTCGAACTCCGTGGCGTCGAGCGTCTCCTTCTCGACGAGCTGGGCGGCGAGCGCATCGAGCTTGTCGCGATGCCGGGTCAGGACGTCCTGCGCCCGGGCGTACGCGCTGTCGATGATCAGCCGGACCTCGTCGTCGATCTGGCGCGCGACGTCGTCGGAGTAGTTGCGCTGCTCGCCGATGCCGCGTCCCAGGAAGACCATCTCGTCGTGCTTGCCGAACGCGAGCGGGCCGAGCTTCTCGCTCATACCGAACTCGGTGACCATCCGCCGGGCCAGGTCGCTGGCCTTCTCGATGTCGTTGGACGCGCCGGTGGTCGTGTCGCCGAAGACGAGCCGCTCCGACGCGTTGCCGCCGAGCATGCCCGCGATCTTGTCCTCGAACTCGGTCTTGCTCTGGAGGTAGCGATCCTCCGACGGGAGGGCCATGGTGTAGCCCAGCGCCATCCCGCGGCTGATGATCGTGACCTTCGCCACCGGGTCGCACTTCGGCAGGATCCGCTGCACGACGGCGTGCCCGCCCTCGTGGTAGGCGATGATCAGCTTCTCCGCGTCCGAGATGACCCGGCTCTTTCGCTCCGGGCCGGCCACGATGCGCTCCAGCGCCTCCTGGAACTCGGGCATCCCGATCAGCTTCTTGTTGCGGCGAGCGGCGAGGATCGCCGCCTCGTTGACGAGGTTGGCCAGGTCCGCCCCGGAGAAGCCCGGGGACTGCTTGGCGACCTCCTCGACGGAGAAGGCCTTGTCCAGCGGCTTGCCCTTCGAGTGGACGCGCAGGATCTCGACGCGCCCCTTCATGTCCGGGCGATCGAGGATCACCTGGCGGTCGAACCGGCCCGGGCGCAGGAGCGCCGGGTCGAGGACGTCGGGGCGGTTCGTCGCCGCGACCACGATGACGTTCGTCGCGGTGTCGAAACCGTCCATCTCGACGAGGATCTGGTTGAGCGTCTGCTCGCGCTCGTCGTGCGAGCCGCCGAGACCCGCGCCGCGCTGGCGCCCGACCGCGTCGATCTCGTCCACGAACACGATGCAGGGGGCATTCCGCTTGGCCTGGTCGAAGAGGTCGCGCACGCGGCTGGCGCCGACGCCCACGAACATCTCCACGAACTCCGAGCCGGAGATCGAGAAGAACGGCACGCCTGCCTCGCCCGCGACGGCACGAGCCATCAGGGTCTTGCCGGTTCCCGGCGGGCCCACCAGGAGCACGCCGCGCGGGATCCGCGCGCCGAGGGAGTTGAACTTCTCCGGGTACTTGAGGAACTCCACGACCTCCTGGAGCTCGGTCTTTGCCTCATCGACGCCCGCCACGTCCGCGAACGTCACGACAGTCTTGTTGCCCAGGAACATGCGGGCCCGGCTCTTGCCGAACGAGAGCGCCTGGTTGTTCGTGCCCTGGGCCTGCCGCATCATGAAGAAGAGGAAGCCGCCGATCAGGAGCACGGGCAGGAGGGCGCCGACCAGCAGGTTGACCCACTGCCCCGCGTCCGAGGCCTTCATCGCCGTGAAGACGATCTTGTTGGGGTCCTGCCCGCCCGCCTTCGCCGCGTCGACCGTGTCCTGGAACGCGCTCTGGACGCCGATCCCGGGCACGACGGTCGTGTACTTGGTCCCCGGGCTTCCCGTCGACGTGACGGTCAGCGTGAGGTCCTGCTGGGTGACATTGGTGACGAGGCCCGCCCGTACGTCGGCGAGATAGCCCGAGTAGGGCTTCGCCGTGTTGTTCGTCGGCGAGACGAGGAACGTGTAGAGCAACGCCACGGTGCCCACCACGAGGATGAGCATCACGATGCCATTGCGGAAGAACTTGCCGTTCAACCTGGCCTCCGGGTCAGTCGCGTCGGCGGCGCTCCGCCGACGTCAGGTTCTGAGTATAGCCGCCCTCTCCGCCGACCCCCGCGCGGGCGCCGTCGCGTCCCGTACAGCAGGTTGTACGCGGGCGGCCAGCCGGCGGATGTCCGCCGCGGCGGAGTGTCGGCAGCCGGTGGATGTCCACCGCGGCGGGCAGGAATCGCGGCGGCCGGCCGCCGGGCCGGCCACGCATCACTCGTCTCGGTGGTAGCTGGGACAGGACTCGAACCTGTGACCTAGCGATTATGAGCCGCTTGCTCTGCCAACTGAGCTACCCAGCCACGCGCGGCCCATTCTAGCGCAGGCCCGGGGCGCATCGGCGAGGACGCGGTGGGCCGCATGCGCGCGGGTTGACGCCCTGCCTCAGCGCGGGTCGTCGCCCGGTTGCGACGACCGCGGCGCGGCCGGATCCCAGTTCATGAGCCACGCATGGTCGGGGTCCACCGTGAAGTGCCAGGCGCGGTTCTCGCCCGCCATGACGTTGAGGTAGTAGCAGTCGTAGCCCGCCGGGGCGCCGACCGGGTGGTAGCCCGCAGGCACGAGGACCAGGTCTCCGTCGCCCGGCGCGAGAACCTCGTCGAGCGACCGGTCCGGCGTGTAGACCCGCTGGAACGCGAACCCACCGGGCCGGGCGAAGCGGTAGAAGTAGAGCTCCTCGAGGCGCGCCTCCCGTGGCGGATCCTCCGTGTCGTGCTTGTGCGGCGGGTAGCTCGACCAGTTGCCGCCCGGGGTGAACACCTCGAAGGCGATCAGGCGGCCGGCCTCCGCGGCGGGCGGCAGGAGGTGATGGATCCGGCGCTCGGTCTGCCCGGCTCCCCGGACCTCCACCAGGATCTCCCCCGGCGACATGCATGCCGTGCGGCGAACCGGCCCGCCCGGGGCGCTCGCGACGACGACCAGGGCCTCGCCTTCCGCGACGACCTCGAGCGGCAACCCCGGCGCCACGATCACGACGGGCGGGGGCGGACCATCGAAGACCGTGCGCCGCGATCCGACGACCCCGAAGTCGTGCGGGCCGGCTCGGACGGACGCGCGGCCCTCGAGCACGAGCGCGAGCCGCTCACGGTCGTCGGCAGGCGCCCGGACCGCCTGGCCGGGATCCAGCCGATGAGCCGCGAACCCGACGTGCGACCAGCCCGCGAGCGGCGGCTCCACGCCGACGATCCTGCCGTCCGGGCCGGGAAGGGATGCCCGCCGCAGGAGGGGCGACGGCCGCGACGTCCACGGGAGACGGGGCGGTCCGGCAGCCGCCGTGCCATCCGGGGAGCCGGGGGCCCCGGCCTGCCGCGGGGCCGCCGTGGAGCCGCGAATGCGGAGCGAGACGGGGAGGACGACACGTTCGGCCTCGCCGGCGCCGGCTTCGTCACCGGTGAGGCCCTCGACGAGCCGCCCGACCGCCCAGCGGCCCATCTCGGCCTTCTGCTGGACCACGGTCGTGAGCGCCGGCTCTACCCACGCGGCGGCGTCGATGTCGTCGAAGCCGACCACGCTGACCTGCTCGGGAACGCGCCATCCGGCCGCCCCCAGCGCCCGGATCACGCCGATCGCGGTCATGTCGTTGTAGCAGACGAGGCCCGTGAGATCGGGCCGCCGTTCCAGCAGGTCGGCGACGGATTCCCCGCCGCCGCCGGGCGTCCCCGTGCCGACGATGACCGGGACGTCGCCCCGATCGATACCGGCTTCGGCCAGGGCCTGGAGGGCACCCTCCACGCGATCGGCGGAGTCGGCACGCCCGGGCGGACCCGTCACGATGCCGACGTGCGTGTGCCCGAGGCCGAGCAGGTGCTCGGCGGCGAGCCGGCCCCCGCCGCGGTTGTCGGATCCGATCGTGGGCACGCCGAGATCGGCTCGCTCGCTGTTGACGATGACCACCGGGACGGCCGACCGCGCGAGCTGCCCGGCATAGGCGTCGGTCACGTGGCCGGCCGCGACGATCAGGCCGTCGACGCGGCCGTCCTGGAGGAGCGCGAGGTAGTCCGCCTCGCGCCGCGGGTCGCGTGCGCCGTTGCACAGGATGATCCGGAGGCCGTGCGCCCAGGCCGCGTCCTCGACCGCCGCGACCAGCTCCGGGAAGAACGGGTCGTGCACGTCGGTCACGATCAGGCCCAGCGTGCGCGCCAGTCGCGTCTTGAGCGAGCGGGCGATGCTCGACGGGCGGTAGTCGAGCCCCTCGGCGGCGGCCCGCACGGCCGCGACCGTGGCCGGCCGTGACGTCGACGCCCCCGAGAGGACGCGGCTGACGGTCGCCGTCGAGACCCCGGCGCGGCGGGCCACGTCGCGGATCGTGGCCCCCGCCGGGCGGGCGGGGTCGTGCCCGGGCATCGGACGCCTTCGGACCCCGCCGCCCTACACGGCGCCCGCGGGAATGGGCCGGCTCGCCACGGCGATCGGGCGGCCCTCCCGGAAGGACTGCGTCGCGGCGTCCGCGATCGCGAGCGCGGCACGCCCGTCCTCGCCGGTCACGCGCGGAGCGCGGCCCTCGCGCAGGCACGCGACGAAGTCCTCCACCTCGGCCACGTACGAGCTCTCGAACCGCTGGAGGAACCAGAAGATGTTGTCGCGCGTGACCCCGTCCCTGCCGTAGCGGCGCACGAGCGTCTCCGCGGACTCCCCCACCACGACCTTGCCCGCAGAGCCGAAGACCTCGGTGCTGACGTCGTAGCCGTAGACGGCGCGGCGCGAGGCGGTGATGACGCCGAGCGCCCCGTTGTCGAAGCGCAGCGAGGCGACCACGGTGTCCGCGTCGCCGATCTCGCCGATCGCCGGGTCCACCAGCGCGGCTCCGTAGGCAAAGACCTCCACGACCTCGTGGCCGGTGAGGTAGCGCACGACGTCGAAGTCGTGGATCGAGCAGTCGCGGAAGATCCCGCCGGAGACCCGCAGGTAGGAGATCGGTGCGGGCTGCGGGTCGCGGCTCGTGGCCGTCACGAGCTCGACCGTCCCGACGGCGCCCTCCTCGATCATCCGGCGCGCGCGCATGTACGAGGGGTCGTAGCGACGCTGGAATCCGATCTGGAGGGGCACGCCCGCCTTCTCGGCGGCGCCGATCGCGGCGAGCGTCCGCTCCATGGTCAGGTCGATGGGCTTCTCGCAGAGGATCGCCTTGCCGTACGAGGCGGCCATCTCGACGAGGCCGGCGTGCGTGTTCGTGGGCGTGGCGATGAGGACTGCGTCGACCGCCGGATCGCCGATCGCGCGGGCGGCGTCGGCGGTCCAGGCTGCCCCGACGTCGGCGGCGCAGGCGCGGCCGACGTCCTCGAGCGGTTCCACGATCCACGGCACGCGGCAGCCTTCCACCCGGTGCGCGAGCGTCTCGGCGTGCTTGCGGCCGATCCTGCCGGCCCCCAGGACCGCGACGGCGAGCGGGGTGGGTCGGGTACCGGGAGCGGCGCTCATGGAAGTTCCTCCAGCAGGATGGGCCGGCCTTCCTCGACCGACCGGATCGCGGCGGCCCCGATGCGGAGCGCGGCGAGCCCGTCGTCGAGGGTCGCGGCGGGCGACGCCGTCCCCCGGACGGCGTCGATGAACGTGTCCAGCTCGCGCCCGAACGCGTCCCGGAATCGATTCCAGAACCAGTCGTCGCGGAGGCGGGGCGTGACCTCGGAGCGTGCGCTCGTCTCCGTCCGGACGACGAACGGGATCGTCTCCGCGCCCAGGATCTCGACCTCGCCGAGCGACCCCTCCACCTCGGCGCGGATGTCATAGCCGTACCGCGCGAACCGGCTCGCCTCAGCGAGCCCGCTCCCACCGCCGGCGAACGAGACGAGGACCCGGGCGTGGTCGAAGTCGCCCTGCGCCTCGAGCTCCGGCTGGACCATGCAGCGCGCCTCGGCGTACACGGAGACCGGCTCGTCGCCGATCAGCCATCGACAGGCGTCGTAGTCGTGGCCCATCAGGTCCATCAGCAGGCCTCCGGAGTCGACGCTCACGCTCGAGATCCCGCGCGGATCGCGCGTGCAGCTGAAGGCGGCGATGGGCGTCCCGATCTCGCCCGCCTCGATGGCCGCCCGGGCGCGGAGATATGCCGCGTCGCTGCGCCGCTGGAAGCCCACCTGGACCAGGATCCCGGCGCGCTTCGCCGCCGCGACCGCGCGCAGGCCGGCGGGCACGTCGAGCGCGATCATCTTCTCGACGAAGAGCGGCTTCCCGGCTGAGGCGCAGGCCTCGATGATCTCCGGGTGCAGCCGTGCCGTGACCGCGGCGACGACGACGTCCACGTCGGGAGCGTCGATGACGGCGGTCCAGTCGGCCGTCCACGGGGCGCCGACCTCTTCGGCGACGTGGCGGCTCCGCTCGCCGGAGCTTGCGAGGACGGCGCGCGTCCCGGGCCGCCCCCCCGCGATGTGGCGGGCGTGGCGTGCGCCGAGCCAGCCCAGCCCGATCAGGCCCACCCGGATGGTGGCGGACACGTTGGACCTCCGATGGGTGGTGGGGTCGCTGGGCGCCGGCGTGCGTGCCGGCGCCCCGCGACCGCGTGGCGTGGGCCTACTTGAAGCTCGCGACGTTGTCCTTGGTCACGAGCTCGACGCCGGTGTTGACGTTGGCGTCCACCGCCTCGCCGGCGAGGATCTTGACCGCCGTCTCGACGCCGAACTGGCCGATCTTCGTGGGGAACTGCGCGATGGAGCCGGTCAGGCCGCCCGCCTCGATCGAGGCGATGGCATCCGGGTTGGCATCGAACCCGATGATCGGGATCGTCTTGTTGGCCTGCTGGGCGGCCTTGAGGGCGCCGAGCGCCATCTCGTCGTTCGTCGCGAAGACGGCCTTGAGGTTGGGGTTGGCCTGGAGCACGTTCTCCATCACGGCCTGGCCCTTCGCCCGGTCGGAGTCGGCCGGCTGCACGATGACGTTCACGCCGGCAGCCTTCAGGGGGGCGGTCGCGCCCTGCTCGCGCAGGTTGTGGACGGCATCGCCGGCCTGTCCGCGGATGATCAGGACGGTGTCGCCGGTCTTGACACCCACCGTCTTGACCAGGTAGTCGCCCGCCGCGGCGCCGCCGGCGGCGTTGTCGGTGCCGACGAACGCCTTCTTGGGGGTGAAGTCCTTGTTCGTGTCGATCAGGATGATCGGGATCCCGGCGTCGGCGGCCTTCTGGAGCGAGGGAAGCACCTGGTCGGCGCCGGTCACCGCGATGACGATCGCCGCGACCTTCTTGGCGACGGCGGCCTCCACCTCGGCGATCTGGGCAGTGACGTTCGTCTCCGCGTCCGGACCCTCGAACGTGATGGTGCAACCGGGGAACTCGGCCTTGGCGTCGTCGACGCCGGTCCCGACGGTCTTCCAGTACGTGCTCGTGCCGGCCTTGACGATGACCGCGATGGTCTTGCCCTGGCAGGCGGCGGCATCGGCGGCGGGGCTCGCGGCGCCCGCCGCGGCCGACGGGGCGGCGGCCGACGGGGCGGTGGTGGCGCTCGACGAGCAGGCCGCCAGGATCAGGCCGAGTGCGGCAACGCCGACGGCCAGTGTGCGCTTCGACTTCACGCGTCTTCCTCCTCTGGGGAGCTGATCACGCCAGCTCCGAGCTTGCCTGGGTGCGATGGTGCTCGGTACTCGCTGCCCTCCTCCTCCCGGTGCCCGCCCGCGGCGAGCACCTGCCCGCGATCTGCTTTCAACGGGATTGGCCGGCGCGACGCCGCAGGACGTCGACGTAGACGGCGGCGATGATGACGGTGCCGATGACCACGGTCTGCCAGTTCGTGTCGACGCTCATGATGTTGAGGCCGTTCCGCAGGACTCCCATGATCAGGGCCCCGATGAGCGTCCCGCCGACCGTCCCCACCCCACCGAAGAAGCTTGTCCCCCCGATGATGCAGGCGCTGATCGCGTCCAGCTCGAAGCCGAGCCCCGCGTTCGGGTAGCCCGAGTCCGTGCGCCCCGCGAGAACGACGGCGGCGAGTCCCGCCATCAGCCCGGAGATCGTGTAGACGAGGACGAGGATCCGGTCCACGGGCACGCCGGAAAGCCGCGCGGCCTCCGGGTTGCCGCCCGTCGCGTAGATGTGGCGCCCGACCACCGTCCGGTTCAGGAAGATGTAGAACCCGACGTAGGCGAGCACGACCACGAACAGCATGATCGGGATCGAGATCGCCCCGTCGCCCGATCCGATCAGGATCTCGTCGTTGCCGATGAACTTCACGATCCCGCCGCCGAGCGCCGAGATCGACGCACCGCCGGTGATCACGAGCGCGGCCCCGCGGGCGATGTTCATCATGCCGAGTGTGCTGATGAAGGGATGGGGCAGGTGGAGCCGGGTGAGCAGGAGGCCGTTCCCCACGCCCAGGGCCGAGCCGACCGCGAGCGCCGCCAGCATCCCCACGGACTGATCAAGGCCCGCCTTCGTGATGACCATGGCAAGGACGACCATCGCGAGCGCGAGGACCGCGCCCACCGAAAGGTCGATCCCGCCGGTCAGGATCACGACGAGCATCCCGAGCGCCAGCAGCGCGTTGACCGAGGTCTGCCGGGCGATGCCGGCCAGGTTGCTCGTGGTCAGGAACGAGGGTGACGAGAGCGCGAAGATCGCGACCAGCAGGATCAGGCCGAGCAGCGCCCCGAGCTGGAACGCGAACTCGGTCCAGCTGCGCCGGGGTTCCGGCGAGCGCCGCGGCGACGGACGGCTCAGGCTGCGACGACATGGTCCTGCCCCATCGCCGCGGCGAGGATCCGTTCCTGGCTGATCTCGTCGCCCGCCAGCTCGGCGACGATGCCGCCGCCGCGCATGACGAGCACCCGGTCGCTCATGCCCAGGACCTCCGGTAGCTCGCTCGAGACCATGACGATCGCCGCGCCCTGCTGCACCAGGGTCGTCATCAGCTGGTAGACCTCCACCTTCGCCCCGACGTCGATCCCGCGTGTCGGCTCATCGAAGATCAGGACGCGCGAGCGCGATGCCAGCCACTTCGCGAGGACGACCTTCTGCTGCGTGCCGCCCGACAGGGACCGGGCGAGCCGGTGGACCGAGGGCGTCCGGATCCGCAGCGTCTCGATGAATCCGCGGGCGCGCGCAGCCACCTTCCGCATGTCCAGGAACCCGTGCCGCGACACGTCGCCGGGCGAGGCCATGCTGATGTTCTCGGCGATCGACAGGAGGAGGACGAGACCCTGCGTCTTGCGGTCCTCCGGGAGCAGGCCGATCCCCGCCCGGATCGCGTCGGCCGGCCTGCGAACGGCCACCTCCGTGCCGTCGACGAAGATCCGGCCGCCGTCGCGGTGATCGGCGCCGAAGATGGCGCGCACGAGCTCGGTCCGGCCCGCCCCGACGAGGCCGGCGATCCCGAGGATCTCCCCGGCCCGCACGGAGAAGCTCGCGTCCCGGAGCACGCCCCGGCGCTCGAGGTGCTCGACCCGCAGGACCTCGGCCCCGGGCTCGACGGGCTCCTTCGGGTACTGCTTGGTGAGGTCACGGCCGACCATCAGGCGGATGAGGTCGGGGATGGGCGTGGTGGCCGGCACGGTGTCGACGTACCGCCCGTCGCGCAGGACCGTGACCGTCGAGCCGACCTGGGGAACCTCCTCGAGGCGGTGGCTGATGTAGATCACGCCGGCTCCGCGAGCCTGGAGCTGCTTCACCACGCGGAAGAGCTGGACGATCTCGTGGTCCGTGAGGGCGGACGTCGGCTCGTCCATCACGACGATGTCCGCCCTGGCGCTGACGGACCGGGCGATCTCGACCATCTGCTGCTGCGCGACCCCGAGCCTGGCGACCTGGCGGGCCGGATCGATCGGGAGGTCCAGCTCCTTGAGGATGGCCGTCGTCTCGCGGCGCATCCGCGCCCAGTCGATCATTCCGGGCCGGCCCTGGATCCGCGGTTCGCGGCCCATGAAGACGTTCTCCATGACGGAGAGCTGCGACACCAGGTTGAACTCCTGGTAGATCACCGCGATCCCGAGGTCGAGGGCGTCGCGGGGCGAGTTGATCCTGACCTCGCGACCCTTGAGCTCGATCTTCCCGGCGTCCGCGGGGTAGGCGCCGCCGAGGACCTTCATCAGCGTGCTCTTGCCGGCGCCGTTCTCGCCCAGCAGCACGTGGACCTCGCCGGGCAGCAGCTCCAGCCGGACGTCGTCGAGCGCCACGACGCCGGGGAACCGCTTCGTGATCCCCGACATCCGGAGCAGCACGGCCCCGGCGCCCGCCGCGGTCATTCGGGGCTCACCCGGCCAGCTCGCGCAGGATCAGGTCGACGACCGCGCGGCTCATTGCAGCGCTCTCGGAAGGCGGCCGCCAGGACGTGTCCTGCTCGACCATGAGCCACCCCGCGTAGTCCATCCCATCCAGCGTGCGAAGGAGGCCGCGGACGTCGAGGAGGCCGCCACCGGCCTCGCAGAAGACGCGGTGCCGGAGCCCGGCCAGGAAGCCGTCGACCTCGCGCGTGGCCATCGCCGCCTTGACCGCCGGGTCCACGTCCTTGAGGTGGACGTGGCGCACGCGGTCGCCATAGCGCGCGAGCGTCGCAACCGGGTCGCCGCCGCCGAGGAGGTAGTGCCCCACGTCCAGGCAGGATCCCACGACCGCGGGGTCGCTCATGGAGAAGAGCAGGTCGACCTCCACGGGCGTCTCGACATAGGTCCCGACGTGGTTATGGAACGCGAGCTGGTGGCCCAGGTCGGCCGCCTCGCGGCCCAGGGTCTCGAGGAGCCCCGCCAGGCGTGCGAACCCCGCCTCGGTCATCCGCGGGACGCCCCGGCCATGGGCACGACCGCCCCACGGGTCGCGCGCCGGGCCGACGGGGAGCGCCGCGACCAGCGTGTCGCCGTGGACGGCATGCAGCTCGGCGAGCTTGGCCCGCCCGGTCGCCAGGGCTCCCGGCACCGGGCCGTCCTGGTCGCATTCGATGCAGGCGTACACCTCGGCGATGTGCAGGGAGCGGGCCGCAAGGGCGTCGTCGAGGGCGGCGCCGCGCGGGAAGGACCCGGCGAGCTGGGTGCCCTCGTACCCGAGCCGGGAGATCTCGTCGAGGATGTGGAGCGGCTCGATCGGCGGCGTGAGCTCCGGCAGGTCGTCGTTCGCCCACAGGATGTGGACGATCCCGATCCGTGCGCGCGGGATCGCCCGGCTGCGTGCGACGGCGGTCTCGGTCGTGGCTGCGCCAATCATCGGTGCTGCTCCTCTGCGCGGCCGGCAAGCTGGCTCGCGTACTGCTCGGGATGGAACTCCGGGACCGGGGCATCCCACCAGCCGGTCTTGTCGAGGGCGTGCTCGGCCTCACGGCCGACGTTCACGGCGACCAGCGCGGGCCCGCCATGGGCGAGGGCCCGCTCGACCGCCGGTCGGACGGCGTCGGGATGGTCCACCTGCTCGGCATGGAGCCCGAAGGCCGCGCCGATCGATCGGTAGTCGGGGGAATAGAGCGAGCCGTCGCGGCGCAGGAAGTCGGTCTTCGCGGTGCGCCCGAAGAAGGCGCGCTGACCGCCCTTGATGCTCATCCACCCGCTGTTGTTGAGGACGACGAAGACCACGGGGATGTCCAGCATCTCGGCGGCCGCAAGCTCCTGGACCGTCTGCAGGAAGTCTCCGTCGCCCGCGATGCCGATCACCTGGCGGCCCGGCTGACCGAGCGCGGCCCCGATCGCACCTGGCACGGTGAAGCCCATCGTGCTGAAGCCACCGGACGTGATGTGGGTCCGCGGGAGCCGGGTCACCCAGTTCTGCTTGACGATGCTCTGGGGAAGGCCTGCGCCCGTCACGACGATCGCGTCCGGCCGCGTCGCCGCCTGGATCTCGAAGATCGCGCGGGCCTGGGTCATGGGCACGAGCGGGGAACGCTCCTTCCGCCGCTTGAGCTCCTCCCAGGCGCCCTTCCGCGCCTGGATCTCCTCGAAGTAGGCGGAGCCGTGGTCGCGCGCGTGTAGACCGGGGCCCAGCGCCTCGAGCAGATCCCCGAGGGTGGCCTTCGCGTCCCCGAGCAGCCCCACCTCGACCGGGTAGTTCTTGCCGATCTCGCGCGGGTCGATGTCGAGGTGGATGAGCCGGCTGGGCGGGATCGCGAACGTGACGCCCTTGCGCCAGGAGCTGGCCGACCAGTCGGTGAACCGGCATCCGACCGCGATGAGCACGTCGGCCGATGCCGCAAGCTCGTTGCCGCACGTGGAGGCGGTGTCCCCGATGCTCCAGGCGTTCAGCTCGTGCGTCTCGTCGATCGCCCCCTTGCCCTGCCAGGTGGTGACGACCGGGGCGCCGAGGCGCTCCGCGAGGCTCGTCAGCTCCGCCCACGCGGCCCCGAGCAGGACCCCGCCGCCCGCAACGATGACCGGCCTCCGGGCCGTGCGAAGCAGCGCGGCCGCGCGCTCGACATCCTGTGCCGCGGCCCTGGGTCCGTTCCGGGCTTCGCGAGCGTCGGGGTCCGGGATCAGGACGTCGGCCGCCTCGGCCTGGACGTCCATCGGGAGGTCCAGCAGGACGGGTCCCGGGCGCCCGGAGAGCATCTGGTTCCAGGCGCGGTGCAGCACGAACGGGAGCTCGTCCACGCGCGATGGCTGCCACCACTCCTTGACCACCGGCTCGAAGATCCGCGGATTGTCGGCACCGTGGCGCCGCTCCACCTCCTGGAACAGCCCGTGGCCGCGCATGTACGTATGCGCGGAGCCGGTCATGAGCAGGACCGCCGTGGAGTCGGCGTAGGCCGTCGCCATCCCGACGACGGTGTTGGCCTGTCCCGGCCCGATGCTGGTGAACGCGAGGAGCGGACGGCCGGTGACCCGGTAGTACGCGTCCGCGACGTGGACCGCGGACTGCTCGTGCATGACCTGGATGGTCCGCACGCGGTCGGCGTGATCGAGGAGCACGTCCGTCAGGTTCCAGCAGCCGTGGCCGGGGATCCCCACCGCGTAGGGGACGCCCTCGCGGACCAGGTGCTCGACCAGGATCTGGGCCCCCGTCAAGCGGCGCGGGCCAGCCGTCTCCGATCCCATCCTCGCCTCCGCCAGGCCGCGCTTGCGATCCGGCCCGTCCGACCCCGCCGATCCCGCGATCCGCGGGTCCACCGTCCGATCGCCGGGCCCTCCACGCCTTCGCCCCAGGCGGTCCCGCTCGCGAATCGGTGTAATCGATTGCACTGGAATCTTGCGCGCCGCGAGGGCTCTGCGTCAAGCCGGGACGGCAGCGAAGCGTCGTCGCGTCTCCCGTGGAAGACGCCCGCCGAGGCACTCCGTGGCGAGCTCAGCTGCCGGCTGCGCTTCCCGACCCGAAGAGGGCGTCCAGCCAGACATCCAGGGGCGAGCGCTGCTCGACGACCGACCCGAGCCGGCGGGCCGGTGAGCCGGGCGCGTCGGGCGCGATCGAGGGGGCATCGGCGGCGATCGCGAACGGCCGCTCGTTCCCGGTCCCGAGCCCGTAGGCGCGCGCCTGCTGCAGGATCCAGCGCTGCGTCTGGACCAGGCTCAGCTCGTCACGCAGCGCCGCAACGCGGGCGACCAGCGCCTCGTTCGCGGACTGCTCCTGCGTGGCGCGCTCGGCGGCGCGCGCGGCATCGGACGCCTGCCCCGCGAAGCTCACCAGGATCCAGACCGTGACGAGCCCCACGGCGGCCCAGCCCACGCGACGCCGGGAGATCCCGGCGATGCCCAGCCCGGCAAGCGAGACGGGCGCGGAAGCGACGTCCGGCGCGGGCGTGATCCCGGCCTCGTCGTCCACCTCCGGGTCGGCCACGTTCAGCGGCTTCGACGGCATGGCCGGATGGTAGCTGCGCGCAGCTAGCGTGTCAAACCGCCCGGGCGTGCCGGACAACCTGTCACGGATCACGGGGACGATCGCCCGGGCGTTCGGATCCCGGTGCTAGACTGCCCGGAAACCGCTCACCTGTTCTCTATGCGAGGAGGCGCCGCGATGCGCACGTACGCGCCCGCTCCGGCCGACGCGGTGCTCGCGCGGCTGCTCGACGAGCCGTCGCTTGCGCGCGGCGTCGTCCACCATGCCCTGGTCCCCGCCCGGGACGCGGAGACCGCGCCGATCCCCGACTGGGTGGATCCGCGCATCAGGGCGGCCCTGGCGCAGCAGGGAATCGGCTCGCTGTACACCCACCAGGCGGAGGCGCTGGCGGCGATCCGCGCCGGCCGTGACGTCTGCGTGGTCACGCCCACCGCGTCCGGGAAAAGCCTGTGCTACGAGCTTCCGGTGCTCCAGGCGCTCGCTGACAACCCATCCGCCCGGGCGCTCTGGCTCTTCCCGACGAAGGCCCTGGGCGAGGACCAGGTGGCCGCGTTCCGCACGCTCGCGGGGGCCGCCGGCCTCCCGATCGCGACCGCCACCTACGACGGAGACACCCCCGCGCCGATCCGCTCATCGATCCGGCAGGCGGGCCAGGTCGTGGTGACGAACCCGGACATGCTCCATGCGGCGATCCTGCCTCACCACACCAAGTGGTTCCAGCTCTTCGAACAGGTGCAGGTCATCGTGGTGGACGAGCTCCACCTCTACCGCGGACTCTTCGGCAGTCACGTCGCCAACGTGCTCCGGCGGCTCCTCCGGATCTGCCGCCACTACGGCTCGAACCCCGTGATCGTCACGTGCTCGGCGACGATCGCGAACCCCGGGGAGCTTGCGACGCGCCTCACCGGCCGCGTGCCGCTCGTCGTGGATCGGAACGGCGCACCCGCCGGGGCACGCCACGTGCTCCTCGTGGACCCGCCCATCGTCGATGGGCCGTCGGGGGCCCGCGGGTCAGCGCTCACGCTCGCGCAGCGCTGGGCGCTGCCGTTCCTGCGTGCGGGCCGGCAGACGATCGTCTTCGGGCGTTCGCGCACGGGCGTCGAGCTGATCCTCACCGGGCTCCGCGAGTCGCTCCGGCAGCACGGCGGGCCGCGGACACGGGTCCGGGGCTACCGGGGCGGCTACCTGCCGACCGAGCGGCGCTCCATCGAGGAAGGCCTGCGGAGCGGCGAGGTCCTCGGCGTCGTGAGCACGAACGCGCTCGAGCTCGGCGTCGACATCGGCAGGCTCGACGTCGCGGTCCTCGCCGGCTACCCGGGCTCGATCGCGGCAACCTGGCAGCAGATCGGGCGCGCCGGGCGGCGCCAGGACGTGTCGGTCGCGATCCTCGTCGCATCCGCCGCGCCGGTGGACCAGTACGTGATCCACCACCCGGAGTTCCTCCTCGAGAACCCGCCCGAGGAGGCCCGGGTCGACCCCGACAACCTGCACGTCCTGCTGGCCCACCTGCGGGCCGCAACGTTCGAGATGCCCTTCGAGCCGGGCGAGATCTTCGGGGAGGGTCCGGCCGACGACCTGCTCGCGTTCATCGCCGAGAGCGGCCACGTGCACCAGGGCGAGGATGGCCGCTGGTACTGGAGCTCGGAGAACTTCCCGGCCTCGGAGATCTCGCTGCGCACGGCGGCGCCCGAGAACGTCGTGATCATCGACACCACGCCGGACCGGCCGCGCGTGCTCGGCGAGGTGGACCTGTTCTCGGCCCAGGTGCTCGTCCACCAGCACGCCATCTACATGCACGAGTCGATCCAGTACCACGTCGACCGCCTGGAATGGGGCGAGCGCAAGGCGTACGTCCACCGGATCGACGCCGACCACTACACGTACGCGAACCGGGCCGTGACGCTCAAGCCGATCGACGTCTTCGGCGCCGGTCCCGTCGCCGGGGGCCGTCGGGTGCACGGCGAGGTGATGGTCGCGAGCCTCGTCACCTTCTACAAGAAGCTCAAGTTCGGCACGGACGAGAACGTCGGCTGGGGCCCCATCGACCTTCCGGAGATCGAGCTCCAGACCACCGCCTACTGGGTCGCGGCGGACGCCCTGCCCGGCAGGTGGCGGCGCGAGGAGCTCGACGTCGCGCTGCTCGGCGCGGGACGGGCGATGCAGACGGTCGCGAGCGTGCTCCTCATGGTCGATCCCCGCGACCTCGGCCTCGTGGCGCAGGTGCGCTCGCCACACTCGGAGGCGCCCACGATCTACCTCTACGAGGCGGTCCCCGGCGGCGTCGGCATGTCGGAGCGGCTCTGGAACCGCCACGACGAGCTCGTTGCCGGTGCCGCCCAGCTGATCGCCGCCTGCGGCTGCGAGTCGGGATGCCCGTCGTGCACCGGCCCGCGGGCATCCGGCGGCGAGGCCGACCTCGACGCGCGGCGGCTCGCGCTGCGACTCCTCGGCGAGCTCGGGGCGCCCGCGGCAGGCCGGATCGTGAGCGTCGGGGCGGCATGAGCGAGACGGCGCTCCTCCAGCGCCGTCTGGCCGCGCTTCGCATCGCGCGGGCGGCGCTCCCGACGGGGCTGCCGGCCGCGCCCTCCGCGCTCCCGGCACCGAGCCGAACGGACGGCGCCGGTCGGGCCGAGCGCCTCGCGGCCGCCGTGGGCGGCGAATGCCACGGAGGGCCGGGCGGCCATGTCGTCCGCGTCGAGCCCGCCACCATCGCGCTGCCGCTCGTGCGGACGCGCCTCGCCTCGCTGCCTGGCCAGCCTCCCGCGGAGGCGCGCCTTGTCTGCCTGGACACGGAGACGACCGGGCTGGGCACCGCGGCGGGCACGCTCGCGTTCCTGGTCGGGCTCGGCTGGTGGGAGGGCGACCGCTTTCGCCAGGTCCAGCTCCTCTGCCCGGACCATGCCGATGAGCCGGCGCTCCTTGCCGCGCTCGATGCGGCGATCCCGCCGGACGCGTGGCTCGTCACGTACAACGGCCGTGGCTTCGACTGGCCCCTTCTCGTCACGCGCTACCGACTCGCGCGCCGGGCGGCGCCCGCCCACGCCGGGATGCTCGACCTCTTGCCCCATGTCCGGCGCCTGTTCCGCCACCGCCTGGGCGACGCACGGCTCGCCACGGTGGAGCGTGAGCTGCTCGGGGTGCGGCGGGACGGCGACGTGGGCGGCTGGGAGATCCCCGAGCGGTATCTCTCCTTCGTGCGCGGCGGGAGCGCGGGACCGCTCGCCCCGGTCGTCGAGCACAACGCGGAGGACGTGCGGTCGCTCGGGCGGCTCCTGGTCCACCTGGACCAGCGCTACGCGGACCCCGATCGCCGACCGCTGGCCCCGTCGGGCGATCTTGTCGCGCTCGCGCGCGGCTTCACCCGTGAGCGGCGCCACGACGCGGCCCTCGGCTGCCTCGACGAGGCGGACGCGGGCTGGCGGACCCCGGTGCCCGTGTCCGGCGCGTGGCCGTTCGACGCCGTCGCCCCGCTCGTCACGGTCTCGCGCGAGCGGATCCGCGCCGAGCGCGCCCGGACGCTCCGCCGCCTCGGTCGCCACCGGGACGCGGCCGCCGCGTGGGAGGCGATCGCCGGCGCGGGGGGTCCCGGGGCTGCCCGCGCCTGGGTCGAGGTCGCGAAGCTGCGCGAGCACGCCCTGGCGGACCATGCCGGGGCGCTCGCGGCAACGGCCGCCGCGGAGCGGGCCGCCGAGCGCTCGCGGTTCCTCGGGGCCGCGGACCCGCTGCTCGAGCCTGCCCTCGCGCATCGACGCCGGCGCCTGGGCGACCTGCTCCGCCGGGCCGCGGACCGGGACTCGGCGCGTGCCGCTCGCGGCAGTACCCCCTCCGCCGGATAGCCGCTCGACTGCATGCCGCCTGGTCGCGCGGGTGCCCGGGCATCGGTCGCCCGGCCCAACGCGTCCCGATGCATCGCCGCACCGTGCATCGCGTGACGGCGCATCGCCGGACTCCTCATCGCGGCACGGGACGGATCGCGGCCCGGCCCGACGCGCAGGGCCGGGCCCGGGCGGGACCGCGGGTGATAGGCTCGGGCGACGAGTCCGCCCCAGCCAGGAGCACGCATGCCCCCATTCGACGTCGACGCGATCCGCGCCCAGTTCCCGGCCCTGCGCCGCCAGCAGGACGGCCGGCCCGTGGTCTTCCTCGACGGTCCGGGCGGGACGCAGGTCCCGGAGCGGGTGATCGACGCGGTCTCCGGCTACTACCGGACGATGAACGCGAACAGCGGCGGGGCCTTCATCACGAGCCAGGCGACCGACGCGCTCGCGGAGGCTGCGCATGCCGCCGTGGCGGCCTTCCTCGGGGCGGCCTCGCCCGATGAGGTCAAGTTCGGCGCGAACATGACCTCGCTCACCTTCCACGTCAGCCGGGCGATCGCCGCGACATTCGCGGCCGGGGACGAGATCGTGGTCACCACGCTCGACCACGAAGCCAACGTGTCGCCGTGGCGGGCGATCGCCGCTGATCGCGGGCTGGTCGTGCGGACCGTCGACATCCATGCCGAGGACGGCACGCTCGATCTCGACTCGCTCGACGCGGCCCTCGGGCCCCGAACCCGGCTCGTCGCATTCGGATACGCCTCGAACGCGCTGGGTACCGTCAACCCCGTCCGGGAGATCGTTCGGCGGGCGCACGCGGCCGGGGCGCTCGCGTTCGTCGACGCGGTCCATTTCGCGCCGCATGGCTCCATCGACGTGGTGAGCCTCGATGCGGACTTCCTCGTCTGCTCGGTCTACAAGTGGTTCGGACCCCACCTCGGCGCGCTCTACGGGAAGGCCGCGGTTCTCGACCGCCTGCCCGCCTACAAGGTCCGTCCGGCCCACGATCGCTTCGAGACCGGGACGCCATCGTTCGAGGCGTACGCGGGGACGCTCGCCGCCGTCGAGTATCTGCGCGAGCTCGGGCGGACGTGCGGGGACGCGGCCGACGGCGCGGATACGGGCGACGCGCGCAGCGAGCTCGTGGCCGCCATGCGGGCGATCGCGCGCCACGAGCGGCCGCTTGCAGACCGGATGCTCGCGGGCCTCGCCGCGATCCCGGGCGTGCGCCTGTGGGGGATCGCCGACCCCGCGCGGCTCGCGGAGCGGACGCCCACCTTCGCGATCACGATGGCCGGAACCTCCCCGGCGGACGCCGCGGCGGCGCTCGGTCGAACGGGGATCTTCACCTGGGACGGCGACTTCTATGCCCGGGGCCTGATCGAGCGCCTGGGCCTCCACGAGGCAGGGGGCGTGCTGCGCCTCGGCCTCGTCCACTACTCCACCGCGGCAGAGGTCGACCGGACGCTCGAGGCCCTCGCGGAACTCCCGGCCCGCGTGCCCGCCGGCCCGCGCCCGCGCTCCCGGTAGAATCCGGGCCCACCCACCCAAAGGAGATCCGGTGCACTTCTACGAGCTCCACGAGGGCGACGACGAGCTCTACTCCGACGTCCTGCTCGCCCGCGAGGAGGAGATGCCCGCGGACGAGTTCTTCGACCTGGTGCAGGGCATCCGCAAGAACGTCCAGGGCCACCACGAGGAGGACACCCTGATCGAGGCGATCGCCGTCGAGCTCGAGCGCACCTACGCCTTCATCTTCGTCTCCGACGAGCGGGTGACGGCGGCGGTGAACGTGTCGACCGACGAGGACGAGAACTATCTGATCGCGTCCGAGGACGAGTTCAGCGCGCTCGGCCTCGCGAACGCCGACTACCGGGGCGCCTTCGCCGACTATGTCGGGGAGGACGGCGGCTCGGGCGACGACTGACCCGCGCTCCCGGCGAGACGGCGGAGGACCGCCGCCCGGTCCGGCACGGCCGTCAGGCCCGGCCCTTCCACGGTGAATGAGGCCGCGGCGGCCGCGAAGCGGACGTCCGGCCGCGTCCCCGGCGCGCCGGCGCCGCCCTCCCTCGCGGGAATCCCGACGGAATCGTCCGTCCGGTCGCCCGAGGCCGAGAGCACGCTCGCGACCAGGGCGGCGAGGAACGTGTCGCCCGCGCCGGTCGCATCCAGCTCGCCCGCCGCCTCGACCGCGGGGTAGTGGACGATGCTCCCGAGCCCATCCGCTGTCACCTCGGCGATGCGCCCGCCGGCGACCCCATGCGTGAAGACCAGCCACGCGCCCGCGTGCAGCAGCGGGGCGAGGTCCTCGGGTGAGGTCCCCGGGGCTACATCGTGCTCGCTGACCCCGATGACGTCGGCGCGCCGCACCAGGCGCCCTGGCGCCGGCGCCCTGCGCTCAACGCGCGTGCCCGCACGGAGCGTGCGCAGCAGGCCCTGCCACCCCAGGGCGACGAACGCGTCCGCGGGGATCGGGTCAGCCCAGGCGTCGTCGAGCTCGCCGGCGACGGGCGCCAGGATCCAGGCGGGAGCGGCTCGCCAGGCCAGCGGCACCGCGACGTGGGGCAGCGGGAGCCCCGGCTCCAGGCAGGTCTGGACCCGGCCGCCCGGCGCATCGACGTTCCGGAAGACCGGGCCCAGCGGGAGCCGGACGCGGAGCAGCGTGACACCGGCGTCCGCGAGCAGCTCGAGCTCGCGCGACTCGTAGGCCTGCGGGTCCAGGCCGATCACCGCGGCCGTGCGGATCCCCAGTCGCGCGCACGTGAGCGCCGCATACGTCACGCCCCCGCCCAGGCGCCAGCCGCGCGGATCGTCGGGGGCGACGTCGCGGCACCCGGACCCGGCGATCACGACCTCGGGCTCGTGCGCACCCACGCCGGCGAGTCGGGCGGCGCGGCCCGGCCGGCCGGTCACGTGGGGCCGGTCACTTGGAGAAGAGAATCTCGAGGACGTCGCCGTCCCGGACGTGGTACGTCTTGCCCTCGGACCGCAGCTTGCCGTGGCGGCGGGCCTCGGCCATGGTCCCGAGCGCAACGAGGTCCTCGTACAGGACGGTCTCGGCGCGGATGAAGCCGCGGGCGAGGTCGGTGTGGATGGCGGCCGCCGCATCCACCGCGGTGGAGCCGTCGGGGATCGGCCAGGCCCGGACCTCGTCGGGCCCGGCGGTCAGGAACGAGACCAGCCCGAGCAGGCGGTACGAGAGGCCGATCACGCGATCGAGCGACGACTCCGTGATGCCCAGCTCCGCGCCGAAGACAGCCGCCTCCTCGGGGTCGAGCTGGCCGAGCTCCATCTCGATCCGCGCCGAGAGGAGGTCGATGAGCGCGTGCCGGTGCGCATACCGGCTGGTCATCTCGGCCACCCGGGCCCGTGACGTGGCCAGGTCTCCCTCACCGACGTTGAGCAGGATGAGGACCGGCTTCTGGGTCAGGAAGCGGAAGCCCCGCAGGTGCTTCTCCTCGTCCAGATCGAGCGCATCGTCACGAATTGGATGGCCCGCCACGAGCCGCGCCCGGAGCCGCTCGAGCAGGGGCAGCTCGCGCTCGTTCGCCTCCCGCTCAGCCGGCGTCCCGTGCCGCCCGGCGCCACGGAGCCGCTCGAGCCGGCGATCCACCACGGCGAGGTCCGCCAGCACGAACTCCAGGTCCAGCTGCTCCAGGTCCCGCCACGGGTCGACCGAGCCGGACGGGTGCGGCAGCGCGGGATCGTCCCAGGCACGAATGACGTGGAGCAGCGCATCCGCATCCCGCAGGCGGGCGAGGTGCTCCGCCGGGAGCTCCTCCGTGCCGACGTGGCCCTCCGTCGACGCGGGCGGGGCAGGCAGGTCCACGTACGTCACGTCGGCGTGGATGACCTTCTTCGGATGGAAGATCTCGGCCAGCCGGTCGAGCCGGGGGTCCGGCACCTTGACCACGCCCACGTGGAGCTCCATCCCCCCGAACCCGCCGGTCTGGACGTTCCCCCGGGTGAGCGTGTTGAAGACCGTTGTCTTGCCCGACCCGGCCAGCCCGACGATCGCGATCTGCATCCAGTCAGTATCCGGCCCGGGCGTCCACGCTGTTGAGCAGCGGCTCGCCCGCGGCGAAGAGGCGGAGGTTCTCGGCGAAGAGCTCGACGCTCCGGTCCAGGACCCGGCCGCTCGACCAGGCCGTGTGCGGCGTCAGGATGACGTTGGGAAGGTCGTAGAAGGGCGAGGTGGCAGGGAGCGGCTCGTCACGGAAGGCGTCGAGCACGGCGCCACCCAGCCGGCCTTCCCCGAGCGCCCGGAGCAGGGCGCGCTCCACGATCAGCCGGCCGCGCGCCACGTTGATGAGCCACGCCGTCCGCTTCATGAGCGCGAGCGCGCGGTCGTCCACGAGGTCCTCCGTCTCCACCGTGAGGGGCAGCGCCAGGACGACGAAGTCGGAGACCGCGAGGAGGTCGCCGAACGCCTCGGGGCCGCGCAGGTCGACGCCCGCGGGGAGCGCCGGCTCGCCGGGCTTGGGCGACGGATCGCGGCGCATGGCGATCACGCGCGGACCGAATGGTGCCGCAAGCTCCGCCACCGTGCGCCCGATGCTTCCGAAGCCGACGATCCCGAGGGTGACGTCGCGGAGCTCGCGTCCCTCGAGCGGCTGCCACGTCCGCTCCGCCTGGAGCTCCAGGAGCTGCGGGAGGCGCCGGCTGACCGCCAGCATCATGAGCAGGACGTACTCCGCGATCGGGCGGCTGAAGACGCCACGGGCGTTCGTGATGGCAAGCCCCCGCGCGCGGGCGGCCGGCGTGAGGAGCCGCTCGACGCCCGCGGCCGCCGAATGCACCCAGCGCAGGGACGGCGCGTGCGCGAGGAGGCGGTCGAACGCGTCGGCAGCGAGGAAGCCGTGGAGCAGGACCTCGACATCGTCGACGGGGCCGTCGGCGAGCCCTTCGCGCGAGATCGTGACGAGCCGCGCGCCCGGCGCCGCCGCGGCGATCCGGGAAACGTCCTGCGGCCGGTAGCGTGCGGAGAGGATCGGCGAGAGGGCGATGGCGCGCGGGACGCCACCGGGGCCACTCCCCGGCCCAGGGCTTGCCCCGGTCGGCTCGGCGCTCATGCGGAGGTCCGAAGCACGCGCCGGGTCCAGCGCTCGGGGTGGTCCAGCTCGTCGTCGCGGGGCAGCGTCTCGGGACCGTCCCATAGGCGGCGCAGCGCCACGGGGCCGCCGATCCGCTCGATCCCGGCGACGAACCGTTCGCCGCGGGCGTACTGCTCCATCTTCAGGTCGAGCCCCGTGATCCGCAGGATCGCCCGCTCCATCGGCGTTCGCGACGCGCGTCGCGCGTGGAACCGCGCCGAGATGGTCTCGACGCCGGGGACGAGGTCCTTGCCCACCGAATCCATGACGTGGTCGCCGAACCCCTCCAGCAGGCTCATCACCGCCTGGGTCTCGCGGAAGAGCGTCCGCTGCTCGTCGGACATGAGCCGCTCGAGCCAGTGGCCGTCGCCGCCGCGCAGCGCCCGCCCGAGCGCCCGCGTCGCGTCGCCGCCGAGCGAGGCGGTGCTCCGCGAGAACGCCCGGAGCTGCCGCTCCAGCCGATCCGCCAGGTAGGGACGCAGCCACGGGTGCGCCTCGAACTCGAAGGCGTGGGTCGTCTCGTGGAGGGCGATCCAGGTCCGGAACGGCGCCACGTCGACGCGGAGCGCCGCCGCCGTCGCCCGGATGTTCTCCTCCACGAAGAGCAGCTGCCCCGGCTGTGCCTCTGCCGAGAGCAGCGCGAGGTCGTACTGGCCCAGCACGCGCTGGCCCATGAAGCCGAGCAGGAAGGCGAGCTGCCGCGTCGTGATCCAGCGGTTGGCCAGCGCCATCGATGCCTTCACGAGGCCGGCGCCCCGCGGAACGAGCTGGTCGATGAGCCCGCTCTCGAGCTTGCCGAACAGGTCCGCGAACGTCACGAGGTTCGCCTCGACCCAGCCCGCGCGGTCGACCACGGCCACGCGATCGACGATGCCCGGCAGTGGAACGCCGAGCGCAGCCTCCAGCGCCGGGACGACGCGCGCCATCGCGGCCGCATAGGCCGGCTCGGTGGCCGCGATCTCGGATGCCCCGAGCGTCCCCGGCGCATGTCGGAGGCGCGCCTCGGCAAGGCGCGCCACGGCATGCCAGTCCACCAGGCCGGTGCGCGCCTCGTCCTCCGCGCGCCGCCCCAGGACCGTGATGACCGCGCCGAGGGCGGCGCCCACCAGGAAGCCCGCCTGCCACGTGCTCGGGGACGAGCGCCCGGTCGGACGCCGCGCGCCGCTCCGCCCTGCCGTCACCGTTGCCCTCAGGCCGCGTCCGCGCCGACCGCGGCCGCCTCGGCCGCGGGGAAATCCGCGCCGAAGAGGCGGTCGACCAGCGCCTGGAACGCGACGAGGTTCCCGGTCGTGAGGAGCCGGTGGATCGCAGGCGCGGTCCGGATCGCGGGTGCATCGTGTCCGGCGCCGCCGGCGTCGGCGGCGGTGCCCCGGGTGGTCCCCGGGGCCTCGAGGCCGTTCACGGACAGCAGCTCTGCGAGCGCCCCGGCCGTCGCGGTCGCGCTGTCGACGATCGCGACCCCCTCCCCGACGGCCGCCTGGATGATCGGCCGGAGGAGCGGATAGTGGGTGCATCCCAGCAGCAGCGTGTCGATCTTCGCCGACGGTGGCAGCGAGTGGATGAACTCGCCGTGCTCGTCGCGCCGGCCGAGCAACGGGCCGAGCGCCTCGGCGACCGCGGCCACGGCGTCATCGCCGGCAAGCACGCCGGCCTCCACGAGCGGGACGAGCGTCGGCGTCGCGTGCTCGTAGACCTCGACCGCCGGGTTCTCCTCCTTGATCGCGTCGAAATAGGCGTGCGAGCGGATCGTGGCGGGCGTCGCGATCACGCCGACCCGGCGCGTCCGGGTCGCGAGCGCCGCAGCCTGGGCGCCAGGCCGGATGACGCCCAGGACCGGGATGTCGTAGCGGCGGCGATACTCGCCGAGGGCGACGGCCGTGGACGTGTTGCAGGCGACGACGAGCGCCTTGACGTCCCCATCGACGAGGCGATCGAGGCACTCGATCGAGAATCGGCGAACCTCGGCGTCGGGCCGCGTCCCGTACGGGGCACGGGCGTTGTCGCCCAGGTAGGTCAGGCTCTCGTGGGGCGTGCGGCGCAGGATCTCGCGGAGGACGGTCAGCCCGCCCACGCCCGAATCGAAGACGCCGATGGGGCGCGGGTCGGACATCGCTCAGCGCCGCGTGGCGGCACGAGCCGGGGCACCGACGAGCGCCGATGCCATCGTCGCCACGTCGCGGCTGATCTGGGCCTCCGGGCTCGCGAGCACGAACGGCACGCCCTGGTTGTTCGCCTCGACCACGAGCTTGCCGTCCGACACGACCGAATGGTCGGGAGCCCGGCCCAGGGCGCGGGCCAGGTCGTCGGGCCGGATCCCGCCCGCGGAGTCGGCGCGGTTCACGAGATAGCGGACCTTGCCGGGCGGGTAGCCGATCGCCCGGAACGCGTCGGCGACCGCGATCGTGTTGCGGATCGTCGTGGAGTCGTACGTGACGATCTCCAGGATCGTGTCGGCTGCGTCGAGGATGGCGAGCGAGACATCCCCCAGCGTGGCGGCCAGGTCGATCACGACCACCTGGTAGACCCGCCGCAGGAGCGATACGACCTTGTCCACGTCGCGGACGCTCACCATCTCGGCGAGCTCGACGCGGGGAGGAGCGAGCAGGATGTCGATCCCCGAGGGGTCGCGCCATAGCACGTCCGCGAGATCCGACTCCCCCACCCGGTCGGTCGGGAGGTCCAGGATGGACGGCGCGTCGACAGGGACCTTGAGAAGGGACCGGAGGTCGCCGAACTGGAGGCTCGCGTCCATCAGGCAGGTCCGATGGCCCTGTGTCGCGAGGGCGACCGCGAGGTTGAACGAGATCGTGGTCTTCCCGACGCCGCCCTTCGGCGCAAAGACGGCGATGACGCGCGAGCCGGTGGCCCCGTCGGTCGTGGAAGCGGCCGCGTGCACCGCGTTCACGATGTTCACCAGCTCGAACCCGGAGAACGGCATGGAGATGACCGCCGCGATCCCGGCCTTCGGGTCGGGCTCGAGGGGACTCTGCGGCACGGTCAGTGCGATCACCGGGATGTGGAGACCGCTGTCGCGCAGGACCTCGACGACCCGATGCCCCTTCGTGCGGCCCTGCAGCAGCCAGTCGACGACGATCACGTCGGGCCGCAGCTGCTGCACCTGCGCCGCCACCTTGCCGCCGTCGGCGACGACGTCGACGAGCTTGATGGACTGCTGCGAATTGAGCAGGCCGCGGACGTACTGGGCGACCTGGGGCACATCCTCCACCAGGAGCAGGCGGATCTGGCTCGTCGAACCCGGCATCGTCGCCGACGATACCAGACTCAGCCCGCCGGACCGGGCCTGCGCGCGAGAACGATCAGCCGATCGTCGTGCGGGCCGAGCGGCTCGAGGTCGTAGCCCCCCGCCACCAGCTCCACGACGAGGCCCGCGGCCTCGGCGAACGCGCGCTGCTCGTCGGCCGACGTCAGCCGGACGACGTCGCGGCGGAACCAGCGAACGGGCGCTTCGCCCGGCTCGCCCTCGTCGAAGAAGGTCGTCAGGGCGATCGTTCCGGTCGCGCCGTCGTGCTGGGCGGCCGCCGTCTTCGTGACCCAGCGGCCGAGCTCCGCGTCCCGGCGCAGGTACTCGAGATGGAGCCGGCCGTCATATCGCGCCAGGTCATTCGCGTCGGGCAGCCAGGCGTCCACGGCGGCAAGGCCGCCCGGGGCAAGATGCGAGGCGAGGGCGACCCAGGCGGCCGCCTGCGCCTCGCGCGTGCGGAGGAGCAGCATCGAGTTGAGGGCCACGAACCCCAGCCGGAACGTGCCCGCGCCGGCCAGCTCCAGGCTCACGACGTCGCCCAGGACCAGCTCGAGCCGCTCCTCGACTTCCCTGCCGGCCGCGGAGGCCCGCCGGGCCGCGCGGCGCAGCATCGCCGGGTCCAGGTCCACGGCCGTCACGGCGAAGCCCGCCTCCGCGAGCGGGACCGCCACGCGGCCCGTCCCGGCCATCAGCTCCAGGATCGGCCCGTCGGCCTGCTCCGCGAGCGCCTGCCAGAGATCGAGGTCCCCCGGGTCGTCGAGCAGGTCCAGGTCGTACAGGCGCGCCAGCGCATCGGGGAGCGGCTCGGGCTCGGACGTCTCCTCGCGGTGACTCATGGCCGACGGGTCGCAGGCCCGGCGAAGCGCGCGGCGGTCCCGGCGGCCTGCTTGGCCGCCAGCGCCGAGATCGCCTCCATGACGCAGCGGTTGGCTGCCATGGCCGTCACCTCGGCGTGGTCGTAGGGCGGCGAGACCTCCACGACGTCCATCGCGGCCAGGTCCACTGCGCCGACGACCCGGCGGATGGCCCGGAGCAGCTCGCGGCTCAGGAGCCCACCCGGCTCGGGGGTCCCGGTCCCGGGCGCCATGCCGGGGTCAAGGACGTCGATGTCGACCGAGAGGTAGATCGCGTCCGCGCCGTCGAGCGCCTCGTCGATCGCGCGGTCGACGACCGCGTCGATGCCCAACTCCTCGATCTCGCGCATGAGGTGCCAGCGCATCCCCTGCTCCTGCATCCACGCGAACACGTCGACGGGCGGCCAGTAGCCGCGCAGACCGACCTGCACGAAGTTGGGGCCGGCGACGGCCCCGGATTCGATCAGGCGGCGCATCGGCGTGCCATGGCCGGCGAGCACGCCCCAGTCCTCCGGCGCCGTGTCGGCATGCGCATCGAAGTGGACGATCCCGAGGCTGCCCGGACGCCGGACCTCGGCGATCGCGGTCGCCGAGGGCCAGGTGATCGAGTGGTCGCCGCCGAGCACGATCGGGATCGCACCCGTCCCGGCGACCTCGCGGACCTTCCGGTAGATGAAGGCGTGGCTGCGCTCGATCCATGCCGGGATGATGTTCGCGTCGCCGGCGTCCACGACGGTCAGGATCTCGAAGGGCTCCACGCCCAGCTGGAGCGAGTTGAGCGACCCCGTGCTGTACTGCGCCTCGCGGATCGCGCGCGGCCCGAAGCGAGCCCCGGGGCGGTGGCTGACCGCGTCGTCGAACGGCGCGCCCACGATCGCCACGTCGACGCCGCGCCGGCGCAGCTCGGCCGGGTCCGTCACCCAGGGGAGCTTCGCGAACGTGGACGGTCCCACGTAGGTGGGCAGGTCGAAGTCGCTGAACGACTCGTACTCGCGGTCCCAGCCGTTGACGCGGGCGTAGTCGGGCGCGGCGTCGACCGGATCGTTCGCGTCGGTCACGCGAGGCTCCTCTCGGGCCGCGAGCGTCGTGGCGCCGCCGGCGAGGGCGGGATCGGAACGCGGGCCGTCGGTGTCGGCGCCGCCGGTTCGGGTCCGCCGTCCGGCGGGGCGCCCGCGGATGATAGCGCGCGAACCGTCCGGCTCCTACCCCTCGCCGTGGAACTCGCGCCAGGCCGCCGCCACGAGGGACGGGTCGGAGAGCAGGTCCAGCGCCGTCTCGGCGACGAGCGTCGCCGCGAGGAGCGTCGTCGACTCGGCCCGCGGCGTCGCCGCCGCCCGCAGCGACTCCAGCGAGTGCCAGGGCACGCCGTGGTCGCAGATCGCGAGCGAAGGGTGGATCGCCGGGAGGACGAGCGAGACGTTCCCCATGTCGGAGCTGCCGATGTGGTCCGGGTCCGCGCCCTCATCGACGAGACCATGGGCGCCCATGTTGGCGCGCCAGAGTCCCGCCAGCGTTCGGCTCTCCTTCATGGTCGTCGAGCCGCCCGAGAACACCACCTCGCCCTTCACGTCGGCCATGAGCGCGGCGCCCTCGACGAGGGCGCGGAACCGGGTGCGCATCGATTCGAAGTACGGCTGGTCCGTGCTCCGGATCATGAACCGGGCGGTCGCACGGTCCGGGATGATGTTCGCCGCCGTCCCGCCCTCGACCACGATCCCATGGACGCGGGCATGCTGCGGCAGCTGCTGCCGCCACAGCCCCACCGCCTCGAGGAGAAGGACGGCCGCGTCGAGCGCGTTGCGGCCCTCCCATGGCTCGCTCGCGGCGTGCGCGGCCTGGCCGGTGAACGTGACATCCACGTCCTCGCTCGCGAGCAGGATGCAGCTCACCATGTCGCGGTCCGCCGGATGGAACAGGAGCGCCGCGTCGAGGCCGTCGAAGAGCCCGTCGTCGAGCATGAACTGCTTGCCGCTCCCCCGTTCCTCGGCGGGGGTCCCCAGAAAGACGATCTCGCCCGCGAACGAATCGCGCACGGCAGCGAGGGCGATCGCGGCCCCCACGCCGGACGCGGCCATCGTGTTGTGGCCGCAGCCGTGGCCCAGCCCCGGGAGCGCGTCGTACTCCGCGAGGACCCCGATCCGCGGCCCGGCTGTGCCGAGCCCGCCCGCCATCCGGCCCCGAACCGCGGTCGCGAGTCGGCCCGCCGGGAGCTCCACCGCGTAGCCGTGCGCGGCAACGACCGCTGCGACCCGCGCCGCCGCGCGGTGCTCCTCGAAGGCGGGCTCCGGGTCGGCGTGGATTGCCCGCGACAGCGCCAGGATCTCCTCCCGGTTCGCCTCGATGGCGGCCGCCGCGCGGGATTTCAGGTCGGTTCGGGCGGGCATGCGTTCCTCCGGGGAGATCGGGCGCCGGTCAGCGCTCGATCGAGAGCGTGAGCTCGGCGAACACGACGAGCACGACGACGAAGACGGCGATGGGCAGGCTGAGGATCGACTGCAGGCGGAGCGCAACGAAGAGCCCCGTGACGAGCCCGACCCACAAGCCCCGCCGCGCCGCGCGGACCCAGTCCCCCCGGTACGCGATGCGTCGGTGGCGCCCGAAGATCGCCAGCCAGAACAGCGGGACGGTCGTGAGGCCGATGGCCAGGCCCATCAGGGCCGCCCCCACGAACCCGGCCGCGGGGTCCTGGCGCGGATCGCGGGTCACGACCAGGAGCCCCACCAGGATCCACGAGACGGCGGCAGCCCCGAAGATCCCGAGGTTGGCCAGTCGGTCGCGTGCCTCCACCGGTCGAGTCTATCGCGCCACGCTCGACGGACAGATGGCCCGGAACGCGCACCACGAGCAGGTCGTGTACGAGGGGGTCGCCTCGAAGTGGCCCGCCCGGATCCCGGCCGCTGCGGCCCGGATGTCGGCTACGCCGCGCTCGATGCGCGCCGCATCGATGCCGGCCGTGCCGACCACGCCCGAGTCGAGGAAATGGAGCGCGACGGCGTCGGGCAGGCGCCCGGTCTCGGCCTGCCAGGCCATCGCGTAGATCGTGAGCTGGAGCGAGTCCCGCGCCCGCTCCCGCGCCTTGGCCGGGTCGCGCACGTCCGAGCTCTTGTAGTCGGTGATCACGACGCGTTCGCGGAGGAGCGGCAGCGCGGGCTCGACCACGTCGGCGGCGTCTGCGACCAGGGCGCCATCGAGGCCGACGGAGCCGTCCTGTCCCTCGCCGCCGGCCGCCGCCTCCAGCGGGATCAGGTCCACGCGGTCCATCCGGCCCCGCACGCGATCGCCGTCGAGGGTGAAGGCGAACTCGCGCTCGACCGCAGCGGGGATGATCGCGCCGGGCTCCAGCTGGCTCCGGCGGAATCGCCGGAGCGCGTCCCGGCCCGCCTCCAGGCGCGCCTCCTCGTGCTCCCGCGAGACGAAGCCCTCCGTGCTCCACGCCTGCTCGAAGACGGCCGTCAGCTCCGCCTCGCTCATCACGATGCCGCGCGCATGCCGCTTGTGGAACTCCTGCACGGCGACGTGGAGCGCCGACCCGTACACGATCGCATGGTGCGGCGCGGTCGGCACGCGCAGCACGTGGGCGTACTTGTAGCGGAGCGGGCAGGTCAGGTACGCGTCGACCTGGTTGAAGCTCAGCACCAGCGGCTCCGTCCGCGCCGCCGGCGGAGTCGCCTCGGCGACCGCGGGTGCCTCGAACGAGCCGAGGCGCTCCAGCGGGTCGGCGGCCCGCGTCGCGGGCGGCATGCCGGCGGGGAGGTCGAGGGCCTCGAGCACGAACGGAGAGACGCGCCGGGTCCGCTTCCCGCCATAGTCGAGCGCATGGCTCAGCAGCAGCTCGTCGCGGGCCCGGGTCATGCCCACGTAGAAGAGGCGCCGCTCCTCCTGGACCTGCGCGTCCCCGACGGGGAACGTCCCGCGGAGGAGCCCGTCGGGGACGGCGAGCTGCTCGCGGCGCCCGCGCGCGGGGAAGCGGCCGTCCACCAGGCCGACGAGGTAGACCACCGGCCACTCGAGACCCTTCGCCTTGTGGATCGTGACGACGGCCACGGCATCGGCGTCCGGGTCCAGGTCGGCCGTCGCCGGATCGTCACCCGCCTCGATCAGCGTCTCCAGGTGCGGCGCCAGGAAGACCGCACGGTCGTCGGCAAGGAGGTCCGACTGTGCCCGAATGATCTCGAAGAACCGCGCCACGTTGCCCAGGGCCTCGTCCGCCGCGGCTGTTCGGGCCTCCGCAAGCCGGCGAAGTGAACCGGAGTCCTTGAGGAACTCGTAGAGGATCTCGCCAGCCGGGCGCCGGCTTCCGAGCTCGCTGTACCGACGCAGGTCCGCGACCAGGCGGGCAAGCGATGTCCGGGTCTCGGGAAGCAGGCGGAGGAGGCCCGGCTGGCGCTCCAGCTCCTCGAGCGTCTCCCGGAGGCTCCGGTTCGTGCGCCGGGCGCGGTTCGTGAGCGCCGCCAGGTCATCGCCCGGGAAGCCGTAGAGCTCCGACGCCGCGAGGGCGAAGACGTCGACCGAGCTGTGCGGATCGGCGATCGCCCGGAGGAAGGCAAGCAGCAGCCGAACCTCGGGCCGGCTGTAGAGGCCCGACACGCCCGAGAAGCGCCACGCGATCCCGGCCACGTTGAGCGAGCGCAGGATCGCGTCGGCGTCGGCGTTCGCCCGCACCAGGATGGCGTGGTCGCGCGGAAGGGCCCCGGCCCGGATCCGGCGCCCGATGTCGGCCGCCACCCAGTCCGCCTCGTCGGTCCCCGTGGCGAACGCGAGCTGGCGGACGGGCGGGGAGCCAGCGCCTCGGCGATGGGCGACGAGCCGCTTGGCGATCCCCCGCTGGACCTCGAGGCGGTCCGGGTCGTTGAACCGGATCAGGCGGTAGGACGCGTCGAGGATCGGGGCGCGCGAGCGGTAGTTGCGCCGCATGACCACCGTCCGCGTCCCGGGGAAGCGGCCCAGGAAGTCCACGATCGCACCTGTTGCCGCGCCGCGGAACCGGTAGATCGACTGGTCGTCGTCTCCCACCACCGTCACGTTGCGGTGCTGCTCTGCGAGGACGGCCACCAGCTCCGCCTGCGCCCGGTTGACGTCCTGGAACTCGTCGACGAGCACGTACCGGAATCGTGCCTGGATCCGCCGGCGGGCGGCCGGGTGCTCGCGCAGGAGCGTGAGCGCCAGCCGAACCTGGTCCCCGAAGTCGATGGCGCCGGCCTCGGACAGCAGCTGCTGATAGCGCTCGTACGCCGCGGCGAGCTCCATGTGACGGCGGGCCTCGTCGCGAAGCGCGGCGCCGCCCGGGGCATCCTCGACGATCGCGGCAGCGGTCGCGAGGCCGGTCGCATGCGCGCGGTACTCCTCGGGGCCGATGTCCTCGTCCTTCAGACGGCTGAACAGCGCGGCGAGCGCCGCGAGGAACCGCGTCGGGTTGCCGAGCGGCCGGTACACGTCCAGCTCCAGCCGGAACAGCCGTTCGCGCAGGAAGATCACGGTTTCCGCCCGCGAGAGGACGCGCGGCTCGGACGGCAGCCCCAGCTCGAGGGCATGCTCGCGGACCAGCCGGTCGCCGAACGAGTGGAACGTCGCGACCAGCGTGTCCGTGAACCCGTATGGCACCAGCCCGTCGACGCGGAGCTGCATCTCCTCCGCGGCCTTGTCCGTGAACGTCAGGGCGAGGATCTCCGACGGCCGGGCTCGCTTCGTCGCGATCAGCCACGCGATCCGCCGGGTCACGACCTGCGTCTTTCCGGTGCCGGCGCCCGCCACCACGAGCAGCGGTCCCTCGCCGTGCGTGACCGCGCGGCGCTGTTGCGGGTTGAGGTTGGCGAGGAGGGCCTCGATCCCCGTCGGGGCCGCGGCCGGGCCGGCAGCCCGGCCCGGAACCACGTGCTCGAGCCAGACGGGGATCTGCTCGAGCGGCGGCGGCTCACGGCGGCGCCTTGCGGCGCGCGGGGCGCTCGGGCGCCGCGAGCTCCCGGCCGCCCGGATCCCGCGCGTCATCGCCCGCCCTCGAGCCCCCGTGCGCTCGCGGGTCCAAGGTTCCCGTGGCCGCGGTCGCTCCCGGGCACGGTCCCGACGCTCGTGGGAACGTCGCGCCTCACGCGGGCCCCGTCAGCGACCGATCGCCCGCGCCGTCGCCTCGCGCAACGCGTTGCTTTCCTCGGCGGAGAGCGCGCCCTCGGCGACGCCCCGGGCCACGGCCTTCGCGTAGACGCGGGTCTGATTGCGGGCGTGCAGGCTGGAGATCACGACGCCGTTCGCCTCCGGGTCCGCCATGGCCAGGGCGAAGCTCTGGTTGCCGCCCGTGTCATCGAAGTTGTTGAAGCGCACGAGGCTGACCCCCTGGAGGGTGTGCCGGGCACGGGCCTCGAGGGCGCCGGCGCGACCGTCGAGCTCGTCCTGGCGACGCGCGACGGCGTAGACCTTGTCGAGGTGCGCCTCGAGGATGTCGGCGAGGTTCTCGCCGTGGTCGCCGCGGGTCAGCGAGCCGAGCTGCGATTCGACCCGCCGGGCACGCCGGGCCACCATGGCGAGAGCCACGGCCAGGACCCCCAGCGCGATCACCAGGAGGCCCACGATCGGGCCGATATTGTCGCTGACGAGCGCGTCGAGATCGCTCACGGATCCTCCGATGGGGGTGCCGCGAGTCTAGCAGGGCGCGCTCACCCGGCGTCCTCGCACCGGCCCGGCGGCGGCTGGCGGTGCTATCCTTCGGCGTCGGTTGGCGCGTGCGCGTCCCCGACCGGGCACGCCCGCCCCGGGTGGCCGGCAAGATCCAGGAGGCCAACCTCAGCATGGCGAAGCGCCAGCGCGGCAGCACGCGACCGGGCCAGCGGCCCCCCACGAAGAGCCCCTCGGGGCGGCAGTCCGCCGCGCTCTCCCCCGCCCCGGCCCGGCCGCGCCCGGCCGGCACCCTCACCGAGGACGAGCTCGCGCACGCCGCGGAGATCGAGGCGCGCATCGTGGACGAGGAGCGCCAGGCCAGCGCCTCGCTGGAGCGGATCCGCGACCGCCGGCGCACCGCCGCCACGGACGTGCCGGTGCGTGGACGCGGCCGGACTGTCAGCACGCTCGCGATCGTCGCGGCCGACGAGTACACGTACGTGCGGCGCGACCTGCGGCGAATCGCGGTCGTCTTCGTCGGCATCTTCGCGATCCTCTTCGTCGCCTTCGTCCTCGCGACGGTCTCCGGGATCGCCCGGACCGTCTGACCTCGCCCAGCTCGACGGCCCCGGGGAGCTCGCTCGTGGCCCGCCGCTCGATCGGAGCCGCGCCGGCGCCCCTGTTCTCCCCGCCGGATGGGATGCGACCCCTGGCCGACCGGATGCGGCCGCGGGCGCTCGACGAGGTCGTGGGCCAGGGCGCGATCCTCGGACCCGGCGCTGCGCTGCGCCGCCTCGTCGAGGGCGGACGCCTCCCCTCCTGCATCCTGTGGGGGCCGCCCGGATCCGGGAAGACCACGATCGGCCGGCTCCTCGCGGAGGCGATCGGCGCGCGCTTCGCTCCCCTCAACTCCACGACCGACGGCGTCGCGGCCCTGCGAGGCGTGGTCGAGGAGGCACGGAGCGCCGCGGCCCTGGAGGGCCGGACCACGGTCGTCTTCCTCGACGAGGTCCACCGGTACAGCAAGGCGCAGCAGGACGCCCTCCTCCCCCACGTGGAGGCAGGGACGATCGTGCTCGTGGGCGCCACGACGGAGCCGCCGATCGCAGGCGGGATCACCCCGCCGCTTCTCTCGCGGCTCCGCGTCTTCCGGCTCAACCCGCTGGGTGAGGCCGAGCTGGCGACCATCGCGGCGCGTGCGCTCGCGGACCCGGAGCTCGGCCTTGCCGGCGCGTATGTGCTCGACGAATCCGCGATGCGCCAGCTGGTGGGGTACGCGTCCGGCGATGCGCGGCGCATGCTCGGGCTCCTCGAGACGGCCGCCGCGCTTGCCCAGCGGCGCGACGTGGACGCCCGACACGCCGGGGTCGCGGCCGACGTCGGAGACGTTGCCAACGACGCCGGGACGCCCGAGGACGCGCCGAGGCGCGCCGAGGCGCCCGCCGAGGCGCCCGCCGAGGCGCAGGATCGCGACGCTCCGCCGATCCGCGTCGACTCGGCCGACATCGCGCGAGCCGCCCAGTCGCCGATCCTCGGCTACGACCGGTCGGGCGTCGTCAGCGCGCTCATCAAGAGCATCCGCGGCTCGGACCCCGACGCGGCGCTCTGGTGGCTCGCGACCGCGCTCGAATCCGGCGAGGACCCGCGGTATCTCGCCCGGCGGCTCGTCATCTCCGCGTCCGAGGACGTGGGGAACGCCGATCCCGGCGGGCTGCCGCTTGCGATCGCTGCCCTGACCGCCGTGGAGAAGATCGGCGCCGAGACGAACGACGAGGGCCTCTACGCGCTCGCCCAGGCAGCCGTCTTCCTCGCCGCCGCTCCCAAGTCCGCGGCGGCCGGACGCGCCTTCTTCGCGGCCCGCGACGAGCTCCGGGCCCGAGGGCCGCGACCCGTCCCCGGGCACCTCAGGCCCGCGGCGAAGACGTACCGAAACCCGCACGACGAAGCGGATGGGGCGATCGGCCAGCAATACCTGCCCCACGGTGTCCCAGGCGGGTGGTACCGGCCGACCGGGGAAGCCGGCGAGGCTGCGGCCGCCGAGGGGTTGTCCGAGCGCAACGCCAACAGGGCTCGGTCTTCCCGGAGTGGCGGCTGACCGACACGAGACCCCGACGGGCGACGAGGCAGGGCCGGCGTTCGTCTGCGGGGTCGGCCTTCGGGCGCCAGACCGATGATTCGCTCGTCACTGCGGCAGTCTCCGTCGCGCGCGGAGGTCTGTTGCGACGAGCTGTAATGACGATGACAATCGGCGTGCTACCGTCAACAGCGGATCGGCCTGCCCGTCCTGAGATCGCCGCCCACCCGGGCGACCACCGCGGGTGGCTCATCCTCGGTGTCACATGCGAGAGCAGGGCCCACGGGCGCGGCCCACGTCACCCGTCCTTTCGACCGGCGGGAACGTCCCGCGGGTGGTTTCAGGCTCGTCGACCAGCACCCCAGGGTCGCCGGAAACGGCCGGCGTGCCGAGTGACGTCGAGGCCCCTGGCAGGCTGAAGCAGCGCAAGGGCCGGCTGGCTGCCCAGGCGCTGCCCGGTGGCACCCTCGCGTTCCTCGACGCCTCGCCGAGCCCAATCGTCGGAGTCGGCCCGGATGGCCGGATCAGCTACCTCAACGACCGGGTCGAGGCCGCCTTCGGATACCGCCGCGACGAGCTGTTCGGGGAGCCGATCGAGATCCTTCTGCCGGTGGGCGTCAGCGCCGCCCACGTTGCCCACCGCGATGGGTTCCTTGCCCATCCGATCGCCCGCCCGATGGGGATCGGGCTCGACCTCGCCGGCCGGCGCAGGGACGGCTCGGAATTCCCGGTCGAGATCAGCCTCTCCCCGGTCGAGTCGGCCGACGGCCTGCAGGTGTACGCGACGCTCGTCGACATCACCGCCCGCAAGGCGGCCGAGGCCCAGCTCCTCCAGGCCCAGAAGCTCGAGTCCATCGGGCGGCTGGCGGGCGGGATCGCCCACGACTTCAACAACGTCCTGTTTGCCATCTCGGGCTACGCCGAGCTGCTCGAGGAGGACCTGGCACCCGAGCGGGCCAAGCGATTCGACCGCGCGGAGGCCCTCGAGAATGCCTCGGCGATCCGGGTCGCGGCCACGCGGGCCTCTCCGGGCTGACGATGCAGCTGCTCGCCTTCAGCCGCCAGCAGGTGGTCCGGCCGGAGGTCATGGAGATCGGTGCGGCGATCGAGGCGGTCCTGCCCATGCTCCGCCAGCTCATCGGCGAGCACCTGCGCCTCGTCGTGCGCGTCGGCGAGGTGACCGGGCGCCTGCTCGCCGACCCGGGGCAGCTCGACCAGATCCTCGTCAACCTCGTGATCAATGCCCGCGACGCGATGCCCGCGGGCGGCACGATCGCGATCGAATCGGGCAACATCGAGCTCGACGCGAGCTACGCCGCCCTGCACGCCGAGGTCACCCCGGGTCACTACGTCTACCTCGCCGTCAGCGACACCGGGGTCGGGATGGACGCGGCAACCCGCGAGCGCGCCTTCGAGCCGTTCTTCACCACCAAGGACGTCGGCGCCGGGAACCGGGCTCGGCCTGGCCACGATCTACGGGATCGTGCGCCAGGCCGGCGGCCACATCTGGCTCTACTCGGAGCCCGGCATCGGCTCGTCGTTCAAGCTCTACTTTCCGCGGGTGGACGCGCCTGCCCCGGCCCAGATCGACATTCCTCCCGTGGCGACCCCCGCTGGCAACGGGCACCTGCTCGTGGTCGAGGATGAGCTGGTCGTGCGCGAGATGACCACGAAGGTCCTGCACCGTCTCGGCTACGACGTGACGGTCGCGGCCAGCGGGGCCGAAGCCCGCGAGATGCTTCTCGCGGGCGGTGTGCAGATCGACGTGCTCGTCTCCGACGTGGTCATGCCGGGCGGCGTGTCCGGGATCGACCTCGCCGAGTTCGTCTTCGATCGGTATCCACGCGCCGGGGCCGTCCTGCTCTCGGGGTACACCGCCGATATCCTCGATCTCGAGCGCCTCATCAAGCGGGGGGTGATCTTCCTCGCCAAGCCCGTCCCGACGCACGAGCTCCTGGCGGCCGTGGCGCGCGCCGCCGAGCACCGGAGGGACCTCGAGGCGGCCCGGTGACGACCGCCGCCGGCAGGCCCGATGAGAGCAGCAGCGGATCGGACGTGGCCGGGGTGAACCGTGGCCACGGCCCGGCCTCCCGGGTGGCTCGGGTCAGGGCTCGAGATCGAGAAGCCGCTCGCCGCGTGCGCCGCGCGGCGAGAGCACGGCGAGCGGCCGCCGATCGAAGGTCGCGACCCGGCGCACGCCGAGCCGCGCGGCGGCCGCGACGAGGAGCGCATCCGCCAGCCGCGGACGGTGCTCGGCATGCTCGACCAGGAGCGCCGCCGCACGGACCAGGTCGGCCTCGGTGGGCGGGACCACCCGGATCGCACCGCTCGTCAGCGCCTCGACGAGCGCGAGCGTCGCCTGCGGCCCAAGATCCCGCTGCAGGACGTGGTCGGCCTCGCCGAGCGTGAGCGCGCCGAGCAGGAGCGGTTCGTCGACGCGGCCGAACCATGCCTTCGCGGCCGCGTGGTTCAGGTCCGCCGTGTCGGCCGCGGCGACGATCGCCGACACGTCGAGCAGCACCGCCACGGGTCAGCCGCCGTCGGCCCGGCGCCGGGTCCCGGCCTCGCGTCCGGCGATCCGGCGGGCGTCCAGCGAGAGACGTCCGTTGGTGCTTCTCCCGACCCCGATGAACGCGAGTGGCGGGGCCTCCTCGCGGGCGGACAGGTATGCCTCGAGGGCGGCAATGATGACCGCGGTCTTCGTCGACCGCGCGCGGCGGGCGTGGCGATCGAGCCGGTCGAGGAGGTCGGGCTCCGCCAGGATCGTGGTCCGCTTGAGAGCTGGCATATGCCTGCATATATACCACGCTGGACGACCCGACTTCGCCCCCCTACCCTCGTCCCAGTTCGTGCGCGCCACCAGGCGCGGACGGCCGCGGGCGCGGACGGCCGCGGGCGCGGACGGCCGCGATTCGACCGCCCGACAAGGAGGCCCCGACGTGCATCGTTTCGAGCCCAACCTCCGGATCCCCGGCCCGACCCACCTGCCCCCGTCCGTCCGCGAGGCCGGCGGGCGACAGATGATCAACCATCGCGGCCCCGAGTTCGCGACGCTGCTCGCCCGGATCGACCGTCGCATGCGGGTCTTCTTCGGCACGGAGCAGGAGGTGCTGCTCCTCACGGCCGCCGGTACCGGTGGCCTCGAGGCGGCGATCGTCAACACGCTCTCGCCCGGGGATCGCGTCCTCGCGCTCCCGACCGGGGCCTTCGGCGACCGGTTCGCGAAGATCGCGAGCGTCTACGGCGCCGACGTGACGCGGCTGGAGACCGAGTGGGGCCGGGCCGCCGACCCGGCCGCGCTGCGCGCCCACCTCGCGCTCGACCCGGACTACCGGGCCGTGCTCCTGACCCACAACGAGACCTCGACCGGGGTGACGAACCCGATCGCCGAGCTCGCCGCGGCGGTGCACGAGCTCGCCCCCGATGCGCTCGTCCTCGTCGACGGCGTCTCGGCACTGGGCGCCGTCCCCTTCGAGATGGACGCGTGGGGCCTGGACGTGGTCGTGACCGGCTCCCAGAAGGCCTGGATGGCCGCACCCGGCATGTCGATGATCGCCCTGTCGGAGCGGGCATGGGTCGCGGCCGAGGCCGCGCGGATGCCGCGCTTCTACTTCGACGTTCGCGACGCTCGGAAGTCGGCCGCGACGGGCCAGACGCCGTGGACGCCTGCCGTCGCCGTCATGTACCAGGTCGATGCGGGCCTCGAGCTCATGGAGGCCGAGACACCCGCCGGCGTGTTCGCCCGCCATGCGAGCTGTGCCGCCGCGACCCGCGCCGGGCTGCAGGCGCTCGGGTTCCGGCTCCTTGCAGACCCGGCGGTCGCCTCGAACACGGTGACCGCCGCGTGGGTGCCCGACGACCTCGACTGGAAGGCGTTCAACGGCGAGCTCAAGGCGCGCCAGGTCATCCTGGCAGGCGGCCAGGGCAAGCTGAAGGGCCGGATCTTCCGGGTCGGCCACCTCGGAGCCGTCAATCTCGACGACATCCTCGGTGCGATCGGCGTCCTCGAGGAGGTCGCGATCGCATTCGGGCGGCCGGTCGAGCCCGGCGCGGCCGTTGCCGCGGCCCAGCGCGCCATCCTGTCCGCGGTCGGATCCCGTCCGGAGACAGTGGGCGCGCCGGCATGAAGATCCTGGTCGCGGAGCCGCTCGCCCGGGAGGGCGTCGAGATCCTGCGCCGCCATCACGATGTCGACGAGAAGGTGGGCCTCACGCCGGAGGCCTACCGGGCGATCCTTCCCGAATATGACGCGCTCGTGGTGCGCAGCCAGGTGAAGGTGGATGCCGCGATGATCGCCGCCGGCACGCGCCTGACCGTGATCGGGCGTGCCGGCGTGGGCGTCGACAACGTTGACCTGGACGCGGCGACGCGCGCGGGGATCACCGTGGTGAACGCGCCGACCGGCAACACGATCGCCGCGGCCGAGCTCACGCTCGCGCTCCTGTTCGCGCTGGCCCGCAAGGTCGCGGCCGCGGACGCCTCCATGCGCCGGGGCGAATGGAAGCGGAGCATGTTCTCGGGCAACGAGCTGCGCGGCAAGACGCTCGGGATCGTCGGCCTCGGGAAGATCGGCCAGGCGATCGCCGACCGGGCCCGCGGCCTCGAGATGGTCGTGATCGGCAGCGACCCGTTCGTATCCGAGGAGCAGGCAGCCCGCCACGGGATCGAACTCGTGGAGTTCGACGAGCTCCTGGCGCGCTCGGACGCGGTCACGCTCCATGTCCCGGTCACCAAGACGACGAAGGGGCTGATCGGCCCTGCCGAGCTCGCCAGGATGAAGCCCACGGCCTTCCTCCTCAACGTCGCCCGCGGCGCGGTGGTCGACGAGGCCGCGCTCGCGGCGGCGCTGGCGGCGGGGACGATCGCGGGCGCCGGGATCGACGTGTACACGTCCGAGCCCCCGACGGGCAACCCGCTGCTCGAGGCGCCGAACACGGTCCTCACGCCGCACCTCGGGGCGTCGACCGCAGAGGCGCAGGTGCTCGTGGCCGAGGAGGCATCCCAGCAGGTCCTCGACGTGCTCGACGGACGGCCGGCGCGGTACGCGGTGAACGCCCCGCTGCTGACGCCCGAGACCGCGCGCGCCATCGCGCCGTATCTGCGCCTCGCGGAGACGCTCGGTCGCTTCTATGCCCAGTTCGCACGCGGCGCCGTGGAGATGCTCACGCTCGAGGTAGCCGGGGAGCTCGCCGTCCACGACGTGACGCCCCTCCAGGCGGCCGTGCTCCGCGGCATGCTCGAGGGCACCACGACGGAGCGCGTGAACCTGGTGAACGCCGCCCACCTCGCGAAGGCCCGGGGAATCACCCTCGTCGAGCGCAAGACGCCCGACGCCGGCGCGTTCGCGACGCTCGTGACGGTGACGGGGATCGCCCACGGCGTTCGGCATGCCGTCGCGGGCACCCTCGCCAACGGGGAGCAGCGGCTCGTCCGCCTCGACGACTACGAGCTGGAGATGGCCCCGGCGCCGTGGATGCTCGTGACCCGCCACCAGGACCGGCCCGGCATGATGGGCCGGATCGGGCTCATGCTGGGCGAGGCGGACATCAACATCAGCGCCATGCACCTGGGCCGCTCCGCCCCGCGCAGCGATGCGTTCATGCTCCTCGCCCTCGACGAGGCCGTGCCGGACGGCGTGGCGGAGCAGATCCGGGCGATGGACGGCGTCCTCGACATCTGGGGCGTCGAGCTGGGCGAGATGGCGTGACCGACGCCCCGGAGGCGGTGGCGCCCCTCGCCGTCCCGCCGGACCTCGCGGCGACCCTGGTCCTCCTGCGGCACGGCCAGTCGGTCTGGCTCGCCGAGGGCCGATTCCAGGGGCAGGCCGACACGCCGCTCTCGCCGCTCGGCGAGCGCCAGGCCGCGCTCGCGGGCGCGCGCCTGGCCGACCCGGCGGCCCCGCCGCGCCTGCCCGTGCCGCCGGGCGACCCCATCGCGATCGTGCACTCCCCGCTCCTCCGTACCTCCCAAACGGCTGCCGCGGTCGCGGCAGCCATCGCCGCGCGGGGACGGCCCGCACCGCCGCTCGTCGCGGAACCGGGCCTCCGCGAGATCGGACAGGGGGTATGGGAGGGCCGCTACCAGCGGGAGGTCGAGGCCGGCTGGCCGGCCGAGATCGCCGGCTGGCGACGGGACCCCGTCCGGTCCTTCGCGCCCGGCGGCGAATTGCTGGTCGAGGTCGACGGGCGCGTCCGGGCCGCGCTCGCCACCGTGATCCTCGATCTTGCCCGTGCGTCCGCGACGGCCCTCGCCGCCGGGGGTGCCGCCGCGGGCGACTCCTCGCGTCGCGCCAGCGACCCTGTCGTTCTACGACCCGCACGCCGGGCCGTGGACGGTCCTCGTCGGCCACGATGGGGCATTCAAGGTCGCGTTGCTCGCCCTTTTGGGGCTGCCGCTGGGTCGCTTCTGGACGTTCACCCAGGCCACGACGGGGATCGCCGTCCTCGACATCCGGAACGGGCGCACGGTCCTGCGGGCCTGGAACCGGACCGAGCACCTGGCGCCGCTCGAGATCGAGGCCGGCGAGGCGGAGCGGCGCGCCGAGGACGAGGCAATCGCCCGGTCGCGCAGCGGCGCGCTGTAGGCGCAGCCGCTCTCGCGCCGCAGGCGCTCAGCGCAGGCGGGCCGCCGCCGGTCGGCGCAGGCGGCCCCGACGCCGGTCAGCGCCGCGTGTCAGCGCAGGCTGCCCCGACGCCGGTCAGCGCCGCGTGTCAGCGCCGGCGGCCCCGCCGACGGACGAACGCGAGCCGGAGGAGCGCAACCCGGAGGCGCCGCTGTGCGTCGCCCAGCGCGGAGAGCCGCTCGGAACCGAACCGCCGGCGCCCGTAGGTCGCCTCCACGGTCGAGCGGGCGACGAGCTGGAGGTCCGGCCGGACCGCAGGGACGACGTCCGAGAGCGACCCGAGGTACTCGTACACCGTCTGGGTGGGACGGCGCGGGTAGCCGAGCCGGCCGGCTATCCCCGCGACGGTCCGGTAGACGGCAGCGGGCTCGGCCGGTCGGCGAATTCGACGCCGGATCAGGACGAACCCGAGCACGAACAGGGCGACCGCGAGCGGCACGACGACCACGATGATCGGGCCGATGCCGGGCGTGCGGAACGAGCTCGCGGACCCGCCGCCCGCGGGTCCGGGCGGCTCGTTGATGCCACCGCGCCGGCTCGCGTTCGGGCCCCCGCTCGCGTCCGCGCCCGGTGACGGCGACGCCGTCGCGACGGCAGGTCCGGACGGCAGCGCGAGCGGCTGTCCCACGCCGCCACCCGTCGGGTCGAAGTCGACCCAGCCCGCCCCGGGGAACCACGCCTCGACCCAGGCGTGCGCCATGTCGCGCCGGATGATCTCGCGGCCGCTCGCGTCGCGCTCACCGGGCAGGAAACCCTCGACGATCCGGGCCGGGATCCCCTCGACGCGCAGCATCATCACCATCGTCGAGGCGTAATGCTCGCAGTAGCCCTTGCGCGAGTACACGAAGCAGTCAACGACGCTGCGGCCGCCGCAGTCGACGTTGGAGACGTCCGTGCTGTAGGTGAAGTGGCTGGGGTCGCGCAGGTACGTCTCGATCTCGCGCGCGATGTCATAGGGCGTCGCCGTCGTCGACGGGCCGACGATCTGCGCGAGGAGGGCGCGCGTCTCCGGTCCCACGGTGCCCGGCTCGATGGACGTGAACGTGGCCAGCAGGTCCGCGGGATAGTTCGTCCCGGCCGCCCGGAGGCGGTTCGCGGTCAGGGCCTTCGGGTCGGTCGGATTCGTGAGATCCGGCAGCAGCGCCTCGACCCGGTACCCACCCGTGCCGGTTGGCACCACTCGCCCGTACGTGGTGTCGCCCCCGCCCTGGATCAGCGTGACATGGGCCGTTCGATCGAGCTTCGTGGGAATGCCCGGCGACACGACGATGCTTCCTGCCGCCAGGCCGCTGACCTGGTAGTCCGCCGTCGCATAGGCAACGCCGTCGAGCGGGGCGTCCTGGGTGCCGGCAAGGAGGCCGGCCGACGGGCCGATGCTGACCTCCGCGGTCTGGCTCCAGCTCCAGGTGTTGCCGACGAGCCGGTCGTACGCCACGGCACGCCACTTCGTGCGGGGGCTGCCGGCCGGGGTCTGGATCGACAGGATCGGCGTGGCATCAGTGACCCACACCCCCGTGACCGTGACGGAGTCGGAGAACTGCGTCCCGGTGATCCGGGTCCCCGGTCCACCTGCCGGGAAGTAGCGGACCACCTGCTGGGCGAGCTCCGTGAACCGCTCGTTGAGGCCCGGCCAGGCGTCGGCGAGCGGCGCGGACGAGGCCGACTGGGTCAGCAGGAGCGCGCCGAACACGGCGATCAGGACGAACGTGAGGCCGGCCCGCAGAGAGAGCCCGACGGCGTCGCCCACGTCGCCGATCCGATGGCGCATCCAGGCGCGCTGCTCGTCTGCCACGTGGAACCGGACGAGGAACAGGAGGCCGGCGAGCGAATAGACCACCAGCAGCGGGTACTGGTCCCGGACGGTCAGCACGACGTTCGCGAGGAGGATTGAGCCCGGCAGGAGGACGGCCGCGACGGGACGCCGGTGGGCGAACGCGGTGTACCCGGCGAACTGGCCCGCCGACCAGCAGATGATCCCGAGCACGAGCAGGAAGTGCCCGATCTCCGTGGTCGTGGCGCGGTTGCGGACCACGAGGTCCAGCCAGGCCTGCACGACCGAGTCGGCGGTTGCCCGGAAGAGGCCCCCGACCGATGCACCCGGCGCGAGCTGGTCGCCGATGACGAGCGTGAGGTAGACGGTCGCGACCACCGCGCCGCCGACGTGGGCAAGCACCCGCCCCCGCCCGGCCTTCGCTGCGACAAAACCCCACAGCACCCCGAGCGCCCCGGCCCAGGTCAGGAAGTTGGTGAGGGACCCGCTGCCGAGCACCCAGCGCGCGTCGTCGATCGCCCATCCGACGAGCGCGGCCATCAGCGCCAGGAGCAGCACGCTCGTCCATCCCTCGGCGGGCGCGAGGGGCAGCCGCCGCCGCTCGTCGGCGGCGATCGGGGTGCCGTAGTCGAACGCGGTGCCGATGGCGCTCATCCGACCAGGACCTCGCCGAGCGGGACGGCCGGCGGAACGGCGCAGGTCCAGACGTCGAACTCGGCCAGCGCGTGGTGGACCCGGCGCGATGCCTGCTCCAGCGCCGCAAGGGCGGCGGCCGCGTCGGGCTCCTCGATGCTGCGGTCGTCGGCGACGATCTCGTGACGGAGGAAGGCATGCGGATCCAGGTACAGGACCTGCGTCCCGATCCCGCGGGGTCGCAGCGTCGCCAGTGGACGGACCCATGCGGGTTCGGCGGCGGGCGTCACGATCAGGGCGGACATGCCGCGCCGCAGCAGGGGCAGCCCGGCGACCAGGGCCTCGACCAGCGGCGTCGTGCCGTCGCCGTCCACCGCGGCGAGGAGATGCAGGATCTTCTGGCGCTGCCGCGGCCCGCGGTCGGGCGAGAGGTGCGTGGTCCGCGCGCCCGTCGTCGTCAGCCCGACCGACCGATTCTCCGCGAGGGCGCGCTCGGCGATCGCCGCGGCGACGCGCACCGCGACCTCGACCGTCGAGTCGTCGCCCGTCCCCCGCTGGACGCGGCGCTCCAGGTCCACGAAGATCCAGACGTCGGCGGTCTGCTCCAGGTCGAACTCCTTGACCTGGATGGCGCCGGTGCGTGCGGTCGACGGCCAGTGGATCCGGTTGAACGCGTCGCCGGGGGCGTACGGGCGGATCGACGTGGCGAGCGGCGTCGTCTGCTGCGCCCGCACGGGCGTGGAGCGGCTTCCTTCGAGGCTCACCGCCCGGAGCCGCCAGCGCGGGATCGCCTCCACGCGCGGGAAGACCACCAGCGTGACACCGTGCCCGACCGACGCGTGGGCTTCGAAGAACCCGAACGGATCGCCGGTCCGGATCTGGAGCGGATCCACCCGGAAGTGGCCGCGGCGGACCAGCGGCACGCGGGCGACCCACGACCGCTCACGCCGGGTCCCAAGCGAGATCGCGCGCCCGGGCAGCGGGACCGACAGCGTCGAGGGGTTGTGCACCTCCAGCCAGAGCTTCGGGAGACGGCTCGTGTTCCGCAGCGTGTAGGTCGTCCGGAGCTGGTCCCCGACGTGCGCCTGGAGCTGGTTGACCGCATAGCCGGCTTCGAGGTCCGCAAGGCCGTTGCGGGTGACCAGGTAGCTTCCGCCCACCACGAGGAGGCCGAGGTAGACGAGGTAGAACAGGAACGAATAGCCGGTGCTGAACGCGGCCACCACGAGGACCGTGCCGACGACGAGATACGGGAGGCGACGCAGGTAGCGCACGGGCGACGGGCTCCGCGACCGGTCAGCGGCCGCGCGGGGCCTCGGCCTCGATTCGCCGGGGGCCACCGGGCCGGACGGGCGCATCGACGGGGACCGCGTCGAGGAGCTCGCGGACGACCGTCTCGGAGTCCACCTCACGGATCGAGGAGCTCGTCTTGATGATCAGCCGGTGGGCAAGCGCGGGGCCGGCGAGGATCTTCACATCGTCGGGGATCACGTAGTCGCGCCCGAGCAGCGCCGCCCGGGCCTGACCGGCCCGGTAGAGCGCGATGGAGCCGCGCGGCGACGCGCCGAGGTAGATGTCCGGGTGGGTCCGCGTCGCGTTGACCAGGCGGACGATGTACTCGGCGACGCTGGCGTCGACGTAGATCTCGCGGACGGCCGCCTGCATATCGCGGAGCTCTTCCACCGGGCAGACCTCCTCGAGGTCGTCGAGGGGATGGATCCGCTTCTGCTCGTCGAGGATGACGATCTCCTCGGTCGGCGTCGGGTAGCCCATCCGGAGCCGGAGCATGAACCGGTCGAGCTGCGCCTCGGGCAGCGCGAACGTGCCCTCGTACTCGATCGGGTTCTGGGTGGCGATGACAAGGAATGGGTCCGGCATCATGTGGCTGATCCCGTCGATCGTCGCCTGGCGCTCCTCCATGCACTCGAGCAGCGCGGACTGCGTCTTGGGCGTCGCCCGATTGATCTCGTCGGCGAGGACGACCTGGCTCATGATCGGTCCCGGCCGGAACTCGAACTCCTGCGTCTTCTGGTTGTAGATCGAGAGGCCGGTCACGTCCGACGGGAGCAGGTCCGGCGTGAACTGGATCCGCCGGAACGACGAGCCGAGGCTCTTGGCGATCGCCTTGGCCAGCACGGTCTTGCCGGTCCCCGGCACGTCCTCGATCAGGAGGTGGCCGCGGCACAGGAGCGCGACGAGCGCGAGCTGCACCTCGTGGTGCTTCCCGACGATCACCCGCTCAACGTTGGCCACGACGCGGTCGCCGGACTCCTGCATCTTCGTCATCGTGCTCGCGGGCTCCTGTCGCTTCGCGATCCGGGACCGCGGCCGTCGAGGACGGCGCGCAGCCCGCTCGTCACGGGGAATGGGCGGTGATGGGGTCTGCGAATAGTACGTCCGAGGACCCGCGACGGTTCCGGGCCGGTTCCGCGGTCCGCGTCTCCCCGCGGTAAGGGCCCGGACTCAGGGCTGCGCCGCGAGGAATGCCGCGAGCACCTGGCCGGCGAGCGGTGCGGCCCGCGAGCCGCCATGGCCGCCCTGTTCGACGATGACCGCGATCGCAATGGTCGGCGCCTCAGCGGGCGCGAAGCCGATGAACCACGAATGGGGCTCGCCGCTGCCGCCGAGCTGCGCGGTGCCGGTCTTGCCGGCGACCGTGACACCGGCCACCTGGGCGCCGGAGGTGAAGCGCTGGCCGTCGGCGCCCTCGACGGCCTGGACCATCGCCGCGGTGATCGCGCCCGCATCACCCTGGGAGAGGATCCGCCCAAGGGACCCGCCCGACACGTCCCGGACCGCGCCGGACGGGCCCACGAACGCCGTCACCAGGCGCGGCCGGGGCTCGACGCCCCCATTCGCGACCGTCGCGGCCACGAGCGCCATCTGGAGTGGGGTGACGAGCACCTCGCCCTGCCCGTACGCCGCGTTGGCCAGCTCGACATCGTCCGCGAACCCGCCCGGCAGCGGCCCCCCGCCGTTGGTGAGCTGCGATGACTCCGTCGGGAGGTCGAACGGGATCGGCGCCCCGAAGCCGAGCCGCCGGGCGGCGTCGTCCATGCCCGCGCCGCCGGTTCGCAGCCCGGCGAGCGCATACCAGATGTTGCAGGAGACCTCGGTGGCCCTGGTGAAGTCCAGGACCTCCGACCCGGTGAACGGGTGATGCCCATCGCGGACCCGGTATCCGTCCACGAGGAGACCGGTCGTCTCGGCCGCCGGTTGCTGCGGGAAGGTCGTCGCCGGCGTGATCGCGCCCGACGAAAGCCCGGCGATCGCGGTGACGATCTTGAAGACCGAGCCCGGGACGTACCGACCCTGGATCGCGCGATCGAGGAGGGGCTGGTCCGGATCGTTCTTGGCGGCCGCGAACGCGGCGCGCGAGGACGCTGGGTTCGCGATCCCCGAGGCGTCATAGGTCGGCGTGCTGGCCATCGCGAGGATGTCGCCCGTTCGCGGGTCCATTGCGACCACGGCCCCGCGGTCCGACCCCAGCAGCTTGACCGCGAGCTTCTGGAGCGAGAGCGACAGGCTGGTCTGCAGGTCGTCCCCGCGTCCGGTGCGCGGCCGGAACTTGGCCAGGGCCCGCGATGCCGGGTCGTCACCCCCGGTTCCCAGGAGCTCGGACGCGTAGGCGTCCTCCAGGCCGGCCGATCCGTACAGGCGCGAGGCGTAGCCGATCGGCGCGCTGAGCGACGCGTCGGCGTAGACGCGGTACGGCTCGCCCGCCGCATCGAGGCGGCTCGTCGCGAGGACGTGGCCGTCGCGGTCGAGGATCCTGCCGCGGACCACCGATCGCGCGGCGGCGATCACCCCGGCGTCGGTCGGGTCGTGCGACAGGTCATCGGCGCGATACACCTGCCAGTAGCCTGCCCCGAGCGTCAGCCCGCCGTAGACCAGGGCGAGGACCAGGCTCAGACGCGCGACCCGTGCGCCGAGTGGACGCTCGCGCCGGCGACCGGCTCCCTGCACGATCATCCGGGGCCGCCGATCGGCATGCGGGGCCGGCGCGGCTCGCCGGGCGGCAGCGGCCCGCGATCCGAGAAGGCCAGGAGGAGGCCCACGATCAGCCCGTTGACGAGGAGCGACGACCCGCCGTAGCTGATGAAGGGAAGGGTGATGCCGGTCAGCGGGATCAGCTTCAGGTTGCCCGCGGCGATGATCGCGGCCTGGACGCCGATCACGAGCGCGAGACCCGCGCAGAGCAGCGCCCTGACGTCGTCCGCCGCGGCAGCCGCGATGCGCAGCCCGCGCGCCACGACGACCAGGTAGCAGCCGAGGATCGCAAGGACGCCCGTCATCCCGAGCTCCTCGCCCAGCGCGGCAAGCGGGAAGTCCGTGTGGACTGCCGGGATCGGCAGCTGCCCCCCGATGGTGGGCAGGCCGGCTCCCAGGCCGGTCCCCAGCAGGCCGCCGCGCGCGAAGGCGTGGAGCGCCTGGATCGTCTGGAAGCCGGTCCCGAGCGGATCGGCCCACGGATCCAGCCAGGTCGCGACGCGGTCGCGAACGTGCGGGAAGACGAGCGCGAGGAGGACGAAGCCGACGAGGAAGAGCCCGATCCCGAGCGCGACGTCCACCTTGCTCCCGGTCGCGAGGTAGAAGAGGCAGAGGAAGACGGCGTAGAAGAGGAGGGCCGCACCGAGGTCCTTCTGGATGACCACGATCCCCAGCGCCAGGGCCAGCATGAGTCCCGCCGGCAGCAGGTACGGGGCCGGCGGCACGGTCAGGCGGCCCACCACGCGGACACGAGCATCGGCAAGGAGGACCCGGTTCTCCGCCAGGTAGGCGGCGAAGAACACCACCAGGATGACCTTGAGCAGCTCCGACGGCTGCCCGCTCACGGGCCCGAGGTCGAGCGTCAGCCGCGTGCCGTTCACGTCCGTCCCGAGCACGAACGTGAGCGCGAGCAGCCCGAGGCCCGCCGCCGCCCACGTGTACTTGTAGAGCCGCAGCCAGCGATCCGACCGCACCGCGACCGCGACGACCGCGGCGATGGCGAGCGCGATGACCAGCCAGACGAGCTGGAGCGAAGCCAGCCCGATGACCGTCGAGCCGACCTGCTGGACCACCAGGTCCTGGGGCAGCCGCTCGGCGAGCAGGAGGCCGATGCCGCCGAGCAGTCCCACCGTGGGGAGCAGGACCTCATCGACCCGACGCCCCGCGGTGACGAGCGTGACGTGGACGACGAGCAGCGCCCCGAGGTAGATGAGCAGGCCGGCCGGGTCGACCACGGTCACGCCCCCGGTGCGCGTGAGGCCCAGGGAAAGGTTCCCGAGGGTCAGCGCCGCGGCGACGGCGAGCAGGAGGCCCAGCTCCCGGCGCCGGACGATGGGATGCGGGAAGCCGGGCAGGGCGGCCGCGGTCACCGCTGCCCGCGTTCCAGGCGCATCCGGATGTCACCGATCTGGAGCTCATCGCCGAAGCCCAGCGGCAACGCCCCGGCGACGGGCACCCCGTTGACGAGCGTGCCGTTCGTGCTGCCGAGGTCCTCCACGTACCAGCCGCGTCCACGGAACGTGAGGACGGCGTGCCGGGCCGATGAGAAGGGGTCGTCGAGCACGACGCTGCTGCCCAGGTCGCGGCCGAGCGTCGTCACGGCATCAAGGGGAAACACGCTCCCTGCCGCAGGAAGGCTCGCGCTCGCGGTCACGACGAGACGCCCCAGGGCCCCGGCCGGGTCGCGGGAGGCTGCGCGGATGTCGCGAAGCAGCGCCCGCGCGACGAGCGCGAGGAACAGGTAGAGGGACGCCAGGAAGGCGAGCCGGATGGCCCAGACGGCGAGCGTCAGTGGATCCATCACGCGTCCGGGGGAAGGACGTCCAGCGTGGTCCCGCCGAGCTCGACCCGGTCGCCGACGCCGAGCACCGCATCCGTCACGGCCCGGCCGTTGACGCGCGTCCCGTTCCGGCTCGCAAGGTCGCGCAGGACGAGCCGCCCGTTGCGCGGCACGATGCGTGCGTGGTGCCGCGACAGGAGCGGGTCGGAGACGACGAGGTCGTTGTCGTCGCCGCGGCCGATCGCGATGGGCCTGGCCTCGAGCGGCAGCCTCCGCTCGATCCCATCCGGCCCGACGACCCGGAGGACCCCGCTCGGCGCTACCGGGATCGCGACCGGATGCACCCGTGTTCGCTCGCTCGCTGGCCCGGCCGTGTCCGCCAGGGGGAACGGTCCGGCGAATGTCGCTCGAATCCTCGTCGCTCCCCGCTCCAGATGGGTCGACGCCACGACGGCCACCGACGGGCGCTCGGGGATCAGGTAGCCGCGACGCCGGGCGTGCGCGAGGGCGGCCGCGGCCAGATCGCTCTCGAGGTTCGGCACGCTGGCAAGCTCCACAGCGGCCCGCGCGTCCACGCTCACCGTGAAGCGCGTCGGTGCGACGGTCCCCTCGGGACCGGCCTTCCGCTCCTCGTCGATGGCGCGCTCGATCCGTCGCGCGAGCGTGACCGGAGCCACCCCGACGTCGAAGAGGCGCGCGCCCGGTCGCTCGAAGAGCCGCTCGAGCAGACGCTCGAGCGCCGCGAAAGGTCGCATCTGTTCCGAACCAGACCTCAGATCGAGTCGACGCCTCGCGGCGGCCCCGGGACGTTTGGACGCACCCGGCGGTACGTCGGTCCCCGGGAGGCCTCGAAGCCTACGGTATACTCTCGCCTCGCGGGCAGGGCCGGGGGGCCGGGCCGCGCGCACATCGGGGGCCTCATGGCCGAAATCCTGACCGAATCGTTCTGCGAACGATGCGGCTCGCGTTACACGTTCGAGGCGGGCGCTGGGCAGCGCCGGAAGCTTGGACGCATCCGCACGCTCTCCCGCGGGGTGAAGAACTTCGTCGCGAACGACGACGCGTCCTTCTCCGAGGCAATGGCGCTCGCCCGTGACGAGGACGAGCGGAACGCATCGCTGCAACAGCTGGACGCATTCCACCGGACGTTCAACTTCTGCCTGAACTGCCGGCAGTACACGTGCCGCAACTGCTGGAACAGCGCAGCGGGCGAATGCCTCTCCTGCGCGCCCGACCTCAGCCTCGAGGTCCTGCCTGCCGCGTTCCCCGACCTCGCGGTCGTCGGTCGGGAGACAGCCGTCGAGGAGTCTGCCGAGCCGCTGCCATCCGGGTCCGCCCCGATGGCGTGGCCGTCGATGGATGTTCTCATCGGAGCGCCTCCGCCGCCGGTCGACGAGATCCCGAACGCGCCGGCCGTCGGTGCCCTGTCCGATCTCGGGGCCGGCTCCGATGCGACGGTCGTGGAAGAGGCGACGCGCGCCGCTGCAACCGGGGCTTCGTTCGCCGCCGAGATCGAGACCACCGCTGCGGTGGCGCAGACGGCCGACATTCACACCACTGCCGAGCCGGCGTCCGCGGCCGAGATCCCGCTGACCATCGAGGCGGCGTCCCAGGCGGAGGCGATGCCGGAGCTCGCGGCCGAGGCGGAGCCGATCGCCGAGGCGGAGACGATCGCCCGAGCGGAGCCGATCGCGGAGGCGGAGCCGATCGCGGAGGCAGAGCCGATCGCCGAGGCGGAGCCGATCGCCCGAGCGGAGCCGATCGTCGCGCCCGAGCCGGGTCTCGACGCGGTGGCGGACCTGGCGGCCGAGGCGGAGCCGACCGCCGTCCGATCCGCCGACGAATCCGACCTCGAGCTGACCGCGACCGAGCTCGCTGCCGTCGAGGGCGCCCTGAGCCGCCATGCCCACCCGGCGGAGCCGGTGGCAGTCGGGAGCGGGACGCCCGACACGACACCTGCCCCTGACACCGGCGCGACGGAACCGCAGGAGCCGGTCGTGGCAGGCCAGGCCGAGACACGACGCTTCTTCCAGCGGTTCCGACTGCGTCGGGGTCATCCTGCGGTCACCGTCTCCGATGTCCCAGCAGCGTCGGGCGACCTCGCGATCACGCCGCCTCCCGCCCTCGAAGCCGCCGCGGCATCCCAGCCAGCTCCCGAGCCCGAGCCGGAGCCCGTCGTGGTCGAGGCCGCGGCGACGGTTCCGCCGGAGCCGGTGGCCATCGCGGCGGCGCCCGAGACCGCTCCCGAGCCCGAGGATGTCGCCGTCGAGGCCGCGGCGGCGGCATTGGAACCGGAACTGGAGCCGGTCGCGGTGGCGACCGCGTCGACCGCGTTGGACGTAGCGCCGGAACCGGAGCCGGAGCTCGTCGCAATCGCGGCGGCACCCGAGGCCACTCCTGAGCAGGAGCCGGTCGCGGTCGAGGCCGCGGCGCCCGAGGCCGAGCCGGAGCTCGTCGTGGTCACTGCGGCGGCACCCGAGGCCGCTCCTGAGCAGGAGCCGGTCGCGGTCGAGGCCGCGGCCACTGCGTGGGAAGTAGCGTCAGAACCGGAACCGGAGCCCGTCGAGGCCGCAGCGGCGGCGCCAGAGCCGGCTCCTGAGCCGGAGCCTGTCGAGGTTGAGGTCGCAGCGGCGGCGCCGAGCCGGCTCCGGAGCCGAAGCCTCAGCCGGTCGATGTCGTCACGCAGCCGACGTGGCGGATGGTCGCACCCGACGGGACCCCGGCGGGCGAAGCAGAGCCGGCGGCACCGATCTGGGCGACACCTGCGACCGTGACCCGTCGGCCGGCGGAGCCGATGCCGACGGCCGCGTGGGCATCGCGGGTCGCGACCGCGCGACCGGTCGAGTCGCCGGTGTGGGTCGCCTCGAGCCGCGATGTGGTGGCGGCGGCGCGGCCCGGCGCGGCCGCTCCGGTCGGGATCCACTCGTGCGTCAGCTGTGGCCTGTCTCTCTCAGCGAACGCCCGGTTCTGCCGTCGCTGTGGAAGCCGCCAGGGCTGACCGCTCGTCGGCTCGCACCGCCACCCAGGCCGCGCCCACCAGGAAGAGCTGGGTGACGTACGACAGCCAGAGCAGGCCCAGGAAGATCCCCGCGAACGCGCCGTAGAGCTCCGCGCTCCCGAAGACGATCGGCGCGAGGTTCGTGAACGTCACGGTCAGGACGGACGCCCCCAGCCCCACCCATATCGCAGGGACGATCGCATCGCGCCAGTGGGGCCGTGATCGCGGGAGGAATCGGAAGGCGACGGCGAAGACGACGGCAAGGGGCAGGACCCCGGTGAACCGCAGGCCTGCGAGGCCGAGCAGATCGGCGAGCGGCCCCGGCAGCGTGGCGACGACGACGATCAGCCCCAGCCCGACGACGGCGACCGCGACCACGAGGACCTCGCCGACCATTCGCGGGAGCGAAGCGCCATGCTTGGCGTCACGGAAGACGACGCTCACCGCCTCGTCGAGGCTGCGCAGGAGCCCGCTCGCAGACCACGCGAGGAACGCGGCGCCGATCAGGGAGAACGCCGCGGCATGCGCGAGGGCCGAGTCGAGGGCACCCCGCAGCACGCCGGCCAGCGGCGGGAACTGGGTGGCGAGCGACGCGACGATCCGGGCCCGAGTCTCCGCATCGCTCACGAGCAGTCCCGCGATCGAGACGATCAGGAGCAGCGCGGGCACCAGCGTGAAGAGCGCGGTGAAGGCGATGCCCCGGGCGAGGAGCGAGCCGTTCGATGCGCCGAAGCGGTTCCAGACGCGATGGGCCATCGCGATCCGGGGGACGCCGAGGAGGGCGGCTGCGAAGCGCTCGGCCAGGAGGCCGGCCCGGCGCACGGGGCTCGAGCGGAGAGCCTCGGGCGGCTCGGTCAAAGGTCCTCGAACAGGCGCGGCTGGACGTCGAGGGCCGCGACCCGCCGGCGCGGGCGCAGGAGCGCCCGGACTTCGACGCGCCGGACGTACCGACGGCCGCCGAGCTTCAGCGTCTGGAGCCGGCCCTCGCGCGCCCACCTGCCGATCGTCTCGGGGCGAAGGTGGACGTTCGCTCCATCGAGGATGTGGCCTGCCTCCGCAAGCGTGATCCAGTCCGAGGGCGGACGGCTCATCGCGTCGTCATCGATCCGCCTGCGACGAGGCACGCTTCTCCGAGGTCCCGCTGTCCGACGCCTGGGAACCGTCCCCGCCTGCACCCGAGCCGGATGCGTCTCCGCCCGCCGTCTTCCCCGACGAGTCCGCAGCCGGCTTCCCCGACTCCTCCGACGATGCCGACGTCGACGACCCCGAGCCCGAGGATCCTGCGCCCGAACGACGCGTCGGCGCGCTCGTTGCGCGGCGATCCGACTTGGCCCAGCCGCTGCCCTTGAAATGGATCGTCGGCGGGACGAACGCCCGCGCGACCGGCCCCCCGCACTCGGGGCACTGGTGCGGACCGGCCTCGTTGATTCCGCGGAAGACCTCGAAGCGGTGGCCGCAGGATCCGCACACGTAGTCGTAGATGGGCACGTGGACTCCGTTCGCCGGTGGGCTCAGCCGCGCAACAGCCGCATGCCGCACTTCGGGCAGTAGAAGGCTCGGTCGTGGGCGGACGCGAACCCGCAGTGCGCGCACACGAGCCCGCCACGGCCGGCGGCCGGCACGGGACGGTCCAGCGGCACGACCTCCATCGCGTACTGGCTGGCGAGGATGTTCTGGAACAGGCCGCTCAGGCGACGCGCGGCGATCCGGTCGGTGTCGCCGCGGACCCCGCGCCCGCCCCAGCCGACCACGGCCCGGACCAGCATGTCGCCGGTCGCCTCGTCCCAGTGCGACGCCACACCGCCGACGACCGCGTTGTACTCCGGGTACCCCGACGTGTCGATCTCGCCGTCGAGGAGCGCACAGGCGAGCGTATCGAACGCGAGGTCGATCGCATCGATCGTCTCGAGGACGTAGATGGCGTGGCGCGCGATCGGCGAGTGGCCATGGTGGGCGTTCACCCACTGCATCGCTTCGGACGACCGGATGATCTGCGGGCTGGCCTGGCTGAACTCGATCGGAAGTGGGTCGATCACCTCGATCTCGCTCGCCGCGAGGCCGGCCAGCATCGCCGGGAGCTCAGCCATGGCGCGCGGTCCCGCCTTCATCCGCACGCCCTCGCTGCTCTTGCCCGCGTAGTACAGCTTGAGGAGATAGTCCTCGGCAGACGTCTCCTCGGGGATGGCGGGCGTCGGCACGGATCGGTCGTCGTCCCGTCCCCGACGCTTCAGGAACTCGAGCGGCACGGAACCTCCAAAGGGCGTGGCGTGAACGTAATCCTAGCAGCGCCGGCCGACGGCCCACGTTGCGTCTGGGCGACCGGCAGTGACGGACCGGAGAGGAGCCGGCCGAGCCCTGGCCGCCCGCGGGTGGGGGTCACCGCGGCGCCGCTCCCCGGCCGGAAGAATCGGGCTTGACGCGGTTGGCGATCCCGGGATAATGCGCGTTACTAACGCGAGTTAGTCGCGCGCTAGCATCCCACTCCTGGCCACCCAGCATCGGACCCGCGTCGGCCGGGTCCTTCAAGGCAGGAGGACCGTTGACCCAGGGAAGGCGACGGGCGACAAGCGCGGACGTGGCGGCAAGGGCCGGCGTCTCGCGGACCACCGTCTCGTTCGTTCTCAACGCGCGAACCGACAGCGGCATCCCGCCCGAGACCTGGCGCCGCATCGAGGAAGCCGCGCGCGAGCTGGGCTATCACCCGCACGGAGCGGCACGTGCGCTCGCGGGCGGGGCGTCCAGCACGATCGGCTTCGTGCTGCGCCAGTCGTCCGAGCAGGTCGCAGCCGACGCGCTCCTCGCCGAGACCCTCTGGGGGATCGCCTCCGAAGCTCGCATGGGGGGCTATCGCGTGCTGGTGGAGCCGCTCGCCCCGAACGAGGGCCGATACAGCGAGCTCCTCCTGTCCAAGCGGGTCGACGGGTTGATCGTCTCCGGGCCCCGAACCGACGACGACGAGCTTGCGGCCCTCGTGGCCGAGGGCTTCCCGATCATCCTCCAGGGCTCGCTTCCGGACATTCCTGCTCCCAGCGTGGACATCGACAACCGGGCAGGCGCGCGGGCCGCCGTCGGGCACCTCATCGAGCTGGGCCACCGTCGCATCGCGTGCATCACCAACGCGCCGCTGGCATACACCGCCGCCGCCGATCGCCTGGCGGGATATCGCGACGCCCTCGAGGCCGCAGAGGTGCCCTTCGACGCCGCCCTCGTTGCCGAGGGAGCGTTCGACGCGGCGAGCGGCCGCGCAGCCATGACCCGGCTGCTCGCCCTGGCGGAGCAGGTGACAGCCGTCTTCGTGGCGAGCGACGTCGTCGCGTTCGGGGCGCTGCGCGCCCTCCGCGAGGCCGGCCGCCGGGTTCCCGGCGACGTCTCGGTCGTCGGATTCGACGACATCCCGCTCGCGCGCCATTTCGACCCACCCCTCACGACGATCCGCCTGCCTGCCAACGCGCTCGGCGCCGCGGCAGGCAGGGCGCTCGTCGACCGATTGGCCGGCCGGCCGTCAAGCGAGCGAACACTCCTGCCAACGGAGCTGATCGTCCGAGAGTCGACGGCCGCCGGCCCCCGTGCCGCAGGAGGGCCATGACACCACGCAGGAGGAGCGATCGAGCATGACCACGCACGCAGGAGGATCACCGTCAGTGAACGCACCAACACCAACCACACGAACCCGGGCAGCGGCCCTGATCGCCGTCCTGGCGATCGTCGTCGCGGCCTGCTCCGGCAGCTCGACACCGACCCCGGCCGCGCCGAGCGCGGCTGCGAGCGCAGCGGCGAGCGCGGCTGCGGGCAGCACGGCTCCGTCGCCGTCCGCCGGGGCGTCGGCCGCCGCGTCCGCCGCTGCGGGCGGATCCCTTGCCGGCCAGTCCGTGACCGTCATCGGCACCTGGGGCGGCGCCGAGCAGGACGCCTTCATGGCCATGGTCAAGCCGTGGGAGACCCAGACCGGCGCCACGGTGAAGTACACCGGGACGCGCGACCTGAACACGGTCCTCACGACCGGCGTCGCGTCGGGCGTCCTGCCCGACCTGGCGGGCCTCCCCGGACCGGGCCAGATGAACGAGTGGGCCAGCAGCCTCACCGACCTGAGCACGATCCTGGACGTCAACACGTACAAGTCGGAGACGGCCGCGCCGCTCGTCGACCTCGGTACTGTCAACGGCAAGATGGTCGGCGTCTTCATCAAGACCTCGATCAAGGGCCTGATCTGGTACGACCCCAAGGTCGTCGGCGACCTGTCCACGAGCGCCCCGACCTCGTGGGATGCCCTCCAGACCCTGGTCACCGCGAACAAGAGCAAGGCCGCCTCGCCGTGGTGCCTCGGCGTCGAGTCCGGCGCGGCGTCCGGCTGGCCGGGCACCGACTGGATCGAGGACTTCGTCCTCCGGCAGGCCGGTCCCGACGTCTACAACCAGTGGTGGCAGGGCAAGGTCAAGTGGACCGACCCGGCCATCAAGACGGCCTGGCAGAGCTTCGGCCAGATCGTCGCCCAGAGCTACGGCGGCGCGACGGCCGTCAACGCGACCAACTTCGCGAACGCCGGCGACCCCCTCTTCAAGACGCCGCCGGGCTGCCTCTTCCTGCACCAGGCCAGCTTCATCACCGGCCTGGGCGGCTTCAAGACCGCGAAGTCGGGCACCGACTACAACTTCTTCCCCTTCCCCGACATCAACACCCAGTTCACCGGGGCCGTCGAGGGTGCCGGAGACCTGTTCGGCATGTTCCACAACACGCCGGCGTCGGCCTCGCTGATGGCGTACCTCGTCACCGCGCCTGCCCAGGACATCTGGGTCAAGCTCGGCGGCGCGATCTCAGCGAACAAGAATGCCACGGACTATCCGGACGACATCAGCAAGCGCTCTGCGGCGCTCCTGGCCAATGCCAAGACGTTCGTGTTCGACGCGTCGGACCTCATGCCGACCGCCGTGAACAACGAGTTCTGGGCCGACATCGTGAAGTACGTCCAGCACCCGGACCAGCTCGACTCGCTGCTGGCCGACATGGACAAGACGGTGGCTGGCCAGTAGTCCTCCTCGTCTCCCGGCGCGGGCGGTCGGCGTGACCGTCCGCGCCGGATCCAGCCACGGGAAGGAGCGGGCATGGATCCACGCCTGATTACCGCGGTCATCGTCGTCCTGGGGGTCCCCGCGGTCCTCATCGGGTACATCTGGCTGACCGAGCGGGTGCTCGGCCTGCTCGGTCAACGCGCCCGGGCGGGACTGCGGCCGTGGCTGTGGCTGGCGCCGGCCCTCGCCTTCCTGGCCGTCTTCCTCGTCTACCCGACGATCGGCACGCTCGTCCGGAGCTTCCAGGACAAGACGGGTACGAATTTCGTCGGGCTCGACAATTTCGCCTGGTTCTTCAACAACGACGCGTCCCTGCTCGCGCTGCGCAACAGCCTCATCTGGCTGGTGGTGCTGACGGCGCTGACCGTGGGCCTCGGGCTGCTGATCGCGGTCCTCGTCGATCGGGTCCGCTACGAGACCGTCGCCAAGACGGTCATCTTCGTCCCGCTGGCCATCAGCATGGTCGCGGCCAGCGTGATCTGGACGTTCATGTACTGGCGCACCACGCCGCCGGACCCCCAGATCGGCACGCTCAACGCCGCGCTTGGGTCGGTTGGGGTCGGGCCCGTCGCCTGGGTCCAGGTCTCGGACTTCGGATTCAACAGCATCATGCTCGTCATCGTCATGGCCTGGATGTGGACGGGCTTCTGCATGGTGATCCTGTCCGCCGCCCTCAAGGGCATCAGCCCCGAGCTGCTCGAGGCGGCCCGGGTCGATGGGGCGACCGAGCGCCAGGTCTTCCGCCGGATCACCCTGCCCCTCATGGCGCCGACCATCGCGGTCGTCACCACGACGATGCTGATCACCGCCCTCAAGGCCTTCGACATCGTGTACGTCATGACCAGCGGCCACTTCGACACCCAGGTGGTGGCCTTCCAGCTGATCCAGGAGCTCTACAACTTCAACAGCCCGGGTCGGGCGAGCGCGATCGGCATCATCCTGCTCCTCGCGATCATTCCGATCATGGCGTTCAACATCCGCCGCTTCCGCGCCCAGGAGGCCATCCGATGACCGCCATCCCGGCCATAGTCGCCCCCGGACGCCGGGGCCGCGGGCGCCGGATCCCGCTCCATTTCGTGGTCATCTTCCTGATGGTGGTCTGGCTGATCCCGACGATCGGCCTGCTCGTCAACTCGTTCCGACCACCGGACGCGGTCACCCAGTCCGGCTGGTGGACGGCGATCTTCTCGCCGAGCCAGTTCACGCTCGACAACTACGCCCACGTCCTGGCCCAGAGCAACATGAGCGCGGGCTTCGTCAACAGCCTGTTCATCTCGATCCCGGCGACCGTGATCCCGATCATGGTGGCCGCGTTCGCCGCTTACGCGTTCGCATGGATGAAGTTCCCGGGCCGGGACATCCTGTTCGTCGTCGTGGTCGGCCTCCTCGTGGTGCCGCTCCAGTCGACGTTCATCCCGATCCTCCAGCTCTACGGCCCGAAGGGCCTCAACATCGCCGGGTCGTTCCTGGCCGTCTGGCTGGCCCACACGGGCTACGGCCTGCCGTTCGCGATCTACCTGCTGCGCAACTTCATGGGCGAGCTGCCCCGAGAGGTGTTCGAGTCGGCGGCGATCGACGGCGCCAGCCCGGTGACCGCGTTCTTCCGGCTTGCGCTCCCGATGACCGTGCCGGCCATCGCGGCCCTGGCGATCTTCCAGTTCCTGTTCACCTGGAACGACCTCCTCGTGGCGCTCGTCTACATCGGGGCCCAGAACCCCGACAACGTGCCGCTCACGATCGTCGTCTCCAACCTCGTAAGCTCGCTCGGTGGCGGCTGGCAGTACCTCGCTGCGGCAGCCTTCGTGACCATGGCGCTGCCCCTCGTCGTCTTCCTCGCCCTGCAGCGCTACTTCGTGCGCGGCATCGTGGGAGGAGCGGTCAAGGGGTGATCGCCGTCCGTCTGCCAGGCCGGGCGCGCCCGGCCTGGCGCGCGACCGAACGTCGCGCCATCGCCGTCCCCGAATGATCGCGGAACGTCGCCCGCTCTACCCCGTGGATGCCTGGCGGATCCGCGAGCTCACGTTCGACCCGGCATACGCGCCGCGAAACGAGACGATCTTCTCGCTGGCCAACGGTCACCTTGGCCTCCGCGGGAACTTCGAGGAGGGCGCGGGCAACGTGGCCCACGGGACCTACGTGAACGGGTTCTACGAGGAGGCACCGATCGCGTACGGCGAGGTGGCCCATGGCTATGCCCGCAACCACCAGGTCCTCCTCAACGTCGCCGACGGGAAGCGGATCCAGCTCTTCGTCGGAGACGATCCATTCGACCTCGCAACGGGCTCGGTCCAGGCATATGAGCGGTCGCTCGATCTGCGAACGGGCGTCCTGACGCGATCCGTGCGCTGGCGTGCCCCGCACGGCGCGGTCGTCGAGGGGGTCGCCCGCCGGCTCGTCTCGTTGACGCGCCCGGAGATCGCCGCGATCGACTTTGCCGTCACCGTGGTCGAGGGCGACGCGACCCTCCGGGTCGTCTCGGCGATCAACGCGCAGACGCGCAACCAGGACGTGTCGGACGACCCGCGGGTGGGGGCCCACCTCCCGGAGGGCGCGCTTCGAACGGTGCACCGCGAGGCATCCGGCACCTGGGGCGCGGTCGTCCAGAGGACCCGGACGACGCGCCTCGCCGTCGTGGCGGCCGCGGAGCACGAGCTCCGGGACGACGCGATCCCGGAAGGTGGCGCCGGATCAACGTCGGCCGCCGACGAGGATGGCGTCGCGATGACCGTGGAGGTCGCGCGGCCACGCCGGGACCTGCCTGGCATTGACCAAGTACCTCGCCTATGCCACATCGCTCGACCACCCCGAGGAGACCCTCGTGGACGTGGCCCGCGAGGCCATTCGCGATGCGCGGGAGCGCGGCTTCGATGGCCTGGTGGACGAGCAGCGGGCCGAGCTGGAGCGCTTCTGGAGCGTCTCCGACGTGGAGATCGATGGTGACGGCGCCCTCCAGCAGGGCGTCCGGTACAACCTGTTCAGCCTCTTCCAGTCGGCCGGCCGGGACGGCCGCACCAGCCTCGCCGCGAAGGGCCTCACCGGTGAAGGGTACGAGGGGCACTACTTCTGGGACACGGAGATCTTCGCCCTGCCGTTCTTCATCTATACGCAGCCGGCGATCGCGCGCGCGCTGCTCCGGTATCGCTGCGGGACCCTCGACAAGGCGCGCGCGCGGGCAGCCGAGATGAGCCAGCGGGGCGCGCTCTACCCATGGCGCACGATCGCCGGAGACGAGGCCTCGGCGTACTTCCCCGCCGGCACGGCCCAGTACCACATCAACGCCGACATCGCCCATGCGATCGGTACGTATGTGGGCGCGACCGGCGACCAGACCCTGCTCCACGAGGGCGGCGCCGAGGTGGTGTTCGAGACAGCCCGGCTGTGGGCGGACCTCGGCGACTACATCCCGTCGCAGGACGGCGCGTTCTGCCTGAACGAGGTGACCGGCCCCGACGAGTACAGCGCGCTGGTCAACAACAACTGCTACACGAACCTCATGGCCAGGGCCCACCTGCGCCTCGCGGCGAGGCTGTCAGGCGAGCTGGCCGCCGGTGCGCCGGAGGAGTACGAACGCCTCGCGAGGCGGATCGGCCTGACCGATGGCGAGGTGGCGGAGTGGCGCCGGGCCGCCGACCGGATCCGTGTCCCACACGATCCGGGGCTGGGGATCCACGCCCAGGACGACTCGTTCCTGCACCTGGCTCGATGGGACTTCGCGGGAACGCCGGCGTCGAGCTACCCCCTGCTCCTCCATTTCCACCCGCTCGTGATCTACCGCCACCAGGTCCTCAAGCAGCCGGATGTCGTGCTCGCCCAGGTGCTGCTCGGGACCCAGTTCTCGATGGCCGAGAAGAAGCGCAACTTCGACTACTACGACCCGTTGACCACCGGGGATTCGTCGCTTTCGCCGTGCATCCAGAGCGTGGCCGCAGCCGAGCTCGGGTACGCCGACCTCGCCTACGAGTACTTCATGCGCACCGCGCGGATGGACCTCGACGACGTCAACGGCAACGCCTCCCACGGCGTGCACGAGGCCGCGATGGCGGGCTCGTGGGTCTCGCTCGTGCACGGGTTCGGGGGCCTGCGCAACGACGATGGACGGCTCTCGTTCGCGCCGCGCCTTCCGGCCGCATGGAGTCGCCTCCGCTTCCGCCTCCTGGTCGGCGACGCGCTCCTCCAGGTCACCCTGACCGGCCACGCGGCGGCCTACGAGCTGCTCGCCGGCAGCGCGCTGGAGATCCGCCACTTCGGGCAGCCGCTGGTGGTCGCCGCAGCCACGCCTGTCGTGCAGGACCTCGACCCCCGCCTCGAATGCGTCATCTTCGATCTCGACGGCGTCATCACGGACACGGCCGAGCACCATTTCCGCGCCTGGCAGCGGCTTGCGTCCGAGATCTCGCTCCCCTTCGACCGCGAGCTCAACGAGCGGCTGAAGGGCGTCAGCCGGATGGAGAGCCTCCAGATCATCCTGGAGAACGCGGGGAGGACCGAGAACCTGCAGGACAAGGTTCGCCTCGCGGATCGCAAGAACGCGTACTTCCGCGAGCTGATCGCCGGCGTCACGCCGGCTGACCTCCTGCCCGGGATCGGCGACCTCCTGGCCGCGCTCCGCACGCGCGGGACGAAGACCGCGATCGCGTCGATGAGCCACAACGTGTGGGACGTGGTCCGCGGCCTCGGGATCGAGCCCCTCGTCGACGTGATCGTCGACCCTGCCTCCCTCGTGAAGGGCAAGCCGGACCCCGAGATCTTCATGGCCGCGGCGGAGCGGCTCGGAGTGCGTTTCGAGAACTGCGTCGGGATCGAGGATGCCCGCGCCGGGGTGGAGGCGATCAAGGCGGCACGGATGGTGGCGGTCGGCGTCGGCCGTGACCTGCCCGGAGCGGACTGGGTCGTGGCGGACACCCGGAGCATCACGGTCGAGGCGCTCGAAGCCCTGTTCGGGGCGCCCGTTCCGGTTCCGGCACCGGGCGTCGCCGGGTAGGGCCCAACCGGTTCCGGCACCCGGCGCAGCCGGCCAGGGCCCGAACGCCGCGACGACACGAGGCCGCGGCGGCGACCCGTCCGCGCGCGGATCGCAGGGTGCGCCCGCCCCGCGACGCTCCCCTACCCCGCCAGGCTGGCACGCAGGCCGGCGACCCGCTCCTCGAGCTCGGCGGCTCTCGCACGCGCACGTTCCACGACCGCCGGCGGTGCCTGGGCGATGAACCGCGGATCGGCAAGCCGGGTCCGGGCTCCCTCCAGCTGCGCCTCGGTCCCCGCGAGCTCCCGTTCCATGCGCGCACGGTCGCGCGCCTCCGCATCCCGATCGGGAGCGGCCGGTCGGATCAGCGCCTCGATCGGGCCGGCGGCGACGGCCAGCCCGCCAGGTGCCCCGGCTCGAAGCGTGCCGGCGTCGGGGACCGCGGTCAGCGGCCGCGCATGGGCCAGGCGTTCCAGCGCGGGCGCCAGGGCCGCGAACGTGGGACCGAGTCCGGGTGGGAGCGCGACCTCCACCGCGAGCCAGGCCGACGGGTCCAGCTTCGCCTCCGAGCGGGCATTTCGAAGGGCACGCACCAGCTCGAGGAGCGCCCCGACCTCCGCTTCCGCCGCGGCATCCGCCGGGGGCGCCGCGGGCCAGTCCGCAACCATCAGGAGGTCGGGGTCGCCCGAGGCGCGCGGCATCTCCGCCCAGAGGGCCTCGGTCACGAAGGGCATCACCGGGTGGAGCAGGCGGAGGTACCGGTCGAGCGCTTCGACGAGCGTCCACCAGGTCGCTTCGCGGGTGGGGGCCGGCAGCGACTCGTCCGTGAGCCGAACCTTCGCGAGCTCCAGGGCCCAGTCGCAGAACTCGCCCCAGATCGAGTCGTAGAGGACGCGGGTCAGCTCGCCGAACGCGTAATCGGCGAGCGCCCCATCGGCGGCCACGACGGCGGCGCCGACGCGGCTGCGCAGCCAGCGCTCCGCCGGACCGAGCCGTGCCGCGTCAGGAGCGACGCGCAGCGCGTCCGGCGGGATCGTGGACGGACGGGCGCCCAGCACGAAGCGCGCCGCGTTCCACAGCTTGTTCGCGAAGTTGCGCGCGTTCTCCAGCTTCTCGGTGCTGAACCGCTGGTTGTTGCCAGGCGCGGCGCCGTGGATCAGGGCGAAGCGAAGGGCGTCGGCCCCGGCCTCGTCGATCGCCTCCAGCGGATCAACGACGTTGCCCGTCGTCTTCGACATCTTCTGGCCGTATGGATCGCGCACGAGGCCCGACAGGTAGACCACCTCGAACGGCGCGAGGCCCGTGAAGTGGATGCCGAGCATCATCATCCGGGCCACCCAGAAGAAGATGATGTCGTAGGCCGTCTCCATGACGGTGCCCGGGTAGAACCGTGCCAGATCGGGGGTGGCCTCCGGCCAGCCCAGCGTCGAGAACGGCCACAGGCCCGAGCTGAACCACGTGTCGAAGATGTCAGGGTCCTGCACGAGCTCCGCCGCGCCGCGGCCGCACGTCTCGCATGCCGCCGGGCCGCCCGGCGCCGCCGTCACGGTGATGTGGCCATCCGGGCAGTACCAGGCGGGGATCCGGTGTCCCCACCAAAGCTGGCGGCTCACATTCCAGTCACGGATCTCGGCGAGCCAGTGCTCCCACACCTTCTCGAATTGCTCGGGGAGGATGACCGTCCGCCGGCTGCGCGTTGCGGCCAGCGCCTCCGCGGCAAGCGGGGCCGTCCGCACGAACCACTGCGTCTTGAGGCGCGGCTCGACCGCATCGTGGCTGCGCTGACAGCGACCCAGGATCATCTCGTGGGGCGTGCTTGCGAGGAGGTCGCCGGCGGCCTCCAGGTCGGCGAGGATGCGCTGCCGCGCCGCGTATCGCTCGAGTCCCGCGAAGCGGCCGCCCGCCGGCGAGATGTGGCCCGAGTCGTCCATGACGTCCACGAACGGGAGGCCGTGGCGCTGGCCCGTGGCGTAGTCGTCGTGGTCGTGCGCCGGCGTGATCTTGACGGCGCCGGTCCCGAACGCCCGGTCCACCACGGCGTCCGCGATGATCGGGACGTCGCGCTCCACGAACGGAATTCGGACCCGGCGGCCGACCACGGCGGCGTACCGCGGGTCGTCCGGGTGGACGGCCACCCCGGTGTCGCCCAGGATGGTCTCCGGTCGCGTGGTTGCCACGCTGATCGTGGCCGCCGGGTCCGGCTTCCCGGTCGCCTCGTCCAGGAGGTGATAGCGGACCGTCCAGAGCGTGCCCGTCTCGGGGGTCGCCACGACCTCGAGGTCGGAGAGGCTGGTCCGGCAGCCCGGGCACCAGTTGATGAGCGTCTCGTGGCGGTACGCCAGGCCCTCGCCGTAGAGGCGCGTGAACGCCTCGCGCACCGCGCGGGCGGAGGCCTCGTCCATCGTGAAGCGGAGCCGGCCCCAGTCCAGGCTCGCGCCGAGGCGTCGCTCCTGGCCCAGGATGACGAGCCTCGTCTCATCGATGAACTGCCACATCCGCTCGAGGTAGCGCTCGCGGCCCAGGCTCGCGCGGGTCTCGCCCTCCGCTGCGATGACGCGGTCGAGGACGAACTGGGCCGCGATGCTCGCGTGGTCCAGGCCGGGCAGGAACAGCGTCGGGCGGCCCTGCATGCGGGCGTGGCGCGTCATCAGGTCCTCGACGGCGCTCCGCTGCGCGTGACCCAGGTGGAGGCTGCCCGTCACGTTCGGCGGCGGCTGGATGAGCACGAACGCCGGCTTGGCACTGTCGGCCCGCGATCCGGCGCCATCGGGCGCGAAGACGTCCGCGGCCAGCCAGCGCTCGTAGATCACCCCTTCCACGTCGGCGGGCCGGTACGCCTTCGCGAGCCCCGGGCCCGCCTGCCCCTGCGTCATCGCGTGCTCCCTCCGAAACGAAACAACCCCGCTCGTCCAGCGGACGAACGGGGTCGTGGTGCCACCTGCTGGTTCGGCGGTCGGCCGCGGCCGGTCATCCCGGCCAGGACGCCTCGCGGCGCATCCGGCAGCCCTCGCGACGCGCTATCGGGCGTCTCCCGTCACGGCTCGCGAGCGACGTTCACGCCGGGGTCGCCGCGCGGCTCGCACCGTCCCGCGCTCGCTTCGGCCCCTGCCGGCGCTACTCCTCCCGGTCACCGCCGTGAGGGCCGGAGTGTAGCACGAGATCCCGCGCGCTCCGGTCGACGAATGCCGCTTTGAAGGTCGCGGACGCCCGGGTCAGGCGG
>CAWKJP010000011.1:0-16405 GCA_963850035.1 uncultured Chloroflexia bacterium | reverse complement strand
CCTGCAGCCCGTGCTCGTGACCGAGACCCTCGAGGGGTACCGGCTGATCGCGGGGGAGCGTCGTGTCCGTGCCGCGCAGCTCGCGGGCCTCACCCGCATCCCGGCCATCGTGCGCCAGGCGACCGGTCGCGAGCAGCTCGAGCTCGCGCTCGTCGAGAACGTCCAGCGCGAGGACCTCAACGCGGTCGAGGAGGCGCGGGGCCTACCGCCAGCTCGCCGACGAGTTCGGGCTTTCCCACGACGAGATCGCGGCCCGCGTGGGGCGAGCGCGGTCGACCGTCGCGAACACGATCCGGCTCCTCGACCTGGCCCCGGCGACGCTCGAGGCGATCACGGCGGGGCGCATCAGCGAAGGGCACGGCAGGGCGCTCCTGGGGCTCGATCCGTCCCGGCAGGCCGACGTGATCGCGCTCATCGAGCGGCGCGGCCTGTCGGTCCGGCAGGTCGAGGCGCTCGTCCGACGCCTTCGCGAGGCCCCGGCGGGACCGGACGCAAGCCGGTCGGCCGTCTCCGTCGACGGCGAGACGGAGCGGGTCGAGGAGGACCTCCGGCGGGCGCTCGGCACGAAGGTGCGGCTCGCGCGATCGAGCAAGGGCGGGCGAATCATCATCGAGTGGTATGGCGAGGACGAGCTCGGCCGCCTCTACGAACGGCTGACCGGAGGGAATTCGTGACGGATCGGGCGACGCGTGGTGGCGCGGGTGCGGGCGCGGCGAGCGGGACGGGCAGCCGGTCGAAGCGCGCGTCCGAGCGGCAGCGACTACACGGCCGCGAGCATCCAGGTCCTCGAGGGCCTCGAGGCCGTTCGCCGGCGGCCCGGCATGTACATCGGCTCGACGGACGTGCGGGGCCTCCATCACCTCGTCTGGGAGGTCGTGGACAACTCGATCGACGAGGCGATGGCCGGCCATGCGACGCGGATCGACGTGTCGATCGCGGCCGACAGCACCGTCACCGTCCAGGACGACGGACGCGGCGTCCCGGTCGGGCGGCACGCGACGGGCAAGGACGCCCTCGAGGTCGTCCACACGGTCCTCCACGCGGGCGGCAAGTTCGGCGGCGGCGGGTACAAGGTGTCGGGCGGGCTGCACGGCGTGGGCGTGAGCGTCGTGAACGCGCTCTCGGAGTGGCTCCGCGTCGAGACGGCGCGGGACGGCTTCATCTGGGCCCAGGAGTACGTGCGCGGCAAGCCGACCACGGCCGTGGTCAAGGTCGGACCGCAGGGGCAGCGACGCGGGACGCGGACGATCTTCCGCGCGGACCACGAGATGTTCGAGAGCACGGAGTACAGCTTCGAGACCATCACGCAGCGCCTCCGCGAGTCGGCCTACCTCAACAAGGGCCTCTGGATCCGCCTCACCGACGAACGCGCCGATCGCGAGCGCTCGTTCTACTTCGAGGGCGGCCTGGTCTCGTTCGTCCGTCACCTCAACCGCAACAAGGAGGTCCTCCACTCGCGCCCGATCGCCGTGGAGAAGCGCGAGGGCGCGACGTCCATCGAGGTCGCGCTCCAGTACAACGACTCGTTCACGGAGAACGTCTTCGCGTTCGCGAACAACATCAACACGGTCGACGGCGGGACGCACGTCACCGGGTTCCGTGCCGCCCTCACCAGCTCGCTCAACGACTGGGCGCGCAAGGCGGGGATCCTCAAGGAGGCCGACTCGAACCTGAGCGGGGACGACGTCCGCGAGGGGCTGACCGCCGTCGTCTCGGTCAAGCTCGTCGAGCCGCAGTTCGAGGGCCAGACGAAGGCCAAGCTGGGCAACGCCGAGGTCAAGGCCCAGGTCCAGGCGGCCGTCGCCGAGGGGATCATCCAGCACCTGGAGGAGAACCCGGCGGACGGGCGGCGGATCATCGAGAAGAGCCTGACCGCCGCGCGCGCCCGCGAGGCGGCCCGCAAGGCGCGCGACCTGGTGATCCGGAAGGGTGCCCTGGAGGGGATGGCCCTGCCCGGCAAGCTCGCCGACTGCCAGGAGCGCGACCCGGCGCGGAGCGAGCTCTACCTGGTCGAGGGCGACTCCGCCGGCGGCTCGGCGAAGATGGGCCGCAACCGCCGGTTCCAGGCCGTCCTGCCGCTCCGGGGCAAGGTCCTCAACGTCGAGAAGGCGCGCCTGGATCGCGTCCTCTCGAGCGAGAACGTGCGGCCGCTGATCATCGCGCTCGGTGCCGGGATCGGCGACACCTTCGACCTGGCGAAGCTCCGGTACCACCGGATCATCATCATGACCGACGCCGACGTCGACGGCGCCCACATCCGGACGCTCCTGCTCACGTTCTTCTACCGCCACATGGGCCAGATCATCGAGAACGGCCACCTCTACATCGCCCAGCCTCCGCTGTACCGGGTCAGCACGGGCAAGCAGACGCTCTACGCCCAGTCGGAGAAGGAGCGCGAGGCGGCGATCAAGAAGCTCAACGCGAAGAACATCACCGTCCAGCGCTTCAAGGGCCTCGGCGAGATGAACGCGGACCAGCTGTGGGAGACGACGATGAACCCGCAGAGCCGGACGCTCCTTCGCGCCGAGATCGAGGACGGCGTCGAGGCGGACGCGATCTTCACGATGCTGATGGGCGAGAAGGTGGCCCCGCGCAAGAGCTTCATCATGTCCGAGGCGCGGAAGGTGCAGAACCTTGACATCTGAGGTCATGACCGCAGGTGGCCGGTTCGAGGTCGCGCCCCACAGCTGCTTCGCGTGCGGCGAGCTCAATGCCGTCGGGTTGCGGCTGGTCCTCCACGTGGCCGGCGACACCTGCTGGACGGAGACCACCCTGGCGTCCACCTTCCAGGGCTGGGAGGACGTGACCCACGGCGGCATCGTCGCCACGATCCTGGACGAGGTCATGGGCTGGGCGCTCGCGAGCGCCGACTCGTGGGGGTTCACTGCCCGACTGACGGTCGAGTACCGCCGCCCGACGCCGATCGGACGCCGCCTGCGCGCCGAAGGGCACCTGGTCGAGCGCCGGCGACGGCTCCTCACGACGCAGGCCCGGCTGATCGACGTGGAAACGGGCGAGGTGCTGGCGACGGCCGACGCCCTGTACGTGGCCGCGCCACCAGACCGTAAGCAGGCACTTAAGGACCGGTACCGGTTCCGCCTGATCCCGGACGCTGCGCCGGACGCGGCGCCGGAGATCGATCCTGCGCTCGACGTACCGGCGCGCGGCGCCTCGATGACCGCCGCCGCCGGGACACCGGAAGTCCGTCCCGACCGCCCAGTGCCACGACCGTCGCGTCCAATGCGTTCGTAGCGACGCACATAGAAGCGGCTCGCGAGCTCGGCCGGAGGCTCGCCGACGAGATCGACGACCCGGGGCGCTTCACTGCCGCGATCCGCACGGGTCTCGACGGGTTGGCCGACCCGGTGAGCGTCGCGGGCCAGCGGCTCGTGGCGCCCGGGATCGGGCCGTCGCTCGGCGTCCGGCTGCCGCTCCTGGAGGCCGTTCACCGCGCGCTGATCCGGGAGCTGCGGGGCGTCCGCGCCGCGCGGCTGCTCCCCGTCGCGGAGGCGCTCGCCCACGATCCGATCCGGGAGCTGCGCTGGTTCTCGTGCTGGCTCCTGGGCCGCGTCCTGCCGGACGAGCCGGAACAGGCCTGGCAGGTGCTCCGCGAGCTGGCGAGCGAGGCGGACGACTGGATCTCCGTCGACACGCTGGCCGCGACCGATCGGGCCGGGCATCCTGGCCGAGCCCTACCGGTGGGCCGAGCTGGAGCAGCTCGTCTACAGCCCCAGCCGCTGGGAGCGCCGGCTCGTGGGCTCCACGATCGCGACGATCCCGTTCGCGGATCGGGCCGCCGGACGGACGCCGGATGTGGCCGATCGCGGCATCGCGCTCGTCGGACTCCTGGTCGGCGACTCCGAGCCTGACGTCCAGAAGGCGCTCAGCTGGGCTCTCCGCAACCTCGCGGCGATCGACCGGGCCGCGCGTGACGGCGTTCTGCCGGCGAGAGGCCGAGTCGCGCCGCGGCGACCTCCGACGGCGCCCGGGCGTGGGTGGTGCGCGACGCGCTGAGCAAGCTCGACCCGGCCGACGCCGACGAGATCCGCGCCCTCCTCACGGGCATTCGCCGAACGCCTCGCCCGGCCAACACGTCCGCCGCCGCTGCGACCGCCGCAGCGTTCACGGCCGCGCGGGACGAGGAACCGCCCGGCACGACGGAACCGGGCGGGACGAGGCAACCGCGCGGGACGATGTGACCCGGCGGGACAGAAACCGCGCGGGACGACGCGACCGGCGGGACGCCGCCTCCGCCATTCGAGCCCCGCTGACCTGAACCGGAGAGCCATTCCGTGACCGACGACCTGGGCGACATCCGAACGATCCGCATCGAGGACGAGATGCGGACGAGCTACCTCGATTACGCGATGAGCGTGATCGTGGCGCGGGCGCTCCCGGATGTCCGCGACGGCCTGAAGCCGGTCCATCGCCGCATCCTCTATGCGATGGGCGAGATGGGGCTCGCCTCCAACGCCTCGTATCGGAAGTGCGCGGCGATCGTCGGCGAGGTGATGGGCAAGTACCACCCGCACGGCGACCAGGCGATCTACGACACGCTCGTCCGCCTCGCCCAGGACTTCTCGATGCGCTACCCGCTCGTCGACGGGCAGGGCAACTTCGGCTCCGTCGACGGCGACTCGGCGGCCGCGATGCGCTACACGGAGGCGCGGCTCGCCCCGATCGCCGCCGAGATGCTCGCCGACATCGACAAGGCCACCGTCGACTTCGTCGACAACTACGACGGCCAGCACCGCCAGCCGGTCATCCTGCCGGCGAAGCTGCCGAACCTGCTGGTCAACGGGAGCTCCGGCATCGCGGTCGGGATGGCCACGAACATCCCGCCGCACCACCTCGGCGAGGTGGTCGACGCGACGATCGCGCTCATCAACGACCCGGAGCTGACGACCGACGACCTCTGTGCGTTCGTGAAGGGCCCCGACTTCCCGACCGCCGGCTCGATCTTCCGCTACGAGCAGCAGCGCAACGCCCTGACGGGCGTCACCGAGACGGTCGACGCGATCCGCCAGATGTATGCCCACGGCCACGGCCGCGTGATCATGCGGGCACAGGTCGCCTTCGAGGAGGCGCGCCGCGATCGCATGGCGATCATCGTCACGGAGCTGCCCTACCAGGTCAACAAGGCGACGCTCCTCGAGAAGATCGCCGACCTCGTCAAGGACAAGCGCATCGACGGGATCGCGGACCTCCGCGACGAGTCCGACCGGGACGGGATGCGGATCTACATCGAGGTCAAGAACGACGCGAACCCGCACACGGTGCTGAACAACCTGTTCAAGCACACGCCGATGCAGCTCGCCTTCAACCTCAACATGCTCGCCCTCGTCGACGGGCAGCCGCAGATCCTCCCGCTCAAGGGCGTGATCCAGCACCACGTGGACCACCGCCGCGAGATCGTCCGGCGGCGGACGGAGTTCGACCTGGGCAAGGCCCGCGAACGGGCGCACATCCTGGAAGGGCTCAAGATCGCGCTGGACCACCTCGACGAGGTGATCCGGACGATCCGCGAATCCGCCGACGTGGACACGGCCCGGCGGAACCTGATGGCCGGCTTCGACCTGAGCGAGCTGCAGGCCCAGGCGATCCTGGACATGCGCCTCGCGCGCCTCGCCGCCCTCGAGCGCAAGAAGATCGAGGACGAGTACCTGGCCGTGATCCAGCTCATCGCCGAGCTGGAGGACATCCTGGCGAACCCCGCCCGGATCCTCGCCATCATCCGCGACGAGCTGACCGAGCTGAAGCGGAAGTACGCCGGCGAGCGGCGGACGCGCGTCGTCGACGACTCCTCGCGCGAGATGACCGACGAGGACCTGATCGCCGACGAGGACGTCGTCGTCACGATCAGCCGCCGCGGCTACATCAAGCGCCAGCCCGTGGCGACGTATCGACGCCAGGGCCGGGGCGGCAAGGGGATCATCGGCCACGTGACCCGCGAGGAGGACGCGGTCGACAGCCTCCTCGTCGCGAACACCCACGACTGGGCGCTCTTCTTCACGAATCGCGGCCGCGTCTTCTCGGCCAAGGTGCACACGATCCCCGACACGAGCCGGCAGGCCAAGGGGATGGCGATCATCAACCTCCCGGGCGTGCAGGTCGAGGCCGGCGAGGTGCCCACGGCGACCCTCATCGTCCCGAACTTCGAGACGGGCTCCTTCCTGGTCATGGCGACCCGCAAGGGGATCGTCAAGAAGACGCCGCTCGAGCAGTTCGAGAAGGTGCGCTCCTCGGGCATCATCGCGATCACGCTGGACCCGGACGACGAGCTGGCGTGGGTCGACGTCTCGACCGGGCACGACGACATCATCATCGCCACGGCCGACGGCAAGCTCGCGCGCTTCAACGAGTCGGACGTGCGGGCGATGGGCCGCCAGGCCGGCGGCGTCATCGGCATCCGGCCGGCCGGGGCCGCCGACTACGTCGTGAGCATGAGCGTCGTCCAGCCCGACAAGGACCTGCTCGTGCTCACGGAGACCGGCTACGGCAAGCGCGTCCGGCTGTCCGCCTTCCGGACGATGCGGCGCGGCCCGCAGGGCGTGCGGCTCATCAGCCTCGAGGGGCGCAAGACCGGACACGTCGCCGCGGTCCAGCAGGTCACCGAGCAGGACGACGAGCTGCTCCTGATCAGCGCGGCCGGCCAGGTCGTGCGGACGGACGTGCGGACCGTCAACCGGTACTCACCCCAGGCGCGCGGCGTCATCACGATGCGCCTGAACGAGGGCGACCGGGTGGTGGGCATCGCGGCGTTCCGCGAGGGGCTGGCGGAGCGCGAGGGCATGGGCGACAATGGCGACCCCGATGCGGGTCCGACCGCACCGGGAGCGGGTCCGTCGGGAGGATGACGGGCTTCGGCTCGGAGGAGGCGTTCGTGTACTCCGACTCGTTCGACGTCTACACGGGCAACGCCAACGACGGCCTTGCGCGGAAGATCTGCCGCTACCTGGGCGTCCCGCTGGGGCAGGCCGAGGTCTTCTCGTTCGCGAACGAGAACATCTTCGTCAAGATCCTCGACAACGTCCGCGAGAAGGACGTCTTCCTGGTCCAGCCCACCTGCCACCCCGTGAACCAGTCGATCATGGAGCTCCTGATCATGATCGACGCCTTCAAGCGCGCGAGCGCCGGGCGGATCACGGCGGTCGTCCCCTACTACGCCTACGGGCGCTCCGACAAGAAGGACCAGCCGCGCGTCCCGATCACGGCCCGCCTCATCGCCGACATGATCACGGTGGCCGGCGCCGACCGGGTCCTCACGATGGACCTCCACCAGGGGCAGATCCAGGGCTTCTTCAACATCCCGGTCGACGAGCTGACGGCCGTCCACCTCCTCTCCAACTACTTCCGCCAGAAGGCGCTCACCGAGATCGTGGTCGTCACGGACCTCGGCTTTGCCAAGCGCGCCCGCACCTTCGCGGAGCTGCTCGACGCCCCGCTCGCGATCATCGAGAAGCGGCGCGTCGGGAACCTGGACCGCGCGGAGCTGCTCAACGTCATCGGGGACGTGCGCGGGCGGCGCGCGATCATCGTCGACGACGAGATCGACACCGCGGGAACGCTCATGGAGATCGTCCGGGCGCTCGTGCGGGAGGGCGTCGACGAGATCTACGCCTGCGCGACGCACGGGATCCTCTCCGAGGGAGTCGATCGACCGGATCGCCGGCTCCCCGATCCGGGAGCTCGTCATGACCGACTCGGTGCCGCTGCCGGCCGAGAAGCGCCTCCCGCAGATCACGACGCTCTCCGTCGCGCCCCTCATCGGCGAGGCGATCCGGCGCATCCACCGGGGCGAGTCGGTGGGCGCCCTCTTCAGCAGCGAGGCGTCGCTCACGCAGGAGATGATCCTCTGGGAGGACGGCGTCGAGCAGACGCTGGATTCCCGGACCGGCGCCATGCTGCCACCGGAGCACCTCACGACGCGCCACGATCCGGCCCATCCCGCGGACACGGCCGGCCTCGCGCCGGCCCGGACCTTTGGTGACCGATGACCCTCCAGCTGCACCGACCGGACGGCGAGGGCGGCCTCGAGCCGCGCACCGAGACCCCGAAGGACTGGCGCACCCAGCTCCGCTCCCCGCGCTGGAACGCGTCGCCGCTGGCCAATCGCGAGATGAACCCCACCCGGACGTCCGTCTCGGTCCTGTTCTGGCTGGCGCTCGGCGCGCTGACCTTCGTGCTGCTCGTGGCCGGGTACGGATCGGGGTTCTGGAAGTAGCCGAAGGGCCGGCCGGCCGCCTGCCGGCGGGCCGCCCAGCAGCCCCCCGCCTATACTGACCGTCCCATGGTGCTCGGCTTCCTCTCCCGTTTCGTCGATTCCAACGACCGCGAGGTTCGTCGCCTCCAGCCCCTCGTCGACGCCGCGAACGCCCTTGAGCCGGAGCTCCAGGGCGAGACCGACGCGGAGATCCGGGCCAGGATGGACGAGATCCGCGCCGAGCTGGCAGAGATCCAGGCCGGGTTCGGGCCGACGACGGACGAGCTGGAGCAGGACGACGCCGCCCGCCGTCACGACCTCGAGACCGAGCGCCGGAAGCGCGAGACGGCGAAGCTGCAGGCGGCCCTCGACGACGTCCTCCCCGAGGTCTTCGCGGCGACCCGCGAGGCGATGCGCCGGACGCTGGGGATGCGCCACTTCGACGTGCAGCTCATGGGAGCGGCCGCGCTCCACCAGGGCAAGATCGCCGAGATGAAGACGGGCGAGGGCAAGACCCTCGTCGCCCCGATGGCCGCGATCCTCAACGGGCTCACCGGCCAGGGCGTCCACGTCGTGACCGTGAACGACTACCTGGCCCGTCGCGACGCCCAGTGGATGGGGCCCGTCTACCACTTCCTCGGGCTCTCCGTCGGCGTGGTGGTGGGCGACGAGGCCTATCGCTTCGAGCCCGGCTACCCGACCACCGACGAGCGGCTCATCAACCTCCGCCCGTGCCCGCGCCGCGAGGCATACGCCGCGGACATCACCCACGGCACGAACCACCACTTCGGGTTCGACTACCTGCGCGACAACCTGGTCACGGAGCTCGACCAGCGCGTCCAGCGCGGCCACTACTTCGCGATCGTCGACGAGGTGGACAACATCCTCATCGACGAGGCGCGAACGCCGCTGATCATCAGCGGCCAGGCCGAGGAGTCGGCCGACCTGTACTTCCAGTTCGCGCGGCTCGTGCCGCGCCTGCGGGCCCGGCCGGAGGGCGAGGAGGAGGGCGGCGACTACTTCGTCGACCTCAAGGACCGCGCGGTCTCGCCGACGGAGGAGGGGATCTCGAAGATCGAGCAGTGGCTCGGCGTCAAGAACCTCTACGACGACCCCCGGCTGACCCGCTACTTCGACGCCGCGCTGAAGGCCCACGCGCTCTACAAGCGCGACCGCGACTACATCGTGCGGGACGGCGAGATCGTCATCGTCGACGAGTTCACCGGCCGCCAGATGCCCGACCGGCGCTGGAGCGAGGGCATCCACCAGGCGATGGAGGCGAAGGAGGGGCTCCGCGTCCAGCGCGAGTCGGTGACCCTCGCGACCGTGACCTTCCAGAACTACTTCCGCCTCTACTCGAAGCTCGCGGGCATGACCGGCACCGCGATGACCGAGGCCGAGGAGTTCCACAAGATCTACAAGCTCGAGGTCGTCTCGATCCCGACCAACATGCCGATGATCCGCGACGACGAGCAGGACCTCGTCTTCCGCAACGAGCAGGGCAAGCACAAGGCCCTGATCGACGAGATCGTCGAGATGCAGGAGGCGGGCCGCCCGGTCCTGGTCGGCACCGTCAGCGTCGAGAAGTCGGAGATCCTGTCCGAGCTCCTCTCGCGCCGCGGCATCAAGCACGAGGTGCTCAACGCCAAGTTCCACGAGAAGGAGGCGCCGATCGTCGCCCAGGCCGGCCGCTCGGGCGCGGTGACCATCGCGACGAACATGGCCGGGCGCGGGACGGACATCCAGCTCGGCGGCAACCCCGCCGGGATGGCCTCGGAGATCCTCCATCGGCGCGGGCTCAACCCGGCCGAGGTGGACAAGGCGACGTACGACGAGGCGTTCGCCGAGGCGAAGGCGGTCTGCGACGTCGACCACGACCGCGTGGTGGCCGCCGGCGGGCCTGCACATCGTCGGGACCGAGCGCCACGACTCGCGCCGGATCGACAACCAGCTCCGCGGCCGCGCAGGCCGGCAGGGCGATCCCGGCTCGTCGCGCTTCTACCTCTCGCTCGAAGACGACCTCATGAAGCGCTTCGCGTCCGAGCGGGTCGCGGGCCTGATGGAGCGGCTGGGGCTGGAGGACGACGTCGCGATCGAATCGCGGATCGTCAGCAAGACGATCGAGAGCGCCCAGACGCGGGTCGAGGGCTACAACTTCGACATCCGGAAGCGCGTCGTCGAGTTCGACGACGTGATCAACAAGCAGCGCGAGACGATCTACGCCGAGCGCGACAAGGTGCTCCGCAACGAGGACCTGACCCAGACGACCGCCGCGTTCCTCGACGAGGAGGTCGACGCGCTGGTCGCCACGTACTGCTCGGCGGAGATCCCCGACGACTGGAACATGGAGGGGCTCGCGGCGGCGCTCCACGCGATGGGCCTGGAGGGGCCCGGGACGTCCGAGGACGAGCTCTGGGAGATGGGCGGCCGGGCCGAGCTGACCGGCCACCTGCGCGAGCTGTGCGACGCGAAGCTCGAGGAGAAGTCGGCCGAGGTCGGCGCCGACGACTGGTCCATGATCGAGCGCCTCGTGCTGCTCCGGACGATCGACTCCCTGTGGGTCGAGCACCTGACGGAGCTCGACGACATGCGGCGCGGGATCGGGCTCCGCGGCTACGCCCAGCAGGACCCGCTCAACGAGTTCAAGAAGGAGGCCTTCAGCCTCTACGACCAGCTGGGCGAGCTGATCCGCCACCAGGTGGCCACGACGATCTTCCGCGTCTCGGTCGTCCGCCAGCCGTCGACCCCGACGGCCGACGAGGCGCAGCTCGCCGCGAGCCTCGCCGCGGGCGCCGCCGCGGTCCGCTCCTCGGCCCGCTCATCCAGCCCGCCCGCGGCGCGCGCCGAGCGCGAACGGGTCGGCGCCGACGAGCGCCACGTTCCCCGGCGGGGGCGGCTCGACGACGAGCGCCCGGCCCCTGGCGCCCTCCGCGACGGTCGCCGCGACGGCGCGCAACCTGCCGGCCGCGCCCGCCCTCCGCGCGATGCAGGAGCGGCTGGGCGACGAGGCGCGGACCGACGCGACCCGCGGCAGCCAGCCCGCGGCCGTCAAGCTCGGCCGCAACGATCCCTGCTACTGCGGGTCCGGGCTCAAGTACAAGAAGTGTCACGGCCGCTGATCGATTGTCCCGGTCGCTCGGCCGTCCGTGAGCTCGCCCTGGTGGGCCTCGCCGTCGTCGTCGGCGGCATCCTCGTCACCGGCTACGCGACGATCCGGATCTGGCAGCGCGGCACCATCGACGAGGCGCGCCCCGTCGACGCGATCGTCGTCATGGGCGCCGCGCAGTACGACGGAACCCCGTCGGCCGTCTTCGCCAGCCGGCTCGACCACGCGGTCCGCCTGTACCGGCAGGGCCTGGCGCCCGTCCTGATCGTGACCGGAGGCGGGCGCGAGGGCGACCGGACCACGGAGGCGGCGGTGGCCCGGGCCTACGCGGTCGCGCGGGGCGTTCCCGATTCCGCGATCCTCGCGGAGGACCGCGGCCGGTCCACGCTGGAGTCGCTCGAGGCGGTCGCGGGCATCCTCCGGCAGCACGGGTTGCGGAGCGCGCTCTTCGTCTCCGACCGGACCCACATGCTGCGCGTCCTGCGGATGGGCAAGGACCTCGACATCGCGGCCTACGGATCGCCGACCCCGACCAGCCCGAGCGACGCGAGCCTGGCGCCGCGCCTGGACGCGACCCTGCACGAGCTCGGCGGGCTCGCCCTGTATGGCCTGGTCGGCCGCGCCGACGGCCCGAATTCCGGCCCGCCGAGCGTGCCCTGAGCACGGAAAACTCCCTCTTGGCCGCTGCGCGCTGCCCCCGTATACTCACACCAATACACAAACCGGTGCCGCCCAGCTCCCGTCCCAGCGGGATTGCACCGGCTGACGTTGTCAATCGCAGTGCATGAGGGAGCGGTGAAGCAGATCACTGACGCCGCCTTCGTCGACCTGATCGCGTGCGAGCGAGACTGCAGGAACTGCAGCTACGCCGCCGCGCTGGATTGCGACGGCAACTGCGGCGTCTGTCCTCACAACGCGTACTGCGCCTGCGTGAACCCCGTCGTCGCCCGGAGCAAGACCGCCTTGCGGCTGATCGAGCTCCGGCCGATCCTCCTCCAGGACGTGCGAGGCCGAGCCTAGATGGATCGGTCCGGCCTGCGCGATCTTGCCGAGCGGATCCACGCGACCTCGGGGCGTCTTTGACCTCCCCGCGAAGGAAGCACGCGTCGCGGAGCTCGACGGGCTGATCGGCGTCCCCGGGTTCTGGGACGACCAGCGCCGCGCCCAGCGGATCCTGCGCGAGGCCGACGGGCTCCGGGGCGAGCTCGCCCTGTGGGGCGACCTGGACGCTCGTGCGACGGGGCTCGAGGAGCTCGCCGACATGGCCGCCGAGGCCGACGACGCCGAGATGCTCGCCGAGATCGACCGCGATGCCGAGGCGCTGCGCGTCTCCTTCGAGCGCGAGCGGACGGCCCTCCTCTTCTCCGGCGAGTACGACCAGCGCGGCGCGCTCGTGACGATCAGCGCGGGCGCCGGCGGCACCGAGGCGACCGACTGGGCGGAGATGCTCCTCCGGATGTTCCTCCGCTGGGCCGAGCGCCACCGCTTCTCGACCGAGGTGGTCGACCAGACGGAGGGCGAGCAGACCGGCCTCAAGAGCGTCACCTTCGGCGTCGACGGCCGGCGGGCCTACGGCTGGCTGCGCCCCGAGCGCGGCGTCCACCGGCTGGTCCGCATCAGCCCGTACGACTCGCAGAAGCGCCGGCAGACCACGTTCGCGCTCGTCGAGGTGATGCCCGAGGTCGAGGACGACGCCGAGGTCGAGCTCAACTGGGACGAGATCCGGGTGGAGAACTACCGCTCGTCCGGCGCCGGCGGGCAGCACGTCCAGAAGACGAACTCGGCCGTGCGCCTGACGCACCTCCCGACCGGGATCGTGGTCACCTGCCAGAACGAGCGATCGGCGACGCAGAACCGCGAGACCGCGGCGAAGGTGCTCGCGGCGCGGCTCCTGGAGCGGCGCCTGGAGGAGAAGGAGATCGAGCTGCGCAAGCTCAAGGGCGAGCACGTCGAGGCGGGCTGGGGCAACCAGATCCGCAGCTACGTCCTGCACCCCTACCAGATGGTCAAGGACCACCGGACGGGCGTGGAGACCTCGAACACGGCCTCGGTGCTCGACGGCGACCTGGACGTGTTCATGGCGGCCGAGCTGGAGCGCGAGGCGACCGGCGCGCCCCTCGCCGGCGCCCCCGAGCCCGCCTGAGCGCGGCGGAACCAGTCGACGTGACGCACGAGGCGCGGGCCGGAGCGCCGGCGATCAGCCTGCGGCCGGCGCGCCCGGCCGATCTTCCGGCGTGCGCGGGGGTCTGGCACGCCGGCCTTTCCGCGTACGGCGTTGGGGTGGGCCGCTCGCCGATGCCGCCGACGTTCGGGCCCTTGATCGACCTTCTCGGGCACCTGCTCGCGACGGATCCCGCCGGGTTCTGGGTCGCCGTGGCCGATGATGGAGACGCGAAGCCGGCCGGCGGGGCAGCGGGCTCGATCGCGCCGGACGGGCCCGTGGTCGCGTTCGTCTCCGCGCTCAGGCGCGAGCACGTCTGGTTCCTCTCGATGCTCTTCGTGGAGCCCGGTCACCAGGAACGCGGCCTGGGGCGACGGCTCCTGGCGAAGGTACTCGCCGGGTCCGAGGACGCGACGCATGCGACGTGCACGGACAGCGTCCAGCCGATCTCCAACGCGCTGTACAGCCGCTTCGGGATGGTTCCGCGGGTGCCCGTGCTCGAGCTCGTCGGGCGCATGGAGCACCCGATCCCCGGCCTGCCGGACGGGGTGCGTGCCGTGCCGTTCGACCTGCTCCGCGCGGGGCCGACCGACGGCGCGGGCCCGATGCGCCTGGCCGCGGCGCTGGAGCGGGTGGATCGCGGGGCGCTCGGGTATGCGCATCCGCAGGACCACGCCTACCTCGGGCGCCAGGGCCGCGTCGGCTACCTCTACGAGGCCGGGGACGGGAGCGTCCTCGGCTACGGGTACGCCTCCCAGGTCGGGCGGCTCGGCCCGATCGCGGTCGAGGATGCCGGCCTGATGGGACCCGTGATGGGCCACCTGCTCGCGTCCGTCCGGCCGGTCGGCGCGTTCTCCGCGTGGGTTCCCGGCGCTGCCGGTGCGGCCGTCGCGGCGCTTCTCGCGGCCGGCCTGCGGCTGGAGGACTTCCCGGCGCTCGTCTGCTGGGACCGGCCCTTCGCCGACTTCGAGCGCTACGTGCCGATCACCCTGGCGGTCCTGTAGCGCCCGGCGTTGCCAGTCTCCTCGGCCGGCGGCAGACCGCGACGGACCGGACGGATCGGCGGCCGGTGGTAGCCTCGGGCAGACGTGACGACCCCCGACCCTCGATCCGGCCCGCCGCCGCGCCCGCTCCATCGCTCGACGCGGCGGCCGGGACGACCGCGGTGGCGCGGCCCGTGCTCGAGCTGCGCGGCGTCGGCAAGGTCTACCCGAACGGCAAGGCGGCCCTCCATGACGTCGACCTCGACCCTGGGCGAGGGGGAGTTCGTCTTCCTCGTCGGGCCGTCCGGCGCCGGCAAGTCCACCCTCCTCAAGCTGCTCATCCGCGACGAGCTGCCGACGTCCGGCGACGTCGATCCTCGACGGCCGCGACCTCGCGCGCGTCCCGCGGCGCAAGGTCCCGAGCTGCGGCGCAAGATCGGGATCGTCTTCCAGGACTTCAAGCTCCTGCCCGACACGCTCGGTCCGGGAGAACGTCGCGTTCGCCCTCGAGGTCACCGGGACGCCGCGCGGCCAGATCCGCCCGGCCGTCGACCGCGCCCTCGCGGTGGTCGGCCTGGCGGCGCAGGCCGACCAGCTGCCGACCAGCTGTCCGGCGGCGAGCAGCAGCGGACGGCGATCGCCCGCGCGCTCGTCCACGAGCCGCGCCTGATCATCGCCGACGAGCCGACCGGCAACCTCGACCCGCTGATCAGCTGGGAGATCATCCAGCTCCTGCTTCGAATCAACGAGGTCGGGGTCGACCGTCCTGATGGCCACCCACAACGCCGGGGTGGTCACCGCCCTCCGGCCGCCGCGTCGTCGCCATCGAGGAGGGGCCGCGTCGTCCGCGACGAGGTCGGCGGCCTACCACCGCGAGGACTAATCGTGTTCGGGCTTCCTCCACTTCTCACCTTCAGCGTCACTCCGCGGCCTGACCCAGCCGCCTGCGCAAGAACGCCCTGATGTCCCCTGGCGGCCACCGCGACCATGCTCCTCATGCTGCTCCTGCTGGCCGGGTTCTTTCTGATCCAGGCAGGACTCAATCCCAGGCGGTTGCAGTACGTCGAGCAGAAGGTCGAAATCGTCGCCGACCTGAAGGACGTCCCCGGTGCGGAGGACGCCCTCGTCGTGCACGCGGCGGCGACCGCGGCCGACATCTCGCGGATTTCGGTCGCTCGAGTCCGTTGTCTTCCCTGTCCAAGCAGGCCGCGCTCGACCCAGTTCAAGGCCCGCCTGAGCGGAGCGGGGTGAGCCAGGTACCTGAGCAGCTACGTGGATCGCAACCCTCTGCCGGCGAGCCTCGAGGTCAAGCTTGACCGATCCGACCCAGTATCGCGAGCGTGGTCGAGAACCTGCGCCAGAGCCGCGACCCAGGTCGTAGCCCAGAGCGTCATCGAAGTCCAGCAATACGTCGATCGCGGCTCGCTCGACAGTCACGGGACGTCCTCCGGACGGGAGGCCTCATCCTCCTCGCAGACTCGTCGGACTCGCTGGTCCTGTTCATCATCGTGAACACGATCCGGCTTGCCGTGGTCGCCCGGGCGCGAAGAGATCGAGATCATGCGCCTCGTCGGCGCCTCCGATGCGTTCATTCGCTGGCCGTTCATCTTCGAAGGCGCCATCGTCGGCCTCTTCGGTGCGGCGTGCAGCGCTCGCGACTCCTGGCCGTCGCCTCCGGGCCGATGAGCGGACTTCATGTACGGGTTCTTCCGCGTCCTGCCCGCTCGAGCTCGGCTCGCTCCAGCGCGACGTGATCGTCCTCGTGCTGGGAACGGGCCTCGGGGTCGGCATCCTCGGGTCGTGGCTCTCGGTCCGCAGCTATCTCGCGAAGTAGGTCCCGATGACGACGCCCGGCCCGAGCCTCACCCCACCGGAGCCCCCGGAGGCCGCCCTCTCCGACCACGAGCCCCCGGCCGCCATGCCGCCCCGGCCGAGCCCGCCGGCCCTGACGG
>CAWKJP010000010.1:0-126684 GCA_963850035.1 uncultured Chloroflexia bacterium | reverse complement strand
GTTCAGCCGGATGTCCACGACGTGCCGCGATCGCGCGGCGCACAGGTAGACGGACCGGGCGAGGACCTCGCAGGTCAGCGCGAGCAGTCGCATCGGTCGCAAGCCTAGCAGCGGCGGACGGCGCCCGCGCGGCCTGCCGGCGGCGTCGCGCGCGACACCCGGCCGGCGCCCGAACCGGAACGGCCCGCGACCGGGCATCGGCGGCGGGCGCCCCTGTATCGTTCGCGGCGTCCATCCGCACGAGGAGCACCACGCCGTGGCCCTTCCGTCGCTCGCCCGCGTCCCCGCCCCGCCCGACTCGATCCTCGGCCTGGCCGAGGCGGCCCGCGCCGACACGCGGACCGGCAAGATCAACCTGTCGTTGGGCGTCTTCGTGGACGAGACCGGGACCACGCCGGTCCTGCCGTCGGTGACCGAAGCGGAGCGGCGGATCCTCGCGGCCGGGCGGACCAAGCTCTACCGGCCCATCGACGGCGAGGCCGCGTTCCGTGACGCCGTCCGCGACCTCGTCTTCACGCCGGATCACGAGGTCGTGCGATCGGGCCGGGTGGCCGTCAGCCAGACGCCGGGCGGGACGGGCGGCCTCCGGGTCGCGGCCGACTTCCTGCGCCAGACCGGTGGCGGCGGCACCATCTGGATGAGCCAGCCAACCTGGCCGAACCACCCGCATCTGTTCGTCGCGGCGGGGTTCCGAATCCGCGAATACCCGTACACGGACTCGACCGGCCGGCGGATCGACGAGGCGGCCCTGCTCGCGGCGCTCGGCGAGGCCTCGCCGGGCGACGTGGTGCTGCTGCACGGGTCGTGCCACAACCCGACGGGCGTCGACCCGTCGCCCGAGCTGTGGCGGAAGATCGGCGACGTGGTCGAGGACCGGCGGCTCCTGCCGCTCGTCGACTTCGCCTACCAGGGGTTCGGGCACGGGCTTCGCGAGGACGCGGACTGGATGGACGGGCTGCTCCGACCCGGCCTCGAGCTGCTCGTGTCGACCTCGTACTCGAAGAGCTTCGCCCTCTACAACGAGCGGGTCGGGGCCCTGCTCCTCGTGGCCGGCTCGGCGGCCGAGGCCGCCGCCGCCCAGTCGCACGTGAAGGTGGCGATCCGCTCCAATTACTCCAACCCGCCATCGCACGGGGGCGACATCGTGGCCACGATCCTCGGGGACCCGGCGCTGCGTGCCCAGTGGGAGGTCGAGCTGGCCGGGATGCGGTCCCGGATCACGTCGAACCGCACGGCCCTCGTCGAGGCGATCACGTCGCGCGCCATTCCCGGCGACTGGGCCCCGATCGCGACGCAGCGCGGGATGTTCGCGCTCCTCGGGCTGAGCCTCGAGCAGGTGGCGCGCCTCCGCGAGGAGCATGCCGTCTACGTGGTCGGGCGCGGCCGGATCAACATCGCGGGCTTCACCTCGGCGACCATGGGGCCGTTCGCGGACGCGCTCGCGGCGGTCATCGCGGGCTGAGCGGGGCGGCGGCCGGGGCCCCGTCCGCCTGGCGGGGCGGCAGTCCGCCGGCAGGGCTGTCCACGCCGTACCATCCGGGTATGCCGATCACCGCCGTCGAACTCCTGCGAACCGTCGGGCTGACCGCCGACGGGCCCGTCGTCTGGGGCAGCCCCGTGCGCGCCAATGGCCCGGGCGTGTACGTGGTCGAGCTTCCGGTCGTGCCGGAGCGGGCGCCGATCGACATCTCGAAGATCGGCACGTGGCTGACGCGTGTCCCCACGCTCGAGGTCGACGGGCAGCGTCCCACCGGCAAGGGCCTGGCCGCGCGGCTCGCCGCGTGGTGGCTCCCGGGCGAGCAGATCCTGTTCATCGGGAGCACGGGCAAGTCGATCGCGCGGCGCGTGGAGGCGTTCTACCGCACGCCGCTCGGTGACGCGCGGCCGCACGCGGCCGGGCAGTGGCTCAAGGCGCTGACGAACCTCGGGCACGCGCGGGTGTGGTGGGCGACGACCGATGCCGCGGAGGAGTACGAGGACGCCTGCTTCGAGGCGTTCGCGGCCGCGGTCCCGGCCGAGGTACGTGCGAACCTCCCGGGCAAGGGCGCGGTGCTCCCGTTCGCCAATCGGCGCCATCCCAACGGGACTGCACGCCCCGACGGCGTGACGGGGTCCACGGTCGAACCCCCGACGCCCGCCGAGCCATCCGCGGCCGCGGGGAAGGGCGCCGTCCGGCGGAGCCCGACCACGATCTCCGACGACGACCTGGCCCGCGTCAACGAGATGCTCCAGGATCTCGCCTGCGGCGAGCCCGGCCTCGAGATCACCCCGTCGCAGGCGAACGCCGAAGGCGCGATTCGACGCCTCCTCGGGGAGTCGCCGGCCCGCCCGGCGAGCGCGCTCGGGCAGCTCCTGCGGGCCGGGAAGATCGCGGGCGCCCACCAGGACCTCGACGGGCGCTGGGCGATCCGCTGCACCCGACGCGGCTGAAGCGTTCCGCCCCGCATCGCCCCGCCGCGGTTCGATCGGGCCACCGGCGGTAGACTCGGGCCATTCCTCCCGCATCATCCCGGAGTTCCGCATGCCTGTTCGACCGAGCCTCGCCGTGATCGCGCACGACGGGAAGAAGACCGACCTCGTCGCCTACGCCACGTACAACCGCGAGGTCCTCGCCCAGTTCGACCTCTACGCGACCGCCACGACCGGCCGTCTCCTCAAGGAGAAGGTCGGGCTCGATGTGACGACCCTGCTGTCCGGCCCGCTGGGCGGCGACGCCCAGATCGCCGCGATGGTCGCCGAGGGCAGGATCCGCGCGGTCCTCTTCTTCGTGGATCCCCTGAGCGCGCACCCGCACGATCCGGACATCCGGACGCTCCTCCGCGTCTGCAACGTGCACAACATCCCGATTGCGACAACGCTTGCGGCGGCGGACCTCTTCCTCACGTCGCCCCTCCTCTACGTGGGGATGGGCGAGGACGCGGACGTCCTCGAGGCCGGGACCGCGGTCCTCGGCGTCGGCGCCGGGCAGGGCCGGGGCCCGACCCGCGGGTCGTAGGCGCCGGACCTCGCGCCGTCGCGGGCCTCCGCCGCCACGACGCGGCCCTCGCGCCGGGGCCGCTCGCGGTCAGGCCGTCGGCTCCGCCATCTCGACGAGCCGGCAGAGCGCGTTCGCGAGGCGCATCTGGCGCGGCGTCTCGCACGAGACCCGCACCAGGGCGGGCGACGCGACGACGGCGGCGACGCAGCGCGCCCGCGAGGTCGCCACGTTCAGGCGATTCAGCGAGTAGAGGAACTCGAGCCCACGCGGCGCGTCCTCGGGCGACGACGATCCCATCGCGTAGATCGAGAGCGGCGCCTGCTGGCCCTGGAACTTGTCGACCGTCCCGACCCGAACGCCGGCCAGACCGGCCGCCCGGAGGGCCGCGGCGATGCGGTCGACGTGCGCGTTGTACGGCGCGACGACGACCACATCCTGTGCCCGGAGGGGCGCCACGCGGCCATCGGCGTTCGTCCAGCGAGCACCGGTCGCGGGTGCGAACAGCTCCCCAAGGAGGCGGGCGATCTCGGCGGCCTCCTCCGGGCTATCGACGGCGTTCGCGGCGTGCTCCACGGGGAGCCAGCGGATCCCGGCCCCGCGAAGGGCCGGCACGCCCGGCCTCGACGCCGCGGGCAGCCCGTCCAGGGACTGCCGTTCGCGGCCGGGCTCGGGGGTCAGCTTCGACTCGTAGAAGACCTCGCTCGTGAATGCGCACACGTCGGGATGGAGCCGCCACGTCTTCTCGATGAAGAGGCCGCGCTCGGGCGGCATCGTCGCGTGGGCCGGTGACCCCGGATCCCCGGCGAGCAGGTGAGCGAGGGCGCTGCGCTCCGCCCCCGGCGGGTGGCTCCCCTTCAGGGGCTGGTCGAGCTGCTGGGGATCGCCGAGCAGCACGAGGGAGGCCGCCGCGGGCGACATCGCGACCGTCGTCGCCAGGCTCATCTGGCCCGCCTCGTCGACGAGGAGGACATCGACGCTGCCGGCCATGGCGGCGTTGGACCAGAGCCAGGCAGTGCCGCCGACCACGTGGAGCGCACCGACAGCCAGCGCGGCTGCGATCTCGCGCGCCTCGCCGAGTGGCTGCGCCGTGGCACACGTGGGCTCCTCGTCCGTGGCCGGCTTCTGGCCGAGGACGATGGGCGCGCCGCTCGCGGTCGTCGCGCCCATCTCACGGGCCGCTTCGGCGACGGCATCGAGCATGTTGCCGATCACCTTGTGGCTGTTCGCGGCCACGCCCACGGTCTTGCCCGCGGCGACGAGCGCGAGGATCATCCGGGCCCCGGTGTAGGTCTTGCCGGTTCCCGGGGGACCCTGGATCGCGAGGGTGCTTCCGTCGAGGCCGAGGGCATGACGAACGGCCGCGTCAAGGGCGCGCTCGCCGTCGGCGCGGAGCGGGGCGCCGGGCCGGCTCGCCGCGATCCGCGGCGGTCGCCGCAGCAGGAGCTCGCGCCCGCATCGGAAGGGACCCGCGGCGGCGATCCCCTCCGCCGCGACCCAGTCGCCGATCCGCAGGAGCGAGTCCTCGATGACGGCCGTGCTGACGAACTCGTTCGGGATGAGGGAGCCAGGCATCCCCCGCGCCATCTCCGACTTCGTGCGGTGGAGCGTGACCGTGCCGCCGAGGTCGTCCACTTCGGTGACCGTGCCGACCGACAGCTGGGTCCGTGGGTCATCGACCCGGCGTCCCTCCTTCACCGCGTGGTCCTGCGGAGGGAACCGGAATCGCTGGAGGCGCGCGCCCCGGCGGCTCGGCTGGCCGATCTCGGCCTCCAGCTCGACCATGCCGATCGGATCGCGCTCGTCGACGAGGTCCCCGTCGGTCATCCCGCAGAGCTCGTAGTAGTGCCACCAGAACGCCTTGTTCTCGCGGCGGTGCCAGCCCATGAGCTGGGCGAGGAGCCAGGTCGCCCGCTGCTCCTCGGTCGTCGTCGGGGCGCCGAGATCGAGCCCGTCGAGGCCGCGCATCAGGGCCGCCACTGTGTCGGCGACCTGGGCGGCCCTGCCCACGGGCTCGGGCGGCTCGGCGGCCTCCGGCTGGGCCGGCGGTCGTGGGATCGGGATCCCCAGCTGCTCGCCGAGGTCCAGCCGCCGCAGCTCCAGCCATTCGCGCAGGCGCCACGTGCTCAGGACGTCGTCGCGGTTGTAGCCCTCGATCTCGCGGAGGATCTGGTCGCCCACGAGGCCGTCGGCGGTGGCGCCGAGGCCCAGCCACACCTCGAACTCGACGATGCTGCTGCCCGCGTCCTTGAGGGAGACCTCCCGGTGAAGGCCGTAGAGGGGCTCGAGGCGTTTGATCGAGTAGCTCTCGACGCTGGCCCGGATGCCCTGGCGGACGACGCGATAGAGGTCGACCAGCACGCGGCCCCGCAGGAGCCGATCCACCTCCTCCTCGCGGGTGGCATGGCGCTGGGCGAGGCGCCCGAGCGCCGTCTTCTCGTACGCCGCGTAGTGGTACACGTGCATGGACGGGTCCGCGTCGAGGCGCCGGATCATGAAGTCGACGGCCTGTTCGAAGGCGGCCTTCTCTGCGGCAAGGGTGACGAGACCGTCGGCGTCGAGGCTCCAGAATGCGCGGAACTGCGGCGTCGTCGCCTCCGCGCCGGCGGTCGCCCACCGCGTGTCTCCCTCCGCGGACGCGGGATCGAGGATGCCGAACAGGTAGTCGATCCCGTCGTCGAACGCGAACGGATCGCCCTCGAGGTCGAGGAAGAGGTCGTTCGGCGATGGCTCCGGGAGGACCAGAAAGCCGCGGTCCGCGACGAGCGTCGGTGTTCCCGTTTCCTCGTCGACGGACCATTCAGGGTCGAGCAGCTCCCACAGCACCTCGCCGCGGTCCTCGCCCTCGACCTGGATCCGGGCCTGCTCGTGGACGCGAGCGAGCGCGGCATCCCCGCTCCCGTCGAGCCTGGGCCGCACGGGGAGCTGGAGGCCGGCGAGGCCCCGGCGCGTGCGGATCGGCCCGGGCGGCAGGTCGGCGGCCCGCTCCTTGAGCCCGCGGCGCTGCCGGCCCGTGATCCCGGCCACGAGGCTCAGGTCGTCGTCGGCGCGGCGGCGATCCCGGCACGTCGCCCACCAGCGGCACACGTCGCAATGCGCGACGGGGTCCGGGTAGGTGTTCGCTGGTGGGTACGCCGGCAGGCCGACCCGCCGCTCGTCGGCCGCGGCCAGGAAGTCTGCCTTCACGCGGCGGTAGTAGGCCATGTAGTCGTCGACGCGGAGCACGACCGTCTCGCGGGCGCTTCCGCCGAGCGCCACGTGCAGCCGCTCGGGCTGCCTGTCCTGGACCCGGGCCAGCTGGTCGACATACGAGCAGATCTGCACGACGGCCGACGCCTTGACGTGCCGGGCCAGCTTCGTGTCCGCCACCTCGTAGTGCCAGGCGCCGAGCGCGCTGTCCTCCTCCCCTGGCGCGTGGTCGACGCGCAGCAGGAAGTCCGCGTGGCCGCGCCAGGTCCCGTCGAAGAACGTCGCCTGGTAGACCACGTCCGCTCCGTCGAGCATCGCGCCGAACGTGAGCTCGGCGGCCTCGTCGAGCCCGATCCGGGTGTTCGCGGCCGAGCCGTCGCGCGGAATCTCGACGACCCGCCGGCCGCCGGCCCGGAGGTCGGCCAGGTAGCGCGTCTCGTGCTCGTACCCGCGCGCCTGGACGAGCTCGATGGTCGGGTCGTTGCGCATTGGCTTCGTGACCAGGCCGGCCATCGCCGCCCGTTCGAGCTCGAAGCGGTGCCCGCAGGCGAGGAAACCCACGAGGTCGGTCGCGGAATAGACAGGAGCGCCGTCGATGATCTGCATGCAGCCCGAATGCTAGGGGCTCGCCGTGCCAGGTTGTCCGGCGCACCTGGTTGTCGGGCGCACCTGGTTGTCGGGCGCACCTGGTCGGGTCGGTGGCGGGGAGCAGAACGCCTGCCGAGCCCGGCCGCCGCGAGGCACGGCCCGCCGTTGAGCCGCGGCGAAGGCTCGGTAGATCGCCCGGTACGGACCGCCCACTTGAATCGCCGGGTGTACGAGCGGTTCCTCGCGACGTGGTTCGGCATCGATCCCGGCCGGGAGCGTGACCATCGCCCGCCCGGCCACCCGATGGTCCTCCTCGGCGCCCAGGTCCGCGTGGCTCGCATGCATGCCAGCCTCACGCAGCGCCAGGTCGAGGACCTCAGCGGGATCGACCAGACGACGCTGTCGCGGCTCGAGAACGGCAAGGGCGCGAACATGCCGCTCGGGCGGTTCGCAGCGCTCCTCGTGGCCATCGATGCGGTGATCCAGCCGGTCGATCGCCCGGTGCCGTCGTGGATGGAGCCCCTTCTGCCCCGCGAAGAGGAGCCAGACGGCGGCATGGGCGAGGGCCCCACATGGCAGGTCGACGGATCGTGATGCATTCCGACGCCGCCTTCTGCATATCGCCCGGAGCCGACCTGCATGTGGGATGCCCGTCGCGGGCATAGTCACCGTGGTCGATATGTCCGCGACGGACATATCGGAGGAAGGGTGGCCCCGGAGGACGGGTGGCCCCGGAGGACGGGTGGCCCCGGAGGAAGGGTGACCTCTGCCCCGATGCCCGCCGCGCGAGGGTTCGGCGGCGCCGGCGCCAGCGCCGGCGCCCTCAGAGGCTGTGAACTAATCGACCGGCGGGATTCCCGCAGCTGAGCGTGGCAGCTACAATTCTCGGCATGGATGAGCTGTTCGACCTCCCGCCCAGCGAGCCGACGACGAGGGGACCCGAGGGGCGGGGTCGACCGAGGCTCCAGCATCCTCGCCGCGAGCAGATCAGCCTCCGCCCGTCCGACCTGGAGAGCCTCCTGCCGCCCGATCACCGGGCGCGCCTCGTGTGGGCCTTCGTCGAGGGTCTCGATCTCTCCGCGTTCCACGCGAGGATCCTGGCCACGGAGGGTCATTCCGGCCGCCCCCCGATCGACCCCGCGATCCTCGTCGCGCTCTGGCTGTTCGCCACGCTCGAGGGGGTGGGCTCGGCGCGGGCCCTCGACCGCCTGTGCGACGAGCACGACGCGTACCGCTGGATCGCCGGCGGCGTCGGGGTCAACTACCACACCCTCGCCGACTTCCGGGTGGCGGCCGCGGACCTGCTCGACGAGCTCCTCTGCCAGAGCGTGGCGGCACTCCTCTCCACCGGCGAGGTGAGCCTGGCCCGAGTGGCCCACGACGGGGTCCGGGTACGGGCCTCGGCAGGGGCCGGCTCATACCGGGGCCGGCGCGGCCTCGGGCGGGCTCTCGAGGACGCCACCGCGCAGGTGGCGGCCTTGCGGGCTGAGCTCGACGACGATCCCGGGGCCACCAGCCGGCGGGTTGCCGCGGCCCGCGAGCGCGCGGCCCGCGAGCGCGAGAGCCGCGCCCGGCGAGCGCTCGAGGTCCTGCCCGACCTCGAGGCCGTCAAGCGCCGGAACCCGCACCCCACTCGTCCCGTGTCGGAAGCCCGGGTCTCCACGACCGACCCCGAGGCCCGGGTCATGAGGATGGGCGACGGCGGCTACCGTCCTGCGTACAACGGCCAGCTCACGACCGACGTCGCCAGCGGCCTCGTCTGCGGGGTCAGCGTCACGAACGTCGGGTCCGATCAGGGGCAGCTCGGCCCGGCGCTCGATCGCCTCGAACGCGCGTTTGGCCGCCGGGCGGCCGAGATGCTTGCCGACGGCGGCTACGTCACCCTCGCCGAGATCGAGCGCCTCGAGGCCTGCGGGACCGCGGTCTACGCCCCTCCGCCCGTCCGGCAGCGGCGCGACCCACGCGACCGGCGTGCTCGCGGAGGCGGGCTCGACGCCTGGCGCGCCCGCATGGAGACCCCCGAGGGCCAGCTCACCTACCGCCTCCGGGCCGCCACCGCCGAGTGGGTCAACGCCCTCGCCCGCAATCGGGGCCTGCAGCAGTACCGGGTCCGGGGGCTCGAGAAGGTCCGCTCGGTCCTGCTCTGGTTCGCCCTCGCCCACAACCTCGACCGGACGCTCGCGATCCGGGCTGGAGCGACCGGATAGGACCAGCCGAGGGACATCGAGGCCCCTGCTCAGCCTGGAGCGGGACCGTCCCACGGCCTCGACCAGCCCGGTGCGCGTGGGCGCCCGACCCAACCGCCCAAGCGGTCACTACTCTGCGCCACGGCCCCTTGATCGCTCGCAGCGAAAGGTTCGTTCACAACCTCTCAGGGCCCGGCGCCTCGCCCGCGCGACCCTCAGGGGGCTGGCGCCTCGCCCACGGCCAACGGGAGCCGGACCTCGAAGCGCGCACCGCCCTCCGGGCGGTTGGCGGCGGAGATCGCGCCGCCATGCGCAGCCACGATCCACGCCGCGATCGAGAGCCCCAGGCCGGTCCCGCCGGCCGGCGCGTTGTCGGCGCGCCAGAACCGCTCGAAGAGCCGGGGGAGATCCGCCTCGCGAACGCCCGGACCCTGGTCGTCGACGGTCAGGACGGCCTGCCCGCCCTCGGGCCGGACGCGCACAGACACGGCCGCGCCCGAAGGGCTGTGCGCCAGGGCGTTGTCCGTGAGGATGGTCACGAGCTGGCGAAGGCGAACGGGATCGCCGTCGACCGAGGCCGGCCGCGGGTCGACCTCCAGCTGGACCCCGCGCTGGGCGGCCACCGGCGTGAGCGGACCAGCCGCCTCGGCGGCGACGTCGGCAAGGTCCAGCGCGACGCGCTCCAGGGTCAGTGCGCCCGAGTCCGTGCGCGCCAGGAGCAGCAGGTCCTCCACCAGCGCGGTCAGGTGCGAGACCTCCGCATCGATGTCGTCGAGCGCCTCACCCACGGTCTCGACCGGCTGCTTGCGGTTACGCCGGAGGTCGGAAACGCTCGCCCGGATGACCGTCAGGGGCGTGCGCAGCTCGTGGCTCGCGTTCGCCGTGAACTCGCGCTGGCGCCGGAGCGCGGCATCCCGCCGGTCCATGGACGACCGCACCGGGATGAGCGCGCGGCCGGCGTAGACGTAGCCAGCGGCAAGGGCGAGCAGGAGCGCTGCGAGGCCACCCACGGCGAGGACGGACAGGAGCGTCGAGAGGAGCTGCACCTCGGAGGAACGCTCGCCCAGCACCTGGACCACGTATTCACCGTCGGGCCGCGCGACCGCGACCGAGTAGACCCGGACCGGGATCGAGGAGACCTCCACCTGCCGGACGTCGACGGAACCCGCCCGCGCCGCCGCGAGGCCGGCCGAGTCGGGCACGCCCTTGATCGACTGGAGCTCCGCCGGCCCGACGAGCACCCCGTCGGGGCGCACGATGAGCGCGAGCGTCCCGGAGGCCTCGCCCCCGAAGCCCGGACCCAGGACGAATCGGTCGGGAATCTGCCCGGGCAGCTGGAGCAGCCGCTCCAGCCCGCCGGCCCGGGCCGCCAGGATGTCGGTGCCCCGCGCAGCCAGCGACCCCGAGACCGCGGCGTACAGCGCCGCGCCGAGCACGACGAGGATGATCAGGGTCAGACCGCCGCTCCACGCCAGGAGGCGGAGCCGCGTCCTGCGGAGGAGTGCGGCGTCGCCGTTCTCGCGCGGAGCCTCAGCTGCCACGCAGGCGGTACCCCATGCCCCGAACCGTCTCGATGCAGGCTGCGCCCTCCGGCCCGAGCTTCTCGCGGAGCAGGTGGATGTACGCCTCCACGGTGTTCGGGGTGAGCGCGGCGCCGTACGGCCACGCGTAGTCGAGCAGCTGGTCGCGGCTCAGGACCTGCCCGGGCCGGCGCAGGAGGCACTCGAGGATCGAGTATTCGCGACCGCTGAGCTGGACCTCTGTGCCACCCACGGTCACCCGGCGCAGCGCCTCGTCGAGGACGATCGACCCGGCGGTCAGTCGCATCGTCGAGCGCGGCGGCGGTCGGCGACCGAGCGCGCGGAGCCGTGCCAGCAGCTCCTCGTACGCGAACGGCTTCACGAGGTAGTCGTCCGCCCCGGCGTCCAGGCCGGCCACTCGGTCCCCCACCGCGTCGCGAGCCGTGAGCATCAGGATCGGGACCGCATTGCCCGCGCGGCGGAGCTGTCGCGCGACCTCGAACCCGGAGCGGTCGGGCAGCCCGACGTCGAGGATGACGGCGTCGAGGCCCGGCGAGGCGCTGGCGACCTCGACCCCTTCGTCGGCCGTCTCGGCGGTCTCCACCGTGTGGCGGTCCTGCGTCAGGAGCCGCCGCAGGAGCCGGACGAGCCGGGCGTCATCCTCGATGACCAGCAGGTGCACGAGATCTCCAGTGCGCGGAAGGCGCGTTTGTGGGTTGAATGGCCGTCACGGCGTGACGAGCGTGACGTCCCTGGCCGTGATCGTGCGGGTCGGGGCGCCACTTGCGCCGGGGCTGGCAGCCGCGCCGGGGCTCGCGCCCGGAACGTCCGCGCCGCCGAAGCCGCCGGCGATCTGGACCTCGACCTGCACCTGCTTCCCGGTGGTCACGTCCGCGGCGGTCGCCGCAGCCTGCGCATGGTACGTCGTGGTGCTCGCGAGATTCACCGTGACGGTGCTGCCATTGGCCTCCTTGAGCGTCATCGTGGTGCCCGACACCGAGTCGACGGTGCCGGTGACAAGCACGCCGCCGCCGAACCCGCCGCGAGCGAACCCGGCGCCCCCTGCACCCGCGCTCGCCCCGGCGCCCGTCCCGGCGCCCCCGAATCCGCCCGCACCGAAGCCGCCGCGCGTCGTGGCAGCCTGCGCGGGCGCGGTCACGCGGCCGACGGCGAACGCCACGCCGCCGACGGCGATGAGGAGGCCGACGGCCAGGAGGATGGTGAAGGTTCGATCGCCCTTCTTGACGGGCGCGATCACGGCCGGAGGCGGGGTCGAGACCGTGTGGCTGAACGGAACGGAGGATGAGGCCGGCGGGACCGGGGATCCGCCCTGCGGACCGGGCTCGACGGGCGCAAATGGATCAGTCATCGAGAACGTCCTTTCACTCATAGCGAAGCGCGACGACCGGGTCGAGCCGGGCAGCCTGGCTTGCGGGCCATACCCCGAACACGATCCCCACGAGAAGGCTGAAGCCGGCGGCCGCGACGACGGTCAGCGGGCTGAAGATGAATCCCCAGCCGGCGATCACGCCGATGAGGGCAGAGATGATCAGGCCGATCAGGATCCCGACGAGGCCACCGGCCAGGGAGAGTGCCAGCGCCTCGATGAGGAACTGGGCCATGATGTCCCGCCCGCGGGCGCCGATCGCCTTGCGGATGCCGATCTCGCGCGTCCGTTCCCGAACGGAGACCAGCATGATGTTCATGATCCCGATCCCACCGACGATGAGCGAGATCGACGCGATCCCGGCCAGGAGCACGCTCAGGAGCGTCGTGACCGACGAGACGGTCGCGAGCAGCTGGTCCTGGTTCTGGACCGTGAAGTCGTCGGCCGCGGTGCCGGTCAGGCCGTGGCTCGTCCGGAGCGCGGCCGTGATCTCCGCCGTGACCGTGGTCATCTGGTCCGGCGACGCGACGCTCACGCCAACGGACCGCACGCTGTTCCCGCCCACGAGGAGGGCGTTGGCGGTCGAGACCGGGATGAGGATCTCGTCGTCGGGGCTGGCGAAGCCCGTGCCGCCCTTCGGCTGCATGATGCCCACCACCTGGAACGGGAGCCCGCCGATCGCGACCGTCGTCCCGATCGAGCTCGCGCCGAGGCCGAGGTCGTCGGCGGTCGTCGCGCCGAGGACCGCCACCCGAAGCCCCGCGTCGAGGCTGGCCTGGGTCAGGAACGAGCCCTGCCACATCGTGTATGCCCGGACGGTCGGGTAGTCGGGCGTCGTGCCGATGACCGTCGTCGTCGTGTTCTTGTCGCCGGCGATGACGAGCTTCTGGGTGGAGAGCTCGGGCGCGACGGCCTCCACGCCGGTCAGCGATCGGAGGGAGGTCGCGTCGGCCAGGGTCAGCGTCGTCGACGAACCCGGCTGCTCCGCGCGTGAAGCCGCTGAAAGACGACCCGGCGTTGACGGTCAGGAGGTTCGTGCCCAGGCCCGCAAGCCGGTTGGTGATCCCGCTCGTCGCGCCCTGGCCCACCGCCACCAGCGCAACCACGGACGCGACGCCGATGATGACGCCGAGCATCGTCAGCGCGGTCCGCAGCTTGCCGGTACCCAGGCGCCCGAGCGCCAGCTGGAGGAGATCGCGCGCGCTCATGCCGCGATCCTCCCGTCGCGGATGTGGACCTGGCGGTCGGCGACGGCCGCGACTTCCGGGTCGTGGGTGATCAGGATGATGGTCCGGCCGGACGCGTGGAGATCGTGGAAGAGCTCGATGACCTCGGCGCCCGAGTGGCTGTCGAGGTTCCCGGTCGGCTCGTCCGCGAGCAGGAGCGCCGGCTCCGTCACGAGCGCGCGGGCGATCCCGACACGCTGCTGCTGGCCGCCCGAGAGCTCGGTCGGCTCGTGGTCCAGCCGGTCCCCCAGGCCGAGCCGTTCCAGCGCCGCCTGCGCGCGGGCGTGGCGTTCCCGCCGCCCGATTCCCTGGTACATGAGCGGCGCCGAGACGTTCTCCAGCGCGGTGGTCCGCGGCAGCAGGTTGTACGACTGGAAGACGAAGCCGATCGCGCGGCTCCGCAGGCGGGCGAGCCCGTCGTCGTCGAGCGTGTCGACCGGGGTGCCGTCCAGGATGTAGCGTCCCGAGGTCGGCCGGTCCAGGCACCCGAGGATGTTCATCATCGTGGACTTCCCCGAGCCCGATGGCCCGATGATCGCCACGAACTCGCCGCGGTCGATCACGAGGTCCACCGACACGAGCGCCGGCACTGTCGAGGCGGCCCGAGGTGTAGGTCCGGGTAACCCCCTCGAGGGCGATGATCGCGTCGTTCATGGCTAGTTGCCCGGGATCCCGCGGAAGCCGCCGCCCCCGCCTCCACCGCCGACCCCGGGGATCGCGACGCCACCGCCCGTGGTGGTCGTGGACGTCCGGGCGGACACCGTCCCGATCGAGACGGTCTCCCCTTCCGTGATCCCGGACTTGATCTCGGCGAGGCTCGTCGTGACCAGGCCCACCTGGACCGGCACGACCTGGGAGGTGCCGTCCGCCGCGATGACGCGGACGGCGTAGTTGCCCGAGGATCCGACCAGTGAGATGGCGGGAACGGCGACGACGCTGGCCGCCTGCGCGGTCGTGACGGCGGCGCTCGCGGTCATCCCGGAAAGCACCGTCGCGGGTGCGTTGGTCAGCGTGATCCGAACCGCGTACGTGACCACGCTGGAGCCGCCCGCGCTGGTGGCCGCCGTGGGCGTGATCTGGCTGACGGTCCCGTCGATCGGCGTCGAGCCGGCGGCCGCGACGGTCACCGAGGTCGGCTGGCCGACTTTCAGCTTGCTGATGTCGCTCTCCGCGAAGCTTGCGGTCACCTGCATCGGGCCGACCTCGAGCGTGATCGCGTTGCCGGACGGGGCAAGCACGCCCGCGACGACGCCGACGGACGCGACCACGCCGTCGGCGGGAGCGGTGAGCGTTGCCGCGGCGACCTGGATCTGCGCCTGCCGGACGGATTCCTGGGCGCTCACGATGTTGGCCTTGTCGGACGCGATGACCGATGCCGTCGCCGGGGCCGTCTTGCTCGAATACGCGAGCTGCGCCGACTGGAGCCCGAGACTTGCCGACGCCAGCTGGGCCGCGGCCGAGTTGGCGGATGTCTGGGCCTGAAGCTTGAGCGATGCGACCTGGTTGGTGGCGCTGGTGACCGCGTTCTGGTCGGACTTGATCAGCGTGCTCGGCGGGCCGGCCGCGAGGTCGGCGGCGAGGGTCGCCTTCGCCTGGTCGAGCGCGGCCTGCGCCTGGGTCAGCTTGACAGCGCGTTCTGCTGCGTCGGTGATCGAGGAGACTGTGTCCCGGTCCCCGAGAGCTGGGCGTTGAGCGTAGCCAGCTTCGCTCTGCGCACTTGTTGACCGCGGCGCTGGTCGGCAATGTACGCGTCTGTCGACTGAGCACGGTCGGTGGGGCTGGCGCGGCGAGACGCCAGACGGTGTCGCTGCTAGAGTTGACCTGCTGGGCCTGGCTCGTCTGCGCCTGCTGGACGGCCTGCTGTGCCTGCTGCAGCGCCAGGCTGTTCTGCGTCGAGGTAGAGCTGGCCTGTGCCTGCGCGGCGGCAATCTGTGAGGTTCAGCGAATCCACGTTGTTCTGGGCGTTCGTCACCGCGTTCTGGTCCGCGGTGATCGTCGTCGTGAGCGGGCCGGCGGCGATGTCCGCGGCCAGCTGGTTCTTTGCGGCCGTGAGCGCGGCCTCGGCCTGGCTCAGCTGGAGGTTCGTCGAGGCCGTGCTGACCGGGGCGCTCTTCTGGGCCTGCGCCAGCTGCTGCTGCGCCTGCTGGATCGAGACGGCGGCGGCGGCGCGGTCTGTCGCGGAGAGGCCGCCCTTGTCCGTCGCGAGCTTCGCCTTCGCCACCGCGAGGTTCGCGTTCGCGATCGCGAGGGTGGACGCGACCGTGCCGGAGTCGGCGACGGCGAGCGTCTGACCGGCGGTCACGCTGTCGCCGACCGCCACGGCGACGGTCTTGACGAGCCACGTGCTGCTCCCGCCCGCAGCGCTCGACGAGCCGGCCGAGCTGGACGAGCTCGATGCCGCGGAAGAGACGAGCTGCGGCTGGCTGCCAAAGGCAAGGCCGTAGATCGAGCTCGGAGCCACGCTCCCGGTCGCCACGGACTGGGCGACCACGTTCTCCCGGGTCGCCGTCGCCGTCAGGTACTGCGTGGTCGCCGTCGAACCCAGGCTGGGACCGATCACGGCGAACGCAATGGCGCCGACCCCGATGACGATGAGGCCGATCACGGCGAGGATGCGGAGCTTCATGCGGACACCCCTGTGCAAGCGGACCGGCGGAGCCGGGGCGGCGCGTCCTGCGCGCCCGTTCGTGGCCTGGACGTCGGATGATTGGGACGCTGGTGTACCGCGTTTCCCTGAAAGGGACCTGAACCGAGCTCAGGCGAGCAGCGGCTCCACCGTGGGGGTCCAGATGAGGCGCTCGTCCGCCGTGATCGCCAGCGCGCCGTAGCCCGGGTGCGTCGCGACCCACGCGGGGCCGGCCCCGCCCATGGCAAAGGCCGTGGTCGCGTAGACGTCCGCCCATGTCAGGCTCGGCCCGACGACCGTCACGCTGAGCAGCCCGCGCGGCGCCGCGCCCGTGTGCGGGTCGCGGATGTGCTCTCCCCGCTCGTACGTCCCGGACGTGGCGACCGCGAGATCGCGGATCGCGAGGACCCGCGCGACCGCGTCCGCGCGATCGGGGTGGCGGATCCCGACGCGCCAGGGCCGGCCCGGCTCCGGCTCGCCTCGGGCGATCACGTCCCCGCCGCAGTTGCAGCTGTAGTTGCGGGCACCGGCCTCGTCGAGGATGAGGGCGGCCTCCTCGACGGCCCAGCCCTTCACGAGACCCGACGGATCCAGGCGACCGTCGGCACGATGGCCGCGGGCGTCGAACCAGCCGCCCGTCGTCCGGTGGAGGTCGTCGCACATGCCGAGGACGAAGCGGACCTCCGCCGACGCGTCGGCCTCGGCCAGCTCGCCGCGGGCGATCCGGCTGACCTCGCTGTCCGGCCGATACGTGCTGAAGCGGCTTTCGATCGCCTCGAGGCGCGCCACCATCGCGTCGACCGCGGACTCCGGGATGGCGGGGTCGCGGACGTCGATGCTGATCACGGTCCCCATCACCGGCGCCACCCGATGCGGGCCGCGCGCGGGCAGCGTCGCGCCGCCGACGGACGGTGCGGGATCAGCCATGCGCCGCCTGGTCGAGCGCCGACTGGAGCGATTGGGCATACCCGTCGCTCGTGTACGTCGCCCCGGAGATGAGGTCGATCTGGGCGCTCTGAGCGGCGAGCGCCTCGCTCTTCAGCATCGGCTCCGCGATCTGGCTGATCTCCGCGGAGCGCTGCCTGTCGTTCGGCAGCTGGAGGGCGGTGACGTCCGTGATCTTCCCGGACGAGATCGTGACCTGGACCTGGACCGACCCGTACGGCGTCTGGACCACCTGCCCGGTGACCGTCCCACTCTTGAGCGCGGTGCCGCCGGAGCCCGCGGCCGGTGCGGCCGACGGGGAGGGTGCGGCGGTGGCTCCGGATCCCGTGTTCGCGTTTGCGTTCGAGTTCGAGGCCGGACCCGGCGCCGACAGCGGGGCAGCGGCGGCTCCGGCCGGGGCCGTGGGAGCCGTCCCCGAGGACGCGACGATCGCGGCGTTCCTGCCGGTCGTGAACTGGGCATCCGGGGTCTTGAACGAGAAGAGCAGGACGAGGGCCAGGGTGGTGAGCGAGAGCGCGATGGCGCCGCGTTTCGGCATGGGTCGGTCTCCGGATCAGTACGCGAAGCGTTCGAGGTGGACCTGCGACGTCGGCACGGCGAGCGCCTTCAGGCTTGCCCGGACCGACTCCATGAGCCGGAACGGACCGCACAGGTAGACGTCCCGGTCGCGGACGTCGGGAACCAGCGCACGGAGGCCGGCGGCGTCCAGCGGGTCGCGCGGCATGTCGCGGCTGCCGCGGCGGCCGACGAGGTAGTGGACCGCGGCGCCACGATGAGCCGCCAGGGCGTCGAGCTCCTCGCGGAAGACGATCTCCGACTCGCGGCTGGCCCGGTAGATGAGCGTGAGGTCGCCGGGACGGGCCGGCAGCGACTCCAACAGCGCCCGAAGCGGCGTGATCCCGATCCCGCCCGCCACGAGGAGGACCCGCTGGCGCGTCCGGCGCGCCCCGGTGAGCGTCCCGTAGGGTCCCTCGAGGGCAACACGGGTTCCCGGCGAGAGCGCCTGGAGGCGCGCTGTCCAGTCGCCGAGATCCTTGACGGTGAAGCGCAGGGACCGACCGTTGGGGGCCGCCGAGAGGGAGAACGGGTGTGCGCGCCACCAGCCGTCGCGGGTCAGCAGCCGGAGGTTGAAGTACTGGCCGCTGCGGACGGCGAGGCGCTCGAGGTCCCGGCCCGTGACGTAGACCGAGACGACGCCCGGCGCCTCCGTCACGACGCTCGCGATCCGGGGCTGGTGGCGCAGTGTGGTGGCGATCGGCTGGCCGAACCGGAAGGTCAGGACCATCGCCGCGGTCATCGCGAAGAGCGCGATCCAGTAGAGCCGGGCGACGGGATCGCCCAGGAAGTCGGTGCCCACCACGAGCTGGTGCGCGAAGCCCAGCGCGATCCCCAGGTACGCGTAGAGGTGGATCCCGTACCAGGTCTCGTACGAGAGGCTGCGTCGGGCGGCCCGCACTGATGTGACGGCGACGGCGACCAGGCAGGCCATCCCGGCGGTCGCCATGAGCACAAAGGGGTATGTCCCGAGGAGGTTCGTCGCCTCGTCGAGGACGCTGCGGCCGTCGCCCATCGACCATCCGATCGTCGTGAAGACCGCGTGTCCCCCGATGAGCCAGACCGTCGCGAAGCCGAGCCAGCGATGCGCCCACGCCAGGTGGTCCATCCCGAAGACCTGGTCCAGCCACGGGCTGCGCGACATGAGGACGAGCTGGATGAGCGCGAAGTAGGTGCCGAGGAGCGCGGTGATCTGGCCGACGGCGGTCAGGATGGCCCCGGTGGTGGTCAGGTGGTCGGACCCGCCGTGTCGCACCCACATCGCGACGATGAGCACGCCATTGGCGACGAGGATGGCGACGATGTCGGACGCGCGGACCGGCCAGCGACGAGGAAGCGGGACGCGGACGGGTCGCGAAGCGGATTGCACCAAGGGTCCCCGATGGCCTGGCGACCCAGCCCGGGGGCCGCTCGATCCCCCATGGTGCTGAGGATCGCTGAAGTCAGCCTGAAGGGAAGATGTGCTCCGTCACAGAGAGCGGCAGCGCCCGACACCGTCCCGAGCACCCGGGCCCACGTCGAATGCCGGCGCGCTCGCAGGCGAAGAGCGGTGGAGGGTCGGGTCCGCGGGTCCTAGCCGGCGGAGCGCGCGGGCGCGCGCCGAGCGGGCGGCTTGAGGGCCTTGATCGCCTCTTCGATGTCGCGCGTCACGCCGTCGCTTGCCGCCGAGGTCTTCGCAGATCGGAGGCAGGCCAGCGCCACGACCAGCGTGTCGGGATTGGCCGCCTTGCGGATGACGCGGACCGCGAACGCGCCGAGCGCGGGATCGACCAGCCACGGGGTCACGCCCTTGATCGCGGCCTCACCATGGGCGGCGATCGGGTCTCGATACTCGATGCGGCGATCCGGCGCGGCCCCCGCGGCTGCCTCGAGCAGCGACGCCAGGGACTGATCTTCCGAGTTCATCGACAGTCTCTCCATCCAGTGGACCGTCTCGCTTCGTGACTGACAGCCACGGCGGGTGTCGGGACGCGAGGTACCCGGAGGCGTGGAGGCGGCGCGCTAGGCACCAGCCTACCGCGTTGAAGGCCGGTCCGTTCGGTGCGGTGGCACCTGCCGGTCCTCGCGCGGAGCACGGCCGCGCCGCTCTGGGCCGGGATTCGATCGCAAGACTCCTCGGCCGACCCGGTCTCGTGGCGGGCGACCCAGGGGCCGACTCCCGCCGACCGTTGATCGAGCGTGCCTACGGGTGGATCTTCTCACCGCGCTCCAGCATCGCCGCGAACTTCGCGATTCGGGCCGCCCTGGTCTCGGGGCGCTTGGCGTCCTGGATCCGGTACAGGATTGCGTAGCGGTTCGCGCTGTTGAGGGTTCCGTAGAATTGGAGCGCAGCCGGCTTTGCGGCCAGCGCGGCCATCAGGTCCGGCGGTTCCTGGGCGTCTCGTTGACCGTCGTACGCGCTGGCCCATCGGCCGTCCGCCTTGGCCCGGTCAACCTCCGCACGCCCACTGGGCTCCATGAGGCCAGCATCGATCAGGGCCTGCGCTTTCTCGCGATTGCGCTTCGACCAGGCGCTCCGTGGGCCCCGACGACTGAACCCCTGCAGCCAGAACGTCGCGTCCTGGGGTCGTTTCTGCCCATCGATCCACCCGTAGATCAACGCGACTTCGAGCGCCTCGTCGTATGTCAGCGTGGAGACGGCGACGCCCTTCTTCGCGATCCTCAGCCAGATGCCCTCGGAGGTGGCGTGATTCGCGGCCAGCCAGGCTCGGAACTCACCGTGGCTTGCGAATTGTTCGACCGTTCGTTCGTCTGTCATGCGGCCCTCACCGGCTGGTGCCTCGCGCGGTCCGACACCGGACCGGCCCGTCGCGGCCGCCGGTTCGCACCGCCACCGCTGCGTGTCGGTGGAGCGTTGCAGCACGCCGGGTGCGGCGCACACGATTGCCTCAGGGCAATGGCTGCGTGTCGTGCCAAGCACGAAACCGCGAAGTGGAGCGGGAGACGGGGTTCGAACCCGCGACATGCAGCTTGGAAGGCTGCCGCTCTGCCAGCTGAGCTACTCCCGCCTGGGGCCCGTGAAGGCGCCACGAAGCGTAGCACGGGCGTCCGCACCGGCGCCGACGTGACGCGGACACACCCCTCGCCCGGACGCGCGATCATCTCGCGATGACCGTTCCCCGGCTGATCGGCGATCGCGTGACCCTCCGGCCCGTGGCGGAGCCGGACCGTCCCCGTCTTCGGTCCATCCTCGCCCAGCCGAGCGTCGCCCGGTGGTGGGGCTCGCAGACCGCGGACGAAGCGGTCCACGACCTGTTCGAGCCGTACCAGACCTCGTTCGCGATCGAAATCAACGGCCTGGTCGTCGGGAGCATCCAGGTGGCCGAGGAAGAGGAGCCCGACTACCGCCACGCCGGCATCGACCTCTTCATCGATTCCTCGCACCAGGGCCGGGGTATCGGCCCCGAGGCGATCGCGCTGGTCGCGCGGTACCTGTTCGAGGTCCGTGGCCATCATCGCTTGACGATCGACCCGGCCGCGACGAATGCCCGGGCCATCCGCGCCTACGAGCGGGTGGGCTTCCGGCCGGTCGGGGTCATGCGCAACTACGAGCGGGGCCACGACGGCGCGTGGCACGACGGGCTGTTGATGGACCTCCTCGTCGGCGAGCTCCGGGATCCGGGGCCCACCGACGAGGTTCGGGCGTCGCGGCCGGGAAGCTAGCGCGCGGCCATCTTGAGCAGGCCGAAGACCGCGCCCTGCGGGTCCGCGACGATCGCGAACCGGCCGCCGGGGAAGTCACGCGGCGGCAGCATCTCCCGCGCGCCGGCTCCGAGCGCGGCCTTGTACGCGCCATCGACGTCGGCCACGCCGAAGTAGACCATCCAGTAGCTGGGCACCTCCGCGGGGACCATCGGGTTCATCTCCACGCCGCCCGCGAGGCTGACGCCCGCGAGCTGGAACTCCGTGTAGTCGCCCATGCCCTCGCCCATCGGCCGCGTGAGCGGAGTCCAGCCGAACACGCGGGTATAGAACGGGACGGACTTCTCGATGCCGCGTGCGTTCAGCTCGGCCCACGCGAACGTGTTCGCGGTGCCAGCGAAGAACCCGGTCATGCTCGTGGGCTGCCAGGCCGAGATGAAGGCGCCCGCGGGATCCTGGAAGACGGCCATGCGGCCCTGGTCGCCGACGGCGAACGGCGGCGCGATCACTGTGCCGCCGGCCGCCTTCACTTCCGACGCGAGGTTGTCGGCGTCGGGCGTCCCGATGTAGAGCATCCAGGCGGTGGGCGCACCGGGCGACTGCGTGGGGCCGATCCCGGCCACGTCCTTGCCATCGACCTTCGCCATCGCGTACCCGCCGTACTGCGGGTCTGCCGACACCTCGACGGTCCAGCCGAAGAGCTTCGCGTAGAACGCGCGGGACGCCGCGGGATCGGAGCTCGAGAGATCCACCCACGCCGGCCGGTTCACGATTGCCGTCGCTGCGCTCGCCATGTCATCCCCCTTCGAAGCGTGCTCCACGGTCCCGGACCCCGCCGGACCCGGTAACGGCGGGCCCAGGGACCCGTCGGGAAGGTCGGGGCCATCGTAGCGCGGCGTCCTGCGGGACGGCTGCGGGCGTCCCGGCCGACGGCGAGAGACATGATCGCAACCGGGCGTCGAGCGAATCGACCCCGCGCCAGACGCGTCGGGCGGACGGATCAGGCCGGGTCGGCATACGGGTCGGGCGGGTCGGGCCGTGCGCGCCGCCTCGAGAAGCACCCATCCCGGGAGGCCGCGCTACGATCTGGACATGTGCAGAAGCATCCGTCCGCTCCGCGTCGCGGAGCCTCCCACCACGCAGGGCGACGTCCAGGCGGCCGCCCTCCAGTACGTCCGCAAGGTGAGCGGCTCCCGCACGCCTCCCCGCCGGAACCCGGACGCGTTCGAGGCTGCCGTCGCCGACGTGGCCGCGGCGACGGCACGGCTTCTCGCCGCGCTGGGCACGCCGGCCGTCCCCGGCGAGGCGACCCCGCCGGCCCTGTGGCCGCGAACGGGCCGCCGGCGCGAGGAGTGGGCGCGCAGGGGCCAGACGGCGGCCACGGAACCAGCCGGGTGACCGAAGCGGAGCCGGCGCCATGACCGACGACGCGACCCGGACGCAATGGGGCGCGGTCGCCGAGCAGTACGGCTCGGGCTGGAAGCAGGCGAACGCGCCGGACCTCGGCTGGCTGGTCGCGGCGGTCGAGCCGGTCGCGACGGATCGCGCGCTCGACGTCGGGACGGGCGGCGGCCATGCAGCGCTGGCCCTCGCGCCGGCGGTCGCGTCGGTGGTCGGGATCGACCCGACACCGGAGATGCTCGCCGTCGCGGCACGCCTGGCCGCGGAGCGCGGCATCGCGAACGTCACGTTCATGCGACGGCGAGGCGGGCGCGCTTCCCTTCCCCGACGCGACGTTCGACGTGGCGATCAGCCGGTTCTCGGTCCACCACTGGCCGCGACCTGGCGATGCGTTCCGCGAGATCGGCCGCGTCGTCCGGCAGGGCGGACGGCTCGCGATCGTGGACCTGCTCGCGCCGGATGACGGGCCCCTCGACACGTTCCTGAATGCCGTGGAGCTGCTGCGGGACCCGTCGCACGCGAGATCGCTCCGGGCGCCCGAGTGGGTCGCGCTCCTGGACGCAGCCGGCTTCGAGGCCCGCGTGGCGCGGCGATGGGACCTCGAGCACGACGTGGAGTCGTGGCTCGCGACGACGGCGCCGGCGCCATGGCGCGCGAACGCGGTGCGAGCGCTGCTCCGCGACGCGGTCCCGGCGGCGCGGCAGCATTTCGCGATCGCGCCCGATGGATCCTCCCTGCGGGTGGGCTGCGCGCTGCTGGTCGCGACCCGCCGCTGACCGCGGCCCCGTGACCGCGGGCGCGCGGCGCGGTCGGGGACCTCCGTCCGAAGCCTGGCTCCCTTACGTCCTCGCCGCGCGCCGGAGCGCGATCGCGCGCCGGAAGAGGGCCGCGTACAACGGCGCTGACGACGATTCCCAGGCCCAGTTGACGGCCATCCCGCGCGCCACCAGCCGCTGCCACGGTCCCCGGTCGGCGGCCGCGAAGACGCCGAGCGCGCGGTCGACGGCGCCGATCAGCGCTTCCGGCGTCGCCGCGTCGAAGAGGAAGCCGGTCCCCGCCGCCGGATCGACGCCGAGGTCGACGATCGTGTCCGCGAGACCGCCCGTGCGACGCGCGACCGGCGGCGTGCCGTAGCGCATCGCGATCATCTGGCCCTGGCCGCACGGCTCGAAGCGCGACGGCATCAGGAAAAGGTCCACGCCCGCGTAGATCTGCCGCGAGAGCTCGCGGTCGAAGCGCTCCACGACCGCGATCCGGCCGGGCGACCTGGCCGCCTCCGCGCGGAGCCCGTCGAGCAGTGTCGCGTCGCCGCTGCCGAGCACGACCAGCCGCGCGCCGCGGGCCACGAGGCGCCGTGCGGCGCCCGCAACGAGGTCGAACCCCTTCTGCGGGTCGAGACGGCCGATGACCCCGAGGACGCCCGATGGATCCGCGGGATCGAGGCCGAGCCGGGCCAGCAGGTCCGCTCGGCAAGCCGCCTTGCCGGCCATGCTCGCCGCGTCGTACGGCGCGGCCAGCGCCGCATCGGTCGCCGGGTCCCATACGTCCTGGTCGAGCCCGTTCAGGATCCCCGTGAATCGGTCGCCGCGCGACACCAGGTGGCCGTCGAGGCCCATCCCGGAGGCCGGGAGGAGGACCTCGCGCGCATACGTGGGGCTCACGGTGTTGACGGTCTCGGCGCGCCGGATGCCCTCGCCCAGGAGGTCGATCCCCCACGCGTCGCCGACCGTGGCGCCGGCCGCCCCGAGCCCAAGCTGGTCCACCCGGTCGCGGGGCGTCCAGCCGTGATAGGCCAGGTTGTGGATCGTCAGCGAGATGGCCGCGCCCCCGACGATCGGGTCGTCGGCATACCGCACGTCGCGCAGGAGCGCCACCGGGCATGCGTGCCAGTCGTGGATCGCGATGACGTCGACCGGGCGCCGCTCGGCACGCCGCGTCTCCAGGGCGCTGCGAGCGAGCAGCGCGAAGCGCCGCGCGTTGTCCGGGAAGTCGCCCGAGGAATTGCCGTAGAAGCCCGCCCGATCGTAGGCAGGCGGGTGGTCCACGAGCCGGAGGCGATACCCGTTCGCATCGAACGAGCGGATCGCCACGACCGTCATCCCGCCGGGCGCCAGCGGATCGGGCACCCGGACCTCCAGGTCGTCGACCGCCGCCGACGTGGGCACCGCGACGCTGCGGTAGCGCGGCAGGAAGACCTCCACCGGACCGTCCACCGTGCCGGGGATCCGCCCCAGCGCCCGCGCCAGGGCATCCACCACGTCGCCCAGCCCGCCGGTCTTGGCCCACGGCTCGCACTCCGCGGCGACGAACATCACCTGCATGGTGCGCGATGGTAGCCCGGCAGGCGCACTGACGCCACTAAACCGGTTCACGACCCCGCGGTGCCTCCGGTATCATCGCGGCCCATATGGTCCCGCTCGTCCGCGTCCCCACCCAGCCCGGCGCGCCCTTCCGGGTCCCCCCCAGTTCGATGGCCTGCGCACGCTCGCCTACAACCTCTGGTGGATGTGGCACCCACGTGCCGCGATGCTCTTCAGCCGCCTTGATCCGAACGCGTGGTCGCGCTACCGGAATCCCGTGGCCCTCCTGCAGTCCGCGATCAACTGGCGGCCGCTCGTCGAGGACCCGGTCTTCATCACCGAGTACAACGAGGTGATGAAGGCGTTCGAGCACTACATGGCCAATGGGGCGGACCACTGGTTCAACCGTCGCCACGCGGGCCAGCTGACGGGGCCGATCGCCTACTTCTGCGCCGAGTACGGCTTCCACGAGTCGCTGGGCATCTACTCGGGCGGGCTCGGCGTGCTCGCCGGCGATCACATGAAGTCGGCGAGCGACATGGCGCTGCCGCTGGTTGGCGTCGGGCTGCTCTACCGGAAGGGGTATTTCCGGCAGACAATCGACGCGGACGGCCACCAGGAGCACGAATATCCCGACTTCGACCTGGGGCGGCTGCCGTTCCTCCGCGTGCTGGACCCGATGGGCGATCCGCTTTCGGTTCCGGTCGAGCTGCCCGGTCGGACGGTGTCGGCCGCCGTCTGGCTGCTCCAGGTGGGCCGCGTCCCGGTCCTCCTCCTCGACACGGACCACTCGAGCAACAGCGACGCCGATCGGCCGATCACCCAGATCCTCTATGTGCGCGGGCGCGAGATGCGGCTGCACCAGGAGCTGGTCCTCGGCGTCGGCGGCGTCCGCGCGCTCCGCTCGCTGGGGCTCGCTCCCGCGGCCTGGCACCTGAACGAAGGCCACTCCGCGTTCCTGCTCGTGGAGCGAGCCCGCGAGCTCGTCGCCAGCGGCATGCCCCTCGCCGACGCGTGGGCGGCCGTGCGCCGCTGCAGCGTCTTCACGATCCATACGCCGGTCTCGGCCGGCAACGAACGCTTCGACGCGGGGCTTGTTCGGCGGATCGCCGGGCCCTTCTGCGAGGGCGACGGAACGGGCCCTGCCGTGGTGCCGGTCGACGAGATCCTCCGCCTCGGCCTCGGCGTCGAGGGCGACACCGGGCAGTTCGATATGACCGCGTTCAGCCTCCGCCTGTCGAACGGCGCGAACGCGGTCTCCCGGCTCCACGCGGAGACCGCGAACGACACGTGGGAGCCGATCCTGGGCACGCGCCGGATCCTGGGGATCACCAACGGCATCCACACGCCGACGTGGGTCGGCCGCGCCACCCGCGAGCTGTTCGAGCGCCACCTCGAGGCTGACCTCGACGACCTCGACGGCCAGACCGACGCGGCCCACTTCTGGGACCGCGTGGGACGCGTCCCCGACCGCGACCTCTGGGAGGCGCACCAGTACCAGAAGCTGGAGCTCGCCGTGTTCGGCCGGCAGCGCCTCCGCTCGCAGCTCGCCAGGCACGGCGAGGCACCGGCGACGCTTCTCGAGCTCGACAGCGCGCTCGACCCGGCGATCCTGACGATCGGGTTCGCCCGCCGGTTCGCCACCTACAAGCGGGCGCAGCTCCTGTTCACCGACCTCGAGCGCCTGCGGCGGCTGGTCTGGAGCGCCGACCGGCCGGTCCAGTTCGTGTTCGCCGGGAAGGCGCATCCCGCCGACCGGCCGGGCCAGCAGGTCATCCAGGGGATCTTCGAGCGAAGCCGGTCGGCCGAGCTGCGCGGGCGCGTCTTCGTCCTCGAGGATTACAGCATGCGGGTCGCCAAGCTCCTGGTCCGCGGCGTCGACGTCTGGCTCAACAACCCGCGCCGCCCGCTGGAGGCGTCCGGGACGTCGGGCATGAAGGCCGCGGCGAACGGCATCGTCAACCTGTCCGTGCTCGACGGTTGGTGGGACGAGGGCTGGACGGGCGACAACGGCTGGGCCATCGGCGGCCGTGTCACGAACCCGGACGAGGGGGCCCAGGACTGGGCCGACGCGCTGGACCTCTACCGGATCCTCGAGGACGAGGTGGTCCCCCGCTACTACGAGCGGACGGCCGGAGGCCTCCCACGCGAATGGCTGACCCTCATGAAGCGGTCCATGGCCACCACCATCTGGCGCTTCTCCACGACGCGCATGCTCCACGAGTACTCGGAGCAGCTCTACCTGCCGGCCGCCGGGGTCGACCTTGCCGGGCTGACGGTGAGCAGGCGCCAGCTCGTCACCGAGGCGGGCTGAACCGCCGGCTGATCGTCGGAGGACCGGACCGACAGGCCCAGGAGGACTCGTGGCGCCGCGGATCTCGCTGGCACTCGCGCTGCACAACCACCAGCCGGTGGGCAACTTCGGATGGGTCTTCGGCGACGTCTACGACGCGGCATATCGGCCCATGCTCGACGCGCTGGACCGCCACCCGAGCGTCCGGCTCGCGCTCCACTACACCGGCCCGCTTCTCGACTGGCTCGGCGACGAACGCCCGGAGTTCATCGAGCGCCTGGCCGGGATGGTCGCGCGCGGCCAGGTGGAGGTCCTCGGCGGCGGCTACTTCGAGCCAGTTCTCGCCTCGCTGCCCGAGCGCGACCGGGTGGGCCAGCTGCGCAAGATGGGCGACGAGATCCAGCGGATCACCGGCCGCCGGCCGCGCGGCGCATGGCTGGCGGAGCGGGTCTGGGAGCCCGACCTGCCCACGGCCCTGGTCGAGGGCGGCTACGGCTGGACGATCCTGGACGACAACCACTTCCGGGCCGCCGCGATCCCGGAGGAGAAGCTCTGGGGCCCGTACACGACCGACGACCAGGGCAGCATCCTGACCGTCTTCGGGACCGAGAAGGGCCTCCGCTACCGGATCCCGTTCGGCGACGTGGACGATGTCATCGGCTATCTCCGCGCGCACGCCACCGAGGCCGGCGACCGGGTCGGGATGATGGGCGACGACGGCGAGAAGTTCGGCTCCTGGCCCACCACGTGGGAGCACTGCTGGGGCCGCAACCGCTGGGTCGACCGCTTCTTCGAGGCGCTCGAGGCGAACGCGGGCTGGCTGACGACGACGACGCCGTCGGACTGGCTGGACCGGAACCCACCGATCGGGCGCGTGTACGTGCCGACGTCCTCGTACGCGGAGATGGGCGAGTGGTCGCTGCCGCCCGACGAGAGCCGCGTGTTCTCGGGCCTGCTCCACGCGGCGGAGGCGGCCGGGCGGCCCGAGGCCCGGTACCTGCGGGGCGGGTTCTGGCGCAACTTCCAGATCAAGTACCGGGAGATCAACGACCTTCACAAGCAGATGCTGCGGACCTCCGCGAAGGTACAGGCCATGCCGTCGGGGGCGGCCCGCTCGGCGGCCCTCGACCACCTGTACCAGGGCCAGTCGAACGACTGCTACTGGCACGGCCTGTTCGGTGGGATCTACATCAGCCACATGCGGCTGGCCACGTACGAGCACCTGATCGCGGCGGAGGACGCGGCGGATCGCGTCGCCCGCGCCGCCGGTGCGACGCCCGGGCCGGATGGCGTCCGGGCCGCGGACGTGGACTTCGACGGGATCGACGAGCTCGTCCTCGCCACGCCCGGCCAGGTCGTCGTCGTGAAGCCGTCGGAAGGTGGCGGGATCGGGAGCTGGGACGTGCGGGCCGTGCGCCACGCGCTCGGCGCCGTCCTGCGGCGGCGCCCCGAGGCGTCCCACGAGACGCTCGTCCAGCACGAGCGGGCCCTGGCGCAGCAGGAAGGCGGCTCGGGCGCCGGCGGCCCGGTCGGCTCGATCCACGACCGCGTCGCCACCAAGGAGACGGGCCTCGCCGGCCGTCTCGCCTACGACGCCTACGAGCGCCGGTCCGGGCTCGTCCACGTGCTGCCGGCCGGGATCACGCCGGAGGCGTTCGCCCGGGCGGAGATGGACGAGCTCGCCGACATCGTCGACGAGCCGTACGGCGTCCTCGAGGACGTCAGTGCGAGCGGCGGCGCCCACGTCCGCCTCGAGTGTCACGGATCGGTCCGCGGCGCGGCGGGCCGAACTCCGATCCGCGTCGAGAAGCGCATCGAGGTCGCGGGCGGCCGGCGTGGCCCATCGCTGGCGCTGGACGTGACCCTGGACAACCTGGGCGACGCACCGGTGCGCGGCCTGCTGGCGGTGGAGTGGGCCACGACCATGCTCGGCGGCGGGGCGAACCCGGCCGCCTACTACACCTTCGACGGCGAGCGGATCCCGCATGACGGCGCCGCCTGCCGGGCGGGCATCTCGGAGCTCCATTCGGGCAACGACTACGTGGGACTCGACGTCGCGACGAGCGTCACGCCCGCGGCGGATGCGTGGATCTCGCCCATCGAGACGATCTCGAGCTCCGAGGCCGGGTTCGAGCGCGTCTACCAGGGCTCCGCGCTCGTCTTCACGTGGCCGCTGGACCTCGCCCCGGGCGGGCGCATGTCCGTCCGGGTGGCGCACGTCGTCACGGCCAGCAGGGACCGCGCCGAGGAGGACGGGCTCTAGGCGCCGCGCGCCAGCAGCCCGACGGCCATGACTCGAGGTCGCCTCGCGATCCACGGGCATTTCTACCAGCCGGAGCGGCGCGACCCGTTCACGGGCCGGCTGCCTGACGACCCGGCCGCGGCGCCGTTCGCCAACTGGACGGCCCGGGTCACCGCCGAGTGCTACCGGCCCAACGCCGAGCGCGGCAACCTCGACCGGATCAGCTTCGACGTTGGACCCACCCTGACCTCCTGGCTGGCCGCCGAGGACCCGGCGACGCTCGCCCGGATCGCGGCGGCGGACCACGACCAGAACGCGGTCGCACAGGGATTCCACCACGCGATCCTCCCGCTCGCGTCGGCCCGCGATCGCGCCACGGAGATCCGCTGGGGGCTTCGCGATTTCTCGTTCCGGTTCGGCCGCCCTGCGCGCCTGATGTGGCTGCCCGAGACCGCCGCCGACCAGCCGACGCTACGGGAGCTGGCGCGCCAGGGTGTCCGCGCCACGATTCTCGCGCCGTGGCAGGCGGGGACGCCGGGCCTGGAGACGCGTCGTCCTCACCGCGTCGAGCTCGGCGGCGGCCTGGAGATGATCGTGGTGTTCTACGACGGGCCGCTCTCCGGGGCCGTCTCGTTCCAGCCGGAGGTCACCGCCGACGCGGATCGGTTCGCCCGCGAGCACGTGCTGCCGGCCCTCGCGGCACCGCTCCACCGGGATGGCTCGCACCGGCGCGAGCCGGGGGCGCCCCTCGTCGTCGTCGCGACCGACGGGGAGCTCTACGGCCATCACCAGCGCTGGCGCGACCTCTTCCTGGCCCGCCTCACGAACCCCGAGCAGGACCGCGGCTTCGATATCGTGACGCTCGGCGCGGCCCTCGACGCCGAGGACCCGGCGACGCTGCCGCTGGCGCTCGTCGCCGATCGAACGTCCTGGAGCTGTCATCACGGCGTGCTTCGCTGGTCGGGCGAGTGCGGCTGCGCGCCGGATGGTCGCTGGAAGGGGCCGCTCCGGGCCGCGCTGGATCGACTGGCAGCGGGCGTCGACGCGCTCACCGAGGTGCTGGCGGGAGGGCTCGAGGGCCGCGGGGAGGTCCCACGGGAGCGCGTGGCCCTGGACCCCTGGGCGGCACGGGACGCCTACGTGGACGTGGTGACCGGTGCGGTCGCACCCGCCGGGTTTGCGGCCGCGCGCCTGGCGCCGCGGGCCGGCGACGACGCGAAGGTGCGGCTCCTGGAGCTCATGGAGGCGCAGCGCTGGCGACTGGCCATGTTCGCCTCGGACGGCTGGTACTGGGACGACCCGGCCCGCCCGGAGACGAAGCACATCCTGCGCTGCGCGGCGCGGGCGGCCCGGACGCTCGACCGCCTGGCGGGCTCGCACCTGGAACGCCGCCTCGAAGAGGACCTCGCGTTGTTCGTCTCGCCGTCACGCGGGATCGACGGGCATGGCCTCTACCGCGAGGCCCTCGCGGACGTCGGCCGCCCGGCCTGACCGGCCTTGAATCGATGAACCGCCGGCGATTGCCGACGGCTCATCGTGCTCGGTCTGGCGAAGAGGGGGAGGGAGGGAGCCTCGCCGAGCGGAAACGCGCGAAGGTCAGCGAGCGCCGTGGAGCGGCGCGTGAGAATCCTCGATGTCGAAGCGCGAGTCGACGCCGATCTCGGCGGAAGTCGCATCGAGCACCGCAAGACCGATCAGGACGGCAAGGATGAGAAGCAGGAACTCCATCGGTTTCGTGGCCTCGTGCCCGCGGCGATGTCGCCGCGACTTGATATAGTCAACTAAGACATGTGCAGCATAGTTGGACTATCGGGCTATGTCAATGAGTGAGAGGTCCGGTGACATCCACCGCCCGCGGTGGCGCGATGATCCGACCGTCGGACGGGGCGCCCGGCCGCTCGCGAGCCCGGGAATCCGCGAGTCCCCGACCCTTCCGGCTTCCGCGGCCGCGGGTGGCGCGCTCGACATCGCCCGCGATTCGGACGTCCCGATCTCCACCCAGCTCTACTGGCAGCTCGCCTACCAGATCGACACCGACCGTCTCCACCCCGGATCCCGACTGCCCACGGTCCGTGAGCTCGGCGCGATCCTCCACGTCAATCCGAACACGGTCCGCGCGGTCTACAAGCGGCTCGCCGAGGGCGGCTACGTTGTCTCGCGCCAGGGTGCCGGCACCCGGGTCACCGCACGGGCCTCGCAGCGTCGGACCTCGGGCGCCCTCGAGGGGTTGGTCGCCGAGATGCTCCGCGCGGCCGCGCGCTCGGGATACTCCGCGGACGAGGTGGCCTCGGCCGTCTACGCGGTCGCCGCCGCGCGGAAGCGACCCGGGCCTCGCGTGGCGATCCTCTTCGTGGAATGCACGGCCGCCGACGCGCAGCGAGCGGCGGAGCGAATCGCGGACACGTTCGAGGGCCTCGCGGACGCGGACGGCGTCCTGATCGACCGGGTCCACGAGCGCCTGGCGCGCTTCCACTACGACCTCGTGGCTACCTCCACGTTCCATGCCGACGAGACCATCGCTCTCGTCGACGGGCGCGCTCCGGTGATCGCGATGCTCGCGGCCCCTTCATATGCCGAGCTGCTCGACGAGGTCCGGGCACTTCCGCGGGGCAGCACGGTCGGGCTGGTCTGCGCGACGGAGCGGAGCACCGAGAACATTGCCCAATGGCTGCGCGAGTCGGGCACCGAGGGCGTCGAGCTGCTCACCGCGCTCCAGGGCGACGATGCCGCGCTCGACCGGGCCGACCGGAGCGCCGACCTCCTCCTCCTGACCCGCGAGGCGCTGGAGATCGGCCTGGCGGCCAGGTTCGGCCGTCACGAGCGCATCCGCGAATGGACCTACGATCTCGACCCGGCTGGCCTGGAGCTGCTGCGGCGCGCCGTCGAGCGGATCCGCGCCGCCCGCGGCCCCGAGGTCGCGGCCGCGTCACGCGTGTAGGGGGCGCGATCGGCTCCCAGGGCGTCGCTGGCCGCGCCGTCGCGCAGGCCGCGGACCGTCTCAGCCCAGCAGGATCCGGCGAAGGGCCGGGATCGGGGGCGACCCGTGCGCGAGGACCGCACGGAGATGCTCCCCGTACGTGAATCCCGGCGTCGACGGGAAGCCGCCGACGACGCGCGGAGCCGGCACGGCCGCGGCCCCGCGCGGGTCGCCCGACGCGATCGCCAGCCGGCGGCGCCGCTCGCCCTCGAGGTCCCACATCGCCGCCGACCCGACGAAGTACTCGGCGAGCTGCGTGGATGAGAGCCGCGCGCGCTCGTACTTCGCGATCGCCTCGGCGGGCTCCTGGAAGCCGCCATCGACCATGAGCCCGACGGCCTCCGCCTCGGTCATCCCGCGGGCATGGATCCCGACGTCGATGAGCGCGTTCGTGACGGTCCGAAGGTAGAGCTTCCAGTGGGTCAGGAGGAGGCCTGGGTCGTCCGCGCCGTACCCGAGGTCCATCATCACCTGCGTGACATAGACCGCCCAGCCCTCCGCGAACACGCCCGAGCCAAACGACGCACGGACCGGCGACGCGGCCCGGTTGGCATGGGCCAGCTGAAGGTAGTGCCCCGGCACGGCCTCGTGGATCGTGAGGAGCCGCAGCATCCGGTCGTTGTCCTCGCGGAGTGCCGACTCCACCTGCTCGGGGGTCCATTCGGCCGGTGCCGGCGTCACGTAGAAGTAGCTGCGGAGGCCGCGGTCCAGCGGGCCCGGTGAGAGGAGCATCGCCCCGGCGAACGAGCGCAGGAAGGGTGGGGTCCACTCGATGGCCAGGGGATCCGCGGGCAGGTCCACGATGTCGTCGGCGCGGCAGAACGCCTCGATCCGCGCCAGCTCCTCGCGGCAGTAGTCGAGGACGCGCTCGGCCGGCTGGTGCCGCCCCGCGACGTGGTCGAGCATGGCGCGAACGGTCGCCGCGTCGTCGTCCGGGACCGCCCCCGTGCCCCGGATCGCGGGCCACATCGATCGTGCGATCCGGACCATCTCGGCGCGCACGACGTCGAACTCGTGGCGGGCACGGGCTTCCAGCTCGTCCGGCGTCATCTCGATGCGCAACGTGTGGCGGAGCTTGGCCGCATAGAGCTCCGGGCCCAGCCTGCCTTCCCCGTCCGCGGCTGGCCGGACCGTCTCCGAGAGGTGCCGCGCGAAGCGCTCGAACGCGTCGCGGGCCGCGGGAATCCCTGACTCCAGGCGTGCTCGAACGCGCGACAGCTCACCGTCGACGTCCGCCTCCGTGGCGGCCGCGAGCGCGGCGTCGAACAGCTCCGCGGTTCCGGGCAGGTGGCGCAGCGCCACGTCGAGGTGGAGCTTCGAGACCGGGCGGCCTGGCAGGCCGGTGAGGCGTGCGGACGCCGTCGAGAGGAGGCCCGGGATCCCCTCGATCCGCTCCGCCGCGGAGGCAAGCCGAACGCCGAGCGGCGCGAACTCGCGCGTCAGCAGCGGGTGCAGCCCGGACCCGATCAGGTAGACCGTCGAGAGCGGATCCCAGGTCTCCTCGCAGAGGATCGACTCGGAGAACCGGAAGGCAGCAAGCTCGCCCAGGACGATCTCCCGGTCGATCGATTCGTCCGGGAGCAGCTCCGCCTCCGGGAGCGCCGCGAATGCCTCCGACCAGCGGTCGATGAGCGAGACGCGCGCGACCGTTCCCGCCGGCGACAGGTCCGGCCACTCCCCGTCGTGGTCGTGGTTGCCGAGCGCGGTGGCCAGCACCGGGTAGGCCCCGAACAGGTCCGCGAAGAACGGCGAGACAAGGTCGCGATAGGTGGACACCGATGCTCCGCTCGAAGGTGCCGCGGGCGCGGCAGGTGAGTCTAGAGCCGCGCCGTGCGGCCCGCCGGACGGACGAGCAGACGTAGCCGGCGGCGTCGATGGCCCGCAGGGCGGACGAGCAGCGGATGCCGGCCCCGTCGGACGGCCGGCCGGGCGGACGCGCAGCCAGGCCGGCCGCGCCATGCGAGCTGGCGAGCGCGCGCCTCCCGTCCGGACGCGTGGCCTCTCCCGGAACGGCCCCGCTAGACTGCACCGCGATGGTCGACGCTGCCGCCTGGACCCGCAGCCCGGTGCTCCAGGGCGAGCGCGTTCTCCTCGAGCCCCTTGACGAGCGACACGTGCCGGGCCTCCTCGCGGCAGCTGCCGCCGACCCCGCCATCTGGACATGGCTCTTCGCGCGGCTCGACGACGAGGGCGCGCTCCGGGCCTGGCTCGCCGACGCGCTGCGCGCCCGCGATGCCGGCACGGAGGTCCCGTTCGCCACGCTCGATGCGAAGACCGGCCGCGTGGTCGGCAGCACCCGCTACCTCGCGGTCGTGCCGGCCCACCGGCGCCTCGAGATCGGCTGGACCTGGCTCGCACCGGCGGCCTGGGGGACCGGGATCAACGTCGAGGCGAAGCTGCTCCTGCTGGCCCACGCATTCGACGAGCTGGGGGCCATGCGGGTGGAGCTCAAGACGGACGCGCGGAACGAGCGCTCGCGAGCGGCGATCCTGGCGCTCGGGGCGCGGTTCGAGGGCATCTTTCGCAAGCACATGCAGATGGCCGACGGCCGGATCCGCGACTCGGCCTGGTATTCGATCACCGACGACGACTGGCCCGCGGTGCGCTCGCGACTCGAGGCCCGGCTCGAAGCCCCGCGCGGCCCGGCCGGCGGAATCGCGACGAGCGGCGGCCGCAGCCTAATCGCGACGAGCACCGACGGAGGCGCGAGGAGCAACGGCGCGCGGGCGGCGCGGCCGGGGACAGCGGCAGCAGCGCGACGGGCAGCGCCACGCTCCCCGACCCGCCGGCGTCCGCGGGGCCGGATCTCGATCCCCACCACCGCGCCAGCCGGGAGGTCACGACCGTCGACTACCACACCGGCGGCGAGCCGTTCCGAATCGTGACGGGCGGCGTTCCGGCGATTCCGGGGACCACGATCCTCGAGAAGCGACGCTGGGCCGCCGCGAACCTGGACGACGTGCGCAGGCTCCTCGTGAACGAGCCTCGAGGCCACGCCGACATGTATGGCTGCTTCGTGGTCGAGCCCGACGACGCCGGCGCCGACCTCGGCGTGATCTTCTTCCACAACGAGGGCTATTCGACAGCGTGCGGGCACGGGACGATCGCCCTCGTCACGTGGGCGCTCGAGAGCGGCCGCCTCGCCATGCACGGCCGCGAGACGACGGTGACCGTGGACGTCCCGTCCGGCCGCCTGGCCTGCGTCGCCCATTGCGACCTGGAGGCGCACCGCGTGCTTGGCGTGCGGTTCCGGAACGTGCCGTCGTTCGTGCTCGCGGAGGATGTCGCCGTCGCGACGTCCGTCGGGCCGGTCCGCGCCGACGTGGCGTACGGCGGGGCGTTCTACGCGAGCGTCGATGTCCGGTCGCTGGGCCTGTCCGTCGACCGGGCGAGCCTCCCCCGCCTGATCGCGCTCCAGCGGGAGATGCGAGCCGCCCTCGACGCGGCGCTCGACATCGTGCATCCGGACCAGCCGGAGCTGCGCGGGATCTACGGGGTCATCTTCTGGCAGGACGAGCCGACGGCTCCCGGCGCCGGTCCGGCGCTGACGCAGCGGAACGTGACCGTCTTCGCCGACGGAGAGGTGGACCGCTCGCCGTGCGGGAGCGGGACCTCGGCGCGCCTCGCGATCCTGCATGCACAGGGCCGGCTCGGGACGGGCGAGGAGCTTCGCCACCTGAGCATCGTCGACTCGGTCTTCACCGGCCGCGTCATCGGGACCCTGACGGCCGCCGGGCACCCCGCGGTCGTCACCGAGGTGGAGGGTCGCGCCCACCCCACCGGGCGCCACGCGTTCGTCCTCGACCCGGCGGACCCGATCGGTACCGGCTTCCTCCTCCGCTGACCCTGGCGGGAGCCTGAGGCGTCACGATTGGCGCCGGAGCGCGGCGCACGCGGCCACGGAGCGCTCCCTCGCCGCCGGCCGCACCACCACGGGTTCATCGCCATCGCATCGACCTCGCTGGCGGCATGCCCGGCGTGGGATGATCGTCCAGCGCCCGGACCGGGACCAGCCCGGAGAGATGGCGCGCCGCGAGGAGGGACCAGCGTGAAGGGGTTCGTCGCCAGCCTCATCGCCACGGGCATCGCCCTCTGGGTCACGGCGCGGTTCGTCTCGGGGATCACGATCCCGTCATCGGCCTTCCACAAGCTCCCGAACGACCTGTTCACGTTCGCGATCATCGCGGTCGTGTTCGGCATCGCGAACGGGCTCGTGAAGCCCGTCGTGAAGATGCTTTCGTTTCCGATCACCCTCCTGACCCTGGGCCTGGCCGGGATCGTCATCAACGCAGCGCTCTTCCTTGCCGCCGCCTGGGTCACGAACCAGGTCGGCGGTCATGTCAAGGTGGGCGACTTCCCCCCGACCCTCCTGACGCAGGCCACCGTCGTGGCCGCGCTGCTCGGGTCGATCGTCCTGGGCGTCGTCTCGGCCATCGCCCGCATGGTCATCCCGGACTGACCGAGTGGAACCCGGCACGCCCGCGGAGGCCCGTGACCGGCTGGGTGCCCTGGCGCCGACGCTGCGGGCGATCGCGCGGCGATTCGGGACACCGGCGTACGTCACCGACATCGCGACCCTGGAGGCTGCGGCCCGCTCGGTGAGCGCCGCGTTCCCGGCGCCCTGGGAGCGCCGCTACTCGGCCAAGGCGAACGATCTCCCGGCCCTCATGGCTCGCCTGGCCGGGCTGGGTTTCGGCGCGAACGTCGTCTCCCGCGGGGAGTGGGCCCTCGCCACCCGGGCCGGGATCCCGAACGCCGACATCACGCTCGAGGGAATCGGCAAGACCGACGCCGACCTCGCGGCCGCGGCCCGGGCCGCCGCGGACGGCGCTCCCCTCCACTGGGTCGCCGTGGAGTCTGCGGACGAGGCCGCCGCGCTGGCCCGCGCCGTCCGCTCGGCGTGGGCGACCGCTGCGCGAGATGGGGGGCCGATCGGTGAGACGCTCCGGGTCGACGTGCTCCTGCGGCTGAACCCCGAGGTCGAGCCCGAGACCCACCATGGCCTGGCCACCGGTACCGCGTCGTCGAAGTTCGGGATGACCGCGGACGAGGTCGCTGCCGCGATCGACGCCGGCGGCGGGCCGGACGGGCCGCTCCGGTTCCGCGGCCTGCACCTCCACGTCGGGTCGCAGCTGGGCGCCGCCGACGCGTGGCGGGACGCGGTCCGGCGGGCGCTGGCGCTCCTGGCGCTCCTGCGAGGCGGCCTCCCCACCTTCGACACGCTCGACATCGGCGGCGGGTTCCCCGTTGCGCCGCTCGGCGTCCCGGTGCCCGACCCGGGCCGGTTCGCCCGCGAGATGCCGGGGCTCCTCGCCGCCATCCCCGCCGACCGGCGGCCCGATCGCCTGGCCATCGAACCCGGCCGGGTGCTCGTTGCGCGTGCCGGCTGGATCGTGGCGCGCGTCCTCCATGTCCGGGAGCGGGTCGGGCCGCCGGGCGAACCCGCGCGACTCGAGCGGTCCGGGCCCCTGGGCCTCGCGGTGGTCCCGCGCGAGGCCCGATCGGACGACCGCGCGGAGCGGCTGGTGGTGATCGACGCGGGCATGACCGAGCTGATCCGGCCGGCGCTCTACGGCGCGGAGCACGGGGTCGTCGCCCTCACGTCGCGAGGCCGCGGCGTGCGCCAGGCTCCGGCGGGCGTCTCCGGATCGAGCTCCGCTGCGTGGGACGCTGCCGAGGCCGATCGACGCGCCATCCTCGCCGCCCTCGAGTCGGCCGCGGGCCGCTCCCCACGGCTGGACGAGGCGAGCGCCGCGACCGGCTGGCCGCTCGTCCGTGTCGACGGCCCGGTCTGCGAGTCCACCGACACGTTCGGCGAGCATCGCCTGCCGCCGCTCCAGCGCGGCGACCTGGTGGCGATCCGCGACACGGGCGCGTACGGCGCCTCGATGCGCTCGGCGTACAACGGCCGGCCGCGGCCGCCCGAGGTGTTCGTCGAGCTCGACGGCACGCTCACGCGGGCCCGCCGGCGCGGCGGCCACGGCACGCTCGGCTGAGAAGGCCGGGCAGCGTCGCCGGCGATGGGCATGGCGGTCCGGAACGCATGCGCGACGTCCGGACGCGTCGGCAAGCCCGAGGGCGGGCCGGGGTAGGATGACCCGATGAGCGACGCTGGCGATCGGGGCCACTCCGGCGGGTCGGAACGCGACCGGTTCCGGGCGCGCCTGGCGTCGCGGCCGCTCGTCGCTGACGGTGCCACGGGCACGCTCCTCTTCTCCCGTGGGATCCCGCAACGAGCCTGCCTCGATGAGCTCGTCCTCTCGCGGCCGGACCTCGTCGGCACAATCCATCGCGAGTACCTCGAGGCGGGCGCCGACCTCATCGAGACGGCCACGTTCGGCGCGAACCGCGTCCGGCTCGCCGGCTGGAGCCTTGGCAATCTCGCCGTTCCGATGAACCGGCGCGCGGCCCAGCTGGCGCGAGAGGCGCGCGACGTCGCCGGACGGGATGCCCTTGTTGCGGGATCGATCGGGCCACTCGGCCGCCCCGCGCACGGCGACCTGGGTGTCGGCGATGCGGCGGCCCGGGCTGCCTTCCTGGAGCAGCTCGACGGGCTGCTCGAGGGCGGCGTGGACCTGCTGATCCTCGAGACGTTCCACGACCTCGACCAGCTCCTCCTTGCGGTCACCGAGATCCGCGCCGCCACGGGCCTGCCGATCGTCGCCTCGATGACGTTCGGCGAGGAGCTGGGCCTCGCCGACGGCCGCACGCCGGAGGAGGCGGCGGCGCTGCTCGCAGGAGCCGGCGTGGATGCGCTCGGCGTCAACTGCGGCGTTGGCCCAAGCGCATCGCTCGATGCGCTCGGCCGCATCGACCCGCGGCGGCACGGGCTGCCCGGCTCGTTCATGCCGAACGCGGGACTGCCGCAGCGCATCGAGGGGCAGTTCGTCTACGCGGCGAACCCCGCCTGGTTCGGCGAGGTGGTGCCCGTCGCGATCGCCGCCGGCGCGCGCATCATCGGGGGCTGCTGCGGGACCACGCCGGCTCACGTGGCGGCCATGCGGGCGGCGGTGGACGCCTGGATCGGCGCGCAGGGCTCGGGCGTCGACCAGTCCGGAGAAGCCGAGGCGCTCCGTGCGCCGGGGCGCACGGGCCAGGCGACGATCCCAGGGCGCCGGCCGGCGATCGTCGAGACGCCGCGGGCCACGCCACCGCCGGGGATCGACTCCGTCGCCGTCGACGCACCGGTCCCGACGCCACTGCTCCAGAAGCTCCGCGCCGGCCGGTACGTGATCTCCGTGGAGATCGATCCGCCCCGCTCCATCCGCATCGAGCGCACCGTCGAGGCCGCGAGACTCCTTGCCGCGGCCGGGACCGACTGCGTCAACATCAGCGACTCGGCGATGGCGCGGGTCCGGATGGGGGCGTTGGCCGTCGCGTTCGGGATCCAGCACGACCTGGACCTCGATTGCGTGGTCCATCTCACGACCCGCGACCGGAACCTGATGGCGCTCGAATCGGAGCTCCTGGGGGCGCACGCGCTCGGGGTGCGGAACATCCTGGCCCTGACCGGCGACCCGCCGCGCGTCGGCGACTACCCGACCGGGACCGGCGTCTGGGATGTCGACTCGATCGGGCTCGTGCGGATCCTCGCCCGGCTCAATCGGGGCGAGGACGAGGCCGGCGCCCCGATCGGCGGTCCCGCCGGTTTCACGATCGCGTGCGCCCTGGATCCCACGTCGGAGGACCCCGCGCGCGAGTGGGACCGGCTGGACCAGAAGCTTGCCGCGGGTGCGCACCTGGTCATGACCCAGCCGCTCTACGACGCGGCGCAGGTCGAGGCGATGCTTGGCGAGGCGCGGCGCCGGTTCGGGCCGGGCGGGTTCCCGGTCCCGGTGCTCCTCGGAATCCTCCCGCTCCAGTCCAGCCGGCACGCCGAGTTCCTCCATAACGAGGTCCCCGGGATCACGATCCCCGAGTCCACCCGGGCCGCGATGCGACGCGCCGGCGACGATGCCGCGGAGGTCGGCCTCGAGACCGCGCTCGCCCTGCTCCGCGACGTCGGGGCCGCCGTCGCCGGCACGTACGTGATGCCATTGTTCGGGCGCTACGAGCAGGCCGCCGAGCTGGTCCGTCGCATGCGCGCCGAATCGCGACCGGTCGCGCCGGGCGCCGGCTCGTCGACCGGACGACGTGACGGGCCGGATCCCGCGGGCCAGTCGGGTGGCGCGCGCCCCTCCGCGCTCGGCTAGACTCCGGTCCATGGGAGCAACGGACACGATGGAGCTGTTCTTCGAGCAGCTGAACGGAGGGGCGCGCGAGGGCGCGGTCGCGCTCATGGACGAGCGGATCGAGATGCGGGTCCACGTCGGCGAGAACGCCCGGACCCTGCGCGGCCTGGACACGGTCAGCGGGTGGTTCCTGCGCGCGGACGCGGGCCTGAAGATGATCCCGGGCGCCGTCCAGGACATGGGCAACACCTACCAGGCGGACCTCCTCGTGGTCCGGCCGGGCGTCGAGTCGCAGCACTTCGACGCGGCGTTCCGCGTCGAGGCCGGCAAGATCACCTCGATCAACCTGACGCCGCGCCGCTGAGCGCGGTCGCCGCCGAGGTGGCCCCGCCGCTGACGCGGCGACGCTGAGCAGCGTCGCGCCGGCGCGGCTGCATCGAGGAGCGGGCGCTCCACGACGGGAGTCGAGCTACGGCGAGGGCGACGGTCCGGGCGTGATCGCGCCGTCGGTGATCGCCGGCGCGACCGCCAGCGGGATCACGAGCTGATCGCCGAGCGCGAGCTTGTCCGGGTTCTTGATCTGTGGGTTGGCCTTCACGATCTGGTCGACGGTAAGGCCGTACCTGGCGGCGATCCGCGAGAGCACGTCGCCCGCCTTGACCACGTAGACGACGGGGCTCGGCGACGGCACCGGTGTGATCGATGGTGCTGCGCTCGCCCCGGCCGAGGCGCTTGCCGCGGGCGGCGGTGTCGTCGCGGCTCCGCCGCCGCTGGTGAAGACGCGGAGCACGAACGGCGTCGCGAAGAGCGCCACGCCGACGATCAGCACGACCAGCCCGTAGAGGACCGGGCGTGGCAGCGCTGCCACGCGCCCGCCGCCCGCCTTGAGCGACGGATACGCCTCGAAGCGCCGCGGGCGCTCCCATGACGGCGCCGAGGGATCGGCCGGAGCTCGCTCGAAGCCGGCGCCGACCGCACGATCCGTCCCGCGGTCACGTCCCGGGGTAGGCCCCGGCCGTCGCGCTCCCCCGCCGGGGATGGAACCCGCAGGACCCGGCCATTGCCGTTGGACGGCGGGCCGCGCGTGGGGCGCGTCCGAGTCCGGGGGCACGTCGGCGTCGCTGCCGGTGGGCACGTGCCGGGCGGCGCGACCCGCGAGGAAGGCCGGTGTCGCGGGCGCGCCCGGGATCGGCCCGGCGTCGCGATCGAACTCCGCGCCGGCGCCAGCCGACCCGGCGGGCACGCCGCGCGACCCGCTCTCCGAGGCCCCGAGGATCCCGAGCGCCGAGCCGGACCATGCGCCGAGGCCCGGGCCTGCGGCGGCACCGAGGCCCGGGCCTGCGGCGGCGGCGAGGCCCGGGCCCGCGGTGGCATCGAGGCCCTGGCCCTCCCTGGCGTCGAATCCGTCGCGCTCGTCGCCGTCCGGCGCGACGCCCGGAGCCTCGTCGCCTGGGTATCTCGAGCCCGGGCGACCCCCCGAGCGGTCGAGTTCGTCCTCGAGCTCGGTGTCGCGCGCCGGTACGCCAACCTCGGACGCCCACGGCGGCGGTGCGGTCCACTCGGCCCGTCGCTGGCGTCCCGATGGTGCCGGCGCGGACTGTGGCGTCACGGGCCGGCCGGCCGGCAGCGTGGACCGGTCGAGGTCGCGACGGGCCGTCGGCGCCTCCCGCAGCGGCCGGATCGGCTCGTCCCTGGGAGGAGCCGCCTCGCGGCGAGCCCAGTCGATGAACGTCGGGCAGCCGGCGAACGACGACGAGAGGCAATAGGCAGCCTGGTGGGCAAGCGCGCGCGCGGCGGCTGGACTCTCGGCGAAGCAGCGGTGCCGGTGATCGGGCACGCTCGACCGGAAGTCGCGGTCGTCGTCGTACGCGACGAAGGGGCAGACGAACTCCCGCTCGGTTCCCTGGGGGCTGCGCTCGGTCATCCCACCGATCATACCGGGGATGCCGGTGCCCGGACGGGCCGAGCGGCTGCTGCCGGGCGGCGGCGGCCGGGCGGCGGCGGCCCAGCGGCAGCGGCCGGCGGCTCCCCTGCGGCCCCGGACGGGCCGAGCGGCTGCTGCCGGGCGGCGGCGGCCGGCGGCGGCGGCCGGCGCCTCAAGGCTGCGGCCGGCGACTAGCGGATCCCCTCCACGATCTCGTCGCAGACCTGGGCCATCGCGTCGGGAAGCGTGCACGTGATCTTCAGGACCGACGGCATGTCGGTACCGGAGCCGTCCGCCCCGGTGCCCGGGTCGAACACGAGCAGCCCGAGTGCGCGGTACCGGCCCCCGGATGGGTCCCCGGTGCCGGCGACGCCGGGCGGATCCTCGAAGATCGCGGACCGTGGGATGGGCCGCGTGACCAGCTCGGCGGCCGGCGACGTGGTGGGACAGGCCGATCCGGCCTGGTCGAAGAGCTTCCAGGCCTCCGGGAAGAGGCCGCACGCCATCGTGGCGATGCAGCCGACGCACGCGCCGCCGGTGAAGGCCGTGACGGCCTGGTGGTCCGGCGGCGGGCTTCCCGACGGGGCGGCCTGGCCGGGCGGCGTGATCGTCATGCTCGAGGATCCGTCGACGCCGACGGCAGCCTCGCAGTGCCAGTCTTTCGGGCCGAGGAGCGTCCGCGTCCCGTTGCTGTAGAACGCGACCTGCGCGGCGACGGCGGCGGACACGGTCGCGGTCATCGTCGACGGCACCGGCGCCATCGTCTCGTCGGGAAGCCCGAACGTCGTGGGGCACGAGACGACCGGGATGTGCGCGGTCCGCGACCTCTCGGGCGTCGGAGCGGCGAGGCTCGCGAGCGGGCCGGAGGCCGCCGGCGGGACGGCTGCGGTCGCCGTGGGTGCCGTGCTCGCCGCCGAGGGCGATGCGACCGCGGTGGACGCTGGGGCCGGGGTCGGCGTCGGGCCGGAGCTGCCGCAGGCGGCCACGACCATCACCACGACGCCGAGGAGCGCCGGCAGGACCACGGCGTGTCGTCCGGGGCGCCGTTCGGCACCGCAGCCCGACCGGAGATCTCGAACGGGGACGTGCATGGCCGCGATGGTACGCCCCCGGTTGCGGCGCGCGAGCGAGGCCCCGGCAGGCGCGCCGAGGCGCTACCCGTGTCCCGGCCGACCCATCGTGCGCTACCCCCTGCGGCGGTACGTCCAGATGGCGAGCGGCGCGAAGACGGCGATGATCCCGGCGATCCAGCCGAAGGCGAGCAGGATCGTGCCGGTGTCCGGCGTGCCCAGGATCAGACCGCGGGCGGCGTTCACGACGATCGTCACCGGGTTCGCCTCGGCGATCGGGCGGAGCCAGTCCGGCATCGTGGCGACGGGCACGAAGGCCGAGCTGGCGAAGGTGAGCGGGAAGACCGGGATGAAGATCGCCCCCTGGGCTGCCTGGGCCGACCTCGCGCGTAGGCCGATGTTCGCCGAGAGCCAGCTGATCGCGTAGCCGAAGAGCGTGACAAGGCCCAGCGCGAGAAGGAACTCCGGGACGCTCCCAGCGAAACGGAACCCGATCAGGAAGCCCACGACCGTCATGACCGCGACGGTGTAGGCATTCCGCAGCAGGTCAGCGAACGTCCGGCCGATGAGGACCCCGGACGGCGCCATCGGGAGCGAGCGGAAGCGATCGATGATCCCCTTCTGGAGGTCCTCGGCAAGGCCGATGGCGGTGCCCGTCCCGCCGAAGACGACGGTCTGGACGAAGATCCCCGGCATCAGGTACGTGACGTAGTCGATCCCGGGCGTCTTGATCGCGCCGCCGAACACGAATGCGAAGAGCAGCACGAACATGATCGGCGTGATCGTGTCGACGACGAGGAGCTGGGGGTTCCGGACAACCGCCAGCATGTTCCGCCAGGCGAGCGTGATCGAGTCGGTGACGATCCACATGGGCCGGCGACGGCCCTGGGGGATGGGGCGGCCGGCTGTCGCCGGTGCGGTGAGGGCGGTCATGCGGCGTTCCTCTTCGCTGCGCGGCCGAACCGTCGGCGTGGAGATGCTGCCGAGTCGCCGGTGCCCTCGGCGGGCGCCCCGTCCTCGGCCCGATGGCCCGTCAGGGCCAGGAAGACGTCGTCCAGGCTGGGCCGGTGGAGCGAGAGCTCCGCGATCTCGAACCCGGCTCCGTCGATCCTGCGAACGACCTCGGCGAGGGTTCCCGCGCCGTGGTGGACCGGAAGATGGATGCGGCCTTCGACGGCGTTCGCCCGCGGCTCGGCGGCCGAGAGCGAGCGGAGGAGCTCCAGCGCCTCGGCGGTGCGGGTCGGATCGGCGACCCGAAGATCGACGACGTCCTCGCCCAGGCGGTCCTTGAGCTCGTTGGCAGTCCCTTCCGCGATGAGAAGGCCGTCGTCGATGACGGCGATCCGGTTGGCCAGCCGGTCGGCCTCCTCCAGGTACTGCGTCGTGAGCAGGATCGTGGTCCCGTCCATGACGAGGCCCTCGATGACGTCCCAGAGCCCGAGGCGGCTCGCCGGATCGAGGCCCGTCGTCGGTTCGTCGAGGAACAGGACCTCCGGCCGGCCCACGAGGCTCGCAGCAAGGTCCAGCCGGCGGCGCATGCCCCCGGAATAGGTGCGGGCAGGTCGACCGCCGGCGGCAAGGAGGTCGAACGTCGTGAGCAGCTCGTCGGCGCGGGTCCGGGCGGCCGGCCGGCCGATGTGGAGCAGCCGGCCGACCATCTCGAGGTTCTCGTGGCCGGTCAGGTTCTCGTCGACGGCCGCGAACTGGCCGCTCAGGCCGATCGCGGCGCGGACGGCGTCGGGCTCGTGCACGACGTCGTGGCCGGCGACCGTCGCACGCCCGCCGTCGGGGTGCAGGAGCGTGCTGAGGATGCGGACCGCGGTGGTCTTCCCGGCGCCGTTCGGGCCCAGCAGGCCCAGGATCGTGCCGGGCGGGACGGCGAGGTCGATCCCCCGCAGGGCATGGACGTCGCCGTAGGACTTGCGAAGTCCCTCGGCGGAGATGGCGAGCTCGAGCATGTGGTCCTCATGGGTCCGGCGGGTTCCAACTGCCGCAGTCATCCGTTCGTTCGGTCGTCGACGCCGGGCGGATTGGCGATGCTGCGCCGACGCCGTGGCGCCTCGGCCCAGCTGGTCGCCATCGCCGTCAAGGTCGCGGGGCGCAGGCTACCGAGCGGATCTCACCCACTCGCAGTCTCGATTCAGTTGAACGTCCACACGACGATCGCGGCGGACCGGACCTCGGACCCCCTCCCGTGGATGATGGCGAGCCACGTCGACCCCGCGGCCACATGCAGCTCCGCGTCGAGCCGGCTGAGCCGGCGCGACCACTGCTCGCGTCCGTCCGCGAGCACCATTCGAATGCGGACGACCTGGGCCGGATCCCATTGATCGCTGCTCATCGGCCGATCATGCAGGACGATCGCCTCCTGTCATGACGGATTTGTCACGACCCAGGCGTGCCCGCCCCTGTCCTACCAACGTGGTCGGTGCATTGCGGGCTGAGGCGGCGTCCATTCGGTCATGACCGACCAGGCCACCCACCAGTGTGTGAAACCTGCTGGCGATGAACCCGACCGTGACGAACGGCCTATTGACATCCGATCGAAACCGATCGAGTCTCGATAGATGAAGAAGCTCACGAGTCGCCTTCTGCGCGTCGCGCTCCTCGTGCTCCTGCTCGCGTCCGTGCTCGCACAGGTCCTTGTGCCCGTCGACGCGTCAGAGGTCGGGGCGCGGTTCCCCGAGGTTGCCTACCTCGTCGTCCCATACTCGCTGGCGGCGATCCTGTTCATCGCATGCGGGCAGGTGGGACTGCTCGCCGTCTGGCGGCTGCTGTCGCTCGTCGACGGCGGGGTCATCTTCACGCGTCGGGCCGTGCGCTGGGTCGATGTGATCGTGGCCTGCGGGGCGACCGCCACGATCCTGGCCGTCGTGGTCCTGGTCCACATGCTCGGGTTCGTGCCCGGCGGCGGCGGACCGATGGTCTACTACCTCGGCGGGTGCATCGCCGCGGGCCTCGCGTTCGTGCTGCTCATGGTCGTCATGCGGGGCCTGCTCCTGGCGGCAGTCGCCGATCGAGCCGAGCTTGCCGAGGTCATCTGATGGCCCTCGTCGTGGATCTCGACGTGATGCTGGCCCGCCGCAAGATGTCCGTGGGCGACTTCGCGGATGCCGTCGGCATCACCCCTGCCAACGTCGCCGTGTTGAAGAACGGGCGCGCCAGGGCCATCCGCTTCACCACCCTCGACGCGATCTGCCGGGTCCTCGACTGCCAGCCGGGCGACATCCTTCGGTGGATCCCCGACGAGCCCGATGCGGACGGGCGCGCTCCGGCTGGCCGCGTCGAGCGGTAGGCCCTCGAGGACCCTCGTCAGAACGGCAGGTCGAGCTGGCTGCCGCAGCTCTTGACATGTGACTAAATCATCACATATAGTCCGCGGCATGGACCCGGTGTTCAAGGCCCTCGCGGATCCCACCCGACGGAGCCTGCTCGACGAGCTCTTCCGCGAGGATGGGCAGACGCTGAGCGCGCTCGAAGGGCGCTTCTCGATGTCGCGCTTCGGCGTGATGCGACACCTTCGCCTGCTCGAGGAGGCGGGCTTGATCGTCACCCGGCGGCGCGGCCGCGAGAAGCTCCATTTCCTGAACCCGGTCCCGATCCGACTCGTCCACGACCGATGGGTGAGCAAGTACGCCGAGCCCTGGGCCACCGCGCTCAGCGACCTCAAGACCAGATTGGAGCGTCCCATGGAAAAGGTGTTCGAGATCTACATCAAGACGACGCCGGAGCGGCTCTGGCACGCGATCACCGACCCGGAGATCCGCAGTCGCTACAACTTCGGTGCGCGGATCGAGTCCGACTTCACGGTCGGGTCCACCATGCGGCAGGTCACGCCGACCGGGGCCGCGCTCGGCGAGGGCGTGAACCTCGAGGTCGACCCGCCGCGCCGGCTGGTCCAGACCATGGTTGCGCTCTGGGGTGACGACGTAAAGGCCGAAGGAACCTCGCGGATCACCTGGGAGATCGAGCCCATCGCGCCGGACTCCTGCCGGCTGACGGTGACCCATGACCAGCTCCGCGAAGGTGCGAACGAGCAGCTCTACGGCGGCTGGCCGATGATCCTCTCCGGGCCTGAAGACCTGGCTGGAGACGGGCGAGCTCCTCACGACGCCCGGGTCGCTGATGTACGGCGCCTGAACCTGGACCGCGACGGCGCGGCACCGTCTCCCGGCGTCAGCCGGGCTGCGCCCGCTGCGCCGTCCCCGGTTCCACCACCACCATGTCGACCGACCCGTCGGCGTACTGGCGGACGATCGTGACTCGTGCCGGCCCGGTCACCTTCGGGCCGTGGTCGTCCCACTCGACGGACTGCTCACCGGCCGTTGCCAGGATGGTGCGACAGTCCGCTGCGGTGATCGGTCCCTCGACACGACCGCGTCGCCCCATCCATGACCGGACCGCGCGGATCGCCTGAATCGCGCCCACGACCTGGATCACGAACTGGACCGGGTCCGATCGAAGGACCTGTTCGGTTGCACCCACCGCCTGCACCAGCAGGTCCAGCGAGCCCGGGCTGGCGTCGACCACGCGGAATCCCGCCTCGCCGATCCGGAGCGGCCGGGGGCGATCCCCGACGTCTCCGCTTCCCCGCCGCGATTCCCGGCGGGCCTCCCGATCGAACTCGATAAGGCGGTACCCGACCTCCGAGAGGAGCGGCGGATCGAACTCCCAGAACAGGTACGTCTCGCCGGGCCCTCCGTCGCGCATGGCACGGTCCAGCGCCGCGGCCCGGGTGAGCAGCGCCCCCGGGATGCGGCCCGGCTCCTCCGCCCTGTTGTCGGCGGTCATCGTGTCGCCCGATCTCGACCTGCCACGCTTCCCTCCTCGTGCCTCGACATGGTCGGGCCAGACCCATCGTAAGATCGTCTGCCTGAGACAGCGCGGAGGAACCCATCGCACGCATCGCGGTCGTCACCGATTCCACGGCCGACCTGGCGCCCGATGCCGCCGCGGCCGCCGGGATCCGGGTGGTGCCGCTGTTCGTGCGCTTTGGCGCGGAGGAGCTGCGGGTCGGGGTCGACCTCACGACCGCCCAGTTCTGGGCACGGCTGCTCGAGCCCGGCGCGCCGTTCCCGGCGACCTCCGCACCGCCGCCGGGCATCTTCCGCGACACGTTCGAGGCGTGCTTCGCCGACGGGGCCCAGGCGGTCATCTGCCCGACCATCGGCTCGAAGCTGTCGGCGACGTTCCAGAGCGCGACCCTGGCCGCGCGCGAGCTGCCGGACCGCGAGATCCATGTCATCGACACGGGATCCACCTCGATGTCGACCGGGATCCCGGCGCTGCTCGCCGTCGAGATTGCCTCGACAGGCGCGACGGGGGCCGAAGTCGCGGCCCGGGTCCGGGACCGGCTCGTCGACGTCGATCTCCTCGTCGCGGTGGACACGCTCGACTTCCTGCGGAAGGGCGGCCGGCTCTCCCCGGCGCGCGCAGCGATCGGGACGCTCCTCTCGGTCAAGCCGCTCATCACGGTGCGCGACGGGCTCGTGGTCATGACCGAGCGGCCGCGCACCCGGGCCAGGGCGCGCGAACGCCTGATTGAGCTCATCACTGCCGCGCCGCTCGAGCGGATCGCATTCCTCCACACGCCGACGAGCACCCCGGAGGAGGTCGCGGCGTTCCGAGATCGGGTCCTGGCGCGCCTCCCGGGCGGCATCGAGCCGCGCCACGTCTCGGTCGGCATCATCGGCGCCTCCACCGGCCCGCATCTCGGGCCGGACCTGATGGGCGCCGCCTTCCTGCGCAGGCGCTGAGCGAGCGGGCGGCCGCGGATCGCCCCGTACGCCCTGAGGAATGGACGTGGCCGCGGTTCGCTGCCGTGGCCGCGGTTTGTGCAGCCCCCGCGCAGGAATCGAAAGCGGGGCGCCCGAGGGCGCCCCGCTGGCTCAGGACCTGAGGCCGTGTCTAGTCGTTGTCGCGGTCCTGGCCCTGGTGGTTGTCACGGCCACCGGCCCCCGTGCAGGACCTGGTGCCGGTGGCCGTGAAGAAGTTCCCGGCGCCGCCGGGCGCGGTCATCGCGCCCGTGAGGACGTTTCCGGCCAGGGTGCCGCTGAAGCTCAGCGAGCCGCTCGTCGGGAGGGTGCGCACGAAGGAGAGGGAGACAGCGCCGCCCGTCGAGACGGAGCCCGCTGTGACGCCGTAGGGATAGGTGACCGATGTCGCGGGAGGAGTGACGGACGTCGTGGCGGTCCAGAAGCCGCCGGTCGTCGACACGACGCCGGTCGCCACGGTCCACGAGAAGCGGATCGGGCCGCTCGCGAAGAGCGGTGAGGTGCTCGACGCCCCGAGGTTGAAGGTCGAGGTCGGTGCGCTGAACGTGCACACTCCCGCCATCCCCTTCGGTGGCTTCACGGGACGCGAAGCGCACGCACCGAGCGTGTCGCCGTGGCGCCTGTGCGCCGGCCACGCCTTCTTCGAGATCTGGATCGTGACCCCGTGGTGGTCGACGTTGTGGCACACGGTGATCTTGTTGCCGTTGCCAGTGCCGGGTCCGTGCGAGTTGTTGGCCGACACGGCGCCCAGCGGGACGAGCAGCGCCAGGAGCATCGCTGCGACGACGAGCGAGATCGCTCTCCTCATGAGCCGTACCTCCATGCGTGGCCGGGGCAAGTCCCCCGGACCATGGGTTGTTCTCAGACGTTTCTCCAGAACGAACCACGGGTGCGGTTCGTTACGCCGCGCGGGGTCCCGGGGCGACCACGAGACGAGTATCGACGCCCTCGTCAACCCCGCCGGACGGTCCGCCTCCCACCGAAACGGCGGCTGCGCGGGCGGCCTGGACGGGTCGTCAGCGGCTGGTCAACGCTTCGACTGCACGCCCCGGTTGTACCCGCCCGACGTCTCCAGGCGGACAACCCAGGTCGCGTCGGCCTCGTCGTGAAGGAGGGGCACGAGGAGCACCGGCCCCGCGGACGATGCGGCGTCGATCTCGAATCCGGCGAACGAGGAGGCCGGGGCGTCGCCGCCGCTGTGGAGCACGACCTGGCCGACCTCGGGATTGCCCTTCGATGGATCGATGTGGGCAGGATCGGTCGCGATGAGGCGCGTCAGGGGCACGTCCAGGTCCAGCGAGAGCCGGGCCCGGAGATTGCCGGGGACCGAGAAGATGTCGGTGCGCGTCCGGTCGCCGAGCGGCGCGGTGCCGGGCCAACGGCGCGCGGAGAGGAACCCTGCAAGCTCGTGGCGGAGGACCGGCTCGGCGACGTCCGCCGAGCGCGCCAGCGCCTGGAAGCGCGCAAGCGTGGCCTGCGTGGGGGCGTCGAGCGGCCCGATCGCCGGCGACGCGGCGAGGGCCACGCCTGCGCCGACGAGGATCAGAGCGCCGACCGCGACGGCCCCGCCGGGCATGCCGGCGCGGAAGGCGCCGCGGCCCTGGACGCGGCGGTCGCGAGCGTCGTCCGGGTCCGTCCCGCGGCCGAGACCCCGGCTGGCGCCCGCAAACGGCTTGGCAGCCCGTTGGTTCGGCATCCTGTCGCCCGTCCGGGCGCGCCCAAGCCACCCCGTGGCGGCCGAAGCCAGGAAACCGATCCCGACGGCGGCCGCGACCAGGATGGCGGCCTGGATCGGGACGAGGTAGCGCGGATCCGCGAATTGGCCGGTTGCCGCGAGCACGATCAGGAACGCTCCCATGCCCGGGCCGAAGGCCACGAGCCCGACAAGGATCGACCACGCGCTCCGGCGTAGGAGAGCGGCCACGCCGAAGATGGCGAGGATCGAGAGGACAGGCAGCCCCAGCGGCACGCCCGCAACCTGCCGCGCGGCGCTCCACGCGTCCGGCAGCGCGCCGACGCTGGCGAGCGCATCGCCGTAGGCCGCAGACACCCGGATCCAGTAGAAGGGGTCACCGGCCAGCAGGGCGTCATGAACGAGCATGACGGGCAGCGCGGCGAGCGCGAACCCGACCCGCCACGGCCCCGGTGGAAGGGCCCGCGGCATCCGACGGCGCCCGTGCCGTGGACCGCCAGCCGGCACGTGACCGACGGGCAGCCGGCCCGACCGCCGCGACCGCTGACGATGCGGCTCATCGTCGCGCGCGAACCGGCGAACGAGGAGCAGCGCGAGCGCGAGCGCGACCAGCAGGAGCGTCTCGAGCCGGGCAAGCGTCGCGACGCCGAGCAGGAGCCCGGCGAGTCCCCACCGCGGCCGGGGAGTGAAGACGACGAGCCCCGCCGCGAACCAGAGGCCGAGCGCCCACGTGCTCCCGAGACCCCAGCCCGTCTCGAGGAGGAGCGCCGGCGACGCGACCAGGAGGGCTGCCATCGCGGCCCCGGCGGCGATTCCGGCGAGGCGCACGGCGAGCGCCGTCCCCAGGCCGACCGCCGTCGCCCATGCGAGGATCGAGATGATCGAGACCATCACCCAGCCGCCGGCCGCATGCGCGAGGCCCAGCGCGAGCGTGAGGAGCGGCTTCGGCGTCGTGCCCAGCGTCGCCTCGAGCTGCCTGCCGCTCACGATTCGGTCGAAGTGGAGGACCGACGCGAACGTGTCGTAGGCCAGCGGCGGTCCCAGCGTGGGGCGGATCGCGGCGAGCGCGACGACGATGGCCACGACCATGGCACCGAGCGCAAGGATGTGGCCCGCCCGGACGAAGTCGGGAACCGCGACGCGGATGCCGGCGGGGGCTGGAACAGAGCGGCGCGCGAAGCTGGACAGGACGGCCACCCGAGCTGCAGTTGGACGAGGGTTGTGCGGCCCCAGGCACCGTGCCGTGCCCCCGAGCTGCGGCGTCTCCCAAGGCGCTCGAGGCATTCCGGGCGACCGTTTCGCGGGCCGTGCCAAGCGTACCGCGCGACGGGCCCGGACGTGATCACTGCCGCGGGCCGGCGGGCCTGGGGAGGACCGTCAGGGGAGTCATCCGCGCCTCGATGGCGCGGCCTCGTCGGGCGGTCGTCGAGGCCCCGTGCGCCTCAGTCGCGCGGGGAAGCGCCGGGACCGGCAGGGGCGCGGCGATCCCCGCTTCCGGCCCCTCCACGGCGTGCAGCCTCGTGAGGATGAAGAGCCCGGCGCCGAGCAGGCCCAGGACGAGCGCCCAGCCGGTCACGACGCCGACCAGCTGCGCCACGACGCCGAGGACCAGCGGCGCTGCGAAGATCGCGGACCCCGATGAAAGCGTGAGGCGAGCGCTTGCGCGCACAGGGGAGCTCGGCGCACGGGCGAGCGCCAGGCCGACCCCCAGGGGGTAGAACGCGGATGCACCCATGCCGCCGAGGAAGAGCCCCATCCCGGCCACGACCTGGGTGGTGCCGACCCATGTGAGCGCCGCCCCGATCGCCGCGACGCCGATGCACAGCCGCAGAAAGGCAAGGGACCGGCGACCCGAGCCCACCCCGGTGCTCAGGATCAGTCGCCCCGCGATCATCCCGCCCACGAAGAGGGACCCCAAACGCGTCGCGTCCGCGACGTCGAGGCCGGTGCGCACCGAGACAACCGACGTGCCCCACACGACGAACGAGAACTCCGTCCCGACGGTCACGAAGATGAACAGCCACGCGATCCAGAACGAGGCCGGCAGCCGCCCTCGGCCGCGATCGCTCTCGTGATGGACGACGTCCCGCGCCGGCGAGGGCGGCAGGATCATCGCGATCACGACCAGGACGGGAACCGGGACGAGCAGGCCCGCCGCCCAGCCGACGGAGCCGGGCTGCGCGGCCCACGCGAGCACGAGCGGTGCGACGAACGCCCCGGAAACCGCCCAGAGGTTGGCGCGAACGAGGCGCGTGTCCGCCCCGTGGCCGCCACCGCGGCCGAGCGCGCTGTTCACGTGCGTGAGCACGCCGGCCGTGGCCACGCCGAAGGCTCCCGCCGCAACGAGCACGACCGGGAAGGAGATGCGCGCAGCGAGCGCGATGCCGGCGGCGCCCATCACCGCGATCCACAGGCGGGCGGCGGTCTGCGGCCCGATGCGGGTGGCGACCTCGCCCACGACGAACCCGCCGCCGACCAGCCCGAGCGCGGCGATCGAGTTCGGGAGCACGGCCACGGATTCGGGCACGCGGAGGTCGTCGCGAAGGTATGGCGTGATGAACCCGAGGGCGTACTGGATGTACGCATACGCGGCCATGAGCACGTACGCGGTCCAACCGAGCGCGCGCGAGTTCGTGATGCCCTCCGGGAATGCGGAGAGGCAAGTCTAGGATCTCGCCATGCCGCTGTCCGACCCCTGCGAGCGCCGGAGGGTCGATGCAGAGCGGCCTAGATCCGTGTCGGGCGAGACACGTCCGTCACGCCGCCCGCGGGCGCATGCCGTCGCGTCAGTTGACGCTGTACCGCTCGGGCGCCGACATCACGCTGTTCGCGTTGTACGGGGTCGGGTTGGCCATCGAGCGGACGTACCACTGGCCGGTACGGGTGAATGTGAAGGGCATCACGGCACGACCAGCCGCGTCGACGGCAGCGGTCCGCTTCGCCTGGAGCGCCCACGACGTCCCGGTCCACCGATAGAACCAGAAGCTCACCGTCGCCGACGCCAGGTCGGGCCGGGCCGGGCGCACGGTCGTCGTGAACGTGATCGACGTGTTGCGGGCGATCGGCTTCACGGCGCCGCCGTTCGTCGGGCGAAGGATCGCGATCTCTCGAACGACCGTGCGAACCTGGTTGCTGACCCCCGCGATCAGCTCCGCGGTCCCCGCGAAGACGGCCCTGTAGAAGAAATTCGTGACCGGGCGGTAGAAGTACGCGGCGTGGCCGGCCGCGTCCATCGTCAGCGACACGATCGTCGTCCACGCGGCCCCGTCCCGGGTCCCCTGGAGCTGGATCGTCTTGCCCGCGCCGTTCGTCGCGAACTGGACGCCCAGGGTGAACCCCTGGCCCCACGTGATGACGGGTTCGTGCGCACCGGGCGGGATCGGAGCCGACGTGACCAGCGTGATGGACGCCGTTGCCGGAGCCCACGTGACATGGTTGTCGGTGCTGGTCGAGGCCAGGTTCGGCCGGCCGCCCGCGCCGAGCACGACGTTCGCGGGCACGGTCGCGATGATGGTGCCGGCGGTCGTCATCCCCGTCACGGCGACGTCGTATATCGTGGTGCTCACGGCGCTGACCGTCCCGACCTTCGTCCCGCCGGCGGTGCCGGTGATCGTCACGTCGCCCGTCGCAAAGCCGGTGACGGCGGCGCTGAAGACCACGCTGAACATGACGGGGGAGCTCGAGGTGGGGTCGGGCTGTGTGGCGGCCTGGTTGATCGTCACCGAGGGTCCGGCTGGGTTGACGACCAGGGTGAAGGTCTGGATCGCGTTCGGCAGGTTCCCGTTCGACGCGGTGATCACCAGCGTATAGCTGCCGTTCGTCCCGGCGGCCGGGGTGCCTTTCAGGGTGGCGGTCCGGTCGCCGTTGTCGGTGAACGTCACGCCGCTCGGAAGCGCGGCGCCGGTGCGGACGATCGACGGGATCGGGGTTCCGGTCGTGGTGACCGTGAAGCTGCCCGCGACGCCGACCGTGAAGGTCGTGGTGGCCGCGCTCGTGAACGTCGGAGCGCGGCGAGGGGCGGCGCTTGCAGCCGTCGGAAGGAGCGCGGCAAGCATCAGCAAGGCGACGAGCGCGGCACCGAACCGGCTCGCGCGCGACGCGGCGACTGACGAGATGGGCATGCCAGCCTCCTGTGCGGGACACTCGGGCCGACCAGTCGTTCTCAGCGACGCACCGCCCGAGCGGCAGATCGTGGCGCGCATGCCGACATCGTGGCCGTGGCCAAACCTGCATCCGATCTGCGGATCGACCTGCGGGTGAACCTCGGTCTCCAGTCTGCCGCACAAGCGAGGACAGCGTCATCCCATTTCGTCGGTCGACCGGCCCCGCGAGCGGGGTGGCGTCTCGGGCTCGCGCGCTTCGGCACGTGGCCGGGCCGAATTCGAGAGCGAAGCTGGTCCAGGCGGGAGGGAGTCTCAAAAGCGCTTCAGGTCAAGCAGGCCCATCTCCCCGCCGGGACCCACGATTGACAGGCTCCGGGCACGCTCCGAAACTTGCGCGACTGCCGGGGGGCCGGCGCCGGAACCCGGCGGGTAAACCCTCGACATCGACCAGGAAACGCGAAGCGAGGAGTCCCATGTCTCGAGTGACCAGCTGGCTGCGCCCATCCACGATCGCACAGGCACACTGCGACATTCCGTGCGGCATCTACGACCCGGCCGAGGCAGTCCAGGCGGCGCGCACCGTGGCCCGGATGGTCGAGCTCATCGGCCAGATCCCGGAGAGCTCGACGGCCGTCGCCGACCGCAACAAGTTCGTGCGCTGCGTGGCCGTCAAGGAGGAGCATGCCGAGAAGGTGAAGCACGAGGTCCAGGTCATCTGGTCCGACTACTTCAAGCCCGAGCACCTTGCGGCGTTCCCCGACCTCCACACGAAGGTCTGGAACCTCCTCAAGCTCGCGGGCAAGAACAAGCAGGGCATCGACGCGCAGGCGGCAGCCGATCTCGAGGCGGCCACCAAGGAGTTCGCCGAGATGTTCTGGGCGACCAAGAAGTAGCCGGACCAGCCGACCCGGGGGAGGGACCCGGTGAGCCCCGCTGGACTCGCTCCGCGGGACCTCCTGGACGGATGATGGGCCGGCGAGTGCCGGCGCCCGGCGGCCAGCCATGGCGGCTCCGCCTCTTCCTGCTCGTGTCCGCGGCGCTGGCGCTCGCGTGGGACACCGGTTCCGTGGTTCGACGAGCGCGCCGCGGACCCTGGCGGGCCGAGGTGGTGGGCGAGAGCATGGCTCCCGCGCTCCGGCCCGGCGACTGGCTCCTGGTCGACCCGACACCAGCCCGATGGCCGCGCCGGGGCTCGGTGGTGGTCGTCCGCGAGCCCAGGAGCGGGATCATCGTGGTCAAGCGTCTTGCCGGGCGCCCCGGTGACCGGGTCGTCGGGCCCGACGGCGCGCCCAGGCTGCTCGGCGCGACCGAGGCATGGCTCGCGAGCGATGCGCCGGACTCGTCGGTCGACTCGCGGCGCTACGGGCCGGTGGACGCCGAGCACCTGCTCGGCCGCGTCGCGTGGCGCTACGGGCCGATCGGCAGGTTCGGGCGCGTGCGCGACCCGAGCTGAAGGGACGTGGGTCAAGCGCCATCAGCATCGAGGTGGGCAGCCCGTCGGCCGTGATCGACCAGCGGGCGACCGGGCGGTCTAGCGGGCGCCCTCCAGGACCGGTCCACCGAGCGACAGCCCCGCGGAACGAACGTCGGCGGCGAACGAGGCGAGCCCTTCGTCGCTGGTGTCCCAGCGGCACGGGAACATCACGATCCGGTCCAGCCCCAGCGCGGCATAGCTGCCGAGGCGATCGACGCGCGCCTGCCCGTCCGCACGGGCGTCGTTGTCGCGGCAGTAGAGCGAGACCCGCAGGCTGGATGGGTCCCGGCCGACCTCCTCACAGCGCTCGCGGATGACCGGCAGCGCCTCCCGGATCTCGTCGGGACCGAGGAAGACGAGGTTGAGCTCGTCCGCGAAGCGCGCGGCATATCGGAAGGTGACGTTCTGGCCGTTGCCGCCGACGATGATCGGGATGTGGGACTGGATTCCCTTCGGCACGTTGATCGCCCCTTCGACGCGCGCATAGGCGCCCTCGAACGTGGCCTTGCCCGGACCGAGCATGCGCCGGATCACCTCGAGATGGTCGCCGAGCGCGCCCAGCCGATCTCGCAGCGTCGGGAAGCCGTAGCCGTACGCCAGCCACTCGTCTTCCTTCCAGCCGGCCCCGATCCCCAGCTCGAAGCGGCCGCCCGAGATGACGTCGATCGTGGACGCCATCTTCGCGGTGAGGGCCGGGTTGCGGAAGCCCGTGCAGATCACCATGTGGCCGATCCGCGCCCGCGACGTTGCCTGCGCCAGCGCGGCCAGCATCGTGAACGACTCGAAGGTGATCTCCGGGGTCGGGTCCGGGACCGTCGTGAAGTGATCGAAGACCCACAGGGACTCGAACCCCAGCGCCTCTGCCTGCTGCGCTCGGGCGATCGCGGTGGCCCAGGCGTCCGCCGCCGGCCATCCATCGAACTCGCCCTTCCAGCCCTGGGGAACCATCACCCCGACATCCATCCGCGTCCTGTCCTTCCGCAACGATCCTGTCCGCCATCCCCGGCTGCGAGCCTATCATCGGAGGCATGGACCTGCCGCCACCGTTCGACCCGTCCGTCGTCGCGCACCCCGACCCCGAGGCGACCCTGTCGGGTCCGCCGGTTCCCTGGGCATCGCTTCCGACCCCGGCGCGCCGGGATGGTCCGCCATGGTGGATGACCGAGATGATCGGGGCCGAGCCGGCGCTCTCCGGCCGCCTCCTCCGGCGCCTCGGCATCGTCCGGCGCAGCTCCGGCGTGCCCGGCGTGCCACCGAAGCTGGAAGCGCCGGGGCGCGACACGCCGGCGGGACGCCTGGCCGCGGCGATCCGGATCGCGCTCGAGGCGGGTGATCCGGTCGTCGTCACCGGATGCGGGACGAGCGAGCACGGCGCGATGGCGTTCGCCGCGATCGTCGCCGACGCCGCCGAGCGAGCAGGCATGCGCGGCTCCGGCAGACCGGGCAGCGTGATGGCGCGACAGGCGTTCGAGGCGTCGCTGGCGCCCCAGCGGGGCGGACTGATCGTGGGCATCAGCCACGAGGGCGGAACCGGCGCGACGCTGGCCGCATTGACGGCGGCGGCGGGTCGGCGCACGAAGGTGGCCGCGGTCACCGTCAGCCGTTCGGCGCCGATCGGGAAGCTGACCGCGCTGGTCCTCGAGACCGCCGAGATCGACCGGAGCTGGTGCCACACCGTCGGGTACCTCTCCCCGATCCTGGCCGGGGTGGCGGTCGCCGCCGCGCTGACCGGGGAGGCCGCCGACGCCGAGCCGGTCGCCATCCGGGCGCTCCTGTCCGCGGGCCTCGGGCAGGCCGCGCCGGCCGAGCGAATCGCCGCCGAGCTCGCGGGCTGCCGCGAGGTGATCGTGGTGGCATCCGGGGTCGACACGACGGCCGGCCGCGAGCTCGCGCTCAAGGTGGAGGAGGCGACCTGGCTGCCCACCACGTTCCGCGAGACGGAGACCTTCCTGCACGGCCACCTCCCGGCGATGGACGGGGCGACCGGGCTGGTGCTGATCCTCGCCGATCGCGCAGGGCGCGATGCGCGCTCGTCGCGGGCGCAGCAGGCGCTGGCCGCCGCGGCACGGATCGGGATGCGGCCGGGCGCGATCCTCGCCGCCGGCCTCGACCGCGAGTGGCCGGCGTTCCTGGCGCCCGCCGGGCGGATCCTCGTCCCCGAGGCGCCGGCGCTCCCCGGGCCGGTGGCCGCGCTCGTCGGGACGGCGACGCCCCTCCAGCTCCTGACCGAGCGGCTGGCCCGGGCGCGCGGGACCGACCCGGACCCCATCCGGCGCGACCAGCTGGCGTACCGCGAGGCCGCCGCGCTCGCGGAGTAGCCGGCCGTCGGGCGCGGACGATCAGCGCGGACGAGGGCCCGCGATCGGCGGCGGCAACGCGCGGAGAGGACGCGGCCTGTCAGCGCGTCAGCCGCGGACCAGCACCTCGCCCAGCAGGTCCACGTGGGCGAGATCCCACGGCAGGAAGTCCTGGAGCACGAGCCGATCGCATCCGGCAGCCTCGTAGCGGGCGACGGTCGCGCGGGCCTCGTCCGGCGTGCCGTAGACCCAGCGTGGCCGCCTCGTCTCGAGCCAGGCCGACCCCTCCGCGGCCATCCCGAACGCGTCGAGGAGGGCGCGGGTCCGGCGCTCCACCTCGGCGGCATCCCGACCGACGAGCACCCCCGCCATCGCCGAGTGGCGCAGCGTGGCTGGGTCCCTGCCGGCATCCCGGGCCACCGTATCCAGCGCCGCGAACCGCTCCACGGCCTGCTCCGGCGTCGTGCTGGAGAGGTTGAACTCGTCGGCGAAGCGCACGGCGATCCGCATCGATCGCGGGCTTCCCTCCCCTCCCACGATGACCGGCGGCGCCGGCTGCTGGACGGGCCGCGGCCGGAGCCGCCCTGCCGGGACCTGGTAGTGGCGACCGTTGAACGACCAGCCGTCCGGGCCCTGCCACAGGCCGCGCAGGATCTCGAGCTGCTCCTCGAGCATCTCCGCGCGCACGCCGATCGGCGGGAACGGGAAGCCGTGGTGGTCGTGCTCGCCCTGGTTCCAGCCGGCCCCCACGCCCACGTCCAGGCGCCCGCCCGACATCTCGTCGACGGTCGCGGCCAGCTTGGCAAGGTTGCCCGGGTGGCGGAAGGTCACCGGCGAGACCAGCGCGCCGATCCGGATCGTCGTCGTCTCGCGGGCCAGGCCGGCGAGCACCGCCCACGCGTCGGTGGTCGGGCGGCCCGTGGCACCGGGAAAGCTGTCGTAGTGGTCGGACCGGAAGAATGTCTCGAATCCGGCCGCTTCCGCATGCAGGGCCACGGCGAGCTGGTCCACGTACGAGCAGCCCTGCTGTGGCTCGATCATCAGCGCATACCGCATGGGGCGTCTCCGTCTGCAAGGGGCCGTCGATGCTTCCCGTGATCGAAATGGTTGCCGTTGACGAATTGCTCTTGGCCAGATAGATTATTCGCGTGACCGTAACAACTCATCCGCCCGAGCCCGCCGAACCGACCGGGGCGCCCGACGCGATTGGCTCTGCCGAGCGGCGTGCCCTGATCGACGAGATCCTCGGGGGGACGGCCATCATTTCCGGCCACCACCGCTGCGCGGTCGCCCGGAGGCTGCACCGGCAGGGCATCAGCATGGCGCACCTGCAGACGCTGTGGATTCTGCAGGAGCACGGACCGTTGCCGATATCCCGCCTGGCGGACCTGCTCGGCGTGGCGGATCCGAACGCCACCGGGATCATCGACCGGATGGAGCAGCGCGGGCTCGTCGAGCGCCTCCGGGACGGCGCTGATCGTCGCGTCGTCATCGTGTCGCAGACGCCGGATGGCGCGCGCGCCGTCGAGGAGATCGACGGCTGGCGGAGCGAGATGCTCCGGGCGCTGCTGCAACGACTCGACACTGACCAGCTGTCACGCCTCGTCGGCGGCATCAAGGAGCTTCGCGAGGCGTTGCTGGAACACGGGACCGACCTGCCCGCCAACGAGGCAGGGCGCGGTCCGGAAGAGGAGATCGCACCATCATGATGGAAGGGGCACCGGTCGCGGAGGGCGCGGGGAGCGCGCCCATCGGCGCACCCCACCCGGCCGTCGAGATCTCGCCGCGGGCGCGGTTCGAGGTGCTCGGCGCAATCCTTCTCGCGCTCCTTCTCGGCGCGCTCGACCAGACCATCGTCGGGACCGCGCTTCCGCGCATTGTGACCGACCTGCACGGCAACAACCTCTACACGTGGGCCGTCACGATCTACCTGCTCACGTCGACGATCAGCGTCCCCTTCTACGGCAAGCTGTCCGACTACTACGGGCGCAAGCCGCTCCTGGTCTTCGGGATCTCGGTCTTCCTGGTCGGCTCCGCCCTCTCGGGCCTGAGCGGCGAGATGTGGCAGCTGATCCTGTTCCGGGGCATCCAGGGGATCGGGGCCGGCTCGCTCTTCCCGATCTCGCTGGCGGTCATCGGCGACCTCTTCACGCCCGCCGAGCGGGGCAAGTACCAAGGCCTGTTCGGCGCCGTCTTCGGGCTCTCCGCGCTCGTGGGCCCGGCGCTCGGCGGGATCATCACGGACAACGTCGGCTGGCACTGGATCTTCTACATCAACCTGCCCATCGGGCTCATCTCGCTCGTGGTGGTGAGCCGCGTGCTGCCGAGCGTGAAGCGCCCGCATCACTCCCTGGACCTGGACCTCGTCGGCGCGCTCGTCTTCGTGGCGGCGATGATCCCGCTCCTGGTCGGCCTCACGAACATGCAGAGCGCGGACTGGGCCACGCCGGAGGTCGGCGGGCTCCTGCTGATCGCCGCCGTGCTGATCCCGGTCTTCCTGTTCATCGAGTCGCGGGTGAAGCAGCCGATCGTCCCGCTCGACCTCTGGCGCAGCCGCACGTACGCGGGCTCGCAGATCGCGACGTTCTTCGCGGCCTTCGGCTTCTTCTCGGCCACGATCTTTCTGCCGCGCTTCTACCAGGTGGTCCGGGGCGACAGCGCGACGATCTCCGGGTACGAGCTGTTCCCGCTCCTGGTGGGCGTCATCGTCTCGAGCATCGTGAGCGGCCAGATCGTGGCGCGGACGGGCAGGTACAAGGCGCTCCTGCTGGCCTCGATCGTCTTCGTCGGTGTCGGATCGCTCCTGTTCACGAACCTCGCCGCGACGTCCGACCCGTGGGTGATCCGCTTCTGGCAGTTCGTCCTCGGCGCGGGGATCGGCCCGACGCTGGCGGTCTTCACGATCGTGATCCAGAACGCCGTGCCGTTCAGCAAGCTGGGCGTCGCGACCTCGAACCTGACGTTCTTCCGCCAGATCGGCGGCACCGTGGGCCTCTCGATCGCAGGCTCCCTGTTCGGCACGCAGATCGCCAACCAGATCCCGGCCCGCCTCCTTGCGAACGGCATCCCGCAGCAGGCAGTGACCCAGTTCCAGGGCGGCGCCTTCGATCTGAACAACCTGGTCGGGGTCGGGCACACGCTGGGCCAGCAGATCCTCGCGGGCGTTCCCGCCGCGGTCCGGCCGGTCGTGGAACCGTTGATCCCGAAGATCGTGACCTCGATCTACGAGGCGATCTCGCTCGCGATCGGGTCCGTCTTCTGGCTTGGGCTGGGGGCTTCCGTGCTCGCATTCATGGCCGTGCTCGTCATCCGGGAGCTGCCGCTGCGCACGTCGATGGGCCCAGCCCGGGGGCAGGCGCAGGCAGCACCTGCGCCGAACCGGCCGGGCGCCGACGCCGTGCCGCACACGCCCGCGCTCGTCGGGGAGTAGCCGCCGATGTCCGACGCAGCGGGCTCACCGGGACAGGATTCCGGGCGGGCGGTGACGCCTGCACCGGCCGCGGCCACACCGGCCGCGCTCGCGGCACCCGGCACGGCCGACGCGCCATTCGTGGCAATGCTGCCCATGGCGGACCTGCCGCCGGGTGCGATGGTCCGCGTCACCCGCGGCGACCTCGACCTGCTTCTCGCCCACGTCCCCGCAGGGATCCTGGCGACGGACGACCGCTGCCCGCACATGGCGGCGCCGCTCTCGCTGGGGCGCCTGGACGGCTGCGTCGTCGACTGCCCGCTCCACAACGGCCGCTTCGACCTCTGCAGCGGCGAGACCGTCCGGATGCCCACGACGGGGGGCCTCGACGCCGACGGGGTTCCCCATCCGCCGTGGGCGCCTCCCGGGGCCGAGCCGAAGCCCGATACCCCCGGCACGAAGGCCGAGGCGCGCCGCCTGACCCGCGTCCGGCGGCTGCGCCACTACCCGGTCCGAGTCGTCGACGGGCTCATCGAGGTCGCGATCCCGCGGGCGTGACCGCGGGACGCGGGCACGTTCCCGCCGGCGCCGCCGACACCGGGCGCGGTCATGAATGACGCCGGCACGACGCCGAGCGGCAGTCGACCCTCGACGCGCTTTGAGCGTCAGGATTCGTCGAGCGGGTGAGGGGCGAGGTTCGTCTCCACGAAGCGCCGGAGGCCGTCCACGACCTCGACGAGGTCGTCGGTGACCGTGAAGAGCTCCAGGTCGTCGTCCGCGATCGTGCCGGCGGCCAGGAGCGTCTCGCGGAACCAGGCCAGGAGGCCCGACCAGTAGGCTGACCCAACGAGGAAGACCGGAAAGTGCTTGATCTTGCCGGTCTGGATCAGGGTCAGCGACTCGAACAGCTCGTCGAGCGTCCCGAAACCGCCCGGGAAGATCACGAACCCTTCCGCGTACTTCACGAACATCGTCTTGCGCACGAAGAAATAGCGGAACTCGACACCCAGGTCGACCCACGGGTTCAGCCACTGCTCGTGCGGCAGCTCGATGTTGCAGCCCACCGAGAAGCCACCGGCCTCGAAGCAGCCGCGGTTGGCGGCAGCCATCACGCCGGGCCCGCCCCCCGTGATCACGGTCAGGCCCGCCTCGGCGAGCAGACGGCCGAGCTCGCGCGCCTGCTCGTAGACCGGGTCGCCCTCGACGGCGCGCGCGGACCCGAAGACGGTCACGGCCGGCCCGATCCCGGCCAGCGCGTCGAATCCCTCGACGAACTCGGCCTGGATCCGCAGCGTCCGCCATGGGTCCGAGTCAAGGAACGCGGTACGACTTCGTCGGAGGAGCCGCTCGTCGGCCGTGCCGGCCCGCGATGGGACCTGCCGATCGACCGCTTCCCGGCGGACAACGAGCCGCCCGGCCCGGCGGAGCTTGTCCCTGCCGGTCGTGATCGGCTCGCCATCGACCCCGCGGGGGCGTAGAAGCTCCGGCTCGTCGGCGCGGGACGGGGGCGGCGGATCGATCTCAGGCATCGGGACCTCCGGGCGGTCGGCGGCCGGGTCAGGAACCCGGGGCGCTGAACCAGGTCTTCCAGGTGGCGTCGGCCGGGCCGGCCGTCACGGCATTGCCGTTCCGGACCAGCGGCAGCCGCAGGAGGCGCGCATCCGCGAGGAGCCGCGCCGAGAGCTCCGCGTCGTCCATCCGGAGGTAGCCGAGACCGGCGTCCTGCCATGGCCGCGCGGTGGTGTCGGCGAGGGCCGCGGCGCCGAGCTTCGCCACGAACCGCCCCAGCTCGACGGGCGCGATCGGCTTGCGTCGCAGGTCGACGAAATGGACGACGATCCGCCGCTCCTTGAAGAACCGCAACGCGGCACGGGTCGGCTGGCTGTCCTCGCGACCGAAGACCTGGACGCTGGGCGCCGGGGCGGCAGGCATGTCGCGATCGTAGCGCGCCGCCGCCTCGTCGGGGGCTCCAGCAGCCCGCGGTGCCCGGCGCTACCATCGGCGTGGAGGTGATCGAGGTGTCCGTCTGGTTCACGGTCCGGCTCGACGATGCGCCGGGATCCCTTGCCCGGGCCGCGGGGGCCCTCGCGGAGCGTGGCGTCAACATCACGGGGATCGTCGGGGTCGCGGAGGACACGGACGGGGAGCTGATGCTCACGACCAGCGACGCGGTGGCGACGCGCGAGGCGCTGACCGCCCTGGGCGTGGCGTTCGACGAGCACGATCCCACCGATCCGCACGGGCTCACCGCGCCCGGCGCCCTCGCCGATCGGGCCCGCGGCCTCGCGGACCGCTGAACCAGGGCCGTGCCGAGCCTCGACGGTCACCCGCACCGATGAGCCCGCGCCGCGCGGCCGCTGCCCCGCCGACCGTCGCGATCCGCGTGATCCACGACGACACGCCCGAGGCGCTCCCGGCGATCCTCGCGGCGCTTGCCCGGGCCCGGGCGACGCTCCGGACCCTGAGCACGGTCCGGCGACTCGATGACACCGGCACGGGCCTGACCGTCGAGACGGAGATCGAGGTGGAGGGCGTCGACGAGCCCGCCCTCGACGCGGCGATGGCCCGCGCGCCGGGCGTCCGCGAGCGGCGCCCGACCCGGACCATGGACCGGATCTTCGGCAAGCGGATCATCGTCGTCGGAGGGGGCGCGCAGGTCGCCCAGGTCGCGCTCGGCGCGGTCTCGGAGGCCGACCGGCACAACCTCCGCGGCGAACGCATCTCCGTGGACACGATCGCGCTCGTCGGCGAGGCGAACATCGCGGGGGCCGTCCGGGCCGTGGCGGACCTCCCGCGCGCGCGGTGCCTGGTCCTCGCGGGATCGATCATGGGCGGGGACATCAGCCGTGCCGCCGACGAGCTGCGCGCGGTCGGGATCCCGATCATCGCCCTGAACATGGTCGGCTCCATCACCGAGCACGTGGACCTGGTGGTCACGGATCCCGTCCAGGCCGGCACGATGGCGGTCATGGCGGTCGCCGACACGGCCACGTTCGACCTGGCCCGCCAGCGCGGCCGGCGGTACTGATCCGGGCGGGGCTGGGACATGCGGATCGCGACCTGGAACGTCAACTCCCTCAAGGCGCGCCTGGAGAAGGTGGAGTGGTGGCTGGAGCGCGCCGCGCCGGACGTCCTGCTGCTCCAGGAGACGAAGCTCGCCGACGACACCGCGCCGCTGCTCCCCTTCTCCATGGCCGGCTACGAGCTGCTTCATCACGGCGAGGGGCGCTGGAACGGCGTCGCGATCGCGAGCCGCGTCGGGCTGGCGGACGTCGTCACGAACTTCGGGGACGGTCCCGCCCGGCCGTCGCCCGCCGCGTCGGCCGGCCCCGGCGACGAGGACGACTTCGACCCGTCGCGCGAGGCGCGGATGGTCAGCGCGGTCTGCGCCGGGATCCGGGTCGCCTCGATCTACGCGCCGAACGGCCGGGTGGTCGGGTCGCCGTTCTACGCCGGCAAGCTTGCCTGGTTCGCCCGGGTCCGCCGCTGGCTCGACGAGGCGCAGGAGCCCGGCGCCCCGCTCGTGATCGGCGGCGACTTCAACGTGGCACCCGCGGACCTCGACGTGTGGGACCCTGCCGCCGCGCACGGGGGGACGCACGTCTCGGAGCCGGAGCGCGACGCATTCCGATCGCTCCTCGACTGGGGCCTGGAGGACACCTGGCGCGCGCGCAACCCCGGCCTTCGACGATTCACGTGGTGGGACTATCGGGCCGGCAACTTCCAGCGCGACGAGGGGATGCGGATCGACCACCTCCTGGCGACCCGGCCGGTCGCGGCGCGCATCGTCGCCGTCGAGGTGGACCGCGAGGCCCGCAAGGGCAAGCCGGTCCCGTCGGACCACGCGCCGCTCGTCATGGATCTCGACGAGCCGGGTCGGCCGTTCAACGCGGGCTGGGCTGATGCCGCCACGCGCATCGCCGATCGCGTCGCCGCCCGGCGTGCCAACCCGGAGACCGGCCTGCGATGAGCGGACCGGACATCTTCGCCGTCGTCAACCAGCCGGACCTGTGGGCCGCCCGGGCCCAGATGGCGCTGTCGCTCGCCTGGCACATTGTCATCGCGTGCTTCGGCGTGGGCCTGCCGCTGCTCATCCTGATCGTCGAGTACCGCGGACAGCGTGGCGGCGGGCCGGTCTACGACGAGCTGGCGCACCGCTGGGCGAAGGTCCTCGGCGTCCTGTTCGCGGTCGGGGCGGTCTCCGGCACGATCCTCTCGTTCGAGATGGGGATCCTCTGGCCCCGCCTGATCGAGACGTTCGGCTCCGTGCTGGGGCTGCCCTTCGCGATCGAGGGGGTCGCCTTCTTCATCGAGGCGATCTTCATCGGCATCTACCTGTACGGCTGGGACCGCCTCTCGCCGCGGCTCCATCTCCTGAGCGGCGTCCCGATCGTCATCGGCGGGGTCGCCTCGGCATGGTTCGTCGTGACCGCGAACGCGTGGCTCAACCAGCCGGTGGGCTTCACGCTGACCAACGGCGTCGTGACCGGCGTCGACCCGTGGGCCGCGATCTTCAACCCGGCGACACCGGTCGAGACGACGCACATGATCCTCGCCGCGCTCATGGTGTCCGGCTTCGGGATCGCGGCCGGGCACGCGTGGGGCCTGCGGCGCGACCGAGGCTCCCGGCTGCACCGGACGGGCTTCCTCGTGGCGTTCACCCTGGCGGCGCTCGTCACGCCGGCGCAGATCGTGGTCGGCGACGCCGCCGCCCAGTTCCTCGCCACGAACCAGCCGATCAAGCTCGCCGCGATCGAGGGTCTCTACCAGTCGGAGCGCGGCGCTCCGCTGTCGATCGGTGGCATCCCGGTCGACGGCAAGATGCTCTTCGCGCTCCAGATCCCCGACGGACTCTCCCTGCTCGCGTTCCGCGACCCGAACGCCCTCGTCCAGGGGCTCGACACGGTCCCGCCGGACCAGCAGCCGCCCGTGCTCCCGGTGCACATCGCGTTCCAGGTCATGGTCGCGATCGGCTTCGCGCTGCTCGGCCTGGCCGCGTGGCTCGCCTGGGCATGGTGGCGCCGGCGCGGCCTGCCCGGGTCGCGCTTCTTCCTGCTCGGCGCGGTCGCCGCCGGTCCGGGTGCCGCGATCGCGATGGAGGCGGGCTGGGTCGTGACCGAGCTGGGCCGGCAGCCATGGATCGTCTACCACATCATGCGGGTCGAGGAGGCGGTCACCGCGGCGCGCGGCCTCCCGATCGGGCTCTTCACGCTGCTCGGCGTCTACGTCGTCCTGACGATCGCCACGGTGTTCGTGGTGCGCCGGACGCTCGCGCCGGCCTCCGCCGCGGCACCCGCGTCCGGGAGCGCGCCGGCGCCGCCCGGGTCCCGGTCGTGACGGCCGCCGATGGGATCCTGGTCCTGCTCTGGGCCGGCCTCACCGCGTACGCGCTGTTCGGGGGCGCCGACTTCGGCGCCGGGTTCTGGGACGTCATCCGCGGAGGCCGGCGGAACGACGCGATGGGGAGCCTGATCGAGGACACGATCGGGCCAGTCTGGGAGGCCAACCACGTCTGGCTGATCTTCGCGCTGGTCGTGGTCTGGACCGCCTTCCCCCCGGTCTTCGCGGCGGTCGCCTCCACCCTGTACGTCCCGCTCACGGCGGTGGCCATCGGCGTGATCCTGCGGGGCTCCGCGTTCGTCTTCCGCAAGTCCGTCCGGGAGCCGCGCCTGGAACGGTCGCTCGGGCTCCTCTTCGGTCTCTCGTCGATCATCACGCCGTTCTTCCTGGGCGCGATCGCGGGCGCCATCGCGTCGGGCCGCGTGCCGCCCGGGAACGCCGCCGGGGACGCGATCGGCAGCTGGCTCAACCCGACGTCCGTCCTCGGGGGCACGCTCGCGGTCGGGATCTGCGCGTACCTGGCGGCCGTCTACCTGACGTCCGACGCCCGGCGCGCGGACCAGCCCGCGCTCGCCGACGCCTTCCGGCTCCGGGCGCTGGTCATGGGCGTCGCGGTCGGGGCCGTCGCGATGGTCGGCATCGCGGTGCTCGGGGCCGACGCCCCGACTCTCTACGACGGGCTCACGGCGCGTGCCCTTCCGCTGGTCGTCCTCTCCGCGGTTGCGGGCGTGGGATCGCTCGCGCTCCTCTACCGCCGTCGCTTCGGCGCGGCTCGCATCAGCGCGGCCCTGGCCGTCGGCGGCGTCATGTGGGGGTGGGCCGTCGCCCAGTACCCGAGCCTGCTCGTCGGCTCGCTCACGATCGGGCAGGCCTCGGCCGGGGAAGCGACCCTCGCGGCGCTGCTCGCCAGCCTCCTCGTCGGCGCGATCCTCGTCATCCCCTCGATGGCCGCGCTCTTCCTCCTGTCGCAGCGTCCCCGCGCCTGAGGCTGACCACGTCGGTCCGTGCCTCGCGCTCCGTGCGCCGGCCATCCATCGCATACCGGTCGGCGCACATCAGGTCGAACGCGTGGACCGCGGCTTCCTGGTTCGAGTAGCGCCCGGCGACCCAGCTGCGCGAGCGCGTGCCTCGCTGCTGGAGCTCGACGACGTGGTAGTCCTCGCGGTTCGTGATGTCCCAGAACTGCACGGCGCCTGACACGTCCGCCGTGCCCACCGCGTCCGCGTCGACGTACAGGTCGCACACGACCTTCGTGCGGCCGGGGCCGTCGGGCCAGGCCTGGTGGGTGAGCACGTAGTCCGGGTGCACCGAGATGATCAGGTTCGGCCAGAGGATGTAGTAGTAGATCCGGCCTGCTTCCACCGCGTCCCGGGCGTAGAGCAGTGGTCGTCCGTGCCGCTGGCCGTCGATCGACATGGTCTCGCAGCCGTTCGCGAACACCATCCAGCCACCCTTCCACGGGCCGCTCGGGAAGAAGTCCTCGCCCAGGTCATACGGGGTGAGCCGGTTCAGGAGCGGATGGACACCGGGGCAGTGGTAGCACTCCGAGTAGTTCTCCGCGACGATCTTCCAGTTCGCGGCGACGTCGTACTCGAGCCCGGCGGCGCGCCGGAGCCGCGCGAACTCGCGCCCGAAACCGGCGTGATGGGCGAACCAGTCGCCGAGGTACGCCTCCAGTCCCGGCGTCGTCTCGTCGAAGCAGAGGAAGATCCAGCCGCCCCAGGTCTCCGCGCGAATCGGCGTGAGGCCGAACGCGGCGTGGCTGAACCCCTCGACGTCCTCCATGTGCCGCGCCCGGACCAGGCCGCCGGACCGGTCGTAGACCCAGGCGTGATACGGACACTGGAATCGGACCGCCGTTCCGCGGTCGCGCTCCTCGACTGCCGTGCCGCGATGGCGGCAGACGTTGTAGAAGGCACGAATCGTGTCGTCGTCGCCGCGGACCAGCACGATGCTCTCGCCGAAGTAGTCACGCAGGACGAAACTGCCGGCGTCGGGCAGCTCCTCGGCCCGCGCAACGGCGACCCAGTCGCGGAAGAACCATTCCTCGCGCTCGAAGTCGAGGAACGCGTCGTCGTGGTAGGCACGGCCGGGAAGGAGGCTGGCTCCCCGGAACGGGCGACGGATCGACGCGAGCTCGTCGGGCGACAGCGGGGAGGCGCGATGCGGTTGGCGCGTGGCGGTCATGCGGTCGGCTCCTGGGACGCGAGCCCGGATCGTAGCGGATGGCGGAGCTCGCGACGACGGGCCGCCCCGCCGCGAACACCCGTCACGCGACCGATCCGGTCCAGGTGCCGGGTCGCGACGCGGATGGACGTGGGAGCGCGCCGCACCGGACCCGCGCCGCACCGGACCCGCGCCGCACCGGACTCGCACCGGCAGTGTTGGACTCGCGCCGCACCGGACGTGCGCGCCGCCGAGCTCGCGACCGGCGCTCAGTCGAGCGTCACGACCTCGTGCCAGCGCGGCACGTGCACGTCGAATCCCAGCGCAGTGACCTTCGGCTCCAGCTCCGCCTGGGGTCCCGGGTCGCCGTGGACGAGGAAGACGCGTCGGGGGAACCCGGGATCGCCGGGCCGGCGGCCGGCCGCGAACCCGGACAGCCAGGCGAGCAGCCCGGGCTCGTCCGCATGCGCGGAGAAGCCGCTGATCGAGGCGATCCGGCAGCGGACGTCGCGCACCTGGCCGTCCAGCCGGACGGTCTTCGCGCCCTCCTGCAGGTGGCGGCCCAGGGTTCCCTCGCCCTGGTATCCCACGAAGAGGATCGTGGCCGCGGGGTCGTCGATCAGGTTTCGGAGGTGGCCCACCACGCGTCCGCCGGTGAGCATGCCGTTCGACGCCACGATCATGTACGGCCGGCGCGCCCGGGCGATCGCCTGCGACTGCGCCATGTCGCCGACCACGATCTGCTTCGGGTAGTCGAGCGGCGTGTCGCCGGATTCGAAGAGCGCCCGCGTCTCGTCGTCGAAGTACTCCGTGTGGCGCCGGTAGATGTCGCTGGCCTTCGAGGCCATCGGCGAGTCGAGGTAGAGCGGCAGCGCGGGGATCTCGCCGGCCGAGACGAGCCGGTCCAGCTCCCAGACGAGCTCCTGGGTCCGGCCGATGGCGAACGAGGGCACCAGCAGGACCCCGTCGTGCTCGGCGACGAGGCGGACGGTCTCCGCCAGGATGCGGTGCGCCTCGGCGGTCGGCTCGTGCTCACGGCCCCCGTACGTGGACTCGCACAGGACGTAGTCGGCGTCGTGCATCGGGGTCGGGTCGGCGATGATGGGCGCCCCGGTGCGGCCGAGGTCGCCCGAGAAGACGAGAATCCGCTCCGGCCCGCCGGGCACGTCCTGCACGCGCAGCCGGATGATCGCCGAGCCGAGGATGTGCCCTGCATCCAGGTACGTCGCATGGATCCCGGGCGCGACCTCCTCCTCCTCGCCGTAGCGCACGGCGAGGAAGCCGCGGAGGCTCTCCACGGCGTCGCGCTCCGTGTAGAGCGGAGCGTCGAGGTCCGGCGTCATCTCCCCGACCGAGCCACGAAGCTCGCGCTCCTGGTCCGGGCGTCCGGGCCCTCCGACCGGCTCGATCGAGGTCGCGACATGGGCGCCCTCGGCGTGGGCCGCCTCCTGCGCGTGGCGGATGGTGCCCGGTGCCGCTGGGACCGATCGCGCGGCGGGAGTGGCCGGTGACGCGGCAGCAACGGCCGGAGACGTCGGCGGCGCATCGTCGACCCGCTCGCGGCTCCGCCCGGCGAACGCTGCCGCTTCGGGCGTCGGCGGCGTCCCGTGCTCGCCGGACTCGGCGAGCTCGATGGCCGCCTCGAGCGCCGCCTGCTCCCGGGCATCCTCGGCCCCGGCGCGATCCGGATGCCGCCGCTCCCAGCGATTCTCGCGCTTGCTGAACTCCTCCTGGAGCCTGCCCGAGTCGAGGAGCACGAGGCGGGCGAGCTCGATCGTCCCGGCGGTCGCGCGGATCGGGCCGTGGAATCCTTCCCGCACGACGTGCGGAATCAGGCCGCAATGGTCCAGGTGGGCGTGGGTCAGGAGGATCGCGTCGAGCGTGGCGGGATCGAAGGCCAGCGGGATCCGGTTGCGGATCGCCTCGTTGGGCCCTCCCTGGAACATCCCGCAGTCCACGAGGATGCGCGCCTGGCCGGTCTCGAGGAGGAACTGGCTGCCGGTCACCGTGGTGGCGGCGCCGAGGAAGTGGAGGTCCATGCCGCGGATGGTGCCACCGGACGGGGGCCGACGTCGCGTCGCCAGCGCGGGCCGCGGAGGCGTGGCCGGACACAAGGGGCACGTCACGGCCGCGACGACCCTTGCGCCCCCCGGGCCGTCGCCGGCTACGATCGCCCGGTGCGCGATCGCTGGTTCGGGTGGAGCGTCGCCCGGCGCCTGCCAGGGCTGATCTCGGGGCTGGTGCTCTTCGGCCTCGGGATCGCGGCGATGGCCGACGCCGGGCTCGGGCTGGGGCCGTGGGAGGTGTTCCACCAGGGGATCGGGCGCCACATCGGCATGGAGCTCGGCACCGTCAGCATCCTCGTCGGGATCCCGGTCCTGCTGCTCTGGTGGCCGCTCGGAGAACGGCCGGGGATCGGCACGGTCCTCAACGTGGCCCTGATCGGAACCGCGACCAACGTCGCGCTGCCCCTCCTGCCGCAGCCATCTCAGCCGGCCGTGCAGCTCGCGATGAGCGCGATCGGGGTGCTCGTGATCGGCATCGCGACCGGCCTCTACCTCGCCGCCGACCTGGGGGCGGGTCCGCGCGATGGCGTCATGACGGGCATGCACCGTCGCTTCGGCTGGTCGATCCGGCGGGTGCGAACGGCGATCGAGCTCAGCATCCTCGTGGCGGGATTCCTGCTCGGCGGGACCGTTGGCATCGGGACCGTGCTGTTCGCCTTCGGGATCGGGCCCATCGTCCAGGCCGCGCTCGTCGTCTTCGACCGCGACGGGCGCGTCGGCCGCCGGCTGCGGCCCGAGCTTGCCGACGAGCTCGAGTCGCCGGGCACGGTCGGCGAGTAGCAGGCCGCCCTGCGGTGCCGGCAGGAACGCCGGGCGACGAGAGGCGAGCCTGGCCTATGCGATCCGGACGGCGACGAGCGCGTCGACGGCGACGGCCAGGAAGAGCAGCGTCAGGTACGTGATCGAGAACTTGTAGAGGCGGATCGCGCCCGCCGTCGTGCCCTCGACGGAGCCCTCTCGCGCGAGCCGCCCCGACTGCCACAGGAAGCCCGCACCGAGGACGAGCGCGGCGACCAGGTAGACGAGGCCCATCCTCGCGACCGCGAAGAAGACCAGGCTCACGGCCACGAGGAGCACCGTGTAGAGGAAGATCTGGCGGGTCGTCTCGGCCGTCCCGCGGACGACGGGCAGCATCGGCACCCCGGCCGCCGCGTAATCCTTCGCGAGCCGGAGGCTGAGCGCCCAGAAATGGGGCGGCGTCCAGTAGAAGACGAGCGCGAACAGCATGATCGCCGGCAGCCCCACGTTCCCGGTCACGGCCGCCCAGCCGATCACCGGCGGCAGGGCGCCAGCCGCCCCGCCGATGACGATGTTCTGGGTCGACGTCCGCTTCAGGAGCATCGTGTAGACGAAGACGTAGAAGCCGATGGCGAGCAGGGTCAGGAATGCCGCGACGAGGTTGACGAAGACCGCGAGCAGCCCGACGGACACGATCCCGAGCACGATCCCGAAGACGAGCGCCCGCTCCGGCTCGACGTCGTGGGCGGGAAGGGGCCGTCGTCGTGTGCGGGTCATCAACAGGTCGATGTCGCGATCGAGGTACTGGTTGATCGCGTTCGCGGCCCCCGCCGCCAGCGTCCCACCGACCAGCGTCCAGAAGACGACGATCCCCCAGTTGCCCCAGTTGACGCCGGGCAGGTCGCGCGTGGCAAGGACCATCGCCGGCACGGTGGTGACCAGCAGGAGCTCGATGATGCGGGGCTTCGTGAGCGCGATGTAGGCGCGCACCGTCGCGGAGGCCGGCCGCCGGGCGGCCGGAACCGGCGGATCCACCGCGGCATGGGCCTCCGCCCGGAGGATCGAGGCGCCGGCCGGCGTCGACGGACCCGCGGTCGCGCCGGGTGTGCTCGACGGAACGCCGGAGCCCGGGTTCGCCGCGCCCTCCACCGCCTGCGCCCGGGCCCCGTAGTAGCTGACGAAGACCGCCGCGACCGCCGCGACCCAGATGAACGCGGCGAGCGCGACGTGCAGCGTCTGGGTCCATGGGGCGAGCTGCGTCCAGATCTGGAACGCGCCGACGACCGCCTGCACCGGGTAGAGGACCGCCGCGATCGTCACGAGCCGGAACAGCGTCCGGTTGCCGCGCTGGGTGCGCCAGGCGACGATCCACGTCGCCGCGAGCAGCAGGCCCACGACCATCGCGACATAGCGGTGGAGCGCGTTGGTGACCGCGAGGAGCTGTGTCGCCGGGGCCATGTCCGCGAACGGCGGGATGAGCGCGCCGCCCATGAGCGGCCAGTCCGGGAAGACGAGCGCGGCGTCGACCGAGGTCACGTTGCTGCCGAAGAGGAGGAGCGCATAGGCCGCGACGGCCGTGAAGACCGCAAGCAGCGTGAAGCGCTGGCTGGCCCCGCGGCCCGGCATCCGCGCCGGATGCGCGGCGCGCACCAGGAGGAATGTGAGGAGGCCGACCACGGCGAGCGCCGTGGCCAGGTGCGCCGTCACCGACGGACCGGAGTTGCCGAGCCGAACGGTCTCCTCGCCGAGCCACGCCTGGAAGCCGACGAGGGCGACCGCACCGATCGAGGGCACGAGCAGGCTCGGCCGATCCCGGTGGTCGAGCGCCGCGAGGATCGCGATGCCGAGGACGAGGAAGCCGATGACCGCGGCGATGAGGCGGTGGGTCCATTCGGCCCACGCCTTGAAGTCGCCGAGCGGCGGGATCACCTGGCCGTAGCAGAACGGCCAGTCGGGGCAGCCAAGCCCGCTCTCGGTGGCGCGAACGATGACGCCCACGACGACGAGCGCGAGCGTCGAGGCGAGTGTCACGCCCACGAGCTTCTGGTACCGGGTCACCCAACCTCCGCCGTGCTCCCGCCTCGCGCGCCGCGCGCCGGAGAGCCGCCTGCCTGGACGCCGGCGGATTGTAGCGTGAGTCGCTCGGCGCGGCCACGAATTGCGCCCTCGAGCGACCGCTGCGACGACCTCGTGGCGCCCAGCGGAACAGGCCTGCGCTGCGGCAGCGGCTTCGAAAGCAGAAGCGTACCCTCCGCCCGTGCATCCATCGATTCGCCTCGCGGCTGTCGGGGCCCTCGTCGCGGCGCTGCTCGGCGCCTGCGCGGGCAGCGTCGCCGTGAGCCCGACGCCCGATGCGGCTGCCAGATCGCCGCTCGCGTCCGCGAGCTCCGCCTGCAACACGGATGCCCTGCCCGGCTGGCCGGCGGCGGGCCAGGTCGCGACGAGCGGCATCATCCCGGTCCTCGCGAGCTCCGAGAAGGTCGTGGGCAAGTCCCGCCTCGTCTTCTCGCTGATCGACCAGTCGAACCAGCCGGTGGCGTCGCCGGACATCCACCTGCAGATGGCGTTCTTCAACCTCTGCGCCAGTGCGACGACCCCGACCGAGACGCTGGCGCCGATCTTCGCCTGGGGGATCGTCGGCCAGCGCGGCTTCTATATCGTCACCCCGACGCTCACGACCGCGGGGACGTGGGGCGTCGCGATCGTCGCCACCGACGCGAGCGGGAAGCAGACGACGGCCAGGATGCAGTTCTCCGTCGACCAGTCCGGCACGACGCCCGCGGTCGGTGACCCTGCGCCGTCGGTGAAGACGCCGACGCTTGCGGACGTCGGGGGCGACGTGACGAAGATCAGCTCCGACCCGAAGCCAGACCCGTCCTTCTACGCCGAGTCGGTCGACCAGGCGCTCAAGGCGCGAGAGCCGTTCGTCCTCGCCTTCGCCACGCCCGCGTTCTGCAAGAGCGCCGAGTGCGGCCCGACGCTCGACACCGTGAAGGCGGTCGTCAAGGCGAACCCGATCCGGGCGATCAACGTGGAGCCGTACCAGCTCACCTGGACGAACGGCCGGCTCCAGCCGGTGCTCGCGAACGGCGACTTCGTGACGGTCGATGCTACCAACGTCTACGGAATCCCCACGGAGCCCTGGATCTTCGTCGTCGGCGCGTCGGGCAAGATCGTCGCGTCCTTCGAGGCGGTCGTCGCCCCCGACGAGCTGGCGGCGGCGATCAAGGCGGCGAAGTCCGGCTGAGAGGTTCGCTGCCGGCCGGCGGCGCCGGGCCGTCGGGTGGCCGGAGGGCGGCGCTCGCTACTCCGGGTAGCCCGTGATCGCCCGGATCTCGTCGTAGAGCGGCCGCAGCCGGGCGTACATCGGCAGGTAGACGCGCCGGTAGAGCGCGTCGTATCGCGCGTGGGCGGTCGCGTCCGGATCGCGGACCTCGGCCAGGCGCGTCATGGCGGCGACCGCCGCGTCGAACGTCGGATGGATCCCGAGGCCGACCATCGCATCGATCGCGGCGCCGAGACCGGACGTCTCGACGGTGTGCGGCCGGCCCACGGGGAGGCCGAAGACGTCCGCCGCGATCTGCACGACGCGGTCGGAGCGTGCCCCGCCGCCGGAGACCCGCAGCGCCGTGATCGGCACCTTCGTCCGTCGCTCCGTGCGCTCCTTCGCCTCGCGGAGCGCATATGCGAGCCCCTCGACCACGGCCCGATAGAGGTGGGCGCGCCCGTGGACATCGCCGAAGCCGATCGCCGCGCCCTTCGCCTCCGGCCCCGGAATCCGGACCCCGGGCGAGAACGTCGGCTGGAGGATCAGGCCCATGGCGCCGGGCGGCGTGGTCGCCAGGAGGTCGTCGAGGACGTCGACCGGGTCGATTCCGCGGGCCAGCGCCGCCGCCTCCTCGGCGGCTCCGAACTCGCGGCGGAACCACTCCACGAGCCAGAAGCCGCGATAGACCTGGATCTCCAGGCTCCAGGCGTCCGGGACCGCGGCCGGGTAGGGCGGAACGAGCGGTACCACCTCCACGTAGCGTCGATGCGTCGAGTTGAAGGTCGCCGTCGTCCCGAACGAGAGCGCACCCAGGTTCGGGGCAAGGCAGCCCGAGCCCAGGACCTCGCATGCCTTGTCGGCGCCCGCGGCAATCACGGGCATGCCGGCAGTGAGGCCGAGGTGCGCGGCGGCGCCCGGCGTCAGCACGCCCAGCTCGGCGCCTGCGGGCACCAGATCCGGCAGCATCGCCGGCTCGATCGGGGCGACGCGCCACTTCCAGTCGCTCGGGCCGGCCCAGCGGCGACGCCGGTAGTCGAACGGCAGGTAGCCCACCTGTGCGGCGTCGGCGTCGACATAGCGGCCCACGAGCCGGTGGGCCAGGAACCCGGAGAGCAGCAGGAACTTCGCCGTGCGCGCCAACACCTCCGGCTCGTTGACGCGCAGCCAGTTCGCCTCGGCATCCGCCTGGAACGCAGCCACCGTGTCGCGCACCCCGAGGGCGCGGAACGCGAGCCCGGTGATGCCCCCGACCTGCGGCAGGCCCAGGGTCCGGCGCTGGTCGAGCCAGACGATCGCCGGCCGAAGCGGCGTGCCGTCGCCGTCGACCACCACGACCGTGCCCCGCTGCGTGGTGAGCGCAATGCCCGCGACCGCGTCGCGTCGCGCAGCGGGATCCGTCCAGAGCGCTGTGCAGGCCTTGCCGATCGCGTTCCAGTAGACCTCGGGATCCTGCTCCGCCCAGCCCGGACGCGGCGAGACATATGCCTCGACCGGGATCTTCGCCTTCGCGACGAGCGTCCCGTCCGGCCCGAACAGGAGCGCGCGGACGCTCTGTGTCCCGACGTCGATCGCGAGGACCTGGTCGGCCGCGGTCAACGGACCGGCACCGTCGACAACCCGCCGTCGACGCCCGCTGCCGGGCCCTCGCTGCCCGGACCCTCGAGGGCGGGCGGGGCATAGTCGCTCGCCCAGAGCGCGCGATACGCGGTTTCCTCGGCCGTCCAGCGCGCGTCACTCCAGCCCAGCTCGGGCTGGGCGATGGTCCGCACGCGGTCGAGGACGGCCATCCCGCCGTGCGGCAGGGTGAGCCCAAGCCGGACCCGGCGCAGCAGGAGATCCTCCAGGTGGACCACACCCTCGGCGCGCGCCGCCCAGCGGACCTCCGCCCACAGGGAGGCAGTGCCGGGAATACGCTCGAGCAGATCCCGGGACGCCGGCTCGTCCGCTTCGGCCAGGAGCATCGACGTTGCCCGACCGTACCTGCCCGCGAGCCGCCGCAGGTCATCGGCGGGCAGATCGCGTGCGCCGGGCTCGAGGTCTCCGGGGCGCGGCACGGGCACGTGGTCGACGGGTGGATCCACCGCCATGGCGCCCACCGTTGTTCGCCCGGCGAACCGTGGCCGGATCGCGCGGAGCGCCTCGCGCGCCAGCACGTCGAACGTCGTGAGCTTGCCGCCCGTCAGCGTGAGCAGGCCCTGCTCGTCCCAGGCCGCGTGGTCGCGCGACTCCTTCGATGGGTCGGCGCGGCCCGTCCCGATCACGGGCCGGACCCCCGCGAAGGACGCCGTCGCGTCGCCGGGGTGGAGGTCGAGGGCCGGGAACGCGGTCGCCATCGCCTCGACGAGGTAGCCCGCCTCGGCCGGTGAGATGCGCGGCTCGACGTCGAGATCGCCCGCGTGGTCGACGTCGGTGGTCCCGACGAGCGTGACCCCCTCCCAGGGAAACGCGAAGACGGGCCGCCCGTCGGCGGGGTGGATGACGTTCACGGCCTGCGCGACCGGGAACCGCCAGGCCGGGAAGACCACGTGCGAGCCGCGCAGCGGCCGAATCCGCGGCGTCGCGCCGAGCCGGCCGCGCAACCGGTCCGCCCACGCGCCGGTCGCGCTCACCGTCGCGGTGGCGCGCACATCCACGGCCCGGTCCGTGTCAAGCGCGTCGCGAACCCTGGCTCCGATCACCAGGCCGGCGCCGTCCCGCAGGACGTCCTCCGCGACGGCGTAGGTGAGGACCATTGCGCCCGCCGCGACGGCGTCCATCGCCACCCGGAACGTCAGCCGCGCGTCGTCCGTCTGCGCGTCGGCGTACCGGAAGCCGCCGGTGAGCCCGGAGGCGCGGAGGCGCGGCGCGAGCAGCTCAAGCTCGGTCCGACGCACGCGTCGGTGCGTGCGCCGGCCGGCGAGGACGTCGTACACCTCGAGGCCGGCCGTGTAGGTCCAGCGGCCCGGCGACGTCCCCCGGTAGGTCGGCATCAGGAAGCCGAGCTCCTCGACGAGCCCTGGGGCGGTCCGCAGGAGCCGTTCGCGCTCGCGAACCGAGTCGCGCACGACGCCGAGCTGGCCTTCGCGGAGATACCGGAGACCCCCGTGGACGAGCTTCGACGAGCGGGAGCTCGTGCCCCACGCCAGGTCGCGCTGCTCCACGAGGAGCACGCGCAGGCCCGCGCGTGCCGCCCGGCGGGCGACGCCCGCGCCGCTGATCCCGCCGCCCACCACGAGCACATCCCACGGCCCCGCAAGCCGCTCCCAGACGTCGTCTCGCCACGCCGCTCCGAGCACGGGGATCCCCGTCGCGATCACGACGCGTCCCCGAGGAGCGCCCCGGGATGCATTCGACCGTCGGGATCGAACCGGCGGGCGATGTCCGCCAGGACCGCCATCCCGAGGGCTCCCTTCTCTGCCGGGAGGTACGCGGCGTGATCCGTCCCCACCCCATGCTGGTGGCTGATGGTGCCGCCCCGCCGCACGATCGCCTCGGACGCGAGCGCCTTGAGGCGTCGCCAGCGGTCGAGCGTCACGTCCGGGTCCGCGGCAAGCCTGAAGAGGAACGTCGTGTAGAGGCTGCTGCCCGTCGGGTAGACGTGCGAGAGATGCGTGAACGCGTGGACACGCTCGCCATCCGCGGCAAGCCCGGACCGCAGCGCCGGGGCCAGCTCGCGCGCGAGCGGATCGACGGACGCCCACGGGACGGCCGTCTCGAGGGTGTCGACCGCGTACCCGGCGTCCCACAGGGCGTTGCGCAGGTATGGCGTGCGGAACCTGCCGGCCTGCCACTGCCGGCCGAGGGGACCCGGGGCGCGCACGGCCCCAGACTCGCGCGAGATCGCGGCGACCGCGGCCATCGTCGTCGCGACCAGCCGGCGGGGCCCGGCCAGCCCCAGGAGCACCATGCAGCGCCCGCGACCGGCGCCCCGGGCGGTGAGGTAGCGGCGGAGGGTCCGCAGGACCGCCTCATGCCCCGCCAGCGCCAGGTTCGTGTACGTCTCGGCGGGGGTCGACGTCCGGATCATCGTGATCGGGAGCCGGGCCCGGGCCAGCGCACGCGTGAACCCGAGCGCGCGCTCCCAGTCCGGCAGGAAGAACGACGGGAACACCTCCACGGCCGGCAGCGGCGCAACCCGCAGCACGGCCTCGGTGACGATCCCGAGCCGGCCTTCGGAGCCGAGCACGAGCTGCCGGAGGTCCGGGCCAGCCGCCGACGCCGGGTGGGGCGGCATCTCCATGGTCCCGGCCGGCGCCTCGAGCGTCCCGCCCGCGAACAGGGCCTCGATCCGGCCGAACCCGACCGACTGCTGGCCCGAGCTCCGGGTGGCTACCCAGCCGCCCACGGTCGAGTACTCGAAGCTCTGCGGGTAGTGGCCCAACGTCAGTCGGCGCGCACGGAGGGCCGCCTCCACGTCCGGGCCGACGGTTCCGGCGCCGAAGGTCGCGAGCAGCCCATCGGCATCGAGGCGCCGGAGCCCGGCGAGCCGCTCGAGGGAGATGGTGAGCCACGGGGCACCGTCGGCGCCGGGCGTGACGCCGCCGACGACGCTCGTTCCCCCGCCGTAGGGGATCACCCGGGCCGCCGCGGCATCCGCGTAGGCCAGGAGGTCACGCACCTCGGCGCCGTCCGCGGGGAAGGCCACGCCGTCGGGCACCGCGCTCGGGCGGCCGCTCCGCAGGGCGAGCCAGTCGGGGAGGCTCTGTCCGCGGGCGTGACGGAGTCGCGTCTCTGCGTCCGTGACGACCGCTGGGTGAGCGGGAAGCCGTCCGGGCGGGATCGCCGCCACGACGTCTGCGAGGGCCGCGGAGGATCGCGGCGTCCCCGCGCCCACGAGCCGTGCGAGCGTGGCTGCGCCGCCGGCGGGAACGCTCTCGTCGATCGAGTCGTCGCCCCAGCCGTTCCAGCGCCGCATGTGCAGATGATGCGCTCGAGCGCGCCGGTCCGTGGAGCCCTCCGGGGTCGGGTGGGTCCGGCTCGGGGCACGATTCCGGCCCTCGGGCTCGCTTCCGATCCCGGCGGCCGCGCCCGTGACGGTACCGGCGACGGTGCGCGGGCCCTATCCTTTCCCCGAGGCGACGACGAGGAGGGACCGGCATGGAGTATCGACGGCTCGGCAGGACCGGGCGCATGGTCAGCACGATCGGGTTCGGTGCGTGGGCGATCGGCGCCGACTGGGGCGGCGTCGACGACGCCGAGAGCATGCGCGCGCTTCACGCCGCCGCGGACGCGGGTGTGACGCTGTTCGACACCGCGGACGTCTACGGCGACGGACGAAGCGAGCGGCTGATCGGGCAGCTCCTCCGCGAGCGGAGCGGCGAGACGCTCTTCGTGGCGACGAAGATGGGCCGCCGGGTGCCGCTCGACCTGGCGCTCTACACGCCGGAGGCCTTCCGCGGCTGGGTGGACCGCAGCCGCGACAACCTGGGCGTCGACCGGCTCGACCTCGTGCAGCTCCACTGCCTGCCGACGGCCATCTACTACCGCCCGGAGATCTTCGCCGCGCTGGACGACCTCGTCGCGGCGAACGCGATCGCCGCCTACGGGGTGAGCGTGGAGCGCGTCGAGGAAGCCCTGAAGGCCATCGAGTTTCCCGGCGTCGCCTCCGTCCAGATCATCTACAACATCGTCCGCCAACGCCCGGCGGAGCGGTTCCTCGCCGAGGCGGCGCGTCGCGACGTCGGGGTCCTCGCGCGGGTGCCCCTCGCGTCCGGGCTCCTCACCGGCAAGCTGACGAAGGAGACCGTCTTCGCCGAGTCGGACCACCGGCGATTTAACCGGCACGGCGAATTGTTCGACGTGGGCGAGACGTTCGCGGGCGTCGACTACGAGACGGGCCTTGCGGTCGTGGAGGAGCTCCGCACGCTCGTGCCCGCCGACGCCACGCTCGCGCAGATGGCGCTGCGCTGGATCCTCATGTCGGAGGCGGTCACCGCCGCCATCCCCGGCGCGAAGACTCCGGAGCAGGCCCGCGCGAATGCGGCCGCCGCCAGCCTGGCCCCGCTTCCGGCGGTCGCGATGGAGCAGATCGCCCGTCTCTACCGGGAACGCGTCGGGCCGCTCGTTCACCAGCGCTGGTAGCGTCGGGCTGGCAGCGGGCCGGCGCGGCCCGTACACTCGCGCACAAGGAGGATCCACATGGGCGACAAGACACCGAAGCGACCCCCGAAGCCGAAGAAGCCGAAGACTCCGACCGCCGCGACCCGCTGAGCCGGGACGCCGGGGGGCGAGGGCGGGCGCTCCCCCACATCGGCCGGCCGCGGTGGGGCGGCTGGTTTCCACTCGGGGGTCGGGCGACTGACTTCCCGACCTGACCGTGCCGGCGGCGGGCGCGCGGCAGGTGAACCCCGCGGCAGGCGCGCGGCCGCGGGCGCACGGCGGCGGGACGCGCTGCCGGCCGGTCGCCGCGGCGATCAGGCGCCGGCGGGGCCGGCGGCGCCGGCGGGGCCGGCGGCGCCCGCTGCTTCCAGGCGCGTACAGCGGCACGCCCGCGGCACAGCCCGGGCAGTGGTCCGGCCCGGGTTCGAACGTGGCGATCTCCAGCTGCCAGAGACCCTGGACGGGATACCGCCGGTCCGTCGTCGGGGAGACGAGCACTGCCGTGCCGCCCGAGCGGTCGGCCATCACGAAGCACGCGACGATCTCGCCACCCGCCGCCTCCACGGGTGGCAGCATCGCGAGCAGCGAGCCGCCCGTCGTGAGGATGTCGTCGACCAGCAGCACGCGCTCGCCCGGCTCGATGCGGAAGCCGCGCCGGAACTCCCGGCGGGCCATCCCGTCGGGGCCACGCACCTCCTCGGCGAAGATGCCCCGGACGCCGAGCTGGCGCGCCGTCTCGAACGCGAGCACGATCCCCCCGGTCGTGGGCCCGACGACCACGTCCACCATCGGACTGCCGTCCGCGCCCCGCGCGGCCGCGGCCCAGAGCGAGCACAGCTCGCTCGTCACGGCCGGGTCCTGGAGAAGCAGGAACTTCTCCAGGTAGCGCTCGCTGTGGCGGCCCGATTTGAGCAGGAAATGGCCGTCCTTCAGGGCGCCGGCGCGCCGGAAGAGGGATTCGGTTCGGGCGCCGATCGCGGCGCGTGCGGCTGCGTCGAGCGCGGGGCGGAGCGTGGTCATGCGGGGATGGTACGGGCTGCGGCGAGGCGCCCGGTGTTCGCGCCCACCTCGGTCATGGCCGGTACTCCACGCCCTTCGAGGAGGCGGCGCCCGGGCGTCTCGGAAGCGCGGTCCCGACCAGCGCGTCGTAGCGGGCAAGGCCTCGCTGCACGCAGAAGGCCGCCAGCTCGTCGACGAGCCGCGCGGGCAGGGTCGGGTCCGCGAAGATCGCCGTCCCGACCTGGACCGCCACGGCGCCTGCAGCCATGAAGTCGAGGACGTCGTCGAGGCCCGTCACTCCGCCGATCGCGATGACAGGGATGCCCACCACCTGGGCAACCTCGTAGACGATCCGGAGCGCCACGGGCTTGATCGCCGGACCCGAAAGCCCGCCGTACGTGTTGCCGAGGAATGGGCCGGTCCGGTCCGCCCGCAGCGCCATCCCGGAGAGCGTGTTGATCGCGGAAAGGGCATCGGCGCCGGCCTCGGCGATCGCCGCGGCAATCGGCCGGATGTCGGCCACGTTCGGCGAGAGCTTGACGATGAGCGGAAGCTCCGTGGCGCGCCGGACGGCCCGCGTGACCGCCGCCGCGGCCTCCTGGTCGATCGCGAACTGGAGCCCGCCCTTGCCGACGTTCGGACAGCTGATGTTGAGCTCGATCCCTGCGATCCCGGGCACGAGGTCGAGCTTGCGGACGACACCGACGTAGTCCTCGATCGACTCGCCCGCGACGTTCACGATCACGGGGACCTGCCAGCTGGCCCACTGCGCGGCATACCGATCCAGCACTGCGTCGACCCCCGGGTTCTGGAGGCCGATCGAGTTGAGCATCCCGGCCGGGGTCTCGGTCACGCGGGGCGGGCGATTGCCCTGGCGTGGACGCAGCGTCGTGCCCTTGCAGCAGATTGCACCGAGCCGGTCGACGTCCACGACCTCCGCGTACTCCACTCCGTAGCCGAACGTCCCCGACGCGACGAGGATCGGGTTGCGCAGGATCAGGCCGCGCCCGAGGTCCACCATGAGATCGACGGCAGTGGCCCGCGCCGCGTCCACGGACGGCCGGACGGCAGGCGCGGGCGGCACCCCGGCTCGCGAGGCGAACGCCGGCCTGGGTTCGAGGATCGCGCTGCGGAAGGTCCGAACGGTCGGCGTGCGGCGGACCTTCGGCGCGGGCATGTTGGGCCCGCCTCTCGCCGTTGGCCCGGCCCTGCCCTGCGTGACCACCCGCCGGCGTGCCTTCATCGGGCGCCCGTCGCGTCCCAGTCGATCTCGTCGACCGCGAAGACGGGGCCCTCGCGGCAGACCCGCTGCGGCCCGTCGACGCCCCAGACCACGCAGCCCAGGCAGGCACCGACCGCGCAGCCCATGTGCTGCTCCATGGCGACCTGCAGGAACGCCTTCTTCCGCGTCGCCGCGGAGCCGGGCGCGCTCGGCCGGCCGCCGCCGCGCTTGCGCCCGAGCGTCGCGACACCCATGCGTCCCTTCCGGCCGGCCACGAGGCCGGCCAGCGTCCGCAGCATCGGAAGCGGCCCGCAGGCGAACGCCTGGTCGGCCCAGGCCTCGTACTCGACCACGAGGTCCGTCACGAAGCCGTGATGGCCCACCGACCCGTCGTCGGTCGCCACCACGTACTCCAGCTCGTCGGGGAGCAGCGACGACGGATACACCTCGGACGTGTCGCGACACCCGTACAGGAGGACCACCTGTCGCCCGTCGCGAAGCGCCTCGTCGATGAGGAGCCGGAGGTCGGCGATGCCGAGCCCGCCGGCGACGAGGAGCAGGTGCCGGCTCCGGGAGTCCACCTGGAATCCCTGGCCCAGCGGTCCCAGCATGTCGACGCGCTCGCCCGGCCGCAGGTTCGTCATCCAGGCGGTCCCGCGACCCACCTCCCGGAAGTGCAGCGAGATGGCGCCCGTCGCCGGGTCCGCCGTGTTGATCGTGAACGGCCGGCGCAGGACGAGCCCGGACCAGTCGCCCGTGCGGACGTGGACGAACTGCCCGGCCCGGGCAGCCGACGCCAGGGTCGGCGCGTGGTACTGCTGGAGCCACTGCCCCGGCAGGATCTGGCGGCTCTCCTGGAGCTCGGCGTCGACGAGCTGCATGCGGCGGCCCGTGGGTGCGAGGTTCGCGTCGCGGCCCGGGGCCGTCAGGCCCGACGGCTAGCTGTCGGCCTTCGGCTGGGCGTCGCCGGCCGGCTCGTCATCCTCGGCATCGTCGTCCTCGTCCGCCTCTTCCTCGTCCTCCTCGTCGAGCTCCGGCGCGACGGCCGGGTAGGCCTCCGCGATGGCGTCGGCGATGTCGCCGAAGACGTCCGTCGGGTCGTAGAACTCCACGAGCTCCTCGGGCGTCGTGAGCTTGCGCCACTCGCCCTCCTCGCCCTCCGGCTCGACCTCGGCGCGGATCTGGCCGGACCGGGACAGCGAGAGACGCTCGTCGTCGTCGTCGATGACGATCATGTCGCCCACCTGCTCCGCGAGGCCGCCCGCGGCGACCTGGAACTGCTCGATCAGGCGCGCCTCGGCGAGCTGGCTCCGCTCCTGGAACGTGAGCGCCAGGTCGTAGAGCTTGTGCGCGGCCGAGGTCTCATCGTCGGCGTCGAGCGGCTGGCCCGCGGCCCAGTCGTCCGCGGCCCCGGCGTACGCGACGTCGGCCTCCGGCGAGATCGACTCCTCCTGGCCGATCCCAGCCACGCTCAGGAGATCCTCCGCGGCGGTCGGCTCCGGCTGCAGCCCCGCGGCCTCGCGGGCGGCCTCGGCGAACGCCGCGTAGATGTCGGCCGGGTTGTAGAGCTCGACCAGCTCGGCCGCGCTCTCGATGACCTCCGTCTCGCTGACCCACTCGCCGGTCGTCTCGTCCTGGAAACGGGTGCGGCTGCGGAACGACAGGTCGGGCGCGACGGAGAGGTAGTCCGGGTCGTCGTCGATCAGCGTCATCCCGCCGATCTCCTTGATCCGGTCCGCGTTCGCGTCCAGGAACTTCTGGAGCTGCTCGGCCGAACGAACGAGGAAATCGGAGCGCTCGAGGGCGGCGTCGCGGGCGAGCTCGCCGAGCAGATCGGTGCGGTTCGCGTCCATGGCTGGCGCCTCCTTGTCGATTGGTTCCCGGGGCCGTCGTCGCTGCCCGGAGTCAGGAGTGATAGACGAGATCGGAGCCCATCCGCTCGCGGAGGAACATCGAGTGATGCCGCTCGAAGATCCACTCGCCGGCCCGGTGGCCGAGCGCGCGGGAGGCCTCGTCCGCTTCGAGCTTGTCGAGCGTGGCGTAGTCGGGCAGGTCCAGCAGGATGACGTTGTCGAAGTCCCAGCCGTGGGCGACGTTGTACCAGCCCAGGAACCGGATGCCGAACTTCTCCTCGTACTCCCGCACCTGCCGCGGGAAGATCGTGCGCATGAAGAACTTGAAGAACGGGTCGCGCCCACGCCGGACCGAGAAGTACGTCGCGAGCACCGGCACGGCCGTCAGCCCTCCTTCTCCACCGGCACTCCCGGTGGTTCGGGGGCACGCGCCCCCGGCTGGTCGCCGTTCGCCGGCGACCGCTATTCTCGCACGCCCTCCGGCCCGGGCTCGACCGCCGGCGGCGCGGCGGTTCCGTCCGTGTCGGCCGGGGGTCGTGTCACGGACGCGTCGCCGGTCACGGCGCCGGGCGGCCGCAGCCTGGTCGGTGGCCGCGTCCGCGGCGACGGGAGGGTCGAGGAGCGCGTCCTCCAGCTGGCCCACCGTGGGCGTCGGGCTCGCGAGGGGCCGCCGGCGTCCCGCGTCGCGGCGGTCGGCCGCCACGAGCCGGAGCAGGAAGATCAGCGTCTGGCCCACGAACAGGAGGAGGCCCAGCGCGACGAAGAGGAGCGCGGCCAGGACCTCGAACGGCCAGTTCAGCGACACCCCGACGGGGATCAGGACGAGGAAGACCGCCAGGACCGCCGCCTGGAACCAGAAGCACCCCAGCCCCGGGCCACGGGCGGGGTCGAGCTCCTCGCCCTTGTAGGCAGGGCGCCGCGGTGTCACGTCCGCCGAGGTTCGGCGCTCGCCCGGTTGCGGGATTCCCGGGTCCGGCGAACCCGCGTCCGGCGGGGACGGCGACGCGGGGTCGGGCGGCTGTTCGTCCGGGGCAGGCGTGGGCGTCACGTCGTCGGTCATGAAGTCGGAGTTCCTCGGGTGGCCCGTTGGGGCATTCGGTTGCGTCGGCGTGACGATACGCCGCGACGATCGCCTCCGTCCGGGTCGCCCGGCAGGATCCGAACGGCCGGCACGATCCTCGGGCGGGGCCGCGGGGCCGTCCGGTACGATCTCCCGACGATGCCCGACGCGCCCGCCGACCCCCTGGCCCGCTTCCGCTGGCACCCGGAGCCCGACCTGCTGGGGATCGGCGACGAGGCGACCAGCCGGGCCGCGCTCGAGCGTCTGGGGGAGGCCGCGTGGCGCACGAGCCTGGACTATCTCTACCGGGAGGGCGTCCGGCGCGGGGTCGGGCCCGAGACCTATGCCGAGATGCGGGCGCTCCACTTCGGCCCGACGGGCATGCCGGGCCCAGCGCCGGCCGCCCCGACCACGGCGGCAGCGATCCTCGACGAGTTCACGACGCGGCTCGCGCCGTACCAGCTGAATCCGTACCACGCCGGCGTCCTCTCGTACTTCACGCCGCCGCCCCTCGCGCTGTCGATCGTCGGCGAGCTCCTTGCCCAATGGGTCAACCAGGGGGTCGACGTCTACCAGGCGGGCCCGGTCGGAGCCTTCGTCGAGGAGGAGGTGAACCGCTGGCTCTGCGACCTGGTCGGCTACGGCCCAGCGAGCTGGGGCGTGCTGACGTCGGGCGGCACGATGGCCAACCTCATGGCGCTCACGGTCGTCCGCGACGTCCACCTGCCACGGATCGTCGCGGCAGCCGCGGCCGGCCTGCCCGTCGGGGCGGCGCTCGACCCCGATCGCCTCGTCGCCGCTGGCGTATCCGCATATCCGGCCGTGCCGCGTGGAGCCGCGCTCGAGGGCCTTCGCGTCTACGCCAGCGATCAGGCGCATTTCTCGATCGCGAAGGCGCTCGACGTCCTGGGCTTCCCGGAGACGACGCTCCACGTCATTCCCTCGGACGCGCGGTTCCGGCTGCGTGGCGCGGACGTGGTGGCCGCGATCGCCGAGGATGTCTCGGCCGGACTCCGGCCCCTGGCGGTCGCGGCCGTCGCCGGGAGCACGAACACGGGAGCCGTTGATGCGACCGGCGAGCTCGCCGACGTGGCCGCGGCGCACGGGCTCTGGCTCCACGTCGATGCGGCCTACGGCGGGGCCGCGCTCCTCTCGGCGCGTGATGCCGGACGGGTGCCGGACCTTGCCCGGGCCGACTCGATCACGATCGACCCCCACAAGTGGTTCTTCCAGGCCTACGACGTCGGGGGCCTGCTCGTCCGCCGCCACGACGACCTGAAACGCACGTTCCATCGCGAGCCCGAGTACTACCGCCACGGCCACCCGGGGGAGGAGCCGATCCACTGGCACCAGTACAGCTTCGAGGGGACCCGCCGGTTCCGGGCCCTCAAGCTGTGGGCAAGCTGGAAGCACCTCGGATCGGCCGGCCTCGGACGTCTCGTGGAGATGAACGTCGACCTCGCCGCGCACCTCGCGGCCCGGATCGCCGAGAGCGACGACCTCGACCCGATCCCGGATGGCGCGCCGGACCTCTCCGTCGTCTGCTTCCGCCACGTGCCTGGCGGGCGTGCCCGGATGGCCGCGCTCGACGCCGCGGATCCCGGGGCCCTCGACCGGTACACGGACCTGCTCTGCGCGGCATTGAACCGGTCCGGCGAGGGCTGGCTCTCGACCACGATCCTGCGCGGCCGGACGTACCTGCGGGCCGGGATCGTCAACTACCTGAGCTCACCCGCGGCCGTCGACGACCTCCTCGCGACGCTGCGCCGCCTGTCGCCAGCCGCAGCGCAGGCGGCAGGAATCCCCGCAGCCTGAGCGCGATGATCACCGCATGAGTGCCGAGGTGCTGACAACCTGGGGCGTCGTGCTGGACCTCGACGGGACGGCCGACGGGGAGCGCGGCGCCGCCGCCGCACGTGGTTCGCGGAGGGTCGGCGGGCGTACCTCGAGCGACCGCGGCTCGGCCAGACGGCCGGTGATCAGGACTGGGGTCGCTCGCGACCGGCCCGCCAATCCGCGAGGCGATACCACTCCCCGACCGCCGGCAGGAACCAGGGCCGGCCCTCGTAGGGCGCCGGCACCAGCGGGAAGCGGAGGGATGCGAGCGCCGGGGCCGGCTCGCCGCCGAGGATCCAGCCGGCCGCGCGGTGTCCCAGGAACGGCAGGATCGCGACGCCGCTCCCGCAGCAGCCGCTCGCATAGGTGATGCCGCCGAGCCGGCCGACGTGGGGCATCCGGTCGAACGTGAAGCCGACCTTCCCGCCCCAGGCATAGGCGACCCGGATGCCGGCGAGCTGGGGATGCACCCGGAGCATGCCCCGCAGCAGGATCCGCGCCGTCTTCTCCACCGACGAGGGCCAGAACGATGCGCGCCCGCCGAAGAGCATCCGGCTGTCGGGCGTGATGCGCCAGTAGTAGAGGAAGTTCTTCGAGTCGAAGAACATGCGGCCCTTCGGGCTGATCTCGTGGGCCAGGTCCTCGGAGAGCGGGTCCGTCGCGATGATGTAGCTGCCGATCGGCATGACGCGGCGACGGAGCTCCGGCAAGGCGCCGTCCCCGTACCCGTTCGTGGCGACGAAGACCTCGCGCGCGAGGATCGGACCGGCCGTCGTCTCCACCACGGCGCGACCGTCCGCCTGTGGCCGCACGTGCAGCGCGCGAACGCCCTCGTGGAGCGAGGCTCCGGCACGCTCCGCTGCGGCGGCCAGCCCCGCGGCGTACTTCGCCGGGTGGAGCCCGCCGGAGCGCTCCACGACGAGCGCGCCGTGGTAGGCGTCCGTGCCGATCTCCGTGCGCAGCTCGGCCGCCGGGATGGCGCGGGCGCGCTCACCGACCGTGGCGAGCGACGCGACGGCCGTGGAGAGGTGCGCCATGTGGGACGGCGCGTAGGCCAGCTCCAGGTGTCCCGAGCGCACGAAGTCGGCGTCGATCGCCTCATCCGCGATCGTGGCCGCCGTCCACTCGAAGGCGTCCACGGATTCGCGGTAGATCGCCTCGCCCAGGATCGCGCCGTGGCGCGCCATGAGCTCCGCAGGTCCCCACTTGAAGCCGGGATGGCACATGCCGCCGTTGCGCGACGACGCTCCCCACCCGATCGACTCGGCCTCAAGCAGGACGACCCGAGCCCCGAGCTCCGCGCCGCGCCGCGCCGCCGCGCACCCGGCCAGGCCGCCACCGATCACGACGAGGTCCGCGGCGTCGGGAAGCTGCCGCCCTCGGCGGTCCGGCCCTGGCGGGACCTGGGCCTGCCAGAGCGGACGGGGCTCGAAGGAACGGAGCGGGTCTGCAGCGGTCGGCATTGCAGGGGGAGGGTAGCGGACGCGCGGCGACGGTGGCGGCGGTTCGCGCAGCACACCGGCCGCCGTGATGTGCCACGCCTGGCCAGCCGTTCGGCCGGTCCGGACGGGTCCACCGGCCCTGTGCGTTCGGCGCCTGGACGCTCCCGAAGACCTACGGGTCCGCGGCGCCGAAGGCCGGCGACCTGCCCTGACGTTCGCGCGAGGTCCCGCCCGGCCGGGCCCGCCGAGCCGGGCGGCGGGTGGTCATCGCCGGGCGATCAGGTATCCGCGTCCCGGTAGGCCAGCCGGCCGTTCGCGACGGTCAGCAGGACTCGGCCTGCGAGCTCGCGCCCGAGGAGCGGCGTGTTCTTCCCGCGCGAGGCGAGCGCCTCCGCCGTGACCCGCCAGGTCTCGCCGGCGTCGACGACGACGAGATCCGCAGGCGCGCCCTCTGCCAGACCCCGGACCGCGCCCCGCCGGCCCGGCCGGGCGCCGAGCACCGTCGCGGGTCCGGTCGTGACGGCCGCCACGGCGCGCGCCAGCGACAGCTTCCCGGCGCCAACCGCCGCGAGGAGCACGCCGACGGCCGTCTCGAGCCCGCTGATTCCGTTCGCGGCGAGCCCGAACTCGGTCTCCTTGTCCACGGCCGTGTGCGGCGCGTGATCGGTCACGAGCGCATCGGCTGTCCCGTCGACGAGCGCCGCGAGGCACGCGGCCGCATCGGCGGCGCCCCGCAGCGGCGGATTCACGCGACAGGCCGTCGCGAAGGGATGCGCGACGAGGGCGCCGTCCGCCCACGGATCGCGTGCCGCGCCCTGGTCATCCACGGCCTCCCAGGCCCAGCGTCGCGCGCCGGCCACCCATTCGTCCGTGAACCCGAGGTGGTGCGGGGTCACGTCCGACGTCACGGGCAGACCGGCCGCCTTGGCGCGCCGGACCGCGTCGAGCGAGCCCGCCGTCGACAGGTGCGTGAGGTGGAGCCGGGCGCCCGGCGCGTCGGCAAGCACGGATTCCAGGATGGCGATTGCCCGCTCGACCGCCGAGACCTCGGCCGCCACCGGCCACCCCTTCAGGCCGAGGATCGTGGCGACCAGGCCCTCGCTCGCCTCGGCGCCGACGGTGAGCGTCGGGTCCTCCACGTGCTCGAAGATCGGAAGAGCCAGCATGCCCGCGTAGAGGAGCGCGTTCCGCAGGATGACCGCGCTCCTGACCGGCGATCCGTCGTCCGAGAAGCCGACGACGCCCGCGTCCGCGAGCTCGCCGAGCGCGGCAAGGCGTTCCCCGGCCCGGTCGACCGTCACGGCGCCGTGGGCCAGCAGCTCCACCGGTGAGCCGGACGCCGCGGCCGCCGCGAATACCCGTGCCAGCACGCCCGGCTCGTCGGCCGCCGGCGTCGTGTTCGGCATCGCGCAGACCGTCGTGAAGCCCCCGTGGGCGGCCGCGGCGAGCCCGCTCGCGACCGTCTCCGCGTCCTCATTGCCGGGTTCGCGGAGGTGGACATGCAGGTCAAGGAACCCCGGCAGGACCAGGAGGCCGTCCGGAGCGATGCCGCGGGCGTCGTCCCCCTCCAGCCAGGTGACGGCCTCCAGGATGCCGGCGCGGACGACGATCTCGCCGGGTCCCTCGCGGCCCGCCGCCGGGTCCACGAGCCACGCCCGGCTGATCTCGAGGAGGCCAACCGTCTCGCCAACCTGCAGGTCAGGCATTCGTCACCGCCTCGGGATGCCCGCCGGCGAGCAGGTAGAGGAGGGCCATGCGCACCGCCACCCCGTTCGTGACCTGCTCCGTGATCACGCTCCGGTCGAGGATCGCCACGTCGGGGGCGATCTCCACGCCCTCGTTCATCGGGCCCGGGTGCATGACGAGCGCGCTGGGCTTCGCCAGGGCGAGGCGTTCGCGCGTCAGGCCGAACCGCGCCGCGTACTCGCGCAGGGACGGCAGGAGCCCGCCATCCATCCGCTCGCGCTGGAGGCGCAGCGCCATCACGACGTCGGCGTCGCGAAGGGCCGCGTCGATGTCCGACGTCACCGTGAACCCGGCGTGTCCCGGCGCCCCGTCGCCCGACCACCGGCGGGCCCACGCGTCGAAGCCGCGCAGGATGGTCGTCGGGCCGCAGATCCAGAGGTCGGCCCCGGCTGCGGTGAGGGACCAGACGTTCGAGCGCGCGACCCGGGAGTGGAGGACATCCCCCAGGATCACGACTTTCCTGCCCCGCATGTCGCCGAGGTGCGCCCGCATCGTGTAGAGGTCCAGGAGCGCCTGGCTGGGATGGGCATGCCAGCCATCGCCGCCGTTGAGGATCGAGCCCGAGAAGACCTCGGCCGCGAGGTACGGCGCGCCGGACGTGCCGTGGCGCATGACGATCATGTCGGCTCCGAGGGCCTCGATCGTCCGGATCGTGTCCACCAGCGATTCGCCCTTCGTCACCGACGACGAGGACGCGGCGATGTTCACGACGTCCGCGGAGAGGTTCTTCGCGGCGACCTCGAAGCTCACCCGCGTTCGGGTGGAGGCCTCGTAGAAAAGGATCGTCACGTTCGTGCCGCGCAGGGCAGGGACCTTGGAGATGGGCCGGCCCAGGACCTCCTTCATCGCGTCCGTGGTCCGCATGACCAGCTGGATCTCGGCCAGCGAGAGGATGTCCACGTCGAGCAGGTGCTTCTGGCGCCAGGCGATGTCCGGCGTTGCCTCGGTGCTGGGCGCGTTCATGGTCACCCTCGCGCTCATGCGGTGTGGGCGGGCGCCGCGACCCGCTCGATCCGGACGGCGTCCTCGCCGTCGACCTCCATCACGGCAACCTTGACGACCTCGTCGCTGGACGTCGGGACGTTCTTCCCCACGTGGTCCGCGCGGATCGGGAGCTCGCGGTGACCGCGGTCCACGAGGACCGCAAGGCGGATGGCCCGCGGGCGCCCGAAGTCGACGAGGGCATCCATGGCGGCGCGGATCGTCCGTCCCGTGTACAGGACGTCGTCCACGAGCACGACGGTGCGCCCGTTGAGGTCCACCGGGAGCTGGGTGCCCTTGACGACCGGCTGGTGGGCGATGAGCGACAGGTCGTCGCGATAGAACGTGATGTCGAGCGCGCCCACCGGGATGGTGACGCCCTCGTTCTCCGCCACGGCGGCAGCGATCCGGTGGGCAAGGGGGACGCCGCGACGCTGGATCCCGACGAGCACGAGCCCCTCGGTCCCGGCCTGCTTCTCGACCAGCTCGTGGGAGATGCGGATGATCGCGCGGCGGACCTCGTCCGCCGTCATGATCTGGCGCCCGTCCATCAGGCGCGCCCGCAAGGTGACACGTGCGTCCTCCTTCCCGGCCTCGCTGGGCCGGTCCTTAAAGGGTCGCCGCCAAGGATAGCGCGCGGCAGGCCGCGCCGGGCCGTTCCCGCGACGCCCGCTCGCGCAGCCGGAGCGGGTGCGCGACCTGCGTCAGCGCACCACGACGATCGGGTCGCTCCCCGGGTCCGGCGCACCGAACATGCTCCCTGCCCCGTTGTCCGACCACGCATAGACGCTGATCGTGCTGCCCTGCCCGTTCTGGCCGGGCGGGCTGGCCCAGGCCAGCCGGTCGCTGCCGAGCGAGAGGCCCGGGAGCGCCGCAACGTCGGCGAACAGCGCGTCGCCGACGCTCCCGTCGGCATTCACGGCGTAGAGGCTGAGCCGCCCGATCGACGGGTCCGTCGCGTCGGCGACCCAGACGGCCAGGTGCCGCCCGGACGGATCCCAGCGCACGTCCCACTCGGTGGCGCCCGCCTGCCCGGCGGACCCGGGAAGCGGCGTGGCTGTGACGTCACCGGGGCCCGAGAGCGCCTGCCAGTCGGCGCTGACGAGGCGGCCGCTCGTCGTGACCCAGGTGTTCGTGACGGGATCGAAGGCCTGGTCGCCGGTCCAGAAGACGACGGTCCGGTTCGTCGGGTCCACAACCGGGCGCCAGATCGCGGGGCGCTCGATCCGCGTCGCCGCTCCGCTGGCTGGATCGAGCAGGAATGAGGCGACGGGCGCGGCGGGTGGGGCGGACGCGGCGCCCGTCGACGGGGTCGCGCCCGGCGCTGCATCGAGCGACGGGCTGGGCGACGCATCGAGCTTCGAGCCAGGCGTCGCGCGGGGGCTCGGAGACGGGCGTGCACGCGATCCCGACGCGACCGGCTTGGACGATCCCCGCGGTGTGGCCGACGGGGCAGCCTTCGGTGGCCCGGAGGGAGCAGCCGACGGAGCGGGCGAGGCCGACGGTGCGACCGCCGCGGAGGGCGGTCCGGGCGGCTGCGAGCCGGGCGGCTGCGAGCCGAGCGGCTGCGAGCCGAGCGGCTGCGAGCCGGGTGCCGGCGAGGAGGGAGCGACGATCGTCACGGCCGGGAAGGCCGCGGCGGGGCTGCCGGCAGGGAGCACCGAGCTGCCCACGATCTGGTCCTCATCCCAGGCCGAGAACACCGACGCGTGGTCGGTGGTCAGCTGACGGGCCCTGGCATCCCCGACACGCCAGACGTAGATGTCGGGACCCGCGCCCCCATCGGCCGGTCGCGCCGAGAACGCCACCCACTGCCCGTCCGTGGAGTATGCGGGCGGCGCGCCCACGAGCACGACGCCTTCGATGATCGGGGTCGTGACGGCCGCCGATGGGTTCGGGCTCGCCGGCGGGAGGCTGACGATCGAGGTCCCCGGTGTCGGCGTTCCGGCCGAGGGTGCCGTCCCGACGGCGTCGCCGGACGGGGATGCCGACAGGAGCACGGAGGCCGTGGCGCGCGGGGTCGCGCGAGGCGCGGACGGCGAGGCCGCTGCGGTCGCAGACGGGGACGACGCGGCGCGGGACGGACGCGGTGCGGTGGAACCGGTCGGGACGGGAGTGGCTGCTGGAGGAGTAGCCCCCACTCCCGTCACCGCCGGCGTCGGGGAAAGTGCCCCGGGTGTTGGGATGGAGGACGAAGGAGCAGGCCCCTGTGTGACGCCGAAGTCGCGCGGAACGTCGAACGTGTACAGCGCCGAGCGGCTCACGAGCACGGCCGAGGTCCCGTTGTGCTGGAGGACGACAGCCGAGGGCTGCACGCTCAGCGCGACGACGGCCTGCGCAGCGCCGTTGAGCGTCCCGCAGGAGGACGCATCGAGGCCGGGACAGACCCGGTCGACCGTTGCGCTGGTCAGGACGTAGGACCCGTCCGCCTCCCGCTGGACCCAGGAGACCACCTGCGAGCGGACCGCCATCGGCGTCGCAACAGGTCCGCCGTTCCCGACGGGCCCCGGGCCCGTCGAGCGGTTCCCGACCCCGAACCCGGCGATGAGAAGCGGCAGGAAGACGATTGCGAGGACCGCCGCGACCGCGATCCCGGCGAGGGCGAATGACGGCGAGCCGAGGGCGGATCCGCGGCCCCTGCGGGCGTCCTCGCGGACAGCCCGCCGGACCTCCACGTCGAGGGCCCGCGAAAGACGGGCGCCGAGATCCCGAGGCGGCACGGGCAGCTCATCGCGCAGCGACAGGATCTTCGCACGGTCCGCAGCGAACGATTCCGCCATGCGCCGGCACGTGGCGCACGCCGCGAGGTGTCCGTCGAGCCATGCCGCGTCATCCCTGGAGAGCGGCGCGAGAAGCCGGTCGGAGGCGAGCGTCCGGGCCCGCGCATGCGCGTCGCTGCGACGGTCGGGGTGGCGCATCGCGCGCTGCAAGCCGCTCATCCGCGCCCGTTCGGGCGGCTGCCGCGTGTCGCGGGCTGATCCAGCGGCCGGCTTGCCGCCTCGGCCTCGGCGGCAAGGACGCGCTCTTCGACGAGCGCGCGGCGAAGGCTCTCGCGTGCGCGGGTGAGGAGCGCGCGGGCGGCGACGTGCGAGGTTCCGAGCGATGTCGCGAGCTCGACCCCGGTCAGCTCGTGGACCTCGGCGAGGAGCAGTGCGGACCGCTGCCGCTCGGGGATCCGCCCGAGCGCCCGCTCGAGCTCGCCCGAGAGCCGCGTCTCGAGGGCGACGCGCTCCGCGGACGGGGCGGCCCCGCGCGATTCGCCCGTCCAGGGGATGAAGTGCACGATCTTCCGGCGGCGGATCTCGTCGAGCGCGACCCGGTTGGCGATCTGGTAGAGCCAGGCGCGGGCCCTGGCGGGATCCTCCAGGCTGGCGTGCCCGCGGTAGGCCCGGATGAAGGCGTCCTGGGCGAGGTCCGCGGCGAGCTCCGGATCGCGCAGCATCCGGATCAGGTAGGCGTAGATCTCCCCGTGGTGGCGCGCGAAGAGGCCCTCGACGAAGGCACGCGCCGCGATCGGGTCGGCCGGCAGCGCATCGCCGGCCTCGTCGATGACCGCGGGGTCCCCCTCGGATGCCGGCTCGTCGGGTCGCGGTGACGTCGGCCGCGGCCCGTGGGGAAGGCTCATCGGCCCGATCCCCCACCGACGCGTGATGTCGACGACCACCGATGCTCCCGCTCGACAACAGAATGGCGCGGGTCGTCCCCGCGCTCAGAACGGATGACGAGGCAGATGGTGCCGTTGTGACGCCGCGTGCCCGCCGCTCGCGGATCGCGCCTTCTCACCGGCGGACCCCCGATCGGTCGTCGAGCGCTTCGCCCGCCTCGGGCGTGAGCCGGTGCAGCAGCTGGTCGACCGCCTCCTCCGGGCTCACCGGGTTCACGGGGAGGCCCGTCCCGAGCTCGAGGCCCGCGATCTCGCGGAGCCGTGGGTGGACCTCCCAGTGCCAGTGGTACGTCGTGTCGACCTGGCCGCGAAGGGGCGCCGTGTGCAGGAGCAGGTTGTAGGGCGGGCTGTCGAGCTGCGCGAGGCGGCCCAGGACGTGGCGCAGGCCTTCGGCCGTCGAGGCAAGGTCGGCATCGGATGCGCGCCCGAAGTCCGCCTCGTGGCGGCGCGGGACGATCCAGACCTCGAACGGCGAGCGGGAGGCGAACGGAGCGAACGCGATCGAGTGGTCATCCTGCCAGAGGAAGCGCGTCCCGCGCTCCCGCTCGACCCGGACCGCGCGGCAGTACGGGCACTCACCCTCGCGGATCACGAAGCGCGCGGCGCCCCCGATCTCCTCGGCCACCTCGTGGGGGATCTGGGGCAGGTCGTAGAGGTCCAGGCACAGGTGGTTCGTGCGGGCGCCCGCCTGGCGCCCCCAGTTCTGGAGGACCTGGAAGTACTCCGTCATCCCGGCCTGGCCGGCCTCGACGAGGGCATCGCGCGCCCCGGCGAGAAGCTGTGCGATCAGGTCGACCCCGACCGAGTGGAGCGCCCGATGCTCACCCGGCGGCGCCACGATCGTGCGCCAGCTCCCGGCGGCGCGGGCCTCGCTGATCGCGATCTGGGTGACCGTCTTCTCCTGCTCGCGGGCATCGGCCTCCGTTCCGACGGTGCGGAACGCGAAGTCCTTGAGCATCCGGAGGCGGACGCCGTCGCCGGCCGGCAGCCGGCAGTTCAGGCAGTCCCCGCCATCGTCGATCGGATCCGCGGCCAGCATGAAGCGCTCGCGAAGGAATGCCCGGTCGACCACCGTCGCGACCCACCAGCCGGTGATCGCGTCGCGGCGCATCTCGAACATGCCGCCCGGCATCAGCAGGCTCCCGCCGCGGCGAACGCGGGCGACGGCGCACCGAGCCGCTCGACGAGCGCCTCCAGCGCGCGGCGTTCCTCGGCCGCGTCTGCCGTGGGCGGCAGGTCTCCGGCGAGGTCCATGCCGAGGCGCCGGGCGAGCGCGCGGGCGAAGATGGCCGCGGCCTCCGCCACGCTCGCCGTGGTTGGCGCGACGTCTCCGTCCGCGCCAGGGACGCCCGCTCGCTGCCGCTCCCGGGAGAGCGATGCCGAGCGGACGCCGGGCATCCCGCACGGGTCGATCAGGTCGAAGTCGGCAAGATTGGTGGTGACGTTCAGGGCAATCCCGTGGAAGGTCACGCCCCGGGCCACGCGAATCCCGAGGGCGCCGATCTTCCGCGGAAACGGGCCGTCGGCGTCGACCCAGCAGCCGGGGTGGCCGGCGCGCGGGCCGGCCGCGACGCCCGATGCCGCGCAGGTGTCGGCCATCGCGCCCTCGAGGGCCTCCACGAAGCGCCGCACGCCGAGGGGTCGCAGGCCGCGGCCCACGGATTCGGTCGCCGGCGCCGCGAGCGCGACGATCGGGTATGCGACGAGCTGGCCTGGGCCGTGGTACGTCACCTCTCCGCCGCGCTCGACCCGGACGACCTCGATCCCGCGCGCCGCGATCAGCTCCGGCGGCGCGATGACATGGCCGTCGCTGGCATGTCGACCGAGCGTGAGGACCGCATCGTGCTCGAGCAGGAGGAGCTGGTCCTCCGCGAGCGCACCCCCGGCGCGCGCCGAGGCGAGGGCCTGCTGGAGCCCCCACGCCTCGCGATAGGCGATCCGGCCCAGCCAGCGGGCATGCAGGAGCCGGGGCGCCGCCTGCTCCTCCGTCGATACGCGCTCCACGTGCATCACGATACCAGCGAGGCGTGCACCATCGATTCGCGGGCCACGGGCGACCGGTTCGGCCGGACTGCCGTGCTGCACGGATCGATGTGGGCCGTCCACGCGGCCGCCCTTCTTTTCAGAATAGGTTCAGGCGGCAGGTGTCAACTACGCATCACGGAGCTCGGCTCCCTCCTCCGAGCCCTCGCACCGCCGGCCGGCCGACCTCCTCCCGGCCACCCGGCACCGAACACGGACCCGCGCCACCCCCAGGCACCTCGGGGCGGCCGGGTCCGTTTCGCGTCCCCGGCGATCGTCCCGCGCGAGCCGGCGCGACGGGAGGGCACTAGGCGAATCGGACGACGCAGAGCAGCCCCGCGACGAGGCAGTAGATCGCGAACGGGGTGAGCGTCCGGGCGGTGAAGTAGCGGGACAGGAAGCGCACCGAGAGGTACGCGGCGATCCCGGCCGCGATGCTCCCCGCGAGCACCTGTGGGCGGACGCCGTCGCCGTTGTGTCCGAGCAGGTCGGGCAGCTTGTAGACCCCCGCGGCCAGGATGATCGGCGTCGCGAGGAGGAACGAGAAACGCGCCGAGTCCTCGTGATCGAGCCCGCGGACGAGCCCCGCCACCATCGTGATGCCCGACCGGCTGATGCCCGGCAGGAGCGCAAACGCCTGGGCGAGGCCGACCGTGCCTGCCACGCGGAACCCCAGGTCGTCGAGCCGGCGACCGTGCGCGGTCGCCTGCCGGAGCCGCGGCGCGCCGGGACCCTGGGACCGGCGCCGAATCCACTCCCCACCGAGCAGGATCACGCCGTTGACGACGAGGAACGCCGAGGCGGCGAGCGGCTTGGCGAAGACCACGCGCAGGGAATGCTCGAGGAGCACCCCGGCCAGCCCGGCTGGAATGGTGGCGACGATCAGGAGCCATCCAAGGCGCTGGTCGGGCGTCTCGATCCGCCGCGTCCGTAACGACGTCAGGACGCCCAGGATGATCCGTACCCACGTGTCGCGGTAGAAGGCGACGAGGGCCAGCGCGGTCGCGACGTGGAGCCCGACGAGCAGCGCCAGGAAGTACGACTCGGTCGCCGACTGTGCCGCGACGACGTCGCTCCATCCGAGGAGCTGGGGCAGGATCACCGAGTGCCCCAGGCTCGAGACGGGGAAGAGCTCGGTGACGCCCTGGAGCAGCCCGAGGACGATCGCCTGGAAGAAGCTCAGCATCGCGCGAGCCTACCCCTCGGCGTGTCGGTCGAGCTCGGCCGGCGACTGCGCAGCGACGGCCGCACCTCCGCGATTGCGGGAGGCGATGTAGACAGACGGGCTTGGTGCCAGGCGTCCGAGCGGCGCCTGGAGCGGCGCCTCGACCCGCGCCAGGTGACGCGCCGGCACGAGGGCCTTGAGGCGCGCCGAGCGAAAGAGCGAGACTGCCCGCCGCCTGACCGGCACCAGGCCCGCCCGTCGGAGCTGCCGCACCACGGTCGCTGGTTGGTGGGAGAAGTGCCCCTCGCGATACTCGTGCGATTCCGGGTCGCCGGGCGCCCAGTCCTGCCGGTGGGCGAGGTAGCGAAGGCGCGCGAGCAGGTGGTTTCGATTGGGGAACTCGAGGATGAACAGGCCGCCGGGCCGAAGGACCCGGGCGACCTCCGCGAAGACCGCGTCCGGGTTCCGGACGTGAAGGATCAGCCGGACGGCCACGACGACGTCGACCGAGCCCGAGGCGATCGGGATGTCGGTCGCGTCCGCCTGGACGACCGTGAAGCGAGGGTCGGCACCGAGCCGTTCCCGGGCCGCCTCGACCATCGCGGTCGACGCATCGACGAGCGTGACGTGGTCGAAGGCGGCGTATTCGTCGCTCAGGCGGCCGAAGCCCGCGCCGAGATCGAGGAGCTGCCCGCCGCCTCCGGGAAGGAGCGCGCGGAGCGCGAGCCGGTCACACAGGTCCTCGTAGGCCCGGGATGCCCAGAACGCATCGCGGTACGAGAGGTCGTAGACCGGAGGCTCCGGCCGTCCCCCATCCGGCGCCGCGGGCGCTGCCGGCGCCCCGGGCGATGCCGGTGACTCGGGCGATGCGGCCGTTGGTCGTGGCTCGGTGGTCGACACGCCGGACAGTATCGCTGTTCAGGTTGATCTCCGGTTCGGGCTGGAGCGCGATGCCGGTTCAGCGTGCGACCGCGGTGACGGCCGCGCGGCAGCCCGCGCGGCGTCGGGGCTGCGCCGCGAATTGCCACCGCTGCGCAACCAATCCGCTCCCGCGCATCACGGTCTCCACCCTGTGCGCGACGCACGGGAGCCCCCACGATCGGCCAACCGGCACGACGAGTGAGCGCGCCGTGCGGCCACGACCGCGGTGGAGGAGACGAGATGACGAGCGCCCCAGCGCCGGAGATGAAGCGAACCCTGAGCCTCACGGGGCTGACGATCAACGCGATGGCGTTGATCGCGCCTGGTGCCTTCCTCTGGACGACCTTCCAGTCGCAGACGATCCAGTCCAACGGTGGCTCGACGACCGCGATGGACATGGTCCCCGGCCTGCTGTTCGCGCTGGTCCTGGCCTTCCTCACCGCGTGGAGCTACGGCGAGCTGTCCAACCTCTACCCGTCCGCGGGCGCCGGCTCGTCGTACTACTTCGCCGAGGCCGCGTTCCTCGAGCGCGAAGAGGCGATCCACTACAAGTTCGCCCGCCTCGCAAAGTTCGTGGTGGGGTGGATCTCCCACCTCTACTACTGGATCTACCCGGGGATCATGGTCGCGTTCACGGGGATCCTGGCCGTCTACATCCTGAGCCTGTTCGGGATCACCCTCGACACGCCCTTCGAGATCGCGCTGGTCGTGATCTTCGCCGCCCTGACCGGCCTGATCGCATTCCGCGGGATCTCGGGCTCGACCATGACGGCGGTGGTGATCAACGTCATCCAGCTGACTGCCCTGCTCGGGTTCAGCGTCCTGGCCGTGGTCTTCCGCCTCAGCCACCCGGAGCTGGCATACGCCCACAAGGACGTCGTGTCCGTGGTCCTGCCGCACGACATCACGAACGTCCTGTTCCAGGGCACGATCGCGATCCTGCTCCTCGTCGGGTTCGAATCGGTGACCGCGCTCGGCGCCGAGGCGATCAACCCGAAGCGCGACGTGCGACGCGCGGTGCTCCTCTCGCTCGCGATCCAGGGCATCTTCGCCTACCTCATCGAGTACGTATCCGCGAACTTCGCCGTCAGCAGCGCGCTGACCGGCACCGTGACGGCAACGGGCGGAGCGGCCACGACCGTCACCGGCTACGGCGCCGCGGCGGCGTCCGGCGCCCCGATCGGCGACCTGGTCAAGCTCATCGGCGACACGATGCTCGGCGGGACGGGCACGGCCCTCGCCCTGATCCTGGCCGCGACCGTCCTCGTGGCGCTGATCGGGACGACGCTCGCGTGCCTGAACACCGGCGTCCGGATCACCTACGTGATGGGCCGCGACCGCGAGGTGCCGGGCCTGCTCGGGCTGCTCCACGGCAAGTACGCGACCCCGCACTACGGGATCCTGGTCCTTGCGGCCATCTCTGCCGCGCTCGGCGCGTACGGCATCCTGAGCGCGGACAACCTCCTCCAGATCATCCTTGCCTCGAACGTGGGCACGTTCCTGGTCTACGGGATGACGAACTTCCTCGTGATGATCGCGTTCTGGGCCCGGCCCGAACGGTCCTCGCTCAAGCACATCCTGGTCCCGGCCCTCGGCCTCCTGGCCAACCTGTCCCTGCTGCTGACGATCCTCGTGATGAGCATCTCGGCGGGCGGATCCACCCAGACGGACACGCTGATCGCGCTCGGGGTCGTGGCGGCCTGGATCGTGGTCGGCGCCGTGTGGCTGACCCTCAACTCGCGGGCCACCAAGAAGCCGATCCTCGTCCGTCGCGGTCCCGGCGATCTGGCCGCGATCGGCGACCGCGCCGCCGCTACCGAGCGCATCGAGGCGGCCGGCTGAGCGCCCCTGCGCCGGGCGTCCCGCCGCCCGGTGATCCCCGGCACTCCACCGGCATGCCGGCGGCGCCCTCCTCGGCGCCGCCGGCATCCGGCGTGCTCGGGGAGGAGGTCGCCGCGGAGGCCGGCCAGCACGTCCGCGTGCGGATCGCGACGCTCTCCGTCGTCGGCCCGGTTCGCGAGACGAACGAGGATCACGTGGGCTGGTTCGACGCAGCAGGCCACGACCTCATGGGGACGCCGGGCGAGTCGATCCGCACCGCGGCGCTGGCCGGACCGGCCGTGGGCCTCATGGTGGCGGACGGCCTCGGTGGCCACGGCCGGGGCGACCTGGCCAGCCGGACCGCCACCCGAATCGTCGTGGAGACGCTGGCCGTCGCCGCGCAGCCCGGGCCGGGCGACGTCCGGGCGGCGTTGGAGCTCGCGAACGGCGCCCTGCTCGCGGGCGAGCTCGATGGCGCGACCGACCGGCGGCCTGGCCCGCAGACGACCGCCGCCGTCCTGGTCTTCGCCGCCGGCTCGCTCCACGTCGCGCACATCGGCGACACGCGCGTCTACCGGATGCGCGACGACATCGTGGAGCTCCTGACCCGCGACCACTCGCAGGCCGCCGAGCTTGTCCGGATGAAGGTGATCAAGCCCTACCAGGCCCGCACCCATCCGGGGCGCCACCTGCTGACCCGCTCGCTCGGCGGGGATCTCGTCCTGCGTGCCGACGCGGCCTCGCGCGCGATCTACCCGGGAGATACGTATGCCGTCTGCACCGACGGCTGCTGGGGCGGGCTGGACCAGGAGCACTTCGAGGCCGCCCTCCGCGCCGAGCCGGCCACGGGCGCTCGCGACCTCGTCTCGCAGGCGATCGCGTCGGGCGGCGACGATAATGCGACCGTGGCAATCATCCACGTGGACGTCGCGGGCTCGCCCCGGGATGGTGACGGACCCGACCGATCGTTCTGGCGACGGCTCCTCGCGGGCCGCTCGTGAGCGCGGCGCTCGCCCCCGGCGAGCGACTGGACCGCTACGAGATCGTGGAGGCGATCGGCCACGGCGCGTTCAGCGACGTCTACCTGGCCGTGGACCCGGACGGCGGGCGGGTCGTCCTCAAGTGCCCGCACGAAGGGATCATCGGCGACGTCGCCACGTTCGACCGGTTCCGGCGCGAGATGGAGATCGCGCGCCGTCTCGACCACCCGGGGATCCAGCACTCGCTCGACCCGGGCGGCGACCGGACACGCCCGTACCTCGTCATGGAGTACATCGAGGGCGAGACGCTGCGCGAGCACCTGGCCCGGCGAGGGCGGCTTCCGATCGCGGAGGCTGTGGCCATCGTGGACCAGCTCGCGGACGCGATGGGCTACGCGCACCGGCAGGGCGTGACGCATCGCGACCTGAAGCCCGAGAACGTGCTCGTGACCGCGGAGGGCCGGCCCGTCGTCACCGATTTCGGGATCGCCCTCATGTCCGGGGCACGCCGCCTGACCTGGCGCTGGCTGACCTCGCAGATCGGCACCCCCGACTACATGGCGCCGGAGCAGGTCCAGGGCGAGCGCGGAGACGCCCGCACGGACGTCTACGCGCTCGGGGTGATCCTGTTCGAGCTGCTCGCCGGCCGGGTTCCCTGGGAAGGCGACAACCCGCTCTCGATCATGAACCAGGCGGTGACGCGCCCGGCCCCATCGCTCCTCGAGCTCGACCCGTCGATCCCTCCCCCGCTCGACGCGATCGTCCGGAAATGCATCCGCAAGGACCCCGCGGAGCGCTACCCGGATGCGGCCGCGCTCGCGGCCGACCTCGAGTCGTGGAAGGACCTGGACCTCTCGCAGTTCGTGTTCGCCGCCGAGAAGCCCGGCCTGCCGGGCTCGCAACGTCGGGGCCCCCTGCTCCTCGTTGCCGGGATCAGCCTCGGGTTCCTGGGGGCCAGCGCGCTGTTCGTCCTGATCGTCGCGCTGCTCCAGCACCACTGAGTCGGCGAGCCCGCAGCCCCGGCTGCATCCGGGCTGCGGGCTCGCCGATCGGGAAGTCGTCAGCGCGGCTCGCGAGCGGCCCGGAGTCGGAACGATGCCGTCGCCCAACGCAGCGACACTGAGGGCCGGGGCGGGGATCGCGTCCGTCGCGACGACGCGGCGGCGCGGCCGAACGGGCTCGAAGAAGGCCCATCCCCCAGGACGGGCCTTCTTCGTCGAGGCAATCGAGCGGCGCAATGACGTGTGCGGAATCATCCACCCCTGAGTCTGGGAGCGACATGCGCGGCCGTCATTACGACTCGTCATCTCGCCGAACGCCCGTCTCCCCCGGAACGCTGATCTCCTGCCGGCTTGCGCCGACGCCGACGGGCGACCTGGTGGAAACTGGCGCCGACGGTCGCACGCACCGGCCGTCACCGGCTCCCTTCCATGCGATGAGGTTCGGCTGATGCGACCGATGTTCGGGTACCACCTTCCCAACTACACCTTCCCGGGGGTGGCGCCGGAATCGCTCTTCGAGCACGTCGTGGGCTTCGCCCGCCGGGCGGAGGCGGTGGGCTTCGATCTCGTGACGGTGATGGACCACTTCTACCAGATCGGCGGCGTGGGTCCGGAAGACGCGTCGATGCTCGAGGCGTACTCCATCCTCGCGGGGATCGCCGCGCGGACGTCGCGCCTCCGGGTCGGGGCGCTCGTCAGCGGCGTCACCTACCGCAACCCGGCGCACCTGGCGAAGATCGTCACGACCCTCGACGTGATCTCCGGGGGCCGGGCCATCCTGGGGATGGGAGCGGCGTGGAACGAGTCGGAGCATCGCGGGTATGGGTTCGAGTTCCCGCGGGTCGGCGAGCGCATGGACCGCCTCGACGAGGCCCTCACGATCTGCCACCTGATGTTCACCGAGGAGCGCCCAACGTTCGAGGGCCGCTTCTATCGGATCGAGGCCGCGCTCAACCAGCCGAGGCCGGTCCAGGCCGGCGGGCCGCGGATCCTGGTCGGCGGCGGCGGCGAGCAGCGGACGCTGCGCCTGGTCGCCCGGCACGCCGATTACGCGCACTGGTTCCCGCTGGGCAAAGACGTGCTTCGCCACAAGGCAGAGCTCCTCGAGCGCTACTGCGAGGAGATCGGGCGCGACCCGGCGACGATCACCCGGACGATGGCCGCCCCCGTGCTCCTCGTGGCGGACGAGCGCGAGGGAGCGTCGCGCCTGGCCGGGATCCCGCCGGAGCGGCGCGGCGGCCTCGTCCCGGCCACGCCGGCACATGCAGCAGAGGTGCTCGCGGAGTACGTGGAGGAAGGCTTCGGCGGCTTCACCTTCGCGAACACGATGCTGCCGGGTGAGTCCCTCGACCTCGCCGCAGAGGTGATCGCCGCGTTCGCCTGATGCGTGCCCGGCGTGCCGGCCCCGGGCACCGGGCGGGCCGGCCGGGCCCGGGCCCTGATCGCGGCTGTGCGAGCCGCGCCCGCCCGGCTCCTGGCCTGCTCGCGGCGCCCGGATCAGGTCCGGGCGGGTTGGTCCGGCTGCGTCGCCTGCTCGGCGACGACGAACCCGTTGCCGTCCGCATCGGGAATGGATGGCGTGTCGACGAGGATGCCGCGACGGAGCATCGCGCCTGCGTCTGCGACGCTGAGCCGCGCCATGGCGCCGTTCACCATGGCGTTGTCGAAGACCACCGGCCCGTGGGGGGCGAGCGGCGGGATGCGCCAGCCGACCACCGGCGCCTCCTCGATCCACTCGGCAGACGCGCCGGGCCCGGCATACGCCCGAACCGTCGTGAAGCTCCCGGACCGGCTGTCCTTCAGGCTGATCCTCCACCGGCCGGGCGAGACCCGCGCGATCGTCACGCTGATCTCGTCGCCGGGCCGAACGGTGAGCGTCCGGATGCTGACGGCCGGCGCGGGCAGGATCTCCCACCAGGCCGAGTAGCGGGCCGTCCCGTTCACGAAGTTGGCTTCGGTCCCGGCCTGGATGAGAGCGGCGCTGCTCACGCCGTCCACGCCGACCCATTGCGCCGAGTAGGACGAGCGAGAGGCCGGGCTCACCACCGGGACGGTCCACCTGCCGCTGACGCTGCGATACGGCCCGGCCGTGACCGCGTAGCCCGCCCAGTTCGACGAGTACCAGCCGAGCCCGCCCGCGCTCCTGACCCCGGCCGGCGTGGCCGCGTGGATGACCGGCACGGACGGCCCCCTCGACGACGTGAGCGGTGCCGGCATGCGAGCCGGGGCGGCATGGTTCTCCGGCACGGGCGCACCGCCGGCCGGCACCGCGCCCAACCCCAGCGTGAGCATCGCCGCGATCGCGAGCGTGGACCTGGCGTGCACCCCGTCATTCCTCCCGTGTTCGTCCCGGCCGCGACGTGTTCCCGGATCGCGCCGGATGGCGGCCGCGGTGCGCAGTGCGACCCTCGTCGGTGCCAGTCTCCACTGCCCCGCGCAGAATCTCGACCAAGGGGTGGATAAGAAACGGACACGGATGCCGCTCGCGGCGAGAACCTGCTTCGGCCCTGCGGGAGACCGCTTCCGTCGATCCGGTCGAACGCCGTGGGCCGGCACGTTCCGCGCCGACGACGACGCAGGCTGCGCCTTACTCGGTCCCGAGCGCCTTCTTCATCATGGCAAGGGAGCGGTCGGGGCCTTTGAAGCCCACGAGGTATTCGAGCCGGATCGGCGCGAAGCACTCGTAGAAGACCACGTCCTCGTCGGTGAGCTGGCGAAACGCGTGGACGTAGTTCGAGGGGATGATCAGCAGCGACCCGGGGCCAACCTCGGACTCCTCGTCGCCGACCCTGGCCCACAGCCGCCCCTGCTCGACGAGCATCAGCTGCTCGGCATCGTGGCTGTGGTCCGGGATCACGACGCCGCCCCGGTAGACGATCCGCGTCAGCATCGTCTTCTCGCCGGAGACGGCCTGGCGGAAGACGCCGGGGATGTACTCGACGGTCGGGAACTCGTCCCACGTCGTGATCTGACCCATCCTGATCTCCAATGCTCCGATGTGGGGGTGCTCGCCGAAGGACCGGCCGGACCCGACCGCTCGGCGACGCCCGCGACTCAGGCGGGCCCGGGCTGCCTGGCCTCCAGGCCGCGCAGGACCTTTTCCGGGGTGACGGGCAGGTCGTCGATCCGGACGCCGGTGGCGTGATAGATGGCGTTGACGATCGCCGGGATCGGCGAGTTCGCCGTCATCTCACCGATGCCCTTGACGCCGTACGGACCGTTCGATGACGGCATCTCCAGGACGACGGATTCGATCTCCGGCATCTCCAGCGTGCCGGGCATCAGGTACTCGCTGAAGTCCCGCGGGCTGTGGTCGGGGGCGGGATAGTACGGCGCGGTCGTCTCGTAGAGGGCGTGCGACATGCCCATCCACGCGCCGCCCGCGATCTGGCCGGCGACGAGCGCCGGGTTGACCTGGCGACCCACCTCGTAGGCGCTGCGGATGCTGAGGACCCTGACCTCGCCCGTCTCGGTGTCGACCTCGACCTCGGCGACCGTGCATGCGTGCGCCTCGGTGGAATCGGGATCCATCGCCCCGGTCTCGGGATCGACGGGGCTCTTCGCCTTCATGTAGCTCCCGCGCCCGGAGATCGTCCGACCGTACTTGAACTGGGCCAGCGAGGCGATGTCGGCCACCCGGACGGAGCGCGAGGGGGCGCCCTTCACCATCAGGTTCCCGTGTCCGTCGATCTCGAGGTCGTCGACCGCGGCCTCGAGCTCCTCCGCGGCGACGTCGAGCAGGGCGCGGCGAGCCTCCAGGGCGGCCGCGATCACGGCGTTGCCCACGCGGTGGGTTGCGCGACTCGCGAACGTGCCCATGTCGTGCGGACCCGTGTCCGTGTCCGCGGTGTCGATGACGATCTCCCCGAACTCGACGCCGAGCGTCTCGGCCGCGATCTGGCCGATGACCGTCCTGAGCCCCTGCCCGAGATCCGTCGCCGAGAGCGTGACGACGAACGACCCGCTCGTCGTGGCGTGGATCAGGGCCTGCGACGGGTCGCCGCCGAGGTTCATGCCGGTCGGGTAGTTGACGGCGGCGATCCCGGTCCCGCGCAGCCTGGCCATCAGTCGCGCCCTCCAACGTGGCCGGCGTCGCGGGGTGCCGACGTCATCGCTCGCAGGTCCTCGGGCAGCTCGTGTCCCACCAGGGCCGCGGCCGCCTGCATCGTCTCGATCAGCGTGGCGTCCTCGGCAAGCTTTCGGTGCGGCTTCATGTCGCCGTTGTGGTAGGCGTTGATGAAGCGGATCGTCCACGGATCGAGGCCGACCCGCTCGGCGATCCTGTCCATCTGCACCTCGAGCGCGAACGACCCCATGGTCACCCCGAAGCCGCGCATCGCGCTGGCGGGCTGGCGGTTCGTGAAGACGCAGTACGCGTCGATCGACACGTTCGGGATCGCGTAGGGGCCCGCGGCGTTGGCGGCGTGCTTGGTGAGCGCGTACGGCGTCTGGCGGCTGTAGGCCCCGGAGTCCGCATAGCTCGTGACCTTGCGGGCCAGGATGTGGCCGTCTCGCGAGACGCCGTCCTTGATGTAGATGCGCCAGGCGCTGCGCGTCGACGAGACCTGCATCTCCTCGGAGCGGCTGTAGGCGAATTGCACCGCCCGGTTGGTGAGCATCGCCGCGAGCGTGGCGATCGGCTCCACGATGACGTCGACCTTGCCGCCGAAGCCACCGCCCACCGTGCCGCCCACGAAGTGGAGCCGGTTGCCGGGGACCTGGAGGATGATCGCCGTGTTGTCCAGGCTGAAGTAGAGCGCCTGCGTGTTCGTGTAGACGGTGTAGCGGCCGTTCGCCTCGGGGACCGCGATGCACCCCGTCGTCTCCATCGGGGCCTGCTCGATGGGGCTCGTGTTGTAGACGCCTTCCACGATGTGGTCGGCGCGCTCGAACGCGGCGTCGACGTCGCCCAGGCGCACCCGCCGGCACGGGTGCCCTTCGTACATGAACGTGTTGTTCCCCCAGCTCGTCACGATGGGGGCGCCGGGCAGGAGGGCCTCCTCGACGTCGAAGACGGCGGGCAGCTCCTCGAGGTCCAGGCGAACCTTCGAGACGGCCTCGAGGGCGGCGGCCTCGCTCTCGGCGACGATCGCGACGATCGCCTCGCCCCGGAAGCGGACACGGTCCTCGGCGAGGACGTACTCCTCCTCGGGCTCGACCCCGATGAGACCGAGGATCGTGTACAGGTTGTGCGGGACGTCCCTCCAGGTCAGGGCGCGGACGAAACCCGGGACGCGCTCCGCCTCCGACAGGTCGATGCCGCGGATCCGGGCGTGGTGGAGCGGGCTCCGGACCATCTTGATGTGGAGCATGCCGGGGAACGTGCGGTCCGCGAAGAACTGGGTCCGGCCGGTGACGTGGCCGATCCCGTCGCTGCGCGCGACCGACTGGCCGACGACGTTGAGATCGGCGCTCATCGTGCCCCCTCCCCTGCGTGCGCGTGCATCGCCGCGGCCGCGTCGTGGACGGCGCTGACGATCGGCCGATACCCGGTGCAGCGACAGATGTTGCCCGTCAGCGCCTGCCGGATGTCGTCGTCGCTCGGGACCGGCACATGGTCGAGCAGGGCCGTGGAGACCATGACCATGCCGGGCGTGCAGTAGCCGCACTGGAGGGCATTCGCGTCGAGGAACGCGCGCTGGACCGGGTGCAGCCCCTCGGCCGGCGTGATGCTCTCGAGCGTGGTGACGCGCCTGCCCGCGATGTCCTCGACGGGCAGCAGGCAGGACAGCATCGGCTCCCCGTCCACGAGGACCGTGCAGCTGCCGCAGCCGCCCTGCCGGCAGCCATCCTTGGTGGCCGTGAACCCGAGCTGGTTTCGAAGCACGGCCTGCAGGGTGGTCATGGGCCGGACCATGACCTCGACCTCGCGGTCGCCCAGCTGGAAGGTGACGATCGTCGATGCCATGCTAGCGACCCTCTCCCGTGGCGCCCGGCATCAGCTGCTCGAGGGCCCTGCCCACGAAGAGCCGGGCCATCCTGCGCCGGTACCAGTCCGTGGCAATGCCGTCCGTGAACGGCTCGCACTCCTCGGCCGCGGCGTCGGACGCGGCAGCGATCGCCTCCACGTCCAGGCCGGTCCCGACGAGCCGCCGTTCGGCTCCCCGGGCCCGGATGGGATGCGGACCGACGGCGCCCAGCGCGATGCGCGCGTCGGCCACGAGGCCATCGCGCCACTCGAGGCGGGCTGCGACCGTCACCACGGCCGGGGTGTTCGCGTGCCTGCGGCCAAGCTTCAGGAAGGCGGTCGGCTCGCTCCGGACCGGCACCTCGATCCGGATCAGGAGCTCGTCGGCCGCGAGCTCGTTGCGCATGAACCCGATCAGGAAGTCGGCCAGCGGGAGCGACCGCTCCCCCCTCGTGCTGGCCAGGGTCACCCGCGCGTCCAGCGCCAGGAGCGCCACCGTCACGTCCCCGCCGGGGGGCGGCGTGAACAGGTTGCCACCGACCGTTCCCATGTTGCGGATCGCCCAGCTCGCGGTGTTCCGGGCCGCCTCGCGGAGCATCGGCACCGCGTCCTGGTCCAGGAGCTGCGTCAGCGTGGCCGTCGCGCCGATGTGGAGCACGTCGCCGGTGCGGATGATCCGGTCGAGACCCGCCAGGCGCAGGCCCATGACCGCTTCCGGAAGCGAGATCCCGTCGTTGATGAGCGGCATGGCGACGGTCCCGCCCGCCATCACCAGCAGGTCCGGGCCGTGCTGCTCCAGCAGCCCGAGCGCCTCCGGCAGGGAGCGGGGCAAGAGATAGGTCCTGACGGTCACGCTGACATCTCCCTGCTCGTGCTCGGGTGGTCGGGCAGCTCGACGGCCACCGGGTCGGCCGCGAGTCTCGCGTCCAGGTTGTGCAATCCCTGCCGGATCAGGGATCCGGCCAGGCCCTCGGCGAAGCGGGCGTCGAGCCGGGCCAGCGGCCCGCCGATCACCGCCTGGCCCTCGTAGTCGATCCGCGTCCCGCTGCCGGCGTCGGCGAGCCGGAACGTCGCGCTCCCCGTGAGCGTCCCGAGCGTCCCGTCGAGCTCGCCCTCGAGCCGGCCGTACGACGGAGGTTCGGACTCGACCAGGCGGACGACCGTCCGATAGGTCCCGACGACGCCGGGAAGCCGGAGCGAGATCCGTCCCCGGTACTCGGCATCGCCGATCTGCTCGATCTCGCGGCAGCCGGGGATGACCCCGAGAAGCACATCGGGGTCGCAGATCGCCGCGAACACGGCGGCTCGGGGCGCGTCCATCGTGCAGCTGCCGCGCACGTTCATCGGGGATGCCTCTCGACGTCGAGCGCCTGGGCGCCGCGCGAGCCGGCGGCCGGGGCGGCCGCGGCTGCGTCGGGGCGGGGCGCTGCGGGATCCGGGATGATCGTGCCGTCCGAGGAGGCCGTGGCGGCCGTGCCGGGGGCCGGGCGCAGCCCCTGCTCGACATGGTCGAGGTGGCCCTGCATGGCTCGCTCCGCGGCGTCGGGGTCGCCCGCGCGCAGCGCGTCGACGATCTGCCGGTGATCGAGCAACGCGGCCTCCCGCACCGCCCGGAGCCCGCCCGTCCGTTCCCGGCTCACCTTGCCGAGCGTGCTGACGATGTTCATGAACTGCGAGAGCAGGAAGTTGCCGGCCGCAGTGCCGACCGCCTCGTGCAGCGCAATGTCCAGCTCGCTGAACCGGTCCGGGTCGTCGATGGAGCTCGCCAGCGAATCCACGAGGCCGTCGAGCCTCGAGAGGTCGCCCTCGGTGATGCGGGACGCGGCCAGGCGGGCATTCCCGGCCTCGACGACGCGCCGCGCCTCGAGGAGCTGGGCGAGGGCGACGCTGTCCTTGGCGAACACGAAGTCGAGGTGGGCGACGAGCTGCCTGGGCTCCAGCGAGGTGACGTACGTCCCGTCGCCCTGGCGAATGTCCACGACGCGCATGAGCGCAAGCGCACGGAGCGCCTCGCGCACGACGGGCCGGCTCACGTCCATCATGCCGGCGAGGCTGCGCTCCGCGGGCAGCTTCGACCCGGGCAGGAGCCGCTGGTCCCGGATCAGCGCGAGGATGCGGTTGGCGACCTCCTCGGGAAGCGTGCTGCGCGAGATGACCGTGAAGCGGGGCTCGGATGCCGCCGCCGCGTCGACACCGGTCGCAGCGGCGATGCGAGGCTCTCGTTGCAGCACGGGGTGGCGCTCCCTGGTCATTCGGCTCGCGACATCGTAGAGTCTGCTGGTATAGTGGTCAACTGGTAAGACCAATTCGCGGACGCACCCCGCCAGCCGTCGCGCCCCCAGGGAGGTCCCGCAATGATCGAGCGACACATCACGTTCACGGTCCTCCCGGAGAAGGCCGCGGCGTTCGAGCAGTTCATCGCGAGCGAGTACGGGCCGACCATGGCGAAGGCCCCGGGGTTCGTGAAGATCGAGCTCCTTCGCGAGACGGACAGCACGACCCGCTACCAGATGGTCTTCCGGTTCACGGACGCCGAGAGTGCCGCGGGGTGGCGGACCTCAGAGGTCCACATGGCGCTCCAGCCCGCGCTGAAGGCGCTCAACACCGACATGCAGATCCAGGGCTACGAGGTGGTCGGCTGAGCGATGCCGGCGATCGCGGGATCCGGAGCGAGCGAGGGAACGCGATGACCGACGAGCGCGTCCTCGTCACCGGCGGCACGGGCTGCATCGGTTCGTGGGTCGTCCGGAATCTCGTGCAGGAGCACGTCCCGGTCGTGGTCCTGACCTCCAGCGGGCGGGATGATCGCCTCCGGCTGATCCTGACCGACGCGGAGCGCGCGGCGATCCGCTTCGTCACCGGCGACATCTCGGACATCACGACGCTCGAGTCGGCGTCGCGTCGCCACGGGATCAACCGGATCATCCACCTGGCCGGGATGCAGTTCCCGTTCTGCGCGGCGGACCCGATCCGGGGCGCCCAGGTGAACGTCGGCGGCACGGTCACGATCTTCGAGCTCGCGAAGCGCCTGGGCGTGGAGCGCGTGGTCTACGCGAGCAGCGCGGCCGTCTACGGCCCGAAGAGCCACTACGCGGAGTCGGTCCTCGGCCCGGACGCGGAGCTCTTCCCGACCTCGCATTACGGCGTCTACAAGGTCGCCAACGAGCAGACCGCGCGGGTCTACTGGCAGAACGATGGGATCGCGAGCATCGGCCTTCGGCCGCACTCCGTGTACGGGCCGGGACGGGACCAGGGCGTCACGTCGAAGCCCACTGTCGCGATGATCGCGGCCGCCGCCGGGCGCCCGTACCACGTAAACTTCAACGGCAGGTACCAGTTCCAGTTCGCCGACGACGCGGCGAAGGCATTCCTCCGCGCGGCGCGCGCGCCGTTCGCCGGTGCCGCCGTCCACAACCTCGGCGGCCGCACCTCGAGCGTCGCCGAGATCGTCGACGCGATCGAGGCGAACGAGCCGGCGGCCCGCGACCGGATCACGTTCGACGATCGACCGCTGGCCCTTCCGGACGCGTTCGACGACCGTCCGATCATCGACGCGCTCGGAGCGTGGGCCGAGACGCCGCTCGACGAGGGGGTCCGCCAGACGCTCGACTGCTACCGGGCAGCATTCGGCCGTGGCCTGCTCGATGACGCCTACCTCGATCGCGTGCTGGCCTGAGCGGGCGCAGGGGCTGGGTGATGGATGGTCGCGGGTCCCCTGCCGTGCCGGCGCCCGACGGCGGCGATCCCGCGGAGCGAGCCGATGAGATGGACCTGACGGAAGCCCTTCGCTCTGCGGGCGTGGTTCCGGTGATCACGCTCGCGCGGCCCGAGGACGCCGTGCCGGTCGCCGAGGCGCTGCTGGCCGGCGGGCTCAGGTGCGCCGAGATCACATTCCGCTCCGATGCGGCCGTCGCGGCGATCGAGGCGATCCGCGCGCGCGTGCCGGGGATCCTCGTCGGGGCGGGCACCATCCTCACGACGGCGCAGGCCGACGCGGCGATCGCCGCGGGCGCGGCCTTCCTCGTGGCCCCCGGGTTCAATCCCGCGGTCGTGGACCACGTGCTTGGCCGCGGCGTCCCCATGCTGCCCGGGGTCTGCACGCCGAGCGAGGTGGAGCAGGCGCTCGCGCGCGGCCTTCGATTGGTGAAGCTCTTCCCCGCTGCCGCCGTCGGCGGGGTGGCCTACCTTCGCGCGCTCACCGGTCCGTACCCGATGGTGCGCTACGTGCCCACGGGCGGGATCACGGCGGCCGATATGGCGGCGTATCTCGCCGTTCCCACGGTGGTCGCGGTCGGCGGCACGTGGCTGACCAGCCCCGACGCCGTCGCCGCGGGCGCGTGGGAGACGATCCGGTCCCTCGCGGCGGATGCGGCCGCGACCGTCCGCCGGGTGCGCGACGGGAACGCGGGCGAGCCCGCCTCGACGCCGCGTCACCTGCCGGGCTGATGCGCGCCGGCCCGGCGACGATGTCGGCCGCCGCGGAGACCGGCCATCGGACCTCCCCCGCCCCGCTACGATCGTCTCCACGCCCGCGGAGCCCATCGCGGGTCAACCACGCACTGATCGGAGCTCCGAGTTGGACGTGACGGTTCGTGAAGCCCGGCCGGAGGACTGGCAGGAGTGCGGGCGCATCTGCTACGAGGCGTTCGCGACACTCGCCGCGCGGCACGGGTTCCCGCCAGACTTCCCGACGGTGGCGGCGGCGGCCGATCCCATTCGGTGGCTCATCAACCATCCGCGGATCTATGGGGTCGTCGCCGAGCGGGGCGGACGCATCCTGGGCAGCAACTTCCTCGACGAGCGCTCGTTCATCTCGGGGCTCGGGCCGATCAGCGTCGATCCCACCGAGCAGGACCACCGGGTGGGTCATGCGCTGATGGCCGCGGCGCTCCGTCGAGCCGCGGAGCGTCGCGCGCCGGGCGTCCGGCTGCTCCAGATCGCGTACCACAACCGCTCGCTGAGCCTCTATGCGAAGCTGGGCTTCGACGTGCGGGGCTCGTTTGTCGCGATGCACGGAAAGCCACTCGGGATCACGTTTCCCGGCTACGACGTCCGCGTTGCCGCGAGCGCCGACGAAGCCGCGTGCAACGCGCTGTGCGTCCGGGTCCACGGCCACGACCGGGCGGGCGAGGTCGGGGAGGCGATCGCCGACGGCAAGGCGATGGTGGTGGAGCACCTCGGGGGCATCACCGGCTACACCACCGGCATCACGTACTTCACCCACTCGGTCGCCGAGACCAACGACGACCTCCAGGCGCTCATCGGCGCGGCGGCCGACTTCGGGACCCCGGGCTTCCTCGTCCCGCTCGCCAACACGGAGCTCTTCCGCTGGTGCCTGTTCAACGACCTGCGGGCATTCTTCGTCGTGAACATGATGACGATCGGGATCTACCAGGAGCCCGCGGGCGCCTTTATGCCCTCCGTGGGCTACTGACCGCGGCGGACGACCCGCCGACGGCCGCGACCCGTCCGGGCGATCGGGTCCCGGGCTGCCGCTCCCGCGTCAGAACGAGACCAGCATCTGCCAGATGAAGGTGGCGCCACCCGCGTCGGCCGCCTCCCACACGCGCCGCGCGAGCTCCTCGCTCCCCTCGATCGGTCCCGCCAGCTCCGCCCGGCGCTCCTCCCACGAGACGCACACGCCGGGCTGGTGGCCGGTCATCGCCGCGACGCCATCGGTCGGCGTGACGGTCTCCGGCGCCACGCGCAGCGGCGTCGGAAGCACGTCCGGGTCGTCGTAGCTGCCGAACTCGCGCGTCGCCTCGACGAGCGCCCGCATGTTCTCGGGGCGCGTGTTGTTCTGCATGATCGCGCTCGCGTCCATGATGTAGCCGCCGTCCCGGCCGATCGTCTCGATCAGCGTCCGGACTTCCGCGCGGACCTGCTCCGGCGTGCCCATCGCCAGCGTCACGTTGTTCACGCCGCCGCTCAGGGCGAACTTGTCGTGCAGCTTCTGATGCGTCAGGAGCGGCGTGCCGCGATCGATGTGGTAGACGATGCTGCGGTCCGGGAGCTCGCGGAACGCGTCGAGGTGGGCGTCCCAGTTGCCCTCCGCGTAGAACATGGTCTGGTGGCCGTTCCGCCACAGCTCCTCGACGAGGGGCTTGACCGTTGGCCAGTAGTGGGAAGCGAACTGGTCGGGGCGGACGAAGGGCACGCAGCCACGGTGCATCCAGTAGCCGATCGGCAGCTGCGATGACGGGTCGGCCGTGGCCGCGGCCAGCCAGTAGAGGTGCGGCATGAGCGCCTCGCATGCCTTCAGCACCTTCTCGGGCCGCGTGTACATGTCCATCGTCAGGCCGACGTAGCCGCGCAGCTTGTCGCCGATGATGTCGAAGGGTGCCTTGAAGATCCCCGAGATCGCGCCCGGCATCCCGGCTTCGCTGCGCAGGCGCTCGACGTGCGGTCCGAACGCGTTGAAGTACTCGCTCATGGCCATCGCGGCCGACACGAGCGCCACGTTGTGGCGGAACGTCACCGGCTCCCCCGCCGCGGCGATCCGGCGCGTGGCGCGCGGCAGCCACACCTCGTAGAGGAAGGCGACGGGGTCGTCGATCAGCCGGTCGTACTCGTCCTCGCGCATGAAGGCGGCGTCCTCGGGCGGCTCGCGGTACTGGAAGCCGTTGTCCGGCGGCACGTCCACGCCGGGCACGCCGTAGTACGTGACGGTGGCCGCGTCAGTGATGCCGGTCCAGACGTAGACCATGCTCGCGGGTACGGCGTCCCAGTCGTAGTCCTCGCTGCAGCGAACCATCGCCTCGAACGCGTCGGGATAGTGCTGCGTCAGCTGCTGGCACGTGTAGCCCGCGTGGCGTCCCGTGAACTCCGCCGCGAACGGCCGGATCGGGACCCGGTCTGGCTTCCTGTTGTTCAGCGCCGTGACGAAGCGCCGGAGCCTGGCCTGGTAGAGCGCCTCCAGGTCCTGGCCCATCCCGGTCGCCTAGGACTCCGAGGTGACGCGCGTGTAGGCGGCCGCGACGACCACGATGATCGATCCGAAGACGACCTGGCGTGTCGGCTCGGGGAGGCCCAGCACCGTCAGGAGCGCGGTGAGCACCGTGAGAATGAGCGCGCCGACGATCGTGCCCCCGAAGCCGCCGCGCCCGCCGAGGATCGAGGTCCCGCCGATCACTGCCGCGGCGACGGCGGGCAGGAGCGAGGTGTCGACGAGGGACACGCTCGCGGTGTTGGTGAGGCCCGAGATGAGCAGCCCGGCGATGGCCGCCATGACCGCTGAGATCACGTACAGCACGATCAGGACCTGCCACGACCGGGTGCCCGACAGGCGGGCGGCGATCGGGTTGTCGCCGATCGCATAGAGGAGCCGGCCGTATCCGGTTCGTCTCAGGCCCAGCAGGATCAGGAGCGTCAGCGGGACGAAGACCAGCAGGTTGTACGGCACCACCTGCGCGAGCGTGCTGCTGCCGATCCAGCGCAGCGAGTCCGGCACCCCGGAGCCCGTCTGGACCATCTGCAGCTGCCAGACGTTCGAGAGACCGAGCACCACGAAGCTCATGCCCAGGGTCATGATCAGCGGGTGGACGCGGAACACGCCGACGCCGATGCCGGTGAGCAGGCCCGCCAGGGCAGCCGCGACGAGGGCCACGAGGATTCCCTCGGCGACGCCGCCGGGGCTGTGGACGAGGGTGGCGGTGACGAACCCGGCCATCGAGCCGATCGCGGCGACCGAGAGGTCGATCCCGCCGGTCAGCATTGTCAGCGTCTGGCAGCCGGCCAGGATCGCGAGCGGGATCGACGCCCGCACGATCACCCCGGTCCACTCGGGGCTGACGATGCCCGGATCGGCGACCTCGATCGCCAGGATGAGGATCGCGAGCAGGCCCGTCAGCGGGACGATGGGCCGATCGCGGAAGAGACGCCGCCAGGCGACCGCGGTCAGCCATTCGTTTGTGCGAACGGACGCGTTCATCGGCGGGCCCGCCGGCTCTCGACGATGCTGCCGAGGATGAGCACCCCGATGAGGATCATGCCCTGGGCGACGAGGGCGTAGTTCGGGTCGAAGCTCAGGAACGTCATGTTGTTCTGGATGATCTGGAGGACAACGACGGCGACGATCGGGCCGAAGACCCCTCCACGGCCGCCTGCCAGGCTGACCCCGCCCAGGACGACGGCCGCGACGCTCTCGAGGGTGTAGGGCCCCGGCACGGGCGTGCCGATGCTGGTGCTCGCCGTGAGCGCCAGGCCCGCCACGGCCGCGAACAGGCCGGTCAGCGCGTACGCGACGACCTTCGTCCGGCCGATCGGGACGCCGCTCCGGAACGCGGCCAGCTGGTTGCTGCCGACTGCGTAGAGCGACAGGCCCACGCGCGACCTCGCGATGGGGATCCAGGTGACAGCGACGACGATCGACGAGCACGATCGCCGCCTTCGGGATCCATGGGTTGCCCAGCGGTCCGATGACCAGGTTCATCAACCAGGGGGACGCCGCTCCGCCGGGGGCGGCTCGAACAAGCAGCGCGAAGCCCGCCCAGACGAACGACATCGCGAGGGTGACGACGATGTCCGGCACCCGCGTGGCGACGACCAGCGACCCGTTGATGGCCCCCAGCACCAGGCCGAGGAACAGGACGCCGATCACGACGGCGAGGCCGTACTCGGCGCTCTTCCCGTCCATCAGGGTTGCGGCGATGACGCTCGTGAGCGCCATCATCGAGCCGATCGAGAGGTCGATCCCGCCCGCGATCACGGCGATCGCCTGGGCGACGGCGGCGAAGCCCAGCGGCAGGATCGAGATCCCGAGCCCCTGGATTCCGGCCACGCCGTAGCTCGGCTGGATGACCTTGGTGAAGACGAGCAGGATCGCCAGGAGGCCCAGGAGCCCGATCGTCCACGAGCTCCGCTGCGCCCACGAGGTGATCGTCCTCGCAGGACTGGCGGGCGAACCTCCCGCTGGGGTCGTCACGGCGGTCATGACGCGGTCTCCTGCTCGGCCGGCTCGGGTCGAGCTTCCCCGGGGGCGGGCACAGGCGCTGGATCCGGGGCGCGGAGGACCCCGGCGTCCGCCCCGACCGCCTCCGGCATTGCCGCGTCGGAACGCAGGTGGTACGCGGCGCGCAGCAGCGTCGCTTCGTCCGCGTCGGTTCCGTTGATCTCCTCGACGACCCGTCCTCCGAAGATCACGATCGCGCGGTCGCAGACGAGCTGCACCTCCTTCAGCTCGGAGGTGTAGAGGAGCACCGCGGCGCCCGCCTCCGCGAGGTCGCGAAGCAGGAGGTAGATCTGCTGCTTCGTCCGGATGTCGATTCCGCGCGTCGGGTCGAAGCACAGCATCGTCCGGACGCCGCGCGCGACCCAGCGGGCGATCGTCACCTTCTGCTGGTTCCCGCCGGACAGGCGGCGAACCTCGTTCCCGGCCCGGGCGTCGATCTGCAGCCGGGTGACCGCCGCATCGACCGTCTCGCGTTCGGCTCGGAGATCGATCAGCCCCCACTGCCGGACGCGGGCGGTGAACGGAAGGGCGATGTTCTCGCGCACGGACCGCTGCATCAGGAGCGCCTCCGCCCGGTCGGCGGCGACGTAGACGAGGCCGGCCCGGATCGCGTCGGCAGGGTGGCGGAAGGACGCTGCCGCGCCGTCGACGAGGAGCTCGCCGCTGCTCGGACGCTGCGCGCCCGCGAGGATGTCGAACAGCTCGTCCTGCCCCTGGCCGTCGAGCGCAATGACCCCGAGCACCTCGCCCGGGTGGAGCTCGAACGAGACGTCCTGCAGCTTCGCGCCGGCGGCGAGCCCACGGACGGAGAGGCGGGGCGTCGTCATGGTCGTCCGATGGGCGGCGGTCCGCCCGGCGACCGCGGGCATCTCGCCGGCGATCTGGCCAAGCATGAGCTCGATGATCCGTTCCTCGGATCCCGGCGTCACGTCGACGACGCCGACCGTCTCGCCCTCGCGAAGCACGGTCGCCCGGTCGCAGACGGAGGCGATCTCGATGAGCCGGTGCGAGATGAAGATGATCGACCGGCCGCCGCCCCGATGGCTGCCCACGACCTCCAGGACGCGCTGGGTCAGGTTCGCGGGAAGCGCGGCGGTCATCTCGTCGAGCATCAGCACGTCGGGCTCGATCGCCAGCGCGCGGGCGAGGTCGACGATCCGGAGCGTCGCGAGCGGCAGTCGCCGCGCCATGCTCGACAGGTCGAGGTTCTCGATGCCCAGCTGCGTGAGCCAGTGGCGGAACGGCTCCAACGGCGTCGTGGTGAGGCGCAGGTTCGCCCGGATGTCGAGATCCGGGATGAGCGACGGCTCCTGGTAGACGGAGACCAGCCCACCCCGGCGCGCCTCGGCCGGGGAGTGGACCGTTCGCTCGCGGCCGCGGACCGCGATCCTGCCGGAATCCGGGTGGACCGCGCCCGTGAGGATCTTGAGCAGGGTGCTCTTGCCCGCGCCGTTCGCGCCCATGAGCGCATGGACCTCGCCGGGACGCACGGCGAGCGAGGCCGCCTTCAGGGCCACGACCGCGCCATAGGTCTTGGAGACGTCGGTGGCCTCGAGCAGGAGGCCGGTAGCGGTGGCAGTCATCGGTACCAGGGCTGGGGGGAGATGCGCGTGGGACGCCGGTGAGACCGGCGTCCCACGCGTGAGATGCGCGTGCGGTCGCTTGCTACGCGCCCTTGCAGGAGCTCGGGACGGTGTTGGGATCGTACGTGGTCCAGCCGGGGATCGCGAGGCTGAGCGGCCACAGGGGATCCATCCCAGGGACGGAGACCCAGGCCTTCAGTCCGGTCTTGCCGGCGTCGGTCAGGTTGTCGAGGATCTGCGGATCCAGCAGCACGGTGTTCGGCTTGGCGCCTGCCGATGCGGTGACCGCCTCGCCGTTGAGGAGCTTGAGCGCCATGGTGATGCCTGCGCCGCCGACGGAGGCCGTGTTCGTCACCGCCGCTCCCTTGAGGCCCGGGAACTTGACGGGATCGAGGAGCTGGGCGACGAAGGCGCCGATGTCCGCGTCGGCGATCGGCACGAACGGCTTGTTGGCGGCCTTGATGGCGTCAACGATCTGCGCGCCCATGCCCGACGCCCAGATGCCCTGGATCTTGATCGTACTGGCCGCTCTGGATGAAGTCGTTGGCCAGCTGGGTCGTCTTCGCGGGATCCCAGCCGGTGAACACGCCGTCCGCGTTCGGGACGACCTTGATGTTCGGGTAGGACTTCAGGATGTTCTTGAACCCGATGTCGCGGTCGTAGTCCGCGGGTGCGCCGGCCGCGCCGCGCGTATACCAGACCGTGCCCGTCCCGCCCATCTGGTCGAACAGCCACTTGGCGCCGAGCTCGGCGTACTTCACCTGGTTGTTCGTACAGGTTCCACGCGTTCGGATCGGTCACGTACTGCGTCAACCGAGACGGTCTTGATTCCGGCGGCGTTCGCCTCGGCAAGAGCCGGGTTGAGCGCGGCCGGATCATTCGGGTTGAAGACGATCGCGTTGACGCCCTTCGCGATCAGGCTCCGGATGTCGGACAGCTGACCGGCGGCGTCGGTGTTGCGATGGATCACGGTGAGGTTCGAGACCTCGCCCGAGGCCTTGGCCTGCGCCTTGGCGGTGCAGACCTGCTCCTCGCGGAAGCCGTTGCCGACGCTGCTGCCGTTCGAGTAGCCGATCGTGTACTGCTTCGCCGCCGCGCTCGCCGGCGCTCCGGCGCTGGCCGCAGCCGACGGTGACGGGGTGGCGCTGCCGGAGCACGCTCCGACCACGATCGCGAGCGTGGCCAGCGCGGCGACGCTCCGGGAAAGACTGTGCTTCATGAAACTGGACTCCTCCATCCTCCGACCGCGGGCTCTCATCTGGAGCGCCGGCCGAACCGTGTGCCGCGTCGTCTCGCGTGATCGCTGGATTACCCACCTCCTTGCTGATCGATCGCACGGGCGAGCCGCCGCGCATGTTCCCGGTAGGTTTCGTCGATGACAGGTCCCGGCCGTCTGGCCTCGGGCGCCGTCGGGCGCCCGGCCGCGCGGTGCATGTCCCGAGCCCAGGGGCCCGGGAGCGGGGACGCCAGTGCGGCAGACATCATCGGGCTGGACCTGCCCCGCCGGCCGGCAGCTCGGACGTCGCCGTTCCCGCCTTCCGCGCGCGGAAGTCCAGGATGATCGCCTCGGTCGCGGTGGCACCGATCCGGGTGACGCCCAGCTCCATGACGGCGAGGAGCGCGTCGAGCGTGCGCACGCCGCCGGCCGCTTTGATCTGCACGTGGGGCGACGTGTTCGCGCGCATCAGGCGGAGGTCGTCGTGGGTCGCGCCCGATGGGGCGAAGCCCGTGCTGGTCTTCACGAAGTCCGCCCCAGCCGCCTCGGCAAGGTGGCACGCCCGGACCTTCTCGTCGTCGGTCAGGTAGGCATTCTCGAAGATCACCTTGACGATCGCGCCCGCGGCGTGCCCGACCTCGACCACGGCACGAATGTCGGCCTCGACGTCGGCGTCGCGGCCCGACTTGAGCGCGGCGATCTGGATCACCATGTCCAGCTCGGTTGCGCCGTCGGCGAGCGCCCGCCGCGCCTCGACGACCTTGATCTCCGTGGCGTGGTTGCCGTGCGGGAACCCGATCGTGGTGCCGACGGCGACGTCCGTGCCCTGCAGGAGGGCCGTTGCCCGCCGCACGTCGGCCGGGCGCACGCAGACCGAGGCGACGTCATACGTCGCAGCGAGGCGGCAGCCGGCCTCGACGAACGCATCGTCCAGCTCGGGGCGCAGCAGGGAATGGTCGATCGTCTTGGCGATGTCGCGCTCGGTGAGCGTGTCGATGGAGCGTCCCATGTGGCTCCTGCCCGCGATCGTCACTTGCAGTACGGCCGGAGCACGTCCCTCGCGATGAGGAACCCCTGCTTGACCTTGTCGTCGGTGCCCTCGAAGCGGCGATCCTCGTGCTCGATGATGCAGTCGCCCTCGAACCCGGCGCGGTAGAGCTCGGAGAAGATCGCAGACCAGTCCACCTCGCCCAGGCCCGGGATGCGCGGGATCTGCCAGCCCATGCCCATGGACATGATCCCGCGCTCGTAGAGGCCGTCGCGGTCGATCATCAGGTCCTTCGCCTGGAAATGGAGGACGTTGGCACCGAACTCCTTGAGGAACCGGCGCGCATCGATCATCTGGAGGACCAGGTGCGATGGGTCGAAGTTGAGCCCGATCGTCCCGCCCCACTGCTCCAGGATTCGCCGCCACATGCGCGGCGTCGTGGCGATGTTGTGTCCGCCCGGCCACTCGTCGTAGGAGAACAGCATCGGGCAGTTCTCCAGGGTGATCTTCCGGCCGTGGTCGGTCGCGAATGCCACGATGTCCGGCCAGACCCGGAGGGCCTCCTCCCAGTTCTGGTCCTGGTTCTTCGCGCCGTCGCCGCCCATGAACGTGTTCACGAGCGGGACGTTCATCTTCTCCGCGGCGGTGATCACGTGCTTCAGGTGGCCGATCACCTGGGCGCGATGGGCCGGGTCGGGGTGCAGCGGGTTCGGATAGAAGCCGAGGCCCGAGATCGAGATCCCCTTGCCCGCGAGCTCGTCCACGATCTCCGTCGCCTGCGCGGCGGACAGGCTCGCCACGTCGATGTGGCTCGTCCCTGCGTAGCGGCGCGTGGGTCCGGTGGCCTGCGGCCAGCAGGCGATCTCGAGGACCTGGAATCCCGCCCCCACCGCCCAGTCGGCCACCTCCATGAGCGGGGTGGCCGGGAACGGTGCGGTCAGGAAGCCGAGCTTCATTGCGGCCGAACCTCCGGGTTCAACGGGCGGCGATTCCTGCGTCGTCCAATGATTGTCGATAATCGATCGTGGAGCGTATCACGTCGCCGGGCTCGGCCGAGACCCCTCTGGGACATGGCGCTCATGCGGTCCGGGCGACCTCGACCCAGCGGCCCGTGCGCGAGCTCTCGAGGACCGCGTCGCCGACGAGCATCTCGTCATGGCCGTCGGCGAACGTCGCGTAGGCGGGACTCGGCGACGGGGCCCCGGCCATGACATCGGCATAGATCGCCGTGAAGACCGCGCCGAAGGTGTCCGCGAACCCCTCCACGTGCCCGCCCGGCAGTCGGGCGGCGGCGCTCCCGCCCGCGTTCATGAGCGCTGGGTTCCGGAGCAGGAGCTCGTTGGGCCGGTCCCGGTGGCCGATCCAGAGATGGTCGGGCTGCTCCGAGTCCCACGCCACGGCCGACGAGGCGCCGTCGATCTCGTAGGCGAGGCTGTTCTTGCGTCCGGGGCTGACCTGGGAGATCGCCACGCTGCCGCGGGCGCCGCCCTCCAGCCGCAGGAGGATCGTCGCGACGTCCTCCGTGTGGATCTCCACCGGGATGGTCTCCGTGGCGCGTTCGGTCGAGAAGGTCACCACGGGGCCCGCCGGCTTCCGGCGGACTGGGAGGAACGTCGTGAGGTCCGCCATGACCGATTCGACCCGGCGTCCGGTCAGGAACGTGACGAGGTCCAGCCAGTGCGAGCCGATGTCGCCCACCGCTCGCAGCGCGCCGCCCCTGTCCGTCTCGAGGCGCCAGTTCCAGTCCGTGTCGTAGAGGAGCCAATCCTGGAAGTAGCGGCCGGTGACGAGGCGGACGTCGCCGATCCCGCCGTCGCGGACGAGGCCGGCCACGTGCTGGCTCAACGGGTAGAAGCGGATGTTGAAGTTGACGGCGTTGACGAGGCCGCTGGCCGCAGCGAGACGGACCAGCTCTGCCGATTCGGCGGACGTCATCGCCAGCGGCTTCTCGCAGATCACGTGGCGGCCGGCGGCGAGGATCCGGCGGACCTGCGGATGGTGCAGCTCATTGGGGGACGTGACGTGCACGACCTGGACGGCGTCGTCCGCGAGGGCCTCCTCGAGGGTGGCGTAGGCCCGAGGCAGGCCAAGCGCCGCGGCGCGCGCGGCGCCGAGCTCCGGCGTCGCGTCGACCAGCCCGACGATGCGCACGCCGATCCTGCGCAGCGCCTCGATGTGGACCGTGCCGATGAACCCGCTGCCGATGACGGCGGTCCCGATGTTGTTGAAGTGCCGCATCACAACTCCGGAGGCGAGGCGTCATCCGCAGCGATCTGCCGGTTGCGCGCTCGCGTCATGCTAACCACGGCCAGTCTCGCGGTGGCCGACGGCCGGCAGCAATGACAAGAGCGGCCGATTAACTGTCAGGAGCGGCTGGGGCCCCGCGTCTGGCGCTCGCCCGCCGGGCGTCGGGGCGCTCGCCCGCCGGGCGTCGGGGGTCTGCCCCGCCGGGGCGTCGGGACCCTCGCCCGCTCGCGAGCCCGTCGAGCCCGTCCGGTCTTCGGTCCATTTGGCCCTCCTGCAGACGGGACGCCGGGCCCGATCATCGGCCCACGGCCTGCAGCGTCCCTCGGTCACCGGCCTCGGCGACCCCTGGCCCATGGAGGATCTCGTGGCGGTCTTCTTCTGGCAGCACGATCTCGATCCGGGCTTCCCCCTGTCGCTGCTCGAGTACGAGACCCGCGCCGCCGACGACCAGATGCACTGGCACGAGTACTTCGAGATCGCGCTCTGCCTCGAGGGAGCCGGGCGGTTCCAGTTCGGGCGGCGGAGCTACCCGGCGGCGCCGGGCGATGTCTTCCTGATCGACGACGCGGAGCCGCATGTCGGCGTGGCCGACCCCTCGGGACCGATGCGCCTCCTCCTGACGCTCTTCCGTCCCGAGCTCATCGCGGCGCCGGGCGCACGGAGCTTCGACGTGGAGTACCTGTCGCCCTTCCGCTGCGGCGGACGCCCGTTCGCCAACCGCCTCCCGGCCGGCGGAGCTGCCGCCACCGAGGTGCGACCCATCCTGCTCGAGCTCAAGGAGATCTGGGACCGGGATCCAGGCGACCGGCACCTCCTGGACGCGAACCTGCGCCGCGTGCTCGGCGTCCTGGTGCGGCACGCGAGCGCCCACGAGCCGGCGCGGGACGACGCGGGTGCGCCCGCCGGCGCCGAGGCGCCGCCCGATCGCCACGAGGTCGTCCGGCCCGTCCTGAGCTTCGTGGAGCAGCACTTCCGGGAGAGCCTGACGCTCGAGCGTGTCTCCGAGCACGTCCACGTGAGCGCCTCGCGCGTGCGCCACCTGTTCAAGGACGCGACGAGCGTGGGCTTCAAGGAATACGTCACGAACCTGCGCCTCACGGAGGCCAAGCGGCTCCTCCTGACCACCGACATCTGCGTGCAGGAAGTGGCCTACTCCGTCGGGTACACGAACCTGAACCAGTTCTACAAGGTGTTCGGACGCTACTCGTCGATGTCACCCGCCGATTACCGACGCTATTACCAGCGTCCGGGCGGGGCAGACCTCGTGCTGCGCCTGGAGCGCGAGCGCGAACCCGGGGGACCCGTGCTCGTCGCCTGACCAATCGAGCAGGCCGCGTCGATGGCGGGCCAGGTCGGGCGCGCCGCGGCCGGGCCCGGCCGGCGTTCGGGGCCCGCACCGGCCGCCGTCGTCGATCCGGCGGCCCGGATAACCGCGGCGGCCCACGCCGGGAGAGGCG
>CAWKJP010000009.1:0-36972 GCA_963850035.1 uncultured Chloroflexia bacterium | reverse complement strand
TGCGGCTCACGGGCCAGGGAGCGAAGGTGGGGGACGGTCAGAATCCCGGCGCCTTGCCGTACTCCTTGACGCCCTTGACGTAGGCATGCACCTTCAGCGTGACGCCGCCATTCAGCAGGTTGAGCTTCTCGAGATAGTCTCGGCCGCTCGGCCGCAGGTGGAGGCATCCGTGGCTCCAGCCGAGCTGCTCGCGGATTCCGGCACGGAACTCCAGCTCCTGGCCCGGGCTGGTGTGGACGAGCTGGTCCGTCCCGAGGATGCGGCAGGCATGTTCCCCGAAGTCGTTGAAGATCCATGTCGCGGGCACGACGCCGTCCGGTTGCGACGTCTCGCACTACATCGTCCCGGACACGGCGCACCTCTCATGGTCCACACGTCGCTCCCGGCCTTGGTCGACGTGGTAACCACCTGGCTGCGCTCGCGAGGGTTGCCGGAAACGGGTCACTGACGTGGCGGATGACCGAGCGTCATGACGTTGCCGCGTCCTGCGTGCAGAGTCAGGTCTGCTCGAGTGGCCGCCCCGGGCGGTGCGTTGCACCGGCCCGTACGGCGTGCGTGCGCGGGCTTCCACCGAGAGGCGGCACATCATGGGAACCATCGTCACGGTCGTGGTCATCGTCCTGATCGTGCTCTTCGTCCTGGGCTACTTCAGCCGCGGTCGAATCCGCGGATAGCGTGACCAAAGCGCGACCAGGCCGCCATGGCTGCGTCGCGACGCTCGGCGCCCACGTGGCCCGAGGTGGCGAGGCGCGGCGCTCGTCTGCGCGCGCCATGTCCGCATGGGTCTCGTGCATGGCGATCCCGTTCGTCAGCCGGTTCGTCCGTCTCGTCGGCTTGGGCACCTTTCCTGAGACGCGCGGTCTGATCGTCGCCGTCGCCCGATCCGGGAGCGTCCCGGGGCATCGCCCGGCGTGCTGTCCGTCATCCGTCCAGCGTGGTGCGGGAGCTCGGCGACATGCGCGGGGCTCGGGCGCTGGTCCGCGCCACGGCCGTCCACCCTGCCACCCGCGAGCTGGCCGGCGCGAGCCTCGCCTTCCTGCCCGGCCGGTTCCTGCCGTTGGGCTGGGTCGCCACGTGGGCGGCCAACCGGGTGGTCCGTCGCCATCGCCGCCCGATCGCCGCGGTGCGACGAGGAGGCATCGGGCGCTGACCTGCCGGGCGCCCGGCGTGCGGGAGGACCTGGGACGTGAGAGCGGCACCATGAGCGATCGGTGGAACCAGGGAGCCGCATTGCACGTCCATCGGGCGTCATAGACACTGACGCACAGGTCCGGCCGGAGACACACGGATTGCTCGCGTGCCGGCCCAACGCAAGTGGCCTGTCCGTCGCGGAGGGAGACCCTATCCATGCGCACGATCGCGGCGCTTCTCCTTGCCGGATCCCTGCTGCCACTCGGCGCGACGCCGGGACCGGTCCTGGCGGCATCACCGGCGCCCCTCGTCATCACGGACGCCATCGCCGCCGGCGTCACGACGAGTCCCGGAGCATTCACGTCCGCCAGCGTGGTGGTCCCGGCGGGTGCCTCGGTCACGTATCTCGCCACCACGGACCCCCGGCTCGCCGGGCAGGCGGTCCAGATCTGGACACGAACCCGAGCGCGCGCCTGGGAGGCAGCGACCACGCGCAGCGTGGCCGCGGACGGAACGGTGCGGTTCTCGACCCGGGTCCTCTCGTGGATCGGCATCCAGGCGCGCTTCACCGGCAGCACAGACTTCACGGCCGCGTCCGCACATGGCAGGTCTGCGACCGTCGCGGCCGGTGGCGCGATCCGGTTGACCGTCGGCTGCGACGCGTTCACGTCTGCCGGCCGCCCCGCAGCAGGGTCGACCTCCGTGGCCCGAAGCGCCACCGCCCTTGTCGGTGGGACCCTCGTCATCACGCTCTGCTCGAATGCGTCGACCGGCTTCAGGTGGGACGCTCCGGTCTACGACCGGGCCCACCTTCGGCTTGTTGCTCATACGTCTGCCGGCCCGCACGTCGTGATGCCGGGTGCAGCGGGAACCGAGACGTTCAGCTTCTCCGTGATCGGGTCGGGCTCCACGTCGGTTCGCTTCACGTACAGCCAGCCGTGGGCCGGAGGAACGAAGGCCGCCTGGGCCATGTCCCTGGGCGTCCGCACGTTCGCAGCACCCGGTGGCCCCGTTGCCGTCACCTGTGAACAGTTCGCCGCGGCGGCCGATTCGTCGGGTCGCTCGTTCGTCGCGCGCCCCGTGGCGGCCAGGATCGGAAGCGAGCTCGTGGTCAGGCTCTGCTCGAATGCCTCGACAGGCTTCACCTGGGAGCCGCCCGTCTACGACCACGCCGCGATCAGGCTCGTGCGCGTCGTGTCGACGCCTCCCGGCTCCAAGCTCGCCGGTGCGGCCGGCACCGAGACCTGGACCTTCCGAGCCCTGACCCCCGGGTCGCACCGCGTCCTGTTCGCCTACAGCCGGCCGTGGGCCGGCGGCGAGAAGGGGCTCTGGCGGCTTGCCCTGACGACGGTCGTCCGCACCTAGCGCGGCGGCCGGGCTGAACATCCTCCGCGCGGCGGTCCGGAGCGAGTCCGGGAAAGCGTGCGACAACGGGAGCGGAGGCGCCGTTCGCTCGGCGATCTCCGGGTTGTTCGGGACCGGTCAAGACAACGGGTCCATCGATTCGGATATTGGAGTGGCCGCGGGGCTGCCGTGAGCGCCCCGCGGCCGAATTCAAACTCGATTCACTTCACGGTCCTGGCCCAGTGCACGGAGGGTTCCTCCAGGGTCAGGCGAGCTCGACTCCCGGTGGCATCTCCTGCCCCGCCTGACCAGGCCGCAACGCTGACGAGTCGCGGACTTCCCGGGGCAGGCGGATGGCCACGGCAGCGATCACCAGGGCCGCGACGATGAACCCGACGGCGACCGTGAACGCGCTCGCCGCCCCGAGACTGAAGACAGCCGCGCTCGAGCCCGAGGTCGACGTCCCGGCGCGGGTTGCCGCTCCGAAGGTGGTGACGAGCACGGCGATCCCGAGCGAGCCGCCGACCCATTGCATGGCGGCCGCCACCCCGGAGGCGGCTCCCGCCGTCTCCGGCGCGATGCCTGCCAGGATCGTCACGTTGAGCGGCAGGATGCTCGCACCGATGCCGGACCCGAGCAGCATCATCGGCACGACGAGGTCGGGGAAGTAGGTGCTCCCGGCGGACAGCCGCGTCAGCCCGACCATTCCGACCGCCGCCAGGATCCCGCCTGCGAGCATGGGCACCCTGGCCCCGAAGCGGGCGATCGCGCGAGGCACGAGCCGCACGGCCACGATGGCCGACCCCGTCTGGGGCAGGAACGCCAGCCCTGCCATCAGCGGCCCGAAGCCGCGAACCGCCTGCAGATACTGGGTCAGGAGGAAGAAGGTGCCGAACATGGCGCCGGTGAGCAGCATCAGGTTGAGGTACGAGCCCGCCCGATGGCGCTCGGCGAACAGGCGCGGCGGGATGATCGGCTGGCCGACGCGCGTCTCGATGACGGCGAAGGCCAGGAGCAGCGCTGCGCCGATCCCGAGCTCCGTCCAGGCCCCGGAGGTCCAGCCCGACGCGCCGGCCGTGATCAGGCCGTACACGAGACTCGTCATCCCGAGGGTCGATGTGAGCGCGCCGAGCACGTCGAAGCGGCCCGCGCGCCGCTCGGTCTCGGCCATCACGCGCGGCACGAGGAGGACGATCGCCGCGCCAACGGGGACGACGACGAGCATCACCCAGCGCCACGACGCCCAGGTCGTGATGAGCCCTCCGAGGAGCAGGCCGATCGAGCCCCCGGTCAGGCCGATGGTGGCGTAGACGCTGAGGGCGCGATTCCGGCGCGGACCCTCCGGGAAGTTGGCCGCGAGGAGGGCCAGCGTGTTGGGCGCGATCATCGCTGCTCCGACGCCCTGGAGGACGCGGGTGGCAATCAGAGACATGGCAGAGGGCGCCAACCCGCCGAGGAGCGAAGCGACTGCGAACAGCGCGACGCCGAGCCGGAAGACGCGACGCCTGCCGAAGACGTCTCCGGCTCGGCCGCCGAGCAGGAGCAGGCCGCCGAAGGCGAGCAGGTAGGCGTTGAAGACCCAGGCGAGGTTCGCCCGGTCGAATCGGAGGTCCGCCTGGATGCTGGGGAGGGCGACGTTCACGATCGTCGCATCGAGCACGATCATCAGGTAGCCGAGGGCGATCACGGCGAGCGTGGCGGTACCTCGGCCGGTCGGGCCAGGCGCGCTCGGGCGCCGAAGAATTGGGACGCGGGCAAACACGGACACGGGACGCATGACTCCTTGGACGGCGAGGACTGGGAGGACGCTTTGGGGCTGCCTGGATCCCTGGCGAGCCACGTGCTAGGATGTGCCTAATCGGAGAGCGACTCCGATTACTTGACGAACGATACGGAGACAGTCTCCGCTTGTCAAATGGGCGGAGCGCCGAGATGCATTCCCTTTCGGGGGGCCGATGACCGTCGACACGGGAACCGCAGAGTCCAGGGCTCCGCGGCACAAGAGGGCGGATGCCGTCCGGAACGTCGCAGCGCTGGTGGCCGCGGCCCGCGGAGCGTTCGCGGCCCATGGGCTGGACGCGTCGCTGGACGACATCGCCCGCAGCGCGGGCGTCGGGCCAGGAACGCTCTACCGGCACTTCCCCACGCGCCTGGCGCTCCTCGAGGCCGTGTATCGAGAGGTCGTCGACCAGCTGTGCGCCGAGGGGGACCGCCTGCTCGAGACGACGCCGCCGGCCGAGGCGTTCGGCGCCTGGCTGCATCAGTTCGTCGGCTTCGTCGGCGAGAAGAAGGGCCTTGCGGGAGCACTGACCAGCGAAGGCGCCCAGGAACGCGCCGTGTTCGCGCAGTGTCGGGACAACATCTTCGGAACCGGGGCGAAGCTGCTCGACGCGGCGAAGGCGGCCGGAGCCATCAATCCCGATGTGAACCTTGGCGACGTCTTCGTGCTCGTGAGCGCGATCGCCCGGGCGGGCGAGGGTTCCCCGGACGGGTCAGCGCTGTCGAATCGCCTCCTGGATCTCGCGATGGACGGGCTTCGATCCGGGACCGGCCCCCGACCCGTGCCGACTGGGCCCGATCAGCCTCGATAGGCGCGCCATTCCTTCTTCGCGTCGCGATGACCGCGACCTCGGCGCCCCATGACGGTCACGTCGCTCCTACCCTGTGCCGATTGGCCGAGGCATGGGTTGGCCGCCCGAGCCCGCTGCGCTATCGGGGATCGGGGCCCGCGTTGCCCGTCGCGGGCGGGCGCACGTCCTCGGTGGGTGTGCTCACGACGTGGATCTCGATCGCCGGCCGAGTCACATCAGCGGCGTCGCCCGACGACGGGAGGAGCGGTCGGAGCTCGTCCATCGAATCGAGCGACTCGGGGAGGAACACGACGTGCGCGCGCTGCAGCGCGGCGTACTCGGCCAGCGCCGCGATTCCCTTTTCCTTGGGCAGCCAGGCCGCCGGGGGGGCTCGTTCGACTCGCGCCCTGGGCAACGGCCGACCGGACCACGGGCAATCCTTCGATCGCCCGCGGTCCAGCACCGGCGAGGGGCTAGTACCCGGTCGTCCCACCGTGACCGCACGCGGCGAGGAGGAACGGCAGGGCCAGCATCGACAGCCAGCCGATGCGGCGGATCGAAGCCCGGATCCGCACGGGCACGTTGCGGTCGGTCATGGCTTCACGGCCGACCAGCCGGTGTAGATGCCGTTCGAGTCGCCGACCGCCTTGTCGCCGGTGAAGAAGTAGAGCGGCTTCCCGTTGTACGTGACCTGGAGCGTGCCGTCATCCGGCCGCGTGATCGTCCCGAGCTTCCCGCTGATCCCGGTGGCGGCGGTCGGGGTCGAGCCGGCCGGGACCGTGAGCGCCGGCCACTTCGCGATGCATCCGCCCGTGCAGGCACTCGTGCCGCCGTTGGCGACATCCTTGTCGAACGTGTAGACGGTCATCCCGTTTGCTGCGACGACAAGTGTCCCGTTGCTGCCCACCGTCGCGGCCATGATCACAGGACCACCCGCGGCAGGAGCGGAGGCTGCTCCAGCCGAGGCCGCTGCGGCCGATGCGGCCGCAGACGCCGCAGGCGCCGGAGATGGGCTGGACGCCGGCGCGGCCGTGGCGGCTCCGCTGCAGGCTGCCGCAAGTCCGGCAACTGTGACGATGGCCGCGGCCATCAGGGCTCTCGAGCGCATTGGTCACCTCGTTCGGATTCGTCCGTCTTGCGGTCGGGCCGGCGATCGCCTTCCCTCGGTGACAGCGGTACGTGCACCGATGAGCGGACGGTTTTCGCCGCGATCCGGACAGCGCAGCGCCGAAGTTCACAGCGCATTCTTCGCCGGGGAATCGGGCCACCCGGCTCGTCGCGCGAGACGCCGTTTCGCGAACCCGTTGGCAGAGCGGCCGTTGACAGAGCAGCCGCGCCGTGGGTCAGAGCCAGTGGGCAAGCAGCACGGCGAGTGCCATCGCAGCCATGGCAATCCACAGGATCGAAAGGGCTCCTTCGGGCGCGCCGATCAGCGCGCGCGCGTCGATCGGCTCGTGCGCCCCGTCCCGGTAGACGATCTCGCCGCGTATGGCGACGGCGCGGCGGCGGATCGAGCGAGCGCGGGTGGAGAGTCGCCGCTGCGCCAGGCTCAGGAGCGTGGCCGCGACCGCGGCGAGCGCGGTCGGCACCGGATGCGCGCCCGTCGCAACGGCCGTGGTGACGACCGGGAATGCTCCCCATCCGAGCGCGAACCCGAGATCCGAGTGGACGAACGGGACCTCGAGCCCGTAGCCGAGGACGATCGCGAGACCCGCGATCACGAAGAGCAGGAAGAGCGGTCCGAGCATCGTCGTCGCGAGCAGGCCGAGCGCGACCGCGACAATAAGCGCGGCCGTCCCGAGCGAGACGAGCACGGGGGACGGGATTCGCGTGCCCAGGGGCCGGCCGCGCAGCTCGTCGAACGCATGTGCCCCGATGCCCACGGCGAGCCCGAACGCGATGAGCGCCCCTGCGACGATCCGGGGGTCGGGCGCCGGCGACAGGGCCGCGCCGAGGAGCACGTACGAGAGGTGCCACGCCGTGTAGGGCGGATGGAGGAGCGTCCAGTAGTCGCGCCACCCGCCGCCGCGTGCCGCGTAGAACGCAGGCGCGAGCGCTTCCGGCGCGATGGCTTCTCCCGCGATGGCTTCTGCCGCGAGGGTTCCTGGCGCGAGGTCGTCCACCGCGAGCGTCCCCGGCTCGGGCGCCCCTATCGCGGGGGATGCGCCGGCGTGATGCGCAGGCCCTCCGGGCGCCTCGACCGGACGGGCCGCGACCTTCGCGGCGGTCATGACCACACCGCCCCCGAGACTCATCCGCCGGGTGCGCACGTTCTCGAGACCGGCTGCACGCCAGTCCTGCTCGATGGCCGCCAGCGGATGATCGGCGTAGAACCGATCGATGCTCGGACCCAGGAACGAGCCGACGGCGGACCACCTCGCGGAGACGACGCGACCCAGGAGCGGAAGTCCGACGCGGGTGTACAGCCACCAGGGAGGACGCCAGATCCCGGCCGGCACGCCGAACTCCACCATCGCGATGCGGCCCCCGGGTTTCACGACGCGGACGAGCTCGCGCATCGTCGCCGCGGGATCGTCGACGTAGCGCAGGAGGTACGTGAAGGTCAGGTGGTCGAACGACGCGTCGGTGAAGGGCAGGCGCTCTGCCCGCGCTTCGACGACCTCCTCGAAGACACCGGAGCGGGTCCGCGCAACGCGCAGCATGTCCGCGCTCTGGTCGACCCCGACGACTGCGCAGGCGTAGCGATCATGGAGCGCCTGCGCGACCATCCCCGTTCCGGTCGCGACATCGAGCACCCGGTCCGTCGGGCGCGCATCGACAGCATCCACGAGCGCGCGGCGCCAGCGCGGATCCTGGCCGAGCGAGAGGATCGTCGCGACGCGGTCGTACGACGCCCCGATCCCGGTGAAGATGCGGTCCGCGTCAGCCGCGGGCATCGGGAACGCCCGCGAGCCGGCTGGATCCGAGCGACGGCCGAAACGGCCGTTGACCCGCGCGAGCCGCGGCGCTGGTCGCCGGGTTCGAGAAGACCACAGCACGCGTTACGGCGTCACGCACGGGGCGGTTCTCATCGGGGGGCCCGGAAGACCACGGTGCGTGATCCCCGTGCGGTCGAACGCCGCAGGCCGATGGGGCGAGACCAGCAGCGAAGCCCAAGCGTTCCGCTCCCCAACGCTACGACCCGTCATGCCGGCACGGTGGCCGACAACGCGTCCCGCTGCCAGAGGGCGTTCCCATGAACGATCGGATCCGGGCCCGGCGCTCTACACGCTGTCCTCGGACCCGAGCAACGGCAGCGTCTGCACCGGCCCCTGCCTCAACGCGTGGCCGCCCCTGTCGTCGATCGTAACGTCAGCCGCTTCGGCGTCCGCCCGCGAGAGATATCGAACGGTGAGGTCACCGGGGGCGGAAGGGGCGGGGGTCATCAGCGATTGCACCGTTCTCGTGGCGGGCCGGACGCGTGACGATGGCAGGCGCAGTCCCGCCCGACCGTCGCGGCCAGCTCGATCGGCCAGATCGACACGATGGACCTGCCGCAGGAGCAAGAATGGGCCGAACGGCATCTGGGCGCGCGGATGCGGTGGAATGCACTCTGTGTCGTGACGGGCGCATCGCCCCAGCTCCGGCTACAGGCCAGACCCGGTGCAACTCAACCTCACGCTGGCAGCATCCGTTGCCATCGATCGCGTCGCGGCAGCCCTCGGCAGCCCGGAGGCAGCCTGGCTGGGTGAACGGGCGCCGGACGGGCCGGCGGGGATCCGTCGCTTCAGCTGCGACCTCGAGCTCCACGTCAGCCCCGAACGTCGCGTCCTCTTCCGCAAGGCGGCGATCGTCGGCCTGGGCGAGCCACGCCCCGCAGGCGACGGCTGGATCGTCCCGATCGAGTGGTTCGCGGCGACGCTCACGCCGCTGTTCCCCGTCTTCGTCGGCGAGCTCCGTCTCCAGGCCGACCACGTCGGGCTCAGCGGGAGCTACGTCCCGCCCGGCGCGGCGATCGGGTACGTCCTCGACCGAGCCGTCCTGGGTGCCGCTGCACGCGGCACGGGGCAGTGGTTCCTGCGCAAGGTGGTCTCGGTTCTCGCTGATCCGATGGCCGGAGCCGGCCCGAGGCCGTAGGCTCGCCGACCGATCCCGAACCTGGGCCGGTTCGCCCAACGTGCCTGTCGCTGACGGTAAGCGTTGACGTGCGGCCGCGACCGGTGCCGGAGGTCTTACGTCCGCCTTACCGGGACCAGCATCGCGGCGCCGCGATGATGCGCGAGCCTTCAACGAGACCAGGACGGGCTCCCGTCCGCTCCTCGATGTGGAGCCACCACGATGCGCAGCCGACTCGCCACCCTGTTCGACCGGTTCTCCCACCTCGGCGCCTGGATCGCCGTCGCGGGCACCTTCCTCCTTGTCGGTGGACTGGCCTGGGACGTCTCGATCCACGAGGCCGGCCCTGGGCTTGCCGCTCACGAGAGCGTCTTCACGATCGACAACCCGGCCCACGTCGTCTTCCTGGCCGGGATCGGCCTGATCGTCGTGGGCATGCTCGGCTTCCTCGGCGGCCAGGTCCGCCTCGCCCGATCGACGCGACGCGTTCGACTGGTCTCCGTGACGGCCGTCGCGATCGCCTTCGCCCTGACCGCAGCCGTCGGGGTGGCGAGCGCCGTCCAGGCGCAGCTCTTCTCCGCGTCGTCCGACACCGTCGCGGCCCACGCACACGGGGCCCCGGGTGCGGTCGCGCACCATGCGACCTTCGTGACCGCCGGGTCCGGCTGCGCGCCGCAGGGGACGCCGGCGACGACCGCCCAGCAGGATGCCGCCGCACAGCTCGTCGCGGCCGTGAAGGCGAGGTGGTCGCCGACCCTGACCCCGGCCGCAGCTGGCGCCCTCGGGTACGTGCCCCCACGAGTGCCGGGGAACGACCCGTTCGTCGTCCACTACGCGAACCGGGCGCTCTCAAGAGCCACCACCGATCTCATTGACCCGGCGGCCCCCCAGGCGCTCGTCTATCTCCGCCTGCCCGACGGCTCGACCGTGCTCGGCGGTGTCCTGTTCACCGCCCCCATCGGTGCGGGGCCGTGCCCGGGCGGCGCGCTCACCCTGTGGCATGTCCACCAGGCGACGGCAACGCGCGAGATGATCCACGTCTGGCTGTTCGACGACCCGGGCGGTTCGTTTGCGACCGGGGTCGGCGGGCGGCCCGGGATCCGCGTCGCCGAGCGCGAGCTTGAGGCGCCGGCGCTCGTCGCGCCCACCCAGGTCGCGCCGCCGCAGGCCGCGCCGGTCGCGCCGGTCGCGCCCCCGCAGGTCGCCCCGGCGAGCCCCCGGCCGGCCGGCTAGCGCGAACGCTCCGCGGATCCAGTCCGGGCCCGTCACGAGGTTCTTGCCTACACTGCGGCCGAGGGCCATGCCGGCCCGGCAGGACGCACTCCGGCGCTGACGGTGCCGCGCGATGGCACCCGCGGCGAGGAGGCCAGCGGCGAGGAGGGGAGCCACGGCAGAACTGCGCAACCGCAGGGTCGAGGGGCGATGACCCGCGAATCCGGGATCGGCGGGCCTGCGCCTCGGACCGGACGGCAGGCCCGTGCCGACGCGCCGAGCTATCGCTGGTGGCTGCTCCTGGTCACGAGCCTCGGCGCCCTGCTCGCCTCGCTCACCTCGGGCACCCTGGTGATCGCGCTGCCCGAGATCCTGCGCGACCTCCACACGGACCTCTTCGCGCTGCTCTGGATCGTCGTCGGCTACACGCTCGTCGTCACCGTCTTCGTCCTGAACGCAGGACGGCTCGCCGACATGTTCGGCCGGACCCGAACCTACACGCTCGGTCTCGTCGTCTTCACGGCCGCGTCGGCGTTCTGCGCGATCGCCCCGGACCCGCTGACCCTGATCCTGGGCCGGGTGGTCCAGGGCGTCGGTGGCGCCTTCATGTTCGCGAACTCGTCCGCCCTCGTCACCGACGCCTTCCCGAGGTCGGAGCTGGGCCGCGCCCTCGGCCTCAACGCAATGGTCGTCGGCGCGGGCCTCATCCTTGGGCCGATCCTGGGCGGCTGGCTGACCGGCTTCGGGTGGCGGTTCGTGTTCTGGTTCAACGTGCCGCTGGGCATCCTCGGGATCGTCGCCGCGCTCGCCATCCTGGTCGAGCGGACGCCCGCGCAGCGGTCGATCTCGATCGACTGGCTGGGCTCGGCGCTCTACCTCGTCGCGCTCCTCGCGCTCATGACGTCGCTCGCGTTCGGTGGCCTCTACGGCTGGACGACGTGGTGGATCGTGGGCGGGTTCGTGCTGTTCGTCGTCCTCCTGCCGGTCTTCTGGCGCGTCGAGGCGCGTGCCCGGACGCCGATCCTCGACCTGACGCTGTTCCACGATCGCCTGTTCACGATGGGGAACCTGACCGGACTGCTTAACGGGGTCGCGCGGAACAGCGTCCTCTTCCTGCTGGTGTTCTACCTGCAGGGGGTCAAGGGCGACGACCCCGTCACCGCCGGGATCAAGCTCGCGCCCCTGGCCCTTGGCCTCCTGGTGCTCTCGCCGATCAGCGGCGCCCTCGCCGATCGGTACGGCTCGCGCGAGCTGGCCACCCTGGGGATGGTGGTCACCGCCCTGGGCCTCGCCGGGCTGCTGACGATCGGCATCGACACGCCGTACTGGCAGCTTGCGATCTGGCAGCTCGTGATCGGCGCCGGATCGGGCCTCTTCACCTCGCCGAACACGAGCGCGGTGATGGGCGTGCTGCCACCGGCCAAGCTGGGCATCGGGGCGGGGATGCGGGCGATGCTCACCAACACCGGCTTCGTGATCAGCATCGCGCTCGCGATCGGGCTGATGACCAGCGCAATGGACCCGAAGGTCCTCGTCGCGGTCTTCTCGGGCACCCAGACCGGCGCGGCGGGGATCGACCTGGGCCCGTTCATCGGTGCCCTCCACGTGGCGTTCGGGGCGGGCGTCGTGGCCAGTGTCATCGGCGCCGGAGTCTCGCTGATGCGCGGTGGCCACCGTTCCTGGGAGGAAGCTCCACCGGAGGACGATGGCGCCGCCGCGGAGCTGCTGATCGAGGACGTCGAATCGGGCGCAATGCTCTGAGGTCCGGGCGGCTCGTGGCCGGCCACGCGTCCGCTCGACGCGCAATCTCGCCAGGCCGGGCGGCCCCGCACCGGTTCATCGCCCGGTCCCGGCGTATACAGGCCCTGCGGCTGCGGCTACCGTACGCGCACCACCCGCCGCCGACTTGGCCGGCGGGGGATTGGAGGCGTCCCATGTTGTCGACGGCACGCGTTCACGCCACGCTCCCGGCCCAGGACCTCGCGCGCGCGCGAACCTTCTACGAATTGGTCCTGGGCCTGGCGCCGGCCGAGATCGCTCCGGGCGGCGTCTTCTACGAGGTCGACGGCGGCGGGCGCTTCCTGCTCTTCCCATCGTCCGGGCGCGCGTCGGGCGGGCACACGCAGCTCGGCTTCACGGTCGGCGACATCGAGGCGGAGGTGAGCGCGCTGCGGACGAGGGGCGTCACGTTCGAGTCGTACGACATGCCCCAGTTCGATGCCGCCACGTCGATCGCCACGTTCCCCAGCGTTCGGAGCGCCTGGTTCAAGGACACGGAGGGGAACCTCCTCGGGGTCGCTCAGATGACCGGCGGCTGACCGTCCGAGGGTCACACGGCACGATCCGCCGGCGACGGCATGCGCGCCGCGAGATGGCGCAGCGCTAGGATCAGGCGTGCGATCGATCTCCCTCGTCGAGCCCGGCGGCCTCGACTCCGACCATCTGCGCCTTGGCTCGCAGCCGATCCCGGACCCCGCCGACGACGAGCTGCTCCTTCGAGTTGCCGCCTGCGGCGTCTGCCGGACGGACCTGCAGATCGCCCAGGGTGACCTGGCGCCACGCACGCTGCCCGTGGTCCCCGGCCACCAGGCCGTGGGTCGGGTCGAGGCGGTCGGGCGGTCCGTGGCGGGCTGGACCGTGGGCGAGCGGGCCGGCGTCGGCTGGCTGGCAGAGGCCTGTGGACGCTGCGCCGCGTGCCGGTCCGGGCGCGAGAACCTCTGCCCGGATGCCCGCTTCACCGGTTGGGACCGCGACGGCGGCTATGCCGAGTGGATGACGGTGAAGGCGGATTTCGCACTCCGGTTGCCGGACGGTCCATCGGACCTCGAAGCGGCGCCCCTGCTCTGCGGGGGCGTGATCGGCTACCGGGCCCTCATGATCGCCGGCGTGCGGCCCGGCTCCCGCCTCGGCCTGTTCGGGTTCGGCGCGTCGGCCCTGCTCGCAATCCAGGTCGCCCGATACTGGGAGTGCGAGGTCTATGTCGCGACCCGGAACCCGACCGAGCGCGATCGGGCAGTCCGCCTCGGTGCCGCCTGGGTGGGCGGCTACGACGAGACGCCGCCGGCCCGCCTGGATGCCGCTGTCACGTTCGCGCCGGCGGGCGCGGTCGTCGTCGCCGCGCTCCGGGCGCTCGACCGGGGCGGCACGGTGGCGATCAACGCGATCCACCTCGACGGGATCCCGGCCTTCCCCTACGAGCTCCTGTGGGGAGAGCGCAGCATTCGGAGCGTCGCGAACTACACCCGCGAGGACGCCCGCGCATTCCTCGATCTCGCGGCACGCATCCCGATCCGGACCGAGGTCCATCGTTTCCCGCTGGCCGATGGCGTGGCGGCCTTCCGCGCGGTCGCCGAGGGCGCCGTGGCCGGCGCGGCCGTCCTGGTGATGGAGGATCGGTAGCTGCCAGAGCTGCAATCCCCGGGCGCCTGCGCCGGACGCCCGGGTGCAGCCTCTAGTGTCCCGGTTCGTTAGTCGCTCGTGGCTTGCGGACGGCCTTGGCGAGGATTTCGTCCGCGGTCTTGACCCAGGTGAACGGACCCGAGCCGTTGTTCCACTGGTGGGTGAAGGCGTCGATCATGGCGATCAGTTCCCTGACCGAGCGGAAGCTGCCGCGGCGGATCGCCTGCCGGGTGAGGATGCCGAACCAGGTCTCGACCTGGTTCATCCAGGAGGCCGAGGTCGGCGTGAAGTGGAAGCTGATCCGCGGGTGACGGGCAAGCCAGGCCAGCACCGCGGGGGTCTTGTGGGTGGAGACGTTGTCGAGCACGACGTGGAGCTCTCCGCTGGGGTACTCCCGAGCCACCCGGCGCATGAAGGCCAGGAAGTCGGCCCCGGTGTGCCGTTCGCGGGTCGCCGTGGTAACGGCGCCCGTGCCCACCTCGAGCGCCGCGAACAGGCAGGTCGTGCCATGGCGGGTGTAGTCGTGGGTGTGGCGCTCGACCTGTCCGGGCCGCATCGGGAGCTGGGGCTGGGTCCGGTCGAGGGCCTGGATCTGGGTCTTCTCGTCGACCGACAGCACGATAGCGCCGTCGGGCGGGTCGAGGTAGAGGCCCACCACGTCGCGGACCTTCGCCTCCAGGGCGGGGTCGGTGCTGAACTTGAAGGTCTCGGTCCGGTGGGGCTTGTAGCCGAGCTCCGCCCAGATGCGGTGCACGGTGGACGGGCTCATGCCCGTGCGCGCGGCCATGCGCCGGACGCTCCAGTGGGTCGTCCCCTCCGGCGGTGGGCCGAGGGTGAGCGCCACGAGGCGGTCGCGATCCGCGCGGGTGTACGTCGGGGGGTGCCCGGGACGGGGCGCATCGGCGAGACTCGCGAGGCCAGCCGCGGCGTACCGCCGACGCCACAGCTTGACGGTCATGATCGCCACGCCGAGCTCGGCGGCGATCCGCTCGATGGGGGCGCCCTCGGCCGAGCGGAGCACGATCCGGGCACGAGTTACCGCCCGTTGCTCGCTCGTGGCGGCGCGCACCGCGGCCGCCAGGGCGTGCCGGTCGGCGTCCCCGACGATCAACGCTGGAGCAGGAGGATGGGCCATGTCGCGAATTGTACCGAACATCCCATCTACCTGCTAGACATCAGCGGCACGAGACACTAGTGTAGCGCGTCTGAATCCCGTTTACGGGTGTGGGGCAGGATCTCGTCGGCCGTCTTGGTCCAGGCGAAGGGGTGGCAGCGCTCGTTCCAGCCGTCGATGAAGGTCTCAATGGCGGCGACGAGCTCGGGGACGCTCGCGTAGGAGCCGCGCCGGATGGCCTGGCGGGTGATGATCCCGAAGAACACCTCGACGAGGTTGAGCCATGACCCCGAGGTCGGGGTGAAGTGCAGCGTCACCCGCCGGTTCTTCGCCAGCCACGCCTCGATGTCGGCGTGCTTGTGGGTGTGGTAGTTGTCGAGGACGACGCACAGCCGGCGGCGCGGGTAGGCCTTCGCGACCTGCTTGAGGAAGGCGAGGAAGTCGGCCACGCCATGCCGCTCGGAGCACCGGTCGGTCACCTTGCCGGTGGCGATCTCGAGGGCCGCGAACAGCGTGGTCGTGCCGTTGCGCTTGTAGTCGTGGGTGGCCCGCTCCGGCAGCCCGGGGCGCAGGGGCAGCATCGGCGCGGTCCGGTCGAGGGCCTGGATCTGGCTCTTCTCGTCGATGCACAGCACGATGGCCTTCTCGGGCGGGTCGAGGTAGAGCCCGACCACGTCGCGGACCTTGGCCTCAAGGGCCGGGTCGGTGCTGAACTTGAACGTCTCCCGCCGCCACGGCTGCACGTGGTACCGGCGCCAGGCCCGGGCAACCGTGGCATCGCCGACGCCGAGGTGCCGGGCCAGCAGCCGCGTCGACCAGTGGGTCACCCCGAGGCGCTCGGGCGGCGGGTCCAGGGTCGCGGCGATGATCGCCGCATCGTCGATCGTCTTGGGCCGGCCGCTGCGCGGATCGTCGTCGAGGCCGGCCACCCCGTGGCGGGCGAACCGGTCACGCCACTTGATGACCGTCGGACGCGACACGCCGAGCCTGCGGGCCGCTTCCGACGTCCCCGAGCCCCCGGCGCAGGCCAGCACGATCGCCGCCCGTTCGGCATGGCCGGCCTCAACAGTGCTCGACCGGATCCACGTGGTCAGGGTGGAGCGGTCCTCGTCGCTGAGGGGGAGCGCGGCTGACGGCATGCGCCCATCATCGCACCTATGTCAACGAACTAATGACGCGTGACACTAGCGGGCGGGAGCGTCCCGATGACGTGAGCCCGGAGCGTCCACGACGAGGATCAGGCCGCCCAGGATGGCCGCGTTCTTGAGGAACTGGGTGCGCTGCTGCGCCGCGGCCGCCCCCTCCAGCTCCCAGAAGCGGTGCGCGCCGACGGTGGTCGGGACCAGCGATGCGGCGAGCGCGAGCGCTGACAGCCGCGGCATGATCCCGACCGCGAGGGTCGCCCCGGCCGCGAGCTGGGCCGCGGCGTTCGCCCGGACCACGAGCACCGGATCGTCCGCAAGCACGGGGGCGACCTGCCGGAGCCGTTCGAGGAACGGCCCCGCGGTGACCGCGCGCTGGCCCGGATCACGCAGGACGTTCGTACCTGCATCGATGAAGATCCCCGAAAGCAGGACGCGGGCCGTCGCGCGGATCAATCCCATCGGTCAACCCTCCAGGTGCTCTCTCGAGATCACCATTTCGGCCAAAGCGGTCGGCGCGCCGGAGCGTCGCCGTCGCGGCGAGCAAACAGGAGCATGCGCCCCCGGCGAGGCTGCCGTGCACCACGGCGCGGGCGATGGGGTCCGCCGATGCCGCGTCCGTCTGCCTGCCGACCACTCGCCGCGAGATCGCGCCGGAGCCTCCGGCTGCACCGCGCGACATCCCTCGGCTCGGGTCGCTACGCCGGCGCGCCAGGTCGGGGGTGGGTGGGCTGGTAGAGCGCGAGCCGTCTCCCGGCATGCCTGGCGACCGCACCACGATGCCAACCATCCCGGATGGCCTCGTCGGGACATGCGGTCCCGGCGATCGGCGCAAGCGGGTAGGCTGGTCGGCCATGAGCATCCCACGCCAACGCGCCTTCTTCCCGGGCCTGCGCCGGCTGTTCCCGCCCGGCCACGTCGCCATCCTTCGCCTGTACGGGCCCATCACGGATGGAGCACGCACGGCCGACTGGATCGAGCTGGTCCGCCGGCTGCGCGAGTCGCGGCGGGTGCCTGCCGTCGTCCTCGACATCGACTCGCCGGGCGGCTCCGCGACGGCGTCGGACGGCATGTTCCTTGCCCTCGAGCGGCTGGCGGCCCGGAAGCCGCTGATCGCGGCGATTTGCGGGACCGGTGCGTCGGGCTCGTACCTGGCGGCCATGGCGGCTCGGACGGTTGTTGCGCAGCCGCACGCGATCGTCGGATCGATCGGCGTCATCTCGGCCGGTCCGCGGCTCCCGCGACTCCTCGAGCGCCTCGGTGTCAGCGTCACCGAGAACCGGGCCGGCCGCCTCAAGGGGATGGGCGCGCCGTGGCGGGACGAGACCGACGAGGAGCGATCCAAGGAGCAGGCGATCGTCGACGCGTTCTATGACGCCTTCGTGGGCCGGGTGGCGACGGGGCGGCACCTGGCGAACGAGCGGGTCCGGGAGCTTGCCACGGGCGAGGTCTGGCTGGGCGAGGAGGCCAGGGCGATCGGGCTCGTCGACGAGATCGGCGACCTCGAGCGGGCGGTCGAGCTCGCCGCCGAGGCCGCCGGGGTCCCGGCTCGCTCGGCGCCGGTCCGGCTGCGTCGGCCGCTCCTGGAGCGCCTGGCGGGACGCTTCGGCACCAGCCTGGCGTCGGCCGTCGGGGACGAGATCGAAGGTCGCCTGGAGAGCCGTCTCCGGACCTGACCATCGCGCCCGAGCGCCGTGCGTCCGGCTCCAACGGTCGATCGCGCAGGCGAGGCGCCGATTCGGCGACGTTGCGCGCACCCGCGTCCAACCGCCCGGGATCGGCCGTTCCGCGTGGACCCGTCCATGCCGGACGGCGTCGCGGTGCGCCCGTCGAGTCTCCGAAAACCGTCCTTCGACCCCCGCCGTAGGATGCGACATGGGGGCGACCGCGATCCTGCATGGGTCGTCCGGCCAGATACGGAGGTTTTCCACGATGCATGACCGAGAGCGGACGAGACGCCTGGTGCTGCCAGGCCTGCTCGCGTCCAGCCTGCTGATCATGGCGGCGCTCGTCGCCGCGCCTGCGCTCGCGATCACATACGCGACGGCCAGTCCGGATCCGTCAGCGTCGGCGTCCCCGACCGCCACGCCGACTCCGCCGGCCAGCCTCGTGCTCGCGTCCGGCTCCGGCGCATCCACCGGGTCGTTCCTCGTCGGCCCGAACGGCATGACCCTCTACACCCTGTCGTCCGAGACGAGCACGGGATCGGTCTGCACCGGCGGCTGTCTCGCCGCCTGGCCTCCGCTTCTCGTCGCCGCGGGCGGCTCCGTGACCGGGCCCTCGGGCGCGACCGGAACGTTCTCGACGATCACCCGCGCGGACAACGGGGCGACGCAGGCCGCCTACAACGGGCGGCCCCTCTATTACTTCGTCCACGACACGGCAGCCGGGCAGACGAACGGCCAGGGGATCAAGGCGTTCGGCGGCATCTGGCTCGTGGCGGCGCTCTCCGGCGCCGCGTCCACGGTCCAGCTCGGATCTCACGTGAACGCGTCGCTCGGCACGATCCTGACGGGCGCGAACGACATGACGCTCTACACCCTGTCGTCCGATCCGAACAACGGAACCGTCTGCACAGGGACGTGCCTGACGTTCTGGCCGCCGCTCCTGGTCGCCGCCGGTGGCTCGGCCACGGGCCCGGCAGGCTCGACCGGCTCCTTCGGGTACGTTCGTGCGGGCCGACGGCACCGCCCAGGTCACGCATGACGGGCGTCCGCTCTACTACTTCGCCCACGATACCGCCGCCGGCCAGACGAACGGCGAAGGGATCAAGGGCTTCGGCGGCGTGTGGCACGTCGCGCTGGCGGCCCGCGCGGTTGCCACGAGCACTCCGGCCGCGACCGCGGCACCCACGACCGCTGCCACGGTTCCGCCGACGAGCACGAGCGGCGACGGCTCGGGCGACGTGCCCGGGAGTCTCCCGGCGCTGCTCCTCGCGCTCCTGGGCGGGGCCGTCCTGACCATGCTCACCGTCGGCGTCCTCTCCCGGCGCATGAACCGGGGGTAGGCCGGGGATGCACGTACGTGGGGGGTGGGTGATCGGGCCAATCGTGGCGGTCCTCGTGGCCGCATGCGGTGCCGCCGGCACGCCATCCACCTCTCCGTCCGCTGAACCGACGGCCACAGCGGCGGCCGTCGGTTCAGCCGCCCCATCGGAGAGCGCCGCGGCCACCGTGGCCGCGGTCTCCCCGAGCGCGTCCGCGGCGGCACCGTCCGTTGCGGCAGCGCCGACCGCGACACCGGCCCCGACCCCCAGGCCGACGGCAAAGCCGACGGCGTCGCCGACCCCGAGATCGACCCCGACGCGCACGCTCGCCCCGTCGCCGCCGAGCGGCAATCAGGCGGTCGGCATCGCGAATTTCGCATTCGCGCCGTCGAGCGTCACGGTTCGGGTCGGGACGCGCGTGACCTGGACAAACCGCCAGGCGGCCATCCAGCACACGGTGACGGCCGACGCTGGCTCATTCGGGAGCGCCGACTCTCAACCGGGGACTCGTTCTCGCACGTCTTCACGATCGCGGGAACGTACGCGTATCACTGCAGCATCCACCCGGACATGACAGGCACGGTGACCGTCACGCGGTAGACCGTTCGGGGCGGTGGCGCGCATCTTGGGTGCGCACCGCTGCCACGCCGCCGTGACGCCCCCGGCCCCGCGGGCCGCAGCGCAACGCGCGGCCGCGACAGCGATCAGGCCTCGGGCTTTTCCACCCGCTCGACCACGATGCTGCAGTCGGTCACGAGCGCGGCGATCGCCCCGACGGCGGCAAGCCACGGGGCGAGGACCGCTCCCGCCACGCCGACCGTCAGCGGGAACTCGGCGACGACGTGATCGCCCTGCTTGATGCTGATGCGCCGGACGTTGCCCTCGGCGACCAGCCGCCTCACCTCGCTCAGCAGTCGGTCACCGTCGATCGTGAACTGTTCGACTCCCACCGAGGTGACCTCCATGCTCCTCGCGCCATGCTTCGCTGCGTGCTCGGAGCCTACCCGACCCGGCGCGCCCGGGGTGCTCCCTCGCGCGGCCCGACATCGAGATGTCGGGCCGCCGCAGCAAGGCAGGGGCCGGAGCCGCTCGCCTCAGCAGCCGCCGGGCCCGGGCGGGAGGGTCGGCGGCTCGGCCGCCGCGGCCGCCGCCTGCGCCGCCGTGATGACGCCATCGTCGATCATCGATGCGAGCACCTCCCGGCGACGCGCGACCGCCGCCGCAGGATTGCGCAGGGGGTCGTAGGCAGATGGCGCCTGCGGGAGCCCGGCCAGGAGCGCGAGCTGGCCCAGGTCCAGGTCTGCGAGCGGGCGGTGGAAGTCGGCGCAGGCGGCGCTGGCCATCCCGTAGCGGCCGTAGCCGGTCGCGATCACGCTGAGGTAGTCGGCCAGGATCTGCTCCTTGGAGGTGTGCAGCTCCGCCTTCAAGGCGAGCGCCATGTCTGCGAGCTTGTTGAAGCCGACGTCGGAGCCGCCCAGGTAGACGTCCTTGACGAGCTGCTGGGTGATCGTGGAGCCGCCCTGGCAGGCGCACAGATGGCCGACGTCGTAGAGCATCGCCCGCCCGAGCCCGACCACATCGATCCCGTGGTGCTGGTAGAAGCGCTCGTCCTCGGTCGCCACGACTGCCTGGGCGAGCAGCGGCGGGATCTCGGCGGGCTGCAGAACGGGAGTCCCGCGAACGGACGCGAGGCGCGCGACGCGGGCCCCGAGATCGTCGACGGACGGCGTCCCGACCCAGAGCAGGACGGACCCCACGGCGAGGGCGCCCGCGCCGATCGCGAGCGCCCGAGCGAGGCGACGTCGCAGGCGTGCGCGCGGCCGGTGGGGCGGATCGTCCCGGGTCAGTGGCGACGCAGACCCGCGGAGCGGATCGTCCAGGGTCAGCGGCGACGCTGCCGCATCGTCGTGAACCACACCAGGCCGATGACGATGAGGACGACGACCCCGATCTCGAGCGCGAGCATCCCGCTGAACTTGAAGCCGAGCACGGTGATGGCGAGAAGATCCACGGTCACCTCCAGCGCGCAGTGTACGGGCGATCCGCGCTCCGGCCTCGTCCATCCCGCCGCACGCGCGACCTCGAGGCTCCGGGCGCGAGGGCCGATCCGACCCGCAGGTCGCCCACCTGCCCGTGGAACTCGGCGCCGGCATGGCACAATCGCCCGACCGCCGCGCGTCGACACGGGGCCAGGTCGCGGTCATCAGCACCAGGAGTCGCAGATGAGCACGCTCCCGACGACGAGCACGCTGCGGGGCCTGCCCGACTGGATCCCCGGCGCGCGCACGCTCTCGGGCGCGCAATCCAACTGCAAGCTCACGGGGTTCACCGGCTCGGTCCGGATCACCCAATGGTTCGGGAAGCCGTACGACGGCGACTACGCCTGTCCCTGAGAGGCGCCGGACGACATCGCGTCGTCGCTCGCCGGCCGGTATGACCGGCACCGGGGTTCGGCCGGCACCGGGGTCGGGCCCGTCCAGAGGCTCGGGCCGGTGCCCCTAACCGACGCCCTCGCCCGGTGTCGGGGCCTCCACGGGTGGCGCGGACGGGCTCATCCATGACGCTGAGACCTCCGTCCGAAGCGTCGCGATCGATCGGCTGACGGCCGATCCGGCGTAGAGGGCCGTGTAGGCGGCCCACGCGACCGGGGGCGCGATCGCGAGCGTCGCGGCGCAGACGAGAGCCCCCGCACCGGCCGCCGCGGCCGTCCCGCCCACGAACCGGCTCTGGTACTTGACGCGAGCCTGGGACGGGACGAGCCGGTAGAGGCGCTCGTTCGTCGCGAGGACGCCGGCGTTCCCGCCGCCGTTGAACAGCGCCGATCCGACGAGGAGGAGCACCGGCGCGACCGGGTTCGCGGGGAACGCCGCTGCGCAGCTCACGGCCGCGACCGCGCGGACGAGGAAGCTGGCCCGCAGCACGCGGCTCGACGAGCCGCGGAAGAGGAACGAGCCCGCGGCGAGGGAACCTGCCAGCGCGCCGGCTGCCCCCACGCCCGAGAGCGCGACGGCGAAGCCGGGCGACATCCCGAGGACGCTGAGGGCGTAGAGCGACAGGGCGGGCAGCAGGCCCTGCCCGAACGACGCGATCACGCTCACGTCCATGAACCGAGCGAATCCGGGCGGCGCCTCGGCACCGGCTGCTGGCTCGCGCGCGACGAGCACGCGCCCGGGCCGGGGAAGCCGCGAGACGGCAAACGGCGTGAGCATCGATGCGACCCCGCTCACGACGAAGAACGCGGCGTAGGCCCACAGGCCGATCGCCCGCGTGCCGGCGTCCAGGACGAACCCGGCCGGCAGGAGCAGGACCGTCGAGAGGGCCATGGTCAGCGCACCCATCCGCGGCCCCACGAGGCGGCGCTCGGCGTCCGGCAGGACGACGGCCGTCCACAGGCTGATGTTCGAGCCCGACAGGACGCCGGCGGTCTGGCCGACCGCCACCGTGACCGAGATGAGCACGATGCCCTCGACCTGGCCCACGATTCCAGACGCCACGCCAGCCACGATCGCGGCCATCACGAAACCGCGAATCTCCGCGAGGGCAAGGGCGAGCGTCAGGCCCCGCAGGTTGCCTTGAAGCCGGCGCAGGATCTGCGGCGCGAATGCCTGCAGCGCGGCGCCCCCGACCGGGGCCGCACCCACGGCCACGACGAGCGCGGCGGGCGCGCCGAGGTGCAGCAGGAGCGGGACGAAGAGCGCATCGGAGGCGTACGAGCCGGTGAAGGCCTGGCCGACCGCGATCGCCTGGAACGGGCGGTAGCGGGCAGAGGCGAACGTCCGCCAGCGTGTGGGTCGCGGCAGGTGCATCGTCGACAAGCCTACGCGGCGCGCGATGGAACCGGGCGATCCCCGGCCGGCAGCGGGGCGATCGGGCGCATCGCCGGGTCGGCCTGCGCGGGACGACCTCTGGGTCACATCGCCGCGATCGCTGCCTTGACCACGGGTCGGTCGGGCCATTCCATGTGATCGGCCCTGGTCGGGGTGATCGGCCCTGGTCGGGGTCGCGTCGCTCTTGCGCTCCATCCAGGCTAAGGAGTCTCAACCATCAGCAATCTTTCAGGAATGGGGCCGAGTCTTCGTCGTGGCAGCTCTCACCCTTGCCTCGAGGAGACGACATAGATATGGATACCGACCGCTTCGACTCCTCCGTGCCGGGAGCCGTCCCTCCCTGGATCCCTGTCCCGTCCGGATCGCCGTCCGCGTCGACAGCCGAGCGGGGGACTGCATTCGCCGAGCCGGAGCCCACCGCGCCACTTGGCGCCATCCCGCCCTCCGCGCGACCGACCAGGAAGCGGGCGGTCGCAGGGATGGCAGCGCTCGCGATCGCGGCGGCTGCGCTGGCGTCCGGTGGGACCACCCTCGCGTTCATCGCATCGGGAGCCCTGGACAGGCCTGCCGCCCCGGTCGTCACCACCGATACGCCGGCATCCGTCGCGAACTACGTGCCGCCGAGCACCACGGCCGCAGGCAGCACCGGCGGCTCGTCCAACGCCGCGGCGGCGCCCTCGAACGGCAGCGTGGTCGCAGCGGCGGCCCGGGTCAGCCCGGCGGTCGTGACGATCATCACCTCCAGCTCCGCCGGCAGCGCCGGCTCGGGCCTGGGCGCGCTCCCCGGCCAGGGAAACGGCGGCCAGACGCCGGGCGGGTCCTCGGGCCAGTCCATCTACGGCCTTCCCGCGGGGCAGACACCCGTCAGCGTCGGCTCCGGCTTCATCTTCAACTCGGACGGCTGGATCCTCACCAATCACCACGTCGTGTCCGACCCGGGCACGCTCACCGTCCAGCTCGCGGATGGCCGATCCTTCCCGGCGACCGTCTACGGCACGGACACGCTCACCGATCTCGCCATCGTGAAGATCGCGGCGACCGGCCTTCCGACCGCCACGCTTGGCGACTCGTCGACCCTGCAGGTCGGGCAGACTGCGATCGCCGTCGGCGATCCGCTGGGCCAGTACCCGGGCACCGTCACGACGGGCGTCGTCTCCGGCATCGACCGATCGATCTCGGACACCACGAGCCGGCTCGACGACCTGATCCAGACCGACGCGGCCATCAACCCCGGGAACAGCGGCGGACCCCTGGTCGACCTCAACGGCGCCGTCATCGGGATCGACACCGCGATCGCCGGCTCGGCCCAGGGGATCGGCTTCGCGATCCCGATCAACGTCGCGCGTCCGCTGACGGAGCAGGCGCTCGCCGGCCAGAAGCTTGTCCGATCATGGGTCGGGATCCAGTACCAGACGCTCAACGTCGGCCTCGCGTCGCGGAACCACCTGTCGGTAGACGCGGGCGCCTGGATCACGTCGGGCGGGACCGGTTCGGCGGTCCAGTCCGGAAGCCCCGCCGCGACCGCTGGGCTGCGAGAGAACGACATCATCACGGCGGTTGACGGGTCGAAGGTGGACACGAACCACCCGCTGGTGGAGCTCCTGTCGGGCCGTCTGCCCGGCTCGACGATCACGCTGACCGTCCGGCGCGGGACGTCGGATCTGACCGTTCAGGTCACCCTCGGGACACGGCCCGCGACGTTGAACTGATCACGGGCGGCCAGGGGGCGCGGCCCCCTGGCCGCCGCAAAGGTCGGCCCGGGCGTCGCCTTCGCGTCACCCGGGCCGACCGAGATTCCACGCGACGGCACCCCGCGGGGCAAGCCACGGGAGAGCGTTCCGCCTGTGGGAGCAGCGTGGACGCAGCGACCGCCCGAGGGTATGGTTCGCGCCTCGACGTTCCCTGCAGCCTTGGAGTCTGATCGATGGGCGCTCTCTCCCCGGTCCACCTGGTCATCGTCCTGGTCGTTGCCCTGCTGGTCATCGGGCCGGGCAAGCTTCCGGAGACCGGGGCGGCGCTGGGGCGAGCGATCCGGGACTTCCGCCAGGCCGTGGACGGCACGCAGCCCGCCGAGACGCTCCCGCTCACCGCAGTCGCCCCCGTGGCCGTGCAGACGGCGGCTCCGCCTTCAGGCGGCACGGCAGCGGAGGACACGCGGACGACGGGACCGTCCTGATCCGGTCGCGCCGGCGGCACGCTCGATCGCGCGACGGGGCACCGCTCGTGGATTGCGGGGGCTCGAGCCCGGGGGCGGTCGCGTGTACTCGTCGCTGATCCTGCTGGTGCTGGCCGGGCTTGCCGGGCCGCTGCTCTCGAACGGGCGGCGTCCCTTGGTGCCGGTCGTCGTCGGCGAGCTCCTCGGCGGCATCGTTCTTGGCCGCACGGGCATCGGCATGCTGGACGCGACCGCCGGCGCCATGCCAGCGTTCTACGGTCTCGGGTTCGGCCTCCTCATGCTGACGGCGGGGCAGCACGTCGACATCGTCTCGCCGGCCTTCCGGGCCGGCCTCGCGTCGGCCGCGCGGCTCCTGCTCGTCGTCGCGATCGTCGCCGTTCCCGTCGGCGTGGGGATCGCCGCGATCGCCGGCTCGGTGCCGGTCACCCTGCTGGTGGTCCTGCTCGTGGGAAGCTCGGCTGCGGTGGTCATACCGATCCTCGACGAGCACGGCCTGAGCGGCCCCTCGATCACGACGCTCACCGCCTGGCTTTTCATCGCGGACGGCCTGACCGTGATCGCGATGCCGCTGACCCTGACCGGCGCCGGACGTCTGGCCGAGGCGCTCGCCGGCGACCTCGCCATCGTCGCGCTGGCCGCCGCGCTCCTCGCGGCCACGATCCGGTTCGAGACCCGGCTCGGCGCGAAGGAGCTCGTGGAACGGTCCCGCCAGCGCGGATGGGCGCTCCAGCTTCGCATCTCGCTCCTGACACTCCTGGTGCTCGCGGCCATCGCGGAGGCCACCGGGGCAAGCCTGCTGGTGGCGGGGTTCGCCACGGGGGTCGTCCTGGCCCGCGTCGCGCGATCCGACCGGCTGGCGCTCCAGCTGATGGGCGTCGCGAACGGGTTCTTCGTGCCGGCCTTCTTCGTGCTCCTGGGGGCGACGCTCGACATCCGCGCGCTGTTCGCCTCCCCGGCGGCGATCGGTCTCGCGCTGCTCATGGGCCTCGGCTCCGTCGTCGTTCATGTCGTCGCCGCTTTCGTCGCCGCACCCGGCGAGCGTCTCGCGATGGGCCTCGCGGCCTCCGCGCAGCTGGGCCTGCCGGCCGCGGCCGCCGTCCTCGGCGTCGAGGCGGGGGCCCTGACGCCGGCCTTCGCGGCGGCGATCGTGGCCGGGGGCGTCCTGACGGTGCTTCCGGCGGCGCTCGGAGCGGATCTCCTCGCGCGCCATCTCGGCGGTGCGGCCAGCGTGGCGAGCAACCCGATCCCGACGGTCGAGGCGCGGACGTGACACCGCGGGCTCGCGACGCTCGGGCGGCTGCACGCGCCAACCGCGCGGCGCCTGCCCCTCCCGTCGAGCGGGCGCCTGCCCCTCCCGTCGAGCGGGCCCCTGCCCCGGCACGTCGCGTCCAGCGATGGGCGGCGCTCGACGTGGGCAGCGACACGGTCCACCTCCTCGTGGCCGAGGTGACGCGCGAGCCGTTCGGGCGGCTGGCGGTTCGCCAGCTCGCGCATCGCTCCGTGCTCCTCGAGCTCGGCAGGGAGGTCGCGACACGCGGCCGGTTCGGCCGCATCGCGCTCCAGGCGCTCGAGGGATCGGTCCGTGACTTTGTGCGCGTGGCCACCCGCTACCAGGCCCGGCTGATCGTTGCCGCCACAGAGGCCACGCGGGTGGCGGCGAACGGGCCGGCGGTGATGTCGCGCCTGGAGCAGCTCACCGGGACGCCCCCGCGCATCCTCTCCGGCGTCCGCGAGGCCCAGCTTGGCTTCGTCGCGACGCGCGCCGCCCTCCCTCCGTCGGGGCTGCACGTCCTCGTCGATTTGGGAGGCGCCTCCACCGAGGTGAGCCTCGTTGCAGGCCACCGCCTGCTCGCGGCCGCTTCCCTGCCGATCGGGGCGGCGCTGCTCGCGGCATCCGTTCCCGGCGACCCCCCGCGGCCGCTTCCATGGGCCCTCGCCGCGATCCGGATCGGGGCGACCCTCGGCGCGACGCCGGAAGGCCGGCCGACGGACATGTTCGCGACCGGCGGCACCGCCCACAACCTGGCCGGCCTGGAGAAGGACCGGAAGGGCCACCCGGTTGCCGTCCGGCTCACGCTCGCGGACCTGGACCTGATCACGGCCCGCCTTCTTCGCTCCCCGGCCCCGAAGGTGGCCCGACGCAGTGGCGAGGACGCTCGCCGGGTGGCGCTGCTCGCCCCCGGAGCGCTGATCCTGGCGGCGATCGCCCAGCGCTACGCGCTCGAGGAGATGACCATCCTTCCCGAGGGCGTCCGCGACGGGATGATCCTCGCCGCTGCCCGGGATCCCGACGGCTGGTGGGAGGATCGGCCCGAGCCCTGAATCTGGCGCGCCGCCAGCCGCCCGCGAGCCGCATCAGCGCAGCGCCCTCGGGCCCCTCACGTGGCCGGTTGCCTCGGAGGAGGACGTCGCCTACGGCGTACCCTCGCCCTGGCCGATCGCGCCGTGGCGTCGACCTCCCGCGCTCCCCGGGGAGCCGGCGGACGACAGTCCGCCGCGGGCGACCCAGGCCCCGGCCACGAGCGCCGCGCCGAGCGCGATCACGCCCCCGACGACGAGGGCGACCTCCGTGCTGAACGCGGACGCGAGCCAGCCGATGATCGGGGCGCCGATCGGTGTCGACCCGGCGAAGACCGTGGTGTACACGGAGAGGACCCGACCACGGAGCCGGTCGGGCACCGCCAGCTGGATGGACGTGTTGGCCGACACCATCATGGCGATCGCGGCAAAGCCCGCGCCGAACATGGCCACGAGCGCAACCGGGTAGGAGCGCACGCCGCCGAGGACAATCTCGAGCGCGCCGAGGCCGAAGGCGCCGACCACGATGATCATCGGCCGTGGCCGGTCGAGCGACGCCACCAGGAGCGCCGCGGCCAGCGACCCCAGCCCCATCGATGCCATCAGGAACCCGAGACCCGTTGCGCCGACGCCCAGCACGGTCTGCGCCAGCGCCGGGGCAACCACGTTGAAGTTCATCGCGAACGTGGAGACGAGCCCGACGAGGACCACGGCGAGCAGGACCACCGGGGTCGCCCGCACGTAGCGCAGCCCTTCGGCCAGGGTGTCTGCCACGTCGCGCACGCTGGTGGGCCGGGCGAGCCGGGCGGCCGGCAGGAGGTCGGCCTCGCGCATCATGAGCAGCCCGATGATCACCGCGACGAAGCTCAGGCCGTTGAGGAAGAAGCACGCCGTCACGCCGAGCGCGCCGATCAGGAGGCCGCCGATCGCCGGCCCGACGATCCGGGCGGCGTTGAAGATCGCGGAGTTCAGCCCGACCGCGTTGCTGATGTCGGCTCGACCCACCATCTCCGGGACGAACGCCTGGCGGGTCGGCATGTCGACGGCGTTGACGAGCCCGAGCAGCGCGGCGAGCACCAGGATGTGCCAGACCTGGACGACGTTCGCGAACGTGAGAGCGGCAAGCGCGAACGCCAGGAGCATGGAGGCGACCTGCGTCCCGACGATCGTGCGTTGTTTGGGCAGCACGTCGGCGATGACGCCCCCGAACAGGCCCAGGACGAGCACCGGGAGGAACTGGAACGCGGCCACGAACCCCAGCCAGATCGGGTCGTGGGTCAGCAGGAGGACGAGCCACGCCTGGGCGAGCGACTGCATCCAGGTCCCGATCAGCGAGATCAGCTGGCCGAACCAGAACAGCCGGAAGTTGCGGTGGCGCAGCGATCCCCGCCAGCGAAGGACGCCCTGCCCGGGAACCTCGCTCACATCCGGGCCGTCCCATGCGCCGCCCACGGGGTTCCGCGGCCGGGCCCCGATGGACCGGCGGCCTGGCGTGACGCCGCTCGGTCAGACGTGGCGGTGCAGGTCGGAGTCCTGGCCCTCGTCCGGCTCGTCCGGGTTGCGAGGCGGCTGCTCCCAGCCCATCTGGTCGGCCTCGCGCTTCGCAAGGTTGAGGTAGACGACCTCGTTCTCGACGTTGGCGACGTTCGATGCGGGCACGTACAGGTGTCCGGCGAGCCCCGACTTCGACGCGAGGATGTAGTTCTGGCCCACGCTCTCCACCGTGCCGAGGCGACGTCCGTTGTTGCCGACGATGGCCCAGCCCGCCTTCAGGTCCGCCATGCGCATACGCTCTCGACCTCCTCACGTCCCGTGCAGGCTAACGGTAGACGAGCCGACCTCTTCCCGCCACGCCGATCCGGCCGGAACCTCGCGTCCGGGCGAATGCCGATTCCTGCCCGAGGGCAGCCGACCGAACGGGCCCGGAGGGTTCGCGAGACGGCCGCGGGACGACCGCGGGACGACCGCGGGACGGCGGCCGCTCCGGCTGTAGAGTGGCGATCCATTGCCGTCGCCCATCCGAGGAGCGCCCTGATGGCCAGCTCGAGCCCGGGTCCCCACCGGGTCGCAGTCGTCCAGCGACCACCCGCCCTTCTCGATCGCGACGCCGGTGTTGAGCGCGCACTGCTGACGATCGAGGAAGCCGTTGCCGGGGGCGCACGCCTGGTGACCTTCCCGGAGGCGTTCCTGCCCGGGTACCCGGAGTACATCTGGCGCCTGCTGCCCGGCGCGGACTACGACCTGTCTCGCGAGCTCCATGGCCGTCTCGTCGCCAATTCGATCGACCTCTCCGGGGACGATCTGCGGCCGATCCGCGAGGCAGCCCGGCGGCACGGGATCGTCGTCATGATCGGGATCCACGAGCGCGACTCCGCGTTCTCGCGGGCGGACCACTTCCGAGAAGTCCGACAGACGCCGTTCACCGATCGCGGCTTTGAGCCCGTCCCGACTCCTCGCTCCGATCACTGACCTTCTCGCCGAGCTCATGACGGCGGCGGCATCAGCGTTGCCTCGTCACCGCGGAACTTCACCTGGCCGGGGACATGGTCTATCCAGTCGCCCGACGCCCTCTCGGGTGCGGCAGAAGCCACGGGAGCACGCTGGCATGACGAAGACTCATGCCCAGCCCGCGATGGGCAACGAAGATGGGCTCAGGTCGAGGCCGCTTGAGGTCCGGTGGCCCCGTCGAGTGGACGGGTACTGGCGACCAGGGAGATGCGTGCAGCCTCGGGATACGAGGTCGGGCTCTCGACCGGCCGCGCGATGCCACGGACGTAGCCGAGCAGCGCGAGGCGGAGGGCCCCCTCGTCGGCACCGGTGGCCATCGCCAGCAGCTGCCGGACATGCTCCCGGACGTCGAGGGACGAGGGTGGCGCGATCGCCCGCAGGACTTTCGCGCTCGCGGTCGGCTCCACGTGCTCGGCATCGTAGAAGAGCTCCTCGTGGAGCTTCTCGCCGGGTCGGAGGCCGACCGTCTCGATCGGCTGGCGCTCGGGGTCGCGTCCCGCGAGCCGGACCAGGTCGCGGGCGAGATCCATGATCCGGACGGGCTCGCCCATGTCGAGCACGAACAGGTCCCCGTTTCGGCCCAGCGCCGCGGCATCGAGGATGAGCCACGATGCCTCCGGGATGGTCATGAAGAAGCGCGTCATGTCCGGGTGGGTGATGGTGAGCGGCTCGCCGTTCTCGAGCTGCTCCTGGAAGATCGGGACCACGCTTCCGGTCGACCCCAGGACGTTCCCGAAGCGGACCGACACGTACGGGCGCCCCGTGCGCCGGGCCGTGTCCGCCACCAGCATCTCGGCGATCCGCTTGCTGGCCCCCATGACGCTCGAAGGGCGGACCGCCTTGTCGGTGGAGACGAAGACGAAGCGCTCGACGCCGGCGGCCGCCGCCGCGTCGAGCATCACCAGCGTGCCGCCGATGTTGACGTGCGTCGCGTCGGACGGGTGCTCCTCCATCATCGGGACGTGCTTGTAGGCCGCCGCGTGGAAGATCACGTTCGGCGCCTCGGCGGCGACCAGTCGCTCCATGGACGCCCGGCTGGCCACGTTCGCCAGGTGGATGCGCAGCTCGCCGCTCCCCTTCCCATGGCCCCGTTGTGTCTCCAGGTCGCGCTGGACGAGGTAGAGCGGGCTCTCCGCCCGGTCCACCAGGATGAGCCGGCGCGGCCCGAGCGCGAAGACCTGGCGGGCAAGCTCGGATCCGATCGAGCCGCCGCCGCCGGTGATCAGGATCGTCCTGTCCCGGATGATCTCCTCGACGCCCGCGGCGTGCTCCGTCACCATCGGCCGGCGCAGGAGGTCCTCGACGCGCACGCGACGGGCGCGGTTGGCGTCGATGCTGCCGTCGAGCAGCTTGGTCATCGAGGGGACGGTGCGCACCTCGAGACGGAGGGCGAGAGCCGCCTCGACGATGCGCCGGACCGCGAGGCCCGGGGCAGCGGGCATCGTGATCAGGAGGGTCTGCGCTCCCGTCCTGGCGACGGCGTGCGCCATCGAAGCCAGGCCGCCGTAGACACGGAGCCCGGCGACCGTTCCGCCCGCCAGACTCGGGTCGTCGTCGAGGAACCCGACCGGCACCACGCCCGAGCGCGGATCGCGCAGCGCGGATCGCGCCAGGGTCACGCCGGTCTGGCCGGCCCCGTAGAGCAGCGTGGCGCCGCGCCGGTCGGCCGCAGCGGCGGGACTCCCGCCGCGCGCCGTCTCCGATGCCGCCCGGATCCCGAAGCGGACCCCGCCCAGGACGGCGACGCTCAGGAGTGCCTCTGCCAGCCAGAACGAACGCGGGAACCCGTCGGCCCAGCCGGTGCCGGCGATCCAGGCAGCCCCGTAGAAGATGGCCATCGCCACGAGCGACCCCAGGGCCACGGCCGCCACGATGCGCTCGAGGTCCGGGACGCTCGCGAAACGCCAGCGCCGGCTGTACAGGCCGAGCTCGATGTTGGTGATCGTGCGGACGGCGAGCAGGAGGCCGACGACCACGGGGAAGGCGGGGACCGAGAAGGGACCCGAGAGGCGGTCGAAGCGAAGCGCGAGCGCGAGGTATGCCGCGACGATGATCCCGACGAGATCGATCGCGAGCAGATATCGGCCGTGAAGCCCAGCGGCGAAGCGGACGGCCTGGGTGTCGGGTGGCGCGACCCGGGCGCTCGCCAGCGCCCCGGCGTGCCCTCGTGCGGGCGACGTGCGGCTCACAGGGAACCACGGTCGGATCGAGCGGCGGACTGCCAATGTGCCCCCTCAGTCGGACCACCCCAGATGCGCGGTCCAGCGCAGTACGTGGATGGGTTCGCGCGATCGCCGGGAGAGATGACGTATCCCGGCGAGACCGAGCGCCCGGTCGCGCGCATCGCCTTTGCGCCAGCGAGACGCCGATCGCCAGGTCCGAGATGAAAAGACGATGAGTGCGAGAAAACAGGAACTCGTCGAGTGCTTTCAACCGAGCGCCGCGGCGTCACCGCTATTCAGTTGTTTCTCCCGAGGTCCCCCCAAACTCGGAGTTCCAATAGTACCAACGGCTCGTCGGGCGTCCAGTACCCTGGAGCGATTTCGGTGCCTGGAGTCGACGCCGCCATTCCACCAGGTTGACTCTATCGGGTCAAGCCTCGGTATCCGCAGGAAGTTCGCCCCGACCACGAAGACGACGAGTAACCCGACCAACAGCACGTCCGAGTTCAGGACGAAGAGGGATATACAGGTCCACCCGAACGAGCCGAGGACGACCGTCCAGAAGGGCTCTGAGTTTGACCAGGACCGCTGGGTCTTCGTGTCGGCCGAACGGGAGTCGGGATCAGAACGACCGCGATCGGGGCTACCTCTTGTCGCCCCGTCGATCCTGGCGAGTGCTGCGCCATCGTCGCAGACTGGGCGCAACACCGGGCATCCGCGGCTCTTTCGAACGCCACGACTTCAACTGGGTCATCTGACGCCAGGCGACGATGCCGAGGCTGCACTTGCGCCCGACTATCCCTTCGCTGTGACCACCTCGACCGCCGGGAATCGAGCACATAGCTGGTGCTCCGCCGTCAGACAGCGGGACGTCTGGTGCTGCGCGGCGATCAGTTGTGGGCCCCCACTGCCGGTCACGCGGGTGACCAAACGTTGGGGGGAGGCCAATGATGAGGTGCCCCTCCCCGCGGTCGCGTGGCAAAGGTTGGCGGGATCCGGGAAGTCGTACCGGGTCGAAGGATCGTCCCTGAACCCCAGAAACGGACAAACAATCACGCTCGCGGGCGCCCCGACCGCGGCCGCGGACATGAGGCGCTCGGGAGCACCAACGAGGATCTCCCGTGCCGGAGGGGTGTTCCTCGGAGTCGCAATAGCCACGGTCGTCCCATCGACGGAGGATCCGCCGGAGCTCTCGGCGATCACTGAGACTCCGCGGCTGAACGGCAGCTCGCCCGGTGTCTCTGCACCCCTGATGCCCTCGGCCATGACTGGGACTCCGCGCCTAAGCGGCAGCTCGCCCGGGGTCTCTGCACCCCTGATGCCCTCGGCCATGACTGGGACTCCGCGCCTCAGCGGCAGCTCGCCCGGTCTCTGTCCACCCGAGAAGCCGTTCGCCGTGCGGCAGTTGTAGCAGACGTTTACGTCGCGACGGTTCAACGACAGGCAGGTCCCGCAGAGCCAGAGCCCATTCGATCTTTCGGCAAACGACTCAACAGGGTGCCGCACCCGACGGCCCCGGACCGTCCGATATGCCAACCAGAGGGCCGTCAGTCCCCAGAGGACGGTGACGATCAGAGCGATCCTCTCAGGACTCATCGTTCCGATCCTCGATCGCGCCGTTTCGTGCAGGACTCACCGAGCATACCCCCCCGTCCTTGACCTCCAACCTAGCCCAAGCTCCGCGCGGGGCACTCCACTGTCTGCGGAGGGGGATGCGGACTGGGCGTTCGGGGCCCTACTATGCCCCAGCAGGGGACAATTGCACAGGTAATGAGCCTGTGGCCACGGGCGCGCGGGAGCGATCCGGGATGGCCGGTGGACGCGGCGCTCGCACTGCATTGCCCCCATTTCTTGACAGCCCCAATTATGCTGAGTCCCTGATGGAACTCCTAAGCGCCGGGGGCTGGGGGCTACTTCTGATCGCCCTCGTTGCCGTCACTGCTCTGGCCACGCTTGCGGGAATGGGCGTCGGGGTTATCCTCAAGGACCGCGGGCCGCGCGCCTAACTCGGCACCGACCCCAGGGGGCGGCCTTCAGCTTCCACGAGTCCTATGACCGACGTGCGGCGGAGGCTCGACGGAGGCGTCGGTGCCGGTTCGCCGACGCCGCGGCTTCGCATCAGGTTCTTCCCCTGTCTTCGGACGAGCGTCACCCGCCACCGCGTCTCACGGCTTGGCGGGCGCTCAAGCCGCGCTGATGCGCATCACGTCGGGAGCGATCAGGCCCCGGGGCCCTCGAACCACTGTCCCGCGCGCATGACCTGGCGCACCGCGAAGGCATCGTCGAGCTCGACGAGGTCCGCGCGGAGGCCGGTGGCGATCCGCCCGCGGTTGTTCACGCCGATCAGGGCCAGCGGGTTGGCGCTGGCCGCCGCGGCGATGCGCGGCATCTCCAGCCCGAACCGCGCGAGGTTCCTCACCGACGTGTCGAGGGCGATGACGGAGCCTGCAAGCGCACCGTTCGACACGAGCGTGCAGCGGTCGCCATGGACCTCCACCTCCAGGCCGCCCAGGAGGCCGCGCTCCAGCGGCGTCCCGGCCAGCTCGATCCCGTCGCTCACCAGGACGAGCCGATCCGCCGGCTTCGTCCGCAGGATGAGCGACCACAGCGCGCGGTCGACGTGGTGCCCGTCGGCGATGAGCTCCGCGTAGACGTCGTCCCGGGCGAGCGCCACGGCCGCGAGGCCGGGCGTGTGCTGGTGGATTCCGGACATCGCGTTGAACAGGTGCGTCGTCGTCCGCGCCCCGGCGTCGTAGCCGGCGTGCGCCTCGGCGGCGGTCGCCACGGAGTGGCCGAGCGAGGTGACCACGCCGCGCGTGGCAAGCCAGCGGATCAGGTCGATGGCGCCGGGCCCCTCCGGCGCGATCGTCGTGATGCGGAAGCCGTCCACGAGGGGCTCGAGATCGGCAAACGCGACATCCGCGGGGGCTCGGACGAACGCGGGGTTCTGTGCGCCCACGCGCTGGGGGGAGACGAACGGGCCCTCGAGGTTGAAGCCCAGCGGCTCCGCTCCCTCCGCCGGCGCGACGGGCATCCACGCGCGCACCGTGTCGGCGAAGGTGCGCAGCCCGTCGAGCGGCGCGGTGACGGCGGTGGGCAGGAACGACGTGACGCCGCGATGCAGGAGCGCCTTCGCCATCCCGTCGAGTGACGACGCGGGGCCCATCGCGCTGTACCCGCCCCAGCCGTGGACGTGGACGTCCACGAAGCCGGGCATGATCCACGGGCCGTCCGCCGCGGACGGATCCGCCTCGACCGCCGCGATCCGGCCGTCCTCCACGATCACGCGGCCCGCAAGGACGCGGTCGTCGAGGACGATCCGGCCGCGCACGATTCCACCGTCGCCCATGTGTCCAGCTGCCTCCTCGATCCCTGTCCTGGTTGTCACGTGGCGCCCGTCCCCGCCTCCGCTCCGTGGATGGCAGCGCCGATCGCGCCGGCCCAGATCCCGAGCTCCGCGCGCACGAGCTCGACGCTGCCCGTCCCGGTCATCCGGACCCGCCGATCCAGCTCGGCACGGATCGACGCGAAGAGGATGTCGCCGGCCGCGGCCACCCCCCCGCCCACGACGACGCGATCCGGCGTCAGGACCGTCACGATGTTTGCGATCCCGATGCCCAAATATCGACCGACCTGGGCCAGCCCGTCGAGGGCACGGGCGTCGCCGGCGGCTGCCGCCCGGACGGCCTCCTCGACCGTGGACGTCCCGCACGTGGCCGCGATGACGTCCGCCCGGGCGTATGCCTCGACGCAGCCGCGATTGCCGCAGTTGCAGAGTGGTCCGTCCGGGTCGATCGTCTGGTGGCCGATCTCGCCGGCCGCACCGTCCCGGCCGAGGTAGAGGGCCCCGCGGATGGCCAGCCCCCCGCCGACGCCCGTTCCCAGCGTCATGCCGACCATCGTCTGGGCGCCCCGGCCCGCCCCGAGACGGAGCTCGGCGAGCGTGAACGCGCGGGCATCGTTGATGAGGTGGACGGGCACCCCGACGATCGGCTCCAGGCGCGCGACCAGGTTCGTGCCCTCCCAGCGCACCGGGATGTTCGGGGTCATGACCACGCGGCCCGCGGCGGCGTCGTACCGCCCCGGGATGCCCACGCCCACGGATGCGAACGGGCCCCAGCCGGCACCGGCAGCGGCCGCCGTCTCAGCGAGCTGCTCGATGATCCCGCTCGCCCCCGCACCGACACGGGTCGGGACGAGGCCGGTCGCCAGTCGATCCCAGGCACCGTCAGCGGAGGAGACGACCGCCCACTTGAGCTGCGTCCCCCCGAGGTCGAGCCCGAGGTGCCGGGCGGACGTCATCCGAGCGGGACCGGCGCGCCCGCGGCGATCGAACGGTACGCGGCGTCGACGATCTCGACGGCCCGCAGCCCGTCGACGCCCGTCACGGCGGGCTCTCGATCCTCCCGGACCGCCGAGAGGAACTCGGCCAGCATCCCGGCGTCCGCGTTCGGACCCCACGCCGGCCACGAGATGCCCGCCTCGCGCGTCCCGTACACGGCGAGCCGCTGGCGGAAGGCGTCGATGCCGAAGGCCCCGCCCGTGCCGATCGCCTGGAGGGAGAGGCCGCCCCAGGTCGGATATGAGCGGGGCTTGCTCCAGCTGCAGTCGATCGTGGCCGACACGCCGTTGGCGAACCGCATCGAGACGAGTCCCCCGGTCTCGACCCGCGCGAATCGCTCCTGGAGGATCCGGTTCGCGACGGCATACACCTCCACCACCTCGGAGCGCAGGATCCAGCGGTAGAGGTCGGCCAGGTGCACCACGTGGTCCGTGACCGCGCCGCCCCCGGAGAGCGCGGGATCGACGAACCAGGGGGCGTGGACGTCCGGCATCGTGCCCGTGTTCGCGCCCTCGAGGAAGACGGGGGTCCCAAGGGCGCCGGCGCGGACCGCGGATTCGAGCGCCTGCGCGGCCGGGTTCCAGCGGGACGGGAAGGCGGTCATCAGGCGGACCCCGGCGCCGGCGCAGGCGTCCACGATCGTGCGGGCGTCGTCCACCGTTGTCGCGAGCGGCTTTTCGCAGAGGACGTCGACCCCTGCCGCCA
>CAWKJP010000008.1:0-154685 GCA_963850035.1 uncultured Chloroflexia bacterium | reverse complement strand
TGTTCGGCCTCGCGTTTGGAGCGTCGTACGAATACGTACTCGTGCTCGCGTTGTACGGGACGTTCTTGTGCAGATAGTCGCCGGACGCGGCCGCGTAGTCCCCCGCGATCCCGTTGAAGGTCCCCGCGGTCCGAGCTGCGAGCACCTGGTCTGCGTAGAGCAGGTACGTCGATTCGGTTCCGGGGGTGCCGTTCACCTGGATCACGGTGTAGTTGCGTGTCTTGGTTGGATCGAACGTGGCGTCAGTGACGTTCACGGCAGTCGCCGCGAGGGTCGTCCCCGTGGTGGCATCCCCGTTGGCGTCGGGGATCCCCTGGAGGATCCGGTAGTTGCCATTCCCATGCGGGTTATGACAGGCCGTGCACTCCATCTCGGAGGCGAGATCGCCGCCGGCGCCGGTGCTCCCGTCGCCGTTGCCGAGGGCGCCGCTGCCCCAGACGATGTTCTTCGCCGTGAGCCCGTTCCCACCGGTCCCGGCGATCGCGATGTGAGCCGAGGTCACCTTGGCTCCGGCGGCCGAAACGTCCGCCACGGGGACCTTTGCGTTCGAGACGCTGCCGGTGTTGCTGACCAGCCGGTAAGCCGCACCTGAGCCAACGTATGCCGTGATGAAGCCGCCGCCGCGGAGGGCACCGACGATGGTGCTCTTGTCGCGCGCGACTCCGCTCAGGTTGTACTGGACGCCACTGTCGACATCCGTTGCCGCGCCGGTGCCGGAGGCCCCGTGACAGGAGCGGCAGTACTCCGTGACGGTCGCCTCGCTCGAGACGAGGAGGTAGCCCGTCGGGCTTTTCGACGTGTGGAGCCGATGGCATGCCGCGCAGCCATCGGCGGTGATCCCGCCGACGGATCCGTTGTTGTACTTCATGACGTGCGGCCCACCGTCGGCGGCGGCGGGCAATGCGGCGAGGATCAGCCAGACGGCGCCGCCCACGAACAAGAGCGCCAGTCGTCTCACTGTCTCACCTCCTTTCGCTAGTGGTAGGGGACTCCGGTAGTCGCCCGCCCTGCGGGTGTCGGCGTGGGCCGATGGCCAACCTTCCTTTCCTCCGATGACTGGATTCACAGTCCATCAGCGCAGGTCCGGACCTGCTCAGTAGGTCCATACCTGGATCCGGTTGTTGCGCCAGTCGGCCACGTAGACACGCGCACGGCCGTCCACGGCCACGGCGTTCGGCAGCTTGAAGCCGCCGTCCGCGGAGCCTCCGTCGCCGAACGCGCCGATGTTCTGGGGGCGCGCGTCGCCTGCGGCGAGCACGTGGTAGACCTGCACTCCCTGAAGCGACAGGTCGGCCACGTACACGCGGCCCGAGTCGTCGATCGCAATGCCGCGCGGAAGGCCGAGGTTCCCGGCTCCCGCGCCGCGCCCGATGACGCCGAGCTGGCTGCCATCTGGGCCGAACACGACCAGCCGCCCGTTGTTGCTGTCCGCCACGTACACGTTGCCGCTCGCATCAACCGCGACGCCGTTCGGGAAGCTGAAATTGTTCGCCTTGCCGAAGGTCCGGACGAACGTGCCGTCAGGCCCGAACTCATGGACCGCCTGGAACGGCGCTCCCACGCTCGTGACGAAGAGGTCCCCCTTCGTGTCGAACGCCAGGCCGAGCGGAGACCAACCCGTCAGGTCGGGCCCCGGGTCGAACGCCCGCAGGTAGGCTCCTGAGGCCGAGTAGATATAGATGCTCGCTGCCGGCCGGTCGCTCACGTAGACATCGCCGTTCGTCGGGTTGACCGCAACGTAGACGGGAACGTGGGTGCCACCCGCCGTTGCCGGTGCCTTGAGCGTGCCGACCACATTGCCGGATCCGTCGAACACGATGACCCCGGGGTCGCCCTCGGTCTGCGTGGCGTAGATCCGGCTTCCATCGGCGTTCACGGCCACACCCGTTGGGGCGACCACGTCGTAGATGCTGAACGAGTAGTGCGGCACCGCCTCGACCGTGACGCCTGGGACCGGGAGCTCGGAGATCGGTTTCCGGTTGAGGAGGTACCAGCCTCCGATTGTCAGGAGGGCGGCAGTCGCGGCGAGAAGAACGAGAAGGAGCGCGATACGTGCGCGCCGACCTCGCTCCGGAGACACCTCGCCGCCGGGAGCAGACTCGCCGCGTGGCTCGAGGTCGCCGCCGGGAGCGGCCTCGCCGGCAGGGGTCGAGGGCCCCAGCACGGAGCCGTCGATCGATGTCATTCCCTGTGCGGTGAGTTCACTGGTCATGTCAGCCACCGGTGGTCGTGCCGGAAGAAGGCGGCGCGGCTGGGCTGCCGGATGGCACGCCACCGACCCGGGCCAGGCCCGTGTTCGCGGCGAAGTTCTGCGGATCCTTTGTCAGCACCCGGCTGTAGGCGTCCGCGGCGGCGGGGGTGTCGTTCTGGACCTCGGCGACCAGCCCAAGACCGATGAGCGCGTCGATGGCGTAGGTGCCCGACGTCAGCGGTCCGAGCTTGGCCCGAGCGTCGTCGGGACGCTTCTCGCACAGGGCAACCATCCCGCCGGCGTACTGGGCGCCGGCGAGGTCACCCAGCGACGTATAGGCCGTCTCCATCTGCGCATACGGTTCGCACCAGTCGACCGGTACCAGCGCAGTCGCCTGCCGGAGCGCGGCCACGGCCCGCTTCGGGTCGCCCGCCTGCATGAGCGCCGTTCCGAGGAGATTCAGGGCGTCTGCGTCGGTCCGCTTGATCAGGATCGCCTTGGAGAGCGAGATGACCGCGTCCTTTGGCTCGCCTTGCTTCAACTGAATCACGCCGAGGCTGAAGTACGCGGACTCCAGCTGGGGATCCACGTTCGCCATCTCGCCGCCGGCCGCCGCGTCGATGACCTTCTTGAAGTCGCCCGCCGCTGCATCGAGCTGGTCGAGGGCGATCTCGGCGCTGCCGCGGCCGAGGAGCGCCGCATTGGCATCCGGGGCGGCCGTCAGGATCTCGTCGTACTGGGAGACAGCATCGGCGAACCTGCCGTTCTTCATGTACGCGGTCGCGAGGGTGAGCCGCGCGTTCAGAAGGTTCGGATTCGCCGACAGCGCCTCCTCGGCGACCTGGATGTCACGGTCGACAATCGCCGGGCCGGGGTTGCGGTACTGATCCAGGAAGTAGAGGACGCCGACGAGCGGGACCCCGATCAGCAGGATCATCGTCAAGCCGACGATCAAACGGTTGAGCGACCTGTTGGGCAGGGACGTGACCCGGAGCATGTTGTGCACCTGCTGCTGCAACCTGAATGCAAGGCGTTGCGGCCGAGGGCGCACCCGCAGGCACACCCCACCGGGTTCAATGGTGGTTGGCGGGCGTTCGGGTTCCAATCCGCCGGGGGGTAGAACATCGATACAGCCGAGCGGTCGTGATGGCGCCGGGGGCATGTATCGCCCGGACGATGTATCTGCCGTCCGGCCGTGCGGCGGCCGGCGCCCGCGTCAGTCGGCGGGGCGGGGCGTCGAGAAGTCGGCCGGGACCTCCAGCTCCATCCGGCCGCCGGTCTCCCGGACGCCGAAGCGGTCGAGCGGCCGCGGCGGCGGGCCCGAGATCACCGAGCCATCGATGCGGAAGAAACCCTTGTGGCACAGGCACGCGAACTGGCCGTCGGCCGTCCAGTCGTAGGCGCACCGCGCGTGCGTGCAGCGGGGGTCGAACGCGACGAGATCCCCGGCGCTCCGTCGGACGAGCCATGCCGATCCCGCGACGGTGGCGCCGCCAACGGTCCCTGCGAAGCGGACGGGGACCGGCTGATCAAGGATCAGCCGGGACGGGTCGACGTCCGCGCGCACCCATCCGTCGGGCGCGGAGACGGCCGCAGAACCGCACGCATCGAGCAGGAGGATGCCGACGACCGTTGACCCGATGACGGCCAGTGCCCGGCGCCGGCTGATCGGAACGGCGCCCGTCGGGATGGCGCCCGTAAAACTCGGCCGGGTCGTGTCCGGCCCGGGTGTCTCGTTCATGCCTGCCCTTCCGTCGGCGCGGGAAGTGCCCGGCGACCCTCAGCCTGCCACGGGGACCGGAGCGACCAGGCGGCCGTCGCCGAGGCAGGCCCCGACGATCCGATCGATCAGCGACTCGGGGTCCGCCGCAATCTCCTCGCGGCGGATCGTCCACGCCTGCGAGGTGCTCATGCTCACGTCGACGATCGCCCGGCAGCGGCTGCCCCGCAGGACGTCGAGGAGCCCGACCGGCCCGCCCTCCTCGAGGATCACGACGTCGGGGTCGGCGGCGATCGCCCGCTCCATCGCGTCGGGGTCGCACATGCAGATCCGCTCGACCTGGCAGGTCCGGGACGCGAGGCCATGAGGGCGCTGAGCCCCTCGCCGAGAAGCGGATGGTCGTAGAGGACGAGAACGCGGACAGGGTCCGCCATGGACCGGGCTCCTGCGACGGGCGATCCCCCGCGGGTCTCGCTCGGCAGCGATCGTACGAAGGGCCACGAGGGGCCGCCATCCGCCCGAGGGCACAATTCATGGGCCAGCAGGTCTACCGAACGGCACCGAACGGCACACGATCGACGCGGCGCGTCCCTCCCGGCCCAGCCCGGCCGACTGTCGCGCGTCTGACCTGTGGCGCGACCTCAGCTTCGGTCGGGGTTCGGCGGCCGCGGCGCGGACAGGCCCTGGGCCACCGTGTACGCGGCCGCCTGGGTCCGGTTGGACAGGTGGAGCTTCTCGAGCGTGTTGTGGACGTGGTTCTTGACCGTGCCCTCGGTGATCGTCAGCTGGTTGGCGATCTCCTTGTTCGAGAGGCCGGCCGACACCAGCTGGAGGATCTCGGTCTCGCGCCGCGTGAGCGCCGTCTCACCTTCCCCGGGGGTGGTCGAGGCATGTGGGCGCGGCGGCCCCTCGCGCAGCGCATCGAGCAGCTTGTGGGCGATCGCAGGCGCGATCGGCGCCTCGCCGCGCATGACCCCTCGGAGGTCGTCGAAGAGGACCTCCGGCCGGATGTTCTTCAGCAGGTAGCCGTTCGCGCCCGCCCGGATCGCGTCGAAGAGGTCGTCATCCTCCTCGGAGATCGTGAGCATGACGATCTTCGTGGCGTAGCCCGCTCCCCGGATCGCGCGGACCCCGTCCACGCCGCCGGTGCCGGGCATGTTGACGTCCATCACGACGACGTCCGGCGCGAGCGTCCGCACGCGCTCGAGAGCCTCCATCCCGGTGTCGGCCTCGCCGACGACGGTCATGTCGAGCTGGGCGTTGATGAGTCCGGCGAGCGCCTTGCGGAAGAGCGGCTGGTCGTCAACCACCAGCACGCGCAGCGTCGGGGGCGTGTGCGGCACGCATCTCCTCCTGTTGGAGCCGGACGACGACACGGGTCCCCGTGCCCGGCGCAGTGTGCACCTCGAGCGTACCGCCGATCTGCTCCACTCGCTCGCGCATCGCCGTCATGCCGAAGCCATGGTCGAGGGCTTCCTCCACGCGCGCCGGGTCGAATCCGGACCCGTCGTCCGTGACTTCCAGCGTCACGACGCCGTGGTCCTCGACCAGGCTGACGGCCGCGTGGTAGGCGCCGGCGTGCTTCCGGACGTTCGTGAGCGCCTCCTGGACGACGCGAAGGAGCTGGACCTCGCTACGCGGCGTGAGCGCCCGACCCGCCGCAGCATCGCAGTTGAGCGTCGTCTTGATCCCGGTCTGGCGGGAGAACTTGCCAAGGTACTCGCCCAGGGCGCCTTCCAGCCCCTCGCTCGATGCGGCTGAGTTGCTGAGGCCCAGGATCGCTTCGCGCACGTCCTTGTATCCCTCGTCCGCGATGTCCGCCAGCCCGGCGATCTCGGTGGCGGCGTTGTTGCCGGCCACGAGGCGGACCTTCGGCACCAGGCCGCGCAGTCCGAGGTGGAGCACGCCGAGCACCTGGGCGATGGTGTCGTGCAGCTCGCGGGCGATCCTATCCCGTTCGGCGACGATCGTGTACTGGTGCTCGGCGTCGCGCAGGCGGGCGGTCCGCACTCCGATGGCGGCCATGTAGGCGAGCGCGCCCAGGAGGTTGCGTTCCCGGTCCGCGAACCGGACCCCGTTCGTGCGCATCACACACAGCTCGCCGAGGAGGCCATCGGCGCCACGCATCGGCTGCGCAAGGACGATCGCTCGCGGGCCCCCGTGCTGGATCGGGCACGCCGAATTGTGCCCATGCTCCTCGTCGGTATCGGCGCTATGCGCCAGCAGGCAGGTCGACCCGTCGTCGGAGAGCGCCAGGCGATCCGTCCAGTCGTACGTCTGGCCGTCCTCGCGAGGGTTGGCCAGGCAGGCGACCGCCCGCTCCGCGTCGAGCAGCTCACGGGCGTGGCGGGTGATCGTGTCGAGGACCTCGCGCAGCTCATCGCTCCCGGTGAGCTGGAGGGCGACCGCATGGAGGGCCTCGCGCTCGTGCTCCTCGCGGCGGAGGTCGGCCAGCGTCGTGGTCAGGGTCGCCGCAGTGCCGATCGTGCCGGCAAGGTCCACGAGGGCCGCCATCGAGATGGCCGGATCGCCCGACGGGTGGAAGATCAGGCGCATCGTCCCCACGGTGGCGATGCTGCCGGCCAGCGGCAGGTCGACGACGGTGGCGTCGACCCCGGGGAGCTGCGCCTGGGCGGGACGCGCCGCCACGGCCGGCGTCGCGTCCAGGATGGCGTGGGCCCACAGCATGCCCGTGCTGTCGCCGAGGTCGCCCGGCCGTCGTGCCGCCAGCGGCAGGCCGCCCGGCCCGTAGACGCTGATCTGGCCTGCGAGCGCGCCCGTGTGCTCGAGCACGCGATCGAGCGCGACCGCGAGCATCGCCGGGAGCTCCTGGTCACCCTGGAGCGCCGAGGCAACGGCATGGGTGGCGGCAAGGTCCCGGTTCGTCCCAACCAGCCTGCGCTGTGCTCGATCGAGGATCGCGAAGATGCCGAGCGCGAAGACAACCGCCCCGCCGCTCATGACCAGGGCCGCGAAGACATGGGCGGAATCCGCCGGGACGCTCGGGTCGATGAAGGAGTACCGGACCAGCTCGAAGCCCCAGATCAGGCCGATCGGCAGCAGGACGCCGACCCACTTCGCGCGGACCAGCAGCCGAACGTCGCGTTCCGGATTCACCTGCCAACCGTACCCCCGCGGGAGGGGCCGAACGGCAGGGCCGATCGGCCCATGCGTGGGTGCGCATCGGTCCATATACGCATGCGAGGGTGATCGGCCCGATCGCGGCCGCTGGCCGATCATGGCCGCTGGCCGATCGCGGGCCGCTGGCCGAACATGGCCGCGGGCCGAACGGCAGCTCCCGGCGGGCCGAACGGCGCCGCGTCCCGACCGCGCCGGTTCCACAGGCAGGTGTCGCCGGCGCGGCATTCTCCGTACACTGCCGGCATGACGTTCGAGTCGACCTTCCGAGCCGTTCCCATGACGCTCTACACGGAGCAGTTCATCGTTCGCGGAACGATCCAGACGCGCCAGCATCGCGTGACCGACATCCTCAACGAGGCGGATTCGCGGTTCCTCGTGCTCGAGGAGGTGTCGATGGAGGAGTTCGGATCGAAGGAGCTGCCGACGCGTGCCGACTACGCGCAGGTGAACCTGGCGTCCATCCTCTTCGCGGTCTCGCTCCAGGCCGTCGAGCCCGCGCGCGAGCGTCGAACCCCGAAGATCTCCGAGCGGGCGCTCGTCTCCATCCCGCCCTTCCGGGTGATCGGGAACGTCCACCTGCTCTCGGAGCGGAGCCTTCGCGAGTCGCTCGCCGAGCTGCAGGCCACGTTCGTGCCCGTGACCGACGCCGTCTTCTGGTCGGAGCGGCTCGGCGAGGCGCGCCAGAACGCTGCGATGGTCGCGGTCAACCAGGCCCGCGCCCAGATCCTGGCCCCGTACCGCGAGGTCAGCCCGTGGCCCGACCTGAGTGGCACCGCGCCGTCGGGGTCGCCGACGCGACTGCCCGGCGTCCCGGGCGATCCCGGCTCGCGGCCGCCCGGGGCGTTCTAGCGGTCGACTTCCACCGGGAGGTCGAGGCGGCTTCCCCAGTCGGCCCAGCCGCCGTCGTAAACCGCGACGTCGTCGTGGCCCATGAGCGCGAGCACGAACGCGAGCTTGGCCGCGCCGACACCCGAGGCGTCGTAGCAGACGACGCGCCGCCCGGAGGTGACCCCGGCTCGATCGATGAGGGCCCGCAGGCTGTCGCCGTCGACGAACCGACCCGAGCCCGGCGCGGTCGTCAGCGCGACCGGAAGGTTGACCGCGCCGGGGACGCGGCCCAGCCGGCGGCCGTTGCCCTCGAAGCCCCGGTACTCGGCCGGCGCACGGGCGTCCAGGATCAGCGCCCCGGCCGACCCGACCAGGGAGCGCAGGTCGCTCGTGGTCAGCCGGGTCCGCAGCTGGGCCCGCGGCGTGAACGCGGCGGGCTCCGGCTCGTTGGCAGCGTGGCTGATCGGCCGGCCCGAGTCGACCCAGGCAGCGTACCCGCCGTCGAGGACGCGGACGGACTCGAGACCGTACGCACGCAGGCTCCACCACGTCCGGGCCGCGTACAGGCTTGCCGTGTCGTCGTAGACGACCACGGTGCTCCCGTTGGAGATCCCGGCGCCGGCCACGGCGGCCGCGACCTGGTCGGGTGGCGCGAGGAGCAGCAGCGTGTCGAGGTCCTCGGGTTCGATGAACGCGGCGCGCCAGTCGACGTAGGTCGCGTTCGGGACGTGGCCGGCGGCGAACGCGAGCCGCCCGGTGCCGTCGGGTCGCCAGCGAACGTCCAGAATCCGGACCTCGGGCCGGCCAAGGTTCTCGGACAGCCAGTCGGGAGACGCGAGGAGCTCGGGTCGAGCGTGGGCGCCGGGCATCGCCGCCTATCATACGGACCCCATGACGCATCCGATCGAGGCGCAGGCCGGCTCCGACCCAGACCGCGAGAAGGTGGCCGCGCTCCGCGCCTCCCTCCCCGCCACGGGCGCCGGCATCTACCTGGACACCGGGACCTGCGGCCCGATCCCCGCTGAGAGCGCCGCCGCCATGCGGCAGGCCGAGGAGCGGGAGCTCGCCGTCGGGCGCGCCACCCGCGACGCCGTCGAGGACCTGGCGGACCGGATGGCCGAGGCGCGCGGGGCGCTCGCGGCGATCCTCGGGACCGACATGGACCGCGTGTCCCTGACGCACTCCACGACGGAGGGGATCGGCCTCGCCGTCGGGACGATCGACTGGCGGCCCGGCGATCGCGCCCTCACCACGAGCCAGGAGCATCCGGGGCTGCTCGGCCAGCTGGCGGCGGCGCGAGATCGGTTCGGGGTGGACCTGCGCGCCGCGGAGATCGGCGACGGCGGCGACGATGACCGGACGATCGACGCGCTCGAACGAGAGCTCGCCGCTGGCCGGGTGCGCCTCGTCGCGCTGTCCCACGTGCTGGGGACGACCGGGGCGGTCCTCCCGGTCGCGGAGATCGTGCGCCGCGCCCATGCCCACGGCGCTGCCGTCCTGCTCGATGGCGCCCAGGCAGCCGGTGCGATCCCGATCCGCGTGGACGAGCTGGGCGCCGAGTTCTACGCGGTGCCCGGCCAGAAGTGGCTGCTCGGCCCGTCGGGCACGGGCGCGCTGGTCGTGCGACCGGATGTCGCCGCCACGGCCCTGCCGCCGGTCCGCGGCAGCCTCAGCAGCGTCACGCCGGGCGCCACGGGCCGGGAGGACCTCTGGCCCGACGCGCGGCGCTTCGAGGCGGCCGGGTTCCACGCGCCCTCGGTGATCGGCCTGGCCCGGAGCGCCGGGTGGCTCGCGATGTACGTGGGCCTTCCGTGGGCGCATGACCGGGCGGGCCGCATTGCCGCGGTTGCCGCCCGGCGTCTCGGGGAGACGCCGGGCGTGGAGCTCGTCACCCCGCCCGGCCGGATGGCGACGCTCGTCACGTTCCGGCTGCCGGGCTGGCCCGCCGAGCGTGTCGTCGAGGAGCTGGCCCGCCGCATCTTCGCGAGCGTCGGCCTCGTTGCGGCCCTGGACGCGATCCGGATCTCGGTCGGCTTCTTCACCGGGGAGGAGGAGCTCGACCGGTTCCTGGGTGCGGTCGCCGAGCTCGCCCGCCATACGCCGGCATCCCTGCCGCCGCGCCCTGTCATCGAGTTCCTCGGGCAGTCCTCGACGTGAGCAGGCCGGATCGCCGCCCCGTCCCGGAGCGGTCGTGGCTGGAGGTTCGCTGGCGCCAGGCACGGAACGCGCCTCCGCCCGTCTTCCGCGCGGTGCTGAGCAGCGTCGCGGTGGCGGCCGTGCTGGGCGGGCTGTACCTCGCATACGACCTCGCCGTGGGGGATGGTGCGCAGCTGCCCGGTGGCGACCTGCGGACCCTCGCGGGCATCGTCTTCGTGGTCGCGGTCACGGGCCTCGGCGCGTGGATCACCTATCTCGTCGTCCCCCAGCCCGGTCGTCCCGGCGTCCGGAGCCGCTGGAGCGCGGCGCTCGGGTTCTTCGCAGCCCTTCCGATCGCCTACCTCGCGCTCGTGATCCTGTTCCAGGTCGTGAAGCCGCTCCTCGTCCGGTAGACGCCGCTCCTCGTCCGGTAGCCGTCCGCGCCACCGGGTCCGCGGGCCGATTCGGTGCGTCCCTGCACCGCCCGAGATCCGGGTCCCCGAAGAAGGGTACTGGTACGATCGGCTGCGTCTGCGGTACCCTCGTTCGGCATTCATCCTGCGGAGCGCGGCGGTATCGTCGCTTCCGCAATCGCAGCACGATCGGGAATCCACGTGGCCGTCCAGCCGGATCCGTACTTCGCCCTTCCCAGCCTCTACGGGGCACCCGCGTACTCGCGACCACCGCGGCCGCCCGTCGAGGCGCCGCGTCCCATCGACCCGGACGACCTGCCCATCTCGACCCAGCAGACGGACGAGGAGCGCCGGCTCGCCGAGGTGCTCGTCGCGTCGCGGACGTTCGCTCCGGCCGGCACAGCCGGGCTCGGGATGCCCGGAGGCGGCGACCCCGGCTACCATGCCGCGGCCGGCCATCCTCGCACGGCGTCCGGGCTCCTCCCGCGCCGACTCAGCCTGCGCGTCCTCGCCGATCGCGTCCACCCGCGCGGCTGAGCCGAGATCCGACCCCGGCGTTCCGGCGGTGACCGGGCGCCATGACGGGGTGCGCGATCGCCGACCCTAGTCCGGCGGCGGGCCCGGACAGGTCCAGCGGAACGTGCCGCGAACCTCGTCGATCTCGGACGGGCCCGACGCGAGGTTGACCTGGAGCACGTCGATCGCGATCGCGCCGGTTCGGTCGCCGGCACCCCGCGCCGTCTCATCCGGCGGCGGCGCCACCGCGGTGTCTCCGAGCGCCAGGAGGGTGGAGGACGCCCCATCCGTGAGCTGGAGCTTGTGACTCAGGAAGTCGGCGGTCAGCACGTGCGGCGTCGGCAGGCCGGCGATGGGCGTCACGGTGGTCAGGAGCCCGATGCGCCAGCGGCCGTTCGCCCACTCGCACGAGAGGGCGCCTGCGCTCGTCTGCACGGCGGGCAGGGTCGGCGTGAAGGTGTAGGTCCCGGCGACGGTCACCCCGGGGGCCACCGTGGGCCCGGTTCCCAGGCCCACGGCGCCGCCGCCGAGCACGAAGACCGCGACGAGGACGACGCGGTCCACCTTGAAGCCCCGGAAGAGAAGCTGGAAGACCAGGCCGATCACGAAGACGATGCCGACCCCGAACTGGAGCAGGAACAGCAGGAACCCGAAGTCGACCGGCAGGCTGTCGGCGAACCGGAGCGCAGCTCCCCACGCGACGCCGGCGACGAGGAGAACGGCCGCGGTTGCGTAGTCGCGCCCCGTGGGTGGGAAGATCCCGCGCTCCGGGGCCGCCTCGACGTCGGACCAGCCCAGCGGATCGGCCGGCGCGCCCGCCGGGTGTCCCCGCGGGGCACGCGAGCCCGACGGCGCACGCGGGTTGGACGATCGTCGGATGGACGGCATGCGTCGCGATCGTCGCACATCAAGGCGGAGGCGGTGTACGCTCGCGGAGCCCGGCGGGGGAGTAGCTCAACGGTTAGAGCACCCGCCTTATACGCGGTTCGTTGGAGGTTCGAATCCTCCCTCCCCTACCAGCGCGCCGGACGTTCTCCACCGGGTGACCCGGTTCCCGCCGCCGATGACCACGTGCGAAGCGGACGCCGGGAGCGTGGCCTGCCACTTGGGCCCGCCGGCGCCGGACGGCGACCCTGTCGGGTATCGTGCCGCGATGGGCTTCGAGGGCGCATACGTGTTCGGGGATCCGCCCTGGGATATCGGCCGTGCGCAGCCGGCGATCGTCCGCCTGGCCGCCGAGGGCGTGATCGCGGGTGACGTGATCGACGTGGGCTGCGGGACCGGCGAGAACGCGATCCACCTCGCCTCGCGCGGGTTCGCGGTGGTCGGCGTGGATGCAGCCCCGACGGCGATCGCGCGGGCGCAGGAGAAGGCTCGTCTGCGCGGCAGCAGCGCGGCGTTCGTCGTCGGCGACGCGCTCGCGCTCGAGTCGCTCGGGCGGACCTTCGACTCGGCCATCGACTGCGGCCTCTTCCACACGTTCGGGGACGCCGAGCGGGTGCGCTTCGAACGGAGCCTCCACGCGGTGCTGCGGGCCGGCGGGCGTTACGTGCTGCTCTGCTTCAGCGATCGTCAGGTCGGCGGCCCGGGCCCTCGACGCGTGACCCAGGCAGAGATCCGGGACACGTTCGCGACCGGCTGGACGGTGGATTCGATCGTCGCAGAGCGATTCGCGGCGCGGCTGCCGGGCGGCGGCGCGCACGCCTGGCTCGGGGTGCTCACCCGGGCCTGAGGAGCCGTGACGGCCCGCCCTCGGTGCGAGGGCGGGCTGCTCGCGTCATCCTTCCTGCCGGGCGCGGCGAGCGCGGACACGACGTCCGTCGTCACTCGGACGCGGCGGTCGGACCCGGCGCACGGCCCCCGTCGTGCAGGGCCGGTCACCTCGGCGCGGCGTCAGGCGGCCCGGGTGAGCCAGCCTGCCATCCAACCGAGCCGGCCCCCGACGACGACATGGAGCCAGGTGCGGCCGCTGCCGTCCCGGGCGCTGCCCACGACGCCGACCTTCGTGCCCGCGACGAGGGTGCCGATCAGCCTCGTCGCGGTCGACGCCCCCGACCGAAGCCGAACCGCGGTCGTCGCGATCCGGTGGCTCGTGATCGCCGTGCGAGCGACCGTCGTCCGCTTCGGTGACGGTCGCGGGGCCGCGGTCGCGGCGATCGTCGCAATGCCCGTGTGGAGGAAGGCCGTGAACGGTGTCGTGAGGGCCCCGATCGCGTGGACCCGGACGCCGCTCACGAGCGTGGAGATGGCGCGCCCGTTCCCGAGATAGATCCCGACGTGGCTGCCGCCACCCCAGATCACCAGGTCGCCGGGACGGCCGCCGGTCCGGCTTGCGCGTCCGAGGGCCCGGAACCGCGCGTACAGGGCGTACGCGCTGACCTCGCTGCTGGAGCCAATGACGCCCGAGATGCCCGCGACGCGGAAGGAGTAGATGACGAGCCCCGAGCAGTCGAACAGGCTCGGGCCGGCCGCCCCGTAGACCCAGGGACGGCCGAGCTTGGACCGCGCGATCGCGATCACCTGGTCGGCCCGTGTCGGCACGGCCTTGCGGGGGATGGTTGCCCTGACCGACTCGACGACCGGCGTGGTCGTCGGCGTCGGGCCCGCCGGCTCGAGGCCTGCGGGGGCCGACGGGTCAGCGCTCGGCGTCGGGGTGGGGACGGCCGGAGTCACTGCGATCGGCGTGGCGGCGGTGACGGCCGACGCAGCGGGACCGATGCTGAGGAGACATGCAGCCGCAGCGGCTGCGACGACGTACGCCCTGAGGCGCGCGTTTCGGGCCAATGGTGCTCCCTTCTACCAGGACACCGCGCTCGTCGCGCGGTGGCGATGGATGCGCCGCCAAACGGCAGGAAGCGACCCGACGGCGCTGGGGCGCCGTCTTCGGGTCAGGGGAAGGGCCGCGGGCTGAAGCGCGCGGCGAGCGGCAGGACGGGCCTGCCGGTGGCGGCAATTCTTCGGTTGATCCCGTGTCTGTCGCGTTGTTCCCCGCCGGACCTTACACGACGCTGGGGGATCGTGTCACCCCGTCAATGGGGTGGACCAACCCCCGAATTGGTCAGGGCACGCGCGCGACGAGCACGCGAGCGCGCGCGGGGGCGTCGATCGTGTAGGCGGCCACGCCCGCCGGGACCACCGCGGTCTCGAGCCCGGCGAGCACGATCAGCTCCGAGCCGGCCCGGCCGTCGCTCGTCGGGTTCGGCGCCGCGGCGAGCAGGCGAATGGGCCCGTCGAGCGCGGTCACCACGTGGACGGATGCCCCGCCGGGGTCCAGCACGGCCGGCCGGTCGGGCCCGACGACGACCTGCTCCAGCACGAAATGCTCCTCGTCGATGACGGTCGCGCGGTCGTCGGCCGGGGCGTGGCGCAGCCGGGCCCTGCGTCCGGGACGAACGGACGCCAGCGCCTGCGCGACATGGAGCGGGCGCTCGGGCGTTGCCGGCCGGCCCCAGTCGTCACATCGATAGGTCAGGTCGGAGGGTTGCTGGACCTCGTAGAGGAAGACACCGGGCCCCACCGCGTGAAGCGTTCCGGCGAGGATCGGGATTCCGTCGCCGACCCGGGCGCGGTGTCGCACCAGCAGGGGAGGAAGCGTCCCGGACCCGGCGGCGATCGCCGCCCGCACGTCGGATTCGCGGACCCCGGGACGGACACCGGCCAGGACCTCGGCGCCCGGGTCCGCGTCGAGGACAAACCATGCCTCGGCCTTGCCGATGGCCTCCGGTCCCTCGAGACGCCGCGCGGTCTCGTCGTCCGGGTGCACCTGCACGGACAGCCACGCGGCAGGATCGATGAGCTTGACCAGGAGCGGGAAGCGATCGCCCGTGCGTGCGGCGGCGTTGCGGCCGACGAACGCGGCGCCGTCGCGGGCTGCGATGTCGGCAAGCGTCCGACCCTCGTCCGGCCCCTCCGCGACGACGCTCGAAGGACCCGCCACCCACGCTTCGCCGATCGGTGCCCCGCGTGGCGGGCCGAGGCGATGGCCGCCCCACACGCGTTCGCGAAGGTCCGGGACTGGCCGGAGGATCATGGGCATCGGGGCCGAGCCTACCACGCGTTGCGATGGCACCCGTGTCGGTCGCGTCCTGCGGCCGCCGGTGGCGGGCTGGCATGGGATCATGCGACGGTGATCCAGCGTCCGGCGCCCGACGTGCCTGCGCTGATCGTGACGAACGCCGCGGCGTCCCGGCTCCGCGACGCCGGCTCGCGTGCGCGGCTCCTCGCGCTCGTCGCATCGGCGGTGACCGCCCGGACGGGGCGCGAGCCGGCGTGCGTCGAGGCCACCAGCGTGCCGATGCTGGAGGCCGCGATCGCGACCGCTCGCGATGCCGGCGCCTCGCTCGTCGTGGTGGTCGGCGGCGACGGGACGGTCCGGGCCGCGGCGCGCCTGCTGGCCGGGACGGGCATCCCGCTGGGCCTCGTGCCGGCCGGGACCGGCAACCTGCTCGCGGCCGCCCTCGGGATCCCGCGTGCCCCGGGGCGCGCCGCGGCGGCGCTGGAGACGCTCGCCACGCGGACCATCGACCTGGGCGCGGTGGCCATTCACCGCGGGCACGGTCCGGCATCGCCCGACGACCTCGAGGAGCGGTTCACGGTCGCCTGCGGGGCTGGGTTCGACGCCGCCGTGATGGCCGCGACGAGCGGCGAATTGAAACGCCGACTCGGCGTCGGCGCCTACTTCGCGTCCGCGGCGCGGCTCATGGGCGGCCTTCGCGCCATCCACTTTCGGATCGACGTGGACGGGGTCACGCTGGAGACCGACGGCATGGTGGCGCTCGTGGCGAACTGCGGCGACCTGGTCCCGGGTGTCGTCCGGCCGCGTGTCCCGCTCGATCCCGCGGACGGGCTGCTGGAGCTCCTGGTGCTGCGCGGTGGCGGTCCCATCGGCGGCATCCAGGCGACGTTCGAGCTGCTCGCCGCGCGGGCTCCCCACGCGCCGGGTGTCGCGTCGGCTCGCTCCCTGCGAGTCCGCGGCCGTGTGATCTCGGTGATGCCGGACCCGCCGGTGGCGCTCCAGGTGGACGGCGACCCCTATCCCCCGGGCTGGTTCACGGCGAGCGTCATGCCCGGCGCCCTGCGCATCCTCGCACCGCTCGCTCCCGACGCCGCATCCGAGCGCTGAGGTCGAGCGACCCGGACCGGGTCATTCGCGCGGCGGGAGGACGGGCCGGGGAGCGAGCGCTTCGTCGAGGACCCCCCGGAGGATGGCGCTCAGGGACTCCCACTCGGCCAGGAAGGCGTCGTGGCCCTTCGCGGAGCGGAGCTCCAGGTACCGGGCGTGCGCGCCCTCCCCGGCGGCTGCCGTGACGAGCGCCCGGACCTGGTCGGGCCCGTACAGGATGTCGCCGGAGATGCCGAGGCCGGTCAGCCGGACCCCGTGATCCGCGAGCCTGGCGAGGGCCGGCCCAACGCCGCCCCGGCCCGCGCCGATGTCGTGGCGATCCATGGCGCCGACCAGCGTTCGGTAGGTGTCGGGATCGAAGCGCCGCACCAGCTTCTGGCCCTGGTAGCGCAGGTAGCTGACGATCGACGGCGTGCCGTCGGCCTCCGCCGAACGGCCGAAGCGCAGGTCGAAGTCGGCTTCGCTGCGATAGGTCGTCATCGCCAGCTGGCGCGCGAGCGCGAGGCCATCGTCGCCGAGCCGGTCCACGAGCGCTCGCTGGATCGCGTTCCACGCCACCGCGAGGGCGCCGGTTGCGGCGGGCGCCGCGATCGGGAGCCACCGATCGCACGGCATCCGGCCGCTCGAGCGCAACCTCGAGCGCGACCATTCCTCCGAGCGACCCGCCGACGACGAGCGCGAGCCCGGGCACGCCGAGCGCGTCGAGCATGGCCCAGTGCGCGCGCGCCTGGTCGCGCGTGGAGATGGACGGGAACGCGGCGCCATAGGGCTGGCCGGTCGCGGGATCCGCGCTCGTTGGCCCCGTGGTGCCGTACCTGCCGCCGAGCAGGTTCATGCCCAGCACGCCGACCCGGTCGGTGTCGAGCGCGAGGCCGGGCCCGATCAACGGCGACCACCAGTCGCCGGCCGCGTCGGCGGACCCGGTCAGCGCGTGGACCACGAGGACCTGGGGCGCCTCGGCAGGCCCCGGGCCATCGTGGCGGTAGGCGACCCGCAGCGCCGCGAGCCGCTCCCCGGACACGAGCTCGAACGGTCCGAGATCGCGGCCCAGGACGCGGCCAGCCCCGAAGGGCGAGACGGACCGGGGCCGCGTGCCGGTTGCCGGCTGCCGGTCCCCCGCCTTCCCCGAAACGGGGGAGGCGGGGGAGACGCGACCCACGGCGCGGGCTTCCCGCGCGCGCATCGGTCAGGCGCCCGCGCCGATGGGCGCGCCCCTCGTGGCGATCGCGAGCCCCTGGTCGAGGTCCGCGATGATGTCGTCGACGTGCTCGAGGCCGATCGAGAGCCGGACAAGGTCGTCCGTCACGCCGGTCGAGAGCTGATCCTCGGCGCTGAGCTGCTGGTGCGTGGTCGTGGCCGGGTGGATGATCAACGACTTCGCGTCCCCGACGTTGGCGAGCAGGCTGAACAGCTTGACGTTGTCGATCAGCGTCTTTCCGGCCTCGCGGCCGCCACGGATGCCGAAGGCGAGCACGCCCCCGAACCCGCCGTGGAGGTAGCGCTTCGCGTTCGCGTGGGCGGGGTGGGACGCCAGCCCCGGATAGCTGACCCAGGTGACCCGTGGGTCCTGCTGCAGCCAGTTCGCGACGGTCTGCGCGTTCGACGCGTGCCGCTCGATCCGCAGCGGAAGCGTCTCGAGGCCCTGCAGGAACAGGAAGCTGTTGAACGGGCTGAGCGCGCCGCCGGTGTCCCGGAGAACCTGGACCCGGAGCTTGATGATGAAGGCGAGGTTCCCGACCGCCTCGACATAGCTGACGCCGTGATAGGACGGGTCCGGCTCCACGAAGTCCGGGAAGCGCCCGGATGCCTTCCAGTCGAACGTCCCGCCGTCCACCACGACCCCGCCGATCGCGGTGCCATGGCCGCCGATCCACTTCGTGGCGGAGTGGATGACGATGTCGGCGCCATGCTGGATCGGCTGGCAGAGGAGCGGCGCAAACGTGTTGTCGATGACGAGCGGGATCCCGTGGCCGTGCGCCACGTCGGCGATCGCCGCGATGTCGGGCACGTCCAGCCGTGGGTTGCCGATCGTCTCGAGGAAGATCAGCTTGGTGTTCGCGTCGATGGCGGGCGCGAAGTTGGCCGGGTCCGACCCATCCACGAAGCGGGTGGTGATGCCGATCTTGGGCAACGTCCACTGGAACAGGTTGTACGTGCCGCCGTAGAGGCTGCTGCTCGCGACGATGTTGTCGCCGGCGCCGGCGAGGTTGAGGATCGTCGCGGTCTCAGCCGCCTGGCCGGACGCGAACGCGAGCGCCCCGACGCCGCCCTCGATCGCGGCGACCCGCTCCTCGAAGACGCCGTTCGTGGGATTCATGATCCGCGTGTAGATGTTCCCGAACTCCTGCAGGGCGAAGAGCCGGGCGGCATGGTCGGCGTTGTTGAAGACGTACGACGTCGTCGCGTAGATCGGGACTGCCCGCGCGTTCGTCGCGGGATCCGGCTTCTGGCCGGCATGGATGGCGAGCGTCTCGGGTCGGTAGGTCGGCTTGTCTGACATCTGGGTCACTCCGTCGGCGATCTGGACTGGTCGTCGGCGGGTCCCTGGTCGGCTGGTCGGGGAGGGACGTCCTCGCCGCCGGGCCTGTTTCGCGGCTCCCGTCTCGCTTGCCGGAGAACAGAAGAGCCGCAGTCCTGCTGGACTGCGGCCCCGGGACCCGGTCTCGGCCCCCGGCTCGACCCACACGGTCGATCAGGCGCTCGAGACCCCATCCTCCACGCGACGGGGCCGCCAGCGCATACACATGAGCCAGGCGACGGTTGTGATCTGCATTGTCGGCGCAGTGTGCCGCAGGGCGGCGGATCACGCAAGTGTTTGTGTCGATCCGGTTGCCTGTGAACGGCCAGCGAATTTGTCGCCCATAACCGGCGAGCGACCTTGTCACTCTCACCGATACGGAGAGAGGGGCATCACCCTGGACGATCGTTCCTAACGCGGCCCGTGGAGCGTGAGCCTAGGCGAGGCCGTCCAGCAGATCGCGGACGTGTTGGAGTCGCGCCCCCGAGAGACTCCGCTGCGCCGGGAGCGCCGCGATCCAGGCGGGCACGGCGGCGAGCGGGACGACCGCGCAGGCGTCCGTGCGCTCGACCTGCGGCGCGACCGATGTCACCACCGGGTGCACTCTGACTACGAAATCGCGGTCATCCTCGGCGAGGTAACGGCGCAGGCCGTCCGCGTCGCGCGCGGCCCGGTCCAGAGGGTTCTCGATGGGGCGCCATTGGCCGTCGCTGAAACGCGCCTCCCAGCGCCCCCCGATCTGGCGCGTGGCGACGGGCGGGGGCAGCGGCTCGAAGAATGCGATGCCATGCGGGCCGAGCACCACGTCCGGGATCCGGCGGCCGTCGGGAAGGCGGATCGTGGGAAGCGACACCACGCCATCCGGCATCCGCCATGCCATCGCATGGACGGGTCGCCGGGGGCCGGATCGGCCCAGAAGGTGGGTCGCGGCGCCCGCCAGGCGGGAGATACCGAGCACAACGAAGCACGTCGGCGCCGTCAAGGCGACGGCCCACACGGCGACACCGAAAAGGGGCGCCGCCGAGGAGCGCGAGGTCAGCCCGGCGGTTCGCTCGAGGAGTGGCGTGAAGAAGACGACCCAGCCGGTCATCAGACCGATGGCAAACCAGCCGATCCCCGCGATCATGAGGCCGGCGACCGCCACGGAGTGCGTCGTGAGCCCAGGCAGGCGCTCACGTCGCTGGTTCAACATGAGCACATCATGGCCGCGGCGGTATTCCCGCCCAATCCCCCATCAGGGTCCCTGGCGGCGCGAATTGGGCGGTGCGCGGCGGCACCAATACGGAAGCATCCCCAGTCGACTGGTGCCTCCGGCCTACCTGCAACCGGACCCCCGTACCATATATCCGGCCGCGCCGACCGACGATGCTCGCTGGGACCGTAATCCGGCCCAGGCTCGTCTGCATCGGGATAGGGGATCGTGGCGTTCCGAACTTCGCATGGCTCGCGAGGGCGCATCCTCTATGGCGTCGTCGCGGTCGTCGTCCTCTGGCTCGCGGCACTCGTGGGTCCAGCATCAGCGAGCCCCGTAGTCGCGTCCATCGGGACTGAGGCGGGCTTGGGCGGCCAGGGCAGCCAGCTCAACTCAGAGCACCGACCACGACCCGAACCGACCCCGCGCCCGACCCCGACCCCGCGCCCGACCCCGACCCCGGTCGACCCCGACGCCCGACCCCGACCCCGCGCCCGACCCCGACCCCGGTCGCCACGCCGACCCCGACCCCGCGCCCGACCCCGACCCCGCGCCCGACCCCGACCCCGGTCGCCACGCCGACCCCGACCCCGCGCCCGACCCCGACCCCGGTCGCCACGCCGACCCCGACCCCGCGCCCGACCCCGACCCCGGTCGCCACGCCGACCCCGACCCCGCGCCCGACCCCGACCCCGCGCCCGACCCCGACCCCGGTCGCCACGCCGACCCCGACCCCGGTCGCCACGCCGACCCCGACCCCGCGCCCGACCCCGACCCCGGTCGCCACGCCGACCCCGACCCCGCGCCCGACCCCGACCCCGCGCCCGACCCCGACCCCGGTCGCCACGCCGACCCCGACCCCGCGCCCGACCCCGACCCCGGTCGCCACGCCGACCCCGACCCCGGTCGCCACGCCGACAAGCCACGGATCGGGCCCTCTGAGCCCTGGTGGGGACGACACGGGTTCCGGGTCCAGTCCCGTTCCATCCGGTGGTGCCCGCGGCGCTGCAACCCCATCGAGCGATGGCTCTCCTTCCGATTCCGGGCCCAGCGGCGGTGTCGCCGGCGGGTCCGGACGGTCCGGCGCGGCCCCATCGACAACGTCGACCCAAACGAGCCAGCAGGGCACTGGCTCGGTCGCGGGCGACGTGGCGCAGGGCCACGACCAGCCTGGCGCCGGGGTCCCCGACGCACACGCAGACCCCGTCGGCGACGGCACCTCGGCGGCCCTGATGGCCGGGATCCCGGGTTTGCCGAGTGCCGACCCCTTCGGCCGGCTCCCTCGCCTCGCGACGCTCGCGACTCTCGTGTCCACGACGACGACCCTCGCACTGGCCTTCCTGCTTTTCGGCAAGAAGCGCCGAGACGAGGCTCCGACCGAGTCAGATGCGAACCTCGCCGCCGCCGCCGCGTCCCCCTATTCGATCCTGGGGCCCGCGCTTGTGCCCGCGTACGTTGACGTGGATCCTGGGACCGGGGGAACGGACCTCAATCTTCCGCGGTGGCGCCGCCCCTCTCTCCTCGCGGCAAGGAAGTCGGATCCCGTCCGAAACGGCGTCGAGCACGTCAACCTCACCTTCGGCATCGAGAGCACGCCGACAGCCCGTGGTGAGCGACACGTCGTCCGATACCGGCTGGTCCGCCTGCTCGACCGCCCAGATGAATTGCTCGGTCAGGCTGTCGACTCGCTCGATGAGGGCGACGAGGTTGAGATCCTCGAACGACGCGGCACGTATCGCCGCGTCACGACGCCCGACGGACGCGAGGGATGGCTCCACCGGATGACCCTCGGGACCATTGCGAGCGAGGTTCCGTCGGCCTCGGTCGAGTCCGAAGAGGTCGCCGACGATGTTCTCGTCGCGTACCTGACGGCCCGGGCGCGCGCCTGACGTCACCACCGGCCGACGCGGGGCTCGCGCGATCTCAGCCGCGCCCGGCGCCCCCGCCGGTCCCTAGAATGCCGGGAATGGCGAGGGAGCGCGATCCGGGACGGTTCATCGGGCGCCAGCGCGAGCTGGACCAGCTCGACCAGGCCGTCACGGACGTGGCCGACGGGCGCGGCGGCGCGATCCTCGTCGCCGGCTCCAGCGGGATGGGCGCGAGCCGGCTCCTGGACGAGCTGCAATCGCGGATCTCCGCCGGGCCCAACCGCCCGGTCTCGCTCCTCCGCAGCGACCGCCTTCCCGCATGGCGCGGCGCCCCGTATCGGCCAGTGCGGTTCGCGGTCGAGGGGCATCTGCGCACGCTGTCGCGAGCGCGCGTGGCCGATCTCGTCGGGCCCGCTCCCGAGCTCCTCGGTCCGCTGTTCCCGGGTGTCCCGGGTGTGCCAGCGGTCGACCCCGCGGGCCCGGGTGGCCGGGAACGTCGAACGGAGCGGACCCTCGAGGCGCTGCGCGCCCTCCTCGGCCGGCTTGCCGCCGAACGCCCGGTCGTCCTGCTCCTCGAGGACCTGCACGAGATCGATGCCGCGACGCGCGACCTGGTGGCGTTCCTGGCCCGGACCGCGGGGCACCTGCCGCTTCTCCTCGTCGGGACGTACCAGCCCGACGCCCTGACCCGCACGCACCCATTTCGAGCGACGCTGGAGGCGATCGAGAGCGGTCCGCGGGGCGTGGGCCGGGTCGACGTCGGCCCGCTGAGCCAGCCGGAGGTCGGCGCGCTGATCGAGGTCCACGAGGGCGAACGGCCGTCCGCCCCGCTCCTCCTGCTCGTCACCGAGCGGTCGCGCGGGAACCCGCTCATCGTGGAGGAGGTGCTCGACGCCCGGCGGGAGCTCTCCGGCGCCTCGCTCACCGCCCCGCTGGCGCAGCTCATTCTGGGCCGCGTCGCCCACCGGTCCACGGAATGCCGCGGCGTCCTGCGCGCCCTTGCCCTCGCGGAGGGCCCGCTCGCGCTCGACGAGCTTGCCACCGTGGCCGCCGCATACCAGCAGGGCCAGGGACCGGCGCCTCTGCGCGCTCCGAGACGCATCCGAAACGGCACTCGCACGCTCGATGGCGACCTTGCCGCGGGCCTCCAAGAGGCGCTCCGGGAGCGGTTCGTCGTGTCGGCGACCCGCCCGAAGGAGGGATCCGCGGCCGGCCCGTTCCGGATCCGCCACCAGCTGGTCGCGGCCGCGCTCGCCGCCGATCTGCTCCCGGACGAGCGCCGTCGCATGCACGCCGCGGTGGCGACCGTGCTGGACCACCACCCATCCGAGGCGGCACGCCACTGGCTGCGCGCGTACGAACCCGCGCGAGCGCGGGTGGCCGCGCTCGAGGCGGCCGAGGCCGAGGAGCTGGCCGGTGCGGGCGCGGACGCCCTCGCCCACCTCGAGCTCGCCATCGAGCTGGCGGTCCCGGCCGCTCCGGGTGCCGAACCGACGGCGGCCGTCCCGGATGTCGCGCTCCTTCGTCGCGCGGCGGAGGCGGCGCTGGTCGCAGGCGACCCGGGCCGGGCAGCGGCGTTCGCTGCATCGGCGCTTGCCCCCGGCATCCCGTCGGGTGACCGCACGTCGAGCGCGGCGGCCTGGAATTGTCTCGGCGTCTTCCGCTGGGAGAGCGGCGACCGCGAGGGCGCGCTCGTCGCCCACCAGCGGGCCCTCGAGATCCTGCCGCGAACCGAGACAGTCGAACGGTCGCGCGTGCTCGCGACCCTGGGTCAGATCCGGATGCTGGAGGGCTCGTTCACCGAGGCGGAGCACCTTGCCGAGGAGGCCATCACGGCCGCTGAGTCTTCCGGGCCGGGCGCAGATGCCTGGCTCGGGCACGCGCTATGCACCCTCGGCGTCGTCGACGGCTGGCTGGGCCGGCCCGAATCGGCGGTGAAGCGCCTGGAGCGGGCGCTCGTCATCGCCCTTCGCCTCGATCGGCTCGATGACGCCTTCCGGGCCCGCGCGAACCTCGCCACGATCCTCGATCTCGAGGGGCGGCGCGAGGAGGCGGTACGGGTCGCTCACGCCGGGATCGCCGCCGCCGAGGCGGCCGGACTCGAGGCGGTCCACGGCAACCGGCTGCGAAGCGGCGCGGTCGACACGCTCTTCCAGTTGGGACGGTGGCGCGAAGCGCGCGAGCTCGCGATGCACGCTCTCGCGTGGGCGCCTGCAGGGATCGCGTTCGTCCACGCCGCGGTCGGGTTCATCACGGTCGAGACCGAGCTCTCCGCGGGCGAGGAGGCCACCCGCACGCTGGGCCGTCTCCTCGTGGAGCTGGAGCTCCTGGCCGACACGCAGTACGCGGTTCCGACCTACCAGGCGGCGGCGTCCCTCGCCCTCTGGCGCGGCGATCCCGCCGATGCGCTCCGCGTCGCCGACGCAGCCTGGGATCGCGTCCGCGCCACCGAGGACTGGGCGCTGGCCGCGCGGACCGCCAGCACGGTGCTTACCGTCGCCGCGGACGTTGCCGAGGCCGCCCGCGACCGCCGCGACATCGCGACGCTCGCGGCGATCCACGCCCGCGCGGACGCCGTGCTGGGCGAGGCGAAGCGCATGGTCGCGGCCTCGGGTGTCGACGCCGGCGTGTTCGCCCGTCGCGAGGTGGACGCCGAGCTGGCGACCGCGCGCGCACACCTGCTGCGGGTGGTGGGCCGGGACGATCCGGAGGCGTGGTCTGCCGTCGCATCGCGGTGGGCGACGCTCCGCCGACCGTACGATGTGGCGCGCGCCCGCCGGCGGCAGGCGGCGGCGATCCTCGCGGCAGGCAGTGCCGATCGCGAGCGGCGCGAGCATCGCGAGGAGGCACGCGAGCCCCTGCTCCAGGCTGCCCGCATCGCGGTGGACCTGCCCGCCATGCCCCTCCTGCGGGCGGTCGCCGACCTCGCCGGTCGCGCCAGGATCCCGCTGCCCACGGAAGCAACGGATCTCCTCGCGGCCCCGGTGGCGTCGGGCTCGGATTCAGCCGGTCGCGCCGGCCCGGCAGAGGTGCGTCCGGCGCGCCTGGGGTGGGCGGCGACCGCGGCGGACCGGCGCACGGCCGAAACGTTCGGTCTCAGCGTCCGAGAGCGCGGCGTGCTCGCGGAGATCGTGGCCGGCCGAACGAACCGGGAGATCGGCGTGCGCCTCTACATCAGCGAGAAGACGGTCGGCGTCCACGTGGGGAACATCCTGGCCAAGCTCGGGGTCTCCGGGCGGGTCGAGGCGGCGACCGTCGCGCTCCGGCTCGGGCTCGTGGACGACCTGGCGGCAGACGCGAAGAGACCCGGACCGGCCGGTCCGGGTCTCGTTCGTCGCGGGCGGGGCGCCTGATCGGTCGCGGGGAGGGCTCCGCGTCCGGGGCGTTCCGGAAGGGAGGACTTACCAGCGCTTCCCAAGGTGCGGCACGACGAACATCGCGAACATCGAGAAGGTGACGGCAACTCCGAAGAGCCGGGACTTCAGCGACTGCTTCACGTTGGGCACTCCTGGGCGCTCGATGGAATGGCGCGGATGAGAGCGGTGCGGCCCTCTCGCGCCACTCGAGGGTCGCTGGTTTGGCGCGTGAAAGGAAGGTAGCCGGGCGTCGCCCGGCGCTGCTATGGGACGTTTGTCCCCCCGGGGTCCCGGGGGACCAGTACTTCGGTCCCGGTTCGGTGCGCCGGAGCACCACGCGCCTCGATTCGGCCCGGTGCGGCGCTCCCGCGCGCATTCGGCGGAGCTTCCGAGCGCCCTGTGCCGCCCTTCCATGCGATCTCGGCGGCGCGTTGGGCGCGCTTTCGTCGGCGCGTCCGTCGCGCTTTCGCTACCCTGTCGGCGGCCCAACGCCGAGATCCCCGCGTGGGGGCGGAGACCCGGCGAGCCGGGCCGCGCACGTCACGCTCATCGCGACGGTCTCCTCTCCCGCGTCCGATCCCTTCGCACGCTTTGCAGCTCGCACCAGGAGGAACCAGCCCACCCATGCGCACCCGCCACGTTTCCGCCCTCATGGTGGTCCTCGCGATGATCCTGTCCGCGTGCTCGTCGGGGGCCGGGCCCGGGTGGACGTATGCGCCGACGCCGCCGCCCACTCCGGTTCCGAGCGGCGCGGCATCGGCCGCCCCGGCCGGCGCAAGCGCCGCCCCGAGCGGAAGCACGGCTCCTGGGGGCAGCCCCGGCGCGTCCGCTGCCGCCTCGGGCTCGCCCGGCGCGTCGCCCGCCGCCTCGGGTGCCGCCGCGGGCACCGTCCTCGAGCTGACCGCCTCGGGCATCGCCTTCGACAAGACCGACCTGACGGCACCGGCCGGTGCCGCGTTCCAGATCAAGTTCAACAACAACGACGCGGGGATCCCCCACAACGTGGCGATCCACACAGGCTCGCCCACCGGTCCCATCGTCTGGCAGGGCGCGATCATCACCGGCGTGACGACCCAGGTCTACGACGTGCCGGCGCTTGCCGCCGGGACCTACGGCTTCACCTGCGTCGTCCACCCGAACATGACCGGGACGTTGACGGTCAAGTAGCGGGAGGCACCGCACGCCGATGAGCGAGAACCTCTGCTACGTCGACGCGTACCTCCGGAGCGTCGTGGCGCGAGTCCGCGCCGTCGAGCCGCCCGAGGCGGAGGGCCGGGGCGCTCGGATCCTCCTGGATCGGACCGTCTTCTATCCGGGCGGCGGGGGGCAGCCGGCCGATCGGGGCGTGCTCCGGACGCCCGACGGGTCGGAATGGACGGTCGTCGCCGCGCGCAAGCAGGGCGACGAGATCTGGCACGAGCTGGAGCCCGGCCTGGAGCCCCCGACCATGGGCGCAGCCGGCGGCCCGGGGGCGACCGCGACCTTCACCGCCGACCTCGACTGGGATCGCCGGCTCCGCCTGATGCGGACCCACACGGCGCTCCATGCGCTCTGCGGCGTGGTCTGGCGCGACTACGGGGCGCTGGTGACGGGCGGAAACATGGAGCCCGGCAGCGGTCGAATGGACTTCGAGTTCGAGCGGATGTCGGCCGAGCTTGTCGGCGCGATCGAGACGGCCGTGAACGACGAGCTCGTCCGCGAGCGCGACGTGCGGGTCAACGTGCTCCCGCGCGAGGAAGCCTTCGCCATCCCCGACCTGATCCGCACGAAGGTGAACCTCCTGCCGCCCGGCATCGAGGAGATCCGGACGATCGAGATCGTCGGGCTGGACCTCCAGGCGGACGGCGGCACCCACGTCGCGAACACCCGCGAGGTGGGCACGATCCATGTGACCGGCTACGAGTCGAAGGGGCGCATCAACAAGCGGATCCGGATGGAGCTCGTCGCGCCCGACTGACGAGCCCGGGCACCGCTGACCTCCCAACGTGCGGCGATCGGCGCACTGCCCGGTTTCGGTCCTGGCACCCTCGCGGAATTCGCAAGGAATCGCTCGGCCCCGGCTTCTTCGCCGGGGCCGATGATGCAAGACGAAGCCAGCCGAGCTGGCTCAGAGCGCCTTGAGCGCCGCCACCAGCTGGCCAAGGCCGTCCTTCGCGTCGGCGAAGAGCATGCCCGTCTTGGGATTGCCGTAGAGCTCGTTGTCGATGCCGGCGTAGCCGCGGCCCATGGACCGCTTGATCACGATGATCGACTTCGCGTGGTCCACGTTGAGGATCGGCATCCCGGAGACCGGGCTGCCCGGCCGCCGCGCCGCGGGGTTCGTCACGTCGTTGGCGCCCACGACCAGCGCGACGTCGCACCGGTCGAACTCCGGGTTGATGTCGTCCATCTCCTTGAGCAGCGGGTAGGGGACGTTCGCCTCCGCGAGGAGCACGTTCATGTGCCCCGGCATCCGGCCAGCGACCGGGTGGATCGCGTACTTCACATCCACGCCCTTCGACTCCAGCAGCTCCCCGAGCTCCCGGCAGGCATGCTGCGCCTGGGCCACCGCGAGGCCGTAGCCCGGCACGATGATCACGCTCGAGGCGTAGGCCATCTGGATCGCCGCATCGTCGGCGGAGACGCCCCGCACCTGCGTCGCGCCGCCGCCGGCCGACCCGACCGTGCCCTCGCCGCCGCCGAACCCGCCGACCATGATGTTCAGGATCGAGCGGTTCATCGCGTCAGCCATGAGCTTCGTGAGGATGCCGCCGGACGCGCCGACGAGCGCTCCCGAGATGATCAGGACCGGGTTGACCAGCACGAACCCGGCCATCGCGACCGCCGTGCCGGTGAACGCGTTGAGGAGCGAGATCACGACCGGCATGTCGGCCCCGCCGATCGGCAGCACCATCGTCACGCCGAACACGCAGGCTGACGCGATGATCAGGGCGAGGACGAGGATCGAGACGGTGCCGTCGAGCGCCAGTGTGCCGTTGGCGGCAAGGACCAGGACCACCGTCGCGACCACCGCCACGATCGCGAGGACGATCGTCAGCATGCGCGAGCCGGGGAAGATGATCGGCTTGCCGCTGATCAGGCCCTGGAGCTTGCCCGAGGCGATCAGCGAACCCGTGAACGTCACGGAGCCGATCACGACGTCGAGGACCGTGAAGATCGTCGTGGAGACGCTGGCCGTCTGGCCCCCACCGGCGATCCGCACGAAGTCGTCGACGGCGACGAGCGCGGCCGCGCCGCCGCCGACGGCGTTGAAGAGCGACACCAGCTGCGGCATCGCTGTCATCTTCACGGTCCGGGCGGTGTAGAGGCCGAGGCCGCCGCCGATCGCGAATCCGGCCACGATGACGACCCAGCCGACGACGCTCACGCCACCGGGACGCGTGACGAGGTCGAGCAGCGTGGCGCCGACGGCCACGACCATGCCGCCGGCGGACAGCAGGTTGCCGTTCCGAGCGGTGGCCGGCGAGTTCATCAGGTGGAGCCCGAGCACGAAGCAGGCGGCTCCGGCGAGCTGGGCGAGTCGGACGAGGGTGTCGATGTCCATCGGGGTCCCCGTCAGGCCTGCGCCGCGGGCTTCGGGGCCGCCGGCTTCTTCCTGAACATCTGGAGCATTCGGTCGGTGACCACGTAGCCGCCGACCACGTTCGCGGCGCCGAAGACCATGGCCACGAACGCGAGCGTGTAGCTGAGCGGGTTGTCGGCCCCCGCCGCGATGATCATGCCGCCGACCAGGACGATGCCGTGGATCGAGTTCGCGCCCGACATCAGCGGCGTGTGGAGCGTCGCCGGGACCTTCGAGATCACCTCGAAGCCGACGAGGATGGCCAGGACGAAGATCGTGATCTGCGTGAGCAGGTCGGTCATGCGGTGGGCCCTCCCGCGGACTGCGCGGGTGCGAGGAGCTTCGCGGTCGCCGGCTGGACGACCTTCCCGCCCTGGGTGATGAGCACGCCGGCCGTGATCTCCTCGGCCGGATCCAGCGCCAGCTGCCCATCCTTCACCAGGTGGAGCAGCAGCGACTGGAGGTTGCGCGCGTAGAACTGGCTGGCGCTGACGGGGACGGTCGCGGGCAGGTTGTCCGGCGAGATGATCGTCACCCCGTTCTCGGTCGCGATCGTCTCTCCCGGCACCGAGAGCTCGCAGTTGCCACCAAGCGCGCTGGCCGCCATGTCCACGATCACCGCGCCCGGCTTCATGGCCCGCACTGCCTCGGCCGTGACCAGGACCGGCGGCTTGCGGCCGGGAACCTGGGCCGTGGTGATCACGACGTCCATGCCCCCGATGACCGCGTTGAGCTCGGCCTGCTGGGAGGCGCGCTCCTCGGCGGTGAGCTCGCGGGCGTAGCCGCCGCTGCCGGTCGCATCGATCGCGGTTGTGAGCGTGACGAACTTGGCGCCCAGCGACTGCGCCTGCTCCCTGGTCTCGGGACGCACGTCGTACGCCTGGACGACGGCGCCGAGCCGGCGCGCCGTCCCGATGGCCTGGAGCCCTGCAACGCCGATGCCGAGGATCAGCACGTTCGCCGGCTTGGCGGTGCCGGCGGCGGTGGTCAGGAGCGGGAAGTAGCGCCCGAACGCCTCGGCCGCCACGAGCACGGCCTTGTAGCCCGCGATGTTCGCCTGCGACGACAGGACGTCCATGGACTGGGCACGGGACAGCGTGCGCGGGATCGCGTCGAGGCTGATCGCCGTCACGCCGCGATCCGCGAGCTGCTGCATGAGGCCGGGGTCGATGAGCGGCGTCAGCAGCCCGACCAGGGCCTGGCCCGAGCGCAACCGGGCGACCTCTGCCGGGGAGGGCTTCTGGATCTTCACGATGCAGTCGGCCTGGGCATACACGTCGTCGGCCGACACGATCGCGGCGCCGGCCTCCTCGTACGCCGCGTCGGGGAAGGCGGCCGCCGTCCCCGCGTCGTGCTCGACGAGGATCTCGAGACCCGCCGCCTTGAGCTTCGCGAGGGCGTCTGGCACCAGCGCGACACGCCGCTCGCCGGGCAGGGTTTCTCTCGGAACGCCGACTTTCATGTGGGCTCCTGGGGTAGGGGATCGGCTACAGGATATCGTGCTCGCGGGCACGCCGCGAGCGTGCCATCCGGGCGCCCCCGGGTGGTCGGTAGATCGGCTCAGGCAGGCACCATCGCGACCCCGTCGCCCTCGAACGCGGCGATTGCGCGCCGGTACTCCTCCGGCACCGGCACCGGCCGGCGCGTCTGGACGTCGATCAGCACGAGCGTCATGCGCGCCGTGCACATCAGGCGGTGGTCGTCGAGCCGGTAGGCGGCGCCCTCGACCGTCACGCTGGTGTGGCCGATCCGCGTCGTCCGCACGTGCACATCGAGCAGCTCGTCGAACCGGGCGGGTGCCTCGTAGGTCACCTCGAGCGACCGCATCACGAACTCGCGCTCGCCCTGCCAGTACGCGCGCAGCCCCAGGTGACGGTGGTACTCGAGTCGCGCGTTGTCGAAGTAGGGCAGGTAGCGCCCGTAGTAGACGACGCCCTGCGCGTCCGTGTCGGAGAACGAGACGCGCGACAGCGCCGAATAGCGGAACGGGGGGTGCCGGTCGGAAAGGTGCCCCGTCTCGAGGTTCGTCACGCGCGGATCGTACGACGGGCGCGGCGAGGCGGAGTGGGGGGCGGGCGCCAGACGACGCGCCGACTGGGAGCGACCCATGCACGCCGGGCTGAGATCGGCGCGCGTCTGCGCTACGCTGTCGGTCCGCGCCCGTAGCTCAGTGGATAGAGCATCTGACTTCGGATCAGACGGTCGGGGGTTCGAATCCCTCCGGGCGCGCCACACGAACTTGCGCCCGCGCGGTTGCTGACGCCCGAGTACCTTCGCGCCAATGACTGACGTCCCGTTCATCCCGCTGACCTTCGATCCGCCGGCACGCCTCGTGCTCGACGCCTTCGTGCTGGAGCCACTGGATCCCCGGCACAACGCGGCTGACCACGCCGCGTGGAGCGGATCGATCGACCACATTCGCTCGACGCCCGGATACCCGGATGGCCGCTGGCCGCGGGAGATGACCCTCGAGGAGAACCTCGCCGACCTCGAGCGCCACGCGGGCGACTTCGCGGCCCGCAGGGGCTTCACCTACACGGTGCTCGACCCGGCCGACGGTGACGTGATCGGGTGCGTCTACATCTACCCGCTCAAGGGCGAGCCCGGCGCCGAGGTCCAGTCGTGGGTGCGCGCCGACCATGCCGCGCTGGACCTGCCGCTCGCCGGGGCGATCGCGGCGTGGCTCGACGACACCTGGCCCTTTGCGCGGATCCGCTACCTGGGTCGCCCGACCCTCTCGCGCTGACCTCAGTCGGTCGGCGTCGAGCGCGCGGCAGTCAGGGTTCAGACGGCGGTGCGGCCGGGTCGAAGGTGACGCGGTACGAGTGCGCCTCGGCGCTCCGGCCCATTGCTCCTCGACGGGCAGACGACCCGCGGCTACCGAGTGCTCGGCGTGGTGCCGGTTGCGGACCGTCCCCGTCTTGGGCAGATCCGGCCGGGCAACGAGGTGCAGTTCACGCCGCTGGCCGCGGAGCGACACGCGAACAGTGGGGCGGATAGCGAACGCTGCTGGATTGCGCTGCTGCCCTGCGCGCGGAACCCATCTGGATCCGTTGACGGGATCGTGCCCGCGGGTGAACCGGCAGCGTCAGGCGCTGAGGCGGGCCGCGATGGTGCGTCGCGGCCAGTGGCCGTGCGGTACCGGCGAGTGTCGCAGATCCTCGTTGGCGACCGGTCGACCGAGGTAGAAGCCCTGGCCGAGATCGCAGCCGAGCGCGACGAGCTTGTTGAGCTGGGCCGCGGTCTCGATCCCCTCGCCGATCGTCGTCAGGCCCAGCCGCCCGGCGAGGGCGATGATGGCCGCTGCGATCGCATCCTCCGGCCCTTCCTGCACGAGGGCCATGACGAACGACCGGTCGATCTTCAGGATGTCGATCGGCAGGCGGGCGAGATAGCTCAGCGCGGAGTAGCCGGTCCCGAAATCGTCGATGGCCAGACGGACACCAATCTTGCTCAACCGTTCGACGGCCGGGCGAGCGACGTCAATCTCCAGCAGCGACGACTCGGTGATCTCGATGACGAGACGATCCGGCGCGAGGCCGGTCGCCTCGAGGGTCCGCCCGAGGCGCGCGATGATGTCCGGGCGGACGAGCTGGCTCGGGGACAAGTTGACGCTGACCCACGGACGATCGCCACCTTCGTCCCGGCTTGCTGTCGTCCTGCAGGCTTCGTCGACGACCCAGTCGGTCAGCGGGCCGATCAGTCCGCTCGATTCTGCCACGGGAATGAACTCGCTAGGCGCGATGAGCTGGCCGTCGCGCAGCCAGCGAACGAGCGCCTCGTGACCGATCGTCCGGCCGGTCCGCAGGTCGACCACCGGCTGATAATGGAGACGGAGGTCGCCGCCGGCGATGGCGAGCTCCAGGTCTGTCCGGAGCTGGATCTGGGTCACGGCGGCCGCCTGCATCGACAGCTCGAAGACCTCGATACGGCCCTTGCCGCGGCTCTTGGCCAGGTACATCGCGATGTCGGCATTGCGGACGAGATCGTCGGCGGTCTGATCGCCGGTGATGGCCACGGCCACGCCGATGCTGGCCCGCACGGTCAGGCTGCGGCCGCCGATGTCGAACGGCTCGCCGAGCGATGTCAGGACCCGCTGTGCCACACGGATCGGGACCAACGGATCGGCGAAGCTTGGCAGGGCGATGACGAACTCGTCCCCGCCCAAGCGGGCCGCCGTGTCGCCGTCGCGGATCGCCGCCCGCAGCCGCTGGCCGACGGCAACCAGGAGGGTGTCGCCAGCTGCGTGGCCATAGCTGTTGTTGATCGCCTTGAAGTCGTCGAGGTCGACGAGCAGGACCGCCAGCGGTCGGTCGGCCGATCGGTTCGCGAAGTCAGCCGCCAATCGCTCCGTGAAGAGGCTCCGATTGGGCAGCGACGTCAGGGTGTCGTAGAGCGCCTGGCGGCGGAGCATCTCCATCAGCGATTCGCGGTCGCGAAGGCTCTCGCCGAGCTGGCGCAGGGCATCACCGAGTCGAACGACGACGAGGGCGCCGATCAGCGCCCCGCCGATGACGTACGGCGCCGGATCGATCTGGTGACCGTCCCAGACCTCGATCGCCAGCGTTGCCGGGTTGACCAGGAGCGCAGCCAGCAGCGCCACGAGCCGTTGTCGGCTGAACGGCCCGTGGACGACGCTCTGGCGCTCGGGAGCCAGTGCCATGGAGGGATGCAGGGCGGCCGCGCCGACGAACGCGAGCGACGCGAATTCCGCCAGCAAGAACGGGCCGGCGAGTGCGCCGTAGCCGATGCCGCCGCGCAGCATGTCGAGGATCGTGATGGCATCGGTGGTGAGAACGAGCAGGACGAGGAGGCGGGTGGCGGGGCGATGCTTCCCGCCGAGGAACCACATTCGAACGACCACCGCCGAGGCGACGAGTGCGGGGTAGAAGAAGGCCGCTGTGACAACAGAGTCCTGTCGGGCGGCGAGGACGTACGGGGCGACGCCGAAGGCCCAGATGAGCACGGCCGTTCCTGAGGCGAGGATCGCAGCATCGAGGAAGGCGGCCCGTTCGCCGCCCGGGATCCGACCGCGGATCAGCAGGACGAAGCCGCTGAAGCCGGCCACGTAGCCCGCAGATGTCAGCCCCTGGCCCAGGACACCGAGGGCGCCCGTCGTGGGAATGACCCCGATCCCGATCGTCGTGAGCAGCGTGCAGAAGGCAACGAGCTGCCACGGCAAGGTGCGGGCTGGGTGATTGATCCGAACGCCGACGAGGATTGCCGCCGTGGCCGCCAGCCCCATCGCGACCACCAGCGGCTCGAGGGCCTTCTCGTTACCGACGAGCGCTCCGACGAGCGCCAGGCCAAGCCCACCGACGAGAAAGGCGAGCCAGGCTCGCGGGCTCAGCCGGACCAACCCGGTCCGCAACGCCGCGACCCGAGCCTCGACCGGCGCCGTCGGGTCGTGGATCCACATGCGCCCAAAGTCTCACCTCATGGACGACGCCCGCTACGGACCAATTCGGATGCTGCTTCGTGACCTTCGGCCGAAATCACGGGCCTGGGCACGTGCGCATCGCGGTCGTGCGGCCCGCTACGGCTGCGGGAGCAGCAGCGACCAGTGTGCCAGCGCGAGCCCTTGGGGCAGCCACACGTCCGGACCGTCCAGAGCGAGGTGTCCGCCCGCGTCGCCGACCCGCGTGCTGCCCTCGACTCCGCCCTGTGCGCCGAGCTGGATGAGGGCCTCGTCCGCCGAGCCATCGTCGACGAGCGCCACGAGGCCCATGCCCCGTGCCGCCACGGCTTGGACGCCGGGCACCGCGATTGGGTCTGCGATCACGCCGGTCGCTTCGACGCGCCGGACCCACGCGTCGCCGACCACCCACACGGAAGTGGCGTCCCCAACGACGGTGCCGACTGCTCCCACCCCGGAGAGCGCTGTCTGGCCGCTCACGGATAGGGTTGTCGGATCGAGGCGATACAGCGTGCCGCCGGCGGCGTCCCCGTAGGCCACCCAGAGGCTGCCCCGCCCCAACGCTATCGAGGCGACGGCCTTCGAGCCGGCTGGCGGGGGGACCGCGCCGGGGACGGCGAACGACGCGCGGGTCTCAAGCGAGGATGGGTCGAGGCGCAGGACGCGGTCCGCCAGCGCAATCCAGACGTCCCCTTCGTCTGCGACGATCCCGACGACGCCCCCGGGAATCGTCCTCCGTTCGATCACCGCGAGCGTCACCTCGTCGATCCTGAGCAGCTCGTCGGCCGCGGTCGTGAACCGACGGACGACGGCCGTGCCCAGCAGGAGCGACGGACCTGTGGCGTCGATGTGCGAGAAGTAGGGGGCGACTGGATCCTCGAGCGTCCGTCGCGTGAGGAGGCCGTCGCCGCTGATCCGGAGAACAGTGGCGACCGGTCCTGACGATGGCGCCACGATACCGAAAAGCTGGCCGCTGTCCGCCGCGATGAGGCTGGGCTCGGTGGGGTACAGCTGGACGAGTGCAGCCGTCTGCACGGCCATGGTCTGTCCTGGGGTCGGGACCGCGCTGGCAGTCCCGGGCGTGGTGGGAAGGGTGGCGCTCGGCGCTACCGGACGTGTCGGCGATGGCGAGCACGCTGCCGCGAGGATGACGACCGCGCTGGCCAGCCATAGCCTGCAAAGTCGGTCGCTCATTCACACTCCCCATTCGCTCGGCGTCAACATGCCGACGGTCGTCACGCCGCCCGTATGGCGTCCGGGCTCAAGTGTCATTGGCGCCAGGACACAGGTCAGGGCGCCGAGCGACTCACCGGCGAGGACGCACTGCTCGACGTCGAAGCCGTCGAGCACCGTAAACAGATCGTCCACCAGCGCCTCGGGTGTGATCGCAGCACCACGCCGATGCAGACGTCGATGACGCGGCGAGCTCGATTGGCAGACACCAGCCGAGCGGTTCGACGGTACGCTCTTCACCGATCGCGGCTTCGGCAGCCAGGGAAGATCCCTAAGGGCCCGCGTAACCGACGTCAAGAAGCCGGAAGACTTGCCCTCCAGGGGCGCAGAAATATGCGTGATTGCTGCCCGGATGCCGGAACTCGGGAATCCCGGCCGCCCGGAGAGCCGCCTGCAGCCGATCGAGCTCCGCCGTTCGGAACTCGATCCACGCGCCTCGAAACGCGTTTTCGTCGTCGAGCGGGCGATCCGTCACGTCGTCAGCGGCTCGGTCACTGAACTCGACACTGAAGCCACTCCCATCGTCGAACGGCACGAACAGGATCGGGTAGTCGAGACCGAAGTCGAGCTCCCGCAGGTCGCAACCGAGCACGTCTCGGAAGAGCGCGACGAAGGCGTCGTGGGCGTGCGGCCGGACGAACAGGTGGACGCGCGCGCCCAGCGCCACGATCCCCGCCGCATGGTCCGTCACAGATCTAGCCTCCAGGATCAGGTGCAGTGCTTACTCGAGAGTATGTGCGCCGCGCGTCATCTGCCGTCGACGCCCTGAAGAAACAGACGAGGGGAGCATTACCTAGCGGCGCGCCGGCATCCGGGGTTTCGATGCTGAGCGCGTTTTGAAGACTCAGAGCACGACCCTGACATCGCTCGGCGAATAGCCGATGGCCCGGATCTGGCTGTCGATGGCATCTTCGCGCGGGGCGTCGGGCAGGCCATCGCCCCGAGGCGCCTGAATCGCCCGCCACTCCCGGCCCAGAAGACAGCATCGGCGGGCCCATCGGTTCACATCTTCATCCCGTCTGGCACTGCCAGTTGCCGCCCGCTTCGACCTCACTGGACGCAGCAGAGACCGCCGCATTTGTGGCTCAGCGCCGAACGCAGCCAGCCGCGGTCAGGAGGACGGGATGGCAGCGGTGGTCGTGGAGGGATTGCGCAAGGAATACGGCAGCCTGTGCGCCGTCGACGGCCTGTCGTTCACGATCGAGGCGGGAGAGATCTTCGCCCTCCTGGGGCCCAACGGCGCCGGCAAGACGACGACGGTCGAGATCCTCGAGGGTCACCGCCACCGAACCTCGGGCACCGTCTCGGTGCTGGGCTTCGACCCGCAGACGGCCGGCCGCGAGTTTCGCGAGCGAATCGGCATCGTGCTCCAGGAGGCAGGCTTCGACGAGGACTTCACGCCGCGCGAGATGGTTGCCCTCTATCGGCGGATGTACCCGCGCCGGCTCGACGTGGACGTCGTCCTGGGGCTCGTTGGGTTGGAAGACAAGGCCGACGCGCGGGTGAAGACACTCTCTGGCGGCCAGCGGCGCCGGCTCGACCTTGCCCTGGGACTGGTGGGCGACCCGGACCTCCTCTTCCTCGATGAGCCGACGACGGGCTTCGACCCGGAGGCGCGCCGCAAGGCGTGGGATCTGGTCGAAGCGTTGCGCGGCCTGGGCAAGACCGTGCTCCTGACCACCCACTACATGGACGAGGCCCAGCACCTGGCAGACCGCGTCGCGGTGATCGTCCACGGTCGCCTCGTGGCGTTGGGCAGGCCGGAGGAGCTGGCGGCAGGCGGCATCTCGACCTCGATCGTGTCCTTCCGGCTGCCGTCGGGAGTGAGTCCAGCGGACCTCCCCAACCTCGACGGCACGGTCTCCGAAGTCGGCACCGACTGGCACCTCGAGACGGCCCATCCCACACGGGCGCTTCTCGACCTCACGTCGTGGGCGGTCGCTCACGGCCTGGAGGTGCCGTCCCTCTCGGTCGGGCGGCCGTCCCTGGAGGATACGTACCTCGCCCTGGTGGCAGCGCACGCAGATGCGAGCGAAGGAGCACGCGAGACGGTGGCGCCATGACCGCCCTCGCCCACCTCGCGCCGCGTCGGACGCGGGAGCGGCGACCGACGACGGCCGGCATGATCCTCGACCAGGTCGGTTATGCCGTCCGCGAGATCTCGCGGACCAGGATCGTGCTGGTCTTCACCTTCCTGCTTCCACTGGCCTGGCTCGTCATGATCGGCATGCTCATCGGCAACGAGGCCGCTGACGCGACGACGGGCGTGCGTGTGATGCAGTACGTCACGCCGACCGCGGCAGTCCTGGGCGTGCTCTTCGGCGCCTTCTCACCGGTCGCTACGAGCCTTGCGCTCGCGCGCGAGCAGAAGCTGACGAAGCGCCTGCGCGGGACCCCTGTGCCGCCGTGGGCGTACCTCCTCGGCCGGGTTGGGGCGGCGGGGGTGCTCGCCACGGCCGCAGTCACCATCCTTCTCGCCCTCGGCGTCATGGCGTACGACGTCCAGATCCAGTGGCACACCGTGCTGGCGAGCCTGGTGACGGTCCTCGTCGGGGTGGGTTGCCTGGCCGCGCTCGGCCTGGCCGTGGGCGCGCTGGCGCCCTCCGCGGCCGTGGCGGAGACGTTCTCCTTGGGCGCCGTCATGATCCTGAGCTTCCTCTCGGGTCTGTTCACTGCGGGCGACGCACCGCCCGCCTGGATGGCCAGCCTGGGGTCCTTCTTCCCGGTTCGCCAGCTGCTCCTGCCACTCCAGGATCAGTTCGATCCGTTCAAGAGCGGCGACGGCTGGAATCTGGGGGCCCTGGCGGTGCTGGCCGCCTGGGGCGTGGTGGGGGTCGCGGTGGCTGCATGGGCACTGGGGCGCGAGCCGAAGGCGTCGGGCACCCCCGTCGCGGCTCGCCCCGCGCCGGTCGCATCCCACGGCCTCCATGTGGCCGCGCCTGGTCGCCCCACGGCATTGGCGCTCGTCCTTGACCAGACGCGCTGGGCGAACATCGGCGCGCGTCGCAACATCTCCCTGATCGCATTTGCCGTGGCGATGCCGGTCGGGGTGTACGTGCTGATGGGCGCGCAATGGGGCAACCAGGCGGGCCTGGTGGCCGGCGTGCCGTTCGTCCTGTACTTCGCGGCGGCGATGGCTGCCTACGGCGCCTCCGTGACTGCCTTTGTCAACCGGCCTTCGGTGATGGCGCGTGCGCGCGATGCGGGCCACCTCAAGCGGCTCCGTGGGACCCCCGTCACTGCCGCGCAGTACCTGGCTGGTCAGACCCTGTCGGCACTCTGGATCGCGATCGTGACGGCCATCCTCGTGTTCGCGTGTGGCATTGCATTCTTCAACGTGACACTCGCGCCGGACGGCCTGCCACTCGGCCTGGCTGTGCTGCTGTTCGGCACCGTCAGCCTGGCGGCCTGCGGGTACGCGCTCGCTGCGCTGGCACCAAGCGGCAAGGCAGCAGGTGTGGTCGCCCTCGGGGTCCTCCTCGTGCTCTCGTTCATCTCGGGCGTGCTGGTCGTCGGCGACATCCCGGCCTGGATGACGGCCGTCGGCTCGTTCTTCCCGTTGCGGCACATCGTGCTCGCGCTAGCCGCCGCGCTTGACCCGGCCGGCAGCTCCGTGGCGTGGCGGAACCTCGCGGTGATCGCCGTTTGGCTTGTCGTGGCGTCGCTGATCGCGGTCGGTCGGTTCCGCTGGGAGCCAAGCGGACCCGCGCAGCCGATCTCCGGCATCAGCGGATGGCGGGATCGAGCGCGAGACAGGGAAGCTGGCGCGGGCCGGCGAAGGAGGCTGCCGCCGGTCCTCCCGGCCATTCCTGACATCGGGACCGCCACCCTGGACACCGACGAGACGGCCACGATCGACGCCCGCCGCGCCCTGGAGGTCGGGCGTCTTCGGAAGCAGCGCCGGTTCAAGCTCCAGCTCCTGGTCTTCGCGGCGGTGGCAGTCCTCCTCGTCACCAGCGGAGCGCCCCTGGTCGTTGGCGGCCAGAACCTCACGAGTCAGGTGTGGCCGCTCCTCGTGGTCGTGATGGGCATCTGGCTGATCGCGATCCTCGTGAATGGCTACTCGGTCTACCGGAGGAAGGTGTAGGTCGAAACGGTCCAATCGGGCCTTGGTGCCCATATGCAGATCCATCGACGGCACGGGGTTGATGGTTCCGGGGCGGTGACCTCGGTGATCGGGTGCCGGTCGGGCGCTGAGATCATCGGCGGGATCGTACCGACGCCTGGTCCCAGTCGAACTCGGGCGCTTGTTGCTCGTGCTCGGCAGCGGACGGCCGCTCCGCGACGCAGATGGCCGCGCGGGCCTGGCGGCGCCACCTGCTGGGAGCGATCCTCATTGGGCACTGAAGCGCAGGCGGCCCGACGCGCGGAACGCCCGAGGTCGGCCGGAGCGCCCACTGCTCACAATCCCGACGGCGACTGGGGACTGCCGAGCGCCCGGCGCGGGCCGAGGGTTGGAAGTGGCGGACAGCCGCCACGGGACGCGATGGAGCGAGGAATGAGCGACGCGGCGGAATCGAACGTGCCGGATGCTCTGCAGGACTGGCGCGTTGCCGAGCGCGCCGCCGCCGTTGCCCGGCGCGGCAGGCTCGCAGCAGAGGAAGCCGCACTCGCCGCAAAGGAAGCAGCCCAGGCAGCAATCGCCACTGCCGACGCCGCCAGGCGCGCCCTGGAAGCAATGACGATGGCCGAGAGCGCTGCCAGCAAGACCGCGGCCGCGGCCAAGCTTGCCGCCCTCTCGATGAGCGCCGATCTGGCGGATGCCAACGCCGAGACGGCGATGGCGGATCTGGACGAGGCGGCGGCCCACGGACGCTACCGTGGGGCGGTCGAGCGAGCCGCGAACCGCAAGGATGGCGCGGGGTCGTAGCCGCTGGCACTGATGCGGACGCAATGGCGACGCCCTGACGATGCGATCAGGAGACATGTGCGCCAATGACGACCGACGACCCTGTCGCGCAGATCCTCGAACCGGATGAAGCGATCGAGCTGGTCGCGAACGCTCGGGCCCAGCGGATCATCCTCACCGATCGTCGAGTCGCGGTGGCCGACGACGATCGAGTCGCACTGCACGTTCCGTACCGTGCGCTCAGGCGCATCGAGTTCGACATCGAACGCGAGCGGCCGGCCACCCTGGTGATCGTGCCGGAGAGTCCGCACATCGAGCCCCAGGTGCTTGTCGTCCGTCCAGAGGATTACGCGGACGTTGCCAGGGTCCTGGTGGCCATCGGGCGTCGGCTCCTGGAGTGACCAGTCGCGGCACGATCACAGAACTGGCCCGGGTACCCCGGGGCATAGGGGAGCACGGGTCGCTGCCGCCTGCATCAGATGCCCAGCTTCTGCCCGCTGGAGGCTTGGCCGAGCCGATCAGCTGAGAGCGCCCGATGTGGTTGTCTGGGACAATGAACGCGGCGGTGCGATGACCGCCCTCGACACAAGGAACGACGACCGATGTATCAGACTCAGCCGCCCGTGATCTACGTTTCGCAGCGCCATAGCCTGTTCCATGGCCCGCTGACCCTGCTGCTCATCCTCTGGGCGATCGCCCTGCCGGCCCTCCTGCTTCTCCTGACGGCGCTCGGCCCGATCGGCTGGCTCGTGGGAGCCGGTGCGGCGGCCCTGCTCGCGATCCCCTGGCTCGTGGGTCTCGGCATCCTGTGGTTCCTTCGCCACATCTCCTGAGGGATCTGGCCCCCGGGAGGTAGCACCCGGGGCGGAAGGCAACCGCGGTCGCTCCGGTCACGCCGACGGCGTGGCCGGAGTTCTTTATCCTCCCCCGGGCCGCGGCGCAGGACGCGACGGGCACCGGTCCGTCGGCGGCCACTTGAGGAGCTGGAGGGGCTCGCCGCTGGTCGGAACCAACCACGTGCATGGCGCGGCCCCGGAAGCGGGCGACGAGAACTCGCGATCGCGCCACGCGCGGCTGGAGGCCAGGGCGGCCGAGCTCTACGAGCGCGAGCTTCCGGCTCGCCCGCCGGGAGACCAGATCAAGGGGCTGTGCGACTGTTGGTGGTGCGTCCGAGGAGAGCCCACGACGCCTCGCGATTGACCCACCATCGTCGAGGTGAAGACGGTCCACACTCAAAGGCAGCGGCTGAGCGTGACGGCGGAGCGCGCGCCTCGGGAACTCCCGAGCGCGGGGGCGGAGAGGAAGGCAGGCGGATGAAACGGCAGGTCATGAAGGCCCCGGATGGCCTCTGGTGCGTGTTCATTCACGCTCCATATGCAAGAGACTTCGCGGAACGCAGCCTCGAGGCCGAGCCCGTCCTCTTCATCGAGGCAGAGGAGTATGTCGACCCCGAGGATCTCGACGAAGACGGCCAGCCCTTCGAAGACACCGCCTACAGCCCGGTGATCCTGTACTCCTCCAGGATCGGACTCTCGACCCCTGCAGGCCCCATGAGTCGCCTGTACTGGGCAACGTCCCGTGAGCATGCCCTCGCGAAGCACGCCGCCGACACGGACAACCTCGAGTTCGAGCTCACGCACGTTCATTCCGAGGGCGACCTCCCGGACTTGCCCTACCCCGTGCGGACCCGGCCCCGGGTGGTCCACTGATCGACCGCCGCCTGAATCCCGTCCCGCTGGCGGCGCCTGCGGTCGATGGCGGCCGCGGCCGTCGCGCGTGGACGTAGCAATACCGATTGCCGCGGCGTACCCCTACTGGCTGGAGGTCAGCCGCCTCCTTCGCGACTCGTCCCGCAGCCTGCGCGCGGCGCTCAACTCTGCGCGGGTGCGGTCGAGCCGTCAGATCGGATCTCAGCCGCGAGCGCGCTCGTTGCGGGCGGCCGCCTCCGCGATCTCGGCGATCCGTGCCGCGCGAGTCGCCGGGCGCTGCGCGAGCGCGACCCAGGCGAGGAGCATCTTGCGAGCCGACGCCGGGAACCCCGCGAAGTTGGTCGCCGCCGGCGGACGGATCTCGAGGGCGGCCGCGAGGTCCTCCGGGAGCTCGAGGCGTTCAACGCTGTCCATGGTCTCCCATGATCCATTCGCTCGCGCCCGCTCGATCGCAGCGAAACCCGCAGGAGCCATCCGCCCTTCACGGATCAACCGCTCGACTCGCGCCCTGTTGGACGCGGCCCAGACGCTGCGCGGCTTCCGCGGCGCGAAGTAGAGCTTGCCGCGCTCCTCATCGACCTTGCCGCCCGTGCTGTCCACCCAGCCGAAGCACAGGGCTTCCTCCACGGACTCCTCGTAGCCAAGACGGACCCGGCCGGACCCGGACCGCCAGGTCACGACCCATACACCGCGGGCCGTCGCATGGTTCGCCTCGAGCCATGCGCGCCACGTGGCGGGCTCGTCGGCGTGGACAAGCGGCGCATCGTCAAGGGTGGACACGACCGCAGTGTACGGGTGCCTCACGCAGGCACCCGCGATGGAGTCCTCGTCCGGGCGCGCCAGGACAACCGAGCCGCGGCCGGTGTTGCCGCCTTGGCGAGCACCACCGCGGGAGACAGCTCCCCCTGCGTCTTGTCCCCCGCTCATATGCTGCCGCCCTCGGCTCTTTCGAGTCAGCAGGAGGGGCGGTTTCGGTCCATGAGCTTCGATGTCGCCGCCGACGCCTATGACGGCTTCATGGGCCGGTTCTCGCGCCTGTTGTCCGGCCAGATGGCGGACCTCGCCTCGGTCCGCGCCGGGCAGCGGGTGCTCGACGTCGGCTGCGGCACGGGCGCCTTGACGGGCAAGCTGGTCGGGCGCCTCGGACCCGAAGCGGTTGCGGCAGTGGACCCGTCCGAGTCGTTCGTTGCCGCAACGCGGGCTCGCAATCCGGGCGTCGACGTCCGCCGAGCGTCGGCCGAGCGGCTCCCGTTCGGAGACCGGTCGTTTGACGCGGCGCTGGCGCAGCTGGTCGTCCATTTCATGAGTGACCCGCTCGCGGGGATCACCGAGATGGGCCGCGTCACGCGGCGCGACGGTGTGGTCGCCGCGTGCGTCTGGGACCACGGCGGGAGCCAGGGTCCGCTCCGGCTGTTCTGGGACGCGGCCCGTACGATGGATCGCGACGTCGACGACGAGTCACATCGACCCGGCACGCGCGAAGGCCAGCTGATCGACCTGTTCGGGGCTGCGGGGCTGCGCGTCGTGGAGGGGGCGACCCTGTCCGTGCGACTTGCGCATCCGACCTTCGACGCCTGGTGGGAGCCGTTCACGCGTGGCGTCGGACCTGCCGGTGCCTACCTGGCGAGCCTTGACGTCGACCGGCGCTCGGAGCTGCGCGACCGGTGTCGGCAACTGGTGTCGGCGGAACCGTTCGCGACGACAGCCGTGGCGTGGGCCGCGCGCGGCCTTGTATAGGCCGTCACGCCGGTCGCGCGGCCGCTCGGGAGGCCGGGCATGTCGAGCGGGCGCCACGCTCGCGGGACGGCGTGGCCGCACACGAGGAGGTGTCGTGCTCGATGCAGGGAGACCTGCGACATTTCGCGTGACCACCGACGCCAGCTCAAAGAGGCCGACCGCGATGACCGAGCCAGCCGAAATCCGTGCCCGCCTGCGGGCGGCCGTCGACACGCTCTCGACGCTTCGGCCGGCCGTTCTCGCTCGCGAGCCGTGGCCGCTTGCAGCTGACTTCGGACCCGGCCCCGAAGCTGCCTGGGGACCGCCAGAGGTGCTCGCCCACCTCACCGAGATGCTGCCCTATTGGCTGGGCGAGGTGGAGCGCATCCTGGCCGGGTCGCCGACGCCCGTCCCGTTCGGTCGGGTGGCGACGAACGAGCTCCGCATCGCGATCATCGGCCGCGATCGGACCGTCCCGCTGCGGGAGCTGTTCGACCGCGTCACCACGGACATCACGCGATACGAACGCCGGCTCGCCGGACTCGGCCCGGCTGACCTCGCCACGTTGGGCCTGCACCCCGCGCGTGGATCGATGAGCGTCCAGGCGGTCCTGAACGTCATCGTGGTGGACCATCTTGAGGAGCATTGCGCGCAGCTCCGCGGGCTGCTCGCCGCCGCGGAACTGATGACGGCTCGTCGCTGAGACGGCAGGCGCACCCTGCTCCTCGCACGTAGCGAGCGGCACCCGAGCCACGGCTCAACTTGCGAGAGAGGTCGTCGGTCGACCCGCACACGCTAACCGGCCGCTGTTGCCTCGTGGTCGAGCAGCGCGGCGAGATCCCGCCGCACCCCATCCGAGCAGAAGGCCGCGGTGATCGCGTCATGCGCGAAGCCGGCGACGACATCCACGCTGAGGCCGCCATCCGTGACGAGGAGGCGCGCCTCCTCGCTGAGGCTGACGCCTGTGTTCTGCGGATTGTCGTCGCCAAGTGCGATGGCTAATCCGGCGCTCACGAATGCGTGCACCGGATGCTCCGCGAGACTCCGGGCCGCTTGGGTCAGCACGTTCGAGGTTGGGCAGACTTCGATCGTCACCCCTTCACGTCGGATCCACTCAAGGAGCTCGGGATCATCGGCAATATGGCTGCCGTGACCGATGCGGCTGACACCGAGGACTTCGACCGCCTCGCGAGCGGCGCTCGCCGGTCCGGCCTCGGCCGCATGCGCGGTAAGTCCGAGACCAGCGTCGCGAGCAAGCGCGTACAACGGCGCGAAGCGGTTGAGTGACGGGTAGAGGATTTCGTCACCGGCGATGTCGAGCCCGACCACCCCATCGTCCGCAAGCGCAACGGCCGCACGCGCGATCTCCTGGACCAGCTCCGCTGGTTCGTGGCGAAGCATGCAGACGATCACGCCGCCCTGAATGCCGGTCACTGCGGTCCCTTCGGCCACGCCCCCGCAGACCGCTTCGAGAACCTCGAGCACCGACAGGTTCGGGCGAGCGTGCGTGCCCGGGCCGAGGCGGATCTCAATGTAGGACTGACCGTCCAGCGCAGCGTCCTGGACCGCCTCGAACGCGACTCGACGGAGATTCTCCGCTCGGCCGAGCAGGGGATACGCCGCGGCAACGTGCGAGAGAAACACCGTGAGATTCCCCGGACCCTTGATCCGAAAGGCGTTCTCCCACCCGCCGGTCGGAGTGGGGCAACCCAGCTCCTTGGCGATCTCGGCGGCCGTCCCCGGACGAACGGTTCCCTCGAGGTGGGTATGCAGATTGAGCAGCATCGATCCTAGATGCCCATTCGATGAACGGTCTCGAGCGCGACGTCGATGCTGTGCTCCCAGCCCGCTGCCAGACGCTCATTCGGGCGGCCGTAGACCACGTCGTTGGTCACCAGGTTTCCTGATACCGCGCACACCATCGCCGCGCGAAGCCCACGGAGCCTGGCGACGATGAACATCGCGGAGCTCTCCATCTCGACATTGGTCAGGCCCATCTCCTGCATCTTGGCGATCCATTCGGGTGTCTCGGCATAGAACGCATCGTCGGTCGCATTGATCCCGGTGTGAACGGCGAATCCGTTGGTGGCGCCGAGCTCCTTCGCCGTGCTGACAAGGGCCATCGTCAGAGCGAAGTCCGGCACGGCGGGGTAGCCGGCAGGAACGTATGCGGCGGTCGTCCCGTCGTTGCGAAACGAACCCTCGCTGACGATGAGGTCACCGACTGCGATGTGCGGTTGCGTGGCTGCGGTGCTGCCAACGCGAATGAAGACGCTGGCTCCGGCCCGTGCAAGCTCTTCGACACCGATCGCTGTCGACGGGCATCCCATTCCGCTCGAGCAGGCCGTGATCTTGCGACCCTTGTAGAAGCCGGTCACCGTGCGGTACTCGCGCTTGTGAGCGACCTCGACAGCGTCGTCGAGTCGATCGGCGATGAGCTGGACCCTGAACGGGTCGCCGGGCATGAGCACGACGTCGCTGATCTGCCCGAGTTCCACTCCCACGTGGTACTGCGGGCCCGTCCTTCCAACCGTCATCTTGTCGACGAGTCGAGGATTCATGGCGAAATCCCTCGCAATCCGAATGAGTGGTCGATGGTTCGGCGAGTGTCGGATTCGTCGACGACGGGTCCGCACCCGAGCTTGCTCGTGAAGGAGCGGTCCGGTGCCGCCTTGAGGTAGTTCTCGCGCCGTTTACCCCCGAGAGGGCCGAGGAGCCCCCTCCACGTCCCACTGGATCAGGCGCCGCAGCGCTCCGAGGCCGACCCTGATCGTGTCATCCATGGACGGCTCAGGGCCCAGCTGGCTGCCTGCGAACTGGTTGTCCGAGACCAGGAGAACGGAGCCGGCCCGAAGTTTCCTGGCACGTGCGACGACGAAGATCGCGGCCGTTTCCATATCGGAGCATAGAGCGCCTGCGCGGCGATAGGCTCGCCAGCGGGCCTGCCACTCCTCTGCGATCGGCATGCTGTCGGGCCGCACCTCGGCGAAGAAGGCATCCTTCGACCCGATGACACCGTATCGGCACTGCACGTCGACATCTGCCGAAGCGTCCATCAGCGCGTTGACAACGATTGGATCCGCCACGGCTGGATACTCGATGGGAAGATACGCTCGAGACGTCCCCTCGTCTCGGATCGCACCGATTGCGATGACGATCGAACCGACGGGCACGTCGGGCTGAAGGCCGCCCGACCGGCCGATCCGAATGAACGTGTCGGCTCCGATTGAAGCGAGCTCCTCGAGCGCGATCGCGGCGGACGGCGAGCCGATGCCTGTCGAGCAGACCGAGACGGCCGCGCCGTCGATCGCGCCGGTATAGGTGACGAACTCCCTGTTCTGGGCGACGAGCCGAGCATCGTCGAGGAACCCGGCAATGAGCGGAACACGCCCGGGATCGCCCGGCAAGACCACGTACCGACCGACCTCCCCCGCCGCACATGCGATGTGGTACTGGCGCCCTTCCGCAACCAGGTCCTTGTCGATCATCGGGGCATCTCCTGAACCGGTGTCCTGTCGCCGACGGCCGCCATGGCGGGAGAGAGCCCTGCCGGGCGATTCGGGCCTCGTGCTCAGGTTCGCTGGTACCGGGGTCGCGGCGCATGATGCCGACGGGGCGGGCGACGCCGGCCCGCCCCGTTACGGCACCCGGACTCCAGCGGGCCCTACTTGAAGACGCCGCAACCGGTGTCGGGGCAGGTCTTGAGCGTTCCGGCCTTCATGTCGGCGAGGGCCTTGTCGAGCGCGGCCTGGACCTCGGGACCGAACAGGCTGGCCTTGTCGTGGAACGGGGAGGCGGCGATCCCGTCGTTGACGGCGTTGTAGAGGACGTCACCAGGGGCAAGGGTGCCGGCGGCGATTCCGGTGACTGCCTGGTTGACGGCGGTCTCGATGCGCTTCTCGGCGCTCGTGATGATGCACGCGTTGGCCGGCGCGCCCAGGGAGACCCACTGGTCCACGTTGACACCGATGCCGTAGATGTGGGCAGCGCAGGCGGCCTCGAGGACGCCGTTGCCGGTCGCGCCGGCGACCTGGAAGAGGACGTCGACCTTGTTGCTGTTGATGAATGTCTTTGCGAACACCTTGCCGCCTGCCGGATCGCTGAACGCCGCGGCCGAGAAGTCGTGGGTCACGTATGCGGACTTCACGACGATGCTGGGCTTGACCGACTTGGCGCCGAGCTCATAGCCCTGGATGAATCGAACGCACGAGGCGCAAAGGGTGGTGCCGCCGATGGCGCCGATGATGTTGGCCTTGCTCGCGTACGCGGCGACGATCCCGGCGAGATACCCGGCCTGATCCTCCGCGAAGTAGACCGATGTGTAGTTCGGCAGGAGCGTCTTCGGGTCGCCCTTGCAGGCGAACGTCGCGTCGGGGGCGCCCGTCGGATCGACGCAGATCGGCGACTGGTCGACGCCCACGAAGTGGACCGTCGGGTTCGCCTTGGCAGCCGTGACCGTGGCGGCGGTCATGTTGAAGCCGATCGTCACGATCACGTCGTACTTCTGGTCCGTCAGCTGCTGGATGTCCGTCGCGTATTCGGAGGAGTCCTTCGGGACGATCGAGGACGGGGTCGCGGCGCCGAGCGTTGTTGCCGCATCGACGGCGCCCTTGTAGCTGTACTCGTTGAAGCCCTTGTCGTTCAGCGTGCCCAGGTCGGTGACGACGCCGATCTTGAGCGCCGCCCCGGACGCCGCCGGGGACGCGCTCGCGGCGGCGGACGGGCTCGCCGCAACCGAGGCGGCCGCCGACGGGGCGGCCGAGGGGGCGACCGACGGGGCAGCGACGGACGCCGCGGGCGTCGGCGTGGCCGAGCCGCTGCACGCCGACGCGACGATCGCGAGCGTCGCAGCGAGCAGGCCGAACCGGGTGATGCGTGTGGTCATGAATCAATCACTCCTTGCGCCCGGTACAGCCGCGAACGTGGCTCGGTAGGCGCGCTCGCCCGGTTCGGCCGGGCGGAAACCTCTGGCGCATCATACCGGGCGACCCGTCGCTGGACGGGGCAACTCACCCGGATCGTCTGCGTCACGAGAGGATAAGCCCGTCATCCGTCGGATGCATGCGGCCCGGATCCTCTGCGCGGGGCGACGGCGGGCCCCAATGGGCCGCCGTGCATCCTGTCGAAGCAATGCCGAGGGGCTGGCGAGCGCTCCGGGCAGCCGGACCAAGGCCACTACCGCTCGTCGTTGCTCGCCACGAGGCCGTAGTCGGTGAAGACCATCTCTCCGTCGACCAGCTCCGGTGAATAGATCGACTCAAATCGCGCTACCGCCTCCGACTCGCCATGGATCCGCTGCGCTTCCTCGTCCGCGAAGATGAACAGGTCCAGGAACGAGGTCGGGTCTCCCTGGAGCTGCCAGGACTGGTACAGCCGCGTCCCGGGCTCGTTTGCCCGGACGTAGTCGACGAAATCCTCGATGGCCCGCGTGACGCGATCGACGGCAGCTGCCTTCACCCGGTACGTGGCCGTCTGGTAGATCGCCATGTCGTCGTCCTCCCGTGAGCCCGGAATGGCCGGCGAGTCATCCGCCTGCTGAGCGCGCAACACGAGGGCCGAACCCCCAAGGCCGTCACGCCCGACGCCACCGCATAGGCAGTCTCCGCGATCCGGTGGATGGACGCCTCGCTTGACTCGATCCCCTTCGCCGTGTGACCGGCGCCCTCAGCCCGGAGGCCCGAGCTGCTCCGCCTCGACGAGCTGCTCCGGCATCGTGCGCAGCGTCCGCACCGGCGAGAGCAGCACGAAGAGGAACGGCAGGAACGAGCCGGCCGCACCGATCCAGATCGTGCCGTGGACGCCGATCGCGGTCGCCAGGATCCCGCCGAGGATCGAGCCGATCGGGATCGTGCCCCAGACGAGGAAGCGCATGGTCGCGTTCATCCGACCCTGGATCGCGGTCGGGGTGATCGCCTGGCGATAGCTCACCTGGTTGACGTTGTAGACCACCCCCTGAAAGCTGGCCAACGCGAACGCGGCGATGAGCCAGACGACGGGTGCGTCGATGCGGGGCGAGGGCGACCAGCAGCATGGCCGGCCCGTCGAACGCGATGGCGCCGACGATCGTCCGGCCGAGCCCCACCCGTCGGGCGATCGAGCTCGCCAGGAGCGCTCCGCCGAGGCTCCCGAGCGCGCCGATGCCGAAGATGATGCCTGTCGTCGCCGCGCTGAGACCCAGCTCCCGGTACAGGTAGACCGGGATGATCGCGAAGATCACGTTGCTGAACAGGTTCGACGACGAGGTAGCTCCCGCGATCGCGCGCAGGTACCGGTTCCCGAGGACGAAGCGGAGTCCTTCGGCGACCTGCCGGCGGAGTGGCTCGCGGGCGAGGCCTGCCTCACGGCGTGCCGCTTCGGGATGCGGCTCGGGGCGCTCGATCCGCGAGACGAAGAGTGCCGAGGCGAGGTAGCTGAGCGCGTCGGCGATGACCGCGAGCGGCGCGCCGACCAGGCTGATGAGCGTCCCGCCGAGGCCGGGTCCGATCACGCCGGCCGACGCCTCGCTCGCCTGGAGCTTGGCGTTGCCCTCCACCAGCTCGTCGGTAGCCACGAGCGCGGGCAGGTACGACTGGTACGCGACATCGAAGAAGACCGTCGCGATGCCGGCGACGAAGCTGACCGCGTAGAGCTGCCAGATCGTCAATGCTCCCAGCGCCCACGCGGGCGGGATGGAGCCGAGCGCCACGAGTCGCACGAGGTCCCCGGAGATCAGGATCGGACGCCGCCGAAGCCGGTCGACCCACGCGCCCGCGGGGAGCGTGAACAGGAGGAACGGCAGGAACTGGAGGACGCCAAGCAGGGCCACCTCGAAGACGCTCGCCTGCAGGGTCACCGTCGCGATGTACGGGATCGCGAGGAGGCTCACCTGCGAGCCGAACTGGCTGATCGTCTCGCCGACCCAGAGGCGACGGTAGTCGTCGTGGCGGAGCAGCCCGAGGCGGCTGCCTACCGCGACGCGCACGGATCGGCGACTGGACATGCGCACCTCGCAGCCAGGGATTCCCGCGTCAGGTCGGGGACACGACCGGCGCCCGTCGTCCCGACGAGCCGCCATCTCCGCGGACGCGTCAGTCTAGCGTCGCGAGGCGGTCACCCTGACCAAGTTAACGGCCGCGATGACCGCCGGGGCGCCCGTGGTGGAGGGACGGATCGATGCGCCGATCGTCGATGGAGGGTTGCCACGACGGGAGCGGGGCAGGGGGGATACGTCCGCGCGACGCACGAGGCGTGACAGCGCGCCCAACGATCTCGAACGGATGCCCCGGCAGGGTGCGCGGCCGCGCCCGAACGGCAACCGTGGCGAATGCGTCAGCGGGGCGCTCGCAGCATCGACACCATGGGCGGACAGGTTCCACCCTGCAGTCGGCCGGACACGACGAATCCATGGCGCTCATAAAGCCTGACCGAGTGAGGGTTCGGCGTCTCCAGGTAGGCGGGCAGGTGGGCCGCGTCGACCGTCCGCAGGCCCGCCTCAAGCAGGAGTGATCCAAGGCCGAGCCCCTGCTGGGACGGGTCGACGCCGAGCAGGGCGAGATACCAGTGCGGATACGTCGGATGAGACGTCACCATCTGCTCGAGGACCGCGAACATCTCGGTGTGCTTCGCCCGCGCGACGGTCTCCGTCAGGATCCGAACGACCGCGTCCTCGTCCGTGCCGGTACCCGGCGGCAGCCACAGCGCGACGGCCGAGCAATCCCCGACGGCCCACGCTGTCCCGGAGGCGAAGGCCTGGCCCGCGAACGCCTCGACGAACCGCCCGAAGTGGTCCAGGTACTCCGACGCTGCGGGGTAGAGCCAGCGCTCGACGGGGTCGGCGATGAATGCGGCCACGAGCGTCGCGATGGCAGCCTGCCGTTCGGCCTCGGCGACTTCGACGACGACGCTCACGTCCATACGGCCCGTGCTCAGCCCGCGACCTGTTCCACCACGTACAGCGTGTTTCCGTCGGGGTCGTGGAGGCTGAACATCGGTGGGACGCCGGGCCAGCGCAGGATGTCACCCGCGTCGACGCCCCGCGCGACCAGCGCGCGATGGTCGGCCTGGCAGTCGATCGTCGAGAGCCGGATCCCGGTGTCGACACCGGTGACACCCTCGCCTGGAGGGGCCAGCGCGATCGTCGTCGTCGCTCCGGCCGGCGCCACCTCGATCCAGCGAGCGCCCTGGCCGAAGGTGGCGTCGCGTCGCTTTTCGAAACCGAGCACGCCGACGTAGAAAGCCAGCGCGCGCTCCGCGTCCGCCACGGGGACGGCGACGGTTCCGATCCCCTGGATGTTCGCATGGGTCTGGGCATCTGACATCGTTCCGGTCCTCCAGTCGTGGCTACCTGCAATAGAGACGGCCCGGGAGCTCGCAACTCATCGGTCGCGCCTCCGGCCGGCGTGCGAATCGTCAGGGTGACCATCGAGCGTGTAAGGCCCGATCCGCTTCTACCGAAACCGCGGTGATCGGGACCGCGGCCGCTTCAGCCAGGCAGGCGGTCGGGGAGCCCGAAAAGCGGGAAGAGGCGCGCAGTGTCGAGGAAGAACGTGATGGCCGCGATCCGGTCGCCTCTGAGCTCGACGACCTGGAGCGACCACGGCTCGAGGCCGCCGTCGGGCGAAGGCTTGTACTGGCCGTACGCGGGCGACCCGTTGGCCATCGTGGGCAGGAGCTTCGAGCCCTGGCAGCCGATGCCGGGTCCAAGGCACCAGGTCGTGATGTCCTCGTGGGTCTGGAGCCACAGCGCGTATGGCGGCATGTTCCAGATCGCGTCCTCACGGAGCAGGGCGGTGAGGCGGTCCATGTCGTAGGCCTCGAACGCCGCGACATACCGAGCGAGGAGCGCCTGTTGCGCCGGGTCGAGCGGCTCGGGCGGGGCCCTGGGATCGACACGCGCGGCCTGGAGCGTCGCCCGGGCGCGCTGGAGCGCGCTGTTGACCGAGGCGACGCTCGTCTCGAGCAGCTCGGCGACCTCGCTCGCCTGCCAGTGCAGGACCTCGCGAAGGATGAGGACGGCGCGCTGGCGGGGCGGCAGGCGCTGGAGCGCAGTGACGAACGCGAGCCGGACCGACTCGCGAGCGATCGCGACCTGGGCCGGGTCGTCGCCAGCCACGACGACGCGATCGTCGGGAACCGGCTCGACCCAGGTTGCCTCCGGCAACGGCTCGCCGAGGAGCGCGGCGTCGGCGACCCCGGCCGGGCGCAGGTCCATCGGGCGGGCGCGACGCTCGCGACCGGAAAGCGCGTCCAGGCAGACGTTCGTGGCGATCCGGTAGAGCCACGAGCGGAGCGCGGCCCGGCCCTCGAACCTCCCGTAGGCACGCCAGGCGCGCAGCATCGTCTCCTGCACGGCATCCTCGGCCTCGAAGGTCGAGCCCAACATCCGGTATGCATAGGCGGTCAGCTCTCGCCGGTGGGCTTCGAGGTGCTGCTCGAGCTCGGCCGCGTCGAGCCGCGGAGGGCTCGCGGGGAGCTCGCTCACGGAAGGAATGGCAGGGGCGCTGGGGACGCTCATCTCGCGCATCGAGGCATCCTACGAACGTTCCGCCGAGTCTGCACGCGACGTACCGCGGGCGGATCGTTCCGTTCCGCCGCCGACCGCGCCGCCCTCGCCGTTCGGCGCGAACACCGCTTCGAGGCCGACGAGATGCAGCAGGTCCCGGAGGTCGGACGACGGGTGGCGCAGGCGAAGGCGGATGCCCCGCCGGGCCGCCGCGAGCTGGAGCCGCGCCAGGGCGTCGACCGCATCGAGGTCGGCCGGCGCGATCCACGCCACGTCCAGCTCGACGACGGGCGTCACGTTCAGGGAGGCCGAGGCCGCGGGCCGGTACGTGTTGACCACGACCCCGTTGGGGAGGGCGAGCGTCCCGGCGAGGGCGAGCGTGCGCCTCGGCGCACCGGCGAAGAGCCGCTTCGTGCCGTCGCCGAGCACGATGGGGTGCACCATGAGCCGGTACTCGTCGATCAGGTCGTGTGCCGCCAGGTACGTGACCAGCTGCCCGCTCCCGGAGAGGAGCAGGTCGCCGCCGTCGCTCCGCCTTGAGCCGGCGGACCGCGTCGGCGACGTCGCCCTCGATGAGCGTCGCGTTCCACGTCGCCGCGGTCAACGTTCGCGATGCGACGTACTTCGGCATCGCGTTCATCTTCCTGCCGAACTCGCCGGCCTCCTGCTCCATCGACGGCCACGCCTTCGCGAACCCTTCGTAGGTGATCCGGCCGAGCAACAGCGCTTCGGCCGCGGACAGCTCGCGCGCCTTGAACTGGCTGGCCTCCTCGGACCAGAAGGGGAACGACCAGAGCCCCGGTTCGTCGATGAAACCATCGAGCGTCACGTAGAGGCTGGCGACCACCCTCCTGGACATGTCGCGACTCCTTTCAGTCGGCGTCAGCCCACCCGCTGGGGCGGGCTATACGAAGGCCGGGCAGGGCCTGGGTCGGTCCCTGCCCGGCCAGGGGGAGTGCTAGACGGCCGCCCCCTGCCGGGCCGTCTCCGCACCGGCCGCCGAAGGCATCGCCTCAACGGCCGTCCCGGGCTGGGCGGCCAGGACCTCGCGAAGCCTGGCGGCGAAGGCGTCGGGCTCGCCGATCTGGCCGTATTCGCCGCCGAGGAAACCCGCGTGGCCGCCTGGGAAGACGACCGGCGTCATCCCGAGGCGCTCGGCGAGGGCCGCCGTGGCGCGACCGGTCATGACCGCGCTCGACTCCGCCCCGACCGCGAGGACGATGCGCGTCGACGGCGTGCCCAGCGCATCGAAGTCCGGCGTGAAATGGCTGCACGAGATCATGTTCTGCCCGAGCAACGGGTCGGTCCGCGAGCCGTCGTCACCGGCCGGCAGCCCGAACATCGCCGGATCAGGTGCGGGCCGGTCGGCGTAGTCCGCCGGGAGCGGGCCCTCGAAGCTGACCAGGGCGATGAACTTGGCCATCCCGGGGCCGAAGCCGCTGCGAAGGTAGGTCTCGTGGATGTCCACCGCGGCCGCCAGTCCGGCGGCGCGGTCCGGGAGCACTTGCCAGACCGGCGGCTCGTGGGCCACGAGGGTCCGGACCTGCTCCGGGTGGCGGGCGACGAGGGCGAGGGCATTCACCGCCCCGCCGCTGCTGGCGAAGAGGTCCACGGGCCCGGCGTCGAGGGTCGCGATCAGGCGATGCAGGTCGTCCCCGTGCTCCTCGGGCGTCGACTCAGCCGCGCCGTCCGTTCGCTGGCTGCGCTCCGAGCCGCGAGGATCGTAGGTCACGACGGTTCGATCGGCGAAATGGCCAGCAAGAGTGCCGAAGCCGCTGGCAGCCATCGGCGAGCCGATGATGAGCAGGGGCGGTTCGGTCGTCGTGTCGTTCGGGCGGATGTCGTAGGTCAGGACAGCGCCCGGCACGTTCAGGGTCCGAGTGGTCGACGTGGTCATGGTGAATACCCCCTGGTGATGCTGTGGTCCTGTCGGTTCAGACTCGCAGGGTCCGTGAAAGTCATCGGTCGTCGGGACGGGGCGAGCCGGGCACGGACGTCCTAGCGGCCGCGCCCCTCACGGAGCATTGCGACCGACTTCGCGATCCGGCGCGCCCGGGTCTCCGGCGCCTTGGCTCCTTCGACCTGCAGAACGTGCCATGACTTGTCGCTGTTCGAGAGCCGTTCGAACGTCGCCCGCGCCGCCGGTGCGGCAGCGAGCGCAGCCGCGAGGTCCGGTGGGGCGACCACCGTCCGTGGGGCCGCGTCGAGCTCAAGCTCGACAGCAAGGGTCTCGCCGCCCTCGAGGCTCGCCGCTGCCCGGTGCGCCGAGCTCAGCGGGATGAGCGAGCGGCCGCCCATCGAGCCGACTGTGCTGCGATACGTGTAGCCGTTGAGGGAAACCGTCACCGCCGGGCGCCGGCCTCCACCGAGTGCGGTCAGGACGTCGTCCGGGACGGGAATCCCCGCCGTGTTCGGACCGGTCCGTTCGATGGTCACCTCGAAACGCATGGCCGGATACTCCTTTCATGAGTGAGGGGTCGGAACATCCCCCGGCCCAGATCGATCGCGGCTGCTCCTCGGTCCATCCCGAGCGGTGCGCGACGTTCATGCCATCGAGACTCCCCCTGCCCATCAAACTCATCGATCGACCCGCGGAACACCCGGCCGGGCAGCCGATCGGATACTGATACGCCCAGCTCGAACCCCACCAGGAGGTGACGATGACCGCCCAGACGATCGACGAATACCTGGCGGGTGTTCCGGAGGACAAGCGCGCCGCGCTCGAGCGGCTTCGCGAGCTGATCCGCGCGGCCGCTCCGGAGGCAGTGGAGACGATCAGCTACGGCCGGCCGGCCCTGCGGCTCGACGGGCGCTACTTCGTCGGGTTCGCCGTCACCCGGGACGCGTGCTCGTTCTTCACGGGCCGGGCGCCGATCGACGCCCACGCCGCCGAGCTCACCGGCTACCGGACGTGGAAGGGCACCATCAACTTCCGGGCAGACCAGCCCCTCCCGGCGGACCTCGTGCGGACGCTGGTCAGCGCCCGGATCGCGGAGTTCCGCGCCGGCTGACCGAATCCCCTCTGCAGCAGGAGGCATCCATGAGCGACGTCGCCGATCCACGGGTCGATGCGTACATCGATCGCCTGCCCGGCTGGCAACAGGCGATCTGCACCGAGGTTCGAGCGCTGGTCCATGCCGCCGACCCGGAGGTCGCCGAGACCACGAAACGCACCGGTCAGCCGTATTTCGTCCTCTCGGGCAACATCTGCGCGATCCTTGCTGCCCGGGACCACGTCAACGTGTTCCTGTACGACGGGGGCATCGTGCCGGACCCCGCGGGCATCATCACGGGCGGGCACGACAACCAGACGGCGCGGACCGTTGCGATCCGGCAAGGCGAGCCGATCAACGCGCTCCGCCCTCGTTGCCATGTTCCGCGGGATCATCGCCAACAACCGGGCCGGGGGATGGCGAACGGTGAAGGCCGCGCAGGGCGCCCCCCGCTAGATTTGGCCGGGCTTCGCCCGGACGCTCGCGAACGGCTTCGACGGGATGGCCCCTGTCGATAACCGGGATCCTGCAGTACCCTCCCTCCCTCATGTCGGATCGGAGCCCAGGGTGATCTGTTCGAGCTGCGGGACCGAGAACAAGGCGGGTCGCAAGTTCTGCATCCGGTGCGGTAACGGCCTCGTGCTCACGTGTGGGACGTGTGGCTCGCCGCTGGAGCCCGACGCCAGCTTCTGCGGCGAGTGCGGTACACCGGTCGCGGTCAGGCGTGACCAGGGCACCGGCGATGGCGCGCCGCGCCAGCCTCTCGCGGCCGTCACGACCCCCGTCGCCGAGCGGCGCCTGGTCTCGATCCTCTTCGCCGACCTCGTCGGCTTCACCTCGCTCGCCGAGGGACGCGACGCCGAGGAGACGCGGGAGCTCCTGAGCCGGTACTTCGATCTCTGTGGTGAGGTCATCGGGCGCTACGGCGGCACGGTCGAGAAGTTCATCGGCGACGCGGTGATGGCCGTCTGGGGTGCTCCCACCGCGCACGAGGACGATGCCGAGCGCGCCGTGCGCGCTGCGCTCGAGCTCGTCGGCGCGGTCCCGCGCCTGGGACCGTCCGTCCAGGCTCGGGCCGGGGTCCTGACCGGCGAGGCTGCGGTCACGATCGGGGCCACGAACCAGGGCATGGTCGCCGGCGACCTCGTGAACACGGCATCGAGGCTCCAGTCCGTGGCGGCCCCCGCCACGGTCCTCGTCGGCGAGGCGACCCAGCGGGCGGCAGGCAAGGCGATCGCATTCGAGCCCGCCGGCGAGCACGTGGTCAAGGGCAAGACCGTGCCGATTCCGGCGTTCCGCGCCCTCCGCGTCGTCGCGGAGCGGGGTGGTCGCAACCGGAGCGAGGCACTCGAGGCGCCTTTCGTCGGTCGGGACGACGAGCTGCGCCTGCTCAAGGACCTCTTCCACGCGACCAGTCGCGAGAGGCGGCCCCGTCTCGTCTCGGTGATCGGCGCGGGAGGGATCGGCAAGACCAGGCTCGCCTGGGAGTTCCTGAAGTACATCGATGGACTGGTCGAGACCATCCTCTGGCATGACGGCCGGAGCCCCGCGTACGGCGACGGGATCAGCTTCTGGGCGCTCGGCGAGATGGTGCGTGGGCGGTGCCGCCTGGTGGAGACCGACGACGAGCCGACGACCCGGGCGAAGGTGACCGAGACGCTCGCGACCTATGTTCCCGACGAGTCCGAGCGGCGATGGATCGAGCCGGCCCTCCTGACCCTCCTTGGCGTCGACACCGGGATTCGCTCCGAGCAGCTCTTCGGGGCCTGGCGGACGTTCTTCGAGCGACTGGCCGCGTCCGCCCCCGTCGTGATGGTCTTCGAGGACCTGCACCACGCCGATGCCGGGCTCCTCGACTTCATCGACCACGTCCTTGAATGGAGCCGCAACGTCCCGATCTACGTGCTGACGCTCGCCCGGCCCGAGCTCCTCGAGCGGCGGCCTGGATGGGGCGCGAGCAAGCGGAACTTCACCTCGCTCTACCTCGATCCACTTACCGAGCCGGCGATGCGCGAGCTCCTCTCCGGTCTCGTCCCCGGTCTGCCCGACTCCACGGTCCGCACGATCGTGGCGAGGGCCGGCGGAATCCCGCTCTACGCGGTTGAGACCGTCCGGATGCTCCTGGCCGAAGGGCGACTGGCGCGGGAGAACGGGGCCTATCGGCCCGTCGGGGACCTTGCGGACCTGGCCGTCCCGGAGACCCTCACGGCGCTCATCGCCAGTCGCCTCGACGGGCTGGACCCGAGCGATCGGGCGCTCGTGTCCGACGCTGCGGTCCTGGGCCAGAGCTTCACCGTGGCCGGGCTGTCGGCCGTCTCGGGCGTCTCCGAGGCCGAGCTCGAGTCTCGCCTTCGGTCGCTCGTCCGCCGCGAGCTCCTCACGCTGGAGGCCGACCCGCGGAGCCCGGAGCGCGGCCAGTACGGATTCGTCCAGGCCCTCATCCGCGAGGTCGCGTACAACACCCTCGCGCGGGCGGACCGCAAGAGCCGCCACCTGGCCGCCGCTCGGTTCTTCGAGTCGCTGGGCAACGACGAGCTGGCCGGCGGCCTCGCCGGCCACTACCTGGCGGCCCACGCCAACTCGCCCGAGGGACTCGAGCGCGACGCGCTCGCCGCCCAGTCGCGGGTCGCCCTGCGAGCGGCCGCCGAACGGGCAGCCGGGCTCGGCTCGTTTGCCCAGGCTGTCACCTTCTATGGACAGGCACTGACCGTCACGACCGATTCTGCGGAACAAGCGCAGATCCACGAGCGGGCCGGCGAGTGCGCGGCCCTCATCGAACGCGTGGACGAAGCCGAGGTGCATTTCCGGGCGGCGATCGGGCTCCGTTCGGCAGCCGGCGACCGGGCCGGGGAGGCTCGGGTGACAGCTGCTTTTGGCCGCGCGCTCCTTGGTGCCTATCGGTTCAAGCCGGGCCTCGCCGTGCTGGCCGCGGCGTCGGAACGATTCCCTGACCTTGGCGACGATCCGGCCCTGCTTCTGCTCGACAGCCAGCTGGCGCGGGCGTACATGTTCGATGAGGACCACGTCCGGGCGGTGGTGGTGGCGGACCGCGTGCTCGCGTCCGCGGAGCATTCCGACCTCATCGAGCTGGTCGCCGACACGTTGATCACCCGGGGAACCGCCCTGGCCTGGCTCGGGCGCCCGTATGAGGGTCTCGGCGCAATCGAGACCGGGCACCGCCTCGGCAGCCGGCATGGCCTCGACCTGACCGTCGCGCGGGCATTGAACAACATCGCCGCGCTATCGGGCGACAGCGACCCGCGAGCCGGGCTCGAGGCGGCTCGCGCCGGCATCGTGCTCGCCCGCCGCCTCGGGTATCGCCACTTCCAGATTCTCGACAATGCCTCCCAGCTGGCTCTCAGGACCGGGGACTGGGACTGGGCCGTCGCCCAGGTCGAACCGATGCTGGGAGACGATGTCGAGCCCCTTACGCGCGCCGTTGCCCTGGCCGACATCATCACGATCAGGGCGTTCCGGGGAGAGCCCATCGCAGAGGCGCTTGCTGATCTCGAGGCGCTGCCGACGAGCGGCGCGGACCCGGTCAAGGCCGGCACCGTCGCCGTCGCGCAGACATCGGCGGCATTCGCCGCTGCCCAATACGACGTCGCGCGAGCAGCGGCCCATCAGTACGCACAGATATTCGCCCAGGGCGGCCTCGAGTTGTTCGTCATCGCGACCAGGTGCGCCCTCCTGGCCCGAAAGCCGGAGCTCGCCGCCGAAGACCTTGCGCGGGTCGAGGGCTCCGAACGGCGAGGTGCCGTGGTCACCGCCGAACGAAAGACCCTCCGGGCCGGGCTGGCTGCCCTCGACGGTCGGACTGACGAAGCCCTCACGCAGTACCGCGAGTCCCTGCACGCCTGGCGCGACCTTGGCCTTCCATGGGACGAGGCGCTGTGTGCGCTCGACATGGCCACGCTGCTGGATCCGTCCGAGCCGGAGGTCGGCGCCGCGGCGGAGGCCGCCCGCGCGATCCTCACGCGGCTGCAGGCAACGCCATTCCTTGCACGCCTCGAGGAGGCCATGCACCGTCCCGCTTCACCGGTCCCGCCCCACCATGCACGGTCGCGGGAGGCATCGAGCGTCTGACCGAGCGGGCCCGGCGGGCGACTCCCGCTCAGCTCGGGACTCGCGTTGGCCGCCCCGCTCGTCTGAACAGGACGCCGAGGAGCACGCCGGACGCCGTCAGCTCGATCCAGACGATCATCAGGACGGTCACCTCGAAGGCGACCAGGTCGCCGTGGAGCAGGGCAAGCCCGACGAACGCAGCGACCGCCAGCACGAAGCCCACCGTGAACAGCCCGCGGACTGCGCGCTCGGCTCCACGACCCGCGAAGACGGGAGCCGCGAACAGGAGCGCGACCATCAGCATCGAGTAGGCGAGCGCCTCCAGGGCGATGAAGAACCCGTGCGGGTCGTACTGCGTGAACAGGGCAAGACCCTCGGTCTCGCCGGCCCGGAGGCTCGGCGCGACCACGCCGAGCTGCAGGGAGTAGTCCACCAGGATCACCACCGCGTAGACGAGGGCGAACGCCAGGCCGATGCGGCTGTAGATCCGCCTGGGCTCCGCAGCGTGGCCGTGGACGCACGCCATGAGGACGACGAACGCTGGCGCCAGCAGGATCCCGGGCAGGAGCCAGAGGTAGTCGCCCGGGATGTATTGGGCCACGTCGGCATACGGGTACGCGACGCACGCGTCCACGCAGAAGGGACCGCTGCGGGGCGGGGTCGAGATGCCGGCCACCGCGAAGACCCCGGCGAGGACGGCCGTCAGGAATGCGACCCAGGATCCGAGCCGGAGCGCGCTGCCCCCGCCGGAGGCGGATGTGGTCACGTCGGAGGCCCCCGGTAGCGATGTCCGAGCGGCGAGCGCGAGATCGCGCGTGAGCGACAGCGTGTACATCGTGCGCGCCTACCGTCCGAACATCGTCTCGGGCGGCCAGCGCATCCCGAGCAGCGCGACGAGCACCGCGACGTTCATGCCCAGCGCGGCCACGGTGTTGAACGCGGGCCAGGTGCCGATGAACAGCAGGATCCCGACCATCGAGACGATCGCGGTCACTGCCGCCAGCGGCCGCCAGGCGTCGACGGGGACCAGGATCCCCGAGAACCCGAGCGCCGCGGCCACGAACCCGATCATCGACGCGATCCAGAATGCGCTCGCGAGTGCCGCGGCGGTCTCGGCCGAGAGCCCTGGGACGAGCCAGGAATGGGCGGCTCGCCATGCCCCCGTGTCGGTACCCGGCCGCGCTGCGATCCAGGCGAGCGCCGCCACGGCCCCACCGTGGCCGAGGCCATGCACTGCGAGCGCCCCGGTGATGATGAGCTTGACCGTCTGATCAGACATCGTTGACTCCTTTTCGTCCGTGCTGGGGCTTCTACCGGTCGCCCGGGACCGACCCGGACGGCTCGATCCGGAAGACGGGGTGGTCGGCCGGATCCGGCAGCGCGGTGAAGAATTCGCGGGCCCGCCAGCCCATGTGCTCGCGGTAGGCGGCAACGACCCGGTCGTGCTCCTCGCCGCCGATCTCGACGGCCCGGAACGGCTCGTGCGTCCGGCCCCGCCGGAGCTCGCCCTCGCCAGCGGCCCGCAGGTTGCGGACCCAGTGAGTCTCGCCGCCGCCCGAGACGAGGTAGCGGGCGCCTTCGACCTCGAGCGTCGGGACCGGCGTCCGGATCGGGCGGCCGGTGCGCCGGCCGCGAACGATGAGGGTCGGGCCGCCGAGCAGGAGGGTGATCGGGTTCACCACGTGGCTCATGAAGAACCGGGACGGCACGTATGGCCGAGGCAGCCGAGGCCCGGGCTCGCGCACCTTCGCAGCCATCGGATCGTTAACCTGCAGCATCGGGATCCTCCTTCGGTGGTTCGGTCGCGCCTGCGCCGGCGGTCGGCGCCTTCGCCGGGCTGGGGATGCGCTCGGCCGCGACGAGCCCGAGGCCCGCGTCCCGCAACCTGGTCAGCAGCCCGTACAGGGCGGCCTGGTCGACGGCCATGAAGGTCAGCAGGGAGTTGCCGTTCGGCAGCAGCCGCGTCGCTTCGCAGCCAAGGAAGCGAGCGCGTCGCTGGTCGAGGTGGCCGGCGACGCGGATCTCGTAGCGGTCCATGGCCCCGATGTTCGGGCCCGCGCGTCGCGAATACGCCTTGCGAAAGGCCGGTCTTTTGGCGAGCGATGCCCCTCCCGAAGGGGTGGGATCAGGCGCGGAGGACCGGCGGCCGCAGCCTCAGACGAGCCCGGCGTGCTGGGCGCGCAGGAGCGCCTGGGTTCGGCTCGTCGCGCCGAGCTTGGCGAGGACGTGGCCGACGTGCCATTTCGCCGTGCCGATCGAGACCGTCAATCCCGCTGCGATCTCCGCGTTGCTCGCGCCCTGGGCCATCAGCCGCAGGACATCGAGCTCGCGGGCGGTCAGCGCCTCGAGCAGCCGCCCATCCGCGTCCTGCCAGATCGAGGCCCCCGAGAGGGCTGGTCGCGGCGCGCTCGCCTCGGTCGGCTCACCGGCGAGGGCGCCGATCAGCGTGTCCACGAACGCCGGCGCTGTCGCCCGGACAGCGGGCAGCAGGTGCGCGACACGTCGACCGTCGTCGACGAACCGCCGGACGTAGCCGCCCGGAGCGGCGAGCTCGACCGCCTGCCTGAGCGCCGCCAGCGCCTCCGCCCGCTGACCGCGGGCGTCCGCGCACGCAGCCTGCAGGACGCCGATCGAGATCAGGTCGGCGATCGCGCCGGACGCTTCCTGAGCGGCCCTGGTACGAGCGAGGAGCTCCCGAGCCTCGTCTGGCCTGTCCTGTGCCAGGCGGACCCGCGCGATCGTCGTGTCCATCGAGCGGCGCAGGAGCTCGAGGAGGGGTGAGCCGGGTGGTGCCTCCGGCGACGCCCGGTCCGCCCACTGTCCCGCCCCGGCGACATCGCCCGTCCGCAGGAAAATCCTGGCCTCGACCTCGCCGGCGACCCCGGGGAGCGCCATGCCGGTCGACCGAAGGTCGCGCGGGCTGGTGCGGAGCGCCTCGAACGCGGCGTCCCGATCCCCGCAGGCGAGGCGAACCAGGGCGAGGTACGAGATCGCCCAGCCGAGCACGGGTCGGCCGATACCCATTCGACGCGCGGCCTCGAATCCCGCCTCGAGCTCGCGACGCGCCTCGATGAGGTCATTCGCCTCGTAGCAGCTGATGCCGAGCACCACCCGGGCGGGCCAGGCGACCAACCGCGGCTTCCCGTGCCCATCCGCCTGCTGGGCAAGCACAGCACGGCAGATCGCCTCCGCCTCCCCGCGGAAGCCAGCCAGGGCAAGCGCCTGGCCGAGGGGATTGACCGCCATCAGGACGGCATTCGGGTTTCCCGTCACGAGCGCCGTTTCGTACCCCGTCCGCAGGGTCTCGACGGCCGCCACGTATTCCCCGCGCGCGAGCGCCGCGAGTCCCGCGGCCAGGAGCCCGAGAGAACTGAACAGCGGGTCGTCGCCCAGCAGTCCGAGCCCCTCGAGCGCCAGGCGGTCGGCGTCCGGCCCGGTCACGGTCGCCATGAGCGCCCGCAGGACCAGCAGCCGTCCCTCGGCCGGCCCGCGCGCGTCGGACGAGGCGAGATGGCGCTCGGCGAGGGCGACGGCTGCGCCCATCTGGCCCGTCTCGAAGAGCGCCCACGCATGCAGGGCAGTGAGCTCGGCAGCTCGCCGCGACCCGGCCGGGAGGCAGGGCCTCGAGCCAGCCGAGCAGCGTCGCGAGCTCGCCTGCCTCGAAGGCCGGTTGTGCGGCGCGCTCGACGAGGCGGGTCGCGCGGTCGAGCGAGCCCGCCGCGAGTGCATGGTCGATCGCGTCGGGCACGAAGCCCGTCCGCTCGAACCAGCCGGCAGCGCGCTCGTGGAGCGCGCGCCGCTCGTCCTCCTCGACCTGCGAGCGGAGGTAGTCCGCGAACAGGCGGTGGTAGCGATACCAGCGCCGCTCGGCATCGAGCGGGACGATGAAGAGGTTCGCCCGTTCGGCTCGCTCGAGGAGGGCGTCGGCATCGGTGCGACCCGTGAGCTCGCGGCACAGGTCGCCCGTGAAGCGCTCCGCGATCGAGGTCCGGATCAGGAACGCCCGGAGGTCGTCTTCGACCCCGCCCAGGGCCTCGTCGGCGAGGTAGTCGAAGACGAACCGCTGGCTGCCCCCGAACGTCTCGATCATCGCCGCCGGGTCCGGCCGGTCGCGCAGCGCGATCGCGGCGAGCTGGATGCCGGCGATCCAGCCCTCGGTCTGCTCGACGAGGCGCTCGACGAGCGGGTGCGCGAGCGGGACGCCCAGGCAGCCGAGGTACGCCGAGGCTTCGTCCGCCCTCCAACGCAGGTCGTCCACGCGCAGCTCGACGAGCCGTCCGTGGGCCCGCAGCCGCGCCAGCGGCACGGGAGGATCCTCGCGGGTCAGCAGTACGAGGTGAACGAAGGGCGGGCCCCGCTCGATGAGGAAGCGGATGAGACGATGGACCGGCTCGGCAGTGACGAGCTGGTAGTCGTCGACCACGAGGACGAACGGGTCGTCGGTCTCGGTCAGCGCCTCGATGAGCGAGGCACCGACGAGCTCAGGGCTCGGGGTCGACCCGGGACCGAAGAGACCCCCGGTCGCATCGGCGGCAGACGGCCGGACCGCGCCCAGGGCCGCGGCGAGGTACCGGGCGAAACGGGAGAGGTCGTTGTCGGCCGGGTCCAGCGAGAGCCAGGCGAACGCCGGACCGCGCGACGCGAGCCAGCCGGTCACGGCGACCGTCTTTCCGTAGCCCGGCGGGGCCGACAGCAGGGTCAGCCGGGCGCTGTCCTCGAGTCCACGATCGAGCATGGCGCTGAGGCGTGGACGCTCAGCGTGGGCCCCCACCGTGGCCGGAGCCCGGAGCTTGGTCGAGACGAGCGGGTCCCGAAGCGCACCCTCGCCAGGCGCGGCTCGGGAGTCCGGAGTGGCGGCATCCTTGGGCGGGGCCATCGGCACCCTAGGGTACCGATCTCCAGCCGGTGGTTCACGATCGGCGTGTCGGACGCGGACCGCGGTTCGGTCAGCCGCCGGCGCCCGGCGCCCTCGGGAGCTCGATCATCCCCTGCTCGATCGCCCGCGTTACGGCCGAGGTCCGGTCGGTGACGCCGAGCTTCTCGAAGATGTGGGCGAGGTGCGTCTTGATGGTCGCCTCGCTGATCCGTAACGTGTGCGCGATCTCCTTGTTGGACGCGCCCCGAGCGACCAGGGCCACGACCTCGAGCTCGCGTCCCGACAGCGCATCGCCCCCAGCGCTCGGGCCGGGCACGAGGCGATGCATGAGGCGAGCCGCGACCGACGGAGCAAGGGGCGACCCGCCCGCGACCGCGCTCCGGACGGCGGCGAACAACGTCTCCCTTGGCGTGTCCTTCAGGAGGTAGCCGGCCGCGCCAGCCTCGATGGCTCGCAGGATCTGGTTGTCGGAGTCGTAGGTCGTCAGCACGAGGACGGGCGGCGGGTTGGGCAGCGAACGGATTCGTGCGGTGGCGGCCACGCCATCAAGGACGGGCATCTGGAGGTCCATCAGCACGAGGTCGGGCCGGGTCGCCTGCACCTGCTCGATCGCCTGCGCCCCGTCCGCGGCCTCGCCCACGACCGAGAAGCCGGGATCGGTCTCGAACATGCCACGCAGGCCGGTCCGCACGACGGGGTGGTCGTCGACGATGAGCAGGCGGATGCCGGTCACGGTGCCATCCGCTCCCGAACGGGCTCGGGCGCGGAAGACGGAGCGGGGAGGCTCACCCCGATCATCGTGCCTTCGCCGGGCGCGCTCTCCACCGCGACACTGCCGCCCAGCGCCGCCGCCCGCTCGTGGATGCCGATGAGACCGAGGCCGCCGGCGGGCCCGGGCGCGTGCGCGGCCGGGTCGAAGCCGCGCCCGTCGTCCGCCACGTCGAGGGTGACCTCGTCGGGGAAGTAGGAGAGCGTGACGGTGACGTGGTCGGCCGCCGCATGGCGGCGGACGTTCGCGAGCGCCTCCTGCGTCGCGCGAAGCAGCGTGACCTCCACGTCGGGATGGAGGGCGCGCACGGTCCCGGTGACGGTGACATCGGTGGCCGGGCCGCCCTTGGGCAGCGACCGCGGCGACGCGCTCGATCGCGCCCGGAAGCCCGCCGCCGGCGAGCGCCTCGGGTCGCAGCGCCCACGCCAGCCCGCGTGCGTCCGCGAGGCTGAGCCGCGCCACCTCCTCGGCTTCCACCATGTGTCGCTCGACGCGCTCCTGGTCCTGCCCGAGGGAACCCCGGGCAGCTTCGAGGTGTGCCACGACGCTGGCAAATCCCTGGGCGAGCGTGTCGTGGATCTCGCGCGCCAGCCGGCTGCGCTCCTCGAGAACGCCCGGCCGCACGTTCGACGGCCGCGAGCTCGCGCCGCGTCCGTTCGAGCTCCGCGATGAGGAGCCGCCGCTCGAGGCTCTGGCGGCGCGATCGCCCCGAGCCAGAGCGAGATGCCGAGCGCGAAGGCGATCTGCACGAGATCCGCAGACGCACGTGCGGTGCGGCGACCGTCGAGCCGCCACCCGGAGGCGGCGAGCTCGGCGAGCGACGAGCGCGATCGCGAGGCCGCACGCGCCGACGAGCACGGCGGAGCGCCTCGCGTAGAGCAGGAAGAAGATCTGCGGGTAGAGCGTGAACTCGAGGTAGGCGAAGTACGAGCTCAGCTGGAGCAGGATGCCGAAGCACGAGCGTGACGGCCGCGGCGTATGGCACACCGAAGCCGAACCACCAGCCCCACGCGCGAGGATGGCGCATGAACATCGCAAGGTAGAGGAGGAGCACCACGCCCGCCAGCGCGAGGGCGGCGACAGTCGCCTCGGCGGTCATGGTCCGGGAGGTCAGCGCAAGCGCCGTCGCGACGACGATCGTCGCGATGTTCCAGGCGTGCCACAGCGGCAGGCTGCGAACCCAGACATCCGACGGCGCACCGATCACCGCCGCGTCTCCCGGGGCGGTGATCGAAGCCGTCTGCTGCGTTCGCGCGGCTCGACCACGCTCATCCGCACCATCGTAGACACCGGGTGACCTACGCGAACTGCCTTCCCACGAACCGCCGGTACACGAGGAGCGCGGCGACCGCGGACGCGATGCCCCAGCCGATGATCCAGGCGAGGTCGACGATGGGCTGTGCCCCGACAGGCAGCCCTGTCATCGACTGCGCCAGCATGGACAGGTGATACGTCGGGGTGAGCTCGGCGACCCGCTGGACCGCGGACGGGAGAGCAGTGACGTCCATGAAGACGCCGGCGGTGAGCGAGAGCGGCATGAGGATGAGGAGATTGACCGCGCCGGCGCTGTTCGGCCGAACCAGGAAGCCGACGAGGAAGCCGATCGGGGCGAGCGCGAGCGAGCCGGCGAGGAGGAGCCCCGCAGTGGCAAGCCATGTGTCGAGCGGCAGCCGTGCGCCGGTCACCGCGCCCTCGATCCCGAGCAGAAGGATGATCGCGATGGAGGCGAGGAGGACGAAGACGAGCTTCGCCGCGATGTAGGCGGCAGCGGGAAGTGGCGTGACGCGCATGAGCCGCAGGTCGCCGCGTGCCCGCTCGTCGGCGATCGTGTGGCCGATCCCGGAAAGCGAGACGCTGAGCACACCGAAGATGCCGAAGACGACGACGAGGTATCCCCCCACGGTGCCACCGCCGGTCACGGGCTCGGCCGCCCGGGAGATGCCGACGATCGTGTAGAAGAAGAGCGGCAGGGCGATGGCAGCCATCGCGAAATCGGGTGCGCGGAGGTGGCGGCGCAGCTCGGCGGCAGCCTGCAGCCTGAATGACCGCAGGGTCGCGCGCTCGATGCCGGGTCGGGCCAGGGTGGCAATGGTCAGGGTGCTCATGACTCGTTCTCCTTCACGAGGTCGAGGAACGCGGTCTCCAGCGCCCGCTCTTCCACGGTGACCTCTTCGACATGGGTTGCGCCGCTGAACAGCCGGCCCAGGACGGCTTCGGCGTCGACGGCCACGATCTCCAGGCGCGACCCGGTCCGCTCGACGCGGATCACGCCGGGCCAACGGCCGACGTCGGCTGGATCGAGGTCGGCCCGCACGCGGATCGTCTTGCCGCCGGCCTGTGCCTTGACCTGCGCCGGCGTTCCGTCGCGCACGATCCGGCCGTGATTGATCACGACGATGCGGGTGGCGAGCGCGTCGGCCTCCTCCAGGAGGTGCGTGGCGAAGAGCACCGTGGTGCCGTGCCGCGCCAGCTCCGTGATCACGGCCCAGAAATGGTGCCGGCTTTCGACGTCGAGCCCGGTGGTGGGCTCGTCCAGGACCACGAGCTCGGGGTCGCCGCAGAGCGCGAGGGCAAAGAACAGGCGCTGCCGCTGCCCGCCCGAGAGCCGGCCGGCCCGGCGTCCTTCCAGGCCGGCCAGGCCGGCGGCCGCGATCACCTCGGTTGCCGGCCGCGGATGCGGGTAGTAGCTGGAAAACAGCTCGACCAGCTCGGCAACGGTCAGCATCGGGGGAACGCCCGACTCCTGGAGCATGGCGCCGACACGGGCGCGCGCCGCCGGGTGCTCGGGCGGCAGCCCCATCAGCCGCACGGTGCCACCGGTCGGCCGGCGCAGGCCAAGGATGAGGGAGAGCGCCGTGGTCTTGCCGGCGCCGTTCGGCCCCAGGATCGCAGTGATCTCCCCGGGCTGGATGACGAGGTCGATCCCGCAAAGGGCCCCGATCGCGCCGTAGCGCTTGGTGGCGCCGCGCAGCTCGACGACGGGGGCCGCGGTCAGATCGAGTGCAGGCGCCGCCGCGACCGGTGCGTTGCCTGCGAGTGGTGCGAGGATCATGTGCGTTGTCTCCGAGTGGCCGGTGTTCTGTTCCGGACCTGCTCGGAGTGTCGGTCGCGGGGTCCGCGCGGACCATCGGCCGCCACGTCATCCAGCAGCCGGGTGATCGGAGGATGGGGTCCCCCATTCGGGGGATGCGCTCGCGGATGCCAGGCCGACGGCGCCTCGTCGGAGCGGGATCAGGCTGGGAGGTCGAGGGGAGCGGATCGATCAGCCGGCCTTGTCGTCGAAGCCGCGTGCGGCGATCGCGTGCGCGGTGTAGACGGGCGTCCGCCCCGGGCACTCGGGCGCCGTGAGGCCGGTGTTCCTGAAGACGCGAAGCCGGAGGGTTCGCCTGGGTGCAGGCACGTCAAGCGCGGGGACGGGAAGATCGCGCACGATGGACAGGAGCGAACTTCGCAGCGGGAGCGCCGCGAGCGGCACGGCAGGCGCATGCCAAGGAGGATCGAGTGGACCAGCAGCAGGCGAGCGCGGCGGAGCTGATCCGCTCGGGCGGCGCCATCCTCGGGATCGAGCTCGGCTCGACCCGCATCAAGGCGTCGCTCATCGCGCCTGACACGACGCCGCTGGCATCGGGCTCGCATGCCTGGGAGAACCAGCTCAGGAACGGCATCTGGACGTACGACCTCGAGGACGTCTGGAAGGGCGTGGCCGCCTGCTACGCGTCGCTGGTCTCGGACGTGCGCGCCCGGTACTCGATCGAGCTCACGTCCGTCGCGGCCCTGGGCGTCAGCGGGATGATGCACGGGTATCTCGCCCTGGACGTCGATGGGAACCTGCTGTCACCGTTCCGCACGTGGCGGAACAACATCACGGGAACGGCCTGCGCCGAGCTGACCCCGCTCCTCGACTTCGCGGTCCCGCAGCGCTGGAGCATCGCCCACCTGTACCAGTCGATCCTGGAGAAGCAGTCGCACGTGGCGCGGATCGCCCATCTGACCACGCTGGCCGGCTACGTCCACTGGAAGCTCACCGGCGAGCACGTGATCGGCGTCGGCGAAGCCTCGGGCATGTTCCCGATCGACCCGCGCAGCGGCGACTGGGACGCCGCGCGGATGGCGGCGTTCGACGCCCTCATCGCGCCGCACGGGCTGGGCTGGCAGCTCAGGGACATCCTCCCCGCGGTCCTGCCTGCCGGCCGGCCCGCCGGGACGCTCACGGCCGAGGGCGCGAAGCTGCTCGATGTCTCTGGCACGCTCCCGGCCGGGATCGTCCTCTGTCCTCCCGAGGGCGACGCGGGGACGGGCATGGTCGCCACGAACGCCGTGCGGCCGCGCTCCGGGAACGTCTCCGCGGGCACCTCGGTGTTCGCGATGATCGTCCTGGAGAAGAGCCTGTCCCGCGTGCACGAAGAGATCGACATCGTCGTCACGCCCGATGGCAGTCCCGTGGCGATGGCGCATGCCAACAACGGATCATCCGACCTCGATGCGTGGATCAACCTTTTCGGCCAGGTTGCCACAGCGCTCGGCGTGGAGGCCCCGCACGACGACCTGTACGCCAAGCTCCTGCCGCTTGCCGTGCGGGCAGACCCGGACGCGGGCGGGCTCCTCTCCATCAACTACGTCTCGGGCGAGCACATGACCGGCTTCACCGAGGGCCGGCCGCTGTTCGCGCGGAGCCAGGACAGCGCGTTCTCGCTCGAGAACTTCATGCGGGCCATGTACTTCGCGTCGCTCTGCTCCCTCCGGACCGGGCTGAACATCCTCACCGAGCAGGAAGGGGTCATCATCGAGGAGATCCGCGGCCACGGCGGCTTCTTCAAGGGGGGCGACACCGGCCAGCGCATGATGGCTGCCGCGCTCAACGTCCCGGTCAGCATCCCGGCCACCGCGGGCGAGGGCGGGGCCTGGGGCATGGCGGTGCTGGCCGACTACATGCTCCGAGCGGACGCCACGCAGTCGCTGCCCGATTACCTCGACGAGCGGATCGCCGCGAGCATCGGAGCGCCGGTTCGGCCCGACCCGCTGGACGTGAAGGGGTTCGTGGAGTTCTTTGCGCGTCACCGGAGCGGGCTCGCCATCGAGCGCGAGGCGGTCAAGGCGCTGAGCTGAACGTTCGCGGGGCCCGGGCGGCAGGAGGATCGAGCATGCGACATGCGGAGCTGAGGGAGCGCGTCTTCGAGGCGAACCTGGGCCTCGTCGAGGCAGGCCTCGTCGTGCTCTCGTTCGGCAACGCGAGCGGGATCGATCGTGATGCCCGGATCGTCGCCATCAAGCCCAGCGGCGTTGCGTACGCGACGCTTCGTCCCGAGGACATCGTCCTGGTCTCCCTCGACGATGGTCGCGTCATCGAGGGAGAGGGGCGCCCCTCGTCGGACACGCCGACGCACCTCGTCCTGTATCGCAGCTTCCCGGAGACCGGCGGTGTCGTGCACACGCACTCGGTGCACGCTGCCGCGTGGGCGCAGGCACGGCGAGAGATCCCGTGCTTCGGGACGACCCACGCCGATCACTTCCACGGTCCCGTGCCGGTCACGCGGTGGCTGACCGACGCCGAGATCCAGACCGACTACGAGGCGCACACCGGGCGCGTCATCGTGGAGCGCTTCACCGAGGCCGGCATCGATCCGACCGCGGTGCCGGCGTGCCTCGATGCCGGTCACGGGCCGTTCACCTGGGGCGAGACGCCACACGAGGCGCTGGTCAACGCCATCGTGCTCGAGCAGGTCGCGCGCCAGGCAATCGCCACCCTGGCCATCGAGCCCGGGACGGGGCCGATTCCCCAGGCGCTGCTCGACAAGCACTTCAAGCGCAAGCACGGCCCCACCGCCTACTACGGCCAGCCGCGGCCCGAGGGCCCATCGAAGAGCTGAGGCTGTCGAAGGTCGGGGTGGATCCGGCTGGCCGCCGGGCGCCGGCCTACCCGGTCGTCGGGGGGCTCTCCTGGTCGTCGTGCCAGAAGCCGGCGAGGGCGTCCGCCACGGCCCGCTGCTCCGCCCGCGACAGCCGGCCGCCGAACTCGCGCTCGATGACGCGCAGGTGCTCGACGAACGCCTCGTCATGTCGCCGCCTGCCTTCGGGCGTCAGGACGACGCGGACGCCGCGCCGATCTCCGGGGACCGGCTCCCGGCGCACGAGACCGGCTCCCTCGATGCGGTCCACGAGCCGGGTCAGGCCGCTCCGCGTGAAGAGCGCGCGCTCCTCGAGCTCCTGCATCCGGAGCCCGCTGCCGGGGGCGTCATAGAGCTGGGCCAGGACGTCGAGCCACGCCATCGGGAAGCCCTCGCGCTCGATGAGATCGCGCTCGGCGACCCGCAGCACCTTGGCGCCCGCGAACAGCACGCCGCGCCACGCATCGGCCCACGCGGTCGCAGGCCGGGTGGGGTCCTCGTCCGGTTCCATGGGCGGAGTGTACCAGATCAGTCTCTGACATAACAATAACTGTGCACACATATATTGACAATGCAGTGAATGTCGCTACAGTAGGTGACAGGACCGACGGTGAGACGTCCCCACCGTGGCCCTCGGCGACAGGGAGCCACCACCATGACCACGCTCTTCGTGCGACACCAGGCTGCCGACTACACGACATGGCGCCAGGCCTACGACGCGTTTCAGCCGAAGGCGAGGACGCTTGGCGTCCAGGCGGACGCCGTGTACCGAGCCGCCGACAACCCCAATGAGGTCACCGTGACCCACGACTTCGCGACCCTGGAGGCGGCGCAGGCGTTCGCCGGGAGCCCCGAGCTGCGGAGCGCGATGCACGACGCCGGCGTCCTCGGCGCACCCACGATCTGGTTCGCCCAGCGCGCCTGACCTGCCTCTCGCCCGGAGCCGCCCGCCCGCCCCCGGGCCGGCAGGCGGTTGCGCGGCGTGCACACCCCGCCGAATCGGTGTTGCCCCGGCTCAGGATCATGGGACCCGCGCCAATCCCCCGAAGGAGCATCGAACCATGACAACGGTCGGCGACGTCCTCGTCAGAGGAGCGACCGGCAAACGGCGTCGCCAGGGTCCACCACCGGCGACACGCGTGTGAGTCCGGACCTTGCCGCCCGGACATGGGCCGCGGTCCAGCATCGTCCGGGCGGCCCGTCGTCGAGCCCGCGCCTCGTGATGGAGAGCCTGGCGGCCTTCCAGGGCGAGCCGTGCGCGTCGACCTGGTACGGCTTCGTCGTTCGGCTGGGTCTTCTCGTCGACGCGAGCGAGGTCCGTCAGCTGCTCGGTCCTTTCGATCCGTTTCCGGTCGTCACCTCTCAGGCCCTCGGCGATGCACGGCTGGCCCGGGGCGCCAGAGACGGACAGGTTGCCAGCTGATCGGGACGGCCGTCCGTTCGATCGGCCAGCGGTGCAATCCGGTCACAACACGTTCAGCGAACGCTCGAACCTGCACATCGATCGCGGGCTCGAGCCGCGTGTCCGGGACGAGTGCCCGCCGAGCGGCGTCGTGAACGACCCATCGGTATCGTGCACCGGTCGCGTCCGCGACCCGCGCGACGTGGAAGCGCACCAGGAGGTACAGCGGTGAGCTCGGTGGCGGTCAGGGCGACGGAGGCTGGCCAGGGCTGGGACTGCCAGGTCTCCGTGCGCGACCGCGGCGAGTCGCACCACCGCGTCCACGTCTCGCGGGCGGACCTCGCCCGTCTCGCTCCCGGGGCTCCGGATCCGGTGCGCCTGCTCAACGGTGAGCTTCGCCTTCCTCCTCGAGCGCGAGCCGAAGGAGTCGATCCTGCGCGAGTTCGACCTCGCCGTGATCGGGAGGTACTTCCCGGAGTACGAGCGGGAGATCGCGCGTCGGCTGGCGTGACTGCCCCGCGAACGTAGCGCGTTCTCGCATTGGGCGGCCCACACGCAATGGGCCGGCTACTCGCAATGGGCCGGCTACTGGCCTGCACGGGGCGCTTCGGCTACGCTCCTCGACTCAAGGATCACGTTCGGGGGAGGCGCGTTGCACTGCACACGCTGCGGTAAGGACAACGAGGCTGGCCGCAAGTTCTGCATCGAATGCGGTGCCGCGTTCGGGACCGGATGCCCCTCGTGCGGAGCCCCGGTACCGGACGACGCCAAGTTCTGCGGCGAGTGCGGCACGAACCTGATCGCGGCGATTCCCCGCGACGCGCCTGCGCGCCCTTCGTCGCCTGCGGTCGCGCCGGCGCCGGTGGCGGAGCGCCGGCTCGTCTCCATCCTGTTCGCGGACCTCGTCGGGTTCACCACGCTCGCGGAAGCCCGGGACGCCGAGGACACCCGGGAGCTCCTCTCGCGGTACTTCGACCTGTCGCGCGACGTCATCGAGCGTTACGGCGGGACGGTCGAGAAGTTCATCGGCGATGCCGTGATGGCCGTCTGGGGAGCGCCGACCGCGCGGGAGGATGACGCGGAGCTTGCCGTGCGAGCAGCCCTGGAGCTCGTCGAGTCCGTCCGGACCCTTGGAGCGACGCTGGCCGCCCGGGCCGGCGTGCTGACCGGCGAGGCGGCTGTGACCCTCGGAGCGGTCGGCCAGGGCATGGTCGCCGGTGACCTCGTGAACACCGCGTCGCGCCTGCAGTCCGTCGCGCTACCGGGGACCGTGCTGGTTGGTGAGGCGACCCAGCGAGCGGCGAGCAAGGCGATCGCCTTCGGTCCGGTTGGCGACCAGGTGCTCAAGGGCAAGACAGCCCCGGTGCCGGCGTGGCAGGCGATCCGCGTCGTTGCCGAGCGCGGCGGCAGGAACCGGGCGGAGACGATGGAGGCGCCGTTCGTCGGCCGCCAGGACGAGCTGCGCCTGCTCAAGGAGCTCTTCCATGCGACGGGCCGCGAGGGGCGAAGCCGGCTCGTGTCGGTGATCGGGCCCGCGGGAATCGGCAAGACGCGCCTCGCGTGGGAGTTCCTCAAGTACGTCGATGGCCTGCTCGAGGGCGTCTGGTGGCACGAGGGCCGCTGCCCGGCCTATGGCGACGGGGTCACGTTCTGGGCGCTCGGCGAGATGATCCGCCAGCGCTGCGGTCTCCTCGAGAGCGACGACGAGAGCACGACGAGAGCCAAGGTCGCCGAGACCGTCCGACGGTTCGTGCCCGACACGGACGAACGGCGCTGGATCCAGCCCGCCCTGCTCGCCCTGCTCGGCCTGGAGGCGCGCGTCGGCTCGGAGCAGCTGTTCGGTGCCTGGCGCACATTCTTCGAGCGGCTGGCAGCAGAGGGCCCCGTCGCGATGGTCTTCGAGGACTTCCACCACGCGGACAGCGGGCTGATCGACTTCGTCGACCACATGCTGGAGTGGAGCCGGAACGTCCCGATCTTCGTGATGACCCTGTCCCGCCCGGAGCTCCTCGAGAAGCGTGCGGACTGGGGTGCCGGAAAGCGGAACTTCACGAGCGTCTACCTGGAGCCGCTGCCGGAGCGCGCGATGCGCGATCTGCTCGCAGGCCTGGTTCCCGGCCTGCCGCCGGAGGCGACCCGGTCCATCGTGGCGCGCGCGGACGGGATCCCGCTCTACGCCGTGGAGACGGTCCGGATGCTGGTCGCGGAGGGTCGGCTGACGCTGCGCGACAACGTGTACGTCCCGACAGGCGACCTCACGACCCTGGCCGTCCCGGAGACGCTCACCGCCCTCATCGCGGCCCGGCTCGACGGCCTGGAGGCCACGGACCGGGGTCTCGTGCAGGATGCCGCGGTCCTGGGACAGAGCTTCGCGCCGTCCGGCCTCGCCGCGGTGTCGGGGATGGGGGAGGCCGAGCTGGAGCCCCGCCTGCGGGGTCTCGTGCGGCGGGAGATCCTGTCGCTCGAGACCGGTCCCCGTTCGCCGGAGCGCGGCAACTACCGCTTCGTCCAGGCGCTGATCCGCGAGGTCGCCTACAACCGGCTGGCCAGGCAGGAGCGCAAGACGCGTCACCTCGCGGCCGCCCGCCACTTCGAAGGCCTCGGATCTGACGAGCTGGCAGGGGCCCTTGCCGGCCACTACCTCGCCGCCTGGCAGAACGCGCCGACCGGCGCCGAGGCGGACGCCCTGGCAGCCCAGGCCAGGATCGCGCTGTCCGCGGCCGCCGACCGGGCGCTGGCCCTCGGCTCCTTCGACCAGGGGGTCAGCTTGCTCCGACAGGGGATCACGGTCACGGGCGACCCGGCCGAGGAGGCAAGCCTTCTCGAGCGCGCCAGCCACGCAGCCTCGCAGGCGGCCCACCACGACCAGGCGGAGGCGATGGCGCGACGGGCGCTGGAGCTCCGGCGCGGCCTCGGCGATCGGCTCGGCATCGCCCGCTCGTCGACCGCCCTGGGCTCGGCCCTCGTGCAGTCGTACCGGGTCGAGAGCGCCCTCGAGGCGCTCGAGCCCGTCGTCGGCGAGCTTGCCGATCTCGAGGTTGACCCGGTCATGATCGAGCTCAATGCGACGCTCGCTCGCGCATACCTCGTCGGCGAGCGCCTGGGGCGAGCGATCGAGATCGCCGATCGCGTCCTCGTGCCGGCAGAGCGCCTCGACCTCGTGTCGACGATCTGCCGGGCCCTCGCCGTGAAGGGCTCGGCCCTCATGAACAGCGGCCACAACTACGAGGGGATGAACACGCTCCGCGGCGTGATCAGCCTTGCAGAAGGCCGCGGGCTGACCGAGATCGCGATGCGCGCCCGGATCGCGCTGGCGGCAGGCCTCGGGCACCGGGACCCGCTGGAGGCCTTGACGATGGACCGGGTCCTCCTCGAGGAATCGCGACGCGCCGGCCTCCGCTCACACGTGATCATCGCCGTTGGCAACGGCGCCGAAGCCGCCCGGACCGTGGGCGACTGGGATTGGGCGGAGACGGAGGCCGGTGCCCTCCTTGCGTCGGACATCGATCGAGAAGACCGGATCTGGCTGCTTGCCCAGGCCCTGATCGTCGGGCGTCTGCGGGGAGAGGCACGATTGGACCAGCAGGCCGAGTTCGACAGGCTGGTCGCCCAGGTCATCGACCAGTTCGTGCAGCAGACCGACCTCCGCGACCTGGAGGCATGGGCGGCGCTCCTTGACGGCCGTCTCCAGGATGCAAGCCGGAACTGGGAATCGACGGCAGACGCCAGCCCGCTCAATGCCCCGTCCGCGCTGGCGCTCGCGGGCAGGGCCCATCTCTGGGCCGGTGATCTTGCCGGCGCCCGCGCCGCGTTGGAGGCTGGAGACGCCACCTCCGTCCATGGCCCGTTCGTTGAGGCTCGCCGGACCGCCCTCTCAGCAGGGATCGCCGCGCTCGAGGGCCGTACGGGCGACGCGTTCGCGCTCTACGAGCGGGCTCGCGACCAGATGCGGGATGGGAAGGCGCTGTTCGAGCTCGCCCTCGTGAGCCTGGACATGGCAGCGCTTCTCGACCCGGCTGCACCCGCGGTCGGCGCCGCCATCGCCGAAGCGCGGCAGATCCTCGAACCCCTCCGGGCCGCGCCCCTCCTGGCGCGTCTCGATGGGCTCGTCGACGGCTCGCTTCGTACGCTCGCGGCGCCCGAATCTCGGGCTCGTCCTCACGCCGAGCGGAGGATCGGAACGCCCGCGCGCGCGGGGGAGTCCGACGAGGCGCGAGCCTAGCGGCCGCGACGACCCGTGATCCACCGAGCCTCGCGGATGATGGCCTGAGGCAGCCCGGGGCCCAACGGCGGCGACCGGCCCAGCCACGGCTCTAGACCGTGAGCAGGTAGGGCGTGTCGTCCAGCCGTTCGGCGCCGGTCGCGGTGACGAGGAACCCGTCCTCCACGCGCAGCCCGCCCCACGGTGCGTTGAAGACGGGGATGTCGATCGACACCACCATGCCCTCCTCGAGCGTGGCGGTGCTGCTGGGCCCGAAGATCGGCGGCTCGAACTCGATGAGGCCCACGCTGTGGATGCCCGAGTAGAGGAAGTTCCGCCCGAGGCCGGCCGCGTCCATGACCTTCCGCCCGGCCGCCTCCACCACGCGGCCCTCGATTCCCGGCCGGATCAGGGTGCTGCAGGCGTCCTGGGCTCGCCGGGCGGCGTCGAGGGCCGCGCGCGCCTCGGGCCCGGGCCGGCCGACGAACACGGGCCGCCCGATGGCGCCGTGGTAGCCCTGGTATCGCGGCGCCATCGTGAGCACCACCAGGTCGTCCCGGTCGATCTCGCGGAATGTCGCCCGCGCGAGGATGGGCCGGGCGTTCGGGCCCGATGCGACGATCGTGTCGATCCCCGTCCCCTCGGCGCCGGCGCGCCGCATCGCCGCCTCGGCCTCGGCGGCGACCGCGCTCTCGGTCGCGCCCGGATGGATCGCCGCGACCGCGGCATCCAGCCCGGCCGCGGCGAGCCGGTACGCGTGGCGGATCACGGCGATCTCCGCGGGCGACTTGCGGGCACGGAGGCCGCACATCGCCCCCTCGACATCGACGATCGCCGCGCCGGGCAGCGCCGCCTCCAGCGCCGCCACCGTGGCCGCGTCCATCAGGGCCAGGCCGGCGATCCCCAGCCGGCGGACCGGGCGCCCTGGGCCGGTCAGCTCCGCGACGATCGCGGCCAGGGTCTCGATCTGGCTGAACGGGTAATCCTCGTCCGGGTGCGTGAACTCGCGGAGGACGCGCACGTCGGGGATGCGCCCCACGCGGAGGGCGTACTGGTCGCTCTCGGGTCCGCACGCGACGACCGGATCGCCGGAGGGCGGGACGAGGACGGCCATCGGCTCGAAGTGGACCGGGATGTCCGCCAGCCAGCGAACGTGCGCCGGACCGAACACGGCGCGGTCGTTGCCGTAGGCCACGAGCAGGTCGAGCCCCTCGAGCTGCATCAGCGACTGGACGCGCCGCCATCGGCCCGGGTACTCCTCCGGCGGGATGGTCGGCCGGTCGACGTCCATGCTGACCTCCCGTTCCGTGCGCGGCGACGGCGCCGATCGTAGCAGGGGCGGCCACCGCCGGAGGTCGCTCGCGCACGGCATGCGTTCGCCGGGCCGCGGCGCGATCTCCGCCGGCGCCCGCGACGGCCCTGGACCGCTATGGGCGATGATCCGCGCGTGAGGGAATGGCCAGACGGCGCGGTTCGAACCGAGCGAAGGGTCTGCGGCCGGCCCGGCCCGGACGGCTTCCGATTGGCGGCGGCGACCTCGGCGCCCCCGCGCGCACCGTGACGCCCCCCGCGACGGGACGACGGTTCGCCTGGCGGCGATTGCTCTTCGTCGTGCTGTGCGTCGTCGTGCTCGCGATCGTCGCCAGCCAGTTCACCTCGGCCGAGGCGCTCGGCGCGGACCTCTCGAAGGCGGATCCCGCGTGGGTGGCGATCGCGATTCTCCTGCACGTGGCGTTCTTCGTCCTGTACGGAGGGCTGTACGCGTCGGCGTTTCGCGCGGTCGGGGTCTCCGGCGGGGCGCTCCGGCTGGTCCCGGTGATGTTCGCCTCGATCTTCGCGAAGACGGCCGTGCCGTTCACCGCGGCGCCCGCGGCCGCGGTCTTCATCGACGACGCGATGGCGCGCGGCCAGTCCGGCCCGCGGACGGCGGTCGGGGTCGTGGTCACGCTCGCCGTGGACCTGCTGACGGCCCTGCCGTTCGTGCTCGCCGGCACCGTCGCGCTCGTGATGCGCGATCGGCTGGTCGCGTTCGGGCTGTTGGGCACGGCCCTCTTCATCGCGTTCATCGGGGGCGTGCTGGCGACCCTCGTCCTGTCGGCTCGCGTGCCGCGGGTGCTGGAGCGGCTCCTGGTCGCCTGCGGCGCCCTTGTCAACCGCGCGGCCGTGCTCCTCGGGCGTCCCGCTCCCGTGCCCGACGGGTGGGCACGCCGGACGACCGCGACGCTCGCCGCCGCCGTGGTCTCGATCCCACGCCACCCGCGCGACATCGCGATCGCGTCCGGCTATGGGCTGCTCCTCCACGCCGCCAACCTGGCGGGCCTCGGCGCCCTCTTCCTCGCCTTCGGGCAGGGCCTGGACCTCGCCGCGCTCGCGGCCGGCTTCGGCATGAGCATCGTGTTCTTCATCATCGCGATCGTGCCGGACGGCGTGGGAGCGGTCGAGGGGGCGATGGCCCTCGTCTTCGTCCAGCTGGGGATGCCGGCGACCGCGGCGATCCTGGTCACCCTGGCCTACCGCATCCTCAACGTCTGGCTCCCGGTCGCGATCGGGTTCTGGTGCGCGCGTCGGCTCCGACTGTTCGGCGCGACCGAGCGAACAGGGGACGCGCTGCGCGCCATCGAGCCCGAGTCTCCGTAGAGCGGCGCTCCGGCGGCCTGCTCGCCGTCGAGTTCCACGTTACCGGCGAGCTGCTGGTGCGCGAGCCCCGCGCCGCCGCGCTTTGCTGGTCCGCGCGCCCAGAGCCGCGCCGCCGCGCCCTGCTGGTCCGCGAGCCTCGCCGTGGCGGGTTCGGCTAGAAGTCCGCGCTCGCCGGCGTGCGAGGGAACGGAATGACGTCCCGGATGTTCGCCATGCCGGTGGCGTACGCCACGGCACGATCGAACCCGAGCCCGAAGCCGGCGTGCGGGACGGTGCCGTACCGGCGCAGGTCGCGGTACCACCAGTAGACGGCGGGATCGAGGCCCGTCTCGCGGATCCGCGCGTCGAGCACGTCGAGGCGCTCCTCGCGCTGGCTGCCGCCGACGATCTCCCCGATGCCGGGAGCGAGCACGTCCATGGCCGCGACCGTCCGCCCGTCGTCATTCAGGCGCATGTAGAACGCCTTGATCTCCCGGGGGTAGTTGATGACGACGACCGGCCGCTTGGCGTACTCCTCGCAGAGGTAGCGCTCGTGCTCTGCCTGCAGGGCGACGCCCCACTCCACCGGGAACTCCCACGAACGGCCTGCCCGCTTGAGAACCTCGATCGCCTCCGCGTATTCCATCCGGGCGAAGCTGGAGGTGACGAACGCCTCGAGCCGGCTGACGGCCTCCTTGTCGATTCGCTCGGCGAAGAAGGCCATGTCGTCGGCGCGCTCGTCGAGGACGGCGCGGAAGCTGTACCGGAGCAGGTCCTCGGCCAGGTCGGCGTTGTCCGCGATGTCCGCGAACGCGATCTCGGGCTCGACCATCCAGAACTCCGAGAGGTGCCGGCTCGTGTTCGAGTTCTCCGCCCGGAAGGTGGGCCCGAACGTGTAGACGTTCGTGAGCGCCAGGCAGTACGTCTCGACGTTGAGCTGGCCGGAGACCGTGAGGAAGGCCGGCTTGCCGAAGAAGTCCTGCCCGTAGTCGATCCCGCCGGCGGGGGTTCGCGGGAGGTTCGCCAGGTCGAGGGTCGAAACCCGGAACAGCTCGCCCGCCCCCTCGGCGTCGCTCGCGGTCAGGATCGGCGTGTGCACCCAGTAGAAGCCGTGCTCGTCGAAATAGCGGTGCATCGCCATCGCGAGACAGTGGCGGACCCGGGCCACCGCGCCGAAGGTGTTCGTCCGCACGCGCAGATGGGCCACCTCGCGCAGATACTCGAACGAGTGGCGCTTCGCCGAGATCGGGTAGGTCTCCGGGTCGTCCACCCATCCGACGACGACGACCGTCTCGGCGAGCAGCTCCACCGCCTGCCCCTGGCCCTGCGAGGGAGCGATCGTGCCGGTGACCGTGACGGCGCAGCCGGCCGTCAGGTGGAGGATCTCATCGTGGTAGTTGGCGAGCGTCGCCGGGGCCACGACCTGGAGCGCGTCGAAGCCGGACCCGTCGTGGACGTGCAGGAACGAGAGCCCCGCCTTCGAATCGCGACGCGTCCGGATCCAGCCCTGGACGGTCGCGCGCGCGCCGACGGCCGGCCTGCCCGCGAGGATGTCGACGACTCGCTCTGCATGCGCCATGAGGTACTCCTTCCGGCCTCCGGGAAGCACGCGGCATCGGGCCGTGATCGTGGAGACACGCGGTGGGCCGAGCGTGGCCCGCTCAGGATGAACAATACCGGTCGGGGATGCCGGCGCTCGAGCGGGGCCGCGCCACCTCAGGAGGTGACCACCGCGCCCGTGGAGCGGCGGATCACGAGCTCGACAGGGAAGTCCAGCTCATCACGGGTGACCGGGACTGTCTCCGCGGCCGGATCCCGGGGGCGACCATACGGGGCGTCGAGAAGGAATCGCGCGGCCGCGTAGCCCTTCAGGCGGAGCGGCTGGCGGACCGTCGTCAGGGACGGGCGGCTCTTCGCGGCTGACGGGATGTCGTCGAAGCCCACGACCGCGAGTGACCGGGGCACGTCGACGCGCAGCTCCCGCGCGGCCGCGAGCACGCCGAGGGCAAGGCGGTCGCTCATCGCGAGGATCGCCGTCGGCGCGGCCGCCCGCTCCAGCAGGTCGCGCCCGGCCTGCCGGCCGAGCTCCTCGTCGCTGTGTGCGCACTCGTAGACGGACACGGCATCGCCGGCCAGGCCGGCGCCCGCAAAGGCGGCGCGGTATCCGCTGAGCCGGCGCACCGCCACGTCATACGTCGCCGCCGCGATGCGAGCCTCGTCGCCATGGCCCGTGTATCCATCGGACCGGAACGGGAGGGTGACGATGCCGAGCCGGCGATGACCCAGCTCGAGCAGGTGGCGAGCAGCCAGCCTGGCGCCGCCCGGATCGTCGATGCTGACCGTGGCGACACCGGGGAGGCGGGGCTCGTCGACCACGACCACGGGAACGCCCCGGGCAAGCACCTGGTGCAGGACCGCCGTGTCCGACGGCAGCGAATAGGCGATGAACCCGTCGACCGCGACGTCCGTGATGGAGCGGGGATCACGCACGCGGCTGGCGCCGGGGATCATGAGCAGGCCCAGCCGCCGCTCCTCGCACGCGTCGGCGATGCCCCGGATGAGCTCGCGGGTCGATGGGTCATCCAGCGCGAACGGGAGGGACTCGGGGAGGATCAGGCCCAGCGCGCCGGCCCGGCCGGTGCGGAGCATCCGGGCAACGGGGTCCGGGCCCGCATAGCCTTCGGCGCGTGCCGCCTCGAGGATTCGATCGCGCAGCGCCGGGGAGAGCTGGTCGGGTCTACTGAACGCGTTGGAGACCGTCGTCTTCGAGACGCCCAGGGTTTCCGCGAGGTCCCGGAGCGTGAACCGGCGCGGCGCGCTCGATCGGTGGTCCATGGCGTCATCTTGACCGATCCAGACGCGCGGCGTACAGTAGCCCTGTTCTTGATCGATCCAGAACCGATGTCGCACCGGATCGACCCGGACAGGAGCTCACATGAACCTGCTCACGATGCCGACCAGCGAGGATCTCGCCCGCGAGCGAATCGAGATGGCGTGGCGCGAATACGACTTCTGCCGCACCTGCGGCCAGCCGATGACAGTCGAGGTCCACGGCAGCAGCCTCTGGATCGAGTGCACCTCCCTGCGGTCGCTCCGCGGGATCCGCCTTCGCCTCGCGACCCGCCTGCACGACCGCCACGAGATCGACCTTCCCGATGACGGGATGATCACGGCCGCCGCGTAGCGGTCGTCCGAGCGGCAACGTTCCGGACGGCCGCCCGCACCTCTCAGCGGCCGCCCGCACCTCTCAGCGGGCGCGCTCCGGCCCGCATGACGCCCGGCGCCGGCGCGGCGTCAGCCGCTCAACCGGGGATCTCGAAGGCCACGCCTCGAAGCGCCCAGACGTACCCGGCACACGCGACGAGCGACGTCCCGGCGGCGACCGCGAGGGCGGCGATGAACGTTCGCGGGGCGATCGCGTTCGTAGCCACCAGTTCGGCGAGCTGTGTCGGATCGACGCCGATGACGGCGATCCCGATCGTGCCGGCGACGACGGCGACGGCGCCGGCGGCGCCGAGGATCCGCATCGGCGGACCGCCGAGGCCGCGTCCCCACGTCCGCCTCGGCATCCAGCCCCGCCCGTAGGCGAGGATCGCCGCCACGAACGACGCCCAGGCAAGCGAGATCAGGATCGCGCCCTCGACGTCGGCGAGGCGATGCCAGCCGGCGATCATCGTGCTGATCCCGACCGTCGCGACCACGCGCCGCGCCAACGACGGCGGCGAGGGTGCGGACGCGCCGGGGAACCACCAGGACGCCCGCGAGCGCGAGCGAGGAGACGATGGCCACGGACCCGCTCGGGAAGCTGTTCCCGGTGGCGTAGGCGGCCCCCGCGAGCAGATCCGGGCGTTCGAGCAGCACCTTCAGGCCCTGCGTCGTGAGGTTCGCCCCGGCGAGGAGCACGAACACGGCGGTCGCGAGGCCGAAATCCGCCCCGAGCGACAGCGAGGCCGAGGAGTCCAAGCGCGGCCGTCGCGACGAAGGCCAGGCTGACCGTCGTGAGGGCGTCGGTCGCAGCGCCGAGCACCGCCGGGTCGGAGGCGACCCGCCCGAACAGGATCAGGTCGGCGATCTGCTGGCCGATGAGAAATTGCGTGGTCCCGAGCCAGGTGGCTGCGACGAGGATCACCGAGGCGGTGCCCAGGAGCAGCAGCCGCCGGCTGCTCGCCCCGGTCGTGACGACCGGCGTCCACCTCCCCGAGAACCGCCCGTGCTGCATGCGCAGCGCGTCGTGGCGGCGTGACGGGACGTGACGGTTCATCGGGGCGCCACGAGTATGACCGCCGCCAGCCGAGCATGGCCGCGCGATGCCGGCTCCGGTCACCCGGAGACGGTCAGGAGCCCCCCCGTGCGTCGGAGCACGTCCTCGCGCCCGTGCGCGGTCGCCGTGGCGCCGACGTGCATCGGGAACGGATCGACTCCTCGATCGCGGCCCCGGGTAGCATCCGGTGAGTGCGACGGTCGCCTTCCCTTCCCCCTCACACGGCGCTCGTGATCCGGGCCGCAGGCGGCCGGGTCGGCGCACGGTGGGGTGTCGGGTGACGATCGAGGTGGACCTCCTGATCGAGGGCGGCACGATCGTGGACGGGACGGGGCGTCCCGGGTTCCCCGGCTCGGTCGCGATCGTCGGCGACCGGCTGCTCGTCGTGGCGGAAGGCGATCACCGGGCGCCGGCGGACGGGGGTGAGGGTGCCGCGATCCGTGCCGGTCGGCGGATCGACGCCCGCGGCCTCGTGATCGCGCCTGGGTTCATCGACCTCCACAGCCACGGCGGGCTGGTGATGCTCGCCGAGCCGCTCCACGAGCCGAAGGTTCGGCAGGGTGTCACCACCGAGCTGATCGGCGTGGATGGGAACGCGTACGCGCCGTTCGCGTCGCGGCGCGATCTCCTCGACTACGTCGTCCTCAACGGCGGGCTCGACGGCCGGCCGGACATTGCGTACGACTGGTCCACGGTCGCCGAGTACCTCGCCCGGTACGACGGGACGACCTCGGTCAACGTCGCGTACGTCGTCGGGAACTCACCGCTCCGGATCGCATCGGTCGGCTGGGACGAGGTGGAGGCGGACCGCCGCGCGATGGCCGTCCAGCGTTCGCGCCTCCGGGAGGCCATGGAGGACGGCGCCTTCGGCCTGTCCACGGGCCTCGACTACCCACCCGGGTCGTACGCCACGACCGCAGAGCTGGTGGAGCTGGCCGAAGTTGCGGCCGGGCTCGGCGGGATCTACCACACCCACGTCCGGTATCCCCTCGGCGACGGGTTCCTGGACCCGTACCGCGAGGCGATCGAGATCGGGCGCCGGTCCGGCGCACCGGTCCACATCACGCACTTCTACCACCGGCCCACGTTCCCGGGCCCGCCGGAAATGATGCTCGCCCTCGTCGACGACGCACGCGCCGCGGGCATCGACGTGACGTTCGACCTCTACCCCTACGAGTGGGCGAGCACGCGGTTGCTGATCATGCTGCCGAACTGGCTCCAGGCCGGGGGCGTGGGGCCGCTCCGGGAGCGCCTCGCCGACCGCGCGGTGCGGGCACGCGTCCGCGAGGAGGCCGCTGCGCGCGGGCGCCTCTTCGCCGGGGACCGGTCATGGGACGAGGTCCGGCTTGGGTACTTCGCGCGTCCGGAGAACGCGGAATGGGAGGGCCGGACACTCGGCGAGTACCTCGCGGCAACCGGCCTCGACCCCGTCGATGCCATCTGCGACCTGCTGATCGCCGAGGACCTGCGGGTCAACCAGGTGACCCCGGGGCCCCACCTCGCGGGGATCCGGCCATTCATCCGGCATCCACGGGCGATGGTCGCGACCGACGGCGTGATGATCGCGGCCAAGCCGGCGCCGCGGACGTACGGGACCTACCCGCGCATCCTCGGCGAGTTCGTCCGCGAGGCGCGCTGGCTGGGCCTGGAGGAGGCGGTCCGAAAGATGACCGGGGCACCGGCGGCCCGACTCGGCCTCACCGACCGCGGCATCGTCGCGGATGGCTACAAGGCGGATCTCGTCGCCTTCGATCCTGCGCGGGTGCGCGCCCTGGCGACGTACGACGAGCCCCGCCGCTTCCCGGAGGGCATCCCGTACGTCCTCGTGAACGGGGTCCTCGTGGTCGACGGCGGCGAGCACACCGGTGCGACGCCCGGCCGCGCGCTCCGGCGGGGACGCGGCGACTGACCGCAGGCCGACGGGGAGACGACGGGACGACGCGCCCAGGCGGTCGCCGCCACGCCCGGCGCGCCCAGGCGACCCGGATTTGGCTCGGCCATCCTGGGCGTGCGACCACCGCTGCCGTGGGTTTGTCATCCCCACCTCAGCACCTCGGGTGCTCATATGCTCATGCGCGACTCCCGACGAACGCCGGAGCCCCCTTCTCAGCACCCCGGGGGCTCGCGCGTGCCGAATCCGCCGCACGCGTGAACACTCCAGCACGGGGGTTGCTGAGAGGTGCCGGACCGGACGGGGACGTCAGGGGAGCGGGACGGCAGTCGTGGACGGGCGGGGCCGCAGCGGCAGGGCGCGGCCGCAACACGTCGCCGCGTACGCCGCCGGCGCGATACGGCGCCCCCGTCACGCGGCGCCCCCGTCACACGGCGCCGCTGCGATGGGCGCCGCCACGCCCGGCGCGATACGGCGCCTTGACGGCCACGGCGCTCGACGGCAACCTTGCCCGACTCCAGCCCAGGCCCCAGGAGGTCCGGCGTGATCGAGCTCGGCCCGAACCGGTACGGCAAGCGCGCGATCCGGCTCGTCAAGGTGGTCCGTGTGCCCGAGGGGCACCGGGTCCGCGACCTCACGGTCGACATCGCCCTCGAGGGCGACTTTGCGACCGCGTTCACGTCGGGCGACAACGCGCAGGTCGTCGCGACGGACACGATGAAGAACACGGTCTACGCCCTCGCGGCCGACGAGCTCACGGGCGCGATCGAGGCGTTCGGATCAATCCTCGCCGAGCACCTCGTGGGCTTTCCCCAGGTCCAGCGGTCGACCGTCTCCCTCCGCGAGCATCGGTGGATCCCGCTCCCGGTCGACGGCGCGCCCGCGACGGATGCCTTCCAGCGAGCGGGCGACGCGACGCGGACGGCGGAGGTGGTCGCGACACGGGACGCCACGGTCGTGGCGTCGGGCCTCGCGGACCTCGTCGTGATGAAGACGGCGCGGTCCGCGTTCTCGGGCTTCCCGCGTGATCGGTTCACGACGCTGGCCGATGCGCGCGACCGGATCATGGCGACGAAGGTGACGGCGACCTGGCGTCACGCCGCTCCCGTTGACGATTGGGACGCGAGCCATGCGGCGATCTCGGCCACGCTCCTCGGGGTCTTCGCGGAGCACGCCAGCGAGTCGGTCCAGCACTCGATCTGGATGATGGCGAACGCCATGCTGGAGCGTCACGCGGACATCGACGAGGTCCGCATGTCGCTGCCGAATCTCCATCACTGGCCGGTCGACCTGGCGCCGCTCGGCGGGACCAACCTGGGCGAGATCTTCGTGGCGACAACCGAGCCGCACGGCCTCATCGAGGCCATCGTCCGGCGGGCGGCCCCGTGACCGGGCTGCCGCCAGGCGTCGAGATCCTCGGGCCGGCCGTCCCGGGCCAGGAGCTCGTCCTCACCCCGGAGGCGGTCGCGTTCGTCGCGGACCTCGAGCGCCGGTTCCGCGACGAGCGCCTCGCCATCCTCGGGCGACGCGCGGCTCGTCATGCAGAGATCGAGCGCGGGGTCCTGCCGCGGTTCCTCGAGGAGACGGCGGAGGTCCGCGCGAGCGACTGGCGGGTCGCGCCGGCGCCGTCCGATCTCGACGACCGCCGGGTCGAGATCACGGGCCCCGCCGAGCCGAAGATGATGATCAACGCGCTCAACTCCGGCGCACGGGTCTTCATGGCGGACTTCGAGGACGCGCTGAGCCCGACCTGGGCGAACGTGGTCGGTGGCCAGGCTGCCGTCCAGCAGGCCGTCCGTCGCACCCTTGCCTTCGAGACGCCCGAAAAGGCCTACCGGCTTGCGGAGCGGACGGCGACCCTGCTGGTCCGCCCGCGGGGCTGGCATCTCGAGGAGCGTCACGTCGTCGTCGACGGCAGGCCCGTGGCGGCGAGCCTCTTCGACGCCGGACTCTTCCTGTTCCACAACGCCGCGGAGACGCTGGCGCGCGGCTCGAGTCCCTACCTCTACCTCCCCAAGCTCGAGAGCCACCTCGAGGCGCGCCTCTGGAACGACGTCTTCGTCCATGCCCAGGCGGCGGTGGGAATCCCGCGCGGCAGCGTTCGGGCGACCGTGCTGATCGAGACGATCCTGGCCGCCTTCGAGATGGACGAGATCCTCTTCGAGCTGCGCGAGCATGCCGGCGGACTCAACGCGGGACGCTGGGACTACCTGTTCAGCGTCATCAAGCGGTTCGCCGGGGACGCCCGGTTCGTGATGCCGGACCGGGGCCAGGTGACCATGGCGGTCCCGTTCATGCGCGCCTACACACGCCTGCTCGTCGCCACCTGCCACCGCCGCGGTGCCCATGCCATCGGCGGCATGTCCGCGTTCATCCCCAACCGCCGCGAGCCGGAGGTCACCGCGAACGCGCTCGCCCGTGTCCGGGAGGACAAGGAGCGCGAGGCGGGCGACGGCTTCGACGGCACCTGGGTGGCACACCCGGATCTGGTCCCGGTCGCGGGCGCCGTGTTCGATCGCGTCCTCGGCGATCGCCCGAACCAGAAGGATGCCTCCGGCGACCGCGACGTCCCGGCAGGAGCGCTCCTCGACGTGACGGTGCCGGGCGGCCGGGTGACCGAGGCGGGTGTCCGCCAGGACGTCAGCGTGGCGCTGCGGTACCTGGACGCATGGCTGCAGGGAAACGGCGCCGCCGCGATCGACAACCTGATGGAGGACACGGCGACGGCCGAGATCTCGCGCTCCCAGCTCTGGCAGTGGCGCCGTCACGCGACCCTCCTCGACGACGGCGCGCCGTTCACGGCCGATCGCTACCGGCAGATCCGCGACGAGGAGCTCGGGCGGATCGGCGTGGGTGCCGGGCGCGCTGCCGATGCCGCGGCGCTGCTCGACGACCTTGTCCTCGCGGACCGTCTCGCCGAGTTTCTCACGCTCGAGGCGTACCGCCGCCTCGACTGACCGGGCAGCTCCGGCGACCGATCGCGTCGGGCGAGCGCCCGGCAGCGAGCGCCCGTCGGGCGAGCGGTCGCGTCGGGCGAGCGGCGCAGTGCGAGCGCCGCGACGAACCCATCGGGCGAGCGCCCCGTCAGGCCAGCGGCTCGATCGCCCGCTCGACGAACCGGCCGTATCCCCTGCGGCCGACGAACCGTCCGTCGCGCACGACGAACGCCCCGCGGACGATCGTGGAGCGGACCGCGCCGCGGATGTCGCGGCCCTCGAACGGCGTGTAGTCGCTCGAATGGTGGAGGCCGGCCCCGCGGATCGTGCGGCGCGCGGCCGGGTCGAACAGGACGATGTCGGCATCGAGGCCGACCTCGAGCGCGCCCTTCGTGGCGAACCCGAAGAGGCGCGCGGGCGTCGTCGAGAGCAGGTCGACCATCCGCTCCAGGCTGATCCGCCCCGCGGCGACCCCCGCGTCGTACACGACGGGCAGGAGCGTCTCGATCCCGGGTGCGCCGTTGGAGATACGGTCGAACGATTCGCGCCAGCTCTGCTTCTCGACCGCGAACCGATCGGGCACATGGTCCGTCGCGATGATCGACAGCGAATCCTCCGCGAGGCCGGTCCACAGCGCATCCGGATTGGTCGGCGCCCGCAGAGGCGGGGAGATCAGGAAGCGAGCCGCCGTCTCGGGGTCGCCGTCGTAGCGTTCCTCAGTGAGGGTGAGGTAGACGGGACACGTCTCGGCGAACACGGGGAGTCCCTCGGCGCGCGCCGACCGGACCTCCGCGAGGGCCTCAGCCGACGACAGGTGGACGACGTAGAGCGGCGCGCGCGCGGCACGGGCGAGGGCGATCGCGCGCCCTGTCGCCTCGGCCTCCACGTAGGGCGGCCGTGACGATGCATGGAAGCGGGGCTCGACCTCGCCCGCGGCCAGGTGGCGCGCCGTCAGGGCCTCGAGGATCGCGCGGTTCTCGCAATGAACCTCCAGCATCCCGCCGTGGCGCCCGGTCGCCTCGAGGGCCCCGAGGATCGCCGTGTCGTCCAGGCCGAAGTCGTAGACCATGAAGGCCTTGAACGTCGGGACGCCCGCGTCGATCGCGGCGCGGATCCCCGCGGCCGTGTCCTCGCTCGACGCGGTGATGACCAGGCTGGGCGCCACGTCCACCGCCGCGTCGCTCGCCGTGGCGGCGCGCCATTCGCGCAGGCCCGTCACGAGCGAGCGCGCAGCCGCATCCGAGGACCCCGTCCCCGGGTTGTTGAACGCGAGGAACGTCGTGGTGCCCCCGAACGCCGCGGCGACGGAGTCGTCGAAAAACCGGTCCGGGCGCTCGTCGGTCGCGACCCGCACGTGCGTGTGGACGTCGACGACTCCCGGGAGCACGAGCAGGCCCGTCGCGTCGACCACCTCGCGCGCGGACGCGGCCAGGCTGCCGAGGTCGGGCTCGACGGCCGTGATCCGGCCGCCCTCGACGGCAATGTCGGCCCGCGAGGAGCCCTCGCGCGTGACGACGGTCCCGCCCCGGACCAGGAGGTCGCTCATCGGCTACGCGCCCTCGACGATCTCGATCTCCTGGGCGCCGTCCCACAGGCAGCGCCGCCCGACCTCCCGCAGGCGGTCCGCCCAGCCCGAATCGGGCTCGATCGTCGCGAAGTGGTTCGCTGCCAGCTGGCCGACCTTCGACGATGTCGTGCACGCCCCGTACGGGAAGAAGATCTCGCACTCGCTGATCCCCCCGGGGTACAGCGCCAGCTGCCCGGGGCCGGGGTGCGAGGTGTGGTGCTCCCAGCCCACGTCCGGCCGCAGGTCGCCGTACGGGATCCAGGTCGATTCGCCGCTCCAGCGGCAGTGGATCAGTCGTGCGCGAAGGGGGAGCATGGCGCGCATGACGGCGACCGTGCGGGGCGCGTCGGGCTCCCACCGGGCGCTAAAGTGCAGGTCGCCAACCCGGATCGACAGATCGCTCATCGGCGGAGGATAGCGCGTGTCCCAGCACCGGCCGACGATCTCCACCCACGTCCTGGACACCGCCCGCGGAATGCCGCGCGCCGGCGTCACGATCCGGCTTCGCCGGCCCGCCGCAGACGGGACGGCGCTCCTCGTCGGCGAGGGCGTGACCGACGCCGACGGCCGCATCCTCGATCTCCTCGGCGGCACCACCCTCGAGACCGGGGCGTACCGTCTCGAGTTCGCGCTGCCCGGGGACACGTTCTTCTCGGCCCTCGCCCTGGACTTCCGGGTGGACGATGCAGGGCGGAGTTATCACGTGCCGCTCCTGCTGGCGCCATTCGGGCTCACTGCCTACCGCGGCTCCTGACCCTCGTGACCGGCCGTCCGCCGACCGTCCCGGAGCTCGACGCGCTCGACCCGGACGCCTGTCGGGCTGCGCTCGCGCCGCTCTTCGAGGGCGCGCCCCGCTTCCTGGCCCGGCTGTGCGCCTCCCGGCCGTTCGGGGACGCCACGAGGCTGTTCGCGAATGCGCGTCGCATCGCGCGGGAGATGCCCGAACCGGAGCAGCTCGAGCTCCTCGACGCACACCCGCGGCTCGGCGCGCCGCCCGGATCCGTCTCCGCCCACTCCTACATCGAGCAGGGCTATGACCGCGAGGCGGCCGGCGCGGCGGCACGACTGGAGGGCGCGCGGATCGCGGCGCAGCTGGAGCGCCTCAACGCCGCCTACGAATCGCGCTTCGGGTTCCGCTACTGCGTCTTCGTCGCCGGCCGGGCGCGAGCCGAGCTGCTGCCCGACCTCGAACGTGCGCTCGACGCGGGCCGCGACGCGGAGATGGCGCGCGGGCTCGAGGCCGTCATCGACATCGCGATGGACCGGTATCGCGCGGGCACCGCTCCCGACGCGGACGGAGAGTCTGCCCGCACGACCCCGGATCAGCCCTGACCGAGGCACGAGCCGGCGCGCGCGATGCGGCGCGTCCGCGGCCGCGTCCCCCGGCCGGTCGGTCCCGCGGTGGCCCGGCGCGGCGGGCGGCCAGCCCGGCACGCACGTCCCCGTCTCGGGCCTGCGCCCAGCTCCCGGCCGCTCACGCCCGGTCGGCCGCCTCGCGTTTCGCCCTGCCGATCATCACGAGCTGCGTCGCTCCGCGGACGCCGATCTCGCGCAGCCGCGTGCGCAGGACCTCGCCGCGTGCCTGGAGGCCCGGGTGGCCCGCGGCCAGCTCGATGTGACGATCGATCGCGTCCTCGAGCTCGGCCACGGTGCTGGGGTCGTGCGGGTCCTCATCGGGGTCGGCGAGGTCATGAACGCGCAGGTCCGAGAGGCCCAGGCGCCCGACGATCGCGATGATCTCTGCTCGCTGGTACGTCTCGCGGTGCGTCTCGCCGCGGGCGCGGCCGACGGCCGCCCACCAGTGGTGCAGGAGCACGTGCGTCATCTGCTCGTCGGACTGGCCGTCGCGCACCATCTCGTTGACCACCAGGTGGCCACCCCGACGCAGGACCCGGAGCATCTCGGTGAGCACCGGGTCCGGGTCTACAAAATGGTGCAGCGAGTTCGATACGCAGACGGTGTCGAACGACGCGTCCGGGAACCCGAGATGGTGCGCGTCCATCTGCTCGAACCGGACGCCGGGCATCTCGCCGAACGACGCGGAGAAGGCCGCCGCCCGTTCGGCATTGGCGTCGATCCCGACGATCTCCTCGTGATCCCGCAGGCCGTCGAGGAGGAAGCGGACGAACCCGCCGGTTCCCGTCGCGACGTCGAGCACGCGCCCGCCGGAGATGTCGCCGAGAACGTCCCGCGGGTCGATCGGCACGATTGTCCGCCCCACAGCTCAGGGCAGGAACTCGTCGAGCGGGGTCGCGCCGCACGACTTGTTCAGGCACGGCAGCCCGAAGATGTCCTCGATGGTTCGAAGCACCCCGTAATGGTCGTGCGGCGTGGAGGACCGGACGCCGGCGAGCCCCTGGCGGGCGACCATGGTGAAGACCCGGCCTCCGCCGCCGACGTTCGAGCCGCCCTCGTCGAACGAGACGATGAGCAGGGTGTGCGGCCAGTCTGGCCCGGCCATGATCCCGGGCAGGAAGGCGCCCAGGAAGGCGTCACCCTGCGCCGCCGAGCAGTCATGCATGTCGTTGCAGAGGTTCGGGACCACGAACGCGACGTTCACGCCCGGATCGAACTGCGCGAGCGGCTGGATGTTCGCGCACTGGCTGCTCCCGGAGACGTAGGTGAAGCTCATCGCGGGGTCGTGCTTCCGGGCGTAGGTCCCCGCGACGCCCGGGCCATCCGGGCCGCTCGTGTATGCCTCGCCGGTGCTGCAGCCCCCAGCCGGGTAATTCTGCGCGTAGATCCGCCATGACAGGCCGGCGGCGGCGAGCTGGTTGGAGAGGCTCGCCCCCGGCAGGTCGTGGATCGCATCGTCGGTGACGCCCTGCGTCGAACCGGACCAGAAGGCGAGGTAGTTGGGCTGCGACGGATGCGTCACGGCGTAGAAGGCGTCGGCGCGCCCGTAGGTCTGTGACAGGCCGTACAGGTAGGGCATCGTGGAGGCCGTCACCGCGGATGCCGCCCGATTCTCCATCCAGACGACGACCACGTGCGAGATCGCGGACGGACCGCTGCCCGGCGGCGTGGACGTGGGCTGCGCCGATGCGGAGGTGGACTGCGGCGTCGCCGACGGGCGCGCAACCGGTGTGGACGACGGCCGGGCGGACGCCACCGACGGCGGAGCGCCAGCCGTCGTGCGGGAGCCCGGCGGGCTCCCCGACGGCGATGCGCCCGGCGATGCCGAGGCGTTGGCCGCCGGGGTATCGTCCGCCGTCGATGCGCTCGGGGCGGACGATGCGGAGGCAGCCGCGCTGGCGGACGACGCCGAGGCAGCCGCGCTCGGGCTCGCCGGCGTGGTCGCCTGGCACCCGGCAAGCAGGGCCGCCAGCCACAGGGCGGCGAGCCCTCGGGCCGCCCTCCTCGGAAAGTCCGGCCGCCGGGTCGCTGCCGCGCGCCGCGATCTCATCCCCACCTCTGCTGCCGGCCGCCTACTCGCCCATCACGACGAAGTGCACGCTCCGGTCCCGGGCGCGCACCCCGTCGAAGTCGACGAAGGAGATGCGCCCGAACTCGCCGAGCTCGATCCGGCCGTCCACGACGGGGATCGTCTCCGATCGGCCGATGATGCCGGACCGGCTGTGGGCGTCCGTATTCACCCGCTAAGGTTACCCGGCCCAGGCGACGTGCCAGACCCGCCAGAGGGCGGTCGGGTCGGACAGGGGATCGCCGTGGACGAGGCAGAAGTCCGCGGGCCCGCCCTCGCGGATGACGCCGGCATCCGGCTCGCCGAGGAGGTCGCCGCCGCGCCAGGTCGCGGCACCGAGCGCCTCCCACGGCTCCAGCCCGGCCGCGACGAGGCTCTCCACCTCCCAGGCGAGCTGGTTCGCGCGCGTCGATCCGCCCCCGAAGTCCGTGCCGGTGGCGATCGCGACGCCCGCCGCGCGGGCAAGCCGGACGCTCTCCTCGGCGCGTGCCTGGCGATCGAGGACGCGAGCCCGCCGCTCCGGGACCGTGAAGCGCTCGATGCTCGTGGTCATGGCGAAGCTTCGCCACGAGCGGAAGACCGCGAGCGTCGAGACGAGCGTGGTTCCGCGGGCTGCCATCTCCGCGGCAACATCCGCGTCCAGCTCCATCCCGTGCTCGATCGAATCGACTCCGGCGGCGACGCCGACCCTGGCACCCGCCAGGTCGCCCGAGTGCGCGGTCACCTTGACGCCGCGGGCGTGTGCGGCCGCGATCACGGGGACCAGCTCATTCGCCGTCCAGGGCGCCACGCCCGGCTCCGGTCCGTCCAGGTAGAGCTTGAGCAGGTCGGCGCCGTCGTCGAGCTGGCCGATCGCCAGGCGAAGCAGCTCGTCCGCGTCGTCGGCCTCCACGCTGCGCGGACCGGGCATGGTCCCCGCGCGGTCCAGCCACGTCCCCGCGGCCCGGACGTGCGGGAAGCCCGGGCGACCGCGCCACCGGTCGCGGACGCCGAGGCTGAGCGCGCGCAGGCGCCCGTCGACCGGGTCCTCGATTCGGGGCGCCCCCACGTCGCGCGCCCAGCGCACGCCGGCGGCAGTCATCAGGCGTGCGTTGGCATCGGCGACGGCGAGGAGCCGCTCGGGCGGATCATCGATCCGTTCGATCCAGTGGGCGCCGCCGGGCAGCGTCAGGTGGCTGTGGCAGTCGACCATGCCGGGCACGAACGTGGAGCCGCTCGCATCGATGATCTCGGCGCCGCTGGGGAGCGGCCCCTCGTCGTCACGCGGGCGGATCCGCGCGATCACGCCGTCGACGACGAGGATGCTCGTGTTCAGCCTCAGGCGATCCGATCGTCCGTCGGCGATGGCCCCATCCCGGTAGAGCGTCGTCGTCACCGTGGGGTCCTTCCTGCCGGGCATTCGGCCGGCGCGCCGTCGGGAGAGGGATGCGGTGCCCGGGAGCGCCGGTTCGTCCCAGCGTGACCTCCGGGCATCGCGCGTCTAGCCACGATGCGCGAGCGCACCAAGGCGTTCCGTGAGCCGAAGGTTCTCCCGGTAGTCGATGGGGACCTCCACGAGGGCCGGGCCGTCGTGGGTGAGCGCCCGCATGAGCGTGGGATACAGGTCCTCGGCGGACGTCGGCCGGAAGGCCGCCAGCCCGAACGACTCCGCATACGCCACGAAGTCCGGGTTCGTGAACTCGACGCCGAAGGGGTGGCCGAACTCGGAGCGCTGCTTCCAGTCGATGAGGCCGTACCCGTCGTCGCGCCACACGACCACCGTGATGTTGGCGCCGATCCGGCGGGCCGTCTCCAGCTCCTGCGAGTTCATCAGGAAGCCGCCATCGCCGCACAGGGCCACGACGCGCCGGTCCGGGTGGACGAGCTTGGCCGCGATCGCGCCCGGGAGCGAGATCCCCATCGCCGCGAACCCGTTGGAGACGATCACCGTGTTCGGCTCGTACGCCTGGTACAGCCGCGCGACCCAGATCTTGTGGGCGCCGACATCACTGATCACGATGTCCGCCGGCTCGAGCGCCCGGCGCAGGTCGGCGATCGCCTTCTGGGGCCGGATCGGCCACCCGTCGTCGTGCTCGTAGGCGCCCAGCTCGGCCAGCATCGCGGTGCGCAGGTCCTGGTGGACGAGCGTCTCGCGGGTCGCATGGCGCTGGCTCGCATCGCGGCCGTCGATGCCGTACGGGAGGACCGCCGCCAGGAGCCGCCGCAGCGAGCCCCCGATGTCGCCGATCAGCTCGACCTCCGGCTGGTAGGAGGCGTCGACCTCCGCCGGCTGGGTGTCGATGTGGATGATCCGCTTGTGTCCGTCCGGGTTCCAGCGCGCCGGCGCGTACTCCACCAGGTCGTACCCGATCGACACCACGAGGTCCGCCCGGTCGAAGCCCGAGAGCACGTGGTCGCGCGCCTGCAGCCCGACGGCCATGAGCGAGAGATGGCTCCGGTCGTCGATCGCGCCCTTGCCCATGAACGTGACCGCGACGGGAACGTGGAGCCCCCGGGCGAGCGCCCGCAGCTCCGGCGCCGCATGGCGCCGGATGACGCCGTTGCCCGCGAGCACGAGCGGTCGCGTCGATCCCGCCAGGAGCCGCGCCGCATGGGAGATCGCCTCGTCGGTGGGCTCGGGGAAGTACGCCTGCGAGGGTTCGATCGGCTGGAGACCCGGGTCCACCTCCATGGCCGCGATGTTCTCCGGCAGCTCCACGTGGGTGGGCCCGGGCTTCGCGAGCTGCGCCACCCGGAACGCCTTGCGGACGATCTCCGGGATCGCCCCCGGCTGTCCGATGCGCTGGTTCCACTTCGTGACGGGCTCCAGCATCCGGACGATGTCCACGAACTGGTGAGCTTCCTTGTGGATCTTGTCCGAGCCGGCCTGCCCGGTGAGGGCGACCATGGGCGCCCGGTCCAGGAAGGCGTCGGCGATCCCGGTGACGAGGTTCGTCGCGCCCGGACCGAGGGTGGACATCGCGACGGCCGCCCGCCCCGTGAGGCGGCCGTAGACGTCCGCCATGAAGGCCGCGCCCTGCTCGTGGCGCGTGGTGATGTGGCGGACGGCCTCCTGGCGGCTCAATGCCTCGAGGATGTCCATGGTCTCCTCGCCGGGGACGGAGAAGACGTACGCGCACTCCTCCGCGGCGAGGCACTCGACGAGGAGCGAGGCGGCGGTCCGGGCTGGCGAGGCGGCCATGTCGGCGCGAGTCTACGCGACTGCGCCCGCGATCCTTCCCGGAGATCCCGTGCCGGGACAGGCCTGCCCTTCACGGCCCCCGGTTGGGCGGGAGCTGCCCGGTTGCAGCCGCTCGGCCTTCACCGCAGCTCGCAGCCTCTCGGCCGCAGCCGCTCGGCCGCAGCCGCTCGGCCGCAGCCGCTCGGCTGCCGCGGGGCCGCTTGGCCGGAGCTGCTCGGTCGGAGCTGCTCGGCGGTCGGCCGTTTCGGCGATGCTGGAGCCGCCATTGAACGTTTCGCCGGCGCCAGTCGTCAGGTGAGCATGACCGGAGTGGAGCGAGCTGCCGTGGTGAACATCTCGGGCCCGGACCGCGAGCGAACGGGGGGCGCGCAGGCGGCGACGTTCGCCGCGCTCCTTGATCGGCGCGTGATCGACGGCGCCTATCGATACGCGACGCTGATGCTGGGCAACCGCGCGGACGCCGAGGACGCGACGCATGACGCTGCGCTGACGGCGTGGCGCCATCTCGCCGAGCTCCGCGATCCCGCCCAATTCGAGGCGTGGTTCGGGCGGATCGTCGTCAACGCCTGCCGCGACCGCCTCCGCTCGCGTCGCCGCCTTCCCCTCCACGTCGCCCTGGATCCCGAGCTGTCCAGCCCGGATCCGACCAGCGGGTTCGCCCGGCGCGACGCCCTTGCGGACGCGATCCGGACCCTGAGCCCCGACCACCGCGAGGTCGTGGTGCTGCGCTACTTCGAAGACCTGGCGGTCGACCAGATCGCGGCCCGGACCGGCATCGGCGCCGGCACCGTCAAGTCCCGCCTCCATTACGCGCTGCGCGAGCTTCGCGCGGCCGTCGACGCCGACGACCAGGGGAGTGCCAGGCGATGAACAACGACGACTCCTTCGAGCGCGAGGTTCGCGCCTCGCTCGTGGCCTCCGCAACCGGACGGGCCCCCGATGGGCTCGCGGCACGGATCGGCGAGATCCCGGACCGCGAGCCGATGCCGAGGTCCCGCACCGGTGGGCTGCACCTCGCCCGGCGGGTCGCGGTCAACCTGGCCGCGGCGGCCGTGGTCGTGATCGCGGTCGCGGCGCTGATCGTGACGCGAAACGGGAACCTGCCGCCCGGCGGCCTGCCCCCCGCATCGGCAAGCCTTCCGGCCGCGACCGCCTCCACGGCGACACCGGCGCCATCCGCCTCGCCCGTCGTCGCGTCGCCGGCGCCGTCCGTTACGCCGGCCGCCCCCAGCGCGCTCATCGGGCTGAGCCCCGCGTCGGTGACCTTCGTGTCGCCCGACGACGGCTGGGTCCTCGGAACCGGCACCTGTGCGAGCGGGGCGTGCGCGGCGATCTCGCGGACGGCCGACGCCGGGCGGACGTGGAGCGCGGTCGCGGCACCCGCCGCGTCGATCGTCCCCGCGCCATCCCAGGGCAACGAGGGGATCAGCAGGATCCGCTTCGCCGACGCCCGCGACGGGTGGGCCTACGGGCCCGACCTGTGGGCCACCCACGACGGCGGGGCGACCTGGGCACGACTGACCATCGCCGGGCTGCCGGCGGGTTCCGCGATCGTCGCGCTCGAAGCCGGCAACGGGTCGGTGCACGCCGTCGTGCTCGACGGCCAGGGCTTTCGCGTCGCATCGAGCCCGGTCGGGACGGACGCCTTCCGCCTCGCCGCGGTTCGCGTCGCAGTCGGGGCCGGCCCGGTCCCGGCGGTCCAGCTCGTCCTCTCCGGGGCAGCGGGCTGGCTGCTCGAGAACGATCGGACGGTCGTCGGCGGTGCCCGCCTCGTCAACGGCTCCTGGGTCGCGTGGCAGCCACCGTGCCTGAGCGTCGTCGGTCCGGCGTACCTCGCCGCGTCGAGCGCGACCGAGCTGGCAGCGGCCTGCGACGTGGGGTTGTGGAGCTCGCCCACGGGGAGCCACCTGTTCGTGTCGCACGATGGCGGATCCACGTTCGTCGCGGCGACCACGCCCGTTCCGCTCACGACGACCGCGGGGATCACCGCCGCGTCGCCGAGCGTGACCGTGGTCGGTGGCTCGGACGCGGCCGGGGCCGCCCTCGTCGGCACCTTCGACGGGGGCCGGACCTGGTCCGTCGTGGCACCCCTCGGGACGGCCGGTCTCACCGACCTGGGGTTCACGACCGCGACGCAGGGTGTCGTCATCGTGACCTCCGGGAACGGGCCCGGGATCCTCTACATGACCCGCGACGGGGGCCGCACGTGGGGCGCCGTCGGGGGCTGAGACGGCGCTCGCGACCCTCACGGGGTGAGCGGTCGGGGCGGGGATCCGGCAGGCCCGGGTCCTCGCCCTCAGGAGACCATCACGAGGATCCGGTGGTGCCCGCGGGCGCCGTCCGGGGCCGGGTCGGAGACCTGGTCCGTCTGGACGTCTCCCGTGCCGTCCGTCGCCCGGACCTCGACGTTGTGCGCCCCGGGGGTCGCGGTCCAGGGCAGCGTCCACTGGACCCACGTCGCCGTCGAGATCGGCCGGCTGATCCGGGCAGCCTGCCAGGGCCCGTTGTCGACCCGGACCTCGACGCGCGTGACCCCCCGATCCGGCGCCCAGGCCACGCCCGCGACGTTCACGACGCCCGACTGGACGCTCGTGCCGTCGGCCGGCACGTCGATCCGTGACTGCGTCAGGATCGGCCCATCCTTGGCCCAGCCGAGGGGCACCCAGTAGCCGTCGACCGCCTCGCGCGTCGTCAGCTGGATCTCGGCGAGCCACTTGGTCGCCGATACGTAGCCGTACAGGCCGGGAACGATGAGGCGGGCCGGGAAGCCGTGGTTCGCCGGGAGCGGCTGGCGGTTCATGCCGACGGCGATCATTGGCTCGCGCTCCGGCGCCATCGCCCACGACGTCGGGAAGCCGACCGTGAAGCCGTCCACCGACCGGCCCACGATCTGCGTCGCACCCGGTGCCACGCCCGCCGACTCCAGCACGTCCTTGAGGCGCACGCCCGTCCACAGCGCGTTCCCCACGAGATGGTCGCCGACGCGGTTGCTGACGCAGGCGAGGGTGACGTACTGCTCGTAGAGCGGCATCGCCAGGAGCTCGTCGTACGTGAACGTGAGCGGGTTGGAGATCATGCCGGTGACGTCCAGCTTCCAGGTCGCCGGGTCCACGCGCGGGACGAGGAGCGTCGTGTCGATCTTGTAGAAGTCGTCGTTCGGGATGACGATCGGCGTGAGGCCCGGGATCGCCAGCGCCTGGTCGGCCGAGAGCGGCGGCACCGGGAGGAAGGCTGCCGGGATCTTCGAGGAGCTGACGACCTCGTCGGCATGGTGCGTGTCGATGAGCGTCCGGCCGGCGCTGCCCGCGACGATCACGCCGCCGATGGTCCCTGCGCTCGCGATCAGGAACCGGCGGCGAGTCCACTCCGGGCTCGGGAACGCGGCGACGGGATCATCGGAGGCGCCACGGCCGGCGGTCGCGGTGGCGAGCCTGAGCAGCCCCAGCAAGGCCGCCACGCCCGCCACCACCGCAACGACCGCATTGGCGACCGCGAGCGCCGGCGCGGCCAGCGGGTCGCGGAGTCCCGCCGCGGCGGCAAGGACCCCGAACGCGACGAAGATCGCGACGCCCAGCCATCGGCGTCGTGCGGCCAGGATGCCGGCGACCGCCGCGACGACGAGCGCGACCACGAGGACGAGGACGTTGAGGGCAACCTTGTCGTTCGTGCCGAACAGGTTGACCATGAGCTCCTTGGCGCCCGGCGGCTGGAGGCTGATCACCAGCGAGCCGATCGCGGTCACGAGCGACGGCGCGTTGGGCACGAGGCCGGCGCCGAGCTCCGACGCCGCGATCGCGACGCCTGCGCCGAGGGCCCCGGCGGCGGCGGGCGCCCACGAGCCGGCCGAGGTCCCGCGCGACCGGCTCATCCCACCCGGCGCTCCTGCCGTGGAGCGCGGAAGCCCACTGTCAGCCATGCTCAGACCCTAGGTCACGATTGTGACGAGCCGATGTCGACGGCTCGCCGACGCCTGCGCCCCGGACCATGCGGCGACGCCCGAGCGATCCGGACGGTGCCGCGTCAGGCAGGTTCGACCCACTTCGCCCTCCAGGCGGGCGCGGGGAACGGCTTCGCCCAGTAGGCCGTCTCGCGGGTGATTCGTCCGTCCCGGCACTCGAAGATGAAGACGACCTGGTAGGTCTCGGTGCCATAGTCGAGCGCTGCCTCGCTGATCACGAGGTCGCCCGACGAGATGGTCCGGTAGGGCGCGATCGCGGGGAGCGACGGGAACGCGTGGTACAGGCCCTGGCGGTTCTCCCTGCCCCGGATGAGCTCGCCGGACTGCGGCCACGAGAGGACGGAGTCGTCGACGAACACCTCGTTCATGACGTCGACGTCCTTGGCGTTGAGGCCGGCGAAGAGCCGTTCCACGGCTCGGATGTTCTCCGCTTCGCCCATCGGGCGACCCCCCTTCCCGTCGCGTGTCGGTGATCGCCGGCCTGGTCACGGTCATTGCGGCCCGATGCGCCGCGGCGACACGCGTCGACGGCCACACGCGCCGGCTGCGATCCACGCCGGCGGGCTCCGTGGCCGGGATCGTACGCCGGAGTCGCGCCGACCGCCCCCGGCCTCGGCCGGACCACGCGGGTCAATCCGGCGGGATCCGGTGCGACCCACGGCGGGCGGCCGTCGATGCGCGGGAACGGTGATCCCCGCCCTCCCGCAGTCGAGGCCGTTGCCGCGCGCGGTACCCTGACGCCTCCACTCGGTCGGCGGAGCTCGCCGGCCCACGGACGCTGAGGGTTCCGGATGCCAGCACCGTGCGTGACCCGGCCCGGATGAGTCGCCGCGAGCCGGGCGCCGGCGTCCCGTTGCCCGGCCGCGTCCTGGTCCTGGTCCCGGCCTTCAACGAGGAGGGGCGGATCGGGCCGGTCGTTCGTGCGGCGCTTGCCCACCTCCCCGTCCTCGTGGTCGACGACGGGTCGACCGACGCCACGGCGGCCGAGAGCGAGGCGGCCGGCGCCAGCGTTGTTGGCCATCTCCCCAACCAGGGCAAGGGCGCCGCGCTGCGGACCGGGTTCCGCTGGGCGCTGGAGCGCGGCTTCGACGCAGTCATCACCCTCGACGGGGACGGCCAGCACGATCCCGCCGCGATCCCGGCATTCCTCACGGCACGGACCCTCGTCGACGACGCGCTCGTCATCGGCTGCCGCGACTTCCGGCGGATGCCGCCGTCGCGACGCCTGGCCAACTCGCTCGGCGGGCGCGCCTTCTCGTGGGCGGTCGGTCGCGACATCCCGGACAACCAGTCGGGGTACCGCCTGATCGACCGGCGACTGATGCACGCGTTGCTGCCGAGCCGGGAGTCCGGGTTCGCATTCGAGGTCGAGATGATCATCACGTGCATCCGCGGTGGCTGGCCGATGGCATGGGTCCCGATCCGCACGATCTACGCGGGCGAGCCCAGCCACATCCGGCCGATCGCACACCTCGCGAGCTTCCTGCGAGTGGTTCGCGAGGCGCGTCGCACGGTCCGGATGCCGCTGCCGTAACCGCGTTCGTCGACGTGCGGCGCCGCGCCCGGGACGCCTCGCCCGCGTCCCACGGGGGCCGAGCGCCCGCGTCCCACGGGGGCCGAGCGTCCGCGGCCCGCGCGGTCAGGCGGCGCGGCCTACCCTTGGCAACGATGCCCCGGCCCAGGACCGCCCGCCCGCCCGCTCCCTCGTCGACCCCCGCCTCCGGGCCGCCGCCTGGCTGGCCGCGCTCCGCGAAGGTCGCCTTCATCGGGTCGCACGGGATCCGGAAGACGAGCGCCGTGCTCGCCTTCGCCGCGACGGTCCAGCGGGCGGGCTGCTCCGCGGAGCTCGCCCGCGAGGTCGTGCGCGACAACCCGCTCGGGATCAACGAGGGGGCCACCGGCGAGGCGCAGCTGTGGGTCCTCGTGTCGCAGATCCGGCAGGAGCTGGAGCTCGCCCGCAAGGCCGACATCCTGGTGACGGACCGCGGCGTGATGGACAACTTCGCCTACTACCTGCGAGCGTGCGGCGGGACCGACCGATACGCGGTCGAGCCGCTGGTGCGGAGCTGGTCCGGCACGTACGACCTCGTGGTGCGGCTGCTGCCGGACATCGAGCTCCGGCCGGACGGGGTCCGGAGCACGAACGATGCGTTCCGTGACGAGGTGGAGGCGATCCTCGATCGCGTCCTGCCGGCGCTCGTGGACGCGGAACGGCTCGTCACGGTCCGCGCCTCGGAGGTGACGAGCCGCTTCGACTGGTGGGCGCTCCTCGAACGCCTGGCCGCGTCGGTCGGCGCGGCGATTCACCCGCCGACGATCTGGACGTAGCCCAGGCTCGCCGGCGGGCGGTGCCGGCCGCTACTGGCAGCCCGGGAACTTGAACGAAGCGATCCGCGTGCTCCAGTTGAACGTGCCGCTGGCCTTCAGGTATTCGCTCGTATACCAGAAGGTGCAGTCGTTCACGGGGTCGACGGTCATCGCGCTGTAGTCGCCCCAGCGCGACAGGTTCGGCAGCTGCGAGCCGGCGCCGGCGAGAATCGAGTTCTCGGTCGCCATGGTGCCGGCCTTGTCTGTCGGGACTCGACCCGTGTACCGGATCGACGGGAAGACCGACGAGCTCGACGCGCTATAGCCGAGGGCGATGTCCCCGACCTTGTCCATCGCGATCGAGCCCATCCACCGGCTCGTCCCATCGGCCGGCGCGAAGGTCCCCTGCTGGAACACCGTCGGCGTCACCGCCCGTGATCCCGATCTGGTACCACCGGACGCCGTCGACCTCGCTCCGCTTGTTTCCGGAGGCCTTCACCGAGTGGTTCACGACGAGCGATTCGGTGCCGGCCCGGTTGCGATATGCGAGCCGGTACATCAGCCGGTCCGCGAGCGAGTCGAGCTTCTGGCGGGTGTTGGGCTGCGGGATGCAGGTCCCGCCGCCGCACGCAGGCGTGAACGCCGCCACCGGGATGCTCGTGGGCCCGGTGAGCGTGGCGTTGGAAGGAGTCGCGAAGTCGGCGTGGAACTTCCACAGGTTCAGGCGGTTCGAGCCGAAGTTCATGAAGTAGTCGGGTGAGCCGGCCGGGGGCGCCGTCGTCCCGTCGAGGTCAGACGGGAGGAGGCCGCCGAACGATGACGAGAGCTGGAAGCATTCCTGGGTTGCCGCCGCGCCCGTCAGCATCGTCGCGCGGTCGAAGGCACAGACCTTGGCGCCCGCGAACGTGGTGCCGTTGTTGAAGATGTTGTAGCTGATGTAGTACCCGTCGGGCCAGACGCCAAGCTTCGGATAATCCGGGAACTGGGTGTTCCCGTAGCTGAACGCGTAGCGGTTGTAGGCGCCGGTCGCATCAGACGTCGTCGAGACGGCCACGCACTGGAGGTAGGGCGTCGTCGAGACCGAGAACTGCGTGAAGATCCAGCGCTGGGCGAGCTTGTCGTACTGGACGATCGGGTCGCCGTCGTTGTTCGTCTGACAGCCGCCGCCGAATCCGGACCAGAGCGTGTTGCCGGCCTTCGGGAAGCCGGCCGCGATCGCGCCGGTCGCCTTGTCGAAGACCGCGAACGACTCGTTGACCCACTGGACGTACTGAGTGGCGCCCACAGCGCCGTTCGTATCGGGGGGTGCCGCGTTGGGAGCGAAGCCGTAATCGCCGTTGCCCACGCCCGGGAAGCTGAGCCCGGCCGTGGTCGCGACGGCCGGCCCTGCGGTCGCCTGGAGCGCGCCGTCGGCCTGGTCGGGCCCGGCCGAGCCGATCAGCCGCAACGGCCGCTCGGTCAGCTGGTGCGCGGTCGGGGACGCGGGCGCCATGCCGCTCAGCGGCGGTGACACGTCCTGGTGCACAGCCGCGGACACCTCCGCGCCGCCCATCATGGGCGCGTCCTGCGCCGCGACGGCGGCCGGGATGAGGCCTGCCGCGGCGATGGCCGGTCGGCGCGGGAACCTCGCGCGGCCCCGATCAGAACATCGTGGGACACCATGGCGCAACTGGAGCCGCGAACATCGCGTCGGCGCGGAGGAGCGCCCCGGCGGTCTGCTCGACGACGCGTCCGACCCGCGCGAGCTCCGAGAACCGGAACGTGCCGAGGTAGGTCGCGCCCAGGTCGCTCGCATCGAGCGCGAGGTCGGCCACCTCGGTCGTGGGCTCAGCGCGTCCGCGTCCGTCCTCGGCGATGTCGAGGCGCCAGCGGCCGGCGTTCCACGCGCAGAAGCCGTCCTGGACGTCGAGCACCAGCGAGCCCCCGAGCCCGTACGTCCGCGCCGCCAGCGCGCCGGGGACGTCGACGACCCGGAGCCAGAGCCCGTCACCGACGGTGAAGCCCAGGCGGCGCGGCTCCGCGAGCAGCAGCTGGAGCGGATGCGGGACGGGCGCGCGGACCGCGCGAACGGCCCGGACCAGGTCCACCTCGAGGAGCCAGCCCCAGAGATCGCGGGTCGCGCGCGGCGTGGCCCCGAGGACCTCCAACGCCACGAGCGCGCCCTTTGGTCCGCGATCGTCCCAATCGGGCTTCACGCGGTAGATCGCGGTCCCTTCCACGCGACCGTCAGCCTCGTAGACGGCGAGGAACTTCATCCCGTTGGCGCCGCGGGCGTGCTCCGAGTCGTGGAGCGCGACCCATCGCCACCACGTCTCGCTGCGCGCGATCATCCCCGGCGTCGCGGTTCGCACCCGGTCGTAGAGCGGCGGGAAGAGCTCCATCGCGGCGTCCTGGTCCACCAGCCGAACCGCGCCCTCGGCCGGCATCGGCCGCACGAAGGCCGCATCGCGGCACTCGATCTCGAACGTTCCGTTGAGCGTGGCCAGCCCATAGCCGAAGCGCTGGTAGATGGCCCCCTCGGAGGCCCACAGGATCGCGATGGGCTCGCCTCGGGCGCGGACGTCGTCGAGCTGGTGGCGCATCATCGAGCGGAGGATCCCGCGCCGGCGATGGGACGGGCTGACGCCGACGAGCGTCACGCCGGCCGCGGCCGCCTCGCCGCCCGGCACGCTCAGCCGGAACGTCAGGGCTCCGGCGGAGGCCACCGGCTGAGCCCCATCGAACGCCGCGATGATCCGGTCTGGCTCGAAGGTGCGGTGCTCCTCGTCGGCTGGGTCGGGCAGCTCGGCGAAGGCGAGGTTGAGCGGAGCGATGAACGACACCATCGTCTCGGCCGTCGCCGTTCGGATCGGATAGCGCTCGACCGTCCCCGGCACGTCCGTCATGCGTCCGTCCTCCTGCGCGCCAGCTTCGAGACCACGGCAGCTACCTCCCGGATCTGGTCGGGCGAGACGCGACAGCAGCCGCCCACGATCGTCGCGCCCTCGTCGATCCAGCGGCGCGCCGCCGTCGCGTCGACCGTGGGGCCGGTCGTCCGGGTCCAGCGCCGCGCGACCGGATCCCATCCCTCGCCGCTGTTCGGATAGACGATGAGCGGCTTCGACGTCGCGCCCCGGGCGCGTGCGAGCAGCTCGTCCATGTGCTCCGGCGCGGTGCAGTTGATCCCGACGGCGAGCACCCGTGACGACTGCTCGGCGAGCGCGAACGCCTCCTCCACGGCCGCACCGCTCCGGAGGTGAGCGCCGTCGGTGCACGAGAAGCTGAGCCAGCCGCGCGCACCGGGCGTCGCGTCGAGCAGCTCGGCGAGCGCGATCCCCTCCTCGAGCTCCGGGATCGTCTCGCAGGCGAGCAGGTCGGCATCGGTGGCGGCGAGGACCTCGAGCCGCTCGCGATGGAAGTCGCGGAGCTGGGCGACGCTGCGACCGTAGCGACCCGTGTACTCGCCGCCGTTCGCAAGGAACGCGCCGTACGGTCCGATCGACGCGGCCACGAGGAGCGTGGCGTGATCATCGGGCGGGCGTTCGGCGCGCCAGGTGGCGCGCGCCTCGGACGCGAGCGCAACGCTCCGCCGCATCAGGTCGACGGCGGCCGCCCGGTCGATCCCGCGCGCGGCGAAGCCCTCGAACGTGGCCTGGTAGCTGGCCGTCGTCGCGACCGCCGCGCCGGCCCGGAAGAAGGCGAGGTGGGCGCGCACGATCTCGGCCGGGTTCTCCAGCAGGAGCCGCGCCGACCAGAGCGGGTCCGCCAGGCTGTTCCCCTGGGCCTCGAGCTGCGTCGCGAGCCCGCCGTCGAGGACAACGGCGCCGCGCAGCGCCAGGATCGGGGCGAAGGGATCGTCGGCGATCCCGTCCCCGGCGAGCGGCTCCCCGGCAGCCCGGGCCCCGGCAAGCCGGTCGCCCGCGGCCAGGGTCCCCGCGTCCGGGGCCTCTGCGACCAGAGCCACCCGCGACCGGGGCCCCCGCGACCGGGGCAGCGTCGGGCGTTCCCGGCGGGCGGTCCTGAGCGGAGCGCATGTCAGCCGGCGCCGCCGATGTCGAGCTCGTAGGCCTCCCAGACAAGGTCCGCGCCGTGCTGCCGATGGCGGATGAGGCGGCCCATCAGCCGCTGCAGGTCGTCGCGCAGGTTGTCGAGGTTCGCATCCGCCGGGAACGGCGCGGCAAACCGCGCCTCGGCATCGGCGATCGCGCCGGTCAGCGGGGCGTGCTCCTCGCGCAACCGTCGGGCCTTGCCCTGCACGTGCGGCGCAATCTCCTCCATCTCGTCGTAGAGCCCGCCGGGGGCCTCCGTCTCGGCGCAATGCTCGGCGAATGCCTCGCCCAGTGCGGCGATCCGAGCCGCCACAAGCCGCCGCCATTGTTCGGAATCGTGGACGGACGACGCCACCGTGTCCTCGAGCGCCATCAGCGCGTCGCGCAGCTCGCGACGCCGTCGGGCCGCTGCCTCCAGCGCCTGGGTCGCCTGGTGCTCCTGGTTCACGGGATCGCCTCCGAATGGCGGGCTGTCGCCCGTCCATGGTAGGCCCGCTCAGGCCTCCCGGCGTGGACGGACGGCGATCGGCCCGATCACCTCGCGCCAGGCCCGCGTCAGGGCACGGAACTCGTCGGCCGGGATCCGATCGACGGCGACCACGGCGGCCGCGGTCTCGGCGGCGCATTCGGCGACGAGGCGTCGCAGGGCGGGATCGGGGAGTGCAACGAGGGCCGCCATCGCCGCATCCCGTGCCCCGCTCGCGGCTGCGAGCGCCACGACGTCGCGCTCGTTCGCGAACGCCCGGTCGCGGGCACGTCTGGCCGCGGCCGGCGCCTTGCGCGCCCGCGGGTCGTACTCCAGCGCGGCGCGCCTGGCCGCTTCCAGCCGTGGCGCCTCGTCGGGCGCGAGGGTGCCGGCCCGCGCCACGATCGCCGAGACGATCTCGGAGCGAGGTCCGTACGCACCCGTCGCGCAGATCTCCGCGACGCGACGCCGCCTGCGCCGCCCGTCGACGAGGTGGATTCCCAGGAGGACCCCGAACGCGCCGAGCAGGGCGACCCAGACCAGGAGCTCGGAGGCGAGGTCGCGGACCTGGGCGGCGGTCATGCGGAGATTGTGGGGGACGCGGGCCAGGTGGGCACCTGCGGCGTCTCGAGAGCCGCCGGCCGCGCCGAGTCGCCGGCGAGCCGCGTCGCCGTATCGCCGGCCGCCCCACGTCGCCGGCGAACTGCGTCAGCGCCGGCGGGCCGCGTCGAAGCGTTCGGACTCGGCGGTCAGCCGGGCAAGCTCGTCCGGCGCCAGGACCAGGTCGGCGGCCGCGGCATTCTGCTCCAGCTGCTCCTGGGTGCGCGCGCCGGGGATCGCGACGGTGTTCGGGTGCGCGATCACCCACGCCAGGGCGACCTGCGCCGGGGTGGCGCCGTGCGCCGCCGCGACCTCGCGGATGGCGGCCAGGAGCGGTCGAGCGCGCCGGAGCGCGGCCTCGCCGAAGAGCGGGTTCATGCGCCGGGTCCCGGTGCGCCGCCCTGCCGGATCGTCGGCCGCGAGCAAGCCCTGGCCGAGCGGGCTGAAGGCGATGATGAGCCTGCCACGCTCGGCCGCGTAGGGGACCTGGTCCCACCGGGGTGCCGGGCTGGCCAGGCTGAAACGCACCTGGTTCGAGACGATCGGGCGCCCGAGCGCCGACTCGAGCGCCCGCCAGCGTCCGAGGCCGTGGTTGCTGACACCGACGTGGCGCGCGACCCCCGTGTCGAGGATGCGCCGCAGTCCGACGGCCTGGGTGCGGATCGGCACGACCGGGTTCGGCCAGTGGAGCTGGTAGAGGTCGATCGCGGCGACCTCGAGGCGGTCACGGCTGGCGGCTGCCCGGGACGCGATGATCGACGGCAGCGGCAGGACGGGCAGGAGCTTCGTGGCGACGAACGCGTGCGCGGCGAGATCCGGACCGGCCGCCGCCAGGCCGCGCGCGACGATGCGCTCCGACTCGCCGAACGCGTAGACCTCCGCGGTGTCGATGAGCGTCACGCCCAGCTCCAGCGCTCGACGGACGAGGGCGGGCGCGTCGTGTGCGGCGTACGCCGCCCCGTATCCCCACTCGCGCGACCCGAACTGCCAGGTGCCGAGGCCGATCGCGGAGACCCGCACGCCGTCAGTCTCGAGATACCGCATGCGTTGCTCCTGGTGCCACGGGTTTGTTTGCGGCGCCCGAGCGCCTGCCCCGGGCGCCCGCCTCAGTACGAGTGTTCGTCGAGACGGACGGGACCCCGGAACGTCCGGTAGACCCAGGCCGTGTAGGCCAGCACGAACGGGAAGCCGACGACGGTGATGATCAGCATCACGGTCAGGGTCAGGTCGGACGAGGCGGTCGTCGAGACGGTCAACGATACGCCCTGATCGCGTGCCGGGAGCAGGCTCGGCCACAGGCCGATCCCGAGCGTCGCGACCACCGCGGCGATCGCCGCCGACGATGCTGCGAACGCGGCGACAGACCGGCCGCGGCGGACGAGGACGGGCAACGCCAGCAGGGCAGTCACCACGACGAGCGGCGCCAGCCAGGCCGGGAGGAAACCGAATCGGTCCCAGAGCGCCGGCGCCTCGGACCGCGACCAGGCGGTGACGACGACCCACAGCACGAGCGTCGCCGCGACGCCAACCTGGGTTGTGCGCCGCGCGCGGTTGCGGACCTCGCCCTCCGTCTTGGTGAGCAGCCAGGTGGAACCCTGCGTGAGGAACATCGCCGCGGACAGCAGGCCCACGCAGAGCGCGAACGGCGACAGCAGCCCGGTGAAGGTGCCCGCGTAGTCGCCCTGGCCGTCGAGCGGCACGCCGCGCATGATGTTGCCGATCGCGACCCCGAACAGGACGGCCGGCAGGAGCGAGCCGATGCAGAACGCGACGTCCCAGGTCCTCCGCCATGCCCGCCCCCGCTCCTTCGAGCGGAACTCCAGGGAGACCGCGCGCAGGACCAGGGCCGCGAGCACGAGCATGAGAGCCAGGTAGAAGCCCGAGAAGACCGTCGCGTAGACCTTCGGGAACGCCGCGAAAAGGGCGCCCCCGGCCGTGATGAGCCAGACCTCGTTCCCGTCCCAGACCGGCCCGATGCTGTTCATGAGGATCCGGCGCTCGTCGTCCGTGCGTGCCGTCGTCAGGTGCTGCATGCCGACGCCCAGGTCGAACCCGTCGAGGATCGCGTAGCCGACAAGCAGCACGCCGATGAGCAGGAACCACGCGGCCTGGAGGAATCCGTTCTCGGCCATCGTCGTGCCTCCCTACGCCACCGTCAGGCCGGGCCGGGCCCCGACCCCGTGCCGGGGCAGCTCGTCGAGCGCGGCCTCATCGCCCCCATCGCCCGGTGCCGGCTCGGGACCGTGCCCCAGCTCGCGACGCACGAGGAAGAGCCACAGCGCCCCGAGAAGCACGTACAGCCCGACCAGCAGGCCCAGCGAGATGGCGACCTGCTCGGCGGGCACGATCCTGCTCACGCCGGCTGCCGTGCGCATCACCCCGTAGACGATCCACGGCTGGCGACCGATCTCCGCCGTGGCCCAGCCCAGCTGGATCGCGATCAGCGGGAGGGGCGTCGCCAGCACCGCCGCGCGCAGCCAGAAGGGACGCCGGAAGAGGCTCCGTTGCCAGAGGTAGTAGGCGCCGAAGGCCATCACCAGCAGCATCAGGGTGCCCAGCAGGACCATGTTGTGGTACCCGAGGAAGCTGAGCGCGATCGGCGGCCAGTCCTGGGCCGGGAACTGGTCCAAACCCTGGATGGGTGCGTTCCAGTCACCGTACGTCATGAACGAGAGCAGTCGCGCCACCTGGACCTCCGGGCCCTGGGGGACGTCGGCCGGGCTCTGCGCCGGCGGCAGCGCCCAGATCGTCATCGGGACGCCGGTCGAGGTCGAATAGATGGCCATGATCCCGGCGAACTTCGCGGGCTGGGTCCTGGCAACCTGCTTGGCGCTCATGTCGCCGGTGGCGAACATGGCGGCCGACCCGACGAATGCGGTGACGAGCGCGATCGGCACGACGGCCCGCGCCACCGAGAGGTGTCGACGCTTGAGGACGTACCAGGCCGAGACGCCGAGGGCCACGAACGCGCCGGCCGTCAGGGCCGAAGCCACGGTGTGGAGATAGCGCGGGACGAACGACGGATTGAGGGCCGCCGCGAGGAAGTCGGTCAGCCGGGCGCGCCCGTCGACGATCTGGTAGCCGGCAGGTGTCTGCATCCAGCTGTTCGCGATCAGGATCCAGACCGCCGAGAGGAGCGTTCCGGCGACGACCATGAGCGCCGCGAACCAGCGCACGCGGGAAGAGATCCGCCCGCGGCCGAAGAGGAGCACGCCGAGGAACGTCGATTCGAGGAAGAACGCCAGGATACCCTCGGCCGCCAGCGGGGCGCCGAAGATGTCGCCCACGAACGCGGAGTACTGCGCCCAGTTGGTACCGAACTGGAACTCCATGACGACCCCGGAGGCGACGCCGACGACGAAGGTCAGGGCAAAGATCCGGGTCCAGAATGCCGCGGCGCGGTCGTACGTCTCGGCCCTCCCGTGGCGGTTCCGGACGCGCAGGGTCTCCAGTGCCAGGACGATCGCGCCGATCCCGATCGAGATGCTGGGGAAGAAGAAGTGGAACCCGATCGTGATCGCGAACTGGATCCGGGCGAGCTGCTCGACGTCCACGCGCTGACCTCCATGAGTGCGGCGGGTGCACTCTGGCCCGGCGGTCCCGCGCCCCGGTAGCGCCGCGAGACCCGGACGATCAGGCCGATGGGCACGTCACCCCTGCCGATGGGCCTGTCCCGAATGGGTCAGTCGGCGTCCGTCCGCACGTAGCGCCGGCCGATCAGGGCGAAGGCGGGAAGCCGACCGAGCCACGCCGAGAGCGGCTGCGTCGGGCGCCCCTCCCGTCCGGCGATGGCAAGCCGTGCGTTCGCCTCGTCGCCGCTCGGCCGCGCGTCCACGATCGCGAGGTCGATCGCGACCCGTCCGGGCACGTCGCCGCCGAGCGTCGCGATCGCCTCGGCCGGGGGTGGCCCGACCTCGTACTCGGCACGAACCTCTGCCTCGGCACGCCAGCGTGGCCGGCGCAGCAGGATCCGCTCCCAGGTCGCGGCGACCTTGGGCGTGACCCGCCCGTCGCCGGGCCTCGGGGACTGCCCGACCTCGAGCCCGCGCGCCCAGCGGGCCGCTCGGTGGAGCAGGGCGTACTCGTCGAGGTCCGCGAATCCGGCCAGGTCGTCCGCGGGCGAGCCGTCGCCGAAGAGCGCCGCGATCGATGTCGCGAAGACACCGGCCAGGTCGAGATCGATGCCCCGCACCGTCCGGTGGAAGTAGACCTGCTGGTACATGAAGAGGCGCGCCGTCAGGAACATCTCGAGGGCGCTCAGGCCGGACTCGTAGAGGGTCAGGCCGCGCTCCGAGATGAAGGCGTAGCGCCGCAGCCGCTCCGCGTCCACGGGCCCGGCGGACACGCCCGTGAGGTAGGCGTCCCGGCGCACGTAGTCGAGATTGTCGACCGTGAAGACGCCCGAGAGGAGTGGCTGGAGCCAGCGGACCCAGAGCGGCATCGCCGCGTCGTCGAGCGGCGGCTTCGAGATCAGGAATGCCACCCAGGCCGGGTCGATCTCCTCGCCGGGCGCGATCGCGTCACGCCCGGGCACGCCGCCCGGCGCCCGGCGCAGTCCCCGGATGAGCGGTGCCAGCTCCCGGGTCACGATGAGCTGCGAGAGATCCTCGTGGGTGAGCGCCTTCGCGACGCTGCGCCGCTCGTCGGCTGGCGCCGGGAATCGTGCGAGGACGTGCTCGTCGTAGAAGTGGGCGAACGGCCCGTGGCCGACGTCGTGGAGCAGGCCCGCCACGCGCAGCGTCTCGACCACCAGCCCCTCGGATGGGATCGGCGCGGCATCGGACCGGGCGGCGAGCGCATCAACGAGCGACGGGTAGAGCTGGCGGGCCCAGAGCCCCGCCTCGTGCATGACGCCCAGGCCGTGCGTGAAGCGCGAGTGCTCCGCGGTGGGAAAGACCCAGCGGGCGCTCTGGAGCTGGCTGATCCGGCGCAGCCGCTGCAGCCAGACCGTGTCAAGGAGGTCCTCCTCTGCAGCCTCCTCGTCCGGCAGCCCCGCCGACGTGGCGGCGGCCGATGAGAGCCGCTTGGTCAGCTCGATGTAGCCGTGGATCGGGTCGCTGATCAGGTTGACTGCCGCGAAGCGGGCCGGTCGCATGACCGGATTGTGGCCCTTCGCGGTCACCCCCGTGGATAGCGGTCGGCCGCGGCGTGGACGATGCCGCCGATCTCCTCCCGGAGCGTGGCCGGTTCCATGACCTCCACGTCGGCGCCCCAGCCCAGGATCCAGGGCCGGATCTCCAGCGTGCCGGACACACGCGCGCGCCAGGTCAGCGAGCCGTCGGTGTTCCGAACGACGGCCTGGGTCGGATGCCAGGTCGTCTCCGCGACGCGCGACGCGACCGACGGGGCGAAGCGGAGGACAACCTCCACGACCGGCTGGTCGGCGACGAGCCCCCAGGCTCGGTCGAGGGCCGCCTCGATCTCGCCGTCGGGTGGCGGCTCGAACGCGACCGGCGAGATCGCGAGGCTCCGGATCCGCTCGAGCTTGAACGTCCGCAGGCCGCCCTTCGTCTCGTCGAACCCGATCAGGTAGAGCGCGTGCGATTCGGCCGACGGTTCGATGAGGTACGGCCGCACCCGGGCCGTGCGCGGCTGGCGCGTAGGGTCGTAGGTGCTGGGATCGTAGGTCAGCTCCACGACCCGCCGCTCCGCCCACGCCTGCGTGAGCAGGTGCAGGTTCCGGCTTCCGACGGGATCGAGTGGCCGGGTGGCCATCACGTCGAGGGTTCGCTGCACGTGGCGCGCCAGCACCGGCGGCAGGGCCTCGCCGAGCTTCTGGAAGGCCGCTGCCAGGTCGGGATCGTACGCGTCGGCGTAGCGGGCCATCAGGCGGGCCGCGAGGAAGACGGCCATCGCCTCGGCCCGGGTGAGCCGGAACGCAGGAAGGAACGCCCGGTCGGAGATGCCCCACCGTCCATGTTCCGCCCAGAGCGGGATGTCCAGCTCTTCCTGCAGCGCGCGAAGGTCGCGGTAGGCATTGCGCCGCGACATCCCGACGAAGGCCGCGATCTGGTCCGGCGTTGCGCCCTCGGGATGGGACTCGAGGTACGTCGTCACCCGGTAGAAGCGCGCCAGCCTGTCGCGCTTGCGACCGGCGGCGTCCGCGCCCGAATCCCAGCGATCCATGTCTGCGAGTCTCCGTCTCAGGGCGCGGGCGGGACGATCGTGATGGCGCTCCCGCGCTCGGTGGCGGTCAGGAACGCCTCCAGCCGGCCCTTGATGGCGCCCGGCAGGAGCGTGAACCCCTCGCCCTCGATCCACGCGTCGACCTGGCCGAGCTGATCGTCCGTGAAGATCCAGTAGTCGAGCTCGCCCCGCCAGCGGTGCAGATCGGCCTCCCCTGCCAGCCATCGCACCTGCGGGAAGGCCCGCCCGAAGGTGTCGCCGTCAATCGCGACCCGGCAGTGGCGCGCCCGCGCCCCGTCCACGTAGGCGATCCCGATCTCCTCCGCGGCCGCCCGCGCCTGGGTGTCGAGGGCCTGGCCCATGACGTCCAGGTCGAGCGATTCGTCGTCGACGGTCGATCCGGGCACGCGGTCCCAGGAACCGCCGGGCTCGCGGAGCCAGCCCTGCGTGTTGACGAGCGCAGCGCCGCCGAACCCGAACTCCGAGACGGTGGCGATCTCCGAGGTCCAGGAGAAGTCCAGGCCGGCTCGCGCGCCGCGCACCCGCGCCCCGCCGATCGATCGCCCGTCGATCGAGCCCGCGAGCGTCAGGGCAAGCCGCGCCGTGCCGCCCGCGGTGATCGCGGTGTCACAGGTCGGTGGGAGCGCCTTCGGGTCGGTCGGGCCGAACTGGGACGATCCCGCCGCCTTCCCGGCGAGCGCGAGATCGTTCGCGACCGCGACGGACGCCAGCAGGCTGGCCGTGAAGAGCGCGACCGCGAACCCGGCGCCGAGCGATGCAGCCAGCCTGGGTCGACGCGGCGCACTCGGCCCGAGGACCCGCCGCGCCACGCCGAGCGCCGCGAAGAGCGAGGTCCCGAGGATCGCGAGCGCCCACGGGTACCCCGCCTCGAGCGAGGGCAGGAGCGTCTGGAGGCCGCGATCCGCGATCTGGCGCCAGAGGCTCGCGAGGGACGGCAGGAGGATCAGGCCGGTCCCGACCGCCAGGCCCCCGATCAGCCGGAATGCCTGCGTCCCGTGCGCCGCCGGCGGCCAGGCGATGGCTGCCGACGCGATCCCGACCGGCACGAGCAGCGCCACCCCGACCAGGAGATCGGCGGGTCCGCCCGGCCGGTACCCGACGAGGACGAGGATGCAGGTGGCGGCCCACAGGGCGGTGAGGCTCGCCGCGAGGAGCCGCATCTCGAAGACCCGGACGCGCACCTCCCGAGTCTAGCCGAGCGATCGGGGCGACGACGCTCGGGGCAGGCCCCGGACCCGAGCGTGGGTTGCTGCTCGGGGCAAGCCTCGGCCCCGGGGGGCGTTCGACGCTGAGGGCAAGCCTCGGCCTCCCGAAGGGGCTCGCCGCTCGGGTACACTCTCGCCGGTCCCGACACGGAGGAGAAGCTGGCACCATGCGAACCCCAATCCGCCCCGCGGTGGCTCTCGCGCTCGTCGGCGTGCTGGTTGCCGCATGCTCAGGCGCTGCGACACCCACGCCCGCCCCATCCATCGCGCCGTCGCCCGCGGCCTCGGTCGCCCCGTCGGCCGCCGCCTCGCCGAGCGCGGCCGCCGCCGTGAGCCCGAGCCCGAGCCCGTCGCCCGACCCGTGCGCCCCGGGGAACCTGACGACGCTGACCGCCGGCACGCTGACCATCGGCACGGACAACCCGGCCTACCCGCCCTACTACGCGATCCCCGCGACCGGGAACGCGCCCAAGCCGTGGCAGCTCGGCGACCCGACCAATGGCCAGGGCTTCGAGAGCGCCTTCGCCTACGCGCTCGCGGCCAAGCTGGGCTTCACGAAGGACAAGGTCACCTGGACGGTGGTGCCCTTCGACTCGTCGTACGCGCCCGGCGCCAAGAAGTTCGACATCGACATCAACCAGGTCTCCTACACGCCCGAGCGCGCCACCGCGGTCGACATGTCGGATGGCTACTACTTCCTGTCGCAGGCGGTCGTCGCCCTCAAGACGAACGCGATCACGAAGGTGACCTCGATCGCCGCCCTCAAGACCTACAAATTCGGCGCCCAGCAGGGCACAACGAGCTACGACACGATCCAGAACGTGATCAAGCCGAGCACCAAGACGTCCGTCTACTCGTCGAACGACGACGCGATCTCGGCGCTGAAGGCGAAGCAGATCGACGCCCTCGTGGTGGACCTGCCGACTGCGTTCTACGTCACCGCGGCGCAGATCACGGATGCCAAGGGCAACGCGCTCGCGAACATCGTCGGCCAGTTCCCCGTCCAGGCAGGGGCGACCGCCGAGCACTTCAGCGCCGTCCTCGCAAAGGGCAGCCCGCTCACGGCCTGCGTCAACGGCGCGATCGCGGCCATGAAGGCCGACGGCAGCCTCGACCAGCTCACGAAGACCTGGCTGTCCGACAAGGCGGATGCCCCGATCTTTGCGCCCTGACGCTCAGGGGCACTGACCGATGACCGCGCTCGGCGGTCTCGGGCCACGCGACCAGGGAGAGCTGATCGGCCTGCCTGGTCGCGGGCGCCAACCTCGGAGGACGAGCCGGACCGCCCTGCGATCGACGCTGGTCGCGCTCGTCAGCACGGTCGTCGTCTTCGGGATCCTGGTCTGGATCACGGTCAACGCCCCGGGCTGGGCGGAGGTCCAGGTCTCGTTCTTCAACGCGACCGTCTTCACGAACGCCTTCCCGGACATCGTCGCCGCGTTCTGGCTCAACATCCAGCTCTTCGCGATCGCCGAGGTGCTGATCCTCGTCCTGGCGCTGGTCCTGGCGGTCTTCCGGAGCCTGCCCGGGCCGGTCTTCTTCCCGCTCCGCTTCCTTTCCACGATCTACGCGGACATCTTCCGGGCCGTGCCCGGCGTCCTCGTGATCTACATCCTCGGATTCGGGATCCCCGGCCTCGGGCTGCCGGGGATTCCCACCGACCCGTTCCCGTACGCCGTGATCGCCCTGACGCTGATCTACTCGGCGTACGTGTCGGAGGTCTACCGGGCGGGCATCGAGTCGGTCCACCCCAGCCAGGAGGCCGCCGCGCGGTCGCTGGGGCTCACCCGGCTCCAGGCGCTGCGCTACGTGATCCTTCCGCAGGCGGTCCGCCGCGTGATCCCGCCGCTCCTGAACGACTTCATCGGCCTCCAGAAGGACACGGTGCTCGTCTCGTACATCGGGGTCGTCGAGATCTTCCGCCAGTCGCAGATCACCCAGCAGGCGAAGTTCAACTACACGCCGTACATGGCGACGGCGCTCGTCTTCATCGCGGTCACGATCCCGCTCGCGCGCCTCACGGACGTCCTGGTCTCCCGCGACCGGCGGCGCGCCGCGGCGAGCGCCCGATGACGGACGCGCCCGAGGGCCCGGGTCCCGCGCCGACCGCCTCCGCGCCGGCCCTGGCCGTGGAGGGTGTCCACAAGTCGTTCGGGCAGCTGGAGGTCCTCCGGGGGATCGACCTGACCGTCGCCCAGCACGAGGTGGTCTGCCTGATCGGCGCCTCGGGGAGCGGGAAGTCGACCCTCCTGCGCTGCGTCAACCTGCTCGAACCGCTCGACGCCGGGCGGATCGTGGTGGCGGGGGAGGACATCTGCGCGCCCGGCGTGGACGTCAACCGCGTCCGGCGCCGGATCGGGATCGTGTTCCAGGCCTTCAACCTGTTCCCCCACATGAGCGTCCTCGACAACGTGACCCTGGCTCCGCGCAAGGTGCTGCACCTGCCGCCGGGCGAGGCAACGAGCCGGGCGCTCGCGCTCCTGGAGCGCTTCGGGCTCGCCGACAAGCGAAGCGAGTTTCCCGACCGCCTGTCGGGCGGCCAGCAGCAGCGCGTCGCCATCGTGCGTGCCCTCGCCATGGAGCCCGGGCTCCTGCTCCTCGACGAGGTCACGAGCGCGCTCGACCCGGAGCTCGTGGCGGAGGTCCTGGCGGTGATCCGCGAGCTGGCCCGCGGTGGGATGACGATGCTGATCGCCACCCACGAGATGGGCTTCGCGCGCGACATCGCGAACCGGGTCTGCTTCCTCGACGCCGGCCGGATCCTGGAGGACGGGCCGCCGGAGCAGATGTTCCGGGCGCCGCGTGCCGAGCGCACGCAGCGCTTCCTGCAGCGCGTGATGGAGGCAGGTCGGCTGTAGCCGGCGGTCCTCTGGGCCATCGTGGCGCCGCACGGGCCCCCGCCGCGCCCGCCGGCCGGCTGCGCCCGCCGGCCGGCTGTGCCGGCGCGTCGTCGTGGCCGCCGTGCCCGCGCGACGACCCCGTCAGGCCGGCGGCGCGACGACTCGTGGTGCCAGGGATCTCACGGCGCGGCCACGCCGAGGAGCTCCACGAGCGGGACGACCCGCAGGCCGCGCGCGGCAAGGCCGTCGAGGATTGCCGGCAGCGCCTCCAGCGTGTGAGCGCCTCCGAGCGTCAGGCGGACGATGGAGCCGCCGCTCGCCCGCGAGAGGACCCGGGCCGCGATGTCGGCGGCGATCGGGCCGCCCGAGGCCGGAGCGACCGAGTCGCCCGGGTCCACGTCCGCTCCGACGACCCACCGCCAGCCGGTCGCGCCGATCACGGCAAGCGCAGCCGGGTCGAGCGCGCCCGAGACGCGAAGCCAGGGAGCGGTCGAGCGGCCCAGCAGGGGCGCCAGGCGTGCGTCGGCGGAGCGGACGGCCGCGTCCCACGTGGCACCCGGGCCCGGCGGCGATGGGAGCAGGCCGGCCGCGACGTCCGGCCCCGCACCGGCGAGCCGCCCGAGGACCGCGTGCCCGGACGCGTCGGCCGGATCCGCCGCGGCCGGGGCCACGAAGACGGTGGCGGTCACGCGATTCGCGACCAGCCACTGGACGGTCGCGTCCGCGCCGGCCGCGGTCGGCGCTCCCGCGCCCGGGCCCCCACCGTAGTCGAAGGTCAGCGCGACGGCCTCGCTTCCGCGGGGCCCGTTGGACACGAGGAGCGCGCGCCCGTCTGCGGGGAGCGCGGGGAATGGCTCGACGCTGGGAGCGGGCGTGGACGAGGCCGCGGCCGGCGGCAGGTTCTCCATGTCGACGACCTGTCCGGGAATGAAGCCGAGCCGCCAGCCGGCCTCGATCCGGTTCGGGGCGTAGGCCGCGGATTCGGGATCGAGCGTCGGATAGCGTGCACGGTTCCAGTACGAGAGGCTCGCCACGGTCGTGCCGAACCGGTCGGCGAGCGCCGCCAGCGTGTCGCCCGCCCGGACCACGTACGTCGTCATGGTCGGCGCCGGGCCGGGCGTGGGTCGGAACGGCCGGTCCGCACCGGGCGCAGGGGATCCCGACGGCGGGGCGACCCCGAGTGTGGAGGTCGGCGGCGCGGTCGCAGCCGACCCGACCGGGAGGGCACAGCCCGCGACGAGGGTCCCGAGGAGGACGAAGGCCGCAATCGACCTCGCGATCAAGGGCGGTCGGCGACCCAGCATCGATCGATGGTACGCGCCCCGGTTCGGGTCCTCAGCCCAGCGGCGGTGCCACCGGGTCCATGGGCGTCGGCTCGGACAGCGTGAAGTCCGCGGCCAGGGCAAGGCCCTCGGCGGCCGTGGCGATCAGGTCGCGCCCGCGTCGCTTGGCGACGAAGCACGCGCGATCCGCGGCCAGCAGGATCTCGGCGTGTGTCGCACCGTCTTCGGGATAGGTCGCGACGCCGATCGAGGCGCTCACCCGCGGGCCGCGTTCGAGACCACCCGGGCCCCTGGCCAGGTCCTGGAGCACGTGCCGGATCCGTCGGGCGACGGCCATCGCGGCGGCCGGGTCATGGGTGGGCACGACAACCGCGAACTCGTCGCCGCCGTAGCGGAAGACCCGGTCGGAGTCGCGCCCGGATTCGGAGATCGCCCGTGCGATGCGTCGCAGGAGCTCGGTGCCGGCCTCGTGGCCCATCGTCTCGTTGACGTCCTTGAAGTGGTCCAGGTCCAGCATCAGGAGTCCGCAGCGTTCACCCGGCACGGGCGGCTGCTCCAGCCAGCTCCGGAAGGTGCCGGCGTTCAGGAGCCCCGTCACCTGGTCGGTCTGCGCCTCGATCTCCTTGACGCGGAAGGCCGCCGCGTTGCGGAGCGCGATGGAGACCTGGCCCCCGAAGAGCTGCACCAGCTCGAAGTCGTCCTCGTCGAAGCGCTCCTCCGATCCGAGTCGCTCCATCGAGATGACGCCCAGCGAGCCCTCGAGGCCACGGAGCGGGACGCTGATGAGGCTGCCCTCGACCGGCCCCGTCGACTGGAACTGGCGAATCCTCGGGTCCACCAGCTCGTCTCGCACGAGCTGCGGCTCGCCGTGGGCGACGACCCACGTCGCGAGCCCCTCCTCGCCGGGCTCCCATGGCTGCAGGTACTCGGCCGCGTGAACACCCCTGGCAAGAACGGGCCGGAGGATCCCCGAGTCGCGGTCGAGCAGCTCGATCGAGATCGTATCGAGCCGGACCACGGCACTCAGCCGGTCCACGACCTGCTCGAGGATCTGGCGCGTCTCGAGCATGCCCAGGATCGATTCGGTGGTCGCAAGAAGCGCCCGCTGGCTGGCCAGGCGTCGCTCCAGGCGGGCGGACTGCGCCAGCAGGTGCTCGCTCGTGTCGGCGTTCGCGATCGCCTGTGCCGCAAGGCTCGCGTAGATGACGAGGAGGCGCAGGTCGTCGTCCGAGAACTGGCGGAGTCCCAGCTTCGAGAGGACGATCACGCCGAGGACCTCGTCCTCGTAGACCATCGGCGCGAGGAGCATGGACTCCTCGAGGTCGTCGTCGGTGCCTGCGATCGTCTGGGTTCGCGGGTCGGACGCGGCGTCGCCAAGGTTCTGGGGCAGGTTGTTGCGGGCGACCCAGCCCGTGATTCCCTCGCCGATCCGGATCCGGAGCAGGTCCGGGGTCTCGTCCTTGAACTCGCCGACGAGCCCTCGCATCGCGACGGGGACGAGCCAGCCGTCCTCCCGCAGGCGATAGACGCGGACGTTGTGGAAGGCGATGAGCGTCTCGAGCTCGTTCGAGATCGCGTTGCCGATCTCCCTCGCGGTGGTGAGCCGCGCGAGCCGTGCGCCGAGCTGCTGGATCGACTGCAGCTGCGCGGCCCAGGTCTCCATGCGCGCGAACCGCTGGGCGCTCATGACGGCAGCGGACACGTGGGCCGCCAAGGCGGCCATGGCCCCAAGCTCCTCGGGATCCCATGCGTGCGGCCGGTCGTGGTAGACGGTCACCAGGCCAAGCAGGTCGCCGTTGGCCCGGAGCGGGGCCGCGCAGACGGTATCGAAGCCCTCCTGGACGACCGCCGCCCGGATCGGCTGTGCCCGCGGATCGTCGCGATAATGCTCCGAGAAGATCGGCCGCGTCTCGGCCGCGGCCTGGGCGGTGAGCGACGGGAGCGAAAGGTCGCGGACGGCGTCAAGGTACCCGGGGGAGAGGCCGCGGCTGGCCTCCCGGGAGACGCAGCCATCGGCCCCGATGAGGGAGGCCGCCGCGCGTTCGGCGCCGAAGAGGGTGCGCGCGTGCTCGACGACGCTCGCGAGGATCTCGCCGACGTCGAGCGTGGTGCCGAGATCGATGGAGATGCGGCGCAGCGCGTCGGCGCGGTGGAGCCTGGCCGCGGACACGCCGCGCAGCCGCTCGGCGTGGATCGCGATGCCGAGCCACCGAGCAACGGCGGACACGAGCGCCGCGCGCTCGGGCGGAATCGCGCTCCCCTCGTCTGCCACGAGGAGGACACCCCACGCCCGGTCGTCCTCGTCGCGGATCGGCGCGGCCACCCGGGAGCGAAGGAGGCTCGCCGACCCGGCCAGCCAGTCCGGACCCGCCTGCGCCACTTCGGCGACCGGGCCCTCGGCTCGCAGGGCGCGAGCAGTCAGGCCGTGACTGTCCGAGAACGACCCGAGCCGGTCCGCGCCCGCACCGCGGGCGGTGCGTGCCACGAGCCGGCCGTCGCGGTGCTCCAGGATCGCGACGAGCCCGTGCCCGGCGCGGTCGTGCAGGTCGTCGACGGCGGTCCGCATGACTACGTCCGCGTCGACGTCCGCGACGACGAGGTCGGAAAGGCGGGCGAGGATCGCGACATCGGGTCGGGTCCGTGGGGGCGTTCGGTAGCCGTCATGCGCGACGATCGCGCGAACCGCCGACGCTCGATCGGCGCGGATCGCCGACGCTGGGTCGGCGCGAACCGCCGACGCGGGGTCGGCGGCGACGCGTCCCGAGGGTCGCGTGCGCTGCTCCACGGCGGCAGCGCCGATGGACGGCGCGACGGGCGCCCCGGGATTCCAGCCCGCGGCGCGGCGCAGGCGAACCGGCTCGCGCTTCTTCTCGGCCTCCGCGAGGAAGCGCTGCAGGTCGCCGAGCCGGTAGCGCCGGTCACCCCGCTCGTTGATGCGCAGGAACGAGAGTCGTCCCTGGTCGCTCCAGGCCCGGACGGTATTCGGATGCACGCTCAGGAATCGGGCCGCCTTGGTGACCGAGAGCGTGGCGTCCGCAGGATGTTTGATCGACGTCATGACCGTGTGCCGCGACCTTCGCAGATGGAGGATTCGTGAAGTTGCGGGGAGTCTGTCCGACCTGACATATCTTGCCAATAGGACAAACGTCACGGGCTCGCCGTCGGATCGCCGCCTCGGGAACGTTGATCCCGCCTCGCCTGCCGGCCACCGATGGGATCGTCCTGGGCGGGCTCCGCCGGCCGCTCGAGGGCAGCGCCGGCCGGCCGCCCCGGTTCAGCGTCGCGCGGTCAGCCGGACGTAGAGCAGCGTCCCGGCCACCGCGATGAGCCCGATGACCAGGACGCCGAGCAGCGCGAAGAGAGGATCGCCCACGAGGCCGGGTGCCGTGGAGCTCGAGCGAACGTCGCCGGTCGCAGGGCTCGCCGTCGGGTCTGCGCCGAACACGGGGACAGCTGCCAGGAGCAGCCATGCACCGAGGACCCCGGCCGCACTCACGACGCCCCGAAGCCGGCAAAGCCGGCGCATCACGCGGCCGACCCCGCGACGAGCGCCCAGCCGACCCCGGCCACGAGGAGGGCCAGCCCGCACGCAAGGCTGATCGCGGCGGCTACCGGGCGCGCCCGTGCCCCGTCGGCGAGGACGCGCATCGCCTCCTCTCGCTCCAGCGTGCACACGACGAGCGGCCGGCCGGTCCCGCCGGTCATCAGGATCGCGCCGTCGGCGCCCGGCACCGGAACGCCCAGGACGATCGCGTGCTCCACCGCGGAGAGCTGCTCGATTCGCAGCCGGACGGGCGTGTCCGGGGCGAGCTTCGACGTGAGCTGACCGCTGACCTCGCCGGCCGTCCCGGCCGATTCCCGGACGAGCGTCACGAGCCCGTCGCCGATCGCGTCGGCGTCCACCCCGACCTCGTCGATGCCCTCGCGAACGCGAAACACGACCGAGTCCCGCTGTTCGTCGATCACCCGCCACCCGCCGCGGAGGCGGGCCTCGATCCGCCTGCGGCGGAAGACGAGCGGGCGCTGGTGCTCGTCCGGGAAGACCTCGTCGGCGTCCAGGCGCCCGTCGACGCGCACGTAGCGACGTGCGCCGCTCCCGGCCAGGTCCCGCGCGGCCGCGACGGTCACGCCCGGCGTCACGGCGAGCAGCCGCCCGACCCGCACGCGCGGTCCGTACGATCGAAGGAGGAGCGAGCCGATCGCGATCGCGACGATCCCGGCGGCGATCACGACGAGGGGGCTCACGGGCGGGGATGGTAGCAGCCCGTCGGTCGGCCGCGAGCACATAGGGCACGAAGTGACCCGGGCACGAAGTGACCCGCGCACGAAGTGACCCGCGCACGAAGTGACCCGGGCACGAAGCGACCCGGAGGAACCTCCGCATCGCGTGGGCCTCGGCCGTGAAGCCTCCGCCGTTAGCGAGCTCATGACCCCTCCGGGTCTGCATCAACGCTACGCGTCCCGCCCGGGTCCGACAACGGCAGCCGTCCACCAATGCGCCGGAATGGAGGCGAATTGTCCACACTCCATCCACAGGCAGGACGCCAGGACAGGGTCGGTTGCGGCGGTTCCATGCCCGGGCGCGTCAGGCGACGCGGGCGGGGCGGGCGGCGGGCCGTCGGCACCGCACGAGGTTCGAGCGAAACGTGCGCGTCGCGTCAGGCCAGCTGGCGTCCCGTTGCGGGGTCGAGCGCCGACACGAGGCCCGCATAGCTCGTCAGGACGAGGCGCCCACCGACCAGCTCGGCCTCGGCGACGACGTCGGAGTGGCCGACGCGCCAGCGAACCTCGCCGTCCTCCTCGATCGCGAACGTCTCGATCTCCGCCTGGACCAGGACGTGCGAAAGACGCGACGAGCCGAGGACCGCCTGGACCGGCGATCCCGATCGGTGGGACCAGCGCAGCTCGCCCGTCCGGGCACCCAGCCCATACGTCACGAAGCCGTACTTCACGACGAGCAACCCGGCCGAATCCCAGGCGAGGCCGGATGGCGCATCGAAGATCGGCGACGCGAGGCGCGCTGCCCATGCGCCGGCCGGGCTCTCGACTCGGATCTCGGCGCGGCACAGCCGCTCGAACCCGGCGCCCGCGCGATCGCCGTACTCGAACAGCTCGCCGCCGGCCTCGGTCAGGGCAAAGACCGCGTCGCCGCCCCCGGTCCCGGCCCACCGGTAGCGGACCCGGATCGCCCCGGGGTAGGCGACCGTGGCGCTGCGCGGCTCGGCCGTCATGACCCTGGGGCAGTCGTCCCGCCGGCCGGGGTCTCGGTGGACAGGTCCTCGGCGATCTGCGCGACCGTCGCGTTGGTGAGCGCCCGGAGCGCGGCCGGCGAGACCGGGAAGACCGAGCGATCGTGACCCGCCGCGGCCCACACCACCGCGAAGCGCCCCAGGTCCGGGTCCATCACGACCCGAACGGGCCGTGGATGGCCGAGCGGCGGGATCCCGCCGATGGAGAAACCCGTCAGCTCGCGGGCCTCTCGCGCCGTTGCTCGTCGCACGGCGGCCTCGCCGGTCACGCCCGCGAGGAGCGCAAGGCTCACCCGGTTGGTCCCGGCGACCAGGCAGATGATCGGATCGAGGAGGTCATCGTCGCGCGGGGCGACGAAGACGAGCGACTTGACGATCTGCGCCTGCCCCACGCCGAGCGCCCGCGCGGCGTCCTCGGCCGTATGCGTCGTGTCGGCGAGCTGGTGGATCTCGAGCTGCACGCCGCGCCGGGCGGCCGCGTCGATCACCCGCTGGACGGCCGGGTCGCTCGCCGCCTGCTCGCGGTCGTCGGTTGCCGGCTGGGCGGGCGCGCGTGGATCGGCGGGATCGGGCACGGCCGCGAGTCTAGCATCGGCCGTCGTCGCCGCCGCCCGCGGGTCGACCGGCTACGATCGTCGGCGTGCGCGCCGTCCTCTTCGACTGGGATGGAACCCTCGTCGACACGCTCCCCTTCATGTACGCGGCGACCCACCTGGTCATGGCGGAATACGGCCTGCCCATCACCTGGGACGACTACCGACGCCACTTCACGCCCGACTGGCGGCTGCTCTACCGCCGCTTCCGGCTTCCCGAGGACGACATCGAGTCGGTCGGCGACCGATGGTGGGCGCTGTACCGCGGCCACGACGAGGCCGTGCTCCTGCCCGGCGCCGCGGACGCGCTCCATCGGCTGGCCGGCGCGGGGCTCTCGCTCGGGATCGTGACCGCGGGCCGTCGCGACAGCGTCGAGCCCCAGCTGGAACGCCACGGCCTCGGGACGCTGCTCCCCGCTCGCGTCTACGGCGACGACCCGTTCGAGCCGAAGCCGGGTCCGGCGGGCCTTCACCATGCCTTGGCGACGCTCGGGCTTGCCGGGCGCGCGGAGGAGGCGGCGTACGTGGGCGATGCGCCCGACGACATGCGGATGGCCGTTGCCGCGGGGGCTCGCGGCGTCGGGATCCGGACCGACCTCGCAACGGACGCGGAGCTGCGCGAGGCGGGCGCGAGCGAGGTCTGGGGCTCCGTGGCGGCGTGGGTCGCCGGCCTCCTCGGCTGATCGGCGCGGCGCGACGCGGCCGGCGTGCCCCGCGTCAGCGGGCGGATATCCGCGCCAGGCGGGAGAGGGCCAGGTAGGCGACGAGGCTCACGCCGAGCGACGGAAGCGTGCCGCCCAGCCATGGCGCGGCGTTGATGACGAGCAGGTAGCTGCCGATGCCCGCGGCCCAGGCGAGCAGCGCCGCGAGGTTGATCCCCGCCGTCCGAGCGGCCGCGGCCGCCGGGTACAGCTCCGCGGCTCGGTAGACGCGTCGCCGGATCAGGAAGTAGTCGGCGAAGAGGACCCCGAACAGCGGCGTGAAGAGCGAGCCGACCAGGAACAGGAAGTTCTGGTACTGGGTGAGATCGACGGCGAGCGCGATCCCCAGGCAGACCGCCCCGATGCCGACGACGAGCCAGCGGGTCGACCAGCCGGGCCGGACGTTCCGGATCGAGATCGCGGCGGAGTAGATGTCGGCGAACGCGTTGTCCGCCTCGTCGCCCAGGAGGAGCGCGAGGCCGGCCGTCCCGAAGGCGATCGAAAGGATCGAGCCGATCAGGTCGCTCCCCGGCAGCACGAGGATGAGGAGCACGCCGAGGGCGTAGAAGCTGATGTTGGCGACCGCATACCCCGCGACGGTTCCCCAGAAGGCGGACGGCGTGTCGCGCGCGAACCGGTTGTAGTCGGCCACGAGCGGCAGCCAGCTGATGGGCATGACCACGACCAGGTCGACGGCCTGGGCGAACGTCAGGCTCCCGTCGCCGGGGCGCGCGACGGCGGCGCCGAGATCGAAGTGGCCGACGATGTAGATCACCATCCAGGCCGCCGTGGCGAGCACGATCCAGATGCCCGCCTTCTCAAGCCACTGGCGCACGACGACCAGCGGCCCGCCCAGGCCCATGAGGATCGCCACCGCTCCCCAGGCCACGGCCCAGGCCGGGTAGGTCCCGGGGCCGAGGATGGGGGTCGCAAGCCGCGCGGAAGCCTGGGCCATGATGATCACCTCGAAGGCACCGAAGCCCACGAGCTGGATCACGTTGACCAGGCTGGGCAGGTAGCTCCCGCGCATCCCGAAGCTCGGCCGCAGGCCGACCATGGACGGGATCGCGAGGTCGGAGCCCACGACGCCCGCCAGCCCGAGGAGCAGGACGCCCGCGAGCGTCCCCAGCACGATCGCTGCCATCGCGGCCCAGAAGCCGAGGCCCGGCACCAGGAGCGTGCCCGCGAGGAGCACCAGGAGCCCGACGCCGAAGTCGGCCCAGAGCACGAAGTAGTCGCGGAAGCCCAGCACGCGATGGCGCTCGGGGATCGGCTCGATCCCGAGCTGGGCTGCCGCGAGGTCGCCCCCCGAATCCCCTGGCGAGCCGGGCGAGGACCCCATCAGAACGCGACGTATCCCGGAGCGGGCGGGTCGATCGCCCGGCCGCCCTCGACGAACCGTGCGCTTCCCGCCGGAACGCGATCGGTGACCTCGCCGATGATCGTCAGGCCCCCGTCGATCTCGAGGGCCGTCGCGAGCTCGACCCGCAGCCGCGGGTCGAACGTGAACAGGAGCTCGTAATCCTCCCCGCCGGTCAGGGCCAGCTCGCGGCTGCGTGGCGTGCCGAGCAGCCCGACGGCTGCCGGCGCGAGCGGCATCGCCGCGACGTCGATCTCCATGCCGACGCCGCTGGCGCGGGCGAGATGGAGCGTCTCGCTGGCGAGCCCGTCGCTGATGTCGATCGCGCAGCGGACGCCGGCCGACGCCAGACGCTGTCCGGCGCCGAGCCGGGCCTGCGGCCGATGGAGGGCGGCAAGGAGCGGCGCGGCCGCGGGATCCGGGGGCGCCGAAGCCTCGGAGAGCAGGGCGAGCGCCGCCGGCGCGGCGCCGAGGACGCCGGTCACCCCGACCAGATCGCCGAGGCGGGCGGCGTCGCGCCGGAGGAGGCGCGCCGGGTTCGCCCGGCCGACGAGCGCGACGTTGACGACGAGCGGACCGGGGGAGCGGACCGTGTCGCCGCCGACGATCGACGTCCCCGTCCGCGCCGCCAGGGACTGCATCCCGCGGGCGACCTCGAGGACGAGCTTCCGCCTCGCGCCGTCGACGGCGATCGAGACCAGGGCCCGGCCGGGCGTGGCCCCCATGGCGGCGAGGTCCGAGAGGCTCACCGCGAGCGCCTTCCAGCCGAGGTCCTCTGGGCTCGTCCAGTCCAGCCGGAAGTGGACCCCTTCGACGAGCATGTCCGTCGTCGCCACCTCGATGCTCCCCGGGTCCGTCGGCCAGGTCGCGGCGTCGTCGCCGATCCCGATGCCGTCCGGCGGCCTCCCGAACAGGGCGGCAAGCTGCGCGATCAGGCCGAACTCGCCGGGTGCGTCGGTCACGTCGTCGCCCCGGCAGCGCGGGTCCGCGCCCGCCCGGCGACTGCGACGGCCTCGAGCAGCTGCCGTGCGGCCAGTCCCGGATCGGGAGCCGCGGCGATCGCGCTGATCACGGCCACGACGTCGGCCCCGGCACGGACGGCCGTCGCGGCATTCCGGACGGTGATCCCGCCGATGGCGACGATCGGCACGTCGACTGCCGCACGTGCCGCCGCGAGCAGCTCGAGCCCGGTGTACCGCGCGTCCGCCTTCGAGCCGGTCGGGAAGACCGCGCCGACCCCGAGGTAGTCCGCGACGTGCACGTCTGGGGCGTCGAGCTGCGCCGGATCCGTGATCGAGAGCCCGATGAGCGCGTCGGGCCCGAGGATGGCGCGCGCGGTCGCGATCGGCAGGTCGTCCTGGCCGACGTGGACGCCGTCGGCATCCACGGCCAGGGCGAGGTCGAGCCGATCGTTGATGAGGAGGAGCGCCTCGTGCTCGACCGTGATGGCGCGGAGGGCGGCGGCGATCTCCAGCCCGCGGCGGGCTGTTCCCTGCTTCTCGCGGACCTGGACGATGCGGATTCCCGCGGCGAGCGCGGCCGCGGCCACGTCCACCGACGTCCGGCCGTCGCTGAGCGCCTCCTCGGTGACGAGATAGACGCCGGCCGCCCGCAGCCGTTCACGACGGCGCAGGCGGAGCTCGCCGGGTCCGGTCACGCCGCCATCACCGTTGTCATCGTCGCCCGCGCCCTGACCCGGATCACCTCGCCGCCGAGCCCGTAGACCGCGTCCATCAGGTGCTGGCGGAACGTGCCCGGACCGGCGCTCCGCTCGGCGGCGATCTCGCCTGCAACCCCGAACGCGATCATCGCGGCCGTGGCGGCAAGGAACGGGTCGGGCTGGACGGAGCGGAAGGCGCCGATCAGCGCGGTCGCCATGCAGCCCGACCCGGTGATGGCACCCATCAGCGGGTGGCCGTTCTCCACCCGGGCAGCACGCGTCGCGTCGGCAACATGGTCCGTCGCGCCGCTGGCGACCGCGGCGCCCCCGGTCCGACCCGCCACGATCGCGGCGGCCGCGCCGGGCGCCGCCGCGGAGATCGAGTCGACCCCGCGAATCTCGGCCGCGAGCCCGGCGATCGCGGACAGCTCGGCCGCGTTGCCGCGGATCACGTCGACGCGGATCGCCGCCAGGATCGCTTCCACCGCGTCGGTCCGCAGCGCCGTGGCGCCGACCCCGACCGGGTCGAGCACGACCGGGATCCCGCGCTCGTTCGCCTCGCGGCCGGCCGCGAGCATCGCCTCGATCCAGGCCGGGTCCAGCGTTCCGATGTTGAGGACGAGGGCGCCGGCGTGGCGGACCATCTCGCGCACCTCGCCGATGGCGTGGGCCATGACTGGCGAGGCGCCGATGTGGAGCGTGACGTTGGCCGTGTCGTTCATCGACACGTAGTTCGTGATCTGGTGGATCAGCGGCCGGCGGGCACGGATCTCCACCAGGGCGTCGGCCGTGACGGCCCCCAGGTCCAGCTCAGGCATCGCGATACCTCCACAGGTGGTTGACCGGACCGCGGCCGGAACCGAGCGGCTCGGCGTGCTCGATCGCGCCGTGCAGGAACGCCTTCGCGGACCGGGCCGCGTCGAGCGGCGACGCCCCGCGTGCGAGCCCCGCCGCGATCGCGGCGGAGAACGTGCAGCCCGTTCCGTGCGTGTGGGGCGTGTCGATCCGCGGAGCGGAGAGCACCTCGAAGTCCGTCCCATCGAACGCGACGTCCTCGGAGCGCTCGCCGCCGAGATGGCCGCCCTTGACGATCACGAGCCGGGGCCCCAGCGCATGAATGCGCCGGGCAGCCTCGCGTGCCGTCCCCGCGTCGACGACGTCGAGGCCCGCCAGCACCGAGGCTTCGGGTGCGTTCGGGGTGACGACCGCCGCGATCGGGAGGAGCAGGTCCCGGACCGCCGCGATGGCATCCTCCCGGAGGAGGCGATCGCCGCCCTTGGCGACCATCACGGGATCCACCACCAGCCGGCTGACGCCGTAGGCGCGCAGCCCTCCGGCCACGGCCTCGACGATCGCCGTGCTGAAGAGCATGCCGGTCTTGACCGCGTCGGCGCCGATATCGGAGAGCACGGCGTCGATCTGCGCGGCGACGACCTCCGCCGGCACCTCGTGGATCATCCGGACGCCGAGCGTGTTCTGGGCGGTGACCGCCGTGATCGCGGAGGCTCCGTACACCCCGAGGGCGGCGAAGGTCTTGAGATCGGCCTGGATCCCGGCGCCGCCACCCGAATCGGATCCGGCGATCGTGAGCGCGCGCGGCCGTGGCCGGCTCATCTCGCCGATCGCGCCGTCGTCGCTCACCACGGGAACCGCGCCTCCTGACCATCGAGATGCCGTCCGTCGAGCGACGGGACGGCATCGAGTCAGGTGAGGCCTGCTTCCTTCGCTGGTATGAGCCAGATCAGGTTCGGCGGGTCTGTGGCTGGTGCCACACTCTCAGCGCTGCGCGCTCCCCGGAGGCGATCTTCAGTTCGTCCGGCAGTATAGGCGATGGGCGGCCGCGCCCCTCCACGCAGGGCACCCGGGGCGCTTCCGGGATATCCTCGGGGCATGAACGAGATGCCTGTCGCGGGCGATCCGGCGCCGCCGATCGCGCTCCCCGATGAATCCGGCACCGTCCACCGGCTCGCGGACCGGGCGGGCGCGTGGACGGTCGTCTACTTCTATCCCGAGGACAACACCTCGGGCTGCACGACCGAGGCCTGCGAGTTCCGCGACAGCTTCGCGAGCATCAGGGCCGAGGGCGCCGAGGTGTGGGGGATCAGCCCCGACGACGCCGACAGCCACGCGGGGTTCCGCGCCAGGCACGAGCTGCCGTTCACGCTCCTGTCGGACGAGGGCGCGGCCGTCGCGGACGCCTATGGCGCCTGGCGCGAGCGGACGAAGGACGGCGTGACGTCGATGCGCACCCGGCGCTCGACGTTCCTCGTGGGCCCCGACGGCCGCATCGCCCATGCGTGGCACGCCGTGACGCCCGAGGGCCATGCCGCCGAGGTGCGCGCGGTCCTCGCCGAGCTCAGGGCCGGGACGGACCGCTGACCCCGCGTGAAGGGGACGCCGGCGTGCCGCCGGGCGACGAGCAGGACTCCTCTCGGTCCGTTCGCGGCCGAACGCGCCGATCGATGACGCCCGATCCGCCGGACGCCGGTTCGGCCGTTGCGCCGCATTCGTGGCGCGCCGCGCGGTTCATGGTGATCGTGGCGCACCCGGACGACGCGGATTTCGGCCCCGCGGCGACCGCCTCGCGCTGGATCGACGCGGGCTCCGTGGGCAGGCTCGTCTGCTGCACGAGCGGCGACCAGGGCGGCGAGGACCCGGAGATCGACCCGCTCGAGCTCGCGGCCACCCGCGAGGCAGAGCAGCGGCGCGCGGCGGCGGTCGTCGGCTACGACGAGGTCCGCTTCCTCCATCAGCCGGACGGCGGCCTCGCGAACGAGCTGCCCCTCCGCGAGCTGCTGGTCCGCGAGATCCGCGAGTTCCGGCCGGATGCCGTGTTCACGCACGATCCCGAGGTCCTGTTCTACCGGGGGAGCGGCGTCAACCACACCGACCACCGGGCCGCCGGGATCGCTGCCGTCGACGCGGTCTACCCGGCCGCCCGCAACCCGATGGCGTTCCCGAGCCTGGCCCGCGCCGGGCTCGCGCCGCACAGGGTCCGCCGGCTCTACCTGTTCTGGCCGGGCACGCCCGACGGCGTGGGTCGACGTCGGGGCCGCGATCGAGCGAAAGATCGAGGCGCTGCGCTGCCACGGGAGCCAGCTCACGGTCGACGCCGCCTTCGAGCAGCGGATGCGCGACTGGGCCGCCGAGGATGGCGGCGCGATCGGCGTCACGGCGGCCGAGGGGTTCCGCCTCATCGTCATCGACGACGACGAGGATGCGCCCGCGCCGACGGAATAGGTCGCGATCGCGGGCGACCGCCGGGCCTCAGGGCACCTCGAGCAGGAGCGGTCGGACGCGACCCCAGGCGTTCCAGAGCTCGGCGAGCGGCTCCGCACGACGTCCCAGGAGGTCCACCATCTCGCCCATCGTGAGCCCGCCGGCGGTCGCGGCGAGGTGGCGTCCCGCGTCGACCCGGACGTCGCGGAAGAGGGCCGGCATCTCCGCCTCCGTGGGCCAGCGCCGGACCCGCATCGGGTCCTCGCCCGCGTAGCCGAGCGCGAGCGAGAGGTCGCGCTGGCTCGGGACGCGCCCGTCGGCGAACCCGCCCATGCCGTCGAAGCGATAGCCCAGCGCGGCCATCGCCGAGGCGATCTCACGGCACTGCGCCTGCGTGTACGGCCCCCACAACACGTGCTCGTCCGGGAACGTCAGGGCCGACGCGTCGATCGCCCGCGCGACGACCGCGTCGACGAGATCGGAGAGCATGAGCTGCCAGCGGCGCTGGTCGTCCGGGTCGCTGCCGCCGAGGCGCTCGACGAGCGATCGCATCGTGGCCCGGTCGCCACGAAGGAGGCGCAGGATCGCCACGTCCTCGCCGGGGGCTGCGGGCAGGCTTGCGCCGTCGCCGTCCTCCCGGGCCAGCTGGCGCGGCGTCCTTGCGGCCGGCTCGGGCGGCGCCTCTCCGAGACGCTCCGCCTCCTCGCAGGTCGCGAGCGCCATGAGCGCGGCCCGGCTTGCCTCCGTGGCGTGCTCGCTGCCGATCCGCGCGACGTCGGCGTCGAGGCCCGCCTTCTCCACCGCCCGGAGCAGCTCCGCCTCGAGGGCCGCTTCGCGCGCCATCAGGAGGGTCGCCTCGCGCGTGCGCGTGTTGATCCGGTTGATCTCACGGAGCCATGCCGCCGCCGCGGCCTCGTTCGCCGGCCGCTCCTTCGCGGCGAGCCGGGTGCGCCGGAACTGCGCCTGGGCCTCGTCCTTCGCGGCGCGAACGGTGCGAGGATCGGCCGATATCCGGGCGCGGTCGCGTCGGCCCGCGTGCTCGTCGTAGGCGCGTCGCGCCTCGCGCAGGCGCACCTGGGCCGCCTCCGCGACGGGCGCCATCCGGGCGGCATGGGCGTTCGCCTCGTCCACGGCCGTGCGCATGTCGGCACACGGGTCCGTTGGCTCTCCGGTAGCCGCCCCGGGACCGCCTCCCTGCGCGAAGGCCGCGGCCGGTGCCGGCGCACGCCCAGAGTCGAGCGCCCGGGTGATCGGAGCGAACGGCCGTTCGGATGGCGACCCGTGCCGCGCGACCGCGTCGTCCTGCGCGCGCGCCATCTCGAACGCCCGGAGCGGCGTGGCGAGCGTCGCGGCCCGACCCCCGGACGGCCCGGCGGACACGGTGACGCGGACCTCGCGCCGGGCGGCCGGGCGTGCGCGGACGACCTCGATGAGGGCCCCGCCGGCGAGCACGCCGAACGCGAGGCCACCGGCCAGGAAGGCAAGCTCGCTGGGACTCACGGACGTTCCTCGGGCTGATCCATGGTGGTCGGCGTGACGATCGACGAGGGACGCGGCTGCAGTCCGAGCGTAGCTGCGCCGTGGCCGCCCGTCAATGCGCGGCCATGCGCATTGGCGGCGCTCGCGGAGCGCTCCGAAGCCTTGTTCCGAGCACGGTCGCTCGAGCATGAGCCCCAGGCCTGCCACGTGGGTTCGTGCGTGCGCTCGTCCGCCTCGTCGTGTAGATTCCGGCCGGTCGTCGATCCCCCGCGGCATCGGCCGGCGTGCGCGCCGTGCCGTTTCCGCGCTCTCGAGCTCCGGCAACCCGCAGGCACGAACGAGGCGTCCGCATCGTGGCCATCGACCCCAACCAGGAGTTCCTCGTCCAGCCGGTGGACGCGTCCTGGCTCCAGTGCAATATCGAATGCCAGGAAGCCTGCCCCGTCGGGACGAACTGCCGCGGCTACCTCAACCTCGCCGCGGAGGGCCGGTTCGAGGAGGGCTATCTCCTGTCGCGCGAGCCGAACCCGGTCGCGGCCATGTGCGCCTACGTCTGCTCGGCCCCATGCGAACGTGCCTGCCGGCGCGGCGACATCGATCGCCCGCTCGCCATCCGGGCGATGAAGCGATTCCTGGTCGAGTGGCACGAGGCGTCCGGCATCCCGGACGTCATCCCGCAGATCACGCCGCGCGACGAGCGCGTCGCCGTGGTCGGCGCCGGCCCTGCCGGGATCGCGGTCGCGCGCGAGCTCGCCGTCAAGGGCTATCGGGTCACGGTCTTCGACAGCCTCCCCTTCGCCGGCGGCACGATGCTGATCGGCGTCCCGGCGTTCCGCCTGCCGCGCGAGGCCATCGAGATGGACGTGCGGCTCGTCGAGCGCCTGGGGGTCACGTTCCGCTACAACACGAAGATCGGGCCCGACATCACCTTCGAGACGCTGCTGAAGGACTTCGACGCCATCGCCATCTGCGCCGGCGCGATGGACGCCGTCGGGCTGGACATCCCGGGCGCGGAGCTGGCCGGCGTCCAGTACGGCGTCGACTTCATGAAGAAGGCGAACCTGGGCGAGCCGCTCGAGGTGGGCCGCAACGTGGTCGTCGTGGGCGGCGGCTACACCGCCATGGACTGCTCGCGGACCAGCCTTCGCCACGGCGCCGAGAACGTCACCATCGCCTATCGGCGGACGCGCTCGGAGCTGGTCGTCGACGAGGAGGAGCTGGGCGAGACCGAGCGCGAGGGCGTCCGGATGGAGTTCCTGGTCAGCCCGATCGAGCTGCTCGGCGAGGACGGCGCGGTGACCGGGGTCCGGTTCATCCGCAACAAGCTCGGCGAGCCCGACGCGTCGGGACGCCGCTCGCCTGTCCCGATCCCTGACTCCGAGTTCGTCGTTCCCGCGGACACCGTCATCCCGGCCGTCTCGCAGGCTGCCGACCTGACGTTCCTGCCCGTGGAGGCCACCTTCGAGGTGGCCCGCGGCCGCCTCAAGGTGGATCCGGCGACCTACGCCACGAACGTGCGCGGCGTCTTCGCTTCCGGCGACTTCGTGACGGGCCCGGCGACGCTCATCGAGGCGGCCGGCCACGGCAAGAAGTGCGCCTACGCCATCGACCGCTACCTGGCCGGGCGGGCCGACGTGACGGTCGCCGCCAACGTGAAGATCACCTCGTCTTGGCGACACGAGATGCCGGAGTTCTACGACGTGCTGCCGCGCCAGCACATCCCGATGCTCCCCGTCGAGGCGCGGATGGCATCCCGTGAGCCGGATGTCAACTTCACGACCGGCGTGGAGCTCGGCTACGCCGCGACGCAGGCGGTCGCCGAGTCGACGCGCTGCCTCATGTGCAACTACAACATCTGGTTCGATCCCTTCCGGTGCGTCCTGTGCGGCGCCTGCGCGGACGTCTGCCCGGAGGGCGTCATCCACATGATCGACGTGAACCAGATGAAGTCGGAGGGGTTCCTCCCGGAGCTCGAGGAGGCGTACGGCTGGGACGAGGGGGCAGCGATGATCCTCGACGAGGAGCGCTGCATCCGCTGCGCACTCTGCGTCAAGCGGTGCCCGTTCGACGCCATTACGATGGAGCGGTTCGAGCTCCAGGAGGTATCGACCGACGGACGGCTCTACAAGGAGTCGTACCGTGACGCGCAGCTTGCCGGAACGCCCGGCGTCGCAGGAGGGGCCAGGTGAGCTTCCTGGAACGCGTGGACCAGTCGATCCGGCGGAGCCCCGTCTTCCGGTCCCTGTTCCGCAACCCGTACCCCAACGACGAGCGGTCGCGGGCGTACGCGGTGATGAACAACGTCTTCCTGCACCTGCACCCGGTCCGGGTCCGGCAGCACGCGGTGAAGTTCGCCTACACGTTCTGCCTGGGCGGGCTCTCGTTCTTCCTCTTCCTGGTCCTGACCGTCACCGGCGTCTACCTGATGTTCTTCTACGCCCCGTCGTCGACGCAGGCGTACACGGACATCCTGAACATCCAATCCCAGGTGCCGTTCGGGCTCCTGACCCGGAACATCCACCGGTGGGCCGCCCACCTGATGGTCTTCTTCGTCTTCCTGCACATGATGCGGGTCTTCTATCACGGCGCCTACAAGCCGCCCCGCGAGTTCAACTGGGTGGTCGGCGTCGTCCTGCTCTTCCTGACGCTGTTCCTGAGCTTCACCGGCTACCTGCTGCCGTGGGACCAGATCGCCTACTGGGCGATCACGATCGGCTCCAACATGGCCGGCTACGCGCCGCTGTTCAACACCCCCTCGAAGACCCTGCTGCTGGCCGGACTGGAGGTCAGCGGCAACACCCTGCTGCGCTTCTACGTCCTCCACATCATGGTGTTCCCGTTGGTCGCAGCGGTGTTCCTGGCGGTGCACTTCTGGCGCATCCGCAAGGACGGCGGGATCTCCGGACCGCTATGACCGCCATCTGCTTCGTTGTCGCCTCCGCCGACTCGCGTACGCACCTCAGAGTGCGCGCGCTCGCGTGCTCGGCTCCGCCTGGCGCTGACCTCGTCCTGGCGGACCCGAGGGATGCGCGATGACCGACCAGAAGGCGCCGCCGGAGCGGCGGGTCGTCCTGCCGGTCGATCCGACCCGGCGGACGGAGATCGACAAGCAGCGCGTGCCGATGTCGGCGCGCCCGTATCGCCTGCTCGCGCTCGTCAAGCAGGACGCCGTGGTCCGGGTCCAGAAGGAGCCGGACGACACCGTCATGACCTGGCCGCACCTGCTCTCGATCGAGTTCCTCGCGGCCGCCTTCATGAGCATCCTCGTCCTGTTCATGGGCCTCTTCATCAACGCGCCGCTCGAGGAGCTGGCCAACCCGAACGTGACCCCGGAGGTCGCCAAGGCCCCGTGGTACTTCCTTGGGCTCCAGGAGCTCCTGGCCTATTTCCATCCGACCGTCGCCGGGGCGCTGGTCCCCCTCTTCGTGCTCGTCGGGGCGGCGCTCATCCCGTTCGTCGACCGCGAGAACATCCGGGCCAACCGCCCGTCGGATCGCAAGACCGCGGTGGTGCTCTTCTCCCTCTTCTGCATGCTGGGCCTGGTCCTGACCTTCCTGGGCATCTTCTTCCGGGGCCCCGGGTACGCGTTCACCGTGCCCTGGGTCAACGGCTTCCACTTCAGCCTGTGAGCGTCCCATGAGCAACTACCACGTCGAGCCGGCGAGCAAGCCCCAGGCCCTCACGGGCGAGGCGCTCAAGTCGATGCGCACGGAGGCGCCGAAGGGCCTCTCGCGGCGCCAGCTGATCCGGACGTCGCTCGGGGCGAGCGTCGGCCTCTGGCTCCTGGAGGTCTCCGCGGGAACGCTCGGCTTCCTCTGGCCCAACCTGTCGGGCGGCTTCGGCGGAAAGGTCCCACTGGGCTCGTTCACCGACATCAAGAACGCCAACGCGCTGATCCCGTTCGGCGACGGCTACCCCGCGTACTACCAGGACGCCCGGTCGTTCATCGTGCTCGTGGACACCACCCGGCAGGAGTTCGTGCCGGGCGACGACGCGACGGGGGACGGCACCGCCCTGAACGTGCGCGCCCTCTACCAGCGCTGCACCCACCTGGGCTGCAAGCCGAACTTCTGCGTCAAGAGCTACTGGTTCGAGTGCCCCTGCCATGGCTCGCGCTACGACCGCCTGGGGATCAAGGTGAAGGAGCTGGGCCCCGCGCCGCGATCGCTCGACCGGTTCGCGGTCAGCGTCGGCGCCGACGGGAAGCTGACCCTGGACACGAGCAAGCTCACGCTCGGCCCGCTTCCCGTCGCGCTCGGCCAGCCGGGCCTGATCGCGTCGAAGAGCTCGACGGGCTGCATCTGAGACGGATGACGATGACCCGAGTCGCTCGATGACCGACGAGCCCGGCACGCCCGCCCGCACGCCGCCGCCCGGCACGCCGCCGGAAGAGCGCCTGCCCGTTCCGCGTGGCCCGTCCGAGGTCGCCGCACCGTCGGAACGGTTCACCGCGCCTCCGACCGCGCACACGGTCGGGCTGTCGCCGGAGCGTGCCGCGAAGATCGTCACGCAGAGCGCCAGCGCGCGCTGGGTCGCCTTCCTCGCCGTCACGCTCGTGGCGCTGTTCGTGATCGTCTACTACTTCTACGACCTGGGCGTTCCGGGCGTGGCGAACTCGAGCCGCCTCACCAACGAGGTCGCGGTCCAGCAGGTCAACGCCGTCACCCAGGGCTACGCGCTCTTCCAGGCCAACTGCGCGCGCTGCCACGGCGCCCAGGGCCAGGGCGGGATCGGGCCGGTCCTCAACGAGCAGGCGAAGCTCCTGACTCACCTCACGCCCGGCTACCTGCAGAGCGTCCTGACGGTGGGCGGCCGCTACGTGTGCGGGGACGCCAACTCGGTGATGCCGATCTGGTCGGACCAGGGCAACCCGCCCGGGCCCGCTCAACTACCGTGACATCCAGGAGCTCATCGCCTTCATCACCGCGCCATCCACGGTGCAGTTCCAGGGGGTCGATCCGGCTACTGGGAAGACCACCACGATGACCGGCTGGCGCGATCCGACGTACGTCCTGCCCGCGGGCGCCACGCCAGTTCCCGCCTGCTGGAAGGACGCGTTCAAGTCAGCCGCCCCGGCCGGCGCGAGCGCCGCCCCGAGCGGAAGCACGGCTCCTGGGGGCAGCCCCGGCGCGTCTCCTGCCGCCTCGGGCTCGCCCGGCGCGTCGCCCGCCGCCTCGGGTGCCGCCGCGGGCACCGTCCTCGAGCTGACCGCCTCGGGCATCGCGTTCGACAAGACCGACCTGACGGCACCGGCCGGGGCCGCGTTCCAGATCAAGTTCAACAACAACGACGCGGGGATCCCCCACAACGTGGCGATCCACACGGGCTCGCCCACCGGTCCCATCGTCTGGCAGGGCGCGATCATCACCGGCGTGACGACCCAGGTCTACGACGTGCCGGCGCTTGCCGCCGGAACCTACGGCTTCACCTGCGTCGTCCACCCGAACATGACGGGGACGCTGACGGTCAAGTAGCGGGGGCGCGGCCGGCGGGCGCGGCCCGGCGGCCGCTCGACAGGGAGGACAGATGGCGGAACAGGCGCTCGGTCCGGGGGGCACGGTGGTGCGCAGGCGGGCCTTCTTCGGCCTGCTCGACGCCAACGGCTGGGGCTGGGCGGGCGTCAAGGCAACCGTCTGGTTCGTCCTGATCATCATGCTGATGGCGTACCTCCCGGATCGGGCCCTCTACGCCACCGTGCAGAACACCATCGACCTCGGCGTCGCGCTCAAGGTGTTCAACCCGGCCCTCGACATCACCCCCATCAACTTCTGTCCCGCGTCGAACGAGACGGTGCCCTGCCCGGCACCCCCGGGGACGATCCTTCCCTGGGAGCCGAACCCGGCCGAGCTGGCGCTCCCGGCAGCGCGCTCCGATGCGGCGATCGTCGCGGCCGGTCTCCAGACGCTCGTCGTCGGCGGCACGGACGGGAAGGCAGCCCAGTCCAGCGTCTTCGCGACGGTCATCCGGCCGGACGGCAACCTCGACGCGTGGAGCCAGGGGGCGGCGCTTCCCGCGCCGCGCACCCAGGCCGCGGCCGCCTTCTTCTCGGGCGTCGCCTACGTCATCGGCGGCCTCGACGCGAGCGGCAAGCCCACGGACACGGTCCTCGCGGGCACGCCCGATGCGACGACCGGCAAGGTGACGGCCTGGACCGAATCGGCGGACCTGAAGCTGCCCGCGCCACGAGCCGGGGCCGCGGTCGCCGTGGCCGCCGACGGCCTCTTCCTGATCGGCGGCACGGACGGTAATGGGCCCGTCGACACGGTCTGGAAGGCAGCCGTGAACGCGACCAGCGGCAAGCTGACCGCGTGGGCGCCGAATGCGCCGCTGACGGCGTTCGACGCGGCCGGAGCCACCAAGCCGGCGCCGCGCGTGCACGCGATCGCGACGGTCCTCGGCCAGAACCTGTTCGTATGGGGCGGCGACGACGCGTCCGGTCCGACGGCGCAGGTCCTCCGCGGCGACATCTCGACCGACAAGGCCTCGCTTGGCCAGGTCACCCGGTGGGGCAGCCCGACCGCCGCGTCGGCGGCGCAGCAAAACCTCCCGGCCGCCCACGAGGGAGCGTTCGGCTGGGTCGCAAACTCGAACCTCTACTACGGCGGGGGCCAGGGCTCCAACGGCGAGATCGTCTGGGCGATCCCCGACGCCGCGGGCAACATCAACGGCTGGAAGCACCTCGCCGCCAGCGACCTGCCGACCGACCTGGGCCTTCGCGACACGGCTCCGGCCGTCTCCGGGTCCCACGTCTTCCTGGTCGGCGGCCAGACGGCATCGGGTCCCACGACCGGCACGGCCCGCGCGAACCTCGCCCCGAAGGCGCCGTTCTTCCAGCTGGGCCTCTTCTACATCGTCGTCCCCGCGATGGGCATCCAGGGCCCCGTCGGCCAGCAGCTCTCCTACCTGGCCGCCGCCGGGGTCGCGACCGGCGACTTCGTGCTGCTCCTGCTCCTCGGCTACGCGTTCAACCACAAGGAGCGCACGCGGGCGTTCCTCCATCACCTGCGGAACAGGCGCCGCCGGACGGCCTGACGGGCCGGACCGCCTCTACGGGCCGGCGCTGGACCGCGCCCCGCCAATCGCGTTGTCGCGTGCCCACACGTCGCACTCGTTGACGCGCAACACGAGGAGCGAACGGCCGGACTGGGTGCGTGCCTTGGCCGGCACTCCCCGGGCGTCGGCTTCGCAAGCGGTAATACCTTGACATGTTACCGCCAGCGGTAATACTCACCGCTATTACGGAGCCCCCATGCGATACCGACTGCGCGGACGCGCCCTGACCAAGCCGCTTGCCGACCTTGATCAGCGACGCTGGCTGTTCGACAACCTGCCACTCGACCCCACGCACGCGGAGTGGATGCGACGCCGCGCCTGGGTGCGGACCATCCACGGCACGGCACGAATTGAGGGCAACACCGCCTCGGACGTCGAGGTCGAGGCCCTGCTCGCCGGCGAAGGCTCGACGAAGATCAGCGACAAGGAGGCCCGCGAGATCATCGGCACACGTGACGCGCTGACGCTCGCCGATGAACTCGCCGCAACGAGCGTTGTTCTCGATGAGGCCGTCATCAGAGAGCTGCATCGGCGGGTGTTGTGGAACCAGAGCCCGCTGCTCACGCCGGGCGAGTATCGCCGTGGCGAGAACCGAGTCGTCGATGCGGACGGCAACCCGACCTTCAGGACGCCCCCATCTGGCGACGTCCCTGAGCTCATGCACGAGTTTGCAGCCTGGCTCGCCACGGCTCCGAAGCGTCACGCTCCGCCGGTCGTCGCGGCCCTCGCCCACCTCGAGTTCGTCGCCATCCACCCGTTCAACGACGGCAATGGCCGGACCGCTCGCGCGATCGCGCGGCTGATCCTCGTGCGCCACGGCTACGCCCTCGGCGGTCTGGTCTCGCTCGACGCTCAACTCGATCTGGACCGAACCGCCTACTTCTCCGCCATCCGCGACTCGATCGGCCAGGACTACGTGCCGGGGTATGACGCCACGCCCTTCGCCCGCTATTTCGTGACGTCGATCACTCGCTCGGCCGATCATGTGCTGGCAAGGCTTCGGGGCCTCGGCGATGTCATGGTCGAGATCCGTCGGGCGATTGCAGCAGGGTCGCTTCCGCCCGCGATGATCGACGGGCTCGCCTACGCGTGGGTCAATCGGCACGTCCGAGCCGGGGACTACATCCGCCTCACCGGTCGGTCGCCGCAGAACACGACGCGCGACCTCGAGGCCGCAGTGAAGGACGGTTGGCTGCGAGCCACCGGCGAGAAGCGGGGACGATACTACGTGCTCGGACCGGCGCTGCTGAAGACGCCAGCGGAGGGCGAAATCGTCTAACCCTCCGCATACGCAGACCGTCGAAACCACCACCCACGGCACCTTTCTGCCGCCCGGGGGGTGCTCTTACCCTGCAAGATCGAAGGACCCAGTTTCATTCGCCGGCTCTTAGTCGAGCGCGTCGCCCTCGCCGGGGGCGAGCTGTCCCCGCCGGACCTCGAGACCGGCCCGCTCCCACGCGTCCATCCCGCCGGCGACGTTGAACACGTCCGACCAGCCGTTGCGGAGGAGGAACGCCGTGACCGCAGCGGAGCGGTTGCCGGTGTGGCAGACCACGTGGATCGGGCGGTCCCGGGGAAGCTGCTCGAAGCGGGCCAGGAACGTCGAGGTCGGGTAGAGGAGCGCACCCGGGACGCGCACCGCCACGAACTCGTGGCGCTCGCGGACGTCGACCAGGAGCGGCAGTGGCTCCCCGGCAGGTGCGCCCGTTCGCTCCACGCGCGCGGCGGCGGCATCGGCCGGGAGGATCGTCGGAAGCGGGGACTCGGGCGGCATCAGGTCGCACGCCGGGGCAGCGGGATCGGCGGTATCGAGACGGGCGCGCCCCGGAAGCGGCCGGCCGGGCCCGCGACGTCGTGGGACGGCGCTGCCACGTCCGCGTCCCGGCGGGCCGTCACCGCGGACGGCGCATCGCAGAGCGCCTCGACGCGCGCCAGCCGGTCGTCGACCGCGGCGAGCAGCTCGGGCAGGTCGATCGAGGCCGCCGCTCCCATCGGCCCGACCGACCCTCCGGCGACCGTCCCGGGTGGGCCGCTCGGGACGGCAGGCTGCGCGGACGCCGCGGCCGCGGCTGTCGCCAGGCGCTCGCGGGCGCCGCGGAGGTTGGTCCGGACGCCGAGCGGGTTGCCACGCGCCGCGTGGACGTAGGCGGCGGCGACCTTGATGATGCCGCTCAGGAGCGCCCGCTCGGCCAGGTCGTCGGTCCCCATCCAGGCCGGCTCCAGCTCCTCGTGGGCGAGGTACCACGCGCCGCGATCGTATGCGGCGAGCCCCCGGGTGACGGCGGCACGGCGGGCATTGTCCGGCAACGGCCGGTGCGCCTTCGATCGGCCCCGCTCCATGACCCGCCCGGACGGGACTGGAGCTGCGGACGGGCTGACTGCCGCGGACGGGACGGCAGTCGAGCTCGCGATAGAGATCGCGGGCTCCGGAGCGGTCCGGGGTCTCGCGGCGCGCGCGCCGGTCACGTGAGCTCGATCAGCGGTCGCCTTCCGCCGAAGCCCGAGGTGAGGTCGTGCCAGAAGTGGATCTCGTCCTCGCCGAGCTGCCAGCACAGCCACACCTGGCGCCCGTTGACGAGCGCCGGGAAGTCCGCCAGGCCATCCTCGATGTCGCGGAGCTGCACGCTCCACTCGTCCAGGCGAGCGACCGCCGCCTGCATCTGGTCGATCACGGCGCGGATGCGCGCGTCGAGGACGCGGGGTGAGTCGGACGTCGCCGACTCGTGCGTGCCGTCGGCAGCCTCGCCAAGGGCCTCGTCCACGAGCGTCCGCCCGTCGGCCGGGACCCCGGCGCGTCGTCGCGCCACGATGAGCCGGTCGCGGAGCTCGACCAGATCGCGGCGCTCGGAGCGCAGCTGCTCGAGCACAGCCCGGACCTCCGGGAGGCGCTCGTTCGCGTGGTCGATGTCGTAGAAGACGGTCACCCCGCGATCATACCGGGAGACCGCCTGAAGGCCCGCGGCCCGGTCCTGTCGAGTGACCCCTCACCAGGCGGGGAGCAGCTGCCGGTCCAGCCATTCGGCCGGCTCCTGGCGCGGCCGGATCAGCGCCGATCGCCCGCCGCGGATCGCGACCTCCGCCGGGATCGGATGGCTCAGGAACAGCGGCATCGACTCGGTGAACCCGTACGCGCCGGTGTCGAGGACCGCCACCAGGTCGCCGACGGCCGGCAGCGGCAGCCGCGCGTTGGCCGCGAAGACGTCGAGCCCGGAACAGAGCGGGCCGGCGATCGTGACCGGCCAGGATCGAGTGGCCTTTGAGCCCGCGCCAAGGACCCGGACGCGGTGCTCCTGGCCGACCAGGGCCGGTCGCACGAGATGGTGGACCCCGCCGTCGAGGATCGCGACCTCCGCCTCGCCGACACGCTTGCGATCGATCACCCGGGCGAGGTAGGCCCCGGCGGCCCCGACGAGCCAGCGGCCCGGCTCCAGGAGCAGACGCAGGTCGCGGAGGTCCGGGGTCGTCGCCCATCCCTCGGCAAGCGACGCGAGGCGCCGCCCGAAGCCGGCGATGTCGAGCGACTCCTCGTGGGGCTCGTATGGGATGCCCAGCCCGCCGCCCGCGTCGACCAGGCGGAGCGCCACCCCGGCGTGCTCGGCCACCGACCGGGCAAGCTGCACGGTCTCCCCGACGTGCGCCGCGAGGCGGCCCGCGTCGAGCACGTTCGACGCCCCGAACCGGTGGATCCCGAGCAGGTCGAGGTGCGGCGACCGGGCCGCCGATCGCGCCGCGGCCCGCAGGTCCGGCTCGTCCATGCCGAACTTCCCGGCTCCGTCGTCGCCGACCAGCCGGACCCGCTCGAGGCCGTCCGCCGTCCCGACCGACGCTCGGAGGAGGACGGGGACGCGCCGGCCGGCCGCGGACGCGACGGCCGCGAGGCGCTCGAGCTCGCCGGGCGACTCGACCGTGATCGCGCGGACCTCTGCCGCCACGGCCGCGCGCAGCTCGTCGTCGCGCTTGCCCGGGCCCGTGACCACGATCCGGCTGGCGGGGATACCCGCCCGGCGCGCGGTCGCCAGCTCGCCGCCGGAGGCGACGTCCGCGCCGAGCCCCAGGGCGCCGAGGTGGGCCACGATCGCGAGCGCCGGGTTGGCCTTCACCGCGTAGGCGATCTCGACGACCGGCGGCAGAGCAGCCCGAAGCGTCTCGACCTGGCGCTCGATCACGTCGAGGTCGTAGACGTGGAGCGGCGTGCCATACCGCGCGGCGAGGTCGGCCGCGTCGAGCCCGCCCAGCAGGTCTCCCCGCAGGATCTCGTTTCGGGCCGGCGGCCGCCCGCGACGGGGCGCGCTGACGTCCGGCGGCGACTGGGTCATCGGAGCGCGTCCTCCAGGGCGACCCGCGCGTCGGTCCGCGCATCCCGCTGCTTGACGATGAGGGCGACCTGCCCGCCCAGCCCGTGCTGCGCCGCGAAAACGCCGGGCAGTGACCGGGTGCCCGGCACGACGACCGCGCCCGGCGGGACGCAGAGGGGCGCGTCCGGCGTCCCGACGAGCACGCGCTCGCCCACCAGGTCGTAGAGGCGGGACGTCCCGGTCAGGGTGACGCCGGCCGCGAGGACCGCCGCTCGCCCGACCAGCACGCCATCGAGGAGCAGGCAGCCCGCGCCCACGAACGCGTCGTCCTCGATGATCACCGGCCGCGCGCCCGCGGGCTCCAGGACGCCGCCGACCATGACGCCCGCGGAGAGGTGGACCCGCGCCCCGACCTGGGCGCACGACCCGACGAGCACGTGCGAGTCGACCATCGTGTCCGCCCCGATCCAGGCGCCGACGTTCACGTACGACGGCGGCATCACGACGACGCCGGGCTCGAGGTGCGCGCCGGCCCGGATCGAGGTCCCGCCGGGCACGATCCGCCACGGCCTGCCTGCCGCCGCGGCCGCCTGCGCGTCCGGCGAGCCCGCGACGTCCTTCGGGGGCAGACCGACGCGGTCCGCGAAGCCGAATGCCTCGTCGGCCGACCACGGCCGCGTCGCGCGGTCCGCGAACAGCGCGAGGATGGCGGCGCGGGCCCCGGGGTCGAGCCCCCAGCCACCGGCCTCCCCCGAGTCCGGCGCGGCCGCCCGGAGGCGCCCCGACTCGAGCGCCGCGATGATCTCGCCGGCGCCCCACGTTGCAGCCGTCGCCGCGGGCATTGCCGCTGCCGTGGCTGCCGCGACCGCGGATCCTGCCCACGGCGCCGCGGAGGCCGCCCCCGCCGCCGCATCGGCCGTCGCCGCGGCTCCCCCCGTGCGTGCCGAATTGCCGGGCGACGTTGCTCGCGAACCCGCGCTCATGCCGCGCCCTCGACGGCCATCACGCCTTCGCGCACGGCCCGGCCACCCGGCAGCTCCAGGAGGCCGAGGGACCGGAGCAGGTGCCCCAGCCGCTCGCGGGCGTCGTCGTCGAGCGCGAGAAGGGGACGCCGGACCGCGTCGGTGGCGAGGCCCATGAGGGCCAGCGCCGCCTTGACCGGGACCGGGTTCGGGGCGCCCCGGAAGTTCGCCAGCATGAGCGGCAGCCACCGCTCGTGGATCCGGCGGGCGTGCTCCCAGTCGCCGGCCGCGGCGGCGGCGCAGAGCGCGGCCATCTCGCCCGGGATCTCGTTCGATGCGACGGAGATGACGCCGTTCCCGCCCAGCGCCAGCATCGGCAGCGTCCACGCGTCGTCACCGGCCAGCACGGCCACGTCGCGCGGTCGCTCGCGGCAGATCCGGGCGATCTGCTCCAGGTTCCCGGAGGCTTCCTTGACGGCGACGATCCGCGGGTGGGCCGCGAGGCGCAGGAACGTGTCCGCCTCCACGTTCGTGCCGGTCCGCGACGGGACGTTGTAGACGACCACGGGCAGCCCGCCCTCGTCGGCGACCGCGCGGAAGTGGCTCTCGAGCATCCGCTGGTCGGGGCGGTTGTAGTACGGCGCCACGACGAGGGCCGCGTCCGCGCCGAGCTCGGCAGCCCGGCGGGTCGCCCGGATCGTGGCGTCCGTGTCGTTGGTACCGGTGCCGGCCACGACCGTGACGCGACGCCGCGACGGGCGAGCGGACGCCACCTCGACGGTGATCGCGATGAGGCGCTCGCGCTCCGCCGGGCTGAGCGTCGGTGACTCGCCGGTGGTCCCGCACGGGACCAGGCCGTCGATCCCGGAGAGGACCTGCCAGGAGACGAGCCGCCGGAAGGCGTCCTCGTCGAGCGCGCCATCGGGCGTGAACGGGGTGACGAGCGCGGTGAAGGCGCCGCGAAGGGCGGGGCGTGCGCGGCCGGGGGAGCGAGCGATCGGGGTCATCGGTGGGTTCCTTTCGACGAGTTGCGTGCGAGGGCGTGAGGGAGGTCGGGGTCGATCGGGGTGGCGGCGTCAGCTGGCAGCACGCACCTCCGTCCGCGCGTCCATGGCGAGCACGATCTCGAACGGGTGCAGGCCGGCGGGCCGGGGCTCGGCGAGGAGCCAGTCGACGGCCGCGACGACGCCCGAGGCGCACGCGCCGCGGTCCCGGGCGGTCAGGCTGAGCTCGATCGACTCGCCTGGCCCGTCGAAGCCCACGAGGTGCCGGCCCGGGTTCGTCCCCGCGCGGACCCCGACGACCTCCAGCGATCCGGCCTCGGCCGGACCCTCGGCCGGCGGTGGACATCCGGTCGCGCGCTGGGTCGACCGCGAGGATCCGCCGCGCGAGGTCGCGAGCCGTGCCCGAAGGGCGGTCGGCCTTCGCGCGCCGGTGCCACTCGACGATGTAGGGCTCGTAGCCGGGCAGCCGCGCCGTGAGCCGCGCCGCGGTCTCCACGAGCTGCGCGAAGACGAGCGCGCCGGGGCTGAAGTTCGACGCGGCGACCGCGGCCGCCCCGCGCGCTCGCAGCAGCTCCGCGACGCTGCGGCGATCGGCGTCCCACGCCGTCGTGGCGATGGCGAAGCGCCGGACGCCGCCCTCCACGGCCTGGGCGACGTTGCCCGCGACCGAGCCGCCGCGCGACGCGTCGACGACGACGTCGATGCCCGCGAAGACGCCCGGATCGTGCCGGCCGCCGTCCGGGCGGCCCGCCACACGCGTCGCCGCGCCGTGTGCGGTGAGCGCATCGGCGACCGCCCGTCCGAACGGGCCGTCCCCGAGGATCAGTGCCTGCATCGTGGTGTCCTCCGCGTCTGTTGTCGTGACGCGGGGTCCGCCTGGGGTGGGAGGCCGGTTCGCCGTGCGGGCGAATCAAGAAGCCGCGGTCACCATCGGTGTCCGCGGCCCTCGGAGCCTCCGTTCCCTGGAGGCCCCCGGTCGTCTGCGCGCGCCGGTCAGAGCCCCAGGGCCCGTGCCTCCCGGCAGGGCCGCCAGGGCTTCTTCGCCTCGTTCGACAGAAGATGCCAGCGCATTGCCGCGGACCATACCCTGTCGCGCCCGATCTGCGCAACCTTTAGCCTGCCGCCTCATTGCTGTCGCGCTCATGCTTGACAACTTCGACGTAACCGGTATCGTCCCAGATGACGAAGTTGGGAGTTAGGCGCGTGGAATACAGCAAGTCGTTCTACTCACCCCATGAGGTGGCCGCGATGGCGAGCGTTCACCCGTCCACGATCCTCAACTACATTGCGGCGGGCCGGCTCTACGCGGTCAAGCTCTCGGAGCGTACCTACCGGATCCCGGTCCGGGCGGTCATCCGCCTGCTGGAGCCCGAGCGGCTTGCGCGGTCGTCGATCACGCTCGATCCGGAGGCCGACCCGGAGGCTGAGCTCGGACAGGAACCCGCGGTCGAGCCAATCGGAGCGTGAGGCCACTCTCGCCGCACGCATTCAACCAACGTCGCGATGACCTCTTCAGCCGGCTCGATCGCCTCGGGCGGGTTGACCTGTGGGACCTCGGGGCGAACAAACAGGTTCGGAAGATCGTCGCGGACTTGCTGATCCCGGGCCAGGGCGGCGAACCCTGGCTCGCCGACGACGTCCGCTTCCACTACCAGGAGTGGTGGCGTACCTCGGCTCTGGGCTGGCTTCGCGTCCGGTACGATTACGACTACTTCGACCTCGTCGATGGTGGCCGCCGCGGCTATCACCTTCATCCCCTGAAGAGCCCGGAACCCATCGCGCATGCCGTCTGCGTCCGCAGCGACGGGTCAGGCGAGGGCCGGCATTTCCTGGCATTCGAGATGGACCTCCTGGCTGTCCACGAGGAATTCGAGGGCCAGTACGCTGGAGGTCGACCAGTCGACTGTCGCGGGCTGCGACCGATCGACTGATCCGCGGAGCCGCACTGCTGACCGTGCCATGATGCAGGGGGCGACCGGTGACGATGCCCGTCTACTCGATGGGCCAACCGACGTTTCCGCTCGATCGAGCCTTGACGATCGCCGGTGAGATCGAAGACGTCGATAACGCCCGCCGGCTGGCGTTCGGGGAGTAGAGGCTTGGGGCGCGCTCGCCGCACGTCGACGTCGTGCTGGAGGCATAGGGCACAGAACCGCCGCGAGCCGAACCACGCGTCGATCCTGAAAGCAGGGGCGTACACTGGCGGCTCTCGACTGATCGCGCCCCGGTGGACGCGATCTCCTTCCGACCGGGAGGAGGCGATTCGCCCTGATCCGTCGATACATGGCGCCGCTCCGCCTCGGCCTGATGGTCGCGGACGCATTCAGCGCGGCGATGGTCTTCCTGCTCGTCTCGATCGCCCGCTTCGGCGACGGCGACTGGATGCAGATCTGGCAGCGGCTGGGGCTGGACATCCGACTCGTGGCGGCCGCCTTCGGCGTCGTCTGGGTCGCGGCGCTCTGGTACCGCGGCATGTACCACCTGCGCACCCGCTGGCGGCTCCTGTCGGAGGCGCTGGAGATCGCCCGAGCCACGCATCCTGGTGGCGGCGTTCAGCCTGTCCGCGCTCTTCATCTTTCACGGGGAGGGTGTCAGCCGGCTGTTCCTGATCATCCTCTTCGTGGTCCAGCCACTCGTGACGCTGACCCTCCGCGGCGTCCTGCGGGCATGGTTCACCAGCCTCCGACAGCAGGGCTACAACACGCACCTCATGCTGGTTGTTGGGACCGGCCGCCTGGCCCGCGACTTCGCGGAACGCGTCGAGGATCGTGCCGGCCTGGGCATCCGGGTCATCGGGCACCTGGCCGTGCCCGGCGAGACGCCCGGCGACCTGGACCGACCGATCCTCGGGTCCATCGACGACATCGAACGGGTCTTCCACTCGCGCGTCGTCGACGAGGTGGCCGTCTGCCTCGAGCCGGAGTTCCTGCGTTACCTGGACCCCGTCACTCCGGCTGGCGACCGACGAGGGCAAGACGGTCCGGATGCCCGATCGATCCGATCGCGGTCGCGCTCCCGAACGCCCGCGAAGAGGAGTTCGAAGGGTTCGTGGTCCGCTCGCTCGTCTCCGGCCAGGAGCACGACCTGGGGCTGGCCGTGAAACGCGTCATCGACATCGCCGGCTCGCTTGTCGGGCTGGTCGTCCTGAGCCCGCTCCTCCTGGCGACCGCCGTCGCGATCCTGGCTCACGCGACGGTCCGCCCGATCCTCTTCCGCCAGGCCCGGGCCGGCCTCCACGGCCGCCCGTTCACCATCCACAAGTTCCGGACGATGGATCCCGGAGCCGAAGCGCACATGGGTGACGTCCAGCACCTCAACGAGCGCAACGGGATCGTCTTCAAGGCCACGAACGACCCACGGGTCACGCGGCTCGGGCGCATCCTGCGGGCGACGAGCATCGACGAGCTGCCCCAGCTCTGGAACGTCCTGAAGGGCGAGATGAGCCTCGTCGGCCCGCGCCCGCCGCTCGTCTGACTGAGGTGGCGGAGTACGACATCTGGCACCGCCGGCGCCTCAGCATGAAGCCCGGGATCACGGGACTCTGGCAGGTGGAGGCGCGCCACGAGCCCGAGTTCGACCGCTGGGTGGAACGCGACCTCGCGTACATCGACCGATGGTCGCTCCTGCTCGACCTTCGGATCCTGCTGCGGACGGTCCCGGCGGTATTCGGCCGAACGGGGAAGTAGCGAGCCTGCCTACAGCGATCCCCGCGGCGCGGCCCATCGAACGGCTTGCCCCGTGATCTCCGCGATCGCGTCATAGTCGGCGTCGTAATGGACCAGGGTCAGGCCGGCGCGCTCGGCGGCGGCCGCGATCAGCAGGTCCCGATGCTTCACGCTGCGCTGCGTCATGCCCGGGCGTCCCCCCAGTACCCGGTAGACCTCGCGAGCTCGAGTCCAGTCTGCTGCGTCCAGCTCGACCCACGCTAAGCCCCGCAACGAGTCCTCGATCAGGGCAAACTCGGGAGGATTGCGGGCAGAGTGGAGCAGCTCCAGTGCGACCATGTCGCAGCCTGCGATCTCACCCGCTTCGACCGCCGACACGAACCAGTTGCTGAGCGCCGGGTGTGATTTGTGCGCCCAGACACTCGTGTCGGCCAGCTCCATCTACCCAGCCCGAGCGACGGACGGGGAGGGCTTGTCGTGGGGCGTTGCCGGACGCTCGACAGGCCGATCGAACCGCCGAGGGGCGCGCATCCTCGCGAGGGTCTCAGGAGTCAGATCCGGGAATTCCAGGCGGGCGAGCACTGCGCGCCGTCGCCGCGCCACGACCTCCGCCAGGGCGGCATGCACCGTGTCCGTCGTGCGGCTGGTGCCGAGCGCGGCCGCCGCGTCGCGGACCAGGTCCTGGTCGAGATCAAGAGTCGTATGCTTGCGCATGGACGGGATGATAGCAGGATTGATCGGTCGCGGTAAGTAAGTCCTGTTACGTCGGATATGCGTATTCTGTCCGGTAGGGTACGCATTAGCGGGTTCTTGACGCGCTGTCACGCACTGACCTGCGTCGAGACCGAACAAGCGATACGACCGCGACCGCGATCAGCGCCCCCGTCGCGTCGATGCCCACGTCCACCACGGACGGGTGGCGCCCGGCCACGAACCCCTGGTGAAACTCGTCCGTCGTCGCGTAGAGGACCGACAAGCCCAGCGCCCACGCCCAGGGCCAACGCCACGTGGTCGTCTCGGCCGTTGCCCACCAGGCGAGCAACGCAAGGATCCCGAAGACCCCCATGTGGCCGGCTTTGCGGACCAGGAAGTCGAGGCCCGCATCTGGGACGAACCGGAGGTTTGGCTGGGCCGAGAACGCAAAGATCACGCCGGCCCACGCGATCGCGGGCAGCCAGCTCGCGATGATCCACCGGCTGCGGCCGGCATGGTGCGCGGTCCGATCACCCACGAGGGCAGCATAGGGGCCCGGGCTTTCGATGCGCCAGGGCACCGGAGGAGGACCGCCGGCACTTGACCGTGCGCCGCCCCGCCGACCATGATCCCGCGATGGAGATCAGGTTCCGTCTGCCGCTGCCCGCAACCTCCCCGTCGTTGCCAACCGCGCCGCGCCGACTCCTCGCGATCCTCGCCGCGATCGTCCTGGTGGGCTCGTTCGCAGCCGCGACGCCCACGACAGGCGACGGCTCCACGTATATGAGCGTGGCCAGCCTGGCCGGCCCGACCCGCGCGGACCGCGTCGTCGTCTCGCGGGTGGGCATCAACGTGCCGATTCGGAGCGGGGTGCTCGGCGCCCCGATCGCGGAGCATGTCGCCTACCGCTACCCGGGTACGTCGTGGCCGGGCGGGCACTCCAACATGTACCTCTACGGACACGCGCGCGTCGGCACGTTCCTCAGTCTCTGGAACATGCGCGTCGGCGACATCGTCCAGGTTCACCTCGTGACGGGCTCCTGGGTGCGCTACAGAGTCACCATCGTCCGGCGCGTGCCGTGGAACGACGGCCGCTGGACGCTCCTGACCTCCACTGAGCGGCTGACGCTCCAGACCTGCACCAGCTGGTACACGACCGCGGACAAGATCGTGGTGGTTGCCGTCCCGCTCGCCTGAGTGTCGGGCATGGCGTTTCCGTTCCACATCTCGGCTTGACGGGCACGGACCGCTCCGTCTAGCATGTGTGTGCACATTGTTGCAACAAACCAAGAGGCATGGATGGCCGACATCAGCACCCGGGTCGCGCAAGGGCGCCCGCCCAAGGACGAGCGAATCGCCGTGCGCGCTTCGCGCGAGCAGCGCGAGCTGATCGCGGAAGCAAGCCGTGCTTCTGCAACCACGGTCAGTGACTTCGTCCTGCGGGCTTCCATCGCCAGGGCCGACGAAGTTCTCGCGGAGCGGCGCGAGTTCCGGCTGCCGCCCGATCGATGGGACGCCTTCGTCGCCATGCTCGACCGCCCCGCGGTCGCCAGGCCGCGTCTTCGGCGGCTCCTGACGGAACCGTCCGTCCTCGACCGATAGCTCTCACCCGACCCCCGTGCAGCTCGGGCAGCCGGTCCGGTTCGAGCCGGGCCGGCACGACGTCTCCGCCTTCGACTGCGGATCCGACGCGCAGACGTCGTGGCTGCGACGGGTCGCGCGGACGGCGCAGGCCGCCCGAACCGCGGTCGTCTACGTCGTCACTCCCGAGGGCGAGGATCGCGTCGTCGGGTACTACGCTCTCGCAGCCGCGTCCGTCGCCCAGGCCGATGCGCCGTCGCCGCTGCTGAAGGCCGCTGGCCGGAGCCCGATCCCCGTGATCCTGCTGGCCAGGCTCGGCGTCGACCGGGGTTCCCAGGGACACGGCCTCGGCATCGCGCTCGTGAAGGACGCAATGATCCGCGCCCACCAGGCCGCGGAGACCGTCGGTGCTCGTGCGCTCCTCGTTCACGCCGAGTCGGCGACGGCACGCGACTTCTACATGCACGTGGCCGAGTTCGAGCCGTCACCAACGGAGCCCCTGCACCTGATCCTGCCCATGGCGGACATCGAGGTCATCCTCGGCGAGTAGATAATCGCCCGCCTCGGGTTCGTGAGAGCGAACGGGCGACCTACGCCTGGCGCACCTCGGACAGCCCGGAGAGGTCAGCCACGAGGCCGCGACCTTGGAGCTCCAGGGTGGCGTCTGGTTGGCCTGCCTCGGGTCGCGACGAGACCGCGATCCTGTCAGTGAGATCCCGGTTCACGAGCATGGTCCCCGGCCGCAAACGTCGCCGTCCTTCCGGCGCGTCGAACTCGATCGTCGCCTCGGTGAGTGGGACCATGACTCGCCGGCGCCGGAAGACGGTGATCGGGTCAGTTCCGGGGTGCACGTGGATGTTCCCAGTGACGTCGTATGGCCCCAATTTGACCTCGACCGGGAAGACATGGGTCGGGATCTTCCGCGCGGGATCACCCCGCGGACCGGTCACGGCCACCGCGCAAATCTCGTCCCGCGTCACGCCGACCGTCCCGATCGCGACTTCATGGCCGTCGTCGAGGCTTTCCAGGAGCGCATCGACCAAGTCGAACTCGACCCGGTTGTTCATGAGCTCGGTGAGTCGGTCCGCCGTGAGGGCCAGGTGTCCAAATGCCACCGAGTCATCGGCGTAGAAGGTCACCTGGACGAGGGGCACCGGCGGCGCCGCGCACCCCACGTCAGCTGCGGACGGCGCCCGATTGAACGCCATCCGCAATGGTCCCGGCAGCCGTGCGCGCAGTGACACGCATCGCACCGTAGTGCGCCGAACGCCGACCGCGATATGACCCGATGGTCCCGTCAGGC
>CAWKJP010000007.1:0-49495 GCA_963850035.1 uncultured Chloroflexia bacterium | reverse complement strand
CTCGCCGCTGACGAGCTTCGCAGCGACCTGGTACGAGAGGTAGCCAAGGTCAGGAACGCTCCACAGCCCGAAGACCGGGGAGGTGCCGTCCTTGACGAAGGGCTTCATGTTGTTCGGGAAGCCGAGGCCGGTCACCTTGACCGCGCTGCCGGCCTGCTTGACGACCTGGGCCGCCGCGAGGATTCCGACCGTCGTCGGTGCGACGATGACCTTGAGGTTGGGGTACTTGGTGAGCAGCGCCTGCGCCTGCTGGGTGCTCACGGTGGCGTCGTCGTTGCCATAGACGGTGTCGACGAGATTGAGACCCTTGTACTTGTCGAGCTTGAGGGTCGTCTTCATGAGGTCGATCCACGCGTTCTGGTTGGTCGCCGTGGCGGCCGCCGAGAGGATCGCGATGTCGCCGGTGCAGTTCGGCGCCAGCTCACAGGCCCAGTCGTCGAGGTTGACGCCGACGCCGCTGAAGTCGACCTGGTTCACGAAGACGTTGTAGGCGCCGACTGCGGGGCTGGAGTCGAAGCCGACGACCTTGATCCCGGCGGCCATGGCCGCCTTGAGGGCGGGTGCGACCTCATCCTTGCCGTCGGCCGAGATGATGATCGCGCTGACCTTCTGGGTCGTGAGGTCGGTGATGAACGGAATCTGGAGGTCCGGCTTCGCCTCGTTCGGCCCGACCTGGATGACCTTGCCGCCGGTCTCGCCGGCTGCCTTGTCGACACCGGTCTTCGCCGCGGCGAAATACTGGTTGACGATGTCCTTCGGCAGGTAGCCGACGGTGATGCCGGCGGCGGCACCCGAAGCCGCAGCCGACGCGGCCGCCGACGGGCTCGGTGTCGCGCTGCCCGAGCATGCCGAGATTACGAGCGCGGCGACGCTGACGAGGGCGACGCTTCGCCCGACGTTCCTGAGATCCAAGACTTCTCCTCCTTGGTCTGTTACGGGGGTGCCTCACCACGAGCGATCGAGTCGGCCGGCGGGCGCCGGCCTCTGCGCGCTCGATCGAGTGCCGATCTGGCCTGGTGAGCAAAGGTGGGAATGACGACCGAGAGGATGAGGAGCAGCCCGAGGGCGATGCTCTGGACCTCGACCGTCACGCTGGCGAGACGCAGCGCGTTCTGCATGACTGCCACGCAGAGGACCGCGAGCGCGACACCCGGGATCGTCCCCGAGCCGCCGAAGATGTTCACGCCGCCGAGCAGGACGACAGTCGCAACCGTCAGCGTCATGCCAGACGCGGCATCGGCGCGGGCGCTCGACAGGCGCGACGTCAGGATGATGCCGGCGAGCGATGCCACCATACCCGATAGGACGAAGAGGCTGACCCGGATCCGCGTCACCCGCACGCCCGAGAAGCGGGCCGTGCTCGGATTCTTGCCGATGGCGAAGACCTGCCGGCCGATCCAGGTCCGGTGAAGGACGATGCCCAGCACGAGGGCCAGCCCGAGGAAGACCATGAAGGGCCATGGGATCAGCGTTCCGGGCACGTGACCGAATCCGAACGCCGTGAACCAGTCCGGGAAGTCGCTCACGCCGCGCGGCCCGAGCACGATCAGGGCCATGCCGCGGAAGAGGGCCAGCGTTCCCAGGGTCACCACCAGCGACGGCAGGCCGCCCCGGGCCACGATCAGGCCGTTCAGGAGGCCGCCCAGGGCCCCCACGACGAGGACCGCGGGGATCCCGACCCACAGTGGAACGCCGGCCGCCCAGAGAAAGCCGAGGATTGCGCTCGAAAGGCCCGCCATCGACTCGACCGAGAGGTCGATCTCGCCGAGGACGATGATCAGGGTCATCGGCATCGCCATGATCGCGACTTCCATCAGCGCGGCAATGAGGTTGGAGAAGTTGCCCGCGGTCAGGAAGAACGGCGACAGGGTCGTCCCGAGGATCATGAGCCCGATGAGGGCGAGGACGAGCAGCGTCTCCCAGCGCGCGAACAGGCTCATCCAGCGACGCTGGCCGCGCGCGGGCGCCACGGTCGGGCTCATCGGGCGCGTCGCTCGGCGGTCGCCCGCTGGAGCCGCCGCAGGATGACCGCGTCGACGCTCACAGCGACCAGGATGACGATGCCGTAGATCGCCTGGAGCCAGAACTGCGACAGCCCGACAAGCGGGAGCGCGTTGGCAGTGAGGCCGAGGAAAAGCGCCCCGAGGGCGGCGCCGGCGATCGTCCCGGAGCCACCGAGGGTGCTCACGCCCCCCACGACGACCGCGGCCACGATCGACAGCACGATGCCCGTCCCGGCTGTGCCGTTGATGGTCCCGAAGAACATGACCCACATGACGCCGGCGACGCCCGCGAGGAGGCCGCAGACCAGGAACGCCGAGAACTCCACCAGCCGGGCCGGGATCCCGAGGATTGCCGCGGCCTCCGGGTTGCTACCGACGGCGTAGACCTGACGCCCGAAACGGGTCGACCGGAGGAAGATGGTCCCGATGACCACGACGACGAGCGCAACGAGGACGAACTCCGGGAGGACTCCCAGGAGGTTGGTCCGCGCCGGATCCGTGAAGCCCGGCGGGAGTCCGGCGAGCGGGACCTGGTGGCTTCCGGCGATCACGTAGTCCAGCCCGCGGAAGATGCTGAGCGTGCCCAGGGTGGCGACGATCGAGGGGACGCGGAGAAGGGCCACGATCACCCCGTTGACCATCCCGAGGAGGAGCCCGATCCCGATCCCCAGCACGATCGCGACGGGGGCGTCGAGCACGTGGCGCTCCAGGACGCTGGCCACGCAGTAGGCGACCACGCCGATCGTCGCCTCCACCGACAGGTCGATGTTGCGCGTGATGACGACCAGCGCCTCGCCGACCGAGGCGACGGCGTAGATCGACGCGAGCGCCGCGACCGCGGTGAGATTCGAGAGCGTCAGGAACTGCGGCGCGACGATCGACACGAGCGCGCCGAGGACGACCATGATCGCCGCCAGGCTCAGCTCGCGCTGCCGCGCGAATGCGCCGAGCCACGAGCCCAGGGACCTGGGGGCGGTGGGTGCCGCGATCGCGCTGGTCTCAGCCATCGAGGCCCCCGTCGCTCTGGGCACCACCGGCCGCCGGCGCGGCCGCAGGCTCGTCGGCGGTTGCGCTGCCGGTCGCGGCGAACATCACCCGCTCCTGTGTCGCCTGGCCGCGCGGGATCTCGGCCGCGATCTTCCCTTCGTGGAACACGAGGATCCGGTCCGACATCGCCAGGACCTCGGGGAGGTCGCTCGAGATGAGGATGATCCCGAGCCCGGACGCAGCGAGCTCGGAGATGATCCGGTGGACCTCGACCTTCGCCCCGATGTCGATCCCGCGGGTCGGCTCGTCGAGGATCAGGATCCGGGGCCGCGAAGCCAGCCACTTGGCCAGGACAACCTTCTGCTGGTTCCCGCCCGAGAGGGACCCGACGAACTGATCGACGCTGGTCATCCGGACGCTCAGCTGCTCGGTGAACTCGTGGGCCACCTTGCGCTCGGCGGAGATGTGGGTCAGCAGGCGGGGGAAGAGGCGCGGAAGGATCGGCAGCGTCACGTTCTGGGCGATCGTGAAGTCCTGCACGAGGCCCTCCTGGTGGCGATCCTCGGGGAGGTAGGCGATCCCCGCGTGCATCGCGGCCGACGGGCTCGCGAAGCTGACCGGCACTCCGCCGAGCAGGACCTGGCCCCCGTCGCGCTGGTCGAGCCCGAACAGGACCCTGGCGACCTCGGTGCGGCCCGCCCCCACCAGCCCGGCAAAGCCGACGATCTCGCCGGCGCGCACGGAGAACCCGACGTCGCGGAACTCGCCGACCTTCGTCAGGCCGCTGACCTCCAGGAGCACGTTGCCGACCGGCGTCTCGACCTTCGGGAAGAGCGACACCGTCCGCCCGACCATGTGCCGAACGAGGTCGGCGGTCGTCAGGTCGCGGGTGGCCATCGTGACGACGTGCCGGCCGTCCCGGAAGACCGTGGCACGGTCGCAGAGCGCGAAGACCTCGTCGAGCCGGTGGCTCACGAAGAGGACCGAGACGCCGCGCCCTCGCAGCCGCCGGACGATCGTGAAGAGACGCTCCACCTCGTGCGCGGAGAGCGAGGCGGTCGGCTCGTCAAGGATGAGGACGCGCGCCTCGAGCGAAAGGGACTTGGCGATCTCGATGAGCTGCTGGTCCGCCATCGAGAGGCCGCGGACCGGCGCCCCCACATCGACCTGGACGTCGAGCTCCTGGAACAGGCTCTCGGCCCGGCGGCGGGTCCCGCCCCAGTCGATTGAGCCCAGGCGGCCCGACGGGGCGTGCCCGATGAACACGTTCTCGGCGACGGTGAGATCCGGGAAGAGGCGTGGCTCCTGGTGCACGACGGCGATCCCGAGCGAGCGGGAGTGGGCCGGCCCATGGATCTGGGTTGCCTCGCCGTCGAGGCGGATCGTCCCGCTGTCGGCCTGGTGGACGCCGGCGAGGATCTTGACCAGCGTGCTCTTCCCGGCGCCGTTCTCGCCGACGAGGCCGTGCACCTCGCCAGGCAGGAGATCGAGCGAGACGTCGTCGAGAGCCTGCGTCGCCCCGAACCGCTTGGAGATTCCCCGCAGCTCGATGCGGGGAGGCACGGGGACGGTCGACGGATCGGGGGCGAGCGGCGGTGCCGGGGGCGGGAACGTCACGACGGCTCCCCGCGGTCACGCCCATCCGCCATGCCTGGGCTGCGGCCGCCCACCTCCGTGACGTCGATCCCCAGCGCCCGCAGCGCCGACACCATGGCGGGCGGCGCCCCTGCGTCGGTGAACACGCCGGTCAGGCGGTCCGTTCGACAGAACGTGGCGGATGCGATGCGACCCCACTTCGTGTGATCGACCACCGCGTAGACCTCGTGGGCCGCCGCGACCATGGAGCGCTTGATCTGCGCCTCCTCCTCCATCGCGTCGGAGAGGCCTGCGTCGATCGTGAAGCCGGCCGCTCCCACGAACGCCTTCTGGACGTTGACCCGGCGGAACACGCCGTCGCCAAGCGGGCCAACCACGGAGAGCGCCTCCCAGCGCACGCGGCCGCCGAGCATGAGGACGGTGACGCCCGGGTGGCCGGCCAGCTCGGAGGCGATCCGGATGCTGTTGGTGACCACGGTCAGCCCGTGCCACGCCTCGCGATTCTTGAGGTGCCGCGCGATGTACAGCGCGGTGGTGCTGGCATCGAGCACGATGCTCTCGCCGTCGCCGACGCGAGCGGCCGCGGCCGCGGCGATGCCGATCTTCTCGTCGCGCTGGAGCCGCTCGCGGATCTCGAAGGCGAGCTCCGGCCGGCTGTCGCCGGGGGCGATCGCGCCGCCGTGGGTGCGAATGACGCGGCGCTTGCCTTCGAGGATCAGGAGATCCTTGCGAATCGTGACCGCAGAGACGCCGAAGCTGCCGGCGAGCTCCGTCACTCGCGCCCGCCCCGTCTCCTCGACGATCCGGGCGATCTGCTGCTGGCGCTCACGCGCGAAAACGCCGTGCGGCACGTTGGCGGCCTTCGTACTCACCCGCTCTCCCGGTGTCGGAAATCGAAACTTCGGTTGGTTGCGATTACGCGCACTTTGCATCGGGCTGTGACGGAAGTCAAGGCGAACTGGCAATCGCGGCGGGCGGTGTCTTGACAGGCTGGCCGGTGTTCCGTAGGATCAACAAGCCTTTATATAAACGTGTGTTGAAGCGCGGTCCCACCGCGACGGATCCACACCGATCCACCTGGGAGCTGCGCCCTGTCCCCATCGCCGGCCCGGATCCGCGGGACCCTCGCTTCGATCGTCGACCAGCCGGATGAGCTGCGGGAGCTCCGCACCTTCCACCGGGCCCTTGCCGACGTGAACCGCCTCAGGATCGTCCGGCGGCTCGCCGAGGCACCGTCCTCTGTGACCGAGCTGATCGATCACGTGGGGCTCTCGCAGCCGCTCGTGAGCCACCACCTCAAGCGCCTCCGCGACGCCGGGCTCGTGGTCACGCGACGTGCCGGGCGCGAGACGATCTGCTCGCTTCGTCCGGGGGCCTTCGACGAGGTCGCGGCGCGTGAGCGCGACGTGCTCGGCTACGCGCCGCCCGTCGTGAGCTGAGGGACGCGGGATGGCGATCTCCAACGATGCGCGCAGCAGGATCAAACGGCTCGGCGAGCCGCTCGCGCTGGCCCTGGGCCGGGCGGGCCTGACCCCGAACGGGCTGACCGTGACCGGGTTCGCGATCACGGCCGTCGGGGCGCTCCTGCTCGCGAGCGGGCTCTGGCTCGCCGGCGGCATCGTCGTCTTCGCCGGTGCGACGTTCGACATGCTCGACGGCGCCCTCGCGCGGGCATCGGGCCGGGTGAGCCGGCTCGGCGCGTTCCTGGACTCCGTTTTCGACCGCGCGGGCGAGGCGATCGTGTACGTGGGCCTCGTCTGGGGCACGCTGGGCCTCGGCCTGACGCGCCCCGTCGTCCTCGCGGCCGCGGCCATGGCAGCGGCGTTCATGGTCAGCTACACCCGGGCGAAGGCCGAGGGCCTCGGCTTCTCGCCCGGCACCGGGATGGCCGCGGTCGGCCTCGCCCCGCGCGAGGTCCGGACCGTCATCCTCAGCATCGGTCTCGTCGTCGCCGGGCTGGTCCCGGGCGTCATGGTCGACGCGGGCGGCGTGGCATCGGGCGCGTACCCGTTGTCGGCGCTCGCGCTGGAGGCGGCCCTCGGGCTCATCGCGCTCCTCGGGACGGCGACCGTCGTGCAGCGGGTCCTCCACACGCGCGCCCAGGCGCGCCGGCAGGAATCCGGCACGAGCACCGAGGAATCGCCCGGTCGCCCGGGCTGACGTTCCAACGGACACATGAATCCACCCACCACGCGAAGCACGGAGGCACCAGACGACCCGATGGCCAAGAAGGACGCGCAGCAGGGGAGCACGAACGGCGTGAGCAGCAACGGAACCAGCAGCAGCCAGACCGGTACCTGGGCCGGCTCGAAGCGCAAGGACGGCAAGATCCGCGTCGCGATCGTCGGCGTCGGGAACTGCGCGAGCAGCCTCGTCCAGGGCCGCTACTACTACGAGAACGCCAAGGAGACGGAGGCCGTCCCCGGCCTGATGCACGTCAACCTCGGCGGCTATCACGTCCGCGACATCGAGTTCGTGGCCGCCTTCGACGTCAACGCGACCAAGGTCGGCAAGGACCTCTCCGAGGCCATCTACGCCGAGCCCAACAACACGATCGTCTTCCAGCAGGTCCCCCACATGGGCGTGACCGTCGATCGAGGCATGACCCACGACGGCCTGGGCAAGTACCTGTCCCAGATCATCAAGAAGGCACCGGGCCCCACGGCCGACGTCGTCGGCATCCTGCGGGAGCGCGAGGTCGACGTCATGGTCTCCTACCTGCCGGTGGGCAGCGAGGAGGCGACGAAGTGGTACGTGGAGCAGGCCCTGCGCGCCGGCGTCGGGTTCGTGAACGCGATCCCCGTCTTCATCGGCCGCGAGCCCTACTGGCAGCGCCGCTTCGCCGAAGAGGGCCTGCCGATCATCGGCGACGACATCAAGAGCCAGGTCGGGGCGACGATCACGCACCGCGTGATGACCCGCCTGTTCATGGACCGCGGCGTCCGCCTGGACCGGACCTACCAGCTGAACTTCGGCGGCAACACCGACTTCCTCAACATGCTCGAGCGCGAGCGCCTCGAGAGCAAGAAGATCAGCAAGACCAACGCGGTCACGTCCATGCTCGACTACGAGCTCGAGCCGGGCAACATCCACGTCGGCCCGAGCGACCACGTGCCGTGGCTGCTCGACCGCAAGTACTGCTACATCGTCATGGAAGGCACGACGTACGGCGACGTGCCGCTCAAGGCCGAGCTCAAGCTCGAGGTCTGGGACAGCCCGAACAGCGCGGGCGTCATCACGGACGCGATCCGCTGCCTGAAGCTGGGCCTGGATCGCGGCCTCAAGGGGACCCTCGTCGCTCCGTCGAGCTACTTCATGAAGAGCCCGCCCCTCCAGGTCCACGACGACATCTCCTACAACCGCGTCGAGGCGTTCATCAAGGGCGAGGACAACGAGACGCTCGTCGGGACGGAGAAGCCCGTCGCGCGGACGCTCCGCACCCTCGCCAAGGCGCCGGAGAAGGCCGCCGTGAAGTGACGTCCGTCCCCGGGAAGCCCGGCGCCCCCGACGGGGCGCCGGGAACCGAGGCCCGGAGCGGAGCCCGGAACGCGCTCCGCGCACCCCACCATCGCGAGGCAGAGGGGCGGCGGTTCCGGGCGCGCTCCGCGGTGCTCGGATATCGAGCCGGGGCGTGGATCCTCGCCCGGCTGCCACTCGGTCCGGCGACGCGGGTCGGGGGCTGGATCGCCGTCGCCGTCTACTGGGGATGGCCTGCCCGGCGGCGCTACGTCCGGGCCAACGCGGCGCGCGTGCTGGGCGTCGCGCCGACCGATCGCGGCGTCGGCCACCTCGCCCGCGGCGTCTACAGGAACCAGGTCCGCTGGGTCCTGGAGCTCATGCGGCTCTCGCGCCTCTCCCCCGAGGAGCGGGTCGCCCAGATCGGCGACAACGCGGCCGAGCCGTTCCATGCCGCGTGGCTCGAGTCGAACGGGCTGATCATCGTGGGAGCCCACCTGGGCAACAACGAGGCGGCGGCCGCCGGCCTGGCGGGTCGCGGCTGGCCCATCCACGCGGTCGCGGACGACACGGCCTACCAGGAGCTCTTTGACCACCTCACGCGCGAACGCAAGAGCTGGGGCGTCGGCCAGATCCCGTGGCGCAACCTGCGGGAGGTCTTCCGGGTCCTCCACCGGCGAGAGATCGTCGGGCTGCTGGTGGACTGGGGGTACCGGCCCGACGGGATCCCCGTCCGGTTCTTCGGCGCCTGGACCCGCTTCCCGGCGGGACCGGCGGTGCTCGCGGCCAGGACCGGCGCCACGATCCTCCCCTTCTGGGTCGTCCGGACGGACGGCCGCCACGCGACCGAGGTCGGCGATCGGATCACGGTGGCCTCGATGGAGCCTGCCGAGCTGGCCCGCGCGACGCAGCAGATCGCGGACGTCCTCGAAGCAGGGATCCGCCTCGCGCCGGAGCAGTGGTGCGTGTTCAAGCCGATCTGGCCCGACGATCCCGGCGAGGTGGCCCTCCTCGAGGCCCTCGCGGCCGCGGCCGCATCGACGGCCGGCGCCGGGACTCGCGATCCGGACGCCGCCGGCGAGCCGGCGGGGGCGAGCGTCGGTGCCTGACCGGCGCGCAACGGCGAACGAGGTGCCGGTCGGGACCGCACCGCCGCGCGCGACTCGCTCCCAGCGTCTCCGCGTCCGTCTGCTCGAGCTGGCCGGCCGGATCGCGAATCGGCTGCCAGCCGCCGTCACGGGCGCCGCCGCCGAGGCCGCAGGCGAGCTCTGGTACCGCGCCACGCCTGCACGTGCGGCCCAGGCGCGGGCGAATCTCGGGCGGGTCGTCGCGCACCTGGCCGCGAACGGGATGGCGAGCGACCGCGTACGCGCCGCCGCCGGCGATCCGGCCGCGCTCGAGCGCATGGTCAGGGCCGCATATCGGCAGGCCGCCCGGACCTACGCGGAGATGCTCCGGGCCCACTCGCTCATCCGCGATGCCCCGGGCCGGACCCGGATCGAGAACCCCGACGCCGTGGACGCCGCATTCGCGACCCGCCCGGCCATCTTCGCTTCGCTCCACTTCGGGTCGCTCCAGGCGACCGAGGCGATTCTCCTGACCCTGACTGACACCCCGATCACCGCGCCCATGGAGACGCTCGACGACCCGGCGCTCCAGGCGTTCACCGCACGGGCCCGGTCGGCGACCGGCGTGCACCTCGTGACCCTCGAGGCGGCCCGGCGCGAGCTGCGGGCTGCGCTGGCGCGCGGCGAGTACGCGGGGATCGTCGGGGACCGCGACATCATCGGCGGCGGCGTGCCGGTCCCGCTCTTCGGCGCGCCCGCCCCGCTGCCCGTCGGCCCGGCATTGCTGGCGCTCGAATCCGGATCCCCGATCCACGTGGCGGCAGTGCGGCGCCTGCGAGGCGAGCGATTTGCCGGCCGGCTGGAGACGATCCCGGCGCCCGACGGGGAGCGTGCCACGGGGCCGGGCGCCCGGCGAGCGCGCGTCGAGGCGCTCCTCGCGGCCGAGGCCGCCGTGTTCGAGCGGATGGTGGCGGACGCCCCCGAACAATGGTGGACGGTCTTCTTCCCGATTTGGCCGGACCTCGCGCCGGCACCGCGCCGATGAGCGCGGGCGGCACCTCTCGCCGCTCCGCCGGCGGACCGGACCCGGCGGGTTCGCATGGGCGCGCCGACCTGCACGTGCACACGCTCGCCTCGGATGGGCTGGACGACGTGGAGACGATCCTCGCCCACGTGCTGACGTCGACCGACCTCGACGTCCTCGGCATCGCCGACCATGAGCGCGTCGATGCCGCGATCGCCGCCCGGGCGATCGCGCAGGCGCGCGGGCTCCGGGTGGAGATCATCGTGGGCGAGGAGATCACCACGCTCGAAGGGCATCTCCTCGCGCTGTTCCTCGAGGAGCGGGTCCGGCCGTTCCGCTCGATGCGGGCGACGATCGCCGAGGTGCACGAGCAGGGCGGCATCGCGATCCCGGCCCATCCCCTGTTCCCGTACCCGCTGTGCGCGCAGGGCTGGACGCTCCGGCGGCTCCTGTCCGCGGGCGATCCCCGGGTCCGGCCCGACGCCCTGGAGGCGTTCAACCCCACGACATTCGGACGCTTCGTGCACGAGCGGGTCGGGGCGTTCGCCGCGGCGCACGGCCTGCCGACCGTCGGCAACAGCGACGCCCACGAGGCGGCGGCGATCGGCACCGGCTTCACGACGTTCCCGGGGCGGACGGCCGAGGACGTGCGCGCGGCGATCCTGGCCGGCACGACGGGCTGGGAGGGCTCGTTCCATCGGACCACGTCCCAGCTGCCGACCTTCGGCAGGCAGCTCCGCAAGTACAGCCGCGACTTCCGGGCGGAAGTCGGCGGGCGGGTGCGGCGTGACGGGACCGGCCGCGACCTGGGCTACCCCGGCGGTCGCTTCCGTCCGCCCCGGCCGGACGAGACGGCCGGCGTCGTGCGTCCGCGCGAGGACGTCTCGTGAAGATCGGCCTGGTCACGCCGTACGTCTACCCGTTGCCGGGCGGGGTCAACGACCATGTCGGGCACCTCTACGAGGCGCTCCGGGCACGGGGCCACGACGTCCGGATCCTGAGCGCCAGCCACGGTCTGCAGCGCAGCTCCGACGGCGACGTCATCAGGATCGGCAAGGGCTTCTCGGTGCCGTCCAACGGATCGATGGGGACGATCACCATCTCGCCGCGCTACCGGAGCCAGATCCAGGCCGTCCTGGACCGCGAGCGGTTCGACCTCCTGCACTTCCACGAGCCGTTTGTGCCGCTCCTCACGCTCGTCACGCTGCGCGAGTCGCGGAGCGTGAACATCGCGACGTTCCACGCCTACGCCGGCTACGCCCCCGGCTACCAGCTTGGCGGGAAGATGCTCGGGCCGGTCGCGCGCAACCTCCATGGCCGGATCGCGGTCAGCGCGGCCGCCCGCCACTTCGCGGACCGCTATCTTCCCGGCGACTACAAGGTGATCCCGAACGGCGTGGACCTGCGCCGGTTCGCCCACGCCGTCCCGCTGGCCCGCTGGCAGGACGGCACGCCGAACATCCTGTTCGTCGGCCGGCTGGAGCCCCGCAAGGGCCTGCTGCCCCTCCTCAAGGCCTACCGGATCCTGCGCAAGAGCGGGTGCGACTGCCGGCTCCTCGTCGTCGGCTCGGGGCCGCAGGAGCGCGAGGCACGGCGCTACGTGATGACCCGGCGCCTGCCCGACGTGGAGTTCCTGGGGCGGGTCTCGGACGGCGACAAGGTCCAGCTGTTCAAGACGGCCGATGTCTACGTTTCACCCGCGACGGGCCGCGAATCGTTCGGGATCGTGCTGCTGGAGGCGATGGCCGCCGGGACGGCGATCGTGTGCAGCGACATCCACGGGTACAAGGGCGTGGTGAAGCGCGGCGAGCAGGCGCTCCTCGTGCCGCCCGGCGAGCCGCGACCGCTGGCAGAGGCGATCCTGCGCCTCCTCGCCGACCCGGCCCTGCGCGAGCGGATGGGGCGGAGCGGGCTCGAGCGCGTCGTGGAGTACGGATGGGACCAGATCGGCGCGAGGGTGGAGGCGTACTACGGGTTCGTGATCCGGCGCCTGGCGGCCCAGGGGGCGCTGCCCCGCGACTTTCACGCCGAGATCCCTGCCGACCCGCGGGGCATCCCGCTCGCCTGACGAACCGGCGGCAGGCGGGCGGACCGGGTTCCGGCCACACGCCCGGCCGCAGCCCGGGTCAGCGGCACGTTCGGGTGCCCCCCGGGCTGGCTGAGCCCGCCGGGGTGAGCTGAGCCCGCCCCCGTGACCCGGCCGTCCGCTGAGCGTCGCCCGCGCGGCCCCTCAGGCGCCGGTCGGCTCCGGAACCTCGTCCTCGTCGGCCTCGCGCTCCGCGATCGCGACCCGCCAGGCCCACGCGCTGTACGCCACGATCACCGCCGAGACGAGGACCGCCCCGAACAGCAGGAGCGGCCAGGGGCTTGCGAACGAGACCGTGAACGGCGCGTCCGTGTTGACCGCGAACTGGAACGGGTAGAGCCAGGTGGGGAGCAGCCCCTGGTACCAGTTGAAGATGCCGTTCGGGAGCGGCAGGCCCGACCAGTTCGGGTAGAACGCGACGAAGACGACGGCGGCTGCCAGGACCACGCCGACCGTGAACCGGCGCGGCGAGCGCGCCGACCAGGCGAGCCAGGCAACCGGGCCCAGGACCAGGAGCAGGAGGAGCGAGAGGACCTCGCCCGGGACGCTCGGCGTCTGGACCAGCGGCGTGGCCGGGAGCAGGACCGCGGCGGCCACCAGGCTGGCGCCGGCGATGACGCCCGTGCCGAGGATCCGACGCGAGGCTCCACCCGCCTCGTCGCGGTCGGCGCCCGCCCGGATGGCCCGGTCGAGGCGCATGAGCTGCCAGACGAGGAGCCCTCCGCCCACGACGAGGACGCCGATGAGGCCGACCACCTGGGCGGTCAGCGTGAACGGCAGCGAAGCGGCTCCGGAGCACGCCGGCGACCCCGCGTTCACCTTCTCGACGCCGGCGATCGCGCAGAGCGGGCCCTTGCCGAGCCACATGGCGACCGGTGCGAGGAGCGCCGCCGCGGCGCCCGCGCGAGCCAGCCGCCAGGTCCGGGCCGACGGCCCGTGCCAGAGCTCCGCCACGAAGTACGCGAGCCCGAGGACCACGAACGGAAGGGTGGTGTAGAAGTGGTACTCGAACGTCGCCCGGTCGATCCGTGCCCATGAGATCCAGAGCCAGGCGGCCACGATCGAGATCATCCCGAGGGCGAGGCTCCGGCGCCGGTACGCCTGCCACGCGACGAACGCCATCGCCGGGATGGCGAGCCACCAGATGACCAGGTTCCCGCCGTCGTAGATGGCGCCGGAGGTGGATCCTCCGAAGCCCTGCTGGAAGAACCAGACCGGCTTGAGGTCGAGCGGCCAGCCCCACCAGGGCGAGGCGGCCGGGTGGGTCGCACGCAGGTTGTTGTGGTAGTCGTACATCGACTTCGTGAGGTCGAGCAGCGTCTGGCCGGTGTTCCCGGGCGGGAACGTCGCGGTCAGCCGGTTGCCGAGCGCGACCCACGGCAGGTAGAGCGCGACGTAGACCGCGGCGGGGATCGCGAGCAGGGAGAATCCGGCCCAACCGATCGGGAGGCCCCAGCGCCAGCCCGGACGGAGCCAGCCCTCCGGGGCGGGTGCCGGCGGATCGAGGAGCGATGTCGGGTCGTCCGCTGCGGGCGGCGGCGCGAGCGGCCCGAATCCGAGGCGGCCCGTGAGCCAGAACGCGCCGGCCGCGAGTGCCGCGACGCCGAAGCACCCCAGGGCGATGGCCAGTGCGGTCGTCCCGAGGTGGAGTGGGATGGCCGCCAGCGCGACGAGCGCGCCGACGCCGGCTGGGCCCGCCACCGCGACCTGGACCTCCTCCACGGTCCACGCGATCGGGTGGAGCACGCTGACCGCTGCCGCGACGAGCGTGAGGCCGATCATGATCGCGAGGAAGGCGAGGTTGCCGCCGGCAGTGTCGCCGGACGGCACCGAGACGGCCATGTAGCCCAGGACGGCGGTCGCCGCGGCGAGGCCCAGCACCACCACGACTCGCCCGAGCGCGGACCGCACCAGGATGAGCAGGCCGATCGCCGCGACCGCGTAGAGCGCGACCCACTTCGAGGCGAGGCCCAGGCCGAGCAGGACGCCGACGAACGGCATGCCCACCCAGAACGCGCCGCGCCACCGCCACGTCCCCGTCCAGATCGCCGCGAAGAGCGTGACGGCGGCGACGATGAAGAGCGCCGCGTACGTGTTGTTCATCGCGATCCGCTGCTGGACGAAGTACATCCCGTCGAGGAGCCCGAAGACGCCGGCCAGGATTGCCACGGATCGGCGGCGGAACAGGATCCGGGCCAGGATGAAGAGCAGCCCGGCCATCAGCGCGCCCGCGATCACGCCCGGGAAGCGCCAGGCGAATGCGTGCTGCCCGATGTCGACCGAGGCCGCCTCCCCGTCGCCGCCGAACACCAGGAGCTGCTCGCGGTCGGTCGCCGGCTGGTCGGCGTTCACGTCGGCGGCCCACGTCGCGGGCTGGAACGGCAGGCGCGCGTCGGCGAAGACGCTGTTCCCGCGGGGCTCCACCGCGTACACCGTCCAGCCGGTCCCGTCCGGCGTTCGGCCCAGCGCGTGGACGATCTGGCTGGACGCGTCGACGGTGACCCGGCTGATCGCGGCCGGCATCCAGACGGTCAGGTCGACCGACGGCGCGGTCCCGTCCGTGGGGACGCGGATCGCGGCGAGCGAGCTGCCGGTGGCGGCGTAGACCATGGGCGCATCGAGGCCGTCCACCTTGACGAGGCCGGTCGCGCCCGCGGCGAGCGGGATCTGCCCGGTGACGGTCCCGCTGTGCGGGTCCACGAAGGTCACGCCCGCCGTGTCGGCGACGGCCACCCTCGGGACGCCGGCGACGCTCAGCCCGGCCAGCGTGCCGGCGGCGATGGCCGCATCGAGCTGGGTCCGCTGGTCCTTGATGGCAGACGAGATCGTCACCTGCGGCGCGCTCGAGCGGAGCTGCTGCTCGTACGTGGCGGCGGTCCCGCCGAGGATCCGCGCCAGCTCGGCTGCGGCGGCGGCCGGGTCGGTCACCGCGGCCGGAACGGCAACCAGGGCGTCGACCGTGCCCGCGTCCACGACCTCCGCCCGGCCGGGCAGGCTGAGCGACGCGAGCCGGTCCCCGTTCGCGGGGTCGAGCGACACGAGCGTGTCGCCGGGCGTCGCCGCGATGAGGGTCGCCCCGGAGCCGGCCAGCCAGAGGTGATCGATCGCACCGCCCGCCGATCCCAGCGGGTCGAGCGTCACGGGGGCCGCCGCGCCCGTGTCGCCCGCTCGCAGGTCACCGGCGCTGACGGCCGTGTCGAGGGTCAGGACGTCCCCCGATTCGGTTCCGACGTACAGGCGGTGGCCGGTGGTGTCGAGGGCAACGGCCCTGGCGCCGGGCAGGACGAACGTCGCGAGACGCTCGCGGGTCTGCAGGTCGTACACCCGCAGCTCGCTGCCCGTCACGACGTAGAGCCGGTTGCCTCCCTGGCGGGCGGTCGCCGCGGCCGTGGGGTCGTCCCATGCCGGCTCGATCGCGACGTCGGTGACCGGCACGCCGAGCGCGCTCGTGGCCGTGACGCGGTCGTCGCCGAACGCGACGAGACCGCCGGCGATCACGTACTTGGCCAGGTGCGGGTGCGTGTACTCGTAGATGGCGTGCGGCTGTCCATACCGCCAGTCCTGCAGGAACTCGGCGGCCGTCCTCGCGTGGTAGACCTCGTCGAAGTGCATCCGCGCGGGTTCGCCGAGGTTGAAGGTGCGCAGGACGAGCGACGCGACGACGATGACGCCGACGAACCAGAGGTCGAGGCGGTCGAGCCGACCACCACCCTCGTGCTCGAGGAGGTGTGACCGGTCGAAGCGCGCGCGATCCGCCATTGTTCGAGCGCCACGGGCAGCGCGGCCGAGGCCCGCCCCGAACCCGAATCCCGGCGCGGCCGGCATGACCTCGCCCTCGGGGTCGGGACCCGTTGCCTCCTCGGCTTCCGCGGCCAGGGCCGCGGTCGCGTCCGTCTCGCCGGGCGCCGGCCGGACCAGGAATCCGATGGCCGCCAGGAGCCCGCCCGCGTGGAGCACCGCGCTCGACGCGACGCCGCTCCACGAGCGGAATGCGTCGCCCAGCTGGGTCCCGAGCCCGCCGAAGGCCAGCAGCATCGGGGCCAGCCCCAGGTTCTCGTAGAACGGCTCGGTGAGGATCCCGTACAGGTTCGCGGTGTTCGCGACGGCGAGGACCGCGTAGACGCCCGCCCAGCGCGGGCTCACCGCAAGCAGCACCGCCCCCAGCGCGAAGAACGGGAAGAGGTAGCGCTCGTGGACCCGGGTGGGAAGCACGAAGAAGGCGATCGCGATCACGCTGAGCGCGACGAGGAGTGTGCGCCGGTCGTCGCGGCGCCAGATCGTGGCGGCAAGGAATGCGATGACGGCGAGCAGCAGCCCGGTCCCGACCGCGATGGCGGGGATGCCGAAGACCAGGAAGCCCGGACCGCCGTCCGCTCCTGCCTGCGTCACGTCCCGGATCCACGTGCCGCTCTGGGCAAGCCCTGACCCGTCCTGCGTCACGAGCGCCCACGGGTTGAACGCATTCACGGTCAGCCACGGGTAGCCGGCCGCCGTGTCGATGATCTGGCGGAGCAGGCCCACGATGGTCAGGCCGAAGGGCACGCAGAGGAGCTGGGCGGTGGCCAGCCCGACGAGCGTGGTGGAGAGAAGCCGGCGCGGACCATGGCCGGGTGGCCGCGTGACCAGGTTCCGCCGGAGGATCAGGACCGCCGCCAGCGGGATCAGGATCCCGAACTGGGGCTTGATGATCGCGGCCACCGTCGTGAGGAGCGCCGCGCGCTCGTCCCGGCCCCGCCAAAGCTCCCGCACGGCGAGGAGCAGGACGAGCGTCCCGACCGAATCGACCTGGGACCAGATCGCGCTGTCGAACCACGTGACCGGCACGAACAGCACGACCGCGGCCGCGACCAGCGCCGGCCGGCGCCGCGCCCCGAGGTCCGTGGCGAGCAGGAAGACGGCCACCGCGAGCCCCAGGTCGCCGAGGATCGGGGGCAGCTTCAGCAGCGCGCCGGGCGCGGCGCCGGGCCCGCCGAACAGCTGCGCGACAAGGCCCAGGGCCCACAGGACGTAGAGGTAGCCGGGCGTGTAGTCGATGAAGATCGGGCGGTCGTAGATCCCGAACGGCCCGTTCCGGGCGAGCTCCACCGCCCAGCCGTTGAACGAGTTGACGTCGACCTTGAACCCGGACCCGGGCACGAGGACGTATGCGATGATGAGCCGAAGGGCGAGACCGAGCGCGAGAAGGATGCCGAGCGGGACGGCGACGTCCCGAAGCCGCACCCGGGCCCCCTCGCCGGCCCGCGCCCGCTCGTCCCGTGCGGGGCCAGCCAACGGAAACGGCCTCCGTGATCGAGCGCTGAGGTGGACCGGAGTATAGCCGAGGGTTCGGTGCCTCTTTCCCGTCGCGCCGTCCGCGTCGCCGCTCCATCCCGCTCGACGCTCCTCGTCGGGTTCGGGCTGGTCATCGCCTGCTTCGTGCTCTACCTGCTCAGCCGGCCCGCCTGGCAGGTCGTCTACAACCACTTCGTGTGGCAGGCCGATGCGTTCCTCCACGGCCAGGCCTCCATCCGCTATCCGGTCGCCGCCTCGCTCACGTCGCCGGGGAACGACTTCTTCAACGATGTCGTCCCGGTGGTCAACGCCGCCGGGAACCAGACGGGACGCGGCATGATCCCGTTCCCGCCCCTGCCGGCCGTGGTCCTGCTGCCCTTCGTCGCGATCTGGGGGATGGCCACCGACCAGGCCTTCCTCGCGGTGGTGCTCGGCGCGCTCGACGTTGGGCTCGCCTTCTGGCTCCTCGGCCGCGTCCCGATCCGGCCGCGGCTTCGCGCCGCGCTGACGGTCTTCCTGGGGGCGGGCACCGCCCTCTGGTACGCGTCGTCGCTGGGAACCACGTGGTACCTGGCCCACGTGGTCGCGCTCGGCCTCAGCCTCGTCGCGGTCGCGATCGCCCTCGACGCCGACGATCGCTGGGCGGCGCTCGACCGCGCTTCGCTCGACCCCGGGGCGCTCGACCGCAGGGCGCTCGACCGCAGGGCGCAGCGTCCGCTGCTCGACGGGTGGCAGATCCTCGCCGGCTTCCTCCTGGGCCTCGCGGCGACGAGCCGCCTGACGGTCGCGTTCGGCGTGGTCTTTCTCGTCTTCGTCGGCGGGGGCGGCTCGTGGGCGCGCCGTGCCGCCGGCGCGGCGCTCGGCATGGCCATCCCGGTCGGCATCCTGCTGGCCTACAACCTTGCCGTCAGCGGGACGCTGCTCAACCCGGTTTACGAGGCGCTCTATCGCTACGAGGTCTGGGCCTACCCGGACCTGAACTACCACGCCGCGTGGTCGTTCCAGGACCTCCGCTACATCCCCCAGAACCTCGGGATCATGCTGCTGGGCCCGCCGGACGTGATGCCGGCATGTGACCCGGGCGTTCCGCGCGAGATCTGGAGCGCGGCCGGCTGCTCATGGCTGGTGCCGCGTCCGGTGGGCATGAGCCTCCTCGTCACGAGCCCGGCCTGGCTGCTCGTCGGGGCGGCGGCGCCGCTCCTGCGCGACCGGCGGGTCGCGGGCGGCCTCCTGGCGACGCTCGCCATCGCGGTCGTGAACCTCATGCACTTCTCGCAGGGGTGGGTCCAGTTCGGCTATCGCTTCAGCCTCGACTTCGCCCCGTTCCTGCTTATCCCGGTCGCGCTCGGGACGGAGCGGCTCCTGGCCGGCCGCGGACGGGGCGCCGCCTGGGGCGGCGTGCTCGTCGCCGGCCTGATCGTGGCGTCCGTGGCGATGCAGGTCTGGGGGATCGCCTGGGCCCGGACCCTCGGCTGGTGAGCGGCACCCGCCCCCCCGTGCCCGCAGGTCGCGGGCGTTCCACGGACCGACTTTCCCAGGGCCGGCGTCCGGGCCCGCCTTCCCCGGAGCGGCAGTCGGAGGGTCGGTTGTTCGGTCCACGAGACGCCGCCCGGCGCGCCGGCATGCCGGCGCTCGTGGGAGTCGTCGCGTTCGCGATCGCCCGCTCCACGCTGCTGCCCGGCCTGGGCCTGTGGGACACCGGCGAGTTCCAGACGGTGGCGCCCGTGCTCGGCACCGCGCACCCGACGGGGTACCCGAGCTACATCCTCCTTGGCTGGATCGCGAACGCGCTGCTCGCCCCGTTCGGCGAGCCGGCGCTGCGGATGAACCTGCTCTCCGCGATCACGCTCGGTGGCGCGGCTGCGCTGACCGTGGTGCTCGTCCGTGCGCTGACCGGCCGGACCCTCGTCGCGGCCGCCGCGGGCCTCCTGCTGGCGCTCACCCCGATCCCGTGGCGTGTCGGCTCGTTCGCGGACCCGCACATGCTCCACCTCGCGCTCGTCGCGGCGATCCTCGTCCTGCTCGTGGGGTGGGAGTCGCGGGCGCGCGACGGACGGCCGGAGGCCGACCGCTGGCTGGTCGCCGCCGCCGGCGTCTACGGCGTGGCGCTGGGCAACCAGGCGCTGACGATCCTGCTCGCCCCGGGGATCGCCCTGTTCATCCTCGCCGTTGACCGCGGCGCGTGGACACGCCGGGCGCTCGTCGGCCGGTGCGCCGCGGCTCTCCTCGGCGCCACCGCGCTGGTCTACCTGGAGCTGCCGATCCGGGCGGCGATGGGCGCGCCGATCGTCTACGGCCATCCGGACACCCTGGGCGGCTTCTGGTACGTGGTCCTGGCCCTGCAGTTCGGCGGCTCGCTCAGCGGGCCCTTCTCGGACCTCGCCGGCAAGGCGGGCGCACTGGCCGGCCTCGCGACGGCCCAGCTCGGGGTCCTCGCCGCGCTGGTGCCCGCGAGCTTCCTCGTCGTCGCCGTGCGCCGGCCCCGCTACGCGCTCCTGACCGGCACGTCGCTGCTGCTCACCTGCTGGTTCGCGGCGTCATACACGAACGCCGACATCGAGCGCTACTACCTCGGTCCGATCCTGATCGCGATCAGCTGGCTTGCCATCGCCGCTGCAGCGGTGGTCGAGGCGGTGGCGGCCCAGCTGCTCGTGGACGAGGATGACCCGAGCGCACGCCCGGCGGCCGTGCGGGTCGTCGCGAGCGCGGTGATGGGCATCGTCCTGGTCGGGCCCGCGCTGCTCGCAGCGCCGGCCACGCGGCTCGCCGTGGACCAGTCCACGGACACGCGTGCGGGGGACTGGAGCCGCTGGGCCTTCCAGACCGCGGCGCCGGACGCCGTCATGGTCACGTGGTGGGGCTACTCCACCCCGCTCTGGTATCGCCAGGTGATCCTCGGCGAGCGCGCCGACGTCAGCGTCGTCGACGACCGGACACGGCTCGACGACGGCCTGGGCAGCGTCGACGACGTCATCCGCGCCAACCTGGGACGCCGGCCGGTCTACCTCGTCCGGCGGGACGAGGACCTGCCCGCCGTCGACGCGACCTGGCAGCTCGAGATGGTCCCCGACCCCACGGGGCTCCAGCCGCTGTTCCGCGTGGTTGGCCCTCGTGCCGCGGTCGTCGCCATGCGTACGATTGCGCGATGAGCGACGCCATGGCCCAATCCCCCGGCGCGCCGGCGCGCGTCCCGGCGCTTTCCTATTTCTTCCCCGCCCACAACGAGGAGGCCAACCTCGAGGGGCTCGTCCAGGAGGCGCTCGCTGCGCTGCCTGCACTCGCGGACCGCTTCGAGATCATCGTCGTCGACGATGGCTCGAAGGACCGGACCCCGCAGCTCGCGGACCAGCTGGCGGCTGCGAACCCCGACGTCGTGCGGGTGGTGCACCATCCGACGAACCTCGGCTACGGGGCGGCGCTCCGGTCGGGGTTCCGGGCCGCGAGCACCGAGCTCGTCGCGTTCACCGACGGCGACCGGCAGTTCCGGGTCGCCGACCTCGGCCGCCTCACGACCAGGCTGTCCGGGCCGGACGCTCCCGACGCGGTGGCGGGATACCGGATTCGGCGTGCCGATCCCATCATCCGGACGGTCTATGCCCGCCTCTACAAGCTGGCCTACCGGTCCTTCTTCGGGCTTCGCGTCCGGGACGTGGACTGTGCCTGCAAGCTGTTCCGGCGCGCTTCGCTCGCCCACGTGCGCGTGGAGTCCGGCGGCGCGTTCTTCTCGGCCGAGCTGCTGATCAAGGTCCAGGCGGCGGGCGGGACGGTGGTCGAGGTGGGGGTGGACCACTACCCGCGGACGGCAGGCTCACAGACTGGCGCCAAGCCCTCCGTCATCTGGCGGGCCGTGACCGACTTCTGGGGCCTCCGCCTGCGCCTCTGGGCGAACCGGGAGCGGGCGCTGCGAAGGGGCTCGGCGGTCGTCAGCTGATCCGGGGCGAGTGATCCCGGGCGTCACTCCCGGCGTCCGGCGTCCGGCACTCCCGGCGTCCGGTCACTCCCGGCGTCCGGTCACTCCCGCGGCGGCCCCTCGCGGCGGTCGCCTGTCCCGGGTTCCATGTCGAGCGAGTTCACGAACTCGCGGAAGACCGACAGCTTCGACTCGTCGATCGGCCCGCCGGTGTCCTCGCCGCCGGTCGTGCGGTCGGGCACGACGCCCGCCCGGTCCAGGACAGTCTCGGCCGCGAAGATCCGGGCCCCCGTGCGCACGGCGAGCGCGAGAGCGTCCGACGGTCGCGAATCCACCTCGATGGGCCGGCCCCCCGCCTCGAGCATCACCCGGGCATGGAAGGTCTCGTCGGCAAGGTCCGAGATGATCACCTCGCGGACGGTGGCGCCGAGGAGGTCGAGGACGGTCGCGAAGAGGTCGTGCGTGAGGGGTCGCTCAGGGGACTGGCCCTGGAGCTTCATCGCGATCGCGCTCGCCTCCCAGGGTCCGATCCAGATGGGGAGGTAGCGGTCGCGCTCCATCTCGCGCAGGATCACGACGTGCTGGGTCGAGAGCATGTGGACGCGCACGCTCTCCACGGACATCTCGATCAGGCGGCCGACCATGGCCGGATTATCACACCTCGCGGTCGCAACGCCGGAGCGGGCTCCGGGCCTTGCGGCGCCGGGACGCGCGGCGGCAGGCCCCCCGCTAGGGGCTGGGTGAGGGCTTCGGCGTGCCCGCCGGCTTCTTCGTCGCCGTCGCCCGCGGCGTGGCGCCAGGCGACGCGGACGGACCCGCCGACGAACCGGGGATCGCGCTGGCCCCCGGCGACGCGTCGGGGCCCGCTCCTCCGGCCGGCTCGAGGATCGCGGTCCCGAGCGTCGTCCCGTCGATCCAGAAGATCGCCGGGGCCTGCCCGGGTGAGCGGGGCGCCACGTAGAACGCCCGAAGATCGGTCCAGGCGGGGCTGTCCGCGGCGGGCCGGTACTGCGCGAGGTAGGCCCCGGTCAGCTTGTCGAACGCCAGCACGCGGGCATTCGCGGCATCGAAGACGTAGAGCGTGCCCTCGCGGCGCGGGTCCGGCGAGTCGATGAGCGTGTAGCGCCGGGTCGGGCGAAGGGCGTCGTCGCCGGGCGACGCGAGCGCCCAGTCGCCGGACCGGCCACCGACGAAACGCTCGATCAGGCCGCCATCGGCGAGGTAGACCTCGCCGTCGATGAACATCGAGGTCACCTTCGAGACGTCCTGCGGCGTCGTGAGGTACCCCGTTGCCGCGGCCGGGTAGCTCGAGCCGTCCGCGAGCATCGTGTAGCGAAGGATCTGCTGCTCCGACGGGTCCATGACGTACAGGTTGTAGAGCGCCGCGTTGAAGTTGGCGACGAAGGTCCCGATCGCCATGATGTTGTTGCCCCACGTCGCGGATTCCTGGACCGGGAGCCGGCGCAGCGTGCCCTTCCCCGTGTCGTCGGCCGGGCGCCAGCGCCACAGGATGTTCTTGTCGTCGAGCATGAGCAGGTCGGGGCCGCCAACGGCGAGGTAGCGCGGCACGCCGACCTTGATGCCGGCGCTCGCCACGACCTGGCCGGCCTTCATGATCGGGACGGCTTTCCGGGACTGGAGGCTGATCCGGTAGACCGCCTTGCTTGTGCGGTCGAGGACGTACGGCGCGCCGTCGGGGCCCTGGACCAGCCCGCCGAGGTCGAATGCCGGCTTCTGCGACGCGAACGAGAACGCGGTCCCGGGCACGACCTCCACCACCCCGTAGAGACGGTCGAGCCCGGCTGTCGCCCGGGCGCGCACCGGGTCGAGCGTCGATGCCGGGATCCCCGCCGTGGCCGCCGTCGTCAGCTGGGCGATCGCGTCCTTGAGGAGCTGCTGGGCTCGCGCCGGATCGGCCGCGATGAGGTCGGTTCCGTTGTCGAAGACGAACCGGACGTCGTCGCGGGCGGTGGCAAGCGCCTGCTCGCCCGCGGTGATCTGCGGGATCTTGGTCGTCGCGCCGGAGCCGCCGAGCACCCACAGGCCGACGCCGAGGAGGGCGACGATGCCGACGAACGCGAGCACGGCGACCGCAGCTCGGCGCTGGGATTCGCGACGGGTCGCGGCGGGCGTGACGCGCCGGTACCGCGTGCCGCGCCGCGGAAGGAGGTCCTGGAGCCGATCCGCCAGCCCGGCGAGCCCGCTCCCGACGGCGGCCCGGGCCCGGCCCGCGCCCGACGAGACCGCGGCAATGCCGCCGCCGACCGAATCCGCGAGGGGGATCGGCGAGCGGTCGGGGAGGCCGGCGAGCGGCTCGGGCGGCCGGACGGGCACCAGGCGGCCGCGCTGGGTCGTCGCGGACACCTCGCCTGCCTCGAGGGCGAGCGCGGCGTCGCTGCCGCTGCCGCCTGCCGCCACGAAGCGATGGTGGAGGTGCTCCATCGCGGCCTGTGGATGGAGCGTGACCACGGCGTCCTTGAGCTCGTCGGGGCCGAGCTTCGCGGTCATGTTGGACGAGGCGAGCACGAGCGAGTCGCGGACCGCGATCTCGCCGCGCCACACCTCCGGGGTGATCTCCTCCATCGGCAGGCCGTTCGCGCGTGCGGTGTCGGGCAGCGTGAGCAGGTGTGCCTGCCGGACGAGGTACGCCTCCGTGGGCCCGGTCGTGACGACGTACAGCTCGTTGCCCCGGACCACGGCCACGCCGATCCCGATCGGACCGGTCGGCCCGGTCCCCAGGCCCAGGCGCTCGCGCTGGGCGAGCAGCCGGCGGTTCGCGGCCCGGATCGCCTTCTCCAGGCAAACGACGAGGCCCGCCGACTCGTCGTAGTAGTACTCGGCCTGGATCGTGTCCGCGACAAGGCGGGTCGCCTCGCCCAGGCGCCGGCCACGCCCGACGCCGGTCACCACGACGTAGAGGCTCCCCTTGGACCGGGCCGTCGCGCCGATCGTCGGCTCGACGATGGCCACGGTGTCCGGGGAGTCCTGGAGTCGCTCGGGCTCGGCCACCAGGCCGAGCTTCATCTGGAGTCGGACGGCCATGCGATTCGGCGGACCTGACGCTCGGAGGCGGGCCGGCGTGACGCCGGTGGCGGGCAACCGCGCAGGCGGAGTCGGCCGCCCACCGGGGTCACCGGATGATACCCCGGCCCACCACCACCCGCAGCGATTCCGCCCGGATCCCGTCGGGCATCGACGCGTACGCGGCGAGGAGCGCTTCGGCGCGCAGGAGCAGCTCCTGGCCCACGATCGGCGCGCTCGCCTCGACGACCAGCGCTCCGTTCCGCTCCAGGCGGACCGGACGGGAGCCGCCGGCCGCAGCGGGCGCGTGGGCCTCCACGAGCCGGTCCCAGGCGGCGAGCGCGCGTGCCCAGCGCAGCTGCTCCTCGAGGCCGAGCGCCCGGGCAGCCTCGGGCAGGAGGTCGCCGACCCGGCGTGGCTGGCGGCGGCGCGGGACGCGCTCGTCGTCGAACGGCCGTGCAGGCGACACCGTGACCCTCAACCGGCCTTCGAGCCGACGAGCCGAGCCCCGAGCGCCGCGTCCGGGACGACCTCCCAGGCCGCACCGATCGCCCGCAGGGCCGGGTCCAGGTCGACGAGCGTGGTCGTCGTGACGAACGCCTGGGGCAGGCCCGCGATCCGCCGGACCAGGTGGCTCCGCCGGGCAGGGTCGAGCTCGCTGAAGACGTCGTCGAGCAGGAGGAGCGGGGCTCTCCCGTCGTGGGCCGTGAGGAGGTCGAGCTCGGCGAGCTTGAGGGCGAGGATCGCGGTCCGCTGCTGGCCGCGGGAGGCGAAGGTCGCCATGTCGCGCTCGTCCAGGCGGAAGGCGAGGTCGTCGCGGTGTGGGCCGACGAGCGTTGCCCCGTTCCAGCCCTCCTTCTCGGCCGTCTCGGCGAGGCGGCGGGCGAGCGCGTCCCGTGGCGCCTCGCCGGGCGCTGGAACGACGTTGCTCTCGTACGTGATCGTCAGTCGTCCCTCGTCGGCGGCGATCTCGGCGTGGGCGGCAGCCAGCGGGCCCGCGAGCTCACCCAGGGCACGCTGCCGCGCCACGAGGACGGCCGCCCCTGATTCGATGAGCTTCGCGTCCCAGGGTGGCAGCTGGTCACGCCCGGCCTGTCCTTCGCGAATCGCCCGCAGGAGCGCGTTGCGCTGGGCCAGGACCCGGGCGTACGCGGCGAGGTCGGCCGGGTGGGCCGGGCTGCGCTGGGCCGCGAGCGCGTCGAGCATGCCGCGCCGGAGCGATGGCGGACCGACGACCAGGAGCATCTCCTCGGGTGCGAAGACGACCACGCGCAGCAGTCCCGCGAGGGCCGTTGTCCGCCGCGGGACGCCGTTGACGCGGATCCGCTTGCGCCCGCCCGCCGGGCCTTCGCGGACGAGGGTCACGTCCAGCTCGAGCGGGTCCATCCCCGGCAGCTCGCGTCGGGCCTCCACGCGGGCGAAGGGGGCGTCCCAGCGGATGAGCTCCGCGTCCGCCAGCGTGCGGTGCGATGCGCCCCGGGCGCACACGACCAGCGCCTCGAGGAGGCTGGTCTTCCCCGCCGCGTTCGGGCCCCAGACCAGCTGGGCACCCGGCCCGAAGCTCGCGGCCAGCGTCACGTAGCCGCGGAAGCCGTCGAGCGAGACCGAGGTCAGCACCTGGCTGGACGCGGCCGGCGCCCCCGGTCGCGCGACCCCCGCTACGAGGTGGTCCGGACCGGCATGACCACGTGCGTGTAGTCGCGCCCGTCCGCCGGCCGGAACACGCCCGGCGAGAGCGGCCCGTTCAGCTCGATCACGAAGCGGTCCGCATCCACGTTCTGGAGCGCGTCGCTCAGGTAGCGGGCGTTGAACGCGATCGTGGTGCCGTCTCCCTCGATCGTCGCGTCGACGAGGCCCCGGTGGTCGCCGACCTCGGCGGCGGCGGCCACGAGGACCTGGGCGGCTCCCTCGGGAGCGACCTGCATCCGCACGATGTTCGCGGACGAGCTCGCGATATAGCCGGCCAGCCGCACCGCCTTGAGGAGGTCGTCGCGGTCCACCTCCACGCGCGTCGCGTGGGTCGTCGGCAGGACCTGCTGGTAGTTGGGGAACTGGCCATCGATCAGCCGGCTCACGACGTCGACCCCCTCCACGTGGAAGAGGATCTGGTTCTTCTGCGGTGAGAGGATCAGCTCCACGGGGTCGTCGGTGTCCGCCAGGACGCGGGCCAGCTCGGCGTACGAGCGGGCGGGGACGACGATGCTCGTCTCCTCGACGGCGTCGAGCGTCGGGATCGTGGTGATCGCGATCCGGTAGTTGTCGGCGGCGGCCAGGGTGAGGCGATCCCCCTCGAACCGGGTGAGGACGCCCGTCAGGATCGGTCGCGCCTCGTCGGATGCCGCCGCGAAGGTCACCTCGGACAGCGCGCGCCGAAGGACACGCTGGCTGATCCGGGTGGTCGGGCGCTCGCCCGCGGCAGGGATGGCAGGGAATTCGTCGGCGTCGATGCCGCGCAGGGTCGTCTCGAAGTGGCCGGCCCGGATGAAGAGGCGGTCGCCGCTGCGCACCTCCAGGTCGACCCGCTCCTGGGAGGGCAGGCCGCCGATGATCTCGGCGAAGAGCCGCGCGGGGACCGTGATTGCGCCGTCGGACTCGATTCGTCCCGGGACCCAGTACGTGATCCCGATCTCCAGGTTGGTGGCGGTCAGCTTGAGGCCGGCGTCCTCGGTGCGGAGGAGGACGTTGGCAAGGACGGGCAGGGTGCTCCGCCCGGAGACCGCGTGGCCCACGACGGAGAGGCCGCGGGCGAGGTTCTCGCAGATGACCGAGAGGTTCACGGGTACGTCACTCCGGATGCTCGGGACAGGGCAGGGCATGGGGGGCCCGGTTGGCCGGGACGCCATGGATTCGTGGTTTGGTGCATCGTCGCATATCGAGTCATCACCGTCGTCATCATGGTGTTGGCGGCGTGGACTGGCACGCTCGATCGAGCCCGGCGTCGCGGTGCACGGCCGCTGCCGGGACGTGGACAAGCCGGCGGGACCAGCGGACGGCGGCCGGGTCGGTGCGTGGACGGGTCACGCCGTACCCGACGGACGACAGGACGGGACCCTGGAGCCGGGCCGAACGATCCCCGGGACAAGCCCGGCGTGGCGGGGGCATTGTCCACACACGGCAGGGGTTTTCCACCGATTCCGGCCATTTATCCACACGGGGAGGTCGGGACTGCCGGTCCGCGAGCGGGCACGAGCCGACGCTGGCGCCCGTTGGGACGCGTGTCAGTCGGCGTAGATCAGCTCGCGGACCGCCGCGATGTCGCGGCGCATCTCATCGTTGATCGCCGCCTCCCGGTTGATCTTGTCGTAGGCGTGAAGGACGGTGGAGTGGTCACGACCCCCGAGCTCCGCCCCGATCCGCAGGAGCGAGACGTCGGTCTCCTCGCGCATCAGGAACATCGCGATCTGGCGCGGCGTGACGATCGCCTTGTCGCGCTTCTGCCCGCGCAGCGCGTCGAGCCCCACCCCGTAGTAATCGGCGACGGCGCGCGCGATCTTCTCGGTCGTCACCTGGCGCTTCTTCGGGTTGTAGAGGACGTTCGAGAGGACGGCCTGGGCCAGCTCGATCGTGATCGGCATCGCGCCCATGCTCGCGTAGGCGACGACCCGGTTGAGGGCGCCCTCGAGCTCGCGGATGTTGCTCACGACCTTGCGCGCGATGAACTCGATCACGTCGGAGCCGATCGCGACCGCCGAGTCCTCGGCCTTTGCCCGCAGGATCGCGATCCGGGTCTCGAGGTCCGGGGCGGTGAGGTCCGCGATCAGGCCCCACTCGAAGCGGCTCCGCAGCCGCTCCTCGAGCGTCACGATCTGCTTCGGGGGGCGGTCCGACGAGAGGACGATCTGCTTGCCGTCCTCGTGGATCGCGTTGAACGTGTGGAAGAACTCCTCCTGGGTTCGCTCCTTGTCCGCGATGAACTGGATGTCGTCGATCAGGAGGAGATCGATCCGGCGATAGCGCCCGCGGAAGTCGTCGATGCGGCCCTGCTGGATGCTGGTGATGAACTCGTTCGTGAACTTCTCGCTCGTGGCGTAGACGACGCGCTTGCGCGGGAAGCGGGCGACGACCGCGTTTCCGATGGCGTGCATCAGGTGGGTCTTGCCCAGCCCCACCCCGCCGTACAGGAAGAGCGGGTTGTAGGCGTGTCCGGGCCGCTCCGCGACCGAGAGCGCCGCCGCGTGCGCGAGCCGGTTTGCGCTCCCGACGATGAAGTTCGAGAACGTGTAGCGCGGATTGACGTTGGCCGCCGAGCCGTCGCCGCCGACCCGCGTCGGCTCGACCCGGACCTCGTGCGGCGGCGCCGCGGCCGCGCCGTCCGCCCCAACCTCCGCCTGGCCGGCGTCGGCCCGGACCACGAACTCGACCGCGACGCTGTAGCCGACGATCCGCGCGAGGGTTTGGGAGATCAGCGAGCGATAGCGGGTCTCGAGCCAGTCCTTCGCGAACCCGTTCGGGACTGCGATGCGGAACCGGGTGTCGTCCACCTCGACCAGGGCGGTGTGCCGAAGCCACGTCTCGAAGTTGGCCGGCGAAAGGGCGACCTGTAGCTCACCGAGGGCCGCGCGCCAGATGTGACGTGTATCCAAACGGACGGACCCTGCATGTCCGGGCCCCCAGGGCCCGGCGAGACTTGTTGGCCGGTTCCGGGCAGGCATGAGCTGACCAGAAACCGAAGAATTGACACACGGCGGGACTGCCCAGCAGGCTGAGGGAGCCGCTCCTGGGCGTCCTCCGGCGCGGTCCGGAGGTTGCCCCCAGACGTCCCGGCGACCGTGGGCCGACGCATGGTAGCACCGCCCGGACCGCCCCCGCAAGGCAATGCGGCCCCCAAAGACGCATACTCCCCGGGAGTATCAACCGCCGCCGGCCCAGTGTTGCCGAGGCCCCCCGTTCCGCCCTGGCCGGAGCGTCCCGCGTTTGACACCCCGGGGGCGACCTTCCATAATCGCGCGGCGTCGACGTGCCCTTCGCCTCCGTGCGGACGGCGCGTCTACGTGCCTTCTGGGGGCGAAACGACCGATACCCCTGGGGCCGGACGGTTGAGGACCACGACACCCGATGAAGCAGACCTACCAGCCGAAGAAGCGCCATCGCGCCAAGGAGCACGGCTTCCGGGCCCGGATGAAGACGACCGGGGGTCGCCGGGTTCTCGCCGCGCGCCGCGCCCGGGGCCGGAAGCAGCTGACGGTCTGACGCCGACCTCGGGCCGCGACAACCGGCGGCTCGCGATGCTCACCCGGCCGGCGGACTTCACGGCGATCCAGGCGTCGAGGATCACCAGGTCCCACGCGCTGATGACCGCCCGGTTTCGTCGGACCGAGCTCGACCAGGTCCGCTTCGGCTTTGCCACCGGACGGACGGTCGGAGGAGCCGTGATCAGGAACCGGACGCGCCGCCGCCTCCGGGAAGCGCTCAGGGTGATGGCGCCCTCGTTCCAGCCTGGCTGGGACGTGCTCATCATCGCTCGACCCGCGCTCGTGGCGGCGGACCATCGGACGCTCGTCGAGGTGCTGGAACGACTCCTCCGCCGCGGAGGGGTCCTCGGAGGATCGACGCCCTCGTGAAGCGGATCGGGATCGGGCTCATCCGACTCTACCGAACGGTCTTCGCGTGGCTTCCGTCGAGCTGCCGGTTCTATCCCACCTGCTCGCACTACACCGAGCAGGCCATCCAGAAGTACGGCCTTCTCCGGGGAGGCTGGATGGGAGCGCGGCGCATCGCCCGCTGCCATCCCTGGAACCCCGGCGGCTATGACCCGGTTCGCTAGGTGAGGCAGCTCCACGTGTCGCTCCCCCGTCCGCGCCGTGAGCTGGTGCTCCCGCTTCTCCTGATCGTCGGGCTCGGGCTCCTCGTCGCCGCGTGCAGCCCGTCCGGGATCGTTCCCGTCGGCAGCGGCGGGGTGGCTGCGACGGCCTCGCCGCACCCGCCGCTCACGCCGGCGCAGCCCGGCGCCGACCCGGTCTCGCTCATGGCCTGGGTCTTCAACCCGATCTTCCAGGTCCTCTACATCCTCCTGGTCTGGCTCCAGAAGCTGACCGGCGACGTCGGCGTCGCGATCATCCTGATGACCCTGATCGTCCGCGCGGCGCTCATCCCGCTCTTCCGACGCCAGATCGTGTCGACGAAGCGGATGCAGCTGATCCAGCCCGAGCTCAAGGAGCTCCAGAAGCGCTACAAGGGCGACCGGACGAAGTTCAGCGCGGCCCAGATGGAGCTCTTCAAGGAGCGCGGGGTCAACCCGGCCTCCGGGTGCCTGCCGCTGCTCCTCCAGCTGCCGCTCCTGATGATCATCTACTCGGTGATCAGCCAGGGCCTGACCAACCCGGACCCGCACGCGATGTTCAGCTTCTTCGGCGTCCACGTGGTGGACTACACGTGCGTCAACGGCGTTGGCGGCGCAGCCGGCGCTGCGGTCGACCTCTACAAGCCCTGCATCAACACGACCGTCGCGTGGCTCGGGAACCTCGACGTCTCGCGGCCGTGGACCCTCTTCCCGAGCGTGCCGCTCCTGAGCTGGTTCAGCCTCCTGGCGGCCGCGTCCGCGGTCCTCCAGCTGGTCCAGAGCCGGATGACGATGCCCCCGTCGACGGCCGCCTTCAGCGACCAGAACTCGAAGGTCCAGCGGCAGCTCGTGATGTTCCTGCCCCTGATCTCGCTCGCGTACGGCGGGTTCCTGCCCGCCGGCCTGTTCATCTACTGGATCGTCACCACGATCTTCGGGATCATCCAGCAGTACCTCATCGTGGGCTGGGGCTCCACGTTCCCGCTGTTCGGCTTCACGCCCGGCTTCGCACGCGACCATCGCCCGCGGTTCCCGGTCGAGGAGCCGACGATCGTCGCCGGGGGCGCCCCAGGGTCGTCCCGAAAGCCGGCACCCGCCCGTCCACCAGTCGACCGCACGCCGGCCGCCCGCACCGCTTCCGCGGCGGCCACCGTGCGACCCCGAGAGCGCGGCCGTCAGGGCCGCCGAGGGAGAAAGCGCTGAGCATGAGTGCGTACCGTGAGTTCACCGGCAAGTCCGTCGAGGAGGCCCTTCGGCACGCTCGCGAGGAGTTCGCGGTCGGGCTCGACGAGCTCGACTTCGAGATCCTGACCCCCGGCAGCCGGGGCGTCCTGGGAATGGGCGCGGAGCCCGCACGGATCGTCGCCGCGCCCCGTGCGGCGCTCGGTGGTGCCGCGCCCAAGCGCGAGGCCGCCGCCGCCACGCCGCTCCCGACGCCCGTGGACCGCGGCCCGCGCCGTGACGACCGCGGCCCGCGTCGCGACGACCGTCCGGCGCGGACCGATGATCGCGGGCCTCGCCGCGACGACCGCCCCGCCCCCTCCTTCGCGTCCGCCCCGGGCGGCGACGCCGGGCGTGCCGAGACGCCCCGGACCGAGGCGGCGGGTGCCGACGCGACTCGTCTCGCATCGCCGCGAGCCGACGCGCCGCGCCGTGACGACCGCCCCGAGCGCACCCGCGACCGCGGCCCGCGCCGTGACGACCGCGGCCCGCGTCGCGACGACCGTCCGCCGCGGCGTTCCGACGAGCGACCCGGCGCCTCGGCCCTCTCGTCGAGCGAGGCCGACGAGGTCCAGAGCGCGCGATCGCTCGTCCGCGAGCGCGAGGAGCTCCAGGCTGCCGAGGCGTCCCCGGCCGCGCTGGACGCCGGGAAGCGGCTCCTCGAGCAGCTCATGCAGCACATGGGGTTCTCGGTTGCGGTCAACATCGAGACCGGCGAGACCAACCGGCTCAACGTCGTCGGCGCCGACGACGAGGAGCACGAGGCCCTCGGCGCCCTCATCGGCCGGAAGGGCGAGCGCCTGTCCGCCCTCCAGCACATCGTGAACCTCATGCTCTCGCGCGAGATGGGCGAATGGACCCGCGTCCTCGTCGACGTCGAGGGGTACCGCGGCCGCCGCGAGCTGCAGCTCCGGGAGATCGCCGACCGGGCAGCCGCCCGCGTCGTCGAGACCGGCAAGATGCTGCAGCTCGAGCCGATGCCGGCTCTCGAGCGGCGATGGGTCCACCTCGCGCTGCGCAATCACCCGGCCGTCGGGACCCAGTCGATCGGCGAGGAGCCGAACCGTCGCGTGGTTGTCGTGCCCAAGGCCGCTATCTAGACGCGGATGGATGCGTGCGTTTCGCAGCCATCCTGCTAGAGTCGCCATCCCGACCCGCACGCACCGAGCACTCGAGACCATGGACACCGCGCCGCGCCGCTTCCCGTTCGGCCGCCTTCTCTTCGCCGCGGTCGCCGGCTTCGTCCTGGCGCTCGCGGTCGGGACCGGTGCGCTGCTCGCGTTCGAGGGCCGGTTCACGGACCGGATCTACCCAGGGGTCCACGTGGCGGGTATCGACGTGGCCGGGCTCGATCGCGCGGCCGCGCAGCAGCTCCTGACGTCGACGCTGGCGGCGTATGGGGCTGGAAGCGTCGTCGTCACCGCGGGCGGGGGATCCGTCGTGATCCCGGACAGCGATCTGGGCCGCTCCGCGGACGTCGGCACGATCCTCGACGAGGCGTTCGCGGTCGGACGCTACGGCGACGCGATGGGAAATGCCGCCGACGGCGTTCGAAGCCTGGTGCGCGGCACCGAGGTCGCACCGCGTGTCGCCCTCGACCCGGCCGCAGTGGCCCGTGCAGTGGCAGCCGCCGCGGCCAGGCTCGACGTGTCCGCGGTCGACGCGACCGCGGCGAGCACCGCGACGGGCTTCACGACGACACGGGCGGCCGGGGGGAGCGGCCTGGACCAGGCGAGCCTCGTGAACCTCATCACCCAGCGCCTGGCGGACCCGTCCGCGCCCGACCGCGTGGAGCTGACGGTCCCGCTCGTCCCGGTCGACCCCGCGGTGAGCGACGCCGCGGTGAGCGCGGCAGTCTCGGCCGCGACCATGATGGTGGGGGACGTGACGCTTGCCAGCGGCAAGGAGACATGGACAATCCCCGGGTCCACGGTGCGCGGCTGGATCACGTTCGCCTCGACGTCGGATGGCCGCTACGCGCCCGTGGTGGCCCAGGATGCGGCCGTCCCCGCGCTGACGGCGCTTGCCAAGAAGATCGATCACGGCGCTACGGACGCCACCTTCCTCGTCGGGAAGAACACCAACGTCGTCGGCGTCGTCGCCGGCAAGGACGGGCGGCAGCTCGACATCGCCGCCACGAGCCCGCTCGTCGCGCAGGCGATCCTCGCGCGCGCCGCCGACGGCGCTCCGGTCCTGCCCCCACCGGTCCCGGTGGCGCTCATCACGGTTGCGCCCAAGCTGACCACCGAGCAGGCCCAGAAGGCCGCCCCGCTCATGCAGCAGATCTCGACGTGGGTCACCTACTACCCGGTCGGCGCCGCGAACGGCTTCGGGGCCAATATCACGATCCCGACCCGCACGATCGACGGCCAGGTCGTGCCGCCGGGCGCCGTCTTCGACTTCTGGCAGGCGATCGGCGAGGTCAGCACTCGAACCGGCTACCTTCCCGGGGGCGCGATCATCGACGGCAAGTCGGAACCGACGGGGGCCCTTGCGGGCGGGATCTGCTCCGCCTCCACGACGCTCTTCAACGCCGCCGCGCGGGCCGGGCTTGCGATCCTGTCCCGCGCCAACCACTACTACTACATCGACCGCTATCCGCTCGGCCTCGACGCCACGGTCTTCGACAGCGGGTCCGGCTCGGTCACCACGATGTCCTTCCGAAACGACACGGCGTACCCGATCCTGATCCGCGGGTATGCATCGCCCGGCGTGGTCCGGTTCTCGCTGTTCAGCGTCCCCACTGGCCGGACGGTCACGTTCTCGACCCCGATCGTGACCAACCGCAATCCCGGGATCGAGACCACCGAGTACACCTCGAGCATTCCGGCCGGGACGTCGCAGCGCCTGGAGTACCCGACGATCGGCATGCAGGTCAGCCTGTCCCGGACCGTCACCGACGCGTCGGGGACCGTGATCCACCATGACGTGTTCAACTCGACGTACGCCCGGGTCGACGGCCTGACCCTCATCGGTCGGGCCGCGGCGCCGACCCCGACGCCCTCGCCGCAGCCGATCCCGAGCCCGGTCCCGAGCGCGGCGCCTTCCCCGCTGCCCTCGCCGGGCTGACCGCGCACTGCGGCGCGCCAGCCGCTATCGTCGAGTCAACCGCACAGCCTCAAACGGCTCCCGACGTGATGCGCTCCCCCACACGTCGCAGCGCCTCCGACTCAACGATCGCTCAAGGTTGGACCGCGACCGGTTCTTCGAGCCACGGTGGGACTAGTATCGAGGCCATGCTCCCATTCGTCCGGGGTCGTCGAGCGCTGGGCCGCGTAGCGCGTCGGCGCTCCGCGACCACGATCGCCGCCGCGATAGTCTTGGCGCTGGCTGGGACCACGCTCGCCGTCGGTGCAATCCGCGCGATCGTCCCGGACGTCGCGCCGGTCTACCTGCTGGCCGTGCTCGCGGTGGGCATGTTCTACGGGACCCTGCCCGCGGTCCTCACCTCGGTCCTAGCGTTCCTGCTCTACGACTTTCTCTTCGTCCCGCCGATCTTCACATTCACGATTGCCAGCCCGGACGAGTGGCTAAACCTCCTGCTCCTCCTGGCTGTTGCCGTGGTCATTGGACGGCTCGCGGCGCTCCAGACGCAGCGCGCAGAGGAGGCGGCGGAACGTGCCGTCGAGGCGGAATCCCTCTATGGGATCACCGGCGTGCTCGCCTCCACGAGAACCGTCGCGGAAGCCGCGCCGATCGTCCTCGCTCGGCTCGCCGGGGCCACTTCGATGGATCGGGCGTGGTTCGGGCTTGGGCCATCGCCGACGGAGGAGCGGATCGTCGCCGATACGTCCCTCGGAGAGGCGTTGCCGGTGCCGGGCTGGCACGTCCTTCTGCATCGGCCCCACGACCGACCGCCGAATTGGGTTCGCACGCATGTCGGGCGGGCGGGGCCGCGTCGTTCCTCGAAGGTGATGGTCCACCGAATCCGCGTCGAAGTTGCCGACGAGCCCCTCGGGTCACTCTGGGCCCTGCGGGCGCGGTCGGAGCGCGAGCCGGACCGGGCGGAGACCAGGATCCTGGCCGCGTCCGCGGACCAGCTCGGCCAGGCCGTCGTCCGTGACCGCCTGGCCGAAGAGGCGACCACCGCCGAGATCCTCCGCGAGAGCGAGTCCCTGAAGTCGGCGCTTCTCGACTCGGTCTCGCACGACCTGCGGACGCCGCTCGCGACGATCCGGGCGGCCGCCGGAAGCATGCTGGACCGGAGCATCGCATGGAGCGAGGAAGACCACCGCGATGCCTTCGAAACGATCGATGCCGAGGCCGAGCGGATGGGCCGGCTCGTGCGGAACCTCCTGGACCTGAGCCGGATCGAGGGCGGTGCGCTCAAGCCCGAGCTCGCGGCCCACGACGCGGGCGAGGTCGCCCGCCAGGCAGCCGCACGGACCCACGCCGAGGGAAAGACCATCCGCGTCGACGTCCCGGCAACCCTCCCGCCGGTGCTCATCGACGAGGTCTACCTCGGCCAGATCCTCACCAACCTGCTCGAGAACGCGGTCCGCTATGGAGGCTCCTCGATCGTCGTGAAGGGCCGCGACCTTCCTGACGAGGGCGTCGTGGAGCTGAGCGTTGCGGACGATGGCGAGGGCGTCCCGGTGCGCGCGCTGGCCCACCTCTTCGACAAGTTCTACCAGGTGCCGCGGACCGACGACCGATCCCGGAGGGGCATGGGGATCGGCATGACCGTGGTCTCCGGGCTCGCGCATGCGATGGGCGGCACGGTCCGTGCGGAACGCAGCGCTATGGGTGGGCTCACGGTGCTGGTCGCGCTCCGGGCCGCCGACCTCCCGCCCGCCGGCCCGGGCGGGCAGGACCCGGTCCCGATGGAGGCATCCCGGTGACCACGACCGGTGCGTGGCTTTTGGTCGTGGAGGACGAGGAGCCTGCGCGCCGCCTGCTCCGCTCGTACCTTGTCCGCCGCGGCTACCGCGTGGACGAAGCCGCCACCGCCGTCGAGGCGATGCGGGCCTGGGACGCCCATCGGCCGGACTTAATCCTCCTGGACCTCGGCCTGCCGGACACGGACGGCGTCGAGGTGATCCGCCGCATCCGGCGCGATGCCGCGACGCCGATCATCGTGCTGTCGGCCCGCGGCGAGGAGCGGGACAAGATCGCCGGCCTCGAGGCCGGCGCCGACGACTACCTATCGAAGCCCTTCTCTGTCGGCGAGCTGCAGGCGCGCATCCACGCCGTGCTCCGGCGCCTCGGCGGGTCGGATGTGGGACCTGGCGGCAGGCTGCGGCTTGGACCGATCGAGCTCGATCCGGCCCGACGTTCGGTCTCCGTCGCCGGGAATCCCGTGCACCTCTCACCCCGCGAGTACGAGCTCCTCAAGGTTCTCCTGTCCAACCAGGGCCGCCTCGTGACGCGCGAACGGTTGCTGCGCGCCGTCTGGGGTCTCGCGTATGCCGATGCGCGCGAGTACCTCCACGTCTATGTCGGAAGGCTTCGCCGCAAGCTGTCGGAGGCCGGGGTACCTGCGATCGACGACATGATCTCGACCGAGCCCGGGATCGGGTATCGAGTCGCCGCTGCGACGCCCGCCCCCCGTCTCGATGAGCCGGCGGTGGTCTGAGCCGCGCCCCGCCCGAGGGGATCGGTGGGCCCCAAGCGAATGGCCGGCTCCCGGCGGTCGTCCTGCACCGCCGGCCTCGGAACGTTTAGACGGGATTTAGACAGCCGGACCCGCTGGACGCTCCAGCCTCTTGGACCCCGGGCTGATGCTCGAGGCATGCATACGTCGAACGGCGCCGACCTGCCCGAGGGATGGACGACCGAAGAGCGCCTCGAACGCGAAGTCCGCGATGTCGAGGCTGCCATCGAGCTCGTCCGGTCCGGCGCGGCCTCGCGCGTAACGCTCGCGGGCCTTCGGTTTGCAGAGGCAGTCCTCCCGCGGCTCGCAGACGAGATCAGGGGCCAGGGCATCGCCCTCGACCCGATCTACTGGCCCGAGGACAGTGGCTGTGACGTCACCGTGAGGCGAACCGATGTCGAAGCCTGATCGCTCCGCCCAGGTGCTGATGATCGAGGACGATCTCAGCCTTGTTGGGATCGTGGTGCGCCATTTACGGCTGCGAGGTCACGATGCTCGCGCGGCCGCCTCCGTAGAGGAGGCGACGGAGATGCTCCGCTCCGGATTCCGGCCGACCGTGGTGCTTCTCGACATCAACCTCCCGGGGGCGTCGGGCTGGAGCCTCCTGCGCGGCCCCGAGCTTGCTGCGGCGGGATCGCCGCCCGTGTACGTGGTCAGCGCGACGTCGATCCCGTCGGCGCGGCTTCGCGAGTTCAACGTCGCGGGATTCCTGCCCAAGCCCTTCGCCCTGCCGACCCTCGTCGAGATGGTCGAGCGGGGCCGGCTCAGTGATGAGGGAGCGGCCGAGGCCGCTCCCGGGGGAGGCCTGGATGCTCTTTGACCTTGCGATGATCGCCCTGGTCCTGGTCTGGGCGCTCGCGTTCTTCGGGTTCCTGTGGCTCGCAAGGAAGCTTGCCCGATGAACCTCAGCGACCTCGTTGGGGGCGTGATCGCGCTCCTCCTCGGCATCTACCTCTTCTGGACGCTGCTCCGGCCCGAGGACTTCTGAGCCATGCCGAACCTTCCGGGCCTGATCCAGATCGTGACCGTCCTCGGCGCGATCCTCCTGGCCACCCGTCCGCTGGGCGGGTACATGCGGCGTGTCTTCGAAGGCGAGCGCACGTTCCTCTCCCCGGTCCTGCGCCCCGTGGAGCGCGGGATCTACCGGGTCATGGGCGTCGACGAGACCACCGAGCAGCGCTGGACCGGGTACGCAGTGTCGCTCCTCGTCTTCGCGTTCGTCGGGATCCTCGTCCTGTATGTCCAGCAGCGGATCCAGGGCTCGCTGCCGCTCAACCCGAGCGGTTTTGGAGCGGTCCCCCAGGACCTCTCGTTCAATACCGCGGTCAGCTTCGAGACCAACACGAACTGGCAGAACTACAGCGGCGAGAACACGCTGAGCTACCTGACCCAGATGGCCGGGCTCACCGTGCGCAACTTCACCTCGGCCGCCATGGGGCTGGTGGTGGCCATCGCGCTGGCGCGTGGGCTGATCCGTCGCTCCTCGAGCACGATCGGCAACTTCTGGGTCGACGTGACCCGAAGCACGCTCTACATCCTGCTCCCGATCGCGTTCGTGGCAGCGCTCGTGCTGGTCTCCCAGGGGGTCGTGCAGACCTTCAACGCCTCGACCACGGTCCATACGCTCCAGGGCGCCAGCCAGACGATCACGGTGGGCCCGTTCGCGTCCCAGGAGGCGATCAAGGAGCTCGGCAACAACGGCGGCGGACCGTTCAACGCCAACTCGGCACACCCCTTCGAGAACCCGAACGGGCTCACGAACTGGCTCGAGATGTTCCTCATCCTGCTGATCCCGTTCGCGCTCACGAACACGTTCGGGCGGATGACGGGCAACGAGCGACAGGGCTGGGCGCTCTTCGCAGCGATGATGGTCATCCTGGTCGTCGCGATCGGGGTGGTGACCTGGAGCGAACAGCAGGGCAACCCGCTGTACCCGCAGGCCGTGAACACGGCCCTCGGCAACATGGAAGGCAAGGAGGTCCGCTTCGGCGCGGACACGAGCGCCTTCTTCGCCGCGGTGACCACCGGGACGAGCACGGGGGCTGTCATCTCGATGCACGACAGCTTCCTGCCGCTCGGCGGCATGGTGCCCATGGTCCTGATCCAGCTCGGCGAGATCACGCCCGGCGGCATCGGTGCCGGCTTCTACGGCCACGTCGTCTTCGGGGCCATCCTCGCCGTCTTCATCGCGGGACTGATGGTCGGCCGGACCCCCGAGTACCTCGGCAAGAAGATCGAGTCCTTCGAGATCAAGATGGCGATGCTCGCCGTGCTCGCCATGGGCGCCAGCATCCTCATCTTCTCCGCCATCGCATCAGTCGCACCGGCCGGCCTCGCCGGGCCGCTGAATGCCGGGCCGCACGGCTTCAGCGAGATCCTGTACGCCTATTCCAGCCAGACCGGCAACAACGGCTCGGCCTTCGCCGGCCTCAGCGGCAACACCCTCTTCTACAACTTGACCGGAGGCTTCGCGATGCTGATCGGTCGCTTCGCCGAGATCATCCCGGCCCTCGCGATCGCCGGGTCGATGGCCGCCAAGCGGCGCGTTGCACCGTCGCTCGGGACGTTCCCGACCACCGGCCCGATCTGGGTCGCGCTGCTCATCGGCGTGATCGTGATCGTCGGCGCCCTCACTTTCTTCCCGGCGCTCTCGCTGGGTCCCATCGTGGAGCAGCTCAAGATGACCGCAGGCCAGGTGTTCTGAGATGACCAGTCCGGCTCGCACCCCGACACTCGGGACACGCCTCGTCCGCACGGTCATCGACACCGGCCGCGGGACCCGCCGCATCCAGCGCGCCGAGCGCGAGGCAAGCGCGGGCGCGCCGGGCGCGCCCAGGACCCCGCGTGGCATCTTCGACCCGGCCCTTCTGCGGGCGGCCCTCCGGCCGGCCCTTCGGAAGTTCGACCCGCGCGAGCTGTACAAGAACCCGGTCATGTTCGTGGTGGAGGTGACCGCCGCCCTCGTTACGCTGGTGTTCCTGGCCGACCTGACAGGCGTCACGTCCGCGACCACGGGCGAGGTCGGTCGCTCGCTCGGATTCGAGCTGCAGATAGCGCTCTGGCTCTGGTTCACGGTCTACTTCGCGACGTACGCGGAGGCCCTCGCCGAGGCGCGTGGCAAGGCCCAGGCCGCGTCGCTGCGCAAGACGCGCTCGGAGACCATGGCCCATCGGCAGCGCGCCGACGGCTCACTCGAGGACGTCGGTTCGTCGCTCCTCCGGTCCGGGGACGTCATCGTGGTCCGCGACGGCGAAACGATCCCCGGCGACGGGGACGTGATCGAGGGCGTGGCCTACGTCAACGAGGCCGTCATCACGGGCGAGTCCGCGCCGGTCCTCAAGGAGCCCGGCACGGACATCCGGAGCTCGGTCACCGGCGGTACGACGATCACGAGCGACACGCTGACCGTGCGCATCACGGCGAACCCGGGCGAGACCTTCCTCGACCGGATGATCGCGCTCGTCGAGGGCGCCAAGCGGCAGCGGACGCCCAACGAGATCGCCCTGTTCATCCTGCTCTCGGGCCTCACGATCGTCTTCCTGCTCGCGACGGCGACCATTCGGCCCTTCGGCCTCTACGCGAACGCGCAGCTGGGCCTGGTGGTCCTCGTGGCGCTGCTCGTCTGCCTGATCCCCACGACGATCGGGGGCCTCCTCTCCGCGATCGGCATCGCCGGCATGGACCGCGTCGCGCGCTTCAACGTGCTCGCGATGAGCGGTCGGGCCGTGGAGGCGTCAGGCGACGTGGACGTGATCCTGCTCGACAAGACCGGCACGATCACGTTCGGCAACCGGCTTGCGTCGCGGATCGTGGCCCTTCCGGGGATCGACGAACGCGACGCCGTGGAGGCGGCCCTCCTCACCTCGCTCGAGGACGAGACGCCCGAGGGCCGCTCGATCGTCGAGCTGGCCCGGACGCGGCTGGCCGCCCTGGGCGGCTCCGCTGATCCGGCGACGACGCCCGACGGCCAGGCCGTCGCCGAGATCGTCCCGTTCTCGGCCCAGTCGCGGACCAGCGGCGTGATCCTTCGCGACGGGACCGTGGTCCTGAAGGGCGCCGTCGATGCGATCGAGGCCGCCCTGGATGGCCCGGCGCCCGCAGAGCTGAAGGCGCTCAGCAACGAGATCGCCGGCCTGGGCGCCACGCCGCTGGCAATCCGCCGGAACGGGACCGTGCTGGGCGTGATCGAGCTCAAGGACACGGTCAAGCCCGGCCTCCGCGCACGCTTCGACGAGCTTCGCCGGATGGGCATCCGGACGATCATGGTAACCGGCGACAATCCCCTGACTGCCAAGACGATCGCCGAGGAAGCGGGCGTCGACGACTTCATGGCCCAGGCCAAGCCCGAGGACAAGATCGCGCGGATCCGGGCCGAGCAGGCCGAGGGCCACCTGGTCGCGATGACCGGCGACGGCACGAACGACGCGCCGGCGGTTGCGCAGGCGGACGTGGGGTTGGCGATGAACAGCGGAACGTCGGCGTGCAAGGAGGCGGCCAACATGGTCGACCTCGACTCCGACCCGACGAAGCTCATCGAGGTCATCGCGATCGGCAAGCAGCTCCTCATCACCCGCGGCGCGATCACGACCTTCTCGATCGCGAACGATGTCGCCAAGTACTTCGCGATCCTGCCCGCCATGTTCGCGGTCGCCTACCCGGAGCTTCGCTCCCTCAACATCATGGCGCTCAGCACGCCCGAGAGCGCCATCCTATCGGCGGTGATCTTCAACGCGCTGGTCATCATCGCCCTCGTCCCGCTCTCCCTTCGCGGCGTGGCCTATCGAGCGGCGCCGGCAGCCGAGCTGTTGCGACGCAATCTCCTGATCTATGGGGTCGGCGGGATCATCGCGCCGTTTCTCGGGATCAAGCTGATCGACATCCTCGTCACCGCCGTCCACCTGGCCTAGAGGTCAACCCGATGCGTACGTTCCTGCGACACCAGCTCTGGCCCGCGGTGGCCAGTCTGGCCATCCTCACCCTCATCACGGGCTTCATCTACCCTGCCGCCGTCACCGCCGTCGCCCAGGCCGTCTTCCCGAGCCAGGCGAACGGTTCGTACATCGTGGTGAACGGGACGGCCGTGGGCTCAAGCCTGATCGGCCAGGCGTTCAGTGACCCGAAGTACTTCTGGGGCCGGCCCTCTGCCGCAGGGGCGACGGCCTCGAACCCGGCCGGCTACGATTCGACGGCCTCCGGTGGGTCGAATCTCGGCCCGACCTCCAAGGCGCTGATCGATGCAGTGACGCAGCGCGTGGACGCCCTGCGTGCGGCCAACGGGAACGCCCCGATCCCCGTGGATCTCGTGACGGCCTCTGCGTCTGGGCTCGACCCGGACATCAGCCCGGACGCCGCCGAGTACCAGGTCGCTCGCGTCGCCCAGGCGCGCGGCATGACCGCCGACCAGGTCCGGGCGCTCGTCGCGAAGCACACGAGCCAGCCGATCCTCGGCTTCCTGGGCGCGGCGACCGTGAATGTCCTGGAGCTGAACCTGGACCTCGACGGGCTGCTGCGATGAGCGCGGGGGCGGGCGACCCGCATCGCCCGACCGGGGAGCAGATGCTGGCGCGCCTGCAGGGCGACCGGCAACCTGCCCGCGGGCGCCTCCGGATCTACCTGGGCATGGCACCCGGGGTGGGCAAGACCTTCAAGATGCTCGAGGAGGCCCATCGCCGGCACGATCGGGGCACCGACGCCGTGATCGGCTACGTCGAGACGTACGGGCGGCGCCACACCGCGGCGCTCCTCGACGGGCTCGAGGCGATTCCTCGCCGGCGGATCGAGTACCGCGGAGTGGTGGTGGAGGAGATGGACGCCGACGCGGTGATCGCTCGCCACCCCGCGGTCGTGGTCGTCGACGAGCTCGCCCACACGAACGTGCCCGGGTCCCAGCGCGAGAAGCGCTGGGAGGACGTCGAGGCGATCCGGGACGCTGGCATCGACGTCATCAGCACGTGCAACGTGCAGCACATCGAATCGGTCGCGGCGGCGGTCGAGACGATCCTGGGCGTTCCTGTGCACGAACGGGTGCCCGACACCGTGGTCCGCTCGGCCGACGAGATCGAGCTCGTGGACATGAGCCCGCACGCGCTCCGCCAGCGGATGCGCCACGGCAACGTCTATCCCCCGGACCGGGCCGCCATCGCGCTCGAGCGCTTCTTCACCGAGCCGAACCTGACCGCCCTGCGGGATCTCAGCCTTCGTTTCGTGGCCGGCCAGGTGGATCGCGAGCTCGAGGACCGGGTGGCGGAGCAGGGGATCGGGGTGCCGCCCGTCACGGAGCGCGTGACGGTCCTCGTCGACGAGTCACGGGCCTGTCGACGCGCCGTGCGTCGAGCCGCCTCGCTTGCGTCGGCACTCCACGCCACGTTCCTCGCCGTCGCCGTGGAGACGGCCGGGGTCCAGCTGTCGCGCGACCGCCAGCGGGATCTCCAGTCGAACGTTGACTACGCGGTCGACCTCGGTGCCGAGATCGTCCGCGGCGAGACGACCGACCTGGTGAAGGGTCTCGAAGAGGTCCTGCGGGACCAGCGCGTGACGCACCTCGTCCTCGCCTACCATCCGCGCCACGGGATCGATCGGCTCGGGCGGCCGTCGCTCGCCGAGCGAATCCTGGCCGCGGTCCCGGGGATCGAGGTCCACCTCGTGAGCGAGTCGTCGCCGGTGTCGTAGGACGGGGCTCGGCGTCGGCCGACGGGGCCCGGCGTCGGCCGATGGGTGGCAGAATCGACCCATGCCATATGTGCCTGATCCCACGCGCTACGACGACAAGCTGTACCGGCGATCGGGGCGGAGCGGGCTCCTGCTGCCCGCGATCTCCCTCGGCCTCTGGCAGAACTTCGGGAACGGCCGGCCGATCGACGGCCAGCGAGCGGTCATCCATCGCGCCTTCGACCTGGGCATCACCCACTTCGACCTCGCGAACAACTACGGACCGCCCTACGGCTCCGCGGAGGAGAACTTCGGACGGATCCTCGCGACCGACCTGGCGCCGTACCGCGACGAGCTGATCATCTCGTCGAAGGCCGGCTACGACATGTGGCCGGGCCCGTACGGCGAATGGGGTTCGCGCAAGTACCTGACGGCCAGCCTCGACCAGAGCCTCCGCCGGATGGGCCTCGACTACGTCGACATCTTCTACTCGCACCGGTTCGACCCGGCGACGCCGCTCGAGGAGACGATGGGCGCCCTCGACGCCGCGGTCCGGCAGGGCAAGGCGCTCTACGCGGGGATCTCCTCCTACTCGGCCGACCAGACGCGCGCGGCCGCGGCCATCCTTCGGTCGATGGGAACGCCGCTCCTCATCACGCAGCCGTCGTACTCGATGCTCAACCGGTGGATCGAGGGAGGCCTCCTCGACGTCCTCGGCGACGAGGGGATCGGCTGCATCGTCTTCTCGCCGCTCGCCCAGGGCGTGCTCACCGGGAAGTATCTCGGCGGCATCCCTGCGGGCTCGCGCGCGACGTCGGGCGGCTCGCTCACCAGCGACCTCCTCGATCCCGGGACCCTCGCGAAGGTGCGCGCCCTCGGCGAGATCGCGGCGCGGCGCGGGCAGAGCCTGGCACAGATGGCGCTGGCCTGGACGCTCCGTGACCCCCGGGTCACATCGGCGTTGGTCGGGGCAGGCAGCGTCGCCCAGCTGGAGGAGAACGTCGCGGCGCTCGCGAACCTCGCGTTCTCGGCGTCGGAGCTCGCCGAGATCGACCGTTTCGCGACGGAGAGCGGCATCAACCTCTGGGCCGCCTCGAGCTCGGCGTAGGGGGCGCCGCTGGTAGACCGGCCGCCAATTCTGGGTCGATCCAGCGACACGTCGACTGCGATGGCTTCCCATGACCGGTGACGGCCCCGTCGTCCGGCGACTCCTGGAGGCCGACGTCCTACGACGGCCAGTCCTCCGTGCCGCCATCGACGCGGCCGGGTTCCCTCCCGGGAGCTCCGGCATCGATGTCGGATGCGGGATCGGCCTCCAGACCGTGCTGATCGCCGAGGCGCTGGGCCTGGCCCGGGCGGCCGCGTCACCGGCCTCGACGTCGACCCGGCGCTGCTCGGTCATGCGGCTGGGCTGGTAGAGGGCAGCCCGTTCGCCGAGCGGATCACGTTCAGGGCCGGCGACATGCACGCAATCCCGCTCGACGACCACTCGATCGACTGGGCCTGGAGCGCGGATTGCGTCGGATACCCGGCCGGAGCGTTCGCCCCGTCCTGGAGGAGCTCGCCCGGGTTGTCCGGCCGGGAGGGACGGTCGTCATCGTCGGCTGGTCCTCGCAGGAGGTGCTGCCCGGGCATGCGGCGCTCGAGGCGCGCCTGGATGCGACGTGCTCCGCCTACGCGCCGTTCCTCGCGGGGATGCGCCGCGAGGCGCACTTCCTGCGGGCGGCGAGCGCGTTCGTCGAGGCCGGCTTCGCGGACGTGGCGGCGCGCACCTTCGTCGGGGACGTCCGCTCACCAATCCGGCCCGGCGAGCGGGCCGCCCTGGCCTCCCTGCTGGAGATGTTCGGGGAGATCCCGGCAACGGGGATCTCCGACGAGGACGAGCGCGCGTTCCAGCGCCTCTGCTCGCCAGGGTCCGAGGACTTCATCCTGGACGTGCCGGGCTACTACGCCTTCTTCACGTACACGATGTTCCGGGGGCGCGTGCCTGTCCGCCGAGCTTCGAGTGCCGCGGGGCGCGCCGCGACAGGCGCAGGAGCCCTCACGTCGTAGACTCCGGGCCCCCAGCGTCATCCGACGGGCAGCATCCCCGCTCACCAGATCATCGACCGCGAGAGGATTCCACATGGCGCCCATCCCCATCGCGTCCGGCCTTGCCGCCGTCAACGGCATCGAGGTCGCCTACCAGGTCCACGGAACCGGGACGCCCCTCGTGCTGCTCCATGGCGGCTTCGGCTCCGTCGAGATGTTCGGCCCCAACGTGGCGGCCCTTGCCGCCGGTCGCTCCGTCATCGGCGTCGACCTCCAGTCCCACGGGCGGACGCCGGCCGTCGATCGGCAGATGCGGTTCGAGACGATGGCCGACGACATCGCCGCCCTGATCAGCCATCTCGGCCACGAGCGCGCAGACGTCATGGGCTTCTCGCTGGGTGGCGGCGTCGCCCTCCGGACCGCCATCCAGCATCCGGCCGCGGTCAACAGGCTGATCCTCGTCTCGACGCCATTCAAGCGCGCCGGCTGGCACCCGGAGCAGATCGCCGCGTTCGACACGATGGGTCCGGACTTCGCGGAGCCGTTGAAGCAGTCGCCGATGTACGAGGAGTACCGCCGGATCGCCCCCCGGGTCGATGACTGGCCGGTGCTCGTCACCCAGCTCACCGGCCTGCTGAAGCTCGACTATGACTGGACCGAGGAAGTCCGCGCCCTTCGGACGCCGGTGCTCGTCGTCGTCGGCGATGCTGATGGCCTTCCGCCACGCCACGCGGTGGAGCTGTTCGAGCTCCTCGGCGGAGGCGCGCGTGATGCGGGGTGGGACCGTTCGGGGATGACGCGGCACGCCCTGGCGATCCTGCCCCGCGTCACGCACTACGACATCAACGTCTCCCCAGCCCTCGCCGCGTGCGTCGCGACCTTCCTCGACGAGGCTTAGTCCGCGGCACGTGACCGGGTCATCGTCCAGTTGACGGGCGATCTCCCGGCCGCCTCGTCCGGCGGCGCCGCGGCAGCCGACCGGCGGGACGGCGCTCGGCCCCGACCGGCGACGCCCTCCGTCCGGACCGGCCCGTCCCGTTCGTCCACATGGCCCTACCTGTCGAATGCCACGGCCATGAACACTCGCGTCAAGGAGGACGTGACGGTGGCCCAGGGATTCAAGAATCGCGGACCAGCGCTCGCCCTGATCCCCCTGCTCGGGATCGGGGGCCTGGTCGTCCTCGGCCTCCTCCTGCTCTCGCCGCTGTACGGCTTCCATCGGGACGAGCTGTACTTCATCGTGGCGGGGCGCCATCCTGCGCTCGGCTACGTCGACCAGCCGTCGTTCACCCCGTTCGTGTCGGCCGGCGCGGTCAGCCTCTTCGGGCTCTCGCCGACCGCGATCCGGATCCTGCCGGCATTCACGATCGGGGCATGCGTCGTGATCGCCGGCCTGATCGCGCGGGATCTCGGTGGCGGGCGGCGGGCCCAGCTCCTGGCTGCGATGACCCTCGCCATCTCGGGGTACCTCGCGGCGGGCCACCTCGATTCGACCGCCACGTACGACCTGCTGGCGTGGTCGCTGGTCCTGCTGATCACGATGCGCCTGCTCGCTGGCGCCGATCCTCGTCTCTGGCTCGTCGTGGGCGCGATCGTCGGCCTGGGACTCGAGAACAAGCAGATCCTCCTGTTCCTCGGAGCCAGCCTGATCGCCGGTTTCGTCCTCGCGCGGCGCTGGGACATCCTGCGATCGCCGTGGGCGTGGGCCGGCCTGGCGTTGGCCATCCTGCTCTGGGCGCCGAACCTCGCCTGGCAGGCGTCCAACGGGTATCCCCAGCTCCAGATGGCCGGGCAGATCGGCGCCGGCTCGGACAACCGGGTCAAGCTGATCCCCGAGCTCCTCCTGCTCGGCGGACCGCTGCTCTTTCCGATCTCGCTCGCCGGCGCCTGGTGGCTCCTCCGTGCCCCGGCATCGCGGCCATGGCGCGCCGTGGGCCTTGCGGTGCCGATCCTCCTTGTCCTCGTCCTCCTGACGGGCGGCAAGAGCTACTACGCGGCCGGCGTCTTCGCGCCCCTCATGGCGGCGGGCGCCGTGCGCCTGGACGGCTGGCTGGACCGCGGGAGGTCGACCATTCGCCGGTCGGGGTTCGCCCTCGCCGCTGGGGCCTCCTTCGTGATCACCGCGGTCCTCGTGCTTCCGATCCTGCCCGCTCCCACGCTGGCAGCCTCGCCGATCCCCGGGATCTACAAGGAGTCGGCCGAGCAGCTGGGCTGGCCGGAGCTCGTGGCAACCGTCGAGCACGTCGTGGCGGGCCTGCCGGCCGACCAGCGCGATCGAGCCGTGATCCTGACCGACAACTACGGCGAGGCCGGGGCGCTCGCAGCTCCTTGGGAGCGACCTGCCGCCCATCTATTCCGGCCACAACTCGTACTGGACCTGGGGGCCACCCCCCGACGATCGCACCGTGGCCGTGGTGGTCACCCACGCCACGAACGAGGATTTCGCCCGGTCCTGGGCGCTGGGAACCTGCAGCCTCGTCACGCGAGTCGACAACGGGCTCGGTCTCGACAACCAGGAGCAGGGCGTCGGCGTCTGGGCCTGCCCGAACCGCACCACTCCGTGGTCGGTCGGCTGGGAGCTGGTCAGGCACCTCGACTGAGGTGCGACGCTCAGGCGGTCGGCGATCAGTCTCCGGTCGCCCCGTGAGCCCCGCCCGGCCGCGGCGTTCTCGAATGAGACTCGAGCCCGAAAGCGGGCACGCCGTGGGATGATCGGCAGCCGATGGAAGCCATCGCGTTCGTCCTGGGCGTGTTCCTGCTGGTCCTCGCCCTCTGGGACCTGTTCGAGACGGTTGTTGTTCCGCGCCCGACGCCCGGTTGGTTTCGTCTCGGCCGCTACATCGTGCGCGGTTCGTGGCGCGGCCTGCGCGCCAGCGTCAATGCTCGCCCAGGCCGGTCCCACGACACGATCCTCGGGCTCTTCGCCCCCGCCGCTACCGTGGCCCTTCTGGGCGCGTGGCTCGTCACCCTCATCGTCGGCTACGGCCTGATCCTGTACGCCCTGCGCGACGAGCTGCGGCCCGTCCCGCCTGACCTGGGCAGCGCGATCTACTTCGCGGCAAGCTCCGTTCTCACGCTCGGATTCGGCGATATCGTGGCGGACGGTGCTCCGGCGCGCATCGTCGTCGTGGTCGCATCGGTCACCGGCCTTGGCACGGTCGCGCTCGTCGTGACATTCCTGTTCTCGCTCTACGCCTCGTACCAGCGCCGCGAGATCCGGGTCGTCGCACTGCAGGCCGCGGCCGGAGCGCCGCCGTCGGCCGTGGCCCTGCTCGAGAACTACGCCCAGCTTGGCCTTGTCGGGCGGCTTCCTGACCTGTTCCTCGAGTGGGAGACGTGGGCCGTCGAGGTGCTCGATTCGCACGTCGCATATCCGCTGCTGGGCTTCTTCCGCTCGAGCCACGACAACCTGTCCTGGATCAGCGCCCTGGGGACCGTCCTCGACGCCGCGAGCCTGGTGCTCACGACCATCACGGACGTGCCGCGTGGCGAGGCCAAGCTGGCCAAGCGCGTGGGGACACACCTCGTGGAGGACATCCACAACCTCGGGTTTCACCGTGGCGGCCCGACGAGCCTGGACCGGGAGGCGTTCGACGCAGCCTGCCATCGCCTCGAGGAGGCCGGCTATGCGCTGCAGGCGCACGACGCGGCCTGGCCGCATTTCGAGGCGGCCCGCGCGACCTACGCGCCCCGACTCGAGGCGATGGCCCGCTACTGGGCGACGCCGGCCACGTCGTGGCTCGGCGACCCCATCGCGCTCCGGTCACCGCTCCACCCGGTTGACGATCCGTAACCGCCGGCG
>CAWKJP010000006.1:0-102595 GCA_963850035.1 uncultured Chloroflexia bacterium | reverse complement strand
CGCACGAAGGGCCGACCGGGGTACCCACACGCGGGCGCTGCATTCCTTGAAGTCCGCGAACAGCCGGCGATCCTCGGCGCGCTCCTCGACGCGGTGTCGGGTGCCATCGGTCAGCTCGACGCGGTCAAGCTCGAGCGGGCGCCCAGGATGGCCGACTTCGCCCGCTGGGTCGTCGCCGCCGAACCGGCGCTCGGCTGGCCCGCCGGCTCGTTCCTGAAGGCGTACACGGGCAACCGCGACGCCATCCACGAGATCGCCCTCGACGCGGCGGTGATCGTCCCGCCGATGCGCCGTCCGCGTGGCTACGCGCCCTCGCGGAGACTTGGCCCGCCGCCGACGTACCGAAGGAGTAGGCAGACCTGCTCCACCCGATCTACGAGCGGATCACGGTCGCGGGCCCCGAGATCGTGGGTGTCCGGCTGACCGCGGCGGCCTATGCGCACGGATCCGGCGCTGGCGCTTCCCGAGAAGGTTGAAACGGCGCGCCCGACAGGTGTCGGGTCCGCGCTAACAGCCTACGGCGTGCCGATCGAGGGTCGCGATGAGTGGATCGCTGCGGTCGAGCGATTGGCATGAGGGCTGGGTACCTGCGCGGCTGCCTCGCCCGACCCGCGACCCAACGCCAGATCGACGTCCTGGCAGCCTTCGTCGCGGCTGGCGGAGCCGTCCAAGACGCCGCCGAGCTCGTAGCATCCGGCGAGCACCGTGAAGCGCCACCTCGCCGACCTGCGCGCCCGATCGAGCCTCACCACCGAGCAACTGATCTACCCGGGACGCGCCGAAGGGTGGCTTGCTGTCCCGAGCCTCGAATCCGACTCGCGACTCGGCACCTCTTCGCGCAAACGTCCCTCAACCAGGTCACCTCGCGGCGGCTCCGGCCCGCCACCACCCCAGAATCATGACGAAAGCTCGGCCACGGCGGGAATGACATCGCGGCCCATGATCTCGAGCGGGGTGATCCGGTCCACTCCGACGACCCAGCCTAGTACTGTCTCGATGCCCATGCTCGACAGCCAGCGAAGCTGACCGATGACTTCGTGGACCTTGGATCCGTCCTCGCCCACATCGAATGCGAACGGTGCGGTCTTCTCGATGCGATCGTAGTTGCGGCCGGCGTCGTCGCACAGGCGGCGCAGGAGGTCGAGCTGTCGCGGGACCTCGGGGGATGGGCGCAGGTTGCATGCATCCGCGTAGCGAGCGACAAGGGGCAGCGTTCGGCGTTCTCCGCTGCCAGCGATCAGAATCGGAGGGTGTGGCCGGCTGAGGCTCTGTGGCACGTTGAGGGCCCGCGTCAGGCGAACATGCTGGCCCGTGAACGGCTGCTCGTCGCCGTGCTCTCCCTCCCACATCTGCAGGCACACCTTCACGGTCTCCTCCAGGATCTCGAAGCGCTCTCTGAGCGACGGGTACGCGAGACCCAGGCCCTCCGCTTCCTCCGGGTAGTCGCCTGCGCCAATGCCCAGCAGCATCCGCCCACCTGTGAGCACGTCAAGCGTCGTGACCATCTTCGCTAGGAGGCCAGGTGGTCGGTACGAGGCCGCGGTCGCAAGGGTCATCAGCCGCACCGATTCGGTATGCGCCGCGATGAACCCGAGCGTTGTGTAGGCCTCGATCTCACTTTCGAGGGGACCGCCCATGTGCGGGCTCTGCCAGACGTGGTCCACCACGCAGATGGCATCGAATCCCACCCTGTCGGCCGTCTCGACGATCCGGACTAGGTTCTCACGAAGGGCGGGGGGCCCACCACGCCAAGTGGTCGATGGAATGTGCAGTCCGAGCTTCATTCGGGAACCTCATTGAGACGGTGGGATGCGGCGAGCATCAATGGCTCCGCTTCAGAGTCGGAACAGCCGGCAAGGTGCCCGCCGAGCGGCAGCCGGTGGGCAAGGACAGTGCGTTGGTGGATCCGCCAGCGATCCGCGCCATGGCGGATGACGTCGACTTCCATCTCGGTCCTCACTCGAGCAGGTGCCAGCGCACGATGGCGAAGCCGTACGACAGGGCTGCCTCAAGCCGATCCCGGTCAACTGCACCGTCCTGCACGAAGGGCATGAACCCGGCGGCGCGCGGGTTGAGCGTGAGCATGTGGCCGACGAGCCGGCCGACCTCGTCGATGTCCCGCACGAACTCGGGTCGGAGCAGCACCCGCTTCCCGTTCACGTTGGCTGAGACGGGTTCGTCCTCACGCAGGTTCAGCTTCCATCGGCCACCACCCGGCGTGAGGAGATCGCCGTCATAGGGCACGTAGCTGACCGGCTGGCGGTACTGCTTGCCCGTGCGGCGGCCGCGAAACGAGATCAGCATCAAGACACGACCGAGCGGGGTGCGAAACGGCAGGCCCAGCAGCAAGCGCATGGGCACGTTCACTGCGGCCATGACCCGGGTGCGATTCGCGAGGCCCGGATTCGGTCGTTCCGGCGGAGTTCCGGTCAGCAAGACGAGGATCACGGCGGGCGTGAGGACGCGCAGACCCGCGAAGGGGAGCAGCTGGGCAAAGCCGGCGAGGCGCGCAGGGTCTGTGCTGCGGCGGGTCTGGACTCCTACAACGGCCATGATGATGCCGCCGCCCACCCATACCGAGGCGGACGCCATGTGCAGGAAATGGACCCAGGGCTCGACGTCCATCAGACCTTCACCTCTCGCATGGAGCGGTCCCGGCGCCACGACAGATATCCCGCGACGCCGAACCACAGCAGGATCACGCCGAACACGATCCGCTCCATCAGCCCGCCCCACGCGCCGCTGCGATAGAGCCCGTCCGCGTCGAAGGTGTAGGAGGCGAAGGTGAAACCCATCACGCCGACGAGAACCACCAAAACGAGGCTGGCGAGCAAGGAACGATTGCCCCAAGAGCGCCATTCGGGATCGCGTCGCAGGAGGATTCCCGCTGTCGGAAAGCCGAGGAGGGAACCGAGGAAGACCAGCGCAGCGCCCGTGTAGTGGTACTGCAACTGGGTCTCCGGGAAGACCCCGGCAACGAGATAGCCGACGCCAACGCACGCCAGGAGAAGCGTGGCAGCGAACCGGAGGACGCCGCTCCGCGGCGGTCGGACCGTCCGGCAAAAGGCGACCGCGACGCCTGTCAGGCACAGGCCCAGCACCACCAGCGAGGCGTCGATGAGCCAGCCGTTACTGCCGATCCCGAGGTCGCTGATCGTCTGGTTGATGGGCGAGTAGTCGGGACGGAGGAGGCTGCCCAAGACGTCGGCCAGCACGAGGAGCGCGACGCCGGCGACTCCGGCCAAGCCGACCCAGCCGACACCGCCGACACCGCCGCTCGAATGCTCCCGTGCGGCAGATCCAGCGCCAAGGCGTGACACCATCGAGACCTCCTTACCTCCGGATCGCCGGAGGACGACCATCTGTCTTCTGTTTAGTGACCGCCCGAGTCCGCTACCCCGGTCGGTGTTCGTCAGTATACAGTTACCCGAAGATTAGGGCAACTGTAACTTTATTGCAGCCGCACGATTGCGTGGTAAGATGTGGCTATGGCACCCGAGCTGGGCTTACGCGAGCGCAAGAAGCAGCGGACCCGTCAGCAGATCGCGGACGCCGCTTGGTCGCTGATCGTCGAACGTGGCTTCGAGCAGGTGACCGTCGCCGAGATCGCCCGGGCGGCGGACGTGTCCGAGGCGACGGTCTTCAACTACTTCCCGGCCAAGGAGGACCTCGTCTTCCACGCCCTTGAGGACTTCGAGGCCGAGATGCTCGATGCCGTTCGCCATCGGCCGGCGGGCTGCGGGGTGCTGGACGCCTTCGCGGACTTCGTGTTCGATGTGCGGGGCTACCTGGCATCTGATGCGCCCGAGGACGCCTCGGCGATGCGATCGGTGGCGCGGGTGATCAGCCAGAGTCCGAGCCTGCAGGCTCGCGAGCGCCAGATCTACGACCGCTATACCTCGGCCCTCGCCGGCGTCATCGCGGCCGAGGGCGAGGCAGAAGCTGACGACCTCGGGTCGTGGGTCGTGGCCAATGCCCTTGTGGGCTTGCAGCGAAGCGTTGTCGATTACGTCCGTCGCGCATTGCTCTCGGGCACGGACCTGTCGTCGATCCGCACGGCCGTGCGTGGGCAAGGCCGTAAGGCGCTCGTCGCGTTGAGGCAGGGCCTAGGCGATGCTGGCTCGCAAGGGGTCCCGGTCGCCTGAGCGCGCACCTCGTTCGAAGTCGGCTGCTGCTGGCCATAGCCTGCGATCGCCGACGTCGATCTGCCGTGAGCACCTCGCGCTTGCTCCATCACGCGTGGACAGCTGGAGGCCGTGGGGGCGCAGCCAAATCGGGCCCTACCGGGCACATCGCGCTGTCGAATGGCTCGACGCCCTCGCGGAGACCTGGCAGAGGAGAGGTCCGACGTGATCCACGCCGTCTAGGAGCGGATCGTCATCGAGGGGCCGCGCTTCGTCGGCCTGCGCCTCACACCGGCCGCGTATCGGCACGGATTGGCGATCGCGCTGCCAGAGGCTGTTATGGCGCGCCCGACAGGTGTTGGGCGCGCGTTAGCAACCTACGAGATTCCGATCGAGGGTCGGGATAGCGCCGACACTATCCAACTGTCCGTGCGGATCGTGGGTCTGACTGAGTCCCGGCTTCTCGACCGGGTCTCGGACATCGCGTAGGCAGGCCGTTGCTAGGAGTCGGCGACTCCGCCGGCCACCTCGCTCGACAGCGTCATCAGCCGATCGCCGACTCGGATTGCGGCGCGGAAGGCGGGCTTTCCGGCTCGTATCCGAATGTCCAGGTGCCGCGCAGGCGCGATCCACTCGAGGAGATCTGCCTCGTCACCGACGACCTCGATCCACTCAATCCCGCCAGGTCGGAGCCGGTGGCTGACCTCGCGGAGTCTCTTGCGCCAACTCTTCAAGCGATGCTGCGGCTCGGCCGCGTACTCGATGTAGAAGGGGTAGCCAAGGGGATCACCGGGCTTCGAGAGGTACCGCCAGGGCGGCTGCGAGCCGTCAGCGAAGTAGTCCGGGTCGATGGGATCCCGCTCACGGCCAAGCGTGCTTTCGATGGCGGCAAGGTCCCACGTCCTGAGCGCCCAGCCTTCCAGACCCCCGCCGCGTTCCATCCGTTCGATGAGTGCGGACGACGCCCGCGCCCGGAACGCGGCCTCGTCGTGGATGTAGAGAAGCTCCAGATACTGCGGTGGCTCAAGCGGCACGAGGGCGTTGGCGACGCCGTCACCGAACACCAGGGGATCAGAGGAGTCGAGGTTGAGCCCCCACTCGTCGCCGAGCAGTCGCCGCAGGGGCCCGGGGTCGGGCACAGCGACGATGATGTGATCGAACTGCGGCAGAGAGTCCCGTTGCGCGATGGTCGGTGGCAAGGTCTCGATGCCCTCCCCTTCGTCGCTCTGGCCCCGTAGCGTAGCGAACCACTCGACCCACCGCCAGAGACATCAACGTCAGGGGATCCCGCGAGGGAACGCCGCAACTGGAGGGACCTCCGTCACTCACGACTTGATGGTGGTACCGCCGGAGCGGTTCGCAACACCCCTGAGCGGTCGGGGCGAGAGGGATAGCCCCGCGACCAACGACCTTCCGATCACCATGCGCCTCGCGGAGCCGCCCGAGCCGTGCGAGTGGCTGCTGAGCGCGTGACGCGGCCGTCATGCGTCGCACAGAGGTCGGCTGGACGAGGACTCCGCCACCCGGCAGATCTGCGTCCGCCTCCGTGACGATGGACGGAGCCCAGAGACTGGTCGAGCTGTTCCGGGCGGCCTGGAACGTCAGCTCCCCGACAGCCGCTTGAGCATCGTCACGTCCGTCTCCACATAGCCGGCGGACCCATACACGCGCCGGGCGACCGCGTTGTCCGCGAAGACGTGCAGCCGGCCCGCGTCGTACCCGAGGGATCGGGCGAGGCGGTCGAGCGCGTCGAGCGCCGCCCGCCCATAGCCACGGCCGCGGAACGCCGGGTCGACGACGATGTCCCAGATGAAGGCGGTCCCGCGGCCCGGCTCGTCCTCGGCGGCGAACCACAGCGTGCCGACCGTCTCACCGGCCGCGCTGACGACCGAGCGGAACTCGTGGCCGGCGGTCGCCTGCCCGTGCGGGACGAGCTCGGCGAACAGCGCGGCCGCGAGCGACTGCGCGCCCTCCGGCGGCCAGGCCCCGGTCCGGGCCATGTCCGCGGCGTAGCGGGCGACCAATTCGACGCGCCATTGCTCCCAGGCTTCGGGAGACATCGGGGCCAGGCTCACCTGCTCAGCCATCGCCGTCGTGTTCTGCCGTGAAGATGGCGTACTCGACCACAGCCCGGAAGCCCATCGCCCGGTAGACGGGGAAGCCCATCTCGGTCGACTGGAGGACGACCGCCTCCGCGCCCCACGCACGGCCCGCCTCGACGGCCGCCCACGACACCGCGGACCCGACGCCCCGGCGGCGGGCGGCGCGGAGCGTCGCGACCCCGACGATCCCGCTCGTCGCGCCCGAGCGCATCGCGACGGCGACGCCGGCCGGGCGACCCTCGAGGAAGCCCGTGAACAGGCGCACCTCGGGATCGTGCAAAAACGCCGGCGACATGAGCCGCCGACCGATCTCGTCGGAGAGGCCGGCCTCGGCCCATGTGGCGAGGTGCTCCTCGTAGGTCGCGTCGGTCACCTGCGCGACTGTGGCGCCCGGGGCCGGGTCGGGAGCCGGTGGGACGGGAGCGAGGACCATGCCGGGCATCGCCCACGGACGGCGGTGCAGTCCCAGCGCGATGCAGGCCTCGCCGAGCGCACCGACGAGCGGCTCGGCCAGCCAGACCGTGTACGGGCAGGCCAGCCCGGCGATCCAGGCGAGCAATTCGCCGAGCGTCGCTGCCGCGTCGGGCCCGGTGACGATCAGGCCGTCGAGCTCCGAGTCCGCGAGGCCGGAGAAGAAGCCGAAGACCCCGGGTCGATCGAGGGTCCGGCCATCGGGAATGTGCTCCACGGTCTTGCGCATGCAGTCTGCGAAGCTCCGGTGAGCAAATGCGACGAGGTCAGGGTCGGCCACGCGCTGCGGTCCTCCTATCTCGAGCCGCTCGCCCGCTTCGACCCACCTCACCCTCGCAGCGAACCCACCCTTGTTTGCCGATGCTCGGCATCCATCCCGAGCACCGAGGTCGCGGGATCGGGATGCGGCCCCTTGCTCACGATCTCGAGCTCAACGATCGTGAGGATCGCCCGGCATGCCTCGCCTCGGGACCAGCACGATTACCGCGACCCAGGCGTCGAAGGCCCTCCTGCCCCAGGATCGGCCGGAGGCGGGGACGTCGACGCTCGGCGACGATGGGGCTTCTTCGCGGCATCTGCCAGGGCGGGCCACCAATCGCATGCGCACAGCCCCCGCGGGCAGCCGGCATGCGGAAGCCGAGGCGTTCGAGTCTCGTCTGCGATCCTGAAGACGCGCTCGTTGTCAGCGCGACACGCCTGGCAGCAGGTCGCCCCGATCAGCTCCGCGGTGCGGGAGACCTGCGAGAGCTTCCGAAGGGTCGCGATGACGCCTTCCCTGTACAGGGTGACGATCTCATCGGAGGGCGGCGGGTGGCCACCCGCCTCCAGGTAGAGCGCGCTGGCCTGCCGGCGTCGGATCTGCGCGACCTCGGCCCATCGTTTGTCGCGCCGGGCTGCGCGCACCGCGCGCTCGGCCGCAATCAGATAGAGGCCTCGCGAGGCCTTGACGGACGCAACGGTCACAGGCGCCGCCATCAGGCCTCGCCGACGATCGGCCGGGGCGCCCACGCGCTGCGCGAGTCGGAGCCATGCCTGTCGTTCGCGCGACCACCGTTGCTCGTCGATCTCGTGCTGCCGTTCAGCCTCGAAGACCTCGACCGCAGCCTCGGTCAGGTAGATCGTACGGCCCTCCACGCGGCGGACGACGATCTGGTGTCGGCAGCGAGGGCACCGTCGCGTGCGATCGGGAGGCGGGTCGAGGGCAGCGCCGCAGTATGGGCACGCGACCGGAATGGAAGGTTCCGGCGTGATCGGCAACGGGGGCGGCGACACTTCCTCCAACCGAAGGTCGACGGACGTCTCGGGCTGGTCGAGGCCAAGGAGCCTCCGAAGAAACCCGATCGGGACCACCTCGGTTCGCTGACGGCCCCGGCCGGACGGAGGCCGACACCGCCGAGGCGCAATTCGCACGCGGGCCCTCCCGCGTCACGGTCAGGGTACTCCCGCTCCCGCCGATGCTGCCGAACGAACCTGGCATCACCTACGGCCGCTCGAGCCAGCCCGATGCCCGTCGCGACCACGTCTCCGCCCACCCCCGCTACGATACGGTCTCGACCGGACGGCGCCACAGCGTCACGCGCCGGCTCGGCGGGGCGCCGGATGGTTCGCCTCGTGCCGGGTGCCGCCGTCACCTCCCGGGGCGCGGCGGATGCCACGTCAACGTCGCTCAAGCAGGACGGAGCCAAGTCATGACCGAGCAACCTCGCCCCGACGACATGACGGCGATGGCGGACGCTGCCATCCGCGACGACGAGATCGTGGATGGCGATGCGGCCACCCACCTGGAGGCGCTCGTCTTCAGCGCGGTTCGGCCCGAACCCCCGACGGCCGGGGTCGAGGGTCTCCCGATCGAGCTCGTGGGCCAGCATCTTCGGCTCTCGGGAACCGTGGTCATCGGATTCCACCGCCGGTTGTCCGACTTCGTGAACAACCACGAGGGGCTGATCTCGCTGCGCGATGTCACGATCCTCCGCCGCAATGGCGACCCGACAAAGGTGACCTCGCCGAGCCTCTGGGTGAGTCCGGACGAGGTGACGCTGATCGGGCAGGCCACGGATGTCGACGAACGCGAGATAGCGGGACCTGAATTCATGCAGAAGAAGGCCTTCAACCTCATCGTCGTGACTCCGGGTCACACGCTCACTGGCGAGATCCATCTCAACCGGGAGGCGGTGCTCGCCTCCTTCATCGAATCTCCAAGCCCGATGTGGATCCCGATGACGGATGTCCGAACCCGGTCACTCGCGGACCGACGGGTCATCTCGCGATACGGCTTCGCACTGATCAACCGCCGCCACATCGTCGCCGCGACCGAGCTCCAGCCCGGCATGGTTCGGGGACGCAGCGTCCTCTAGCGACGGACCGGGCCGGCAGCTGCCAGCGGTCTTCGGAGAGCCCGAGAGCTACGTCTCCGTCGGCGACTCCGCCGGGATCGTAAAGGTGAACGTGGCACCGCTCGCCGCGGACCGCACGCCGACCACGTTCGCGGCACCCGCGGACCGAACGCCGGTATCCCGATCCGTGGGACAAAGGACGAGGTCGCCTCCGTTGGCACGGCCCAGCTCGCGGGCGTCCTAGTGACCAAGGACCATGCCTATCGTCGACTTGCGGGCCCCGTGCGTAGGGCTCGAAGTGACCGTGGTTCCAAGGGTGCCCGGCGCGTCGTCGGCTTCTCTCGTCTCGCGCCGCGCGGACCCGTTGTCCTAGACGGCGTCGCCCTCGAACGTACGATCTTCGGTCACCGGGAATCCCCTATCCTGGTGCGCGGCCGTTGCTGCCCATCCGACTCGCAGTTAGTCCCTTGCAGGGGCCCCACCGAGTCTGTCCAGAGTCGCCGCATCCGTGCCCGGACCAGCCTGAGAGTGCCGATGCGGACAGTCACCGGATTTCCCGGCACCGCGTGGTTGACGGGAGCAGCCCGTGACCGATTCGTCACTGTGCCGGATCACCGGGGTGGCGGGGCGGCTCGTCAGCGATTGCCGGGCGCAGCGGGAGTCACCGGCGCATCCGGGTCGACCGTTTCAGCGCGCTTGAGCCGGTAGCCGACGCCCCGCTCGGTCACGAGGTAGACGGGGTGGTCGGGGTCGGCCTCGATCTTCTGCCGGAGGCGTCGCACGGCGACCCAGGGGAACAACTCGTGGGCCGTTATGTCCCCCCATCCCCGGGCGACCAAGTGCTCGGCGCGCACGATGCGCCCCGGCTCGGCCCCGAGCGCGGTGAGGAGGCGCACTTCGATCGGGCTGAGCGGGAGGCGCCTGCCCGCGACCCACGCCTCGTGGCGCTGGAGGACGAGACTGAGGTCGGGACCGATGCGAAGCTCTGGGACGCGAACCCGCTCCCCACCGCGGTGGACAACGCGCGTGATCCGGGCACGCAACTCTGCATAGTCAAACGGCTTCGTGACGTAATCGTCCGCGAAGCGCTCGATCAACTCGACCTTGCGCTGAGTTGCTGTGATCGCGGAAAGCACGATGATGGGGACATCGATCTCGCGGAGGATTTGGGTTCGCCGTCTCTTCGCCGTCCATGCTCGGTCCCATCAGGTCAAGGAGGACGAGGTCTGGCGAGAAGGGCACGAGCCCGGCGAGGGCCCCCTGGCCGGACCGGGCCGTTTGGACATCGAAGCCGTCGTGCTTGAGCCGCGCGCCGAGTTGCGCGAGCACGGCGGGGTCATCGTCGACGAGCAGGATCCGGACCCCATTCGTGGTGGCCGTCATAAGCTGCGAGGATACCAACTCAGATCGACCCGATAGGCCTCCTAGTGACGCAGCCTGGGCGCGTGGCGGCCGCCGCACGAATCGAGGGCTCAGGCCAGGCTACACTCTCGCGAACGGCTTGGCAGGATGGTGCATCCGCTGCCTGGCAGTCACCTGGCAGACTGTTTGATTGCGTGGTACGGGGCATTGACCCGTCCACGACGCCTGACCCCATGGAGGTGCCCAAAATGGCCGCGCAGACCGTCGAGACGACGTTCGAGTGGCGGGACCTGCGCTTCCATGTCGTCACGCATGAATCACTGACGGAGTCGGAGCTCGACTACCTGCGGAAGGCGCTGCGAAGCCTCGACCGTGTGGGATCATTCGCCGACGCCCTCGGAGACACCTTCGGGCGCCGAGTGCGGATCCGCACGACGCGGCCTTCACCCGACATCTGGTTCGACATCGGACTCTGATCGCCGACTCGCCGCCTGGTCTGCCACAGCAGACAACACCGCGACGGGGATCACTACGCCTTCGTCACCGCAGTCCCCGGCTCCGCACTGCGCGTTCCGCTCGCGGGACGGGTGTGCGCGCGGCGCGTCCGGGGGCATCACGAGGCAGTTCCGTCTTGATGACGCCGCCGATGGTCGCCCTCAGGGTCATCGGCGACGTCCTGACCGTCATTGGCGCGTGGCGGCATCGGCCTGGAGTCATCGGTGCCGGCGCTCTCCTGGTTGCACCGGCTGGACTCTCGGACCGCGGCCCCGAGATCGGTTGCCCTAACCCGGTCGTTGGATCATTCACCGATGTGGTCATCGTGTTTGCGTAGGCTCGGACCAAAGGCCGTTGATGAACGCGGCGACTCCGTAGATCGCGTCGGCAGCCTGGCTCGGCATTAGGAGCGTGCCGGCGTCAGGGTGGGCGACAAGGTTCCGCAAGTCCACGAGAACATCGAGTTCCTCGTGTTCCCACTTCATGCGCCGGAAGTCCTCGAGCCACGCGACGCGGTCCTCCTGCGTCATCTCGGTCCAGTTGTCGGGAACCGCGAACCCGTCTCGGAACCCCTGGAACCACATCTTGCGCTCGTCGACACCGATGGCCGCCCAGGCTGGCGGGGCGACGAAGGGCTGAGGCGAAGTCGGCCGGCGGACCTGCGTGGAGATTGCGTAGACGATCCCGCTCGAGAGGCGATCCCAGCGTCAGTTCAGCCATGGCGCGAGTAGTCGTTCGGCGTAGGCCCACTCCAGCAGCGCCCGGTCGCTACCGTTGAACGAGCGGAGATTGCCGTCGCCCTCGTGGTCACGCAGGCGCCACCCACTGCGGTGTGGGTGGCGTCCCTTCGGTTCCAGGGCTACGGCGACTGTTCTGAGGCGATCTGTCTCGACGATCACCACTTGGTCCCGGCGAACAAGTGGCACCTTGCCGTGATACCACTCCACGAATTGCACACCTAGCGCCGTCTCCGGGATGGTCCAGACGGCCTGGTCCGCGAGTGTGAAGAACGCGTACCGAAACATGCCGTATCTAGAGGAGGTCCGCCGCGCCAAGACCCGGGGTGGGGGACCCAAGAACTGGGACCGCGTCGACCTGCTCGGCGGCCTCCTCGTGTGCGTCTGCGGGCGGCAACTCCGCAACGACGGCACCTTCGCCGATGGCCGCCACCGCAAGCACCACGCAAAGCCGTGCGAGGCCTGGGGTCGTAGGGCCCGCCTCGGCGATGCGACCTGGGAGGCGCCGGTGCTCGCGCAGCTGGCCGGCACCGCGGTGGACGACGTCACGATGCATCGGTCGTCGCGGCCCTCGGGTCGAACCACCAGCCGGTCGCGATCGACAAGGCGCGGATCGATCGACAGATCCGCGAGCTCGCGCTGGAGCACGCCGGCGGCCGGCTCGGCGACGACACCTACCTGACGCGCCTCAAGGCACTGCGCGAGCAGCGGAACGCCGTCGTGGAGCGCACAGCCCAAGGCCTACCCGGCCAGCGCGCGGTCGAGTGGCTGCGCGCCCTCGGCGAGTCCTTCCAAGCCGCCGACGTACCGAAGGAGAAGGCAGACCTGATGCACGCCATCTACGAGCGGATCACGGTCGCGGGCCCCTTGATCGTGGGTGTCCGGCTGACCCAGGCGGCCTACGCGCACGGATTGGCGCTGGCACTGCCCGAGAAGGTTGAAATGGCGCGCCCGACAGGATTCGAACCTGCGACCTTCGGCTCCGGAGGCCGACGCTCTATCCGCTGAGCTACAGGCGCGCGGGCGGGCGCCGACGCGGCGCCGCGAGCCGGGATTGTACTCCCTCAGCACGCCGGGAACCCCGGAAACGTCGAAGCGGCTCCCGAAGGAGCCGCTTCGAATGCTGTCCCGGTGAAGGGTCGACCGGTTACCCGATCGTCTTCTGCCACGTTACAAGGGCATCTATCACGCCGGCTGCACCGACTACCCTGACCCTACCTACCCATGACCCTGTAACTAGGGCAGCAGCGTCGCTTGCGCGACGGCCTCAACTGTACCCCGTCGAGGCGCTCGCGCCAAGGGTTTTTTGTTCGTCCACGCATTAATATCTCGCAACATTCGGCCCCGATTGTCGCGGAAGGTTGCGGAAGTCGCGCGTCCGAGACTGCCCAGGTCGGCCGTGCCGATCCTCCGCGGATCCCCGATCAGGCCTCGTCGATGGTCACCGAGGTCATCGCGACAGGGGATTCCGGGAAGTCGTCGCGATTGCGCGGGGCGGCGGCGATCGCGTCGACCACGTCCATCCCGCTCAGGACCACGCCGAAGCGGGTGTACTTCTTCGGGAGCTTCCCGCGCAGGTCCTGGTGGCAGATGAAGAACTGCGAGCCGTTGGTGTTCGGGCCGGCGTTCGCCATCGCGAGGGCGCCGCGCTCGTAGTCGCCGGTGAACGGCTCATCCTCGAAGCGGTAGCCGGGGCCGCCCTGGCCCACGCGGCCGGCGTTCCGGACCTTGCCCTTCTCGTCGAGCCGGCCGTGCTCGACGTCCCCACCCTGGACCACGAAGCCCGGGATGACGCGGTGGAAGATGACGCCGTTGTACTGCCCTTCCTTCGCGAGCTTGATGAAGTTCCCGGCGGCCTTCGGGGTCCCGACATCATCGAGCTCGACGACGATCGTGCCCTTGGTGGTCTCGATGGTTGCCTTCGTCATTGGTGCTCCTCTGGTTGCAGGGGTTGGCCTGGCAGCGGGTCCGGCTGGCGGCGCCGTCAGGGGCGGGCCACGGTGGCCGTCGTGATGGGAAGTGGGTCGAGCGCCGTGTTATCCGGCTCGCCGGAGTTGGGCATGGCCGCAATGGCGTCGACGACGTCCATCCCGGACGTGACCTCCCCCATGATCGCGTAGGTGTTGGCGGACGCGAGCGCGGGCGCGGCCCCGTCGCTCAGGACGATGAAGAACTGCGAGCCCTGCGAGTTCGGCAGGCTCGAGCGCGCCATGGCGACGGTCCCGCGCTTGTAGAGCGTGGTCACGGGGTCGTCGGTGATCGTGTAGCCGGGTCCGCCGCGCCCGACCTGCGTCGTGTCCACGTTCGGCGTTCGACCGAACTGGCCGTCGCCACCCTGGATGACGAACCCCGGCACGAGCCGGTGGAACACGACGCCGTCGTAGAAGCCGCACGCAGCGAGCGCGACGAAGTTGCCGGTCGCGTGGGGGGCCAGCGAGCCCGTGACCTTGATCACGATGTTGCCCTTGGACGTCGCGAGCGTCACCGTCGCCGTGTCGCCTGCGGCCATCGGCGCGGGCGCGCTCGTCGGGCACGCGGTCGCAGGCGAAACCGCCGCGGACGCGGACGGCGCGGCGATCGGCGGCACGGGCGTGGCGCTCCCCGAGCACGCGCCGACGAGCATGGCGACGATGCCGGCGAGGGCCAGAGGGCGAAGCGAACGGACGGTCATGCGGCGGCCTCCATGGCGGCTGGGTACTCGATGCGGCCGGAGAGGAGGACCTCCCCGAGGAGGAGGCCGGCCAGGCCGGCATCGCGGAGCTGGCGAATGCCGGCGAGGTCGACGATGCCGCCGGCGACCACCACCTCGACGTCGAGGTCGTGGACGAGGCGCTCGACGAGCGCCGGCTGGGGCGTCGAACCGCCGTGCGAGAGCACGAATCGCCGCACCCCGAGGCCGACCAGCTCGGCCGTGACCTCGTCGAAGGACGGCCGGCGGAGACGCTTCCACGGGTATTCGGCGAATCGCTCCGGGCGCGGATCCAGCCCGACCGCCAGCCAATCGCCGGCGACTTCGACACAGGCGCGCAGCGTCTCGCGGTCGTCGACGACTCCCATCGCAAGGACGACCCGGGTCGCGCCCGCGGCGAACGCGAGCCGGACGTTGTCCGCGCCCTCCATCCCGCCTGCGAGCTGGAGCGGCACGCCAACGCGTGTCGCCACGCGACCCACGACCTCAAGATTGACCGGCCGGCCCTGCTGGGCGCCATCGAAGTCGACGAGGTGGATGGCCCGGGCGCCCTGCGCGACGAATTGCTCCGCGATCACCTCGGGCCGGTCGGTCGGCGCGCCGATCCCTGCCGCGGCACCCGGCCAGTGGACGACCCGGGATCGGCCCCCGGCAACGTCGATCGACGGGATGACGAGCACGCGCGTCCGGCTCAGGCGCCGGTCAGCGCCGCGGCACGGTCGGCGCCGCGGGCGGTCTCGGCGAGAGAGGCGCGGACCGCGGCGATGGTCGCGTCGATGTCGCCGGCCGTGATCCCGTAGTGCGTGACGGCCCGGATGGTGCCGTGGGAATACGGAACCATGAGCACGCCGCGCGCCTCGAGCGCCGCCAGGAACGCGGCTCGATCGCGCTCGACGCGGAAGATCACGAAGTTGGTCCGCGCGCGGTCGGGGTCGAGGCGACCAGGCGCCGGCTGGGCGACTCCGCCGGGCGACTCGATGCCGGCCAGCTCGGCCAGGCCCTCGGCGAGCCGCCGGGCGTTGGCGTGGTCCTCGCCGAGTCGCGGGATCATGCCGTCGGGTCCATCGGAGAGGGCGAGGAGGCCGGGCGCGGCGAGGACGCCCACCTGGCGCATGCCGCCACCGACGAGCTTCCGGGCGCGCCGGGCCCGCCAGATGTACGCGCGCGACCCGACGAGGATCGAGCCGATCGGGCAGGCGAGCCCCTTGCTGAGGCAGAACGTGACCGAATCCGCCGGTCCGGCAAGGGCCGCCGGATCGACCCCGAGCGCAACCACGGCGTTGAAGAACCGGGCCCCGTCCACGTGGAGGGGCACGCCGTGCGCGTGCGCCACGTCCGCGATGGCCTGGGTGTAGGCGACGGTCAGCGGCTGGCCCATGGAGTGGGCGTGCGTGTTCTCGATCGCCACGAGGCCGCTGAGCGGCTCGTGCGGGTCTTCGGGATCGCGGAACGAATCCGCCACGAGGTCGAGGTCCAGCGTGCCGTCGGGGCGGTCGGGCAGCGCCCGGACGCTCGTGCCGACCACGACCGCGTGACCCGCGGCCTCGTCGGTGACCAGGTGGCTCTCCGCGCTCGCGATCGTCTCCTGGCCGCGGCCGAGGTGCGCGAGCTGTGCCACGAGGTTGCCCATGCTTCCCGACGCGACGAAGAGTCCGGCTTCCTTGCCGAGCATCGCGGCAGCGCGCTCCTCGAGCGCGTTGACCGTCGGATCGTCGCCGAACACGTCGTCGCCGACCTCCGCGTCCGCCATCGCGCGGCGCATCGCGGGTGTCGGGTGCGTGACGGTGTCGGAGCGCAGGTCGATTCGGGGCATGGCCCGCCGAGGATATCGCGGCTGGGGCCGGCGCGTGTCCGGGGCACGGCTCGGGCGGGCTCGTCGCAGCCCGCGGCAGTTCCGGGGCTCGGATGGGGGGGTGGCCCGTGCTGCGACGGCATCGCCCGCCCTCTGCTACGATCTGCCGGCCGTGGACCCGTGGTGTAGCGGCCCAACATGCCTGCCTGTCACGCAGGAGATCGCCGGTTCGAATCCGGTCGGGTCCGCCATCCAGCCGCCGCACGACGCGCCCACTCGCCGTCGGGAAACGCAAGCGAATCCACGGATCGGTCTGCGTGGCCGCCGGACGAGGCTCGCCTGCGACGGCCACCCCGGAAGCCTGGCTCAGACGTGCTCCGCCTGCGATACGAGGCCTCGAGAACCGGGCGATATCGGTGCCGAACAGGTTTGTGCGGCCGTGCCCGGTCAGGAGCGGGTTGCGCTCCTGGGCAATCCGCTAGATCGAACGCTGATACGAGCGGAACGTCCTCGTCGCGAAGGCCGTCGAGAGGATGGTCAAGCCGACCAGCAACGCGACGCGAGGCCAGACGAAGGACCAGTCGGGGCTCGCCTTGAGCGCCTCGCGCCCGGCTTCCACCGCCCAGTTCACGGGATTGACCGTCGCAACTGATGCGATCCATGCGGGCGCGAGCTTGAGCGGCATGAACGCGGCCGACAGGAAGGTCAGCGGCAGGGTCATCAGCGTGTTGATGCCGATGACCGACTCGCGTTGGCGCAACAACAGGGCCATTGCGTCGGACAGCGACGCGGCGATGGCGCCGATGAGCATGGCGCACAGGGTCAGCACGGCGAACCCGAGCGCGCCGCCCTCGAAGCGGGCCCCAATGAAGAGTGCCATGCCGCCGATGATGAGGGCCTGGATGACGAGCGAGACAAGCTCGTACACGTTGAGCCCGACGATGATCGCGCTGCGGTGAACCGGGGTCGCAAGGAGCCGGTCGATGATCGAACGGTCGAGGTCCTCGATGATCGACATGCCACTCCACCCGCAGGAGAAGAGTGCTGTCATGACAAGGACGCCGGGCACCAGGTAGTCGATGTAGGTGGCCGAGGTGCTGAACCCCGGGATCGCGACAACGCTCTTGAACAGCTCCCCGAACAGGAGCAGCCAGATCACCGGCTGCACGAGCGACATTCCGATGAACCAGGGCTGGCGGGCGAAGGCCCGCAGGTGGCGGCCGCTTACGTACCGCGTCTGAAGCAGGGCTGTCATCTGGAAGCCTCCTGGCCTTCCGGGCGATACGCCCGCCCGGTATGTCGGAGATAGACGTCGTCGAGGGACGGGCGCGCAACGGTGACCGACGCCACCGCAAGGCCGGCGGCGTCGAGGGCAGCCAGCACAGCCGGAACAGCGCGGGCGCCATCGTCCGCGCGGGCGTGCAGCGTGCGACCCTGCATCGCCGGCTCGTGCAGGCCTCCAATTCGCCCAAGGATGGCCGTTGCGGCGCCATTGCGGTCCGACTCGCGCAGCTCGACCAGGATCGCGTCGCCGCGGAGCTCGGACTTCAGCTCGTCCGGCGCGCCGCGGGCCACGATGCGGCCGCGATCGATGATCGCGACCTGGCCTGCGAGCCGGTCGGCCTCCTCGAGGTAGTGGGTCGTGAGCAGGATGGTGAGCCCCTCGCTGGCCAGGCGCCGGACCTCGACCCAGACGTCGGCCCGTGCCTCTGGGTCGAGGCCCGTCGTCGGCTCGTCCAGAAACAGGACCTGGGGTCGATGGACGAGTCCGCACGCCACGTCGAGCTTGCGTTGCATGCCGCCCGACCACGTCCTGACGATGCGATCGGAAGCGTCGGTCAGGCCGAACCGCGCGAGCAGCTCCTCGACCCGAAGCCGGAGGGCGGCCCCGCCCATGCCATACAGGTGGCCCTGCAGGAAAAGGTTCTCACGGCCGGTCGCCGCCGGATCGACGGCGCCTCGCTGGCCCACCACGCCGATGAGGCGGCGTACGCGGTCGGGCCCGCGAACCACGTCGATGCCATGCACGCGGGCGCTGCCCGAGTCGGCCCGCGAGAGGGTGGTCAGGATCTTGACGGTGGTCGACTTGCCGGCCCCGTTGGGTCCGAGCAGGCCGAAGATGGTGCCTGCTGCGACGGCCAGACTGACGCCATCGAGGGCGCGCACGCCGCCGGAATAGGTCTTGACGAGGTCGACGGCGTCGATGGCCGCCGGACCATGGACCGCGGCAACCGTGCCGTCGAGCCCTGCCGCCGCAAGGATCGGCTCAGCGGCCATGGCGCGACACCCGCTTCCGACTCCCGTTCGTGCCGTCGCACCGCGCGACGGCCCTCGACATCTTCACGCTGGCGTACGCTCCCTCGGAGGAGTGGTGAAACGGCGGACGCGTGCGCTGCATGGGTGCTGCCCTCCAGAGGTGCGGGTGCTCGATCGGCCCGACGGCCGACGCGATGCGTTCGGTTGCGCTAGTATGTCATTGCGCAGTGCAACCATATGTCAGGAGAACAAGGGTGTCAACAGAGACGGGCGGACGCGCTGAGCTGATCGCCGGGGTGGCGCGCCTCACACGGCGCCTGGGGGATGCGTCGGCAGCCTTCACGCAGGGTGTCGCGGAGGGCGCTGGGCTGGCGCCCATCGACGTCCAGTGCCTCGCCTTCCTGGTCGAAGCAGGGGCGTCGCCGTCGGGCCGCCTGGCCGAGCTGACGGGGCTGTCCGCCGGAGCGACGACCCGCATGGTCGATCGTCTCGCGCAAGCCGGTTACGTACACCGCCTGGCCGATCCCGCGGATCGCCGGCATGTCCTCGTCCAGCTGGTCCCGGAGCGCGCGGGCGTGGTCGCGGAGCGAGTCGCCGCCCTGGCGCACCGTATCGACGAGGCCAGCGCCGACACCAGCGACGAGCGGCTGCGCGATGTCGCGACGTTTCTGACGCGGGCCGTGGAGGTCGTGGCTGCTGAGACCGCGCGCCTCTCCGAGCACCGTGTCGGGCAGGCCACCGAGGGATCGGCGTTCGCGGCGCCGGTGGGCGGCGTCACGGTGGGTCGGCTCGTGTTCCTTTCGGCCGTCCCCGCGATGACGATCCGGGGGAACAGGACGCTCGCGGACCTCTACCGGGCGAGCTTCGATGGTCCCATCCCGCGGGTCCGCGTGCGGTCCGGCGTCGTGACGGTGCGCTACGCGCGGTTTGCCTGGTTCGACTGGCGTGCGCGGATCGGTGACCAGATGATCGACACCTCCGTGCACTGGCGGAACGATCGGGGCGAGATGGTCCTGACCGCTGCCGTGCCGTGGGCGATCGAGCTGCGCGGCGGCGGGTCGCGTGTGCAGGCTGACCTGCGGGAGCTTGACCTGGCAAGCTTCGAGTTGACCGGGGGAGCCAGCCGCGTGGAGCTGAAGCTGGGGAGGCCGGACGGGGTGGTCCCGGTCCGGCTGGCCGGCTCATTCAACGAGGTGACCGTACGCCGGCCGGCTGGCGTGCCAATCCGTCTGCGGGTGTCCGGTGCCACCAGCCACGTCGAGGTCGACGAGCAGCGCATCGCCGGGTCCGGGGGCGACCTCACCCTGGGGTCCCTTGGCGAGGCGACTGCCGGTGATGGCTACAACATCGACCTGCGAGGCGCGGCGAACAAGGTGATCGTCGCGCGAGACGATTCGTGGGGCGCGTCAGCAGAAATGGCGTAGCCGGTTTCGGCCTGGTGCCGCGGCAGCAGGTAGGTACTCGAGCACCGGATCGTGCCGGCACGCCGGGTCACGGCTGGGTACGCTCGGTCGCGCCTGACACTTTCGCTTGGCGCGCCGGCACGGTCGGATGGTTGGGGCCGGGGACGAACCTGGCCGGCCGCGATTCGCGGCCGGCCAGGATGTTCGTGACGGTGGGTCGGGCCGTTGCCGACCCGCCCATCCGCTTCGAATATCAGCCGAGCGCCAGGCGCCCGGCGTGTTGGGTGCGTCCCATGACGGACGCACCGGATCGTCAGTGGCTGAAGATCCCGTTCGGGGTCCCGAGCCCGGTGACGTTGTCCCAGCCCGTCCCCGTGTGCTGTGTCGGAGAACCCGAGTAGTCGTCGAACGTCCGGAGCCGGTCGACGGTACCGGCCGAGACATCCACGCCATTGACGAAATTCCGGCGTGCGACAGCAGTCTTGATCGACAGGATGTCATTGAACGAGCCCGCGTTCGCATAGAAGAGCGGGTTCGCGAAGCCATGCGGCGATCCGTGGGCCTGGTCTGCCAGCGCCATGCTCGGTGGTCCACCCGTAAGAGTTCGTGATGATCTGGGCCAGGTGCTGGTCCACGACGTGGTTCATCGCCGCGTCGAGGTCCTGGTAGTTGTTGGGCGCGCCGACATAGACGATGTTCGCGGCAGGCGCCATGCCGTGGACGGCCTCGACGTCGAGCGTCTCCTCGCCGTACCACCCCTGGGGATCCTGGACGATCTTCCGCTTGCTGACGACCTGCGGCCGGACATAGGTTCCCGGAGCCGTGACCTGCTTGAACTGGGCCGGGTTCATCGTCGGCAGCCCGCGGTTGATCGACCACTGGTTGACGTCGGACAGGATCGTCGGGGACGCGCAGGCGTCGATGTTCGCGACCGTCTGTCCGGCTCCGTCATATGCTGACGAGATCCCGTATGCGCCCTTGATCTGGGCAGGCGTATATCCCTTGACGCTCCACGAGGCGGTCGCTGGGCTCGACACGCCAGCGAACCCGGCCGGGTACGCATAGGGCGAGATCTGCTGGGCCTACCGTGGGCCACCTCGGCCAACTTTCAAGGAAGCGGAACACATCCGCGAACGTCGGGTTCCGCGTGTATCTCGGCGATTGCTGCTGCCGCGCTCGCGTTGGTCCAGCAGGCGAGGTGTCCCTGGCCCGGGTGGCCCACGACGGCGTCCGGGTGCGGGCCTCGGCAGGGGCCGGGTCATACCGCGGCCGGCGCGGCCTCGAACGGGCCCTCACCGATGCCACGGCGCAGGTGACGGCCCTGCGCGACGAGCTCGACGACGACCCGGGCGCCACGAGCCGGCGGGTCGCCGCGGCCCGCGAGCGCGCCACCCGGGAGCGCGAGGCCCGGGTCCGGGCGGCGCTCGAGGTCCTGCCCGAGCTCGAGGCGGCCAAGGATCGGGCCCGGGCCCGGGGAAAGAAGGCCCGGCCCGTGTCGGAGGGCCGGGTCAGCACGACCGACCCCGAGGCCCGGGTCATGCGCATGGGCGACGGCGGCTACCGCCCGGCGTACAACGGCCAGCTCACGACCGACGTCGAGAGCGGGCTCGTCTGCGGGGTGAGCGTGACGAACCGCGGCTCGGACCAGGGAGAGCTCGGGCCCGCCGTCGAACGCCTTGAGCGGCACTTCGGCCGCCGACCCGCCGAGCTGCTCGCCGACGGCGGCTACGTCAGCCTCGCCGAGATCGACGACCTCGGCGCCTGCGGCACCGCGCTCTACGCCCCGCCGATGGCCGGCCGGCCACGCACCGACCGGCGCTCCCATGGCCACCCCGACAGCCCCGCCGTCGCCGCCTGGCGGGCGCGTATGGATACCGAGGCGGCCCAGGCGATCTACCGCCTCCGGGCCGCCACCGCCGAGTGGGTCAACGCCCTCGCCCGCAACCGGGGCCTGCTCCAGTACCGGGTCCGGGGGATCGGGAAGGTATGCTCGGCTCTCCTCTGGTTCGCCCTCGCCCACAACCTCGAGCGGATCCTCGCGATCCGGGCTGGAGCGACCGGATGAGCCGGGTGACCGGCTGACGGGGCCGGGCAGCCTGCCGTCCGACCGGCCTGCCCACCGCCCATCGCGACCCGTTGCCAGCCCGGGAAACCACCCGGCCTCCTTCAGGCGCCGGTGAGATCAGCGTGCTGACTCGTCGAGCTGACCGTCCGTCCGCGGGTGCCGGCTGCGGGCGGAAGGTTCACAACCTCTCAGCCGCCAATCTCCGGCGACGTCGAGCTTCGGATCGCAGGGGCGCCGGTGCGTCGCTGGGAGGTGCAGGTTGGCACCTGCGGCGTCACTCGGCAAGCGCCATCTCAGACGCGGCGCTGCACCTGCGGCCTCGCGGGAGTCGACGCCGCAGGCCCGGGATTTGGGCCGGCGATTAGCGCAGCCCGTCGAAGAGATCCGCCTCCGGGAAGCTGGTCGTCACCCGCGCCGCGCGCAGGATGAACGTCTCCTCGCCCATCAGCTCGGCCATCGCGTCGCGGCCCATTGCGAGGAGCGGGCTCTCCATCGAGAGCTGGGTCCGGTGGGCCAGGAGGGCCGCCCATCGCTGGCCCGCGAAGCCGGAGCAGTCGATTCGGGTCGTGATCTCCTCGTCCTCCACGGTCGACCGCCGCATGAACGACTCCCACTCCGCGACGGCCGCGGCATCCGCAGGATCCGGGCGCGACCAGAACGACTTGACCCCGGCGGCCTCCATCCGGGCCGCCATGGCCTCGCGTCGCTCGCGGCCCATCGCCTGCTCGTACAGCTTCGCCGGTGCCCACGGGCGCAGGCCGCCGTCCGCCTCGGCGGGTCCGCTGCCCCCGTGCTCCGGGGCCACCTGCTCCGGGTACCACTCGGGATCACCGGCCCGGTAGAAGGCGCCGACGGCCACCTTGTGCGCGTTCACGTGGTCGGGATGCCCGTAGCCGCCGAAGCTGTTGTAGCCCGTGACGACGTCCGGGCGGTAGCGCCGGACCATCCAGACGAGGCGCCCGATGGCCTCGTCCTGGTCGGCCTGCCAGAAGCTCCGCGGGTCGTGGTTGCCGGGCTGTCCCATCATCCCGGAGTCGCGATAGCCCAGGTTCTCCCACTCGGTCACGCCGAGGGCGGCCATCGCTGCCTCCAGCTCCGCGGCCCGGATCTCGCCCAGTCGGCGGTGGTTGTCCGGCGTGTCCAGCTCCGGGTCGACGATCTCGCCGAGCTCGCCGCGCGTGCAGGTGACGAGGACGACGCGATGGCCGTCGGCGACGGCACGCGCCATCACGCCGCCGGTCCCGATCGTCTCGTCGTCGGGGTGTGCGTGGACGGTCATCAGGGTCAGCCCGGCGGGCGGCGGCGAGGCAGTCATCGCCGGATCGTACCCGAGGACCCGCAGGGCTACCATCGCGGGCGATGGCCGCCCCGCCTGGCGCCGGTCCCCTTGCCGGCATGCTCGTCGCCGACTGCAGCACGGTCCTCGCCGGGCCGTACTGCACGATGCTGCTCGGCGACCTGGGCGCCGACGTGGTGAAGGTGGAGCCCCCGGAGGGGGACGCGACGCGCGGCTGGGGTCCGCCGTGGGTGGCCCCGGGCGCGGCAGGCCCGGACGACCCCGGCACGGCGGCGTACTTCCTGGCGGCCAACCGGAACAAGCGCTCGATCCGCCTGGACCTTCGCTCCGAGGCCGGCCGCGACGTCCTGCGCCGGCTCCTTGGCCGTGCCGACGTCCTCGTGGAGAACTTCCGGGTTGGTGGGTTCGCGCGGCTCGGGTTCGACGACGCGGCCCTCGAGGCCCTGAATCCGCGGCTGGTCCACCTCGCGATCTCCGGCTACGGGACGACCGGGCCGGACGCGACGGCGCCGGGCTACGACTTCATCGTCCAGGCGGTCTCGGGCCTCATGTCGATCACGGGCGCCTCCGACGCGGAGGGCGGGGTCCCCACGAAGACCGGTGTCGCGGTGAGCGACCTCACGACCGGGATGCTCGGCGCGGTGGCCGTGCTCGCGGCGCTCACGGGACGCGATCGACCGGGATCGCCGGCTTTCGGGCGGGGCCAGCGAATCGACATCTCGCTCCTCGGGTCCACGCTCGCCTGGCTCGCCAACCAGGCCCAGAACTACTTCGTGACGGGCCTGTCACCGAGCCGCCGCGGAAACGCCCACCCGAACATCGTGCCCTACGAGACGTTCGCGACGGCCGACGGATGGATCGCGGTCGCCGTCGGCAGCGAGCGCCAGTGGCCACGCTTCTGCGAGGCGATCGGTGCGCCTGCGCTGACCGACGACCCACGCTTCGCGACCAACGGCGCACGCGTCGCCAATCGCGAGGCGCTGCGCCCGCTCGTCGCCGACCGGATCGCGGCCGACACGAGCACGGCGTGGCTGGCGCGGTTGGCGTCGGCCGACGTCCCGGCCGGGCCCGATCAACGACCTCGCTGCGGCGTTCGCCTCGCCCCAGGTCGCCGCGCTCGGTGCCGTCGTCGAGACCGCGCACCCCGTCCTGGGAACCCTGCGTCAGGTCGCGTCGCCATTCGCGCTGGGCGCGACGCCGGCCGCGGTGCGCACGCCGCCGCCGCTCCTCGGCGAGCACACGGGCGAGATCCTCGCCGGGCTCGGCTACGGACCCGAGGAGGTCGAGCGGCTGCGCGCAGCCGGGACGGTCTGACCTGCTCGGAGACGGCCCGATCGAATTGCTGCCCTGCGCCCGCCCCGAGCGTCCCGCCGCGCCCCAGCCGCATGGAGCTGGCCCGTGAGATGTGCTTTCGCGCCGGGCGGGTCGTCGTGTACGCTCGCTGCCATTCACGAACCGAGGAAACCGAGTGATCTGCCCGAGCTGCGGCACCACGAACGCCGTCGGCGCCAAGTTCTGCTCCGAGTGCGGAACGCGCTTCGCGATCACCTGCCCAGCATGCGGAGCGGTCAACCTGCCGGGCGCCAAGTTCTGCTCCGAGTGCGGGACCCCGGTCCTCCCTGGGGCCGGGACGGCGGCACGGACGGCGCCCGTGAGTCCGGGCAGGTCGACCGTTGCGTCCGTGCTGCAGGCCGGGCGGCCGGCAGCCGAGCCGGCCGTCACCGAGCGGCGCCTCGTTTCGATCCTGTTTGCGGACCTGGTCGGCTTCACGGCGCGGAGCGACAGCGAGGACCCTGAGCGCGTCCGCGAGTTCCTGGACCAGTACTTCGCCCTTGCCAGCGAGATCGTCGAACGCTACGGCGGGACAGTCGAGAAGTTCATCGGTGATGCCGTCATGGCGGTCTGGGGCGCCCCGGTCGCCCAGGAGGACGACGCCGAACGTGCGGTGCGCACCGCGCTCGACCTCGTGGATGCCGTCCGCCACCTTGGCCGGAAGGCCGGCGACGACGCCCTTGCGCTTCGCGCAGCCGTCCTGACCGGCGAGGCGGCGGTGGATCCCGCGGCATTCGGCCGCGGCCAGGCGATGGTGGCGGGCGACCTCGTCAACACGGCATCGCGCCTCCAGTCCGTCGCACCGCCCGGCGTCGTCCTGGTCGGCGAGTCGACCCGGCGGGCGGCGGAGCGGGCCATCGCGTTCGAGCCGGCCGGTGAACAGATGCTCCGGGGCAAGCCGGCGCCGGTTCCCGCCTACCGGGCGCTCCGGGTCGTTGCCGAGCGCGGCGGAGCGAACCGGAGCGAGGGCATCGAGGCCCCGTTCGTGGGCCGGGACGACGAGCTGCGGCTCCTCAAGGACTTCTTCCATGCGACCGGACGCGAGCGGCAGCCGCGGCTCATCTCCGTGACCGGCCAGGCGGGCGTCGGCAAGAGCCGGCTCGCCTGGGAGTTCCTCAAGTACATCGACGGGGTCCTCGAGACGATCTACTGGCACGAGGGCCGCTCGCCGGCGTTCGGCGAGGGCGTGACGTTCTGGGCCCTCGCCGAGATGGTCCGGCGCCGGGCGGGGCTCGCCGAGCGGGACGACGAGGCGACGACGCGCCAGCGCCTCACCGCGACCCTGCTGGAGTTTGTTCCCGACCCCGCCGAGCGCGAGCGGCTCGAGCCTGCGCTCCTCGCGCTCCTCGGCGTGGGCGACTCGTCGTCCGGCCGGCGCGAGGAGCTCTTCGCAGCCTGGCGGACGTTCTTCGAGCGTGTGGCGGCCGACCATCCGGCAATCCTCCTGTTCGAGGACCTCCAGTGGGCCGATCCCGGGCTCATCGATTTCATCGACCACCTGATGGAGTGGGCGAACGGACCGATCTACGTCGTGACGCTCGCGCGGCCCGATCTCCTGGACCGCCGACCGGGCTGGGGCGCGGCGCGCCGGAACTTCGTCGCGCTCTCCCTCGGGCCGCTCCAGGAGGGCGCGATGCGCGAGCTCCTGGCCGGCCTCGCGCCCGACCTTCCCGAGCGGACGCTGCGCGCGATCCTCGCCCGCGCCGGCGGGATCCCGCTCTACGCGGTCGAGCTCGTCCGGATGCTCGTCGCCGACGGCCAGCTGGTCCCCGACGGGAGCGGCACGTTCCGGGTCACCGGCGAGCTCGGCGACCTGCACGTCCCGGAGACGCTCCATGCGCTCATCGCGGCGCGGCTCGACGCGCTCGACCACGCCGAGCGCGCGATCCTCCAGGACGCCGCGGTCCTGGGACAGACGTTCTCGCTGCCGGCCCTCGCCGCGTTGACGGGCGACGGCACCCCCGACCTGGACGTACGGCTCCGGTCACTGGTCCGCCGCGAGATTCTCCGGGTGGACACGGACCCGCGATCGCCGGAGCGGGGCCAGCACGGGTTCACGCAGGCGCTCCTGCGCGAGGTTGCGTACGGGACGCTGGCAAAGCGCGATCGCCGTGCGAAGCACCTCGCCGCAGCCCGCTACTACGAGGCCCTCGGCGACGACGCCGTCGCGGGAATGCTCGCGACGCACTACTTCGACGCGTACCTGGCGGCGCCCGACGGTGACGAGGGAGCCGCCATTGCCGGCCAGGCGCGGATCGCGCTCCGCGCCGCGGCGGAGCGCGCCGGAGCGCTCGGGTCGCACGACCAGGCGATCGCGTTCCTCGAGCGCGCCCGGAGCGTCACCCCCGATCCCGGCGAGGAGGCCGAGCTCATCGAGCGGATCGCGGTCGCCGCCGACGCGGTGGGCCGGACCACGGACGCGCGGAGCGCCTTCGCCGATGCGATTGCCAGGCACCGCGCGCTCGGCAACCGCGTTGCCCTCGCCCGCACCACGGCAGGCCTCGGCGAGGCGCTGCTCAACGCCTACGAGTCCGGACGCGCCCTGGAGATGCTCCTGCCCGCGGAGGCGGAGTTCGCCGACCTCGCCCCGGACCCGTCGCTCGTTGCGATCCGCGCGCAGATCAGCCGGGGTCACATGCTCCGGGGGGAGTGGCAGGAGGCCGTTCGCTGGGCCGACCTTGCCCTCGTCGACGCCGAGCGTGGCGATGCTCTCGAGCTCGTGGCACACACCCTCATCACGAAGGGGTCGGCGCTCGCCTCGACCGGGCGCTGGCGCGAGGGGACCGGGCTGCTGGACGTCGGGCGGCGCCTGGCGGAGGAGCACGGGCTCTGGATCGCCTACCTGCGGGCGGTCGCCAACCTGTCCAGCGCGCTCGCCGAGACCGACCCCCGATCCGGGGTCGCCACCGGACGCGCCGGCTGGGAGGTCGCCAAGCGCCACGGCTACGAGCGGCTCGCGCTCACGGTTCTCGGCAACACGCTCGAGATCAACCTGATCTTCGTGGGCGACTGGGGCCCCGAGGCGCGCGAGCTCGCGGCGCTCCGGCTCGACGACGTCGGAGCCGGCGAGCGGGCGGCACTCCTCGGCGCGCTCCGCATGGTCCGCGCCGTCGAGGACCCGGACGCCGACCAGTCGGAGGTCTGGCCGGACGTCACCGGTCTCGACCTCGCGATCCGGAGCGGGATCGAGTACGACCAGGCAGTGGTCGCCCTTGCGACCGGCGACCTCCTGGCGGCGTTTCGCGCGGGCCGGGGGTCGGCCGAGCTCGGCATCAACGCGCCCAATGGGACGCTCCTGGCGGCACGGGCGGCCGCCCGTGTCGGGGAACGCGGGCTGGTCGCCGAGATGCTGGCCGCGCACGACGCGCTGGGCATCTTCGGGCCGGCCCACACGGTGAACCGCGACGGGATCGCGGCTGCGCTGCTGGCGCTGGACGGCGGCTGGCCGGACGCGACCGTCGCGTTCCGCGACGCGATCCGGCGGATGACCGACCTGGGACTGGAGATGAGCCGCGCGCAGCTGCTCCTCGACGCCGCATTCGTCGCGCCACCGGGCGACCCGTTCGGCCTCGAGTGCGGCCGCGAGGCCCGCGACCGGTTCGAGCGGATGGGCGCGCGCGCCTTCGTCGCCCAGGTCGACGCGCTGCTGGCGCGTCCGGGGGCTGAGCCCGGCGCGCGCGGGTCAAGATCCGCGCAGCCCGGCCTCGCCAGCCGGTCCTGACGTCGGCACCGGGGTCGTCGCCAGGGCTCCGTCCCGCGGCGCCGCGTTCGACCTCCTCGCCGCGGCCGCACTCTGGGGCGGCATGTACGTCGTCTCGGCGGGCACGTTCGATGCGATCCCGCCGCTGACCCTGGGCGTGCTCCGGCTCCTGATCGGGGTTGCGGTTCTCGCGGCCGTCTTCCGCGGACGGCTGGGTCTGGCCGCGGCACCCAAGCGGCGCATCGTGGCGGCCGGCGCGGTCGTGGCGGTGACGATGGTGATGCAGTTCGTCGGGACGAGCCTGACGGGCGGCGCCGAAGGGGCGCTCCTCACGACGACGACGCCAGCGTTCGTCCTCGTCTTCGGCGTGCTGCTCGAAGGCGAGCGCGTTCGCCGGATCGCCTGGGCCGGTTGCCTCGTCGCGCTCGCGGGTGTGGCGGTGCTCGCGTCCCGGAACGCGGGCTTTGGCGGGCTCGCCGGTCCGCAGGCCGTGCTCCCCGGCGGCGTGGCTCTTCCGCGCGCCCTCCTCGGCGACCTCCTGCTCGTGGCGTCGGCCGCGACGTGGGCGCTCTTCAGCAGCGTCGGGCGGCCGCTCGTCGCGGCGGTCGGCGCATTCCGGGCGATCCTCGGCGCGAGCGCCGTGGCCGTCGTCCTGCTGCTGCCGTTCGTCCCGCTCGAGCTCGCCGGCCGCACGCTGCCCCCGCTCACCCCGTTGACCGTGGCCGCGGTCCTCTACCTCGGGATCGGCGCCACCGCGATCGCCTGGTCCCTCTGGTACCGCGGGTACGCCGCCGCCCCACCGGCCGTCTCCGCGGCCGCGTTCTTCGCCCAGCCGGTCGTGGGCGCCGTCCTCGGCGTGCTGCTCCTCGGCGAGGTGCTGGGGTCCGCCTTCCTCGGGGGCGCCGCGCTCATCGCCGTCGGCGTCATGGGGATCGCGGCAGCGACGCGGGAGCGCCGCGAGGCGCCGGAGTAGGGGGACCACGGCGTGCCGGCCGCCGCGTCCGTTTCGAGGAGCGCGTGCCCCAGGAGTCGCATGGATTGCGGCTGATAGACTCGCCGCGCCGGGCCAGCGCGAAGCACGGGCGGGCTGTGGAGGGTTCGAATGGCGGACGAGCGCGAGCGCTGGGCACTGATCCTCGGCGCATCGAGCGGGATGGGCCAGGCGGCCGGGCTGGCGCTCGCGCGGGCCGGCTACCGGATCGCCGGCGTGCACCTCGACTTCCGGGCGGGTCTCGGGCACGTCGAGGAGGTCAAGGCCGCGATCGTGGCCGCCGGCTCCGAGGCGCTCTTCATCAACATGAATGCGGCCGACGACGAGAAGCGGGCCGACGCGCTGGCCCAGCTGCGCGCGCGCTTCGACCAATCCCTCCGTGAGGGCCGGCGACCGTACCTTCGCGTGGTCATGCACTCTCTTGCGTTCGGGTCGCTGCTCCCGTTCCTCGCGGAGGACCCCAAGGGCCGGATCAGCCGACGGCAGCTCGACATGACGCTCGACGTGATGGCGAACTCCCTCGTCTACTGGGTCCAGGACCTCTGGCACGGCGGCTTCATGGAGGCCGGGTCGAAGGTCTTTGCCATGACGTCCGAGGGATCGTCCCGGATGATCCCCTCGTACGGCGCCGTCTCGGCGGCAAAGGCGGCGCTCGAATCCCACTGCCGTCAGCTGGCGATGGAGTTCGCGCGCCTCGACTCGGGCGTCGCGGTCAACGCCGTCCGGGCCGGCGTCACGGACACGGCGGCGCTCCGCAAGATCCCCGAAGCCGCCCGGGTCGTGGAGCTGACGCTGGCGCGCAATCCGCACGCTCGGCTGACGACCGTGGCCGACGTCGGCGAGGCCATTGTCACGCTCGCGTCGACGGAGTCCGACTGGATCAGCGGCAACGTGATCAACGTCGACGGGGGCGAGTTCATCACGGGGTAGCTGCCGCCGACCGGCGCGAGTTCGTCACGGGACAGGCGGCCCCGAGCCGCGCCAGCGCGCGGCACCCCGGGTCGATCGCGGCCCCGTATGTGCCGGCAGGTCCCGACGAGCGGGCAGGAAGGCACTGTCGCCGTGCGCCCGTGCCGCCCGACGCTACCGGGCGGAGGTATGTCCATGCGCATCCGCTTCGTTCCCGTCGCCGTCGTCGGCGCCGCGCTGACCCTGCCCATCGCCGGCGCACGCTGGTTCCTGCCGGCGGTACGCGGCTGGGGCGCCCGTCCGAACGATGTCTTCCGTCCGCTCCCCGGCGACGACCTCGTCCCGGATCCCGACATGCGGCATACGCGCGCGATCACGATCGCGGCGCCGCCCGAGGCCGTCTGGCCGTGGCTGCTCCAGCTGGGCCAGGGCCGCGGCGGGCTGTACAGCTACGACTGGCTGGAGAACCTCGCCGGCTGCGACATCCAGTCCGTGGATTCGATCGTCCCCGACCTCCAGTGCCTCGCCGTCGGCGACATCGTCTCGCTTCGAAAGGGCGACATGCCGGCGTTCCTCGTCTCGGCGATCGACCCCGGCCGCTCGCTCGTCCTGGTCGCGCGCGACCCGTCGACCGGGGCGGCCGCCCACGCGGCTCCCGACGTGCCGATGGCGGTCGACGAGTCGTGGGCGTTCGTGCTGGAGCCGGACGGCGATGGCGCGACGCGCCTGCTCGTCCGCGGCCGGCGCCGGACCCGGGAGGCGCGCCTGGACCGCTTCGCGTGGTCCCTTATCGAGGCGGCCTCGCTGCCGATGGAGCGCCGCATGCTCCTCGGGATCCGCGATCGCGCCGAGCGCACCGCGGGAGCCGCCCTCCCCGGAGCGGCGCCCGCCTAAAGGGCTTCGGACCCTCGGGGGTCTGCCCGGCCCGCTGGCGGAGCCGATCCCCGCCTGCCGCCGGCGCGCTCGCTGCCGAAAGCCGGGCGCGCCGAAAAGTCGCGCCTGGGGACCCAGACACAGCGGCCCGGTCGCCGTGTCGACAGTGGTCAGGCCTCGCCGCGCACCCACGCGCTGCGTTGCCGGGCCGCCGGCGTCATCTCGACGGATCCGTCGTCGCAGACCCACCATGCCGCGAGCCCCATCGCGCGGGCCCGGGCACCGATCCCGGCCGCTCCCTCGAGGAAGAGCCCCTTCGACCAGACCTCCGCCCACGCGGGGTCGGGGCCCGCGACGGTGACGGAGACCAGGCCCGCTCCGCCGGGCTCACCGGTTCGCGGGTCGAGGAGGTGGTGCACCTCCCGGCCGTCGTCGGTGCGCCAGCGGTGCACCTCGATCGACGACGTGCAGATGGCGCCGTCCTGGAGCGCGACGACCGCGGGCATCTCGCCCCCGGCGGGATCCTCGATCCCGACCATCCACGGCCCGCCACCGGGGGCGCGGCCGCGCGCGGCGAGGTCGCCGCCGGCCTCCAGGAGCGCACCCGTGCCCGGCTGGTCAAGCTCCGGGAGCGCGGTCGCGAGGAGCGCGATCGCCCAGCGGATCGCGAGACCCTTGCCGATTCCACCCAGGTCGACCGGTGCGGCGACCGCCGCGCGGGATCCTCGCGGGTCGCAGTGAAGCCATCTCCCATCGGGGAACGAGCGAAAGACGGCACCACGTTCGACGGCCCGCGGCCCGTGCCCTCCCGGCTTGCCGGATGCCGTCACCGCGACCTCCGATCCGAGCACGGCGTCCGACCCGCGCGCCGCTGCCTCCGACCCGGTCGCCGCGCTTTCCGATGCGATCGCCACGGCCTCCGACCCGATCGGGGACGACACGCCGACGTAGCCGAGGCGTTCCAGGTCGCGCAGGATCCGCGGGTCGAAGGCGCCCGCGGTCATCCGCCGCGCCCGCTCGGCGGCGACCAGGGCGGCCACGAGGCGCGGATGGACCGCGACGCCGGCCGGGTCGCCCGCGGCGTCGTTGAGGCGGACAAGGTCGCTCGTCGGGCGAAAGCGAGAGAGCGCCTGCTCGATCTCCTCGATGGCGCTCGACACCCGCTCCCAGCCCGCCGTGGCGCGGCCCGCATCCACGCCGGCAATGGTCAGCCGAAGCGGCGATCCCATGGCGCGACGCTCGAATCGCGCCGCGCCATCGGACGCGTCCGCCGTCGCGCCCGCTGCCTCGGTCTCCGTCTCCAGGGTCATCCTCAGCAGGGCTTGCCCGAGGCCGTCGTGCAGGCGTGGACCACGGGAGCCGGTGCGCTCACGGGCGCGCTGACGGAGACCACCGGGAGGGGAGCGGGCCTGGGGATCGCGACCGCGGCTGCAGGGGCTGGCCCGTTGCTGACGGCCGACGTTCCGCCGCCGGCCGCAGCGCTCCTTGTCGCCGGCCCGCCGTAGGTGGAGGCAGGACCAACGGGCCGAACCGGCGCCAGCGAGATCACGGGAACCGACAGCGCCGCCGCCGACCCGGCGGCGGCCTGCACCTGCTGGCCGAGCCTGGCGAGCGCCTCCTCGTGCCCGACGATCCCCCTGGCGATCCCCGCGTAGCCATCCGCCGCGTGGGTATAAGCGCCGTTGAGCGTGCCGAGGCTCGCCTCCATCGCGTCGTGGGCGCTCTTGAGGCCGGCCACCGCGTTCGCCGTGGGCGCTCGATCAGCCGTGAGCTGCAGATCCGAGGCGGACTGCAGCGTCGCGACGCCGGCCAGCGCGACCGCGTAGAGGCCGGCGGTCATCCCGACGGCGACCACGACGTGGATCGGGCGGCGAGCCGGCGCGGATGCGCGCGTCGCGGCCCTCGGCGGCACGAGAGCCAGCGTTGCGCCACCCGTGGTTCGCGTCGGAGCCGGGCGCGGTCCCGGCAGCCGTCCCGGAAGCGGGCGCGCGGCCTCAGTCATCTCCGCCGCCTGCCGGGGCCGGCGTGCCGGACGGGCCGGTCGTCGCGTGGACCGTGGGCGCAGGGGCCGCGGGGGCGGCCGCGACCTGCGCGGGCGTCGAGGTTCGGTCCTCGCTCGCTGCCGGTGGCCGCGCCGTGGCGGCCGGCCGGGCCACTGCCACCTGCCGCAAGAGCGCGGCCTGGCGGGCGGCATCGACCTGGAGGGCGACGCTCGCCGCCGCGGCCTGACGGTTGAGGGCGGCCAGCCGCTCCTGCGAGGCGGCCACCTGTGCTCGAAGGCCCCGGGCGGTACCGTCGTCCGCGGCGATCCGGCCGTTGGCCGCATCGAGCGCGCTCTGCAGCTGGTTCGTCTGCGCGATCGCCGCCTGCAGGCGGGCCTCGAGGTCGGTCCCACGGGCCTGCTCGCTGGCCAGCTGCGCGGCGAGGCTCTCCGCGCTGACCGGCGGCGCCTGCGGCGGCGCAGCGGCCGCCGTCCATTGGGCGGCTGCGTCGATCGCGCCGGCACCGAGCCCGAGGCTTCCCACGACGCCGACTGTGACCGCCGCGCGACGCGCGACGACCTTGACCGTGCTGTTCATTCCGTGTCCTCCATGAGCGCCGCGCCGACCGGCGCGGGTGCGAGGTCGGTGGTCACCTCCTGCGCCGGCAGGTTGCGTTGATTGGGGATCGGGCGGGCCGGCACGGCACGCTCGCCTGCGCCCGGACCGGGTCGGGGATGGAGCTGGCGCGGAGCGTCCGGCAGCGATGTCGCGAAGGTCGGACGTGACTTCTTCGAGACCCAGTAGCGGTAGGCGCTCGCGAGCAGGACCACCAGGCCGGTCCCGACGTAGAGCGGAACGAGCGACGTGCTGTCCGTTCCCGCGAGCAGGCCGTGCAGCCACGAGACGATCCACGCCACCAGCGCGAACCGGTGGAGCTTGAGCCAGAGGCCCTTGGGCAGGAGGCCCGACCAGCGCGCCGTGACCCCCGAGATCAGCGCCGCGTACAGCCCAAGCGTCCCGAGCGCGACCGGGGCGCTTCGATACGAGGAAAGTCCGGGCACGAAGGAGCCGGTGATCCCGACGCCCGCAAACGGGTCAAGGATGATGCTCACGATGTGCGCGACGAGGAAGGCGACGACGAACACGAACAGGTTCTCGTGCCACGGGAAGAGGCGCTTCGAGAGCTTCCAGGTGGACTGGTTCGTGGGATGGCTCAGGATCAGACCCAGGCTCACCAGGACCGTGAGCAGCACGTACGCCGTGATCCCGCTCGCCCGCGCGGCGAACCACACCCGCATGTGCGCCTGGTAGTCGGAGGTCGCGGGCACCACCTGACCGGTCGTGAACACGATCAGGATCCCGAGCAGGGCGCCCAGGATCACCCAGGTTCGGCTGCTCAGGCGCATGTGCGCCTCCGGCTGATGGCGCGGCTCGCGGCCGCGTTCCTCGACATGTCCCCGTGCCCCCGGCGGTGCTGACAGGCGCGCGACACGCCCTGTGCATCGTTTGAGACACGGCCAGCCCGGATGGTTTCAGCGCGTGACGGCGGATTCCACCCGGCGTCGACGGAGCAGGCCTCCGCGCGGCCCGAACGCGAGCGCCGCGAAGAAGATGGCCGTCTGGATCAGGACGATCGACGCGCCCGACGCGATGTCCAGCCAGAACGAGACGTAGATTCCGGCGATCCCGGAGCCGATCCCGATCGCGATCGCCGTCGCCATCAGGCGGCCGAAGCGGGCCGTCAGGAGCTGCGCCGTGGCCGCCGGCGTCGTGAGCATCGCGACGACGAGGATGATCCCCACGGCCTGGATGCTGACCACGATCGTGAGCGCGATCAAACCGAGGAATAGGTAGTCCAGCGCGTTCACGTTGAGCCCCGACGCGCCGGCGCCCAGCGGGTCGAACGTGGCGAAGAGGAACTCCTTCCAGAGCGCCCAGATCACCAGCAGGACGATTCCGCCGAGCACCGCGAGGCCGATGAGGTCACCGAGACCGATCCCGAGCACGTCTCCGAACAGGAACCCGAACAGGTCGCCGACATAGTTCGGGATGGCGCTGTAGATCGCGACGCCCAGGCCGAACATCCCCGCGAAGAGCACGCCGATGATCGTGTCGGATCGCAGGTGCGCCCTGCGGCTGATCCAGCCGATCCCGAGCGCCGTCGCTACCGCGGCGATCGCGCCGCCCAGGTACAGCGAGCCACCGAAGAGGTACGCCATCACGACGCCGGGGAAGGCCGCGTGGCTGATCGCATCGCCCATGAATGAGAGGCCGCGCAGGACCATGTAGCTTCCGACGACGGCGCAGACCAGGCCGACGAGCGCGGCCGCGACGAGGGCGCGGGCGCCGAACTCGAACTGGAGCGGCGCGAGCAGCGCGTCGATCATGCCGCAGCCCGCCGGCTCACCGGTGCGTCTCCTCGTGGAAGTGCCGCTCCCGGCCGGGTGGCTCGTCGTGGTGGTGCGCGTCGTCCACGAGCACGGACGCCCCGCCGACGACGAGCAGGTGCCCGCCGTACGTCCGCGCCAGCACGTCGCGGTCCAGCACGAGATCGGAGCGCCCGTGCGCGATGACCGTGCGGTTGATGGCCAGCACGTCCTCGAAGCGCTCGGCCGCGGACGCGAGGTCGTGGGTCGTGGCGATCACCGTCTTGCCGCGGCGCGTCTCCGCCTCGAGGATGCCCATCAGGTCCTCCTGGGTGGTGGGATCCACGCCCGTGACCGGCTCGTCGAGAAGGTAGAGATCCGGGTCGGCCGCGAGCGCGCGCGCGAGGAACGCCCGGCGGCGCTGGCCGCCGGAGAGCCGCCCGATCTGCGTCTGCGCGTGTGCCGTCATCCCGACGAGCTCCAGGGCGTCTGCGACCGCGCGACGGTCGTCCGCGCCCGGCCGCCGGAACGGTCCGATGCGGGTATAGCGGCCCATCACCACGACGTCCCAGACCGAGACGGGGAACTCCCAGTCGACCTGCTCGGCCTGCGGGACGTACGCGATCCGCCGCGCCTCGCGTCCGGGCTCCGCCCCGAGGACGTGCACGTGGCCGCTCCACGGCTTCAGGAGGCCGGCGATGACCTTGAGGAACGTGCTCTTCCCGCCACCGTTCGGCCCGAAGACGGCAAGGAGCGTTCCCGGCGCGACGGCCACCGTGATGTCGGTCAGGGCCGCTCGCTGGTCGTAGCCGGCGGTGACCTCGGACAGGACGACGGCGGCGTGATGGGCCGCGTGCTGGAGCTCGTGGCCGGTCCCGTAGGCGGGCAGCTCGCGGTCGACCGGGTGGGCGCGGTCGGGCGGGTGCGGGTGCTCGTGCGGGTCATGCGCGCCGGGAGCGCTCGCGGGGGGATCCACCACCGGCTGCGTCATCGGAGCGCCTCGACGACCCGGGTCGCATCCCAGCGCATGATCGCCTCGTACGTGTCGAGCGGCGGCGGCCCGAGGGCGTCGTTGTAGAGGTTGCTGACCACGGTCACCCCGGCTTCCGCTGCCAGCTGCTGCTCCACCTTCGGGTTGAACTGGGCCTCGCTGAAGATCGCCCTGACCCCGCTTGCCCGGATCTCGTCGATGAGGGCCACGACCTGGCCCGCGCTCGGATCCTGGCCCGGGGCCGGGACGACGGTGCCGACGATCGTGAGGCCGTAGGCCGCCGCGAAGTATGGGAAGGCGTCGTGGTACGAGACGAGCTTCCGGTTCGCGGCCGGGATCGTCGCGACCTGCGTCCGGATCTCCGTGTCGAGCGCGGCGAGCCGCGCGAGGTACGCGTCGCCCGACGCCTGGAGCGCGGCCTGCCTGCCCGGCGCGGCCGCCTCGAGGGCCGCCACGATCCGCTTCACGTACAGCTCCGCGTACGCGACGTTCAGCCAGAGGTGCGGGTTGACGGACCCCGCGGCGCCCGCGACGCCCGCGAGGTAGGCCACCCCGGGCTCGTTGGGCCCCAGCTCCACGAGCTCGCCCGCGGGCCGTTTCGCCTCGGCGAGGAGCGGCTTGAGCCAGTCGTCGACACCGAGGCCGTTCATCACCACGAGGTCCGCGCCGGCGATCGCGCGGACGTCGGACGGGGTTGGCGCGTAGGTGTGCGGATCCCCGCCTGCCGGCACGAGGCTGGTGACCCGGACGGACGTGCCGCCGGCCTCGCGCACGAGGTCCGCGAAGACGGTCGTCGTCGCGACGATGTTCAGCGCATCCGCGGCGGGCGAGGCGAGCGCCGACGCGCCCGGTGCCGGGGTGGCGCCGGCCCGACCCGCACACGCGGCCACGACGATCGCGAGGACGACGACTCCCGGCAGTGCCCGGCACGCTCGCATCAGGCCTGCGCCCCGGCCCGCCGGCAATCGGGGCAGAGCCCGAACAGCTCGAGGCGATGCTCGTCGATCCGGTAGCCGGTCCGTCGCGCGATGTCGCGGGCAAGCGCGCCGAGCCCGAGGTCACCGATCTCGACGGAGCGGCTGCAGCTCCGGCAGACGACGTGGTGGTGGTGGGCCGGACCGCACGGCAGATAGGCGTGCTCACCGGTCGGCAGGTCGATCCGCTCGAGCGCCCCGATCTCCGCGAGGAGCTCGATGGCGCGGAAGATCGTGGCGCGGCCGATGCCCAGCTGCGTGGCGCGTGCGTCGGCCACCAGGTCGGCGGCGGAGAACGTCCCGTCCCGGGCGTCGATCAGGGCTGCAACCGCGCGCCGGGGCCGCGTCAGCCGGCGACCGGACGCCTCGAACGCCAGCTCGAGCAGGGTGGGATCTGGCATGAGTCGGATGATACCCGATCTCGATCGAAGTGAGACGCGGTCTCGATTTGGGTCGCTCTTCGAGCCGTTCGGCCCATCCCCGCGAACGCACGCCGACCCTACGATCCGCCGAGCCGCCCCGCCCGCGGAACGCCGGAGACCGCCATGCATGCGCCACGCCGCACCCAGCTCCCGCTCGTCCTCGTCCTCCTCGCGAGTGTCGCGCTGCTTTTCGCGTGCTCGCCGGCCGCGGCGCCGCCAGCGCCGGGGATCAGCGTCACCGACGCGTGGGCGCGTTCCTCGTCGGCGACGGCAAGCGCGAGCGCGGCCTACGCCACGATCACGAACGCGGGCGTCGCCGCGGACGCGCTCGTGGGTGCCTCGAGCCCGGTCGCCGCGACCGTCGAGGTCCATGAGACCGTGGCAGTGGGCTCGCCCGCCGCCTCTGGCGGCCCGATGATGGGGATGCAGCCGGTCTCGCGAGTGGAGATCCCGGCGGGAGGCAGCCTCCAGCTGAAGCCGGGCAGCTACCACGTCATGCTCATCGGGCTGACGCGGGATCTCGTCATCGGCACCACGATCGACCTCACCCTGACCTTCGAGAACGCCGGACCGATCACCGTCAAGGCCGAAGTGCGCGCCAGCTGAGCGCCGGTCGCGCCGAACGATGAGCCTGCCCGCGCGCCCAGTCTCGCCGAACCGCCTCCCCGTCATCGCCGCGGTGGTCTTCGCGATCGCCGCGGCCGGCGGGATCGGTGTCGGCCTGCTCGGCGCGGCGCTCTCCCGCCCGCCGGCCGCCCCCGCGGGGGACGGGCAGATCGCGTGGCCGGCCGCGACGCCCGACCCGCTCAAACGCCCGACCGCCGTCGTGCCCGCGGTCGCCGCCCCGGCCCTCGCATTGACCGACCAGGACGGGCACCCGTTCGACCTTGCCAGACTGCGCGGGACGCCGGTCCTCGTCTTCTTCGGCTACACCCATTGCCCGGACGTGTGCCCGACCACCCTTGCGGACGTGCGCGACGCCGTGAAACGGAGCGCCCCGGTGCGCGTGGTCTTCGTGACGATCGATCCGGCGCGCGACGACGCGGCCGCCATGAAGCAGTACCTCTCGTTCTACGACGCGGGGTTCATCGGCCTCACGGGGACGCCCGCGGAGATCCGCCGCGCAGCCGACGCGTGGGGCGTCCAGTACGCGCGGATGGACAACGGCTCCGCCAACGGGTATGCGATGGCCCACACGGCAGATGCGTTCCTCGTCGACGCTGCCGGCCGTCTCCGCGATCGAATCTGGTTCGGCGCCGGCGCTGACGTCTTCGTCGACCGGATCGCATCGCTCGCGACGCGTCCGCTGCCCGGGGATGCCGTGAGCCCCACCCCGGCCGCGACGTCGGCGGCGGTCGCGACCCCAGCTCAGCCCTCGCCGGCTGCCGCGACCCCGGCCGCGACCAGCGCGGCCACGGCGACGGCGACCGCCGGGGCGACGCCCGGCAGCTCGCCGGCAGCCGGGTCGACCGTCGTGCTCCCGACGCTCGACACGACGGTCATCCGGGTGGGCGCGAACCGGCTTGTTCTCACGGTGGCCGACCCGAGCAACCGCGAGCTCGCCTTCCCGGACGTGACCGCCCACGTCACGTTCCGCGCCGCGGACGCAACGCTGCCGCCGATCGCGGCGGACGCGTCCTTCATCTGGGTCTCGGTCGGGAACCGCGGCGCGTTCGTGGTGGACGTCTTGTTCCCGGTGCCCGGGCCCTGGACCGGCACGATCGCGCTCGGGAAGGCGGCGGGGCCGGTCGGCGCTGCCGACTTCCCGTTCAGCGTGGTGGAGCGCGGGGCGACGCCCGGGATCGGCGACCCCGCGCCCTCCATCCACACGCCGACGGCGGCGGACCCGAACGCCGGCGAGAACCTGTACGGAATCACGACCGACGTCTTCCCCGACCCGCGCTTCTACCAGCTTTCGGTGGACCAGCTGCTCGCCGCTCACCGGCCGTTCGTGCTGGTGTTCTACTCGCCGGCCTTCTGTCCGACCACCGCGTGCGGCCCGCTCCTGAAGAACATGAAGGCGATCGCCAGCGAGTTCCCGGACGTCGCGTTCGTGCACGTCGAGCCGCACGTCATGGTCAACTACGGCGGCCGGCTGATGCCGGACTACAGCACCGGCCAGCTGGAGTTCAACGAGATGGCCAGGGCGTACGGGATCCCCGTGGAGCCGTTCGTGTTCGTCGTGGACGCCCAGGGCCGGATCGCGGCGAGCTTCGAGCTGATCGTGGGGAGTGACGAGATCCGGGCGGCGATCCGCGCGGCGACCGGTTCGTAGGGGCTCCGGCACGCCCGGTGCAAGCCGCCTTGACCTCCGCGCGCAAGGGCGCTTGACCACCGCCCGCCGTCGGCGCTAGATTCAGCCCGCGTTCGCCGAGAGTCCGCGGACGGTTCCCGCGTCCCCTTCGAGGAGCTTCCGCGTGTTCGACATCGGCGCCTTCACGAGCGGCCTGCTGACCGGGCTGCGCGAGGGCGTGGAAGCCGCTCTCATCGTCAGCATCATCTGCGCGTACCTGGCGCGGACCGGCAATCCCGGGCACCTCCGGCGCGTCGGGCTCGGGGTGGCCGCTGCCGTCGTCGCCAGCGCGGCGCTCGGCCTCGTCATCTTCGTGACGCTCGGTGAGCTTCGGAGCCCCTGGGAGCAGGTCTTCGAGGGGAGCACGATGCTGCTCGCAGCGGCCGTCGTGACCGCGATGCTCTTCTGGATGCGACGCCAGGCAGGCTCGGTCGCCGGCCAGCTCCAGCGCGCCATCGAGCAGGTGCTGTCGACCGGGAGCGCATGGAGCCTCGCGTTCCTCGCGTTCACGGCCGTCATCCGGGAAGGCCTCGAGACCGCGCTCTTCCTGGTCGGGCAGGCCACCGCCGCGACGACATCGGCGGGCGACGCGGGCCCCGCGAGCGTCCTCGCCGGCGCTGCCGTGGGCCTCGCGATCTCGGTCGGGCTGGGGTACGCGTTCTACCGTGGCAGCCGCCGGCTCAACCTCGCGCGGTTCTTCCGCTGGACGGGCGTCCTCCTCGTCTTCATCGCCGCCGGCCTGCTCAGCAGCGCCGTGCACGAGTTCGTCGAGATCGGGTGGATCACGCTCGGCACGCAGACCGCCTTCGACATCAGCGGGACGCTGGCGCACGACGCGGGGGCCGGGCTCTTCCTGCGAGCCCTGTTCGGCTATTCGTCGACGCCGGAGGTCGCCGCGCTCGCGGCCTGGGGCTCGTACCTCGTGGTGATCCTGTCGCTCTACCTCCGGCCGGTTCGCGCGCGGCAGTCCGCACGTCCGGGGCCGGCCCCCGTCGCCCGGGCCTAGCCGCGGCCGGGAGGACGGTCGGCCGTCCGACGGGGTACGCTGGGCCCGCGTCCCCGCCCGTCCAGTCCTCCCACGAAACGAGAGTCCGCATGTCCACGAATTCCAGCCCGACCGGCGCGCGCCCGCCAAAGAAGCCCGGCACGACGGTCCCGCCGGGAACGCAGCGTCCGCCCGTCACGCGGCAGGAGCGGCGGGACGCCGCCCGGCGCGACCAGCGCCTCGCGTCCGCACGAACCGTGCCCACACGCCGGCCCGCCTGGCAGTCGCCGATGGCCCTGATCACGGCGGCAGCCGTGGTCATCGGGCTGGTCGTCGTGGTCCTGGCGTCCGGCGTCCTGAGCCCGAAGGCGACCGTCGGCACCCTGCTCAAGCCGCTCCGCCCGGCCGCCGTCGCGCTGATCGATCCCACAAATCCGCGGGCGCTCGGCAAGGCGAGCGCCCCCGTGAAGGTCGAGGTCTGGTCGGACTTCCAGTGCCCGGCCTGCGACGCGTTCGCGAACACGGTCGAGCCGGACCTGATCGACCAGTACGTGGCGACTGGCAAGGCTCAGCTCATCTACCGCGACTTTGCCTTCATCGACAGGGGTGCGGCGGATGGCGAGTCGCAGCAGTCCGCCGCGGCCGCTCGCTGCGCCGGCGACAAGTTCTGGCCGTTCCACGACTACCTGTTCGAGAACCAGAATCCGAAGGGCGAGAACCTGGGCACGTTCAGCGCATTGTTCCTCGCCTCGGTTGCCGATGCGGTCGGCGTGGACCGCACGGCGTACGACGCCTGCATGGCGAATGGCGCGGCGGACAAGGTGGCGGCGGTCAAGGCCGAGACCGCCCAGGGCGCCGCCGCCGGGGTCAGCCAGACGCCGACGATCGCGCTGAACGGGAAGCTCCTCCAGGGCGGCGCACTGCCGATGACGACCCTCGGGCCGGCCATCGACGCCCTGATCGCCGCCGCGTCGCCGGCCCCTGCGCCGGCGGCATCGCCATCTGCGTCGCCCGCGCCCTGAGGTCGAGGTCATGGCGCGCGGGCGTCCGGCGCTCATCCTTGCGACACTCGCGGCCATCGGGCTGGCGATCTCGCTCTACCTGAGCGCGACCGAGCTCGCGGGGACCGCTCCCGTCTGCATCGTTGGGGGCGGCTGCGAGACGGTTGCGGCCAGCCAGTACAGCCACTTGTTCGGGATCCCGGTTGCCTACTTCGGGGTCGTCTTCTCCGGCCTCCTCGTCGCGCTGGTCGCGGCATGGGGGCGGAGCGGCGACGGGCGGCTGCTCCTGGCCGGGTACGCGCTGGGGCTCGTCGGTGTCGTGCTCGAGCTCTACCTCGTGTACCTGGAGCTGTTCGTCATCGGCGCCATCTGCACGTGGTGCATGGCATACGGCGCGACGGTCGTGCTCGGGTGGCTGGCGCTGATCGTGGTCCAGCGTCGCGCGGGCCGCGCGGCCGACGAGGGCTGAGGCGGGTCGCGTCACCCGGCCTCACGGCGCGATCGGCAGGCTGCCGGCGTACCCCGTGAGCTCGACGTACCCCCTGCCGCTCACCGGCCGGCCCGACCGGGTGCCCGTCACGGTCTCGGAGCCCTCCCAGTAGACGACGCCCGTGGTCGCGCGGGTGTCGAGCTCCTGGTCCCGCACGGTGGGCACGACCGTCAGGTCGAGTCCGGCCCCGGAGACCCGGACGCGCCACCCCGACGGGTAGGTCGCACCGGTCCTCGGGCTCGTCCAGTGGCCGAGGGCATCGACGGCGATCTCGGCGCGGGCGACGGGACGCGACCTCCCGTCGGGCAGCTCGAGCGTGCCGTAGACGAGCGGGTCCGTGCCGTCGGCGGCCCGGACCAGCGAGAGCATGAGGTCGGATCCGTCGTCCAGGTTGATCGCGAACCAGTCCCAGCCGCCGCCCCCGACCGCGATGAAGTCGCCCCACTGGTGGTCGAACCAGGCCGTTCCGGTCACGGCCAGGCGTTCGCCGTCCACGATGAGCGTCCCGGCCGCAGCCATCCTCGTCCGCGAGTAGTAGTAGGAGCCGCCCGCGCCTCCGAAGTCGATCCAGCCATCGCCGCCGTGGAGGGCGGGAGGGGCCAGCTGGGCGAGCCGAAGCTGGAGGCCGAAGCCGTCGGGCATCGCGGTCGCTGCGGCTTCCGCGGGGCCGACCTCGGCCGAGAGCACGTCGCGGCCGCCCGAGCCCGCCATCGTCCACGGTGCCGCCGCGCCGGGCGACAGGGCGGAACCCGCGGAGCCGCTCCCGAGCAGGTCGAGGGCGAAGCCCGTCGGGGCGCCGTCGCTGCCGCGCGGCGAGCCGTCGACCTGGGACCCGACCTCGCTCCGCTGGCCGTACGCGAAGCGATGACCCGACTCGTCGGTCACCGCGAGGTGACCGGCCCAGCTGACCGGGAAGCCGCCGCGCTCCGCCCGGAAGATCACGAACTCGAACCCGAACCGCCGTCCGTCGGCCGTCGCAAGGTGCCCGGTGTCGTACCACCACTCCGTCAGGCGGTCGTGCGGCCCATCGTCGCGGGGCAGGACCACGGGCCGGGGGTCGGCCGGGGTCGCGGGTGCCGGCGTCCGCGGCGCTGCGCTGGGCCGCGCCGCCGGCGGGTTCGCGAGCACCGGGCCCGAGCACGCCGCGAGGATGACCGTCAGCAGCGCCGCGAGAAGGGAGGGGCGCACGTCGCGGAAGCCCCGGGACGGCGTGCGCCGCGTGGTCGGTGTCCCGGCCGGGAGGACCGCCCTCATCGGAACCGCGCCTCAAGCTCTGCCTCGGTCCGCGGCAGTCGCCCGCGGAGCAGCCGCGCGAGGCGGGCGGGCAGCCACCAGTTCCAGGTCCCCAGGAGCCGCATCGTGGCGGGGACGAGGAGCGCGCGCACGATCGTGGCGTCGATCGCGACCGCGAGCGCGACGCCGAGGCCGAGCGCCTTGATCAGGACGATGTCGGCGAAGACGAACGAGCCGGCAACGACGACGACGATCAGGGCCGCGGACGTCACGATCCGGCCGCTCCGTTCCAGGCCCTGGGCGACGGCCTCCGTGTTGTCGCCGGTCCGCTCCCAGGCCTCCTTCATCCGCGTGAGGAGGAACACCTCGTAGTCCATCGAGAGGCCGAACAGGACGCAGAAGAGGATGACCGGGAGCGTGGTCTCGACGAACCCGAGCGGCTGGAAGCCGAGGAGCCGCGACAGGTTGCCGTCCTGGAAGACCCACACCAGCGCCCCGAAGGCCGCCGTGATCGAGAGCGTGTTCATGACGATCGCCTTGAGCGGCAGCCAGACCGAGCGCAGGAGCAGGAAGAGCACCAGGTACGTCGTGATCACGATGAACAGGCCCGTCCGCGGGAAGTCCGCCCCGATGCGGCTCACCGTGTCGCTCACGTCGGCGGCGCCGCCACCGACGAGCACGCGGACGCCGGGCGGTGGCGCGAGCGGACCCGCCGGGTCGCGCAGGTCGTGCACGAGCGCGCGCGCCTCATCCCGGTTGGGGCCGTAGGCGGTGGTCACCGTGAACGCGGTCAGGTCGCCCCTGGTCGTCGCGGCCAGGGCCGTCGCCGTGAACCGGTCGGGCGGGCCGCCAGGGCTCGCGTACAGGAGCTGGTACTGGGCCAGCCCGATGCGCGGATCGACGTCGACGAGGCTGTCGACGTGGGTGACCCGCGGATCGGCGGCAAGCCGGCGCGAGTAGTCGTAGAGGCGGGCGATGTTGGCGGGGTCGGTCGCCGGCCCCGTCGTCCGGACCGCGAGCGTCAGCGGCGCGAACGCGCCCTCGCCGAAGTTCCGGACGAGCGTCTCGTACGAGGCCCGGGAGGGCACGCTCTCGGGCAGGATCGTCGCATCCGGGGAGTTGAAGCGGACGTGCAGGAATGGCGTCCCGAGCACGAGAAGCACCGCGAGCATCGGCACGAAGACTCGGAGCGGGTGCTGCATCACGCGCCGGGCGAGCCGCGCCCACGCCCCATCGGTTCCGGTGTCCGGCCTGACCTTCCGGATCGCGAGCGCATCGACGCGCGACCCGAGGACCGAGAGGATCGCCGGCTGGAGCGTGAGCGCGGCGGCAACTGCGATCCCCACGACGAGTGCGCCGGCGATCCCGACCGAGCGGAGGATCATGAACTCGAAGAGCACGAGCCCGAGGAGCCCGAGGAGGACCGTCAGGCCGGAGAAGAAGACCGCCCGCCCGGCCGTGGCCACGGTCACGCGGACGGCAGCCTCCACCGCCTCGGCGTCGGCGGGCGTGCCCGGGGCCGTCCGGCGGGCCAGCTCCTCGCGGAACCGGCTCAGCATGAGGAGCGAGTAGTCGACTCCGAGGCCCAGGCCGAGCAGCGTGGCGAGGTTCAGCACGAAGATGCTCATGGGGGTGACGCTCGCGAGGCCGAAGATGACGGCGAGCGCGGTCACCACCGCCGCGCCGCCGATGACCAGGGGGACGCCGGCCGCGATCACCGAGCCGAAGACGAGCAGCAGCGCGATGGCGGCGAGCGGCAGGCTCACGAGCTCCGCCCGGCGCAGGTCCGCCTCCGAGACCTTCTGGATGTCGCCGTAGAACGCCGGTCCTCCGGCGAGCGTGACCGTCACGCCCGGCGCCGTGCGCAGCGCCGCCTCGATCCCGGGGAGCGCGGCCGGCGAATCGTCGGGCGCGATGTCGAGCAGGACGACGTCGTACGCCACGCGCCGGTCGGCGGAAACCTGGACGGGAGCGAGCAGGTGGCTCGCAACCCCGCGGACGTAGGGCGCCGTCGCGATGTTCGCGGTGGCCGCACGGACGGCTGCCTCGAAGGAAGGATCGCCCGCCCGCGCGGCGCCGGTCGCCTCGTAGACGAGGACGAGCGCCGACGGTGGCACGCCGAGCTCCTGCACGAGGGTGGCACGCGCCCGTGCCGATTCGAGGTCGTCGAGCGAGAAGCCGCCGGCCCGCAGCGCCCCCGGCGCCCGGGGCGCGAACGGGATCGCGACGAGGACGAGGAGCGCCCACGCAGCGATGACCCACCAGCGACGGCGGTACGTGAATCGGCCGAGGCGCTCGAATACGGTCACGGACGAGGTTCGGCGCGACCGGCCGGCCGGATGTCGATCATCGACCTTGCCCATGACGGAACGTCGGGCGCGGCCGTTCGCGGGTCATGCGTCACGCCTCGGGCTCGGCCGGCCCCTCTTCGATCACCGTCGTCCAGGCGACGGCAGCGGCCTCGCGGATCGTCGAGAGCACGGAGCAGTAGCGTTCGATCGACAGCGCCACGGCGCGCTCCACGGCCTCGCGGTCCAGGCCCCAGCCGCGAACGGTGAACCGCAGCTCGAGCCGGCGGAAGGTCCAGGGTGGATCCGGCTGCTGCTCTCCGTCCACCGCGACGTCGACGGCGATCACGTCCTGGCGCTTCTTTCGAAGGATCTCGACGAGGTCCCACGTGGCACAGCCCGCCCCGGCAACGAGGAGCAGCTCGGCGGGGCTCGGGCCTGCAGCGCCGCCGTGCGGCCCGTCATCGAGGGCGACGTCGTCGGGCTCGTCGGGCGCCTCGAACACGACCCGCGTGCCGCTGCGGCCGCTGGCCTCGAAGCGGGCCGTGCCGGGGCGCCAGCCAAGCTGGATGGACTTCATGGACGAGGACTCTCCAGGTATGGTCGCTGCATTCGTGACCGACGGGGTGTCCGGCCGGGCATTCGATCCATCATGCACCCGAACCCGCCACCGGCCCTGCGCCGGCACGCCGGCGGCGCGTGCCCGCGGCGCCGGCCGCGGCCGGCGCCGCGTGCCCGAGGCGCTCACGCCGCCAGCTCACGCCGCCAGCCCACGGCGCCTGCCCACGGCGCCTGCCCCGGCCCCTGCCCGCGCCGGCACGCCGGCGCCGCTGCTCGCGCGCTCACGCCGCGCGACGGCGCTCGCCCGCCGAAGCGGCCCTCTGGTATCCTCCGGCCGTCCAACCCGACCCGCTCTCCGCGCGGAGGCGCCCGGTGCAGCTCTTCGTCACGGCCATCCAGTACCCGATCCAGTTCGGCATCGCCATCCTGGTCGCCGCGGGCTTCGTGACGATCTTCCTCCGAGCGGCGATCTCGCCGGAGCGCAAGACCGGCGCCGTCAGCTGGGTTCGCGCGATCACGGGACCGAATGCAAAGCTCTTCTTCGGTATCCTCTTCCTGGGCTGGGTCGCCGTCTCGGGCCTCCTGATCCCGTCGTTCCCGAACACGGCCAACTCGCCCTACGGCGCGATCGCGCTGATCTCGATGTTCACCGGCTTCTTCATCATGATGGGCCTCCTCTGGGCCGTGATCGGGGAGTAGCAGCGCCCGCGAGCGCCGCCGCGCGCAGCGACGCCCGGAGGCATCCGCGCCCCATTTACGTGACGTGGCCGCGAGGCACCCGGGGATCGGGCTCAGCCGCGTTTGCGGGCGATCCAGACCTCTTCCGATGGCCACTGGCGCGCCCACTCGGGCGTCACGAACGGGTAGCGCGTCATCGCGCCCGCCGGCGCCCGGAGCTCCACGAGGTTCTCCACCTCGAAGCCGCTGGCACGCAGGAGCCGGATCATGTCGCCGTGCCCGAGGTGGAACTCGACCGACGAACCATCCGGCCACGCGACGCGGCCGAGGCCGCCGAAGTGGGGCCGGAGGAGGCGGTCGCCCGCCGGCTCATCGTCCACCTGCGGCGAGCACAGCATGAGCAGCGTGGAGTTCCCGAGGAAGATCAGCCGGCCGCCGGGGCGCAGGAGCCGCGCGGCTTCCGGGATCCAGCGGTACGGGTCGCACCAGATCGCCGCTCCGTACTCGCTGATCGCGAGGTCGAACGTGGCGTCGGGCAGCGGGACCGCCTCCGCGTCTGCCTCGATCAGCGGGAAGACCAGGTCATGCTCGCGCTGGAGCTCCCGGGCGGTCGCGAGCTGCGCGGGGGTGATGTCCACGCCGACGGGGCGAGCACCCATGCGCGCCAGCCACGCCGACACGTAGGCCGTCCCGCAGCCCAGCTCGATCGTGTCCAGGCCGGCGACGTCCGGCAGGACCCGGGCCTCCGACTCAGGGATGCCCCAGATGCCCCAGCTCGGCTCCGATCTCGCCCAGTTGCGGCGAGCGGGCGCGACATACGCTGCCGACTCCCCTGTCCAGAAGGTTCGATTGGTGACGACGTGATCGGGGAGGTCCGGTTCGCTCATGCCGGGAACGATACCGGCTGGACCCGGGCCCGGCCGCCGGGTATGATCGGATCTCCTATGCAGAGTGCATAGACTTTATGCGTCGAGGACGCGCGAACGGGCAGGCAGCGCTTGACCGTTCGGCGCGCTGCCGCCGCGCCAGCAGGGAGCGAGCCCGCCGATGACCGTCCAGGAGCACAGCTCGGCCGTCGCCCGGGCGGGCGACGAGCCAGCGTTCGTGAATCGGCGCGACCCCGCCCGCAGGCTCGGTCCGGACGGGAAGCCCGCGGTGAGCCGGCGCGCGCCGATCTGGGCAGACGTCCCCGACGAGAAGTGGAACGACTGGCGCTGGCAGCTCAGCCACCGCGTCAATGACCTGGCCGAGATCGAGCAGATCCTCAACCTGACCGACGAGGAGCGCGAGGGGCTCTCGGCGCCGGACAAGTTCCGCGTCGACATCACTCCTTACTTCGCCAGCCTCATCGATCCCGACGACCCGAATGACCCGATCCGCCGCCAGGTGATTCCGCTCGGCCGCGAGCTCCAGGCCTTCACCGGGATGATGGAGGACTCGCTCGCCGAGGACCGCCACTCGCCGGTCCCGGGCCTGGTCCACCGCTATCCGGACCGGGTGCTCATGCTGGTCACGACGCAGTGCGCCAGCTACTGCCGGTACTGCACGCGGGCCCGGATCGTCGGGGACCCCGCCCAGAACTTCAACCGGAAGGAGCACGAGGCGCAGCTCGACTACATCCGGCGGACGCCGCAGATCCGCGACGTCCTGATCTCCGGCGGCGACGGCCTGACCTTGGCGCCGAAGCTCCTCGAATCCGTGCTGCGCGGCCTGCGCGAGATTCCGCACGTGGAGATCATCCGGATCGGCTCGCGGGTCCCTGTCTTCCTTCCCCAGCGCATCGACGAAGAGCTGGGCGAGATGCTCGCGAAGTACCACCCGGTCTGGCTCAACATCCACGTCAACCATCCGAACGAGATCACCCCCGAGCTGGCGCGCGCATGCGACGTCCTTGCGCGAGCCGGCGTCCCGCTGGGGAACCAGTCCGTGCTCCTGGCCGGCGTCAACGACTGCGTCCACATCCAGCGCGACCTGGTCCAGCGACTCGTCGAGATCCGGGTCCGGCCGTACTACATCTACCAGTGCGACCTCGTCGAGGGCGCCGGCCACTTCCGGACTCCCGTCGGCAAGGGCCTCGAGATCATGGAGGGGCTCCGCGGCCACACGTCCGGCTACGCCGTCCCCCAGTACATCGTGGATGCGCCCGGCGGCGGCGGGAAGATCCCGGTCATGCCGAACTACCTCGTCTCGTACTCGGACCACAAGATCGTGCTCCGCAATTACGAGGGCTACATCACGACCTACGAGGAACCCGCGACATACACGCCGCACGACAAGGCGACCTGCCGGTGGTGCCAGAACCCGCGCCCCGAGCCGGGGCAGGAGGGCATCACTGGCCTGCTCGACGGGAAGCGAATGTGGATCGAACCCGCAGGCTTCATCGAGACCCACGCCCGCGGCAACGAGGAGGCGCACCGCCTCCAGGACCCGTCGAAGTGGGTGCCGTACGGCGTGGGCGCGCTCGAGGGGCAGGCCGGACAGCCGCTTCCCGTCCTCCAGGCCACGACCGCGCGGGCGAGCGGGGACGCGGTCGCAGGGTACGGACCGGGCGAGGAGCCCCGGCCTGCCGACGGCCTTCCGACCGCGACCGCCAACCACGAGCTCCTGTAGGGGCGATCGCAGGCGCTCTGGCCCAGGGCGCGGCCACCGCCGTTCCGTGATTGACGGCTGACGGAGGGCCGGGCCTGGCTCGTGGCGCCGGGCAGGCGTCAATCGGTCGCGAATCGACGCAGCACAGCCAGCACGGTCGTCGTGTGGTCGACGGCCCGGTTCGTCCCTCGCCAGTCGTCCGATAGGGGAAACAGCGGCGTGCCCGTGGGACGTCCGCCGAAATCCCAGGTTCCATCAGGTCGTCGAGTTGCGCGCAGGTGGGCGAGCGCATCGGCGACGACGCGGGGAGCCGTCGGAAACGGGGCGAGGAGGTCGAGCGTCTCCAGCCACGCCGCCGCGTTCCGCGCGGGCGGCCCGTGGAGATCCGCGCCCAGGTAGCCGATCCCGCCGCGGCGGCGGGCGAGCCAGTCCACGAGGGGCCCCTCGGTCGAGGGGGGCAGGCGATCGCTGCCCGCGCCGAGCAGGGCGATGACGTACCGGCTGCTCAGATACGCGGTTGGCGCTCCGGACAGCTCCCGGTGGGCCGTCCGCTCCATGTCGAGGTCGTAGTCGCCCGACGCGAAGGCCCGTTCCGCGATCCGCGCCCAATACCGCCATGGACGGTCCAGCGCCGTGCTCGCGGGATCGACCTGCGCGAGCGTCCCGGCAGTGACCGCCTCGACGATGACCGGCCATGCCGCCCCACGCTCGGGGGGATCGGCCCACGCGGCGCGACCGTCGAGCACGGCAGCCATGAACGCCGTGGCGTTCGCAAGGATCGTGTTGCTCTGCCGGATGCCGAGCGCGACCGCCCGGCGGATGGCGAACTCCGACGTTGGAAACCGGTCGCGACGGAGCGAGTCGCGGGAGTGGAAGCGACCCCAGGATCCGTCGGGGCGCTGGTCGGCTGCGAGCTCGCGAACCCACCTGTGGACGCCGAGGTCCGCGTCCGCGTCCGCCAGCGCTGGATCGTCAGCGGGGCACCGCACCACGTCGCGAAGGAGCCGCACGCGGACCGTCGCGTTCGGGTGCCGAGCCATCAGCGCCGTGGCCGCGGCGGCGATCTCCTGCGCGGAGAACTCGCCGTTCTGCATTGCCGGATCATGCGCGCCGCGCACCCGCGGAGCTACTGGCCCACGCAGATCCGGTGTCCGCGACCGCCTGCCGCGTCCTCTGGTGACTCGGCCTCAGCCGCCGGTGGCGGCTCGCTCGGCAACGGCGAGCGAGCGCAGCGCCGCCTGGAGCTGCGTGTCGGAGCTCCCCGAGATCCCGCTGCTGCCGAGGGTCGCGAAGTCGTCCGGCACGAGGAAGTTGACGCCCTGGGCGAGCGCCACCGTCTGGTCCGGCGTCAGGCCTTCCCGCCAGATCGCGTGACCCTTCGGCGTGAGCCAGCGCTCGGTCCCGATCGTGACGGCTGACCCATCGGCGAGCGGGTACGTCCCGACCACGGTCCCTGTGCCGTACGTGGTCTCGCCGACGATCGTGGCGCGGCCCGCGTCCTTGATGGCGCCCGTGACGATCTCCGCGGAGCTCGCGGTCTGGCCGTTCACGAGGAGCACGAGCGGGATCGTGGTCGCGATCCCCCCGCCCGCGACCTCGTGCGGCACCTGCTTGCCACTCCGGTCCTGCGAGATGTAGACCACGCCGGAGGCGAGGAACTGGCTGGCGACGTTGATGGCCTCGCTCACGTAGCCCCCCGGGTTCGCCCGGAGGTCGAGCACGATCCCCACGGCGCCGGCCGTCTTGGCGGCCTTGATCGCGTCGACCAGCGCCTTTGCCGCGCCCGTCGAGAAGGACTCGAGCCGGACGACCGCGTCGTGGCTGCCCGGGGCGAGCGCCCAGCTGACGAGCGGGAGGTTGATCTGCGCCCGGACGATGGTGAGCATCCGCTCGGAACCGTCGAGATCCTGGAGGTCGAGCGTCACCGGCGTGCCCGCCGGCCCCCGCACCTTGATGACGATCTGCTCGATGGCGAGCCCCGCGACCGGGGTCCCGTCGACCTTGAGGATGACCTCGCCGGACTTCAGCCCGGCCTTCTCCGCGGGGCTGCTCGGGCAGGACCCGGACGACGGTCGCGGCGTTGTTGCGGATGTCGAGCACCGCACCCACCCCGACGAACGTGCCGGCGAGGGACGCGTTGCGGGCCGCGACCTCCTGCGGGGTCAGATAGCCCGTGTGGCCGGGATCGTTGACGGCATCCATGAGACCGCGGATCGCGCCCTGAACGAGCGTCGTCGTGTCCAGCCCGGCAGGGTCGACGTAATTGGTTCGGAGGAGCGCCCACGCCTGGTCGAGGAGCGACCAGTCGGGCGCGCTCTGCGGCACGGACGCACCCGCGGATGCAGCGGCCCCGGAGGCTGCCGGCGCGACGGAGGCGGCCGGGGCAGGCGTCGACCCTGCAGCGCTGTCGGGAGCCGTGGCCCGGCCGACCAGCGACCCGGTCCCGAAGAGGAGGACGGCGGCGAGGACGAGCGCGACAAGCGTCCACCCGCGCCCGTGACGCGGGGCCCCGACCGTGGGCATCGGCCGCGCTGCGGGGAGCGTCGGCGCTGGGTCGGGGAGCGTAAGCGCCATTTCGGGGAGCGCCGGGGCCGGGTCGGGGGCCGTCGCCGCCGCGTCGGGCACGGCCTGCGCGTCGTCGGGACGGATTGCGGCGCCGGCCGAAGCGGTGGGACGCGGAATCAGGGCGTCGGGGGCAGGTGCGCCGGGCTCGGCGGAGGGGAGATCGTCGTCCATGCGAACGACGATGCACCATCCGGGCTGCGGGCGCGTACAGGCCCGATGAAGAATGGATTACCGGGCAGGCGAACCGCGACCGTCGACCGGGCGACGGGGCCGGTGCCCGACGTCCCGCGACCGGGCGGCCGCGCGGGCCGGTGGTATCGTCGGTCGCTGTGACCGATCCCCGACCTGCTTCCCCGGGCGGCCTGCGCCTTGGCCCCGCGCCCGCCGGGCTCCCTGACCCCAACCTGGCGCCACCGGTAGTCGCCGAGCCCGGGGACCCGTTCGCGGTGGTCCGCGTGCTGGAGCTCGTGGCGCGAGTCGAGGCGGGTCGCGCCGTGCTGCTGGACGATCTCGTCGCTTCGCTCAACGCGCGCTATCTCGACTGGGACTTCGACCGCGCCGTGGTCGCCGACGCGCTGGTCTCGCTCCAGTCCAACTGGATGGCCGACTTCCGGAACGCGTCGGGGATCGTCCTGGAGGAAGGCCCGTACGGGCCGACGCTGACGCTCGAGCGAACAGCCCGCATGTCTGCCTGGCTCGTCGGCCAGGCGCAGCGCGTGGCCGTGGAGTGCCGGCGCGAGCTCGCCGCCTTCAGCCGTCGCGAGAGCGGCAACCGCACGGGCTGACCCGGACCCCCGCGGTCGGGCGCGCGGCGCTTGGCGCAACGGCGACTCGCGGCGCTGCCCCTGATCTGGACCTGCGTCCTTCACGCCCGGCGCGGAGCGGCGCCGGGAGGGTCAGCTCGGGCGCGCCGCCGGGCCGCGTCCATGGCGGGCCATGATCTCGACGACGCGCGCGCCGTCCAGCCCGTGCGCCGTGATGCCGTCCGCGCCGGTCATCGTGCCGGCGGTCAGCAGGGCGTTCACGATCGCCTCCTCGGTGGCCTCGATGGCCGCCTGGAAGAGCGGGGTCATCCGCGTGTCCTCGACCATCCGCACGTCGATCACGCGGCGGGCGTCCGGCTCCAGCGACGCCTCGGGGAGCCCGCGGTTGCCGGTCGCAAAGGCGAGGAACATGTCGCCCGAGGCGGTCGACGCGATGCCGCCCATCCGCGCGATCCCGAGCCCCGCCCGCTGCGCCAGCCGCCGGCACTGGTGCGGAAGAAGTGGGGCGTCGGTCGCGAGGATCACGATGATCGATCCCGCCCCGGCTGCCGCGGCCCCGCCCCTGCCGGCCTCGCGGGCCAGTGCCAGCGCCGCGTCCCACGGGCTTGGCACGTCGGTCGTGGGGATGGCCTCGCCGATCGGCACCCCGTCGATCCGGAGGAGCTCGCGGCTCCCGTAGTTTGCCTGGACCAGCGACCCGACGGTCCATCCTCCGTCCGATTCAGCGATCACCCGCGACGCCGTCCCGATCCCGCCCTTGAACTCGTGGCAGATCATCCCGGTCCCGCCGCCCACCGAGCCCTCGACGACCGGCCCGGAGGTCGCTTCGCCGAGGGCGGCATCGAGATGCTCGGGGCGGACGTGGAGGCCATTCATGTCGTTGAGGACGCCGTCGTAGGTCTCGCCGACCACGGGCAGCGACCAGAACTCGGATCCCGCCGGGTGGTAATGGATCGCGTGGGCGATGAGCGCGTCGCGGACCACGCCCACCGAATGGGTGTTCGTGATGGCGACGGGGCTGGTCAGGAAGCCGGATTCGCGGATCCACTCGAGGCCGGTCAACTCGCCGTTCCCGTTGAGCCGATGACAGCCGGCGAAGACGGGCTCAACGAACGGATCGCCGTCGTGCGGGACGACCACGGTGACGCCCGTCCGGATCGGGCCCTGCCCGACGACACGCGGCCCGTCGCCGGCGATCAGCGTGGCGTGTCCCACGCGCACGCCGGCAACGTCCGTGATCGCGTTGTACGGGCCCGGCCCGATGTGACCGAGGAGGATGCCGTGGTCGCGAGCGCGCACTGGCCGGCTCCCTCCTCGATGACGATGGCGACTACGACCCCGCGACGAACCGGTCGAGCGCCTGCCGATCCGACGGCGAGAGCGTACCGGACCGCGACTTCAGCTCGAGGGCCGGCGCCGGCAGCCGGTCCACGAGGTGCCGTCGCATCTGCCCGAACATGCTCCCGGTGGCGATCTTGTACGTCGTGAACAGCGCGACCCGTGGCGCCGTCGTCGGCGGGATCGCCCGGGCGAAGTCGACCCAGGGCTGGTCGGGGTGCTGGCGGACGACCATCAGGCCGCTCGTCCACGACCCGAGGAGCAGGAAGTCCACCTCGGCGAGCGTGCGGACGTCGCAGTCGCCGACGGAGACCACCCGCGGCTCGATGTCACGGCTCGCGAGATGGCGGCCGATCTCCTCGGCCAGCCGCCGCGTCGTGCCGGTCCGGCTGCGATAGACGATGACGGCGCGCTTCATCTCGCGCTCACTTCGGATAGCTGCCGGTCACCTTCTTCACGAACCGGTGGATCCCGTGGAAGAACGGGGTCCCCGGCAGGAACATGTACGGACAGAAGCCCGGTACGACGTCCACGCCGTGGGCGTCGCAGTAGGCGACCGCCGCCGCGCTGACCGCGCCCGGTCCGCCGCCCGCGCCGCGATGCATCCACACGTGCGTGACGCCCGCGTCGACGCAGTCGTGGACGACCTGCTCCGTCGCCTGGGGTGGCGTCATGATCACGACGCCCTCGACCGGCGGCTGGATGTCCTGGACGCGCGCGTAGCAGCGCTGTCCATCGATCTCGGTGGTGTTGGGGTTCACCGGCACGGCCTCGTAGCGCCGCTGGCGAAGCTCCTGCCAGATCGCGTTGGAGAAGTGCTTGGGGTCGCGGGACACGCCGACGACGGCGAGGCGCCTGTGGGCCCAGAAATCGTCGATCTGCTGCCTCGTCGTGACCATCACCGCCTCCAATCCCTCGAGCGGACGTTTCCGCACCGGCATGGTCGTGCGTCCGAACCGCGCTGCGCCAGTGCTGAACGGCCCGCGCCTGACCCGATCGCCGCGACGTCGATAATCCCGACGTGTCAACAGGGCAGGGTGGGCGGGCCGATCGGCGGCCGGCTGGCGCGGGGCCGCGACGCGTTCGACCTCCGGCGGCAGCGTTTCCGGGCGGATCCGTCACGGGGGCCCCGAAGATCCGGGCCATGGAGCTGATCGAGGCGCTCGAGCCGGTCCGCCGCGGTCCATACTGCGGCGCGGAACCCTGGGTGGACGCCTCGGGCGCCATGGGTTCGTCGATCCTCATCCGCACGTTCGTGGCCGACGGGCGGCGCCTGACGCTCCATGTCGGCGGCGGGATCACGTGGCAGAGCGACGCCGACGCGGAATGGGAGGAGACCCGGGCGAAGGCGCGCGGTCCGCGCCGAGCGATCGGCGGGCGGGCCATCGGAGAGGAGGAGCCGTGAGCGGGAGCCCGGACGGAGCGAGCAAGGGATCGGTCGCGTGGGTGAACGGCCGGCTGCTTCCGGCTGATGCGCCGGCCCTTCCCGTGGCCGACCGGGCGTTCCAGCTCGGCGATGGCGTGTTCGAGACGCTGCGCGTCCGCCGCGGCGTGCCGATCGAGCTGGAGGGGCACCTGCTGCGGCTCCACGCGGGCCTGGACACGCTGGAGATCCGGCTCGACTGGCCGGACACGGACATCGCCACGGCGATCTCCCAGACCGTCGCCCGCAACGCGCCGGCCGACGCCGCCGTCCGGGTCACCGTCTCGCGGGGCGCGCCGGCGTCTCGCGGCCTCCTGCCCACCGGCTGGCGCGACGTGCCCGCGACACTCGTCGTCCAGGCCTGGCCGAACCCGGGCGTTGCCGTCCAGGCGCTCGAGCGCGGTCTGCGCGGCATCGTGTCGGCTGCCCGTCGCGACCCCGCGAGCCCGCTCGCGGGCGTCAAGACTGTCTCGCGCGCCGACCACGTGTGGGCGAAGCTCGAGGCGGACCGGGCCGGCGTCGACGATGCGATCGCGCTGACGCTCGACGGGCACGTCGCGGAAGCCACGACCGCGAGCCTCGCGGTGGTGATGGGGAACGCGCTCCGGACACCGCCACTCTCGACGGGTGTCCTCGCGGGCACCACCCGCGACTGGCTGCTCGGCGCGGACGGCGCGGCGGCGATCGGGCTCGAGCCGGGCGAGGCCGCGTTCGGCCTGGAGGAGCTGCTTGGCGCCGACGAGGCGATCCTGTGCTCGTCGGTCGCGGGCATCGTGCCGCTCGTCGAGGTCGATGGACGAGCCGTCGGGGAAGGCCGCCCGGGCCCCTGGGCGCGCCGGCTCCGGGACGCGCGCGAGGCGTGGATTGTTGCCCGCTCCGGCGGGTGACGCGGACCCGGCCTGCCTCGGCGCCGCTCACGAGATACCCTCGCACGTATGACCCGTGACGAGCTGATCGTGCGAACGAGGGCGCTGGTTGCCGAGGGCGACCGGCTCACCGCGGAGCCGTCGCGCGACGGCCTCCGCGAGTGGCTGCGGCGCTCCGATGAGCTGCTCGCGGACGCGTGGGGGAGCATGGACCGATACCACCTCGCGTGGCTCATGGTGGGCAAGCCGAAGGGGATCGTGCGGGGCCGCGCGCTCACGCCGAGCGAGGAGGCAGCCGAGGTCCGCGACGTCGCCGCGCAGAAGACCAGCGCGCTCCGGATGAGCCTGGACGCGGTCGAGCGGCAGGGGATGCCGTTCCGCGGCGAGACCGGTGGGATCGGGATCGGCCGCGCCTCCGCCGACGCGGGAGCCGGCCCCGGTCCGGCCGAAGGATCCGTCGGCGCCGGCGATGCCGGTGCCGGAGGCGCGAAGCGTGGGCGATTCGGGCTCCCATCGGAGGCGGACGACCTGGCCGAGCGCGTCCGGCTTGCCCGCGAGCAGGCCGCGCTTCACGCCGATCACGATGCTCCCCGTGCGCCGCGGCCCCCGCGGATGCAGCGCTGAACGCGACGACCACGATGCGGATGACCGGCGTGGCGGCATGATCGCGCCGGACTCTCACACCTCCGCGCGGCCGGCTCCCGACCCGATCGCGCGACACTACCTGCTGCTCGCCCTTCGCCTGGACCGCCTGGTCCCCGGCCTCGTGGACGGGTACTTCGGTCCCCCGGAGCTGCGGGCGCAGGTCGAGGCCGAGAGCCCGGGCACTCCATCGCGCCTGCGTCGCGACGCCGCGGAGCTCCGGGCCCGGGTCGCGGATGATGTCGCCGAGCCGGATCGCCGCCGCTGGCTGCTCGCCCAGCTCCTCGCGCTCGAGACGCAGGCCCGCGCCCTCGACGGGGACGGGCTTCCGTATCTCGCCCACGTCAGCGCGTGCTTCGACTTCACGCCGGAGCGGATCGACGAGGCCGTCTTCGCCGGAGCGATCGCGGACCTCGAGCGCGTGCTCCCCGGCGAGGGGCCGCTCGCCGAGCGGCTGGCCGCCTGGGACACGCGGTTGACGATCCCGCCGGATCGGCTCCGCGGCGTGATCGACGCGCTGCTGCCGGGCTTCCGGGAGCGCGCCCGCTCGCTGTTCGGCCTGCCCGACGGGGAGCGCCTCGAGGTCTCGCTGGTCCGCGACCAGCCGTGGTCGGGTTACAACTGGTACGACGGCGGGCTGCACAGCCGGGTCGAGATCAACACCGACCTGCCGACCCGGGCGGCCGATCTGCTGAGCGTCCTCCCGCACGAGACATATCCGGGCCACCACCTGGAGCACGCCTGCCACGAGGCGCACCTCGTCGACGACGCCGGTCGCCTCGAGGCGTCGGTCCTCTGCATCAACGCGCCCGAATGCCTCCTGTCCGAAGGCCTCGCCGACCTCGGCCGGCGCTTCGCGGTCCCGGCGGCCGACGAAGCGGACCTGCTCGTCGAGGTCTACCGGCTTGCCGGGCTGGACGTGGCGCGCGACGCGTCCGCAGCCCGCGCGGCCGCGTCGACCCAGGTCGCCATCAACCGCGCCTCGGCAGCCCTCGGCGGCGTCCGCGGCAACGCCGCCCTCCTGCGGCACGCCGACGGCGCGTCTCACGAGGAGGTCCTCGCGTACCTGGAGCGGTATCTCGTCGCCGCACCGGACCGTGCGGCGAAGCGGCTCGAGTTCATCGAGCACCCGCTCTGGCGCACGTACGTCTTCGTCTACTTCGAGGGGGAGCGGCTCCTGTCCCGCTGGCTCGAGCGCGTCCCCACGGAGGAGCGGGCGCGGCGCTTCCGGCGCCTTCTCACCGAGCAGCTGACGCCGGGAGCGATCCTCGCCGAGATCCACGACCCGACGGCTACGGGCTGACAGCCCGCTCCAGGAGGACGCGGTCCTCTCCCGGGCCGTCCCAGTTCTCGAACGCCGGCACGCCGTAGAGCTTCCGGCTGCCCGGTCCGGCATTCGGCGCAAACCCGAGCGCGGCGAAGAAGGCGAGCGCCCGCCGGTCGTCGGGTCGGCACGCCGCAGTCAGCCGCGTCGCGCCGGCCCGCGCCTGCTCCTCGGTGAATTGGCCGACGAGCGCTCGGCCGATACCGCGGCGCCGAAACTCCGGGTCTACGGCGATGCCCTGGATCACTGCCTCCTCCGCGTGATCGGGGGACATGAATCCGAGCAGCGTGCCCAGCGCCCGTCGAGAAGCATCGTCCTCCGCGATCCACGAGGTGCCCGCGACGTGTCGCGTCCAGACACGACCCGGCGCGGGAGGGCCAGCCTCCTCGGACCAGTCACGGAGGCGAGCCTGGAGCGCCGCCAGGTCGTCCTCGCGCGGATGGCGCAGCGTGCATGCGGGCGCCGGCCGTCGCTCCGGGGGCACGTCCGGCGGGAACCAGTGGTCGAAGGTTGGGAATTCGGGCACGGGCGGCGCCTCCTTCGTTAGCGGGTTCCGGCGAGCGCGCCGGCAGCTGCGGCGGCGACCTGCAGCGGGACCAGCAGGCCATAGACCTGGTCCAGGAAGTCGATCGGCGGGAGGTACGCGCCGGACAGGGCCCAGTTCGCGGCGAGCGCCGCCGCGACCGCGACCACGGCCAGGCCCGCTCCGAGCCCGCGCCTCGCACCGGTTCCCACCCGCGAGCCCGCCCCGGACCGGACCGCCGCGCCGACGCCGAACCCCAGCGTGGCGGAGACGAGGAGGAGCCCGCCCGTCGCGAGCAGGATCACCGCGATCGCCACGTGGACCGCCGCGCCGATCGCCGCGGCAACGACACCCAGCAGGACCGCCGTTCCGGGGCCGCCGGATTCCGTACGGGCGCCCTCGGCCGGCCGGGTCGCATAGCGCTGGGAGGGAGGATGCGCCAGGAGCCGGCGCGGCGGCACCTCGCCGGGATCGGGATCGGGCATGGGACCGATGGTACCCGCCACGCCGGGCCCCGCTGCTAGACTTCGCGCCGTGAGCCACCCCGCCCTGGGCCTGCCGATGACCGACATGACCGCGGGCTCCCCCGCGGCCGCGGACCGCATCCGCGCGGCGCGGGCGCGCCTGGCGGCTCACGCCCTCGAGGCGGCCGTCGACGCCGATCCCGCGATGCGCGAACGCCATGGCGAGGCGGGGCTCCGCCACCTGCTCCGCGACACCGACGGCTATCTCGAGCGCGTGGCCCGCGCGGTCGCCTCCGGCGACCCTGCCCAGGTCCGGGAGTGGGCCGAGTGGGTCGCCCCCGTCTACCGCCGTCGCCGCGTCCCGATGGACGACCTCATCGCGCTGTCCGAGGGGGTTCGGGTCGCGCTCGGCGCGGTCCTCTCGGGCGACGATCGCGCGGCCGCCGACACGGCGATCGATGCGGGGATCGCGGTCTTCCGCTGGCACCGGGGCCTCGCGGGCGACGCGCGGAAGCGCAACCGCTACCTCTTCGCGCTCTACAAGGGCGGCTGACGGATGACGATCAAGTGGGTCCAGGTCGACCCGCTCGTGATGAACGGCGAGCCGTTCTGTTACGGCAGCCGGCTGACGGTCCGCCAGCTCCTGGAGATGCGGCGCGGCGGCTACGGGCTCACCCGGATTCTGACCGACAATCCCGAGCTGCGGTGGCTGGGCATCGCGTTCGCCTTCTGCTACGCCGCCGACCACCCCGACCGCTACGCGGAGTTCCTCGCCGCCGACGGGTCGCTGGTCGGGCCGGGGTTCACCGAGGCGGAGGCGGCCGGGCTGCCCGAGGAGCTGCGCCGCCCGGGCATCGTCGTCGAGGTCGGCACGACAGCGGCCGCGTCGGCCTGACGGCCGTCCCGCATATCCGACCTGCGCGCTCGTCTTTCCCGGCAAGGGTGCTACGCTTTCCGGAGCCGTCGCGATCCCGCGGCACCACCGAGAGCCACCCATGACCGATCAGCCGACCGTCGCCGAAGCCACCACGCAGCCTGCCGTCGCGCCCGCGTTCGACGCCGAGCGCCGCGCCACGGAGCTCGCGATCCTCGACGCTCTCCGCGAGGTCGTCGACCCAGAGATCGGGATGAACGTCGTGGAGCTGGCCCTGATCAAGCAGATCATCATCGGGGAGGCTGAGTCGGAGGTGAAGATGATCCTCACGACCCCGTTCTGCCCCTATGCCGGCTCGATGATCGCGCAGGTCAAGGAGCAGGCCGAGTCCGTCCTCGACCACCCGGTCAAGGTGACGCTGCTCGCGGAGCGCTGGGACCCGCGCGACGCGGGCCTCATGTGGTGAGCCCGGAACCCCCCGCGGCATCGCCGAAATCCGCCGTCGCCACCAAGAAGGGCGACGACGGGACCACCGGCCTTCTCTTCGGTGGGGATCGGATTCCCAAGGACGACCTCCGCACCGAGGCCTACGGCACCCTGGACGAGACCGTCGCCGCGCTTGGGCTCGCGCGGGCCGAGCTGGACGCCAAGCGGCGGCTGGACGCGCTGCCGGCGGCCCTCGCGGAGATCGAGCCCCTGATCCTCCGGATCCAACGCGAGCTGTTCGTGGCCGGCGCCGAGCTTGCCGCCAACCCGACCGCGTGGGACCGTCTCCAGGACGGCACGACGCGCGTCTCGGCGGCGATGGTCACCGGGATCGAAGCCGTCCTCGCGGACTACGAGGCTCGAATCGCCTTCCCGCGGGAGTTCGTCGTGGCGGGCGAGACCCGCACGAGCGCGGCGCTCGAGCTTGCCCGAACCGTCGTCCGGCGGGCGGAGCGCCGGGCCGTGACCCTCGATCGCGCAGGCCTCGTGCCCGGGCCGCACCTCCTGGCGTACCTCAACCGCCTCGCCGACCTGCTGTGGGTCCTCGCGCGCGCCGCCGAGCAGGCAGAGGCCCACACCGCGACAGCGGCACGCACCCGGGACCGCGCCCGCCGCCGCTGACGGTCGCGGCGCGAGGCGCCTGGCGCCCGAAATCGAGCGCCGTGCACGCTTTCGGCGTTGCGAGAGAATATGGGTCCGGAGCACGTGTTCCGGTAGCGAAAAAGGAGATTCCTCGCACCATGATGATCAATCCGTACGCCACGCCGGGTCGCGTCGGCGTCCGCCCCGACGCCCGGCTGGCGCAGGCGTTCCTGACCCAGGCGTTCTTCTGGATGTTCGTGGGCCTGCTGCTCACGACCGGCGTCGGCGCGGTCGTGGCGGGCATGTCTGACGCGCAGGTCACCGACCTCTCGGGCCTGTTCCTGCCCCTGATCATCGCTCAGCTCGCGATCGCGTTCGGCCTGACGCTCGCCATCCGGCGGATCCCGGCCTCGGTCGGGCTGCTCCTCTTCTTCGCCTACGCGGCCCTGACGGGCGTGACGCTCGGGTTCATCCTCCGCGTGTACGACCTCGGCAGCGTCGTGGCGGCGGGGAGCGCGGCAGCGGCCGTGTTCGGGGCCGCTGCGTTCTACGGCGTCGTGACGAAGCGCGACCTCTCGAACATCGGCGCCTACCTCTTCATGGGGCTCGTCGGCCTGATGGTCGCGATGCTCGTGAACCTGTTCGTCGGCGGGACCATCCTCAGCCTCGGCATCTCCGTCGCCGGGGTGGTGATCTTCACGATCCTCACCGCCTACGACGTGCAGCAGATCCAGACCGGCGCCGTCGCAGCGTGGACAGGAGCCATGGAGAAGGGCGCCGTCATGGGCGCCTTCAAGCTCTACCTTGACTTCATCAACCTGTTCTTCATGATGCTGCGGCTCTTCGGCGGCGGCCGCCGCTGATCCGGCGCGCCTGAGCGCGGCTCCGGGCCCTACGCGGCGCCCGCCCGCGGCAGGCCGGCCCGCAGCGGGCCGGACAGGTCCCGCACCGGCTCCGCCACGAGCGCGGCCAGCGCCTCGGATGCCGGGAGGGGGCCCGCAAGGAGGAATCCCTGGCCGCGGTCGCACCCGAGGGCGATGACCGCGGCCAGCTGGTCCGGCTCTTCGATGCCCTCCGCGGTGACCAGGAGGCCAAGGCCGCGGGCCAGGGCGGAGACGGCCGCGATGATCGCGTGGTTCGTCCCCGGGACCGCGAGCCCGGCCACGAACGATCGGTCGACCTTGATGCTGTCGAGCTCCATCTCGGACAGGTAGGCGAGCGACGAGTAGCCGGTCCCGAAATCGTCAAGCGCGAGGCGCACGCCAAGGTCGCGGAGCGTCCGCAGGGTCACGCCGGTCGCCGCCGCGTTGCTCATCGCCACGGTCTCGGTGATCTCCAGCTCCAGGGACGAGGCGGGAAGGCCGCTCGCGGCGAGCACGTCGGCGACGGTCGCGGCGAGGTCGGGCTGGGTGAACTGGCGGCCGGACAGGTTCACGCTCACGCTGAGGGGCGGATCGGAAGGCAGTGCCAGCTGCCATCGTCGTGTTTGGTGGCACGCCTCGGACAGGACCCATGCCCCGATGCCCAGGATCAGCCCCGTCTGCTCGGCGAGGGGAATGAAGTCGTCCGGGCCCAGGAGGCCGCGCACCGGGTGCTCCCACCGGACAAGGGCCTCGTGGCCCACGACGACGCCCGTCCGAAGGTCGACCAGGGGCTGGTAGTGGACCTGGAGCTCGCCACGTTCGACCGCCCTGTGAAGGTCCGTGTCCAGCTCCAGCCACGCCATCGTGGCGCCACCCATGCTCGGCTCGAAGACCGCGATGCGGCTGAGCGAGCTCGACTTGGCCCGGTAGAGCGCGATCTCCGCGTCCCGGAGAAGGTCAGCCGCGGCGACGTCGCCCGCTGTCGCGACGGCGACGCCGACGCTGGCGCCGACGTTGATCTCCCGGTCGTCCAGCGGGAAGGGCGCTGACAGCGCATCCACGAGGCGCTCCGCGACCAGCATCGCGCCCGTCTCGCCGGCCACCCCGTCGAGGAGCACCGCGAACTCGTCGCCACCGAGCCGGGCGAGCGTGTCGCCGGGCCGGAGCTCCGTGCCCAGGCATCGGCCGACAGCCGCGAGGATCCGGTCGCCGACCGCGTGGCCAAGGCTCTCGTTGACGACCTTGAACCGATCCAGGTCCAGCAGGAGGACAGCAACCCGTGGAGCGTCGCCCTGCGGAGCGGAGAGGAGGGCGCGGGTGACCCGGTCGAGGAAGAGCGAGCGGTTCGGCAGGGACGTCAGCGCGTCGTGGGATGACTGATGCGCGATGCGCTCGGCGACCGCGCGTCGCTCGCGGATGTCGCGCACGGCGGTCGCGCGCGCTGGAGCCTCGTCCAGGTACTCGATCGTCCTGCCGATGATCTCGACGGGCACCTCCGTGCCGTCAGCCAGGAGCGCGACGGTCTCGAACGGCTCCTCCTGTTCCGCGGCCAGCTGCGCCAAGGCGGCAGCGCGGGCCTCCTCGGGGAACAGGTCGAGGACGGGGGTGCCCGCGACCACGTCGGTCGTCCGGCCGAACAGATCCGCGAAGGCCTGGTTGACCTCGAGCACGCGCCCGTCGCGGTGGATTGCGAGCGCCTCGAACGATGCCTCGGCCAGGCGGTGCACGCCGTCGCCGTTCGCCGTGGGGCGCGGCTTCCTCCTCACGGCCGGCCCTCGGCGCGATGCGTTCGGGCGATCGGAATCCACGCCTGGACCCGAGATCGCGCCGCGCGGCGCGGTTGACCCGTGCCGCCGGGACGCCTTCGCAAGGTAGAGGCCGGCGTCGGCGAGCATCACGAGGTCGTCCTTGATGCGTCCATCGCCCGGGTACATCGCGATCCCGACGCTGACACTGACGCCCGGGGCATCGTCGGCCCCGCCGAGTGCCGCGACGCCGGACGCGAGCCGGTCCGCGACGGCCTGCGCCTCGTGGCGACCGACCCCGGGCAGGAGGACCGAGAACTCGTCACCTCCGTAGCGATAGACGCGGTCGTGCTCGCGGACTGCGGCGACGAGGGCGGCGCCGACGGCCCGCAGGAGCCGGTCGCCGGCCGGATGGCCGTGCGCGTCGTTGAACGCCTTGAACCCATCGAGGTCCAGCATCAGCAGGGCGAACGTGCCCGTTTCCTGCCGGCCGCGCTCAAGGAGGACGTCCACCGCGGCCTGGAACGCGCCGTGGTTCAGGAGGCCGGTGAGGGCGTCGCGGTCGGCGCGGAGCTCCGCGGCCTGGATCGCTTCCGCGGTCTGGAGCGCGATCGATGCCTGGCCGGCAAAGAGCTTGACGAGCTCGAACTCGTCGGGAGAGAAATGGGCCTCGGCTTCGCCCATGCGCCCGACGTTGAGCGTCCCGATCACGTCGCCGCCGACACGCAGCGGGACGACGACCAGCGACTCCGCCTCGGAAGGCGTGCCCGGGATGTTCATCGCGCGCGGATCGAGCTGGGCGTCGTTGGCCAGCACCGCCTCGCCGCGCTCGACGGCCCAGCCGGTCAAACCGCTCCCGATCGCGATCTTCTCCGCCAGGATGATCTCGGCGAAGCGGTCTCGCGCCAGCACGGCCACGCGCACGCCGTGCTCGCGGTCGAGGCGATAGATCGTCAGGTTGTCGTACCGCACGACCGCCTTGAGGCCGTCGGCGATCAGCTCCAGGACCTCGCGGGGATCGCCCGACCCGAGGAGCGTCTCGTTGACCTCGAGGAGCGCGCGCTGGCCCGTGAGCCGATGCTCCAGCTCGACCTGCTGGCTGCGGAGCCGTTCCATGTTCTCGGCGTTCACGAGGGACTGGGCGGCAAAGCCGGCGAAGATCGAGAGCGTCGTGAGGTCCTCCGCCGCGTACCGGTCGAACCCCTTCTTGGAGACGACGATGACGCCGCGGACCACGTCCTCGTAGGTCATGGGCGCGAACAGCATCGACTCGGGTTCCTCGTCCGTGCCGACCGTCATGCGGCGCGGGTCCGTGCGCGCGTCCGCGACCCGGATGGGGGCGTTGTTGGCGGCCACCCAGCCGGTGAGACCGCGGCCGATCTCGACCCTCAGGACCTCCCGCGACGGTTCGGCCGTTCCCAGGAACATCCCGCCGAAGGCGATCGGCTCGCACATCCCCGACACGTGGTCGACCGAGTAGACCCGCGCCGTGTCCGAGGCGAAGAGGTGCCGGATCTCCGCGACGATCGCCTCACCGATGGCCGCCACCTCGTGGATCCGGTTCAGGTTCCCGGCCAGGTCCTTGATCGCCTCGAGGCGAGCGGCGAACGACTGCAGGCGGCCGTACAGCCGGGCGTTCTGGATGGTGCCGCCCATCTGGAGGGCGAACGACGCTGCCAGGTCGAGGTCGGCCGACGACCATCCACGCGAGGCGACACGCGAAAGGACCAGGAGCCCGACGGGCTCGTGGAGCATCACGATGGGGACGAAGCAGAGGCTGTCGGCGTGGACGGCGTGCGTGCGGGCCCCTTTCGGGGGCCGTCGAGGGAGTCGACCAGCGACCACCTGCGGCTTCGCCGATGCGATCGCCTTCCGGGCGGCTGTCGCGATGCGTCGCTGATGCGTGGCGCGGCCCGGCGTCGGGACGGAGATCGCCTCGATGAGCGCCGGGGACAGGCCATGCTCGGCGGCCAGGCGGAAGGGGCGCTCGCCATCCTCGAGGATCCAGAGACCGGCCCCCTCGGCGTCGCACAGCTCTGCCGCGTGGCCCAGCACGAACTCGTAGGCCTGCCCGAGATCGCGTTGTCCCCCCGCCTGCGCCGCGATGCGTCGAACCGCCGCCCTTCGCCCGGTCCGGGCGTCGGCAGGCGCTTCGGGCGCCTCGACCGTCACCGCATCCGTGTCGGGCAACGGGCGCACCGTCAGGCGTTCATCGTCGGACCTGGAAGGAAGGACCACGGGCTGGGGCAAGCTCCTGACCAGTGAACCGGACGCGGGGCGCCCATCGAGTTCGGCAAGATCAGGTGCACCCTAGCAACACGCCGGCCCGGTCTCGATAGGCCGGGAGTACCACCCCGTCCGGGTCGTCTGCCACAACCCGACGACCCGGGATCACGAGAGCCGGCGCGGTTCAGCCCGGGCCGTCCCCGAGGCGCAACGAGAAGCCCAGGAGGCGCACCCCCGGCACCGGTTCCCAGTCGCGATCCGGCTGCCGGGTGAACCCGAGCCGCGCGTAGATCGACTGTGCCGCACGCATGTACGGGAGCGAGTGGAGGAAGATCGCCGTGCGGCCCTCTGCGCGCGCCTGCGCCACGCATGCAGAGGCGAGGGCGGTCCCGGCGCCTTCGCCCCGGGCTGCCGGGTCCACCGCGAGCATCCGGATCGTCGCCTCACCCGGGCCCAGGAGCTCCGCCCACGGGCTCTCAAGCCCGGGGACGTAGGTGACGCAGCCGAGGATCCGGTCGCCGGCAGCCGCATCGACCGCGACCAGCACCACGGCCTCGCGGGCCCGGCGCGCCACGTCCCGCAGCTCCGGCTCGTAGCCCGGGTCGTCGAACTCGGGGAGCGACCGGTACGCCGCGACGACGAGCTCGCCCAGGCGGACATGCTCCTCGGGCCGGGCCTCGCGGACGACGACGGGCACGCGGCGTCTCAGCGCAGGACGGAGCGGCGGAGCCGCACGAAGCGCCGGTTGACCGTGAACCCCACGCGCTCGTAGAGGGCCACCGCACCGGTCGGGTTCTGCGCGTCCACGCCGAGCGAGGCCGCGTCCATCTCCGCATCGCGGAACCGCGCCATGCTGCGCACGAGCAGTGCGGTCGCGATTCCCCGGCCCCGCCAGGCTCGCAGGACGCCAAGCTGCCCGATCCAGGCGTCGCGGACGTCGCTTGCCGCCCAGTCGGCTTCGCTGCAGTAGTTGAGGCTGTAGCCGGCGACCGCATCCCCTGCCAGGGCGATGAACGAGAGGTCCGCCCGGAAGCGCGGGTCGCCAACGAAGTCGCGCTCCCAATCCTCGGGGCGCACGGGCTCGGTGTCCCAGTGGTCGGTGAAGGCCTCGTTGTGCGCGCGGCGGGCCGCCTCGGCGAACGCCGCGTCGTAGCGCACGATCCGGACGCCGTCCACGCCGGGCTCGCCCGGGAGCTCTACGGCGAGGTCGCGCCGCATGTCCATGTAGTGACGGACCGTCGTGAACCCGTGCGCCACGTGCAGGTTCACCGCGCTCGACGCCGTGACGTCCCGGAACGCCTCGACGTGTCGCGGCAGGTTCGCCGGCTGCGCGGCCAGCGCTTCCTCTCCGCGGGCGATGGCCCAGCGCAGAAGCCGCGTCCCGATCCCGCGGCCGCGCACGCGCGCGCCGGTGCACCCGTCGAGGAACACCCTGCGCGCAAGCCGGCCGTGGAACCGCTCGTGGACGATCGCCCAACCGGCGAGGGTCCCATCGGGGAGCGCGAGCGCGAGCGTGTTCGTGGCGGCCGGCGCACGTGGGTCGGTCAGCTCGCGGAGCAGGTCGTCCCGCGTGCGAACCTCCTCACCGCCATCGGCGGAGCGCGCCGCCTCGACCAGCGCCTCGAGCCGCGCTGCGTCGTCCGCCGCCAGGGGTCGCCACGTTGCGCCAGGCAGGACCGGGTCGTCGGGAAGCGGCGGAACCATGCCCGGATTCTGCGGCATTCGCGAGCTCGCCGGGCGGCGACACGCTCGGGCCGCGGGCGCGGCGTGCCCGTCGTGCGCATCGCGCGAAACCCACTCTTTACCGCCCTGGGTGGAGGCCGTACCATCGCGCCTCGCCGTCAACGACGGCACAGGCGAATCATCTGGAAAAGGGGGGTTTCCACGTCGATGCCTAATCGATTGCTGCGCGCGGGTCACCTGCTGCGCCTCACCGCGGCCACCGGCCTTGTCGCCGGGTCCCTCGTCATCGGGGTCTCGCCCGTCGGCGCTGCAGCGCCGCCGCTGACGATCGCCGCCGATCAGCCGGCCGCGGTTCCGGCCGGCCACAACTGGGGCTTCAACAACTTCTTCCCGCGATCGCTGACGGTCCACAAGGGCCAGACCATCCAGTTCGCGATCGAGGGCTTCCACACCGCAACGCTCCTGCCGAAGGGCATGAGCTCGGCGGCCGACGAGCTGGCCAACGGCATCGCGGTCGCGGATGCGAACGACACGACGCCGAACCCGGGCGGGCAGACGGCATCCCAGATTCGCGTCCCGGCGATCCTGCCGACCTCCATGACCTGCGGGACGGCAGCGCATCCGTGCTCGTTCAACGGAGCCTCGGTCGTCAGCAGCGGTGTGTTCCTGGGCGCGGGCGCGCCGCCGCCCTTCGTTGTGACGATCAACGCGCCCGTCGGCAGCTATGCGTTCCATTGCCGGGTCCACCCGGGCATGACCGCGACGCTCCGGGTCGTCCCCGGGTCCGTCAAGACCACCACGCCCGGCCAGCTGGTCTCGAGCGTCAAGCACCAGATCGCCGCTGACATCAAGGACGCCTATGCAGCCGAGAAGCAGGCGATGGCCGTGACGACCACCACCCTGCCCGACGGGCACACCCTCTGGATGGTGAACGCGGGGACGTCCAGCGCGGGACACCACGTCGCGATCCTGGAGTTCCTCCCGGGGACGCTCAACGTTGCGCCCGGCGACCTCGTGATGTGGACGTCGCTGGCGACGAACGAGCCCCATACGGTCACCTTCCCGAAGGACCTGTTCACGGACATGGTGGCGAATTGCGAAGACGCCACGACCGGGACGGATTCGCCTGCGACGCCTCTCCACACGCCGCCGCAGGGCCCGTTGGACTTCACCTGCGGGACCGCGCCCGCCACCCGCCCGGCCGATGAGATCGAGTTCGCGCCCGGAAACGGCGTCCGCACGCTCGCCGATCCGACGACCGTGTCCGACTCCGGGCTCCTCGCAAGCTGGTCCGAGAGGACAGCCCTGGGCCTCCCGTCGACGGCAGCCTTCCCCAACTGGACGATCGGCGTGTCCACGTCGGCGCCCGCTGGCACGTACACGTTCGTGTGCCAGATCCACGCAGGCATGACGGGGACGCTCGTCGTCCACTGACCATCGCGCCACGCAGCGATGCGGCCGCGCCGGACACCGGCGCGGCCGCTCCATGTCCGGCGGGCGAGCCACTGAGCCGTATCGGCGGCCGCGTCGTATCGCCCGCCCCCATACTTGGCCCATGACCACGACCACGCCCGCCCTCCCTCTGCTTCTCGATGACGCCGCAGCGCTCATGCCGGAGCTCGTCGACGTGCGCCGGCGCCTCCACCGCCGACCCGAGATCGGGCTTCAGCTGCCCGCCACGCAGGCCGTGGTGGCCGCCGAGCTGGAACGGATCGGGCTGGCTCCACGCCTGGGCCGGTCGGTGAGCTCCGTGACCGCGATCATCGAAGGGACCCGGCCCGGCCCAACGCTCGTCCTGCGCGGCGACATGGACGGCCTGCCGCTCCAGGAGGAGACCGGCCTCGGGTTCAGCTCGGAGACCCCCGGGGCGATGCATGCCTGCGGGCACGACACGCACATGGCGATGCTCCTCGGCGGCGCCCGGCTCCTGGCCGCCCGGCGCGAGCAGATCGCCGGCCGCGTGCTGCTGATGTTCCAGCCCGGCGAGGAGGGGTTCGGCGGCGCACGCTACATGCTCGACGAGGGACTGCTGGACCTGCCGGCGGCTGAGGCGGCGAACGCGGCGTTCGCCATCCACATCTCGACCACGTACCCCACCGGAACCCTGAACGTGCGACCCGGCCCGGAGATGGCGTCCGCGGACTTCATCCGGCTCACGGTCCGCGGCCGCGGAGGGCACGCCTCGGCGCCGCACACGACGCTCGACCCGATGCCCGTCGCCGCGGAGATCGTCCTGGCGCTCCAGGCGATGGTGACCCGGCGGGTCAACGTCTTCGATCCGGCTGTGGTCACGATCGCGCACATCCGGGGCGGCACGACGAACAACATCATCCCGGAGACCGTCTTTCTCGAGGGAACGATCCGCGCGGTCTCGGAGGAGACCCGGCTCACGGTCCATGCCGGGATCCGCCAGGTCGTTGAGGGCATCTGCGCCGCGCACGGGGCGGTCGGCGAGCTCGAGATCGAGGCGGGCTACCCGGTCACCGTCAATGACCCGGCCTTCACCGCGTTCGTCACATCGGTAGGCACGGATCTTGCGGGCGCGGCGGCGGTCGTGGCGATGCCCGCGCCGATCATGGGCGCGGAGGACTTCTCGTACGTCCTCCAGCGGGTTCCCGGGGCGATGGTCTTCCTCGGCGCGCGGCCACCCGAGGAGGATCCGGCCACGGCGCCGGGCAACCACTCCAACAGGGTCGTCTTCCACGAGCCGGCGATGGCGGTCGGGGCGGCCATGTACGCGGCGGTCGCGCTCCGACACCTCCCCGCCAGCTGACGGGCGACCCCGAGCCTGGGATCGCAAACGGCCACCGGTCGTCGACGCCGTGACCATGGCCGTGCCCTCGGCGCCGGGGCCGAGGCTCGGGGCGCGGGCGCTCGTCTCACCGTTCGTCAAGTGGCCGGGGGGCAAGTCGCAGGAGCTGCCGTCGATCGCGGCGCTGGCCCCACCCCTGACGGGCCGCCTGATCGACCCGTTCGTCGGCGGCGGTGCGATCCTCTTCGCCACCCCGCCCGCCGTGGCCGCGTGGGCGAATGACGCCTGCCCCGAGCTCGTGGCCCTCTACGCGGCGGCCGCGTCGTGCGACGACGCCGTGCGCGGGGCGATCGCCGGGGTCGCGAGCGCGTGGGAGGGGTTCTCATCGATCCCCGAGCTACATGGCGACCTCGCCGATGCGTTCCTGGCCGGATCGCGCGAGCGCGTCGGCGTCACGCTCGAACACTGGCACGTGGCGCTGCACGACATCGTCGACCGCGCGGGCCCGTCGATCGCGGACTCCTTCGAGGCGCGGGTGGAGCGTGAGCTGCTCGCGAAGCTGACGCGGATGCGCGGCGTCGAGCGCACGCTCGGGCGGATTCTCTCGCGCCCCGACCTGCTCGCGAACGTGGAGGGGTCGCTGCGGTCCTCCTTCTACATGTCGATCCGCAGCCGGTACAACGTTGCCCGGCTCGCTGCCGCCGCCGACGCGTACCGGACGGCGGACTTCTTCTTCCTCCGGGAGTTCGCCTACGCGGCGATGTTCCGCTTCAACGCGCGCGGCGAGTTCAATGTCCCCTACGGCGGGGTGACCTACAACCGGAAGACGCTTTCCGGCAAGGCAGCGCTCCTGTTCGGCGATCCTGCCCGGGGGCGGCTGGCAAACACGGAGCTTCGCTGCTCCGACTTCGAGCCGTTCCTCGCGGAGGCGCGCCCCGCGGCGGGCGACTTCGTCTTCGTCGACCCGCCCTACGACAGCGAGTTCAGCGCCTACGACGACCGGCCGTTCACCTCCGGCGACCAGCGACGCCTGCGCGACGCCCTCACGCTCCTCCCGGCGCACGTGATGCTGGTCATCAAGGACACACCGGGCATCCGCGCCCTGTACGCGTCGGAGCAATGGCACGTGATCGAGGCCGGCAAGACCTACAGCTGGACCATCAAGTCCCGCAACGACCGCGCGGCGACCCACCTGACGATCACGAACTACGTGCCGGATGCCGCCCCGGCCGCTCGCGAAGGTGCTGCCCCGCACCCCGGGTAGAGCCGGTGGTCGGTGAAACGCGCGTGTGAACGCGCGATCGCGCCGAGCGCCGCGCCGGCCACGAATGGGTGGGCGGAGCGCTGTCTCGCCTCCCGCGATCCCGTGCACTCTGGCTCGCGCTTCGCGACGAGGTCGGCTACGCTCTCGGACTGCGCTGTCAAGCGTTGGGGGAATGGCTTGATCTGCTCCAACTGCGGAACCGAGAATCCCGCCGGCACGAAGTTCTGCGTCGAGTGCGCGACCCGGCTCTCGAGAACCTGCCCGGCCTGCGGAACCGCCAACCTTCCGAGCGCGAAGTTCTGTGGCGAGTGCGCCACTCCCCTCGGGGGCGCGGTCGCCGCGGCGGCGCCGATCGCATCGCGACCAGCCGGCGCGCCTGCGTCCGTTCCGATCGCCGAGCGCAGGCTCGTGTCCGTCCTCTTCGCCGACCTTGTCGGATTCACGACGCTCGCCGAGGGGCGTGATCCCGAGGAGACGCGCGACCTCCTGTCGCACTACTTCGAGCTTGCCTCCGACGTCGTGAGCCGCTACGGCGGGACGGTCGAGAAGTTCATCGGCGACGCGGTGATGGCGGTCTGGGGTGTTCCGACGACCCAGGAGGACGACGCCGAGCGTGCCGTCCGCGCCGCGCTTGACCTCGTCGACGCGGTCCGGACCCTTGGGCCCGGGATGCTCGCCCGGGCCGGAGTCCTGACCGGCGAGGCTGCCGTGACCCTTGGTGCGACCAACCAGGGCATGGTCGCCGGCGACCTCGTGAACACGGCTGCGCGTCTCCAGTCGAGCGCACCGCCCGGCGTGGTGCTGGTCGGGGAGGCGACCCATCGCGCGGCCTCGTCCGCCATCGCCTTCGAGCCGATGGGCGAGCAGGCGTTCAAGGGCAAGGCGGTGCCGGTTGCCGCCTGGCGCGCGCTGCGCGTCGTCTCGGAGCGCGGCGGTCGAAACCGGGCCGAAGGCCTCGAGGCACCGTTCGTCGGCCGCGACGAGGAGTTCCGGCTCCTCAAGGACCTCTTCCACGCCACCGAGCGCGAGCGACGAGCGCGGCTCATCTCGGTGCTCGGTCCTGCCGGGATCGGCAAGACCCGCCTGGCCTGGGAGCTCGAGAAGTACCTCGACGGCCTGATGGGGACCGTGCTCTGGCACGCCGGTCGTTCCCCCGCGTACGGCGACGGCATCACCTTCTGGGCGCTCGGCGAGATGGTCCGGGCCCGGGCACGCCTGGCCGAGTCCGACGACGAGGCGACCACCCGTGAGCGGATCGCCGCGACGGTCGCGCAGTACATCCCCGATCCCGCGGACCGCCGCTGGGTCGAGCCGGCGCTCCTGACCCTCCTCGGGATGGAGGCGGAGATCGGGTCCGAGCAGCTGTTCGGCGCCTGGCGGATGTTCTTCGAACGGCTCGCCGCGACCAGCCCAGTGGTCATGATCTTCGAGGACCTCCACTTCGCGGACGCGGGCCTCCTCGACTTCATCGACCACCTGCTCGAGTGGAGCCGTGCGTTCCCGCTGTACATCGTGACGCTGGCCCGGCCCGAGCTGCTCGAGAAGCGACCCGGCTGGGGCGCCGGGAAGCGCAGCTTCACGTCGATCTACCTGGAGCCGCTCTCCGAGTCCTCCATGCGCGAGCTGCTCGCCGGGCTCGTCCCGGGCCTGCCGGAGACGACGATCCGAGCGGTGGTGGCGCGGGCCGATGGCGTTCCGCTCTACGCGGTCGAGATCGTGCGGATGCTCATCGCCGAGAAGCGCGTCCGTGAGGAGGATGGGCGCTACGTGCCCGTCGGCGACATCGCGACCCTCTCGATCCCGGAGACCCTCACCGCCCTCATCGCATCGCGGCTGGATGGGCTTGGGCCTGCGGACCGGAGCCTGGTGCAGGACGGGGCGGTGCTCGGGCAGAGCTTCTCGGTCGAGGGCCTCTCGGCCCTGACGGGCATCTCGCCAGAGGACCTGGAGCCGCGCCTCCGGGCGCTCGTTCGCCAGGAGATCCTCGAGCTGGAGGCCGACGCGCGCTCCGCGGAGCGCGGCCAGTACGCATTCGTCCAGGCGCTGATCCGCGAGGTCGCCTACAACACCCTGTCGCGTGCCGACCGCAAGACGAAGCACCTCGCGGTCGCCCGGATCTTCGAGGCGCTGCCGACGGACGAGCTTGCCGGTGCGCTGGCCGGCCACTACCTCGCGGCCCATGCGAACGCGCCGGACGGTCCGGAGGCGGACGCGCTCGCGGCGCAGGCACGGATTGCCCTTCGCGGGGCGGCCGACCGGGCTGCTGCCCTCGGATCGCATGGGCAGGCGCTCGGCTACCTCGTCCAGGCCGAGGCCATCACGACGGACCCGGCGCAGCGGGCTGCGCTGTGGGAGGCTGCCGGGCAGGAGGCCGACAAGGCCGGGGACTTCGATGTGGCGCGTGACTATTTCGAGCGGCTCGTCGAGGTCCGGCGCGCGGGGGCCGACCGGTCGGCCGCAGCCCTCGCGATCGCCGACCTCGGCCGCCTCCTCCTCACGTCGGGCCGCATCGGGGAGTCTCTCGACTTCATCAAGGACGCGGTCGCCGAGTTCGAGCCGGAGGACGCTCCGGAGGGTCTCGCCTACCTCGTCGCCGAGCTTGCGCGCGCCTACATGCGATCAGGACGGGACGCGGAGTCGATCGCGGCCGCAGATCGGGCGCTGGCGCTCGCCGAGCGTTTCGAGCTCTTCGAGCCCCTGGCGGAGAGCCTCGACACGAAGGGCACCTCCCTCACCTCGATCGGGCGCCTCCAGGAAGGTATCGCCCTGCTCCGTGGTGCGCTGGCGATCTCCCAGGCGCATGGGCTCGTGCGGTCGGAGCTGCGCGCCCGCCAGAACCTCTGGTTCTCGGACATCGACGACCCGATCCGGGCCATCGAGGTCCTGCGGCCTGGGCTCGAGAAGGCGCGCCGGCTGGGGTTGCACGAGTGGACATTCGAGCTGACCTTCGTCATCAGCCTTGCCTTTACTCGGATGGGAGTGGAGTGGGCCTGGGTCGAGGCCCACCTGTCCGAGCTGGAGGAGGAGGGATTCATCTCCGACATCGATCGGTTGTTGGACGAGATGCTGCGGGCCTTTCTCGCAGCGATGCGCTCGGACCCGGATCGACAGGTGGAGACTCTCCGAGGTTTCGAGGCGACGCCGGCTGCCCACGATGACCAGCAGATCCGCCTGAACATCGAGATCTCAACGGCGTGGGTTCTCCTCTGCGCGGGACGACCGGCCGAGGCGTTCGCACAGGCCGCCCTCGTGAGCCGCTCGGACTTCGGCGTTACCTGGCAGGTCTGGGGGGCAGCGGTCGGGATCCCGGCGGCCGCATGGGCCGGCAACGCGGACGGCCTGGACCGGTGCGAGGCGTCACTCGACGGAGCCACGGGCCGGTGGGCCTTCGCGCTGCGTGCCGAGATCGGCGCCGCACGGGCGGCACTCGCAGGCGATCACCCGACGGCCACCGCTCGCTACCTCGACGTGTTCGGCCGGCTCCACGACCTCGGGACGGCCCTGCTCTTCGCGACGAGCGTGATCGTCGCCTGCCGGATGCTCGGGCCGGTCCCAGAGTTCGCCCCTTCGATCGCCGAGGCGCGCGAGATCCTCACGGACCTTCGCGCCGGGCCGCTCCTCGGACACCTGGAGGCGGCCGTCCAGCAGGATGCCCCGCGCGCCGTGGAGGCCGAAGCAGCGCCGCTTCGGGACCGGGTGGCTCCGATCGGCCAGGAAACGGAGCGCACCCAGCCCGCGCGTTGATAGGTCGCGAGCAGCGAATCGCGTCGCGAGCAGCGAAATCGCGGCGCCCGGGACCGTGGCGCACGCCGAAACGCCGCGCGCCGGGCGCCCGGCCACCTCGATCGATGGTGCCCGCCGAATCTCGTGACGGGCAAGGCGATCGCGCGCCCGGCCGGCGATCAGGAACCTGGCGCCCGGTAGGTCGGCGTGAGCTTCGTCGCCGCGTCGATCTCTTCCGGTGTCATGAGCACGACCGTCCGGGTCCGAACCGCTCCCGTCGCCGACGTCGTGAGCGCACAGGCGGCAGCGGCCGCGTTGCCGGGCAGGTCGCCGATGATGTAGAAGTCGTCGCTGCCGAAGCCGAAGTGGTACGACTCGAGCGTCCCGCCAAGCGAGGTGAACAGCTTCGCGATGACGTCGCGGCGGTTGGTCCCTCCCTCGGCGAGGAGACCACGAGCGCCGTCGACGGCGAAGCTGCCCGTGAACATGTACTTGCCCATGCTGCCCCCCATCGCCGCGGGGTGTCCGACGGGACACGCTCGAGCCGCGGTCGGCCACAATGTGGTGGCAGCGCGCGAGGTGTCAAGCCCGTGTGCCGGTCCCCGGCGCGACGAAGGGCCCAAGGACAACGCCGACGGGGTGCCACGTCCGGGTGACGTCCGACTGTCGTCGTGCAGGTCCGACGATGTCGCGCAGCGGTCGCCGTCAGGCGATGGTACTGGGGGACTGGTCGGCTCTTGCGGATGCGCGCTGCGTCACCCACCGTGTCCCCTGTGAAGCGTCCCGCTGTGGCGCGGGCACGTCGCAAGCAACGGTCCGCCCTCCTCGTCCTCGCCGTGATGCTGGTCGCCGGCTGTGCCGGGACCGGGCCGACACCGATCGACGTCGGAGACATCACCGGCCCGGCGGCCGTGATCGGGACCGCGACTCCGCCTTTGACAACGTCGGCAGGCCCGACCATGACAGCGCCGCCGGCTTCGGCGGCACCGGCATCGAGCGTCGCCCCTTCGGCAACGACCGGACCCGGCGCGACCCCGTCCTCGATCGGCACGTCCCGCGCGCGCGTCCACCTCGCGGGCGAGCCGGACCTGGCGTTGACGCCGGGCGCCACGAACCCGGCAGTCACGCAGGCGACGATCGGCACCACGATCTGCGTCTCAGGCTGGACGGCGACGATCCGCCCGTCGTCGAGCTACACGACGGCCCTCAAGCGCTCCCAGATCATCGCCTACGGGTATGCCGACAAGAACCTCTCCGACTACGAGGAGGATCACCTCATCTCGCTCGAGATCGGTGGGGCGCCCAGGGACCGGGCGAACCTCTGGCCCGAGCCCTACGCGATTCGCCTCGCGGACGGCACCCTGGTGGGCGCTCGCGTCAAGGACCAGCTCGAGAACACGCTCAAGCGCCTCGTCTGCGCCCGGAGCATGACCCTCGCCAGGGCCCAGGCCCTCATCCGGGGCGGCTGGATCGCGGCGTGGCGGACGTATGTCACGGGCGGTGCGATCACGCCGTCCGGCCCGCTGCCTGCCCGGATCCCCGCGGTGACTCCGCATCCACTCGCATCGACTCCCGCCGGCTCGGCGATCCGCGTGGCCATCACGAGCCTCACCTCGCCGATCGGGCGCGGGTCGACCGCAACGGTGAGCGCGACCACGACGCCCGGCGCCGCCTGCGCCGTCGTCGTGCTCTACAAGTCCGGTCCCTCGACGGCGTCGGGTCTCGGCCCGACGACGGCCGGCGCGGATGGCGCGGTCGGCTGGAGCTGGACCGTGGGATCGCGCACGACGACCGGCAGCTGGCCCGTGACCGTCACGTGCGCGATCGGCGGCTCAACGGCGAGCGCCACCAGGTCGATGACCGTCCAGTGACCTCCGCGATCTTCCGGTGACGACCGGCGACGCCGCGAGCAGGGCGCTCTCACGGAGGAGGAGCTCACCGACGCGAAGGCTCGCCTGATCGGCACGAGATAGCTCGCGCCACCTGCCGGATCGGCCAAGGGTGCGCTGTCGTCTCCTCGCGTAGCATGACGTCGACCGCGAGACCGCCCATCGTGGCAGCGCGGACAGGGGGGACCACGTGGAGCTACCCGAGCGATCCGCAGCGCCGGCGGGACCGGAGGCGTCAGCAGGCGAGCGGTACCTGCTGCTCGCCGACATCTCCGGCTACACCGGCTTCATGACCGGCGTCGAGCTGGCGCACGGGATCGATTTCAGTGGCGGAATCCCGGCCGCCTACTCCGTGCTCGGGGCGCTCCTCGATGCCGTCATCGAGGGCGTGGGTCCCGACTTCGCGGTCGTCAAGCTCGAAGGAGACGCCGTCTTCGCCGCTGCACCGGCATCAGCCCTCGACGGACAGGGTGACCGCGTCGTGGAGAGGCTCCGTACGACGTACCGGGCGTTCATCGATGGCCGAACCCGGGCGATCCCCGCGGCCGACCACATGTGCACGGCCTGCCCGGCAGTCGCGCACCTCGACCTCAAGGCCGTGCTCCATCGGGGCCAGGCGGTGCGCCAGACCGTTGGGTCCGGCAGCGACCTGCTCGGCCCGGCCGTGACGATCGCGCACCGATTGCTCAAGAACACGATCCGTGACCGGATCGGCTTCCGGCCCTATCTCTATCTGACCGACGCTGCGGCCGCCGGGCTCGGGCTCTCCCAGGCTGGCCTTGCGCACGGTGAGGCGTATCCGGACGGGGTCCGTATCCAGGGTCGCATCGTGGAGCTCGACGAACCGGTGCACCCGGCGTTCGGGCGCGGACCAGGTTCGGACGCGGTCGACGCCTACCAGTAGCGTGCCGTCGCCATTGCGACCACGGCGACCACGATGAGCCCGAGCGCGACCTGCGCAAGCAGCTTCAGCCGAGCCTGGACGCTCGCGATGTCCTGCAGGAGCGCGGGAGCAGGCGGGGTCCCGGAGGCGGCCTGGGACGAGAGGGCGAGCAGCTTCTGGGCGTTCGGCCTCGTGCCGAACAGCCCGATCAGGAACGCCGCGATTGCCGCCAGCGCGCCGATCGAGAGTGCGATGCCGAACCGGGACGTTGAGAAGGCCCCCAGCCCGTCGAAGCCGTTCGCGTCCCGCCAGTAGAGGAGCAGGCCGGCCACGACCGTCGTCCCGCCCAGCGAGAGGAGCCACGACACGAGTTTCCTCCGGCCGAGCATCTCCATCATGAAGGGGCCGGCTGCCGGTCCGATCGCGGCGGCGCTCGGCTGGATCATGACGACGAACAGGAACACGGATCCGGCCCAGGCGACCCCCGCCCCGATGTGAAGCACCCGGAACACGAGCATGAAGATCGTCGACGTGTCCATGTGGTCCGCTCTCCTCCTCCGAATTCGCGCGCATGGTCCGATTCCTGCGGCTCCTGGTCAAGGTCCGGGCGTGCCGTGCGGGCCGGCGCGACGGCGCCAGTCCACGGGCTCGAATCGCGGCCATCGCCAAGCTGTCCGCGACTTCGGCCGGCCGGACAGTCACCGCCGGCTCCGTGGACGGGCTCACAGCCATCGGCGAGGGTGTTCGACCCTCAGGCCCCATGGGGCGTGACGCCTACCCCACTTGTCATGGACATCACGTGGAAGCTGGCGCCGAAATCAGCCATGGTCTTGCCCTTCAACTCGTCCCAGACCATCGCCGCCCCACGGGTGATGTTGGCGTCGTTCACTCGGCTGTCGTCAGAATCGATGTTGCGCAGGCCTAGTGCCTTGGCCGCCAGCCAGGGCAGTCCCCACCGAGTGATTCCTGTGTAGTCGCTGGGCGAATCCACCCCCATCGGGCGCCACAGCTGCCAGCCGCATTCCACCCACCCATGGCCGAGGCTTCCGTTGTCCATGTCGATCCGGATGGGAAGGTGTATCTCTTCGAGCTTGCGGGTGCTGTACATCCGGATCGTCGCGTTGTTCGCGCCCTCGCCGCCGAGGTAGGCGCCCGAAACGGTCAGCCGGTCCGCCGGGTAGGCGTCTTTCGCTAGGTCCACGACGACGATGCCGGTGTCGTACCCGCGAAGCTGCCCCGCACCCGACTGGATCTGCATCTGGAACCAACCGTCCGACGTGCTGTTCCACTCGGCTCGCTTCGCAGCCTCGAGGGTCGTGGTCAGTGCCTCGTAGATCGCGGCGGCGACTGCCCACTTGGCTCCAGCTGGCTCGTTGGGCTGATTGAGGAGCAACTGCAGCGTCTGGCGTTGGGAGCCGAGCCCCTCCTGGTCCAGCGTTTCGTTGAGTGCGCTCGTGTAGCTCGCCAAGGGCGTAGCGAGGTTCGTTCCGCCGCTCGCGGCGGGCGTTGGTCGGCTCTGAATCGCCGCAGGAATCCGCAGGTTCGCCTGTGCCTTTCCCGCATTTATCGCGGCCGTGACGATTGCATTCCCACGATCGAGAACGATGGATGGGTCAACGGCAACACGGCGGGCGATGGCCGTCACCCCGGTGCTCAGGGCGCCCGCGAGGACCAGGCCCACGCCATCGGTCGCGGCGCCGATCGCCGCCGTTATGGCTGCAGTCAGCAGCGCATCCGTGATGCTGGGAGTGTCCGCCGCGCCGGCGCCTCCCGGACCGCCGAACTCGGCGACGGCTTCCTTCCGCTTCGAGATGATCCCGCCAACCATGTTCCACAGGTTGGTGACCTGATTGACGGCCACGCCCCAGTCAGATTCGTGGTAGATCACGCCGCCTACTTCATAGGTTTGTGCGGCGTTGGCAGCCGGAGCTGGCCCTTGTTGTTGCGTCCCGGTCGGGACCGATTGACGCTGGACGGTCCGACGCTGGTCTTCGGACTTTCGCTGAACGATCGAGCTGACTGCGCGATTGCCGGCGGTTGCGTTGAGGCCGAGGAACAGTGCCGCCGGAAGGCCAGGAGGCAGCTCTGCACCCGCGGCCATCTGGCTGGATGCGGAGGTGTGACCGGATTCGAGCGTCACCTCGGGCGCGAAACCCGGATCCGCCGCGGCGCTCCGGCCGCGTGCGCGATTCGAGCTCGTGTGCTCGGGCAGAACTCGCGGACCTTGGGTGGTGGCCTCGTCGCCGGTGTCATGCGAAGGCACGGCCGCTCCCCCCGCTTCTCGCGCGGCTCGCCTGACCACAATCAGTAGACACGGCAGCAGCGTTCGCGTGGATCGTAGTCTCGCTGCTACTGGTTGACCGTGGCCGGCGGGTCCGACCTGACTGCCCGTTCGGGCAGACGCACCCGTGCTGCCAGGGGTCCACCACGTGAGCCCACGCCTCGGGCTCACCCTGGTGACCGCAGCGCGTCGGATGCGCTCGCGTTGACGCTCTGGAACGCTCGGGTGTAGCATTTCCGACTGAAAAGGTCGGAATTGGCCGCGCACCCAAACGCGCAGACCCCGACGCAGCCGCGACGGGACCGGGATCGACCCGGCGAGCGCGGCAACGCGAGGAGCACAACCCTGAGCGTCCGAACGTTCCATGCCTCCGGTGCCATCTCGTTCAGCACGAAGGGCGAGTACGGCGTGCGGATGCTGGTGCAGCTGGCTCGCCGCTGGCGGCCCCAGTCGCCCGCGCCCGTGTCCCTGGCGGAGGTCGCGATCGACGAGGCACTGCCGCGTGCCTACCTCGAGCAGCTGGCGATCCCGCTCCGCGAGGCGGGCATCGTGGCCTCCACCCGCGGCGCTCACGGGGGCTATGCGCTGGCGCGAGATCCCCGCGAGATCACGCTCGGCGAGGCGCTCCGCGCGCTGGAGGGGCCGCTCGCCCCGATGATCTGCGCGTCCGAGGATCCCAACCACGCCCTCTGCGAGCGCATGGGCGCCTGCTCAGTGAACTCGCTGTGGATGAAGGTCCGTGATGCCATCAGCGGCGTCCTCGAGACCACCACCCTGGCCGACCTCATCCCTGTGCCCCACCTGATCGAGCTCGGCATTCGCGAGCGAACCCCGGTCCCCGTCTGACACCCGCGGGCCGTTCGACCCACCCAACCATCCAGGAGCCAATTCCGACCGTGAGCGACCAGTACCTCGAGATCCGCGACCTGCACGTCGCGCCCATTGCCGCCCCCGACACGGAGATCCTCCAGGGGATCGACCTGGTCGTCGGCAAGGGCGAAGTCCACGCGATCATGGGGCCGAACGGGTCCGGCAAGACGACGCTCGCGTATGCCCTCATGGGCCACCCCGCCTACCGGATCACGAAGGGCGAGGTGACCTGGAAGGACCGGAACATCCTGGCGCTCTCGGCCGACAAGCGGGCGCGCCTGGGCATGTTCCTCGCCTTCCAGAACCCGATCTCGGTTCCAGGGCTGTCTGTTGCGAGCTTCCTGCGCACCGCGCTCAATGCGAAGCGGCAGGGCATCGACTCGAACCCGGACATCGACCCCACCGACCCGACCCGGGGCGGCATCGGCATGGGCGACTTCCGCCGCCTCATGCGCGCGAAGATGGCGATCCTCCACATGGACGAGGCGTTCGCCATGCGCTACGTCAACGACGGTTTCTCGGGCGGCGAGAAGAAGCGCCTCGAGATGCTCCAGATGGCGGTCCTCGAGCCGGAGATGGCGGTCCTCGACGAGACCGACTCGGGACTCGACATCGACGCCCTGCGGATCGTTGCCGAGGGCGTCAACGCGATGCTCAACCCGAACCTCGGCGTCCTGCTCATCACGCACTACCAGCGGCTGCTGAACTACATCAAGCCGGACCAGGTTCACGTCCTCGCGCGCGGCCGGATCATCAAGAGCGGCGGGAAGGACCTTGCCCTTCGACTCGAGGAGGAGGGCTACGCGCCGGTCCTCCGCGAGGCCGGCTACGACGCAGACGAGCTGGATGCCCCTGAGCTCCCCGAGCCGGCGGCGGCGCACTGACCCATGACGGATCTCGCGACGAGCCCCGTACCCGGCCCCGCGCGCACCGGCGGGGCGGCCGCGAACGGCGTGAATCCCGCGACGAATGGCGTGGATCCCACGACCGCCGACGCGCGCGGGCCGCTCGACCCACAGGCGCTCGCGGCCGACTTCCCGATCCTCGCGCAGCGTCCGCACGGGAAGCGGCTCGTCTATCTCGACTCGGCCGCCACGAGCCAGAAGCCGCTGGCCGTCATCACGGCGATGGACGACTACTACCGCGGCTACAACGCGAACGTACATCGCGCGATCTACGAGATCGGCGAACGAGCGACGCAGGAGTACGAGGCCGCCCGCGTGAAGGTCGCCCGGCTCATCAACGCGCCCGCTGCCCACGAGATCGTCTGGACGCGCAATGCCACGGAGGCCGTGAACCTCGTCGCCTACAGCTGGGGTCGCCGCAACATCGGGCCGGGCGATGCGATCGTGCTCACGGAGATGGAGCACCACGCGAACCTGGTCCCGTGGCAGATCCTGGCCCAGGAGGTGGACGGCGACCTGGAGTTCATCCCGATCACGGACGACGGGCTGCTGCGCCTCGACGTCTTCGAGGTGCTCCTGCGTCTGCGCCCGAAGCTCGTCGCGTTCACCCACGTCTCGAACACGCTGGGCACGATCAACCCCGTCCGCGAGATGGTCGAGATGGCCCACGCGGCGGGCGCGCTCGTCCTGGTTGATGGCGCCCAGGCCGTGCCGCACCTCCCCGTCGACGTCCAGGCGCTGGGCGCCGACTTCTACGTCTTCTCCGGGCACAAGATGCTGGGCCCGACCGGCTCCGGCGTCCTCTGGGGCCGGCGCGAGCTGCTCGATGCCATGCCCCCGTTCATGGCGGGCGGCGACATGATCCGCGAGGTCAAGCTGCGCCGGTCCGAGTACAACGACGTCCCCTGGAAGTTCGAGGCGGGCACGCCCGACATCAGTGCGGCGATCGGGCTGGGCGTCGCGGCAGACTACCTGCGCGAGCTGGGGATGGACCGGGTCCGCGCGCACGAGCACGAGCTCGTCGCCTACGCCCTCGAGATGCTGCCCCGCGAGGTCCCGGGCATCGTCCTCTACGGACCGTCGGCCGACCTGCGCGGCGGCGTGATCGCGTTCAACCTGCCCGCCATCCACCCGCACGACGTTGCGCAGATCCTGGATCGCTCCGGCGTCTGCGTGCGGGCCGGCCACCACTGCACGATGCCGCTCCACGAGCGCCTGGACCTGGCCGCCACGGCTCGTGCCAGCTTCACGGTCTTCACGACCCGGAACGACATCGACGCGCTCGCGGCCGGCCTCCGGGAGGTCCAGCGGGTCTTCGGGGGGTAGCTCGGGGGCGTTGCGCCGATCGGCGGGCCGGTCAGCAACGGGCGGGTGTCGTGCCTTCTGGGGCCCCGGCTCCGACCGGGCGCTCAGCCGGGAAGCGTGACCCCCAGCTCGTCGAGGGACTCGAGCAGCTCCTGGGCGTCGCGGTAGACGCGGAACGCCCCCGCGCTCATCAGCTCGTCCTCGCCGTAGCCGCCGCTCAGCAGCCCCACGCTCAGCATCCCGGCGCGGCGGGCGGCGAGCAGGTCCCACACGGCGTCGCCCACGACGTAGCAGTCCTCGCGGCGCACGCCCATCCGTTCCTGGCAGGCGAGGAACAGGTCCGGCTCGGGCTTGGCGCGGAGCACGTCGCCGCGGTCGATGACGACGACGTCGGCCGGCACGCCGAGGACCGCGAGGGAAGCATCGATCTCGGGGTGGACGCCGGACGTCGCGATGCCGAAGGGCACGCCCCCGTCGTGCAGCCGGCGCAGCAGGTCGGCCGCCCCGGTGAGCGGGCGGCGCACCGGCAGCAGCGAGAGGAACAGCTCGCCGTGCCGCCGGGACAGCCGCTCCTGCTCCTCCATCGTGAGCGGCCGCCCGATCTCGCGGGCCACCGCACGCGTGAAGAGCCCGCCGCTCATCCCGATCCGCCGGTGGATGCGCCAGCCGTCGATGACGAAGCCGCTCTCCTCGAACGCCTGCTGCCAGGCCACGACGTGGGCATACACGGTATCGACGAGGGTGCCGTCGAGGTCGAAGATGAAGGCGCGCATCGGGCCGGATTGTGCCACGCCGTCGGGCGGCGCAGGCCGGAGCCCGGACCGGGCCTGACCGCCCGCGTGCGGACGAGCCGGACCCGGCGACGTCACCGCGACACGCGCGCGGTGCCCCCCTTCATCACGCGCTCAACCTCCGCGAGCGTGACCATCGAGGTGTCGCCGGGCGTCGTCATCGCGAGCGCCCCGTGGGCCGCGCCGTACTCGACGGCGGCCTGCGCGCCCTTCCCGGCCAGGAACCCGTAGACGAGGCCGGACGCGAACGAGTCACCCCCGCCGACCCGATCGAGGACCTCCAGGTCCAGGCGGTTCGGCGCTTCGTGGAGCGTCCCGTTCGACCAGCAGACGGCGCCCCAGTCGTTCCGGCTGGCCGTCCGCGCGTTGCGCAGCGTCGTCGCCACCACGGAGAGGTTCGGGTAGTCCGCGACCACCCCGTCGATCATCCGCCCGAAGCTCGCGGGGTCGAGCGCGGACAGGTCGGCGTCGGCGTCCGGCACGTCGTAGCCGAGCGCCGCCGTGAAGTCCTCCTCGTTGCCGATCAGGACGTCCACGAGCCCCACCAGCTTCCGGTTGACCTCGCGGGCCCGGTCGGGGCCGCCGACGCCGCTCCACAGCGACGCGCGGTAGTTGAGGTCGTAGGACACGACGACCCCGTGGCGATGGGCCGCCTCCATCGCTTCCCTGGCAACCTCGGGTGTCGTCTCCGAGAGCGCGGCAAAGATGCCGCCCGTGTGGAACCAACGGGCGCCCTCGCCGCCGAAGATCGCGTCCCAGTCGATGGCCCCGCGCCGCAGCTGGGACACGGCGGTATGGCCGCGATCGGAGCACCCCAGCGCCGCGCGGACCCCGTAGCCGCGCTCCGTGAAGTTCAGCCCGTTGCGAACCGACCGCCCGACCCCGTCGTACGGCACCCAGGCGACGTGGGACAGGTCCACGCCGCCCTGGAGCATCAGGTCCTCGAGCAGGCGGCCGACCGGGTTGTCGGCCAGCGCCGTCACGATCGAGGTCCGGAGCCCGAAGCACCGCCGCAGGCCGCGCGCCACGTTGTATTCGCCGCCGCCCTCCCATGCGCGGAAGCTGCGGGTCGTCGAGATGCGCCCCTCGCCCGGGTCGAGGCGAAGCATCACCTCGCCGAGCGACACGACGTCCCATCGCGCCTGGTCCACCGGGCGGATCGCGAGCATCGACCATCTCCCTTGTTCTGCCGCCACGAGCGACGCGTTCCCCACCCGGCGCTCGTCCGGCCGGAGTGTCGCGCATCGGTGCCATCCGGGTGGGCGCCACCAACGCTCGACCAGCCACGATGGTGCCCGATCCCGCGGGCTCACACCTCGTCTTCGCGCGACCCCTAGACTCCGTGGGATGTGCAACCCGGCCGGCTCAGACCGATCACGACCCCCCGACGCCCACGAGGCCCTGGCGCGGGCCGACGCAGCGCCCGCGCGTCGCAGGATCGCTCGCGCGCACGCTCCATCGACGGGCAGCCGCCGATGAAGGTCCTGTTCATCGGCGGGACGGGCCTGATCAGCAGCGCCTGCACGCGCCTGGCGGTGGGGCGGGGCGTGGACCTCTTCCTGCTGAATCGCGGCAGCGACCCGGACCGCGCAGCGGGCGCGGCCACGCTCGTGGCCGACCTGCGCGACGAGCCCGCGGTCGCGCGGACGCTTGCCGGCCACCAATTCGACGTTGTCGTGGACTGGATGGCCTTCACCCCCGACGACGTGGAGCGCGACCTCCGGCTGTTCGCCGGCCGAACCGACCAGTTCGTCTTCATCAGCTCGGCCAGCGCCTACCTGAAGCCGCTGGGCCACTGGCTGCTCCGCGAGGATTCGCCGCTTGCCAACCCGTACTGGGACTACTCGCGCGGCAAGATCGCCTGCGAGGAGCGCCTCATGCGCGCCTACCGCGAGGATGGCTTCCCGGTCACGATCGTCCGGCCCTCGCTCACCTACGGCGACACCCAGGTGCCGCTCGTCGTGAACAGCTGGGAGCTGCCGTTCACGGCGATCGCACGGATGCGGGCCGGCAAGCCGCTCATCGTCCCCGGCGACGGAACGTCGCTCTGGACCATCACCCACAACAGCGATTTCGCGACGGGCTTCGTGGGTCTGCTCGGACGCCGCCAGGCCGTCGGCCACGCCTTCAACATCATGTCGGACGAGGTCCTGACCTGGGACGAGATCTACCGGCAGACGGCGGCTGCCGCGGGCGTCGAGGCCCGGATCGTCCACATCGCGTCCGACTTCATCGCCGCGTGCCTCCCGGACATGACGGGCACGCTCATCGGCGACAAGTCGGTGAGCGCGGTCTTCGACACCTCCAAGATCAAGCGTTTCGTGCCCGACTTCCGCGCGGTGACGCCGTTCGCGGAGGGGATCCGGCGGACGGTGGCCTGGTTCGACGCCGACCCCTCCCGGCAGCAGGTGGACGCGGCGATGGACGCCGCCTGGGACCGCCTGATCGCCGCGTACGAGGAAGGCCTCGCGCACGCGGTCGCCCGCGTCGCCGGAGGGGCCTGAGATCCCGGACCGATGGGTCCGTTCGGTCGCGACCGCCGCCTCGATCTCAACCTCGCACACGGGCCGAATCGATCGACCGCGCTAGACTTCACGGCCCATGGACGACCTCTACCGCGACTACATCCTCGAGCACTACCGGCACCCGCACAACTTCGGGATCATCGAGGCCCCGGACGCCCGATATGAGGGCGCCAACCCGCTGTGCGGCGACCGGATCACGATGATGCTGGGGATCCGGGACGGGGTGGTCGCGGAGGTCGCGTTCACCGGCCGCGGCTGTGCCATCAGCCAGGCGTCGGCCAGCCTCCTGACGGACGAGATCAAGGGCAAGCCGGTGGACGAGGTCGCGAGGATCACGCCCGCCGACGTCCTCGACCTGCTCGGAATCGAGATCAGCCCGGCCCGCCTGAAGTGCGCGCTGCTGAGCCTCGACACCGTCAGCCACGCGCTCGAGGAGCGCGGGGGACGTGTCGCGAGCGGGACCGCCGACGCGGGCGCCGAAGCGCCGCCCGACCCGGTCGCGTCGGCCGAGGCCTGACGACCGAGACCGGGCGTCCCATGACCACCTCCTACGCCGACCGGTTCCGCGATGCACGCGCGGCAGTGCGGGAGGTGTCCCCGCGGCAGGCAGACGCGCTGCGGAAGAACCCGGACACCTTGTTCGTCGACGTCCGCGAGGAAGACGAGTGGCAGCGCGGGCACATCCCCGGCGCCGTCCTCGTCCCCAAGAGCCACCTCGAGGTCGAGATCGAGGCGGCGGTCGCGGACCGCGAGCGGCCGCTCGTCCTGTACTGCGCCGGCGGCGTCCGCTCGGTCTTCGCGGCGCGGGCCCTCCAGGAGATCGGGTACGCGTCCGTCGTCTCCATGTCCGGCGGCTTCACCGAGTGGGTCGGCCTGGGCCTGCCATCGGAGCTTCCGGCAGGCCTCACAGTCGACCAGCGGCGGCGCTACAGCCGGCATCTCCTGATGCCCGAGGTCGGTCCGGACGGGCAGGCGGCCCTCCTGCGATCGAAGGTGCTCCTCGTCGGGGCGGGAGGGCTCGGCTCCCCGGCGGCCCTCTACCTGGCTGCGGCCGGCGTCGGCATGCTCGGGATCGTCGACTTCGACGTCGTGGACATCAGCAACCTGCAGCGCCAGGTCCTCCACTCGACGGCCGGCCTGGGCATGAAGAAGGTGGTCTCGGCGGAGGTCGCGATCCGCGCCCTGAACCCGGACGTGACGGTGGTCGCCCACGACGAGGCGCTCGGGCCGGAGAACGTGGAGCGGCTCATCGCCGGCTACGACGTGGTCGTTGACGGCACCGACACGTTCGAGACGCGCTACACGCTCAACGATGCGGCCGTCGCCGCCGGCATCCCGGTGGTCCACGCGTCGGTCTTCCGGTTCGAGGGCCAGCTGACGACGTTCATCCCGTTCGTGGGGCCGTGCTACCGGTGCCTCCATCCCGTGCCGCCGCCGCCCGAGCTCGCGCCCGGGTGCTCCGTGACCGGCGTGCTGGGCGTGGTGCCGGGCGCGATGGGCCTCCTCCAGGCGACCGAGGCGCTCAAGATCCTCCTCGGAATCGGCGAGACGCTGGCCGGACGGCTCGTGCTCTACGACGCGCTGGACCTGACCTTCACCGAGCTGCGGATCCGGCGCGATCCGGCCTGCCCGGTCTGCTCGGACGAGGCGGTCGCGGCCAGGGCGGCCGGGCGGCCACTGCCGATCCCCGGCGGCCCAAACGCCGGGTCGACCGCGTCGGATGGCGCGAACGAGGGCCTGGCGTTCCCGTTCCCTGCGCCGCCGCAGGAGATCATCGCCTGAGCGCCGAATCGCCCGCGCGCCGGGATTCCCACGTGACGCACCCCGGCCCCGCGCGGGCGTGGCTTCCCCGCGAGATCCGCGACGCCCTCGTCGCGCACGCCCGGGCCGAGCGTCCGAACGAATCCTGCGGGCTCATCGCGGGCACGGCGCCGGTCGATGCCGGGGGCCGCGCCACCCGCTGGCATCCCGCGCGCAACCGCGCGGCCTCGCCGCTGCGGTACGAGGTCCACCCCGACGACCTGGTCCGCACCGTGATCGCGCTCGACGACGCGGACGAGGTGATTTGGGCGATCGTCCACTCCCACGTGCGCTCGCCGGCGCGGCCGTCGCCGACCGACGTCAGCCGGGCGTTCTACCCGGACGCGCTCTACGTGCTTGTCTCGCTCGGCGAAGACGGCGCGGACGCGGAGCCCGGCCACGAGGACGTCCGGGCCTGGCGGATCGTCGACGGCCGAGTCCACGAGGTGGCTCTCGACGTCACGTAGCGGGCCGGGCACGGTGCCGCGACCGCGTCCGGCACGCCTGCGCGGCCGCGGCAGCCCGGTGCGCCCCGACTACGCGCGGGCCTGCAGCGCCTCCACCAGGGTCGCCTCGGTGGGCGTGCTGCCCAGGCCCAGCCGCGCGCCGACGCGTGCGGCGAGCGGCGGCTCGAGGTACGTGGACGCGAGCGCGTCCCAGCTCGCCTCGCCGAAGACGTCCGCCGGCGTCCCGTCGAGGACGATCCGGCCGGCGCGCATCGCCACGACGCGCCGGAAGGTCTCCGCCACGAACCGCATGTCGTGGCTGATCGCGATGACCGTCCGCCCCTCCGCCGCGAGCGCTGCGACGATGGACCGGACCCGCGCCACGCCGCGCAGGTCCTGGCCGGTCGTCGGCTCGTCCAGGACGACGACCGGGGTGCGCATGGCGAGCACCGACGCGATCGACAGCAGCTTCCGGCGCGAGTAGCCCAGGTCGTACGGGTTCTCCTCGTCGGTTCCGGCCAGCCCCACCATCTCGAGCGCCTCATCGACGCGCTGGTCCAGACCCGCGCCGCGCAGCCCCAGGTTCCGCGGCCCGAAGGCGACCTCCGTCCGCACGCGGCCCGCGAAGATCTGGCGGTCCGGGTCCTGGAACGCGATCCCGACCAGCGCGGCGAGCTCGGCGACGTGGCGCCGTCCCACAACGGATCCGTCGAGCAGGACCTGGCCCTCGGTCGGGCGCAGCAGCCCGTCGAGATGGCGCACCAGGGTCGACTTGCCGCTGCCGTTCTGGCCGATGATCGCCAGCATCTCGCCCGGCCGGACGGAAAGGTCCACGCCGTCGAGCGCGCGGACCCCGCCCGGGTACGTGAAGCCGACCTGTCGAACCTCGACCGCGATCAACGGGCGAGCTCCGCGAGGAGCTGATCGGCTTCGTCCGCCGTCCGCATGCCTGCCCCGGCGAGCGCCGCGCGGACGCGAACCCGGGGCGGCGGTTCCACGCCGAGCTCGACGAGGGCTGGGTCGCCGAGCACCTCGGCCGATGGCCCGGCGCGGACGATCCGGCCGTGGTCGATCACGACCACGCGATCCGCGAGCTGGTCGAGCAGGACGGTCTTGTGCTCGACGACGAGGATCGCGGTCCGGCTTTCGCGAACCAGGCCCCGCAGCGCCTCGCCCACCAGCCGCGTCCCCTGCGGATCGAGCTGGCTGGTCGGCTCGTCGAGGACAAGGAAATCGGGCCGCAGGGCCAGGATCGCGGCCAGCGCGACCAGCTGGGCCTGGCCGCCCGACAGGCGAGCGGGGTCGCGGTCGGCGAGCGCCGCGATCCCGAGCGTCTCGAGGCTCGCCTCGACCCGGTCGATCACCTCGCCGAGCGGGAGGCCGAGGTTGCACGGCCCGAAGGCGAGCTCCTCGAACACGGTCGACGCCGTCCCCGAGAGCTGCGCCTGCGCGTCCTGGAAGAGGATTCCGCAGCGCTGGGCCAGCTCGTGCGGCCGCATCCCGGCGGTCTCGCGCCCGTCGATCGTCACCGACCCGCTGAGCCGTCCACCCACGACGACCGGCGCCAGCCCCGCGGCCACGAGACAGAGCGTGCTTTTGCCGGCCTCGTTCGCGCCGACCACGCCGAGCACCGACCCGGCCGTCAGCTCGAGATCCACCTCCGCAAGGGCATCGCGCGCGGCGCCGGCGTAGCGGTAGGTGGCGCCGGAGAGGCGCAGCGTTCCGGTCGCGACGCTCACGGCAGCGGGAAGCGCCCGGCGACGGACACGGCGACCGCCACGAGGCAGCCGAGCCCGACCACCCAGCGCACGGCGCGCTGCGCCGGGCTGTCCGGGAGGACGCGCATGGCCGTCCGCCGGACCGGGGCGGAGAAAGCGCGGGCCTCGAGCGCGATGGTCCGCTCCTCCACCTCGCCGAGCGCGCCGAACACCATCGGGCCCGCCAGGGGCACGATCCCGCGGATCCGTCGCCGGATCGAGCCTTCGGTGTCCAGCCCCCGGGCGCGCTGCGCCTCGACGATCTCGGTCGCGCGCGACGCCATCGTGGGGATCGTGCGGATCGCCGAGCCGATCACGAACGTCAGGCGCCGGCCGGTGCCCCGGCCCTCCAGGTCGGCGAGGAAGTCGTCGGTCGCGGTCGTGAGGCTGAAGACGGCGACGCTCAGCGCGAACGCGACGACGCGCAGGACGGCCTGGAGCGCCACGGTCACGCCGGTCCCGGTCGCGGCGAACGGCCCCACGCGGAAGAGCACGTCGGTGGCGCCGGGGTAGAGGAACGCGTTGACGAGCAGGATCGAGGCGACGATCGGGATCGTGGCGAGGACGAACCGCCGGAGGGAGCGCGACACGCCCGCGATGAGCGCGATCGCGACGGTCACCGCGAGGACGCTGAGCGGGCCCGTCCATCCCCGTACCCCGAACGCGACGATCGCGCTCGCGATGGCGATCACGAACTTGGTGAGCGGATTCAGCGCGCGGTATGGCCCGGTCGGGATGCGCAGGACGTATGCGGGGAGGACCGCGGCTCCGGGCCCCGGGATCGCGACCGACGGATCCGGCCCGGGGTCAGACCGCACGGTCCCTGACGAGGCGCTCGCCCAGCGGGAACCGCGCGAGGAGCCTCCCCGACAGCCCGCTCAGGATCATGAACACGACGAAGCTGGTGATGGTCTTGTCGATCGGATCGCTGAAGAGGCCCTGGCCCAGCGATGCGTGGAGGACGTCCGACCCGCCCTGCCGCAGCGCCGCGACCAGCAGGTCCGTTCCGCCGCCCGTCACCCCACCGAACGCGATGGCGGAGATGGGCGCCGACACGAACGCGGCGACGATCCCGGTCACGACGCCCGCGACCGCAACCCACAGGCCGGCGAGATCGCGGCGGATGTAGATGAAGCCGGCCACGACGACCGCCACGATCGCCGCGATGACGACCGCGGCCGTGTACACCCAGCTGGGATACCCGCCGATGTTCGGGTCCGTGTAGGCGGGGTTGTTGAGGATCGGGATGACCACCACGACGACGATCACGGCCGCCGCGATGGCCGCCAGGAGCAGCTGCGTCCCGGAGGCGGGCCGCGACCGGTAGACCGCGAGCTGGCCCCAGATCCCGGCGAGCAACCCGATCACGCCGGCTACGATCGCGAACGGCCCGATCGTGCCGCCGCCGATGCCCGGCGCGTACTGCCAGATCAGGTTGGACAGGATCCCCGTCAGCGCGCCGGCGATGGGACCGGCCAGGACGCCCACGAGGATCGTCCCGATCGAATCGAGGTAGATGGGCAGCTTGAGGATCGTCTGGACGGTGTAGCCGAGCACGATGTTGATCGCGATCGCGATCGGGATCAACACGATCACCCGCGTGCTGAACTGTCGTGACAGCCAGGCCATGGCGCTCGGACCCTCCTCAACCCTTGTCTGCCCGCCCCGTTCGCCGCCGCGTGCCCGGCACGCCCGGCACGCCTGCGAACCCTCCGGCGCAGTGTCCCACGCCGCGCGACCCCCATGCCACGCCGTCGCGGACCATGACGATCAGCCCACCCGCGCGGCCAGCCCCCCGATCCGATCGATGAGCCGCTCGAAGAACGCGAGCGCGTCGCCGGCGACGGCGACATCCAGGGTGGGCGGCCTGCCCCAGGCGCGCCGCCAGTCCGTGACCGTCTCACCGGTCGTGAGCGTGCCCTCGAGCTCCACGTCCACGGCAAGCGCCTCGGTGCGCACGAGGGCCGGGTCGAGGGCGGCGGCCACGGCGAAGGGGTCGTGGACGAAGGCGCCGTAGAAGCCGTCGTAGCGGGAGTGGAACTCCATGTAGAACCGGAGGGCGTCGTCGACGAAGCGAAGGACCCGGTTCGTGGCAGCGGTCGCGCCGGCCCGCTCGGCGAGCGCCTCGAGATGCCCCGGCAGGAGCTTCGCTCGCTCCGTGACGTCAAGTCCCATCGCCAGCGGCAGCGGCGGCAGCCCGGCCGCTCGCCGGGCGTCCACCACCGCGGGCCGCCCGAACGCCGCGATGCAGGCCGCGGCCGCTTCGGGGTCCACGGCGACGTTCCATTCGCTTGTCGGGGCCGTGTTGCCCGGCGACCGGTAGCTGCCTCCCATGATCACCCAGCGTCGGAGCAGCGTCGGCAGGGCCGGCTCGCGCAGGAGGGCCACCGCAAGGTTCGACATCGGGCCCAGCGTCACGAGCGTCAGCTCGCCGGGCCGGCGTCGCGCCTCCTCCACGATGACGTCCGGCCCGAACCGCGCCGACAGCGGATGCGCTGCCCGCGGCAGCTCCGCGTACCCGATCCCCTTGGGTCCGTGCGTCTCCGGCGTGGTCACGAGGTCGCGCGCGATCGGCGCCTCGCGGCCCAGGGCCACCTCGACGTCCGCGCGGCCCGCCAGCTCGAGGACGGCACGCGTGTTCTCGGCGACCTGCCGGGCGTCGACGTTCCCCGCGACGCAAGTGACCGCCACGATCTTCGCATCCGGCGACCCGCAGGCATAGAGGAGCGCCAGGCTGTCGTCGATCCCGGTGTCGACGTCCAGGAGCAGGGGAGTCGGGCCGGCCATCGGACGATGCTAGCGCGACCCCCGGCGATCCGGGCGAGCCGCAGGCCGCCGGCTTCCTCAGGACGCGAGCGCGACGATTCGCATCGGCTCGCCCGCGACCAGGCGCGGAACCGTGCTGCTGGCATCCTCCTGCGCACAGAAGGCGATGTCGTCCGGCTGCCCGATCTCGCGCAGCGTGGCGCCGCCGTTCGACTCGGTCATCGCCGAGAGCAGGTCGGGGAAGCTCGCCCGAAGGCGCATGGCTGCCGCGGCCGCATCCGTCAGGACGGCCGGTGCGCCGCCGTCGCCGAGGGTCTCGACGATCCGGCCGACGATGACGCCGGCAGCCACCGCGTCCTCGATGACGAACCTGCCGAGCCTCCCGGCGCAGATCACCTGGACGCTGCCGTCCGGTCCCGCCGCACGTGCCATGCCGACCGCCGCGGCCGCGACCGCACGCGCGTTGCGCAGGCACCCGACGAGGACCGCGTCCGCGCCCCGAACGCGGCGCAGCACGGCGGTGCCGTTCGTGGTGCTCAGGACCAGGCTCCGCCCGCCCAGCCCGGTCCGGGCGAGCTCGCTGGGCGAGTTGTCGAAGTCGAAGCCGGGCGGCTTTCGCGCCAGGCGCTCACCCGCGATCAGGCTGCCGGTCTGCCGGGCCAGCCGCCGGGCCGCCCGGACGTCACCCGCGAGGAAGAGGTCGGGGCAGCCGAGGTCGAGCACGGTCGTGATCGTGGTGCTCGCACGGATCTGGTCGATGACGATCAGGACCCGGCCAGGGGCGATCCGAGCGGCGTGCGGCACGAGGGCGACGTCGATCTGCATGTCGGGATGTGCCTCGGGCGAAGATGCCGGCTCCGGCGGTCAGGTGCCGCCGGGAATCAGGACGCCGACCGGGGCCGAGCCCCTGGGGAGGCTCGGGCGGTCGGCGTCCTGATGACGATTGTCGGGGTGCGCTGCCCCGGTCAGCAGACCTGTCGCGAAGACGCTGGGTCAGCAGACGCCGTCCGCAGACGCCGTCCGCAGACGCAGGGTCAGACGTGCGCCGGCTGGTGGCCCGCCATGGTCTTGGTGACCGCGTGCGGGAACAGGATCGTGACGTTGAACCAGCCGAGGAAGGCGCCGAGCAGTCCGGCGAGGACCGCCGGGATGCCGGTCACGATCGGCACGAGCAGGTCGTCGACCTTGAGGCCGCCGTACGAGACGTACAGGCTGCCGACGAAGAACGTCGCGAGGCCCATCGAGATGCCGTTGAAGAACGGCAGCGTCCCCGCGCCGCCCGTCACCGGCATGAACTTCATCGCGTAGATCAGAACGCAGAACGCGAGCAGGAACGCGAATGCAATGGAGACGTCACCGGCGGTCACGAGCTGCATGTCGCCGAGCGCGGTCTTGCCGAACGCGACCATGACGATCAGGACGAGCACCGCGCCCATGACGCCGAGGATGTACGACGGCACCATGATCTTCAGGCCGGCCGGCTTGCCGCCCAGGACGAAGTACTCGGCCCAGACGATGAACGCGGCCCACAGGGGAATGTTCCACTCCTTGAGCCAGAGCCCGAACGGAAGGCTGATCACGACCGTGATCGCCACGGCGAGCCACATCGGGACCGTGTTCTTGGTCTCAGTCTCCACACCAACCTCCACACCGCTTCTCAGACCCGCCAGCCCCGGTTTCCAGCCCCGGGCGGCAACAGCTGGTCGCGGCCAGACAGGCCTGTCCGCGGCGCAAGCCTCATCTCGGCTCCGAGCCCCATCAAGGGCCGTTCGGCCTGTCTTCATCAATAATCGATGATTGATGGCCCCGGGCCCGGCGGGTATCCTTGGGTGTGCGACGATTCGGCTCCCGAGGCCGAGACACGAGGACCCAGCATGACGATGACCATGGTCGACAGCCCGCTGCTCCGGATGGCGCAGACCACGCCGACCCAGTACTGGAACAACTCCTGCGCGACCGCGGAGCTGACGTACGCGGTCGAACGGGGCGCGATCGGGGCGACATCGAACCCGAGCATCGTGCTCGAGGTGATGAAGAAGGAAGGCGCCTTCTGGGCCCCGCGCGTCCGCGAGCTGGCGGATGCCAACCCGACCTGGAGCGAGGTCGAGCTGACCTGGGCGACCATCGAGGAGATGGCCGTCCGCGGCGCGGCGGTGCTGCGACCCGTCTTCGATCGCGCCGGCGGGCAGTACGGCCGACTGTCGCTGCAGACGAACCCCGCGAACTATCGCGACCCGGTTCGCATGGTGGAGCAGGCGATCCGGTTCGCGGGCCTCGCGCCGAACATGCAGGTCAAGTTCCCCGCCACGGCCGCCGGCATCGAGGCGATCGAGGAGGCGACATTCCGCGGCGTCAGCATCAACGCAACCGTCTCGTTCACGGTGCCGCAGGCCCTCGCCGCGGCGGATGCCGTCGAGCGCGGCCTCGCGCGGCGCGCGGCGGCGGGCGAGGACACCGCGTCGATGTCGCCGATCGTGACGATCATGATCGGCCGCCTCGACGACTGGATGAAGGTCCTCGTCGAGCGCGACGACATCGCGCTCCACCCGGATGCCCCGAACTGGGCCGGGATCGCCGTCTTCAAGCGGGCGTATGCGATCTTCCGCGAGCGCGGCTACCGCTCGCGGCTCCTGGCGGCCGCGTACCGGCACCGCCTCCACTGGACCGAGCTGGTCGGCGGCGAGATCAGCCACACGTTCCCGCACGCCTGGCAGGTGCGCTTCAATGCGAGCGGGATCGTGCCCGTGGCGCGGATGGACGTGCCCGTCGACCCAGCCCTTGTCGACGACCTGGTCCAGCGAATCCCGGACTTCCGCCGCGCGTACGATCCCGACGGGATGACCCCGGCCGAGTTCGAGTCGTTCGGCGCCAGCGCGCGGACGTTGCGAGGCTTCATCAAGTCCTACCACGATCTCCAGGGTGCGATCCGGGACCTGGTCCTTCCGGACCCGGACATCCGACACGCCTGAACGATCCCGGCAACCCAGCGCACCCGAGGAGGCGACTTCCATGACGATCGAGATCGCGCAGCCCGCGACCCTGCCCATTTTGTCCCACTGGATCGACGGCCGGCCCGTCGAGGTCCTGCCCGAGCAGACCGGGCCGGTCTACAACCCGGCGACGGGCCACGTGATCGGCCGCGTGCCGCGCGGCGGCGCCGCCGAGGTCGATACGGCCGTCGCGGCCGCCAAGGCTGCCTTCCCGGCCTGGCGCGACATGCCGCTGATCGCTCGCAGCCAGGTCTTCTTCGCGTTCCGCGAGCTGATGTGGAAGCACCGCGAGGAGATGGCCGCGCTCATCACGCGCGACCACGGCAAGACGTTCCCGGACGCGTTCGCCGAGGTCACGCGCGGCATCGAGACGGTCGAGTTCGCCTGCGGCCTCCCGGTCCACCTCGCCGGCATGAACACGCCGAACGTCGCCACGAACGTCGATGCCTTCACGCTGCGCGGGCCGCTCGGCGTGACGGCCGCCATCACACCCTTCAACTTCCCGGCGATGGTCCCGCTCTGGATCTACCCGATCGCCCTCGCCTGCGGGAACACCCTGATCCTCAAGCCGTCGTCCCATACGCCCGGCGCCACCCAGCTCCAGGCCGAGCTGTGGAAGGAGGCCGGGCTTCCCGACGGCGTCTTCAACGTGGTCTACGGCGGGCGCGAGGCCGTCACCGCGATCGTCGAGCACCCGGACGTGAAGGCGATCCAGTTCGTCGGCTCGACGGCCGTCGGGCGCTACGTCTACGAGACCGGAACGCGCCTGGGCAAGCGGGTCGGGGCCTACACGAGCGCCAAGAACGCGATGCTCGTCCTGCCCGACGCGGACATGGAGCTGACGGCCGACGCTGCCGTCGCGGCCGGCTTCGGCAGCGCCGGCGAGCGCTGCATGGCCCAGACCCTCGTGATTGCCGTCGGCGACGCGGGCGATCGACTTCGGCCGCTCATGCTCGAGCGGATCGCGAACCTGCGGGTCGGGCCGGGCATGGAGCCCGGCATGGACATGGGCCCGCTCTACTCCGCCGAGCACCGCGAGTCGGTGCTGCGCTGGATCGACAAGGGCGAGGCCGAGGGTGCCGAGCTCGTGGTCGACGGCCGGCCGTTCCATCACCCGGAGAACCCCGACGGGTACTTCGTGGGCGTCACCCTGTTCGACAACGTCACGCCGGAGATGGAGATCTACAAGGAAGAGATCTTCGGGCCGGTCCTCGGGATCGTCCATGCCAGGACCTACGACGAAGCGCTCCGCCTGATCAACGACCACAGGTACGCCAATGGCACGGCGATCTTCACGACCGACGGCGGGGCCGCGCGCCGCTTCAAGCTCGAGGTCGACGTGCCGATGATCGGCGTCAACGTCCCGATCCCGGTTCCGGCCGGCTACCTCTCGTTCGGGGGATCGCGGGCATCGTCCTTCGGTGACCTGGCGATGCGCGGCGAGGATGGCGTCCGCTTCTTCACCCAGCAGAAGATGGTCACCGAGCGATGGCCGGAGCCGGGCCGCCGCGGCGCCCTGTCCCTGGTCTTCCCCGGCAACGCGTAGCTCGACCCGTCGCACCGACCCGGGGGTACGGTCCGATCCGCAGCGGCGGGTGGGCCCCGCCCCCGGGCGCGTTTGTTTGAACGGCGTGCCGCGTCCCGGGAGAGCTTCGTCGCCACACTCCGCCGGGTCGTCCGCGCGCCCGCCGGCTGCTGTGCCTGGTGCCAATTCTGTTGACTCGCCCGCCCCCGGGCCGTATCATCGATAATCGATCGTACTTGAGGGGGAGCGCGCTCCGACGCGCGGCACCGGTCGCCGCGATCCAGCTGAGGTGACGGGATGATCAGGCGGGTAGCGCGATCGGAGGCGGAGATCGTCCCGCTCCCGGGCCGTGACTGGCACTCCTACTTCGGGCCATGGAACAGCCCCGCCCGGAACGTGTCCCTGGGGGTCTCGGTCTACCCGCCCGGTTCGAAGCCGGCCGGGCACGTCCACCCGGCCGAGGAGGAGACCATCTACTGTGCCGCCGGGCGCGGCCGCATCGTGACCCCGGACGAGACCGCGGAGGTCGAGCCGGGCGTCGTGGTGCTGGTCTCCCCGGGCACGTTCCATGCGACCGAGGCGGACGGCCCGGATGCCCTCGAGCTCGTCTGCTTCTTCACGCCGCCCGTGGTCTCGGGCTCCTACGAGAAGAAGGCCGGCTCGTGAGCGGGGCGATGGCGCCGGCGTCGGCTGCGCCCGCGGCGGCCGATGCTGCGGAGGTCACCCGTCTCGAGGAGGTGGCCAGGCAGATCCGGCTGGCCGTCGTGCGGACGGTCAACCATGCCCGGGCCGGTCACCTTGGCGGCCCGCTCTCCGCCGCCGACCTCCTGGCGGCCCTCTACTTCCACGTCCTGCGCATCCGGCCCGACGAGCCCGCCTGGCCCGATCGCGACCGGTTCATCCTCTCCAAGGGCCACTCGTCCGTCGGCCTGTACGCCGCGCTGGCGCTGCGGGGCTACTTCCCCGTCGAGGAGCTCGCGACGTTCGACGCGGCCAACTCGCGCCTGCAGGGGCACCCGGACATGACCCGCCTGCCCGGCCTGGACATGTCGAGCGGATCGCTGGGCATGGGGATCTCCGCCGGCGTCGGGATGGCGCTCGGCGCGCGCCTGACGGGTCGCGACGTGCGCACCTACGTCATGCTCGGCGACGGCGAATGCCAGGAGGGCGAGGTCTGGGAGGCGGCGATGACCGCCGCCCGGTACGGCCTGGACAGCCTGATCGCCATCGTGGACCACAACAGGCTCCAGCAATACGGCTGGCCCGGCGACGGGCCGGACGGCAGGACGCCGCCCCAGGTCCCGGGCGAGCTCGTGGCCAAGTGGTCGGCGTTCGGCTGGCGGGTCCTCGAGGTCGATGGGCACGAGATGGAGGACATCCTCGAGGTTCTCGAGGAGGCCGCGCGCGGCGACGGGCGGCCCACCGTCCTGATCGCCCACACGATCAAGGGCAAGGGCGTCTCGTTCATGGAGGGCCACTACTTCTGGCACACCCGGGTCATCAAGCCCGACGAGTTCGCGATCGCGATGGCCGACCTCGGCGAGCCCCTTCCGGCGACCGAGGGAGACGCGCGATGACGCTGCCGATGGGCAGGCCCATGCGGGAGATCTTCGGCGAGACCGTCGCCGAGATCGCGAACGATGACCCGCGGATCGTCATGCTCGACGGCGACGTCGGGAGCTCGACGCGGGCCGACATCTTCGAGAAGGCCCACCCGGACCGCTACCTCCAGATGGGGATCGCCGAGCAGAACATGCTGGGCGTCGCCGCAGGGATGGCGACGATGGGCCTCATCCCATTCATCAGCACGTTCGTCTCGTTCGCGGTCGTGCGGCCGCTGGACCAGATCCGCGTGCTCATCGCCCAGCCGGGCCTGAACGTGAAGATCACGCCCGGGTACGCGGGCCTCTTCACCGGGCAGACGGGGATGAGCCACATCATCGTCGACGACATGTCGATCATGCGGGCGATGCCGGGCATGGTGACGGTCTCGCCCGCGGACGACGTCGAGGCGGCCCAGGCCCTGCGCTGGGCAGCGTCGTACGAGGGCCCGTGCTACGTGCGGCTCGTCCGCGACGCGACGCAGCGGCTCTTCGACGACACCTACCGGTTCGAGCTCGGGAAGGCGGTCCTGGTCCGCGAGGGTCGCGACGTCACCCTCATCAGCACCGGGTCGCAGACGCCGCGGGTCGTGGATGCCGCGGAGATCCTGGCGGCCGATGGCATCGACGCCCACGTGCTCCACGTGCCGACGCTCAAGCCCATCGACGTTGCGGCGATCGTCGCCGCCGCCGAGCGGACGGGGCGCGTCATGACGGTCGAGGAGCACTCGGTGATCGGCGGGCTGGGCGGCGCCGTTGCCGAGGTGCTCTCCGAGCACCGCCCGACGCTCGTCCAGCGGATCGGTCTCCAGGACGTCTATGTCGAGTCGGGCACGAACGAGGACCTCCTCGACATCTACGGGCTCTCGGCGGCGCGCGTCGCCGAGCAGGTCCGGGCGCTGATCGGCGCACGCGGCTGACCGGGGATGCTCGCGTCGGCAACGACGCCGCCGGTCCCGGGGCCGGCCGGCCCCGGGCGGCTCTCAGGCGGTCCGCAGCTCCGGCTCAGCGGATGGCTGTGCGAGCGCGGGTACGCCCGGCTCCTCCTGCGACCATTCCTCGCCGAGGCGCGCGCTGACGTCCGCGAAGTGCTGCTGCAGCGCCAGGACGACCATGGCCGTGTCGCGCCGGCGGAGCGCCGCGAGGATCGGAAGGTGGATGTCGGCCGTCCACTGGGAGTCCGCGCCCGGGACGACGAGCGTGAGGTAGGTCCGCGAGAACGGTTCCAGCGCCCGCCAGACGCGCTCCAGCGTGGAGTTGCGCGCGGCGCGGATGAGCCTGGCGTGGAAGCTGGCGTCGGCGATCGCGACCTCGTGACGATCGCCCATGCGCGCGGCTCGCTGCATCTCCTCCCCAAGCTCGATCAGCTCGGCGAGGTCGGCCTCGGTGAGCTGGGGGACGGCGAGGCGGGCACCCAGCGACTCGAGCTCGGACCGGACCACGTACGCCTCGAGGAGCTCGTTCGTCGAGGGATGGCGAACGCGGGCCCCACGGAACGGCGAGATCTCGACGAGGCCGAGCGCCTCGAGGCCGCGCAGCGCCTCGCGCACGGGCGCCTGGCTGGTCCCGAGCTCGCGCGCCACCCGCGTCTCCACGATGCGGGAGTTGGGCGGGTAGACCCCGGCGAGGATCGCCTCCAGGAGCCGGTCCCTGACCTGGTCTGCCAGGACGGTGCGCGAGATGGCTCGGTCGTCGGAGACTCCGTCGTCGGGCACTGCGGCTCCCTCGAGACTCCATCGTGTCGTGCCGGCCATGTGGGCGCGCGTGTCTCGAAGTCTAGCGCGGCGGGACCCCCCGGCGATGCCCCGGAGCGCCTGCCGGTGCCGGCCGCGGCATGCGCGATGGCCCTTGACGGGGTCCCGGGGGGTGCTATCCTCAACAATCGATTATCGACAATCTATGGTGTTCCCCAGCGGCGCCCGTCGCGGTCGGCCTGAAGCTCGACGCCGCTCTACCCCGCATCGCTCAGGCGCAGGAGGTGTCGCATGGCCACCGTTGTGTTGCTCGGCACGCTTGACACGAAGGGGCCGGAATACGCCTTCCTTCGCGATCGCGTGCTCGAGGCCGGCTGCGAGGTCATCCTCGTCGATGCCGGGGTCATGAGCGATCCGTCACCGGGCGACATCGGCCCCACCGAGGTCGCCACCGCGGTCGGCGAAAACCGCGCGGCGCTTGCCGCGGCGCGGGATCGCGGGCCGGCGATGGCTGCCATGACCCGGGGCGCGACCGAGATCGTCCGCCGGCTCCACGCCGACGGCCGCCTCGACGGGATCCTGGGCGTCGGCGGCTCCGGTGGCTCGTCGCTCGTCTCCGCGGCGATGCAGGCGCTTCCGGTCGGTGTTCCCAAGCTGATCGTCTCGACGATGGCGT
>CAWKJP010000005.1:0-260590 GCA_963850035.1 uncultured Chloroflexia bacterium | reverse complement strand
CGTCCGGTCGGCGTGGAGGTGCAGGTCGTGGCAGACCTCGCCGACGACCGCTTCCACCCGCCCGGTCCGGCCCGCCCATCCCGCGTTCCGCGGGTCGTGGGGCCGGGAGACCGTGGGGACATAGCGCAGCGGATATGTCTCGTCGCGCTCCATCGCCTCCAGCACGTCTCGATACCCCAGCTCCTCGGCGAACGAGACGCCGTGCAGGACGACTGTCCGGCGCGGGTTTCCGATCAGCTGGGTCTGGCGGATCATGCCCAGGAACGGCGCGATCCCGGTCCCGGTCGAGACGTACAGGTGGATCCGGTTGTCGTCGGGCTCCAGCATGAAGCGGCCCTTCGGCCCGATCAGGCGCAGCCGAGCCCCTTCGCGCAGCCGCCAGAGGAGCGTCGTGAAGCGGATCACCGGCACGAGCCGCACGTACAGCTCGTAGCCTTCGGTCCCGGCGACGGCGGGCGCCGAGGCGACCGAGTACGGGCGCTGCCAGAGCTTCCCGTCGGCGAAGACCCCGGCGGTCATGTACTGGCCGGCCTCGAACGGGACCGGGTCGCCATCGAGGCGCACCCAGAAGCTGGCCAGCTCCGCGGAATGGTCCTCGCGCCGAACCAGCGTCGCGTTGTACTGGGGCGCCTCCTCTGAGATGACGCGCGTGTCCTCGGGGAGATCGGTCATTCCTGGCGGGCCTCCTGGCTGGGGTTTCGCGGTGGCCGGACGCGAGTGTAGCCGGAGCCGGGCCCGCTGCGCCGGGCCCGCGGTGGCTGCGCCGGGCCCGCGGTGGCTGCGCCGGGGCTCGCCGGCGACCTGCGGTCAGGGAGCGGGCCATTGGACCCGCGCGTACGGGCCGGACGCGGGTCGGGATCGCCGGCCGCCGGCGGTACAATCGCCACGGTCACCCTTGACTCGGTCAACACCGCGGCCTGCCATATCGCGGGCCGCGTCGCGTTCGTCACCGGAGGTATCGCTCAATGCCGGAGTCTGCCACGCGCGCCCATCGCGCCGCCAAGCGCTACATCTACGCCTGGGGCGACGGCCGGGCCGAGGGCAACGGCGGGATGAAGGATCTCCTTGGCGGGAAGGGCGCCGGGCTCGCCGAGATGACGAACGCCGGCCTGCCGACCCCGCCGGGATTCACCATCACGACGGAAGCCTGCAACGACTACTTCGCCGCCGGGAAGCAGCTCCCGGACGGGCTCTGGGACGACGTCCTGGCCGCGGTCCGCGACGTGGAGAAGCAGACGGGCAAGGGCTTCGGTGATCCGAAGAACCCGCTCCTCGTCTCCGTCCGCTCGGGCGCGAAGTTCTCGATGCCGGGCATGATGGACACGGTCCTCAACCTGGGTCTCAACGAGGGGACGCTCACCGGCCTCGTCGCGCTGACGGGCAACGAGCGCTTCGGCTGGGACGCGTACCGGCGCTTCATCCAGATGTTCGGCCGGATCGTCCTGGACGTCGACGGCGAGCTGTTCGAGCACGCCATCCAGGCCAAGAAGACCGCCCGTGGCGCGGCCGCGGACACGGACCTGACGGCCTCTGACCTGGGCGAGCTCGTGACCGAGTTCAAGACGATCGTCCGTGACGCGACCGGCCGGGACTTCCCGAGCGACCCGGACGAGCAGCTGGACCTCGCCATCAAGGCCGTCTTCGCCTCCTGGTTCGGCAAGCGCGCGAACGACTACCGGAACAGCCAGAAGATCGCCCACGACCTCGGCACCGCGGTCAACGTGGTCACCATGGTCTTCGGCAACATGGGTGACGACTCGGGGACCGGCGTCGCGTTCACGCGCGACCCGAACACCGGCGAGAAGGAGCTCTACGGCGAGTACCTCGTCAACGCCCAGGGCGAGGACGTGGTGGCCGGGATCCGGACCCCGCAGAAGATCAGCCACCTCGCCGAGGAGATGCCCGAGGCGTACGCGGAGTTCCAGCGGATCGCGAACCAGCTGGAGCTCCACTACCGGAACGTGCAGGACCTCGAGTTCACCATCGAGCGCGGCCGCCTGTACATGCTCCAGACCCGCGACGCGAAGCGGACGGCTGCAGCCGCCGTGAAGATCGCCTGCGACATGGTCGACGACGGCGTCATCACCAAGGCCGAGGCCGTGGCCCGCATCGAGCCGGCCCAGGTGGACCAGCTCCTGCGCGACCAGTTCGACCCGATCGCCCGCAAGGTCGCAAAGCGGATCGCCAAGGGGCTGAACGCGTCGCCGGGCGCCGCAGTCGGGCGCGCCGTCTTCAACGCGGACGTCGCGGTGGAGTGGGTCGCGCGCGGCGAGAAGGTGGTCCTGGTCCGTGTCGAGACGTCCCCCGACGACTTCCACGGGATGGCCGTGGCGCAGGGGATCCTGACCGCGCGCGGCGGCGCCACGTCGCACGCGGCCGTGGTCGCCCGCCAGATCGGCAAGCCCTGTGTCGCCGGGTGCGCCGAGCTGGTCGTCGACTACGCGACGAAGACGGCCCACAGCACGGACAGCGGGCTCAGCTTCGCCGAGGGCGACTGGGTCAGCGTGGACGGCTCCACTGGCGAGGTCTTCGTCGGCGCGCTGCCGACCGTCTCCGCGCGGTTCGAGGACCAGCCCGAGCTGCAGCGTGTCCTCGGCTGGGCCGACGAGATCCGTCGCCTCCAGATCTGGACGAACGCCGACAAGCCCGAGGAGGCCGCACAGGCCCGCTCGTACGGCGCGCAGGGGATCGGCCTCTGCCGGACCGAGCACATGTTCCGCGAGGGCGAGCGCCTGGAGATCGTCCGGGGCGCCATCCTGGTCGCGAACGCGGCGACCCGGGCGAAGGCCAAGATCGCCGCGGGCGAGGCCCTCGATGCGGACGAGCAGGCCGTCGTGGCCGAGTTCGACGGGGCGATGGGGAAGCTCGAGGTGCTCCAGCAGGGCGACTTCGAGGGGATCCTCGCCGCGATGAGCGGCCTCCCGGTCGTCATCCGCCTCATCGACCCACCGCTCCATGAGTTCCTTCCGAACCTCGAGGAGCAGCTCGTCAAGGTGACGAAGGCCGGCGACGCGGCGACGGACGAGGACAAGGAGCTGCTCGCCACCATCAAGTCGATGCACGAGCAGAACCCGATGCTGGGCCTTCGTGGCTGCCGCCTCGGGCTGATGATCCCGGACTTCGTGAAGATCCAGACCCGCGCCATCCTCAACGCCGCCGTGGCGGTGAAGCGGGCCGGCAAGGATCCGCGCCCGGAGATCATGATCCCGCTCGTCGGCCACGTGAACGAGCTGATCGCGACGCGCGCGCTGCTCGACGCGGAGGCGCACGCCGTGGTCGCCGCCGCCGGCGAGGCGATCAACTTCAAGTTCGGCACGATGATCGAGATCCCGCGAGCCTGCTGGGTCGCGGACGAGATCGCCAAGCACGCGGAGTTCTTCAGCTTCGGCACGAACGACCTCACCCAGATGACGTTCGGCTACAGCCGCGACGACGCGGAGGGCGGCTTCCTCCTCAAGTACGTCGAGGACAAGATCCTCCCCGAGAACCCGTTCCAGACGCTGGACGTGGTGATCGCCGACGAGATGCGCATGGCCGTCGAGAAGGGTCGCTCGACCCGGCCCGACCTCAAGGTCGGCATCTGCGGCGAGCACGGTGGAGATCCCGCGTCGATCCACAAGTGCGAGACCATCGGCCTCAACTACGTCTCGTGCTCGCCGTTCCGCGTCCCCGTGGCGCGGCTCGCGGCGGCACAGGCGGTCCTGGTCAACGCGGCGGAGAACGACAAGTAGCCCACGCCCATCCGGTGGCCGGTCCGACCGGTCCCGGGCACCCGGCCCCGCGGCCGGACCTGAACAGCGCGACGAAGCCCGGCCCGGCGGCCGGGCTTCGTGCCGTCCCGGGTAGGATCATGCGGCGATGCAGCAGTCCCCCGAGCCAACCCGTCGTCGCGACACGCTGCGTCGCCTGATCGTCGACGTCGAGCCGCTCCGGCGCGACCGCGACTTCCGGATGCTGTGGATCGGCCAGGCCATCAGCGGCCTGGGCCGCCAGGTCACCGCGATCGTCCTGCCGTACCAGCTCTACGTGCTGACCGGGACGCCGCTGGCGATCGGAGCGCTGGCCCTGGTCCAGGTCGTGCCGATCATGGCGTTCTCGCTCGGCGGCGGCGTCATCGCGGACGCGGTCGACCGCCGCCGGCTGCTCCTCGCCACGCAGGCCGGCCTCGCCGTCGCCAGTGCGATGCTCGCGGGACTCGCGCTCCTGCCGTCTCCCCCGGTCCTGGCGATCTACGCGGTGGCGTTCGTCGCCGCCGGCTTCGGCGCGATCGACCAGCCGGCGCGCTCCTCGGCGATCCCGAGGCTCGTTGCGCGCGAGCGGCTGCCGGCGGCGCTCGCGCTCGGCCAGCTCAACTTCCAGGCGGCCGGCGTCGTCGGTCCCGCGATCGGCGGGCTGGTCATCGCGACCCTGGGAATCGCGGCCGGCTACGCCTTCGACGTGGTCACGTTCGGTGCGGCCATCGCCGCGCTCCTCGTCATCGCCCCGATCCCGCCGGCGCATGGTGCGGTCCGGCCCAGCCTCGCCGCGATCGCGGAGGGGCTGCGGTTTGCGCGCCGCCGCCGCGCCATCCTCGGCACCTTCGTCGTGGACCTCAACGCCATGGTCTTCGGGATGCCGACGGCGCTCTTCCCGGTGCTCGCGCTCGACGTCTTCCACGTCGGGCCCGCCGGGCTCGGCCTGCTGGCGGCGGCGCCTGCCGCGGGGGCGCTGATCGGGGCGCTGCTGACGGGGTGGGTCGGGCGCGTCCGGCGGACCGGGCGCGCGGTCCTCTGGGCGTCCGCCGGATGGGGCCTGGCGATCACCGCGTTCGGCCTGTGCACGTTCAGCTTCCCGCTCGCGCTCGTCCTGCTGGCCGCCGCAGGCGCGGCCGATGTGATCACCGCGGTCCTGCGGAGCGCGATCGTGCAGCTGCTCACGCCCGACGAGCTGCGGGGACGGGTGACCTCGATCCACATCCTGGTCGTGACCGGGGGCCCGCGCCTCGGGGACGTGGAAGCCAGCGCGGTCGCGTCCCTCGCGGGCGCCCAGCTTTCCGTCGTCAGCGGCGGGTTCCTGTGCCTGGTTGGCCTCGTCGCGATCATCCGCTCGTTCCCCGAGCTTGCCGCGTTCGACATGCGGCAGGTCACGGCGGGCGAGGCCCACCGACCGGGTCCCGCCCCGGGCACCACGCCGGCCGCCTGACTCGCGGTCCTGCTCGTCGCGTCCCCGTGTGCGTTGCCTGCGGGACGACCGATGCGGCATCCATTTCGGTACCCCTCGGCCATGGGCGAATGGGACCGGGGCCGCTATCGTTGGCGGATGGCTCCCGGTTCCCCCGCGCGGTCCCGCGCGATCAGTCGGCTGCGTCGCGCGGCGCTCGCGGCGCCGCTCCTCGTCGCGCTTGCCGCGCTGCCCGGAACCACGTGGGCGGCCGATCCGCACAACCTGGACCTCGTCCCGGTGCCCGTCGTGTTCGGCTCCGGCCATCCGGTTGGTCCAGCGCCCGCGACGCCGGGGACCGCGGTCGTGCAGCCGCCGCTGGTCGTCTTCCACGGACCGCGGACCGCCAAGGTCGTTGCCCTGACCTTCGACGACGGCTATGCCCCCGCGAACGTGCGCCAGATCTTCGGCGAGCTGACGCGGGCCGGCGTCACGGCGACGTTCTTCGTCAACGGGGCCTACCTGCGCTGGGACCCGAAGCTCTGGCGGTCGATCGCCGAGGCGGGCTTCCCGATCGGGAACCACACCGTGCTCCACGAGGACGTGCGCAACCGGCCGCCGGGACAGGTGCAGGCCGACCTCCTTCGCAACGCCCGGCTCGTGCTCGAGGCGACGGGCCGGCCGATGATCCCGGTCTTCCGGCCACCGTACGGCTACCACGATGCGGCGTCCGACGCCGCAGCAGCCGCCGCCGGCTTCCCCACCATCGTGCTGTGGGACACGACGGGCGGCGACGCGAGCCTCAGCGCCACGGACGCCAGCGTCCTCGCGAACGCGAGCGCCGGGCGGCCCGGGTCCATCGTCCTCCTGCATGCCGGCCCGTCGGTCACCCCGCGGATCCTGCCCGCACTGATCGCGGGCTACCGCGCGCGCGGGTTCTCGTTCGTGACGGTGCCGGAGCTGCTGGGGATCGCGGGGCCCGGAGCCGTCCCGGGGACGGGCGACGGGGCATCGACGCCGGCCGAGGCCGGAGGGGTCGTGGCCCCGACGCCACCGGCCGTCCCGCCGGCGGGGGACGATCGCGCAGGGGTGCCGGTCCCGCCCCTCAACGCGGCAACGCCGGTCTCGCCTGGCGACGCGCCCGCGCCGTCGGTGGGTCCGCTCCCGACGACGCAGGGCGGCGAGGCCGCCGCCGGCCAGGGGAGCGCCATCTCGGCTCGAGCCCCGCGGGCGGGATGGGACACGCCTCCGCTTCCGCCGACCACCCCTGGGTCGCGTGGATCCGACCCGGCGCCGTCGCTCGCGCGCGACGCGGCGTGGGCGCGCGGGCCGCTTCGCGACGGCATCGTGGCGGGACTGACCGTCGGCCTGCTCATGGTCTTCCTGCTCCTCGGAGCGGTCGCGGGCCGTCGCGCGCGCCGGGGCGGGTAGGGACACAGGCGGATGCGCGCCTGACGGCCCTGGCGCTCCTCGGGTACGGGCAACGCTCGGGCGGGCGTCGCCCGGCACGGCATGCGCCGCCGCGCGGCGAATTGTGGCAGCTGACCTTCGGGCTCCGCGGTGACCATGGGCGGTCGCCGGCGAGGAGCCGTTCAGGCGCTCTTCAGCCGCGCGGTATACAACATGCGTGGCACGCGGCGGACCGCCCCCGCTTCGCCTGGACAGGAGCCCCGCATGGACCAGCCGACCTTCAGCGCGCCTGAGCCGGATCCGGCACCGCCGCTCAGCCCCGAGCCGTGGCCGGGCGTCGAGCCGGACGCGCGCTGGCGCCCGGCGCCGTTCGCCGATCCTCCGGTTGCACCTGAGCCGGGCGGTCGCGGGGCCTGGCCGCCGCTCGTCGTCGAGGCGCCGTTGCTGCCGCCCAGCGAGCCGCGCCGGCCGGCACGTTCCGGTGGCGCACGGCTGGTCGTCGTCGCGGCCGCGCTGTCCGCGCTGCTCTCGTCGGGCATGACGTTCGCCGCCCTCGAGATCGCGACACCGGGCCCTTCCGCCACGCCCGCCGTGACCGCTGCACCGACAACGGCCGCGGCCACGGCGTCGGCCGCCCAGGGGTCGCTCACCGCGGCCGGCGGCGTCGACGTGGCGACCCGCGTCGCGACCGACGCGGCCGCGTCGGTGGTCACGATCGCGACAGAGCAGGCGGGCGCCTTCGATCCCTTCACCGGCAGCGCCGGCTCGACGGGGAGCGGATCCGGCTTCGTCGTCTCTGCAGACGGGCTCATCCTCACGAACAACCACGTGACCAACGGCGCGTCGACGATCACCGTCACGTTCGAGAACGGCCGCCAGGTCGCCGGGACGGTCGTCGCGAGCGATGCCAAGCTGGACCTGGCCCTCGTGCGGGTCGCGTCCACGGGACTGACCCCGCTCGCGCTCGGAGACTCGTCCGCGCTGATGGTGGGGGAGGTCGCGATCGCGATCGGCAGCCCGCTCGGCACGTTCTCCGACACGATCACGCAGGGAATCGTCTCGGGCCTCGGCCGCACGATCGACGTGGGCGACGGCCTCTCCCGGCGCACGACCCACCTGACCGGGCTCATCCAGACGGACGCCGCGATCAACCCCGGCAACAGCGGCGGACCGCTGCTCGACGGGGCCGGGAAGGTCATCGGGATCGTCACGGCCAGCGCCAGCAACTCACAGGGCGTCGGGTTCGCGATTCCCATCGCCGCGGCCCTCCCCCTGATCCGGGGCGCGGCGGGGAGCTGAAGCGCCCCCGGAGGGGGCTCAAGCGCTCCGGCCGCCCCCATCTCGCCCGCCGTCCGGGCCGCTCTCGCGCAGGAACTGCTCGATCTCGGAGATGAGGTCGTCGCCGGATGGGCGGCGCGCCTCGTCGACCGTCGCCTCCAGCCGCTCCACGTAGGCGCGGGTTCCCTCGTCGGCGGCCGTCGCCACGTCCAGGCGCTCCAGCACCAGGCGTGCCTCGTCCCGGAGCGCGCCGGGTGCCACCTCGCGGCCCAGGTGCCGGCTGAGCACGCGGAGCAGCTCCAGCGCGGCGGGCACGTACGCGCCGGTGACGTAGTGCGGGACCTGCGCAAAGTAGCCGACGGCCGGGATCCCGGCCCGCGCGATCGCGACGTCGAGGACGGAGATCGCCGCCGCCGGGACGCGCAGGATTCCGTCGGGGCCGGGAGTGACGTTCGCGCGCAGGAGGCCCGGCGCGGATTCCGTTCCCAGGATGGGAACGTCGCGGGTGTGGGGCACGGCCGCCGGGATTGCGCCGAGGCTGATCCACTCCGTCACGCCCAGGCGCTTGGCGAGCTCGACCGCCGACGCGGAAAGCTCGCGCCAGCGGAAGTCCGGCTCGGGCCCCGTGAGGACCAGGACGTCCTGCTCCCCGATCCTCGTCCGGCGGAGCGTCAGCTCGGGCCATTCGAGCGTCGCGGGACGCCCGTCCACGATGTCCAGCGTGGGTCGGCGTGCGCGGTAGTCATAGAGCCGGTCGTCGTCGAAGGTCGCCACGCGCGTGCCGCCGGCGGCGACCTGGCCGGCTGCGGCCGTGGCTGCCCCGCCGGCGTCCACCCACCCGTCGAGGGCGGCGATGACGATCGGCGTCACCAGATCGCCGGCATTCTGGATCTCGAGCAGGACCATGGGCGGAAGCATAGGGCGCCCGTCCGCGGCTGCAGGATCGCCGCGCAGAACGGCCCGCGACATGCGACTCTGGACATCGGCGCGTCCCAACCCCACAGACCCGATCGGCCCGCTGAGCGGAGCCCTGGGTTGCCCTGCCCTGGAGGAAGCGCATGGATGCCGGCGCACGCAGCCGCCCCTTCCACTGGACCCTGAAGCGCGAGGGGATCATCGCCCCGGACGAGCGGCTGCCGTGGGGGCAGACGATGGCGGTGGGACTCCAGCACATCTTCGCGATGTTCGGCGCGACGGTCCTCGGCCCGATCCTCATGGGATTCGACCCGAACACGGCGATCCTGTTCTCGGGCATCGGGACGCTCATCTTCTTCGTGGTCGTCGGTGGGCGCGTCCCGAGCTACCTCGGCTCCAGCTTCGCCTTCATCGCCGTCGTCAACGCCGCGAGCGGGTTCGCCGGCGGGACGCCGAACATCGGCGTCGCGCTCGGCGGCATCATCGCGGCCGGGGCGCTCTACGCCCTCGTCGGCCTCGTGGTGATGGCCGTCGGGTATCGCTGGATCGAGAGGCTCATGCCGCCCGTCGTGACGGGCGCGGTCGTCGCGGTCATCGGCCTCAACCTCGCCCCGGTCGCGGTGAGCGATCTCGCCGGCAAGGATGCCGCGACCACGTCGTTCAACCAGATCGTCGGCCTCCTCACCATCCTCAGCGTGGCCGCCGTGGCGGTCTACGCGCCGGGAATCCTGCGCCGGCTGCCGATCCTCCTCGGCGGCGTGATCGGCTACGTGCTGTACCTCGTGCTCGCGAACGGCCTCGGCATGGGCCCCGCGATCGACTTCGCCAAGCTGGGCGACGCCGCCTGGATCGGGATGCCGAACTTCACCGCGCCGTCATTCTCGATCAACGCGATCACCCTGATCGCGCCGGTCGCCCTCGTCCTGGTCGCGGAGAACCTCGGTCACGTCAAGGCGGTCGGCGCCATGACCGGCCGGAACCTCGACCCGTACCTGGGGCGGGCTTTCCTGGGTGACGGCATCGCGACGATGGTCGCGGGCTTCGGCGGCGGGACCGGCGTCACGACCTACGCCGAGAACATCGGCGTGATGGCCGTCACGAAGATCTACTCGACCCTCATCTTCGTGATCGCGGCGATCGTGGCGATCGCGCTCGGCTTCTCGCCGAAGTTCGGCGCCCTGATCGGGACGATCCCGTGGGCGGTCCTGGGCGGCCTGGCGATCGTGCTGTTCGGCCTGATCGCGGCGACCGGCGCGCGGATCTGGGGCGAGAACAGGGTCGACTTCAGCAACAGCCGCAACCTGATCACGGTGGCCGCGGCGCTCACCATGGGCGCGGGCAACTTCACGGTGAAGATCGGCGACTTCGAGATGGGCGGGATCGGCACCGCCACGCTCACGGCGATCATCCTGTACCAGATCCTGAGCCCCCGCAGCGCCGGGGTCGTGGTACCGGATCCCGCGGTGAAGCCCGTCGCGGCCGCCTGAGCGCGCCGCCCGGAGTCGGGAGGGACCGCCGTCCGGCCCTCCCGACCGACCGCCTCTTCGGGACGTTCGGCCCTCCGCCGCGCGGAACCGCGGCCCGTACGGTGCAGGGGTACAGGTGCACGTGCACCCGTGTACGCGATCCCGGGGCGCTCGTTTCGCGCGGTCCGGACGGAACCAGCGAGGGACGAACCATGAAGGTCCTTGTCAGCGCCGCCTCCAGGCACGGCGCGACCGCCGACATCGCCCGGGCGATCGGCGAGACGCTCACGGAGGAGGGCCTCGAGGCTGTCGTCCTGCCGCCCGACGCCGTGACGTCACTCGACGGCTATGCGGGGGCGGTCCTGGGGAGCGGCATCTACGTGGGACACTGGATGGACGCGGCGAAGAGCCTCGTCGAGCGCAATTCCGCGGCCCTCGTGTCGCTGCCGGTCTGGCTGTTCTCCAGCGGCCCGGTCGGTGAGCCGCCGAAGCCCGAGGAGGACCCCTCGGACATCGCCGAGATCATCGAGGCGACGCACGCCCGCGAGCACCGCGTCTTCGCCGGCAAGGTGGACAAGGCCGTGCTCGGCCTCGGCGAGAAGGTGCTCCTCAAGGCGGTCCGTGCACCCGAAGGCGACTTCCGACCGTGGGCCGACGTCCGCGAGTGGACCCGCGGGATCGCGGCGGCGCTCAAGGCAGGCGCGGCGACCGCCGGAGCGTGACGCGGGCGACGCAGCCGGGCACGTTGCCGGCGTCGCGCCGGAGAGAGTGAGGCGCATTCGATGAACGTGATGCTGCGCCGCGCGGCGGCCGTCCTCTTCGCGTTGCACGGCCTGATCCACCTGCTGGGGTTCGTGGCCGCCTGGCAGCTGGCGACCCTCCAGCAGCTCGCCTACCGGACCACCGCGTTCAACGGGGCGGTGGAGATCGGCGACGGGGGAGCTCGCGTCGTCGGGATCGCGTGGCTCATCGGCGTGGCCGTGTTCCTCGTCGCCGCGTGGGGCCTCTGGCGGAACACGGCATGGGCGCTCCGCGGGGCCCTCGTCGCGGCCGCGGTCTCGGCCGTGATCTGCGCCGCCGGGCTCCCGGACGCCTCGCTCGGCCTGGTGATCGACGCCGTGATCCTCATCGGCGCCGCCGTGCTCGTGATGGGTCGCCCCGCCCGCCCGGGACTGCCTGCCCGCTGATCGCCCGCCGCGGGACGCCCTGCGGCGCAGCCCCGAGGATCAGTCGGACCGTTCGGCCGCGTCCGCGAGCTCGCGGGCGAGCGCAAACCGCAGGCTCCCGTAGGCCACGAGGTCGACGGCGAGCCCGCTGAGGCCGGCAAGCTGGGAGCTGTAGAAGACAAACACCTGGGTGACGAGGATCCACACCAGGAGCCCCCGCATGAACCACCGGTACGCGTCCGCATGCGACGCGCGGAGGAGCAGGATCCCCCGCCCGACAAGGACGGCGCCGGCGATCGTCGAGACCAGCTGGGCCACGCTCGCGACGGCAGAGCTCTCCGCGGTGCCCGGCGCCGGTGCCGCCGTCGCGACGAGGAGCACGCCGGCGACGGCAAACATGGTATAGGCGATCACGCCGACGATGAGCGCCGTCTCGGCCCAGTTGTGCGCCATGAGGGATCGGTAGGCGCCGTCGAGCAGGCCGCGCAACCGTTCCAGCGGCGACTCGCGCTCCCTGGTCCGCGGTAGCCCGGCGACATACTGCCGCACGAGCACGGTCAGCTCCGACTCCTGGTCGGCCCGGCGGAGGAACCGGCGAAGGCGCGCCCGGTCGTCGGGTTCGATCGGCCGGTCGAGCGTGCCTGCCAGCAGCGCCAGCGCGTTCGCGATCGCCTCGTTCGGGCGAAGCTCGCGGCGGCCGATCAGCGCGCGCCCGACGAGGAACAACGCCACGAAGGTCACGTAGATGATGGCCACGGCGGGCCGGAAGAAGTAGTTGTTGTCGGCCGTCAGGAACTTGCCGATCTCGTCCACGAACGTCCCGAAGCCCAGGCCCGCGACGATCGCCGCGACGTGCTGGACCGACCGGTCGAGGTAGGCCAGCAGGAGAATCAGCGCGACGAGCATCAGGAGGCCGCCCCAGAGCATGTGCGCGATGTGGATCCCGTTCCCGCCCAGGCGCGGGTAGCCGGTTGCAGCGAGGAAGGCGCGGATCCCGAGGAACGAGACGACCGCGGCGACGAAGAAGCTGTCCAGCAGGGGAGCGGCCTCCGCGTTGCGCATCCACCGGGCGCGACGTCGATCGGTCATGGCGTCGAGGATAGCGCCGGGGTTGCCCTGTGCGCGGTCCCGGCCTATCGCACGTCGTAGCGGGCGACCAGGCTCCAGGTGCTCTGGGCGTTCGATGTCGTGGCAAGGGCCGTCGAGCGCACGTACCACGACCCGGGGAGGCTGAACCGCCAGGCCAGCCGGGCCTTCCCCGTCGCATCGCCGACCACGGTGATTCGGCGATAGAGGACCCAGGCGGCCCCGACGCGGCGGTAGACGACGTAGCTCACCGTCGGGCGCGGAAGCCCGGCACCGGCCGGCCGGACGATCGAGGTGAAGGTGACGGTCGTCCCGCGCGCGATCGTCCGCGGCGGGTGGAGCGACGTGCCGAGCGCGACCGTCTGGCGGACCACCACCCGCACGGGGTAGCTCGTCGCGGCCGGGACGCCCGCGCCGCCTTCGAAGCGGACGCGGAACCAGCTCGTCACCGTCGGCGCCTCGCTCACGAGCAGCCCACCGGTCGCGTCCGTGGCCAGGCTCCCCGTCGAGGTCCAGTGGATTCCGTCCACGGACTGCTCCACCGCGAGCCGCTGGCCGGACGTGGCCGGAGCCGGCGTGAAGCTGGCGCTGAGCGCAGCGGTCCCGCCCACCGTGATCAGGCCCTGCCGCGCGGCCAGCGTCAGCGGGAGCGCGGAGCCGGGATCGAGGATCTCGAAGGGTGCCGACGAGGCCGGCGGCAGCCCGGCCGAATCCGCCCGGATCACGTAGCCGGTCCCGGGGCGATCGATCGCGCACCCGTCGAAGGACGCCACGCCGGCGACGGCGTCGCGAGTCAGGCCGCCGGGGCAGGTGAGCGTGGCACCGTTTGGGTTCGTCGCGAGCGAGATGGACACGCCGGCGGCGCTGCCCGGACCCGACCCGACGACGAGCCCGGTGGCGTCCTCGAGCATCACGGCCGGCTGACCGGTCAGCGGTGCGCCGGCGACGGCGCCGGTGGGCGGCACCGCGAACGCGAGCGACGCGACGGGCGGGAACGGCAGCGGCCCGAGGTCGAGCCGTCCCGCCCCGAACGTGGAGTTCGGGACGGGGCTCCCCAGCGGGAACGCGTGGGAACGGAGCCAGTCGGCCAGCTGGGCCGGGGTCAGCGCCGGGCGGGCCTGCAGGACCTGGGCCGCCGCGCCGGTCACGAACGGCGCCGCCTCGCTCGTGCCGCAGAACGGGTTGTCCGTGACCGTCGGGGCGCAGTCGGCGGCGACGAGGTCGGGCTTCGTCCGCCCGTCGAGCGTCGGGCCGCGCGAGCTGTAGGGCTCGATGACGGTCGGCTGGTCGAGCTTCACCGCGCCCACGGCGAGCATGCCGGGGTTTGCGCTGTCGGCCGGCGTCGGCAGGGTGCCCTCGGCGACCTGTTGCGTGAGCCTGACATCCTCGCTCGTGCCCACGAGGAGCTGCATGCGGGACGTCGCCGCACCCGACACGAGCCGGATCCTGATGCTGTAGGTACCCGCGCGCGTTGCCCGGTAGTCGACGACCTCGAACGGATCGCCGGCACCGGCCTGGACGTCCGTGGACGAGGCGACCAGGATCGACCCCGAGTAGAGCTCGAGGTCGTAGTTGTTCGACGACGCGCCCCACGGGTCGGCCCACCGGATCGCCACGGTGACGTCCGCGCCGGCCGCCAGGGTCATGCTATCCGCGTTGACCCCGGGGGTGAAGTCGAGCAGCCCATCGTTGTCGGGGTCATTCCAGGGTCCCGTCCACCCGGAATCGCCGGCGTTGCCGGCCGCGTTCACCCAGAACGCGCCCGCTGTGACCGCCTGGTCGACCAGCGCGTACAGGGAGTCGCCGTAGGGCGACGTCCCGTCCCCCGGCCCCTCGAAGATCAGGCCGGAGAAGAACAACGCATTGATGATCCGGACGCCGTTGGCCGTCATCCACGTGACGGCCTTCTGCTCGTCGAGCGAGGAGATCGGGTCCGCCACGTACAGGTCGATCCCTGGGGCCATGTTGTAGACCGCCTCGGCGACGGCCGTCCCGTGCGTCTCGCCGTTGGCGCAATCGGCAAGGCTCGACGTGAAGGTCCCGACGGCGGTGTAGCAATGCGCGTGGATCGTCGCCGGTATGTCGGTCCCGAGAAGCGCCGAGATTCCCGCGAAGCCGCCATCGATGATCCCGACTTTCACACCCGTCCCGGTCAGGCCCGCGGCCTGCCAGGCGGCCGATCCATGGAGCGTCGCGACGGGGCTGACGGCACCGGTCGCGGGGCGCCGCCGGATCGGGCGGATCGAGCGGACCCCGTCGACCGCCGCGAGTGCTGCAAGGCGGTCGGTCGCGACGTACGCCTCGACGGTTCGCGCGCCGCAATTCACGACCCTGGCGCCGGCACCCGCCAGGGCATCGAGCGTCGGGGCCGTGAGCGGGCCGTCCAGGTCGATCGTGACGGCGATCGACGGATCTGCCGGCCCGCCGTCGGTCACGAGGTCCGCGAGAAGCTGCCGGCGATCGGCCGTCGAGAGCCCGCCGGACGCCAGCTGCCGGAGGGGCGCGCGCAGGACCTCGTCCGGCGGCAGGTGCGCCCACGCAACGCCGGCGGATCCCACAGACGGGCCAGCCTCCGGGGTGGCCCCGAGCGCGACCCCTCCCGCGAGGGTGGACGCGCCCAGCCAGAGGCAGGCGACCAGCACGGCGGCCATGCGGCGCGGCGCCGAGCGGCGCTGCGAAGAACGGTGCTGCGCCGGGCGGCGATGCGAAGGACGGCGGAGGCCGGACATCGCCCTCAGGGTAGAACCTCGGGGGCGATCTCGCCCGGCATCTGCATCCCGGCGCGATCCGCGCTGCGACCCCGGCCAGGCAACGATGCCGCCCTTCCACGACACGCACGGCAGCCCCGACACCGTTGGGTCCCGATCCCGCCACAATGGGGGCATGGATCGAGGGACGGGGAAGGGCGGCGATGCCCGGCGGCGCTCCGTGGTCGTCTTCGACCTCGGCGGCGTCCTGATCGACTGGGATCCGCGGCACCTCTACCGGAAGCTGTTCGGCGGCGACGAAGAGGCCATGGAGGCGTTCCTGACCACCGTCTGCACGCCCGAGTGGAATGCACGCCAGGACGCGGGCCGGCCGTTTGCCGAGGCCGTGGCCCAGCTCGCGGAGGCCTTCCCGTCGGAGCGAGAACGCATCCTGGCCTTCCACGAGCGCTGGCCGGAGACGCTCGGCGAGGGGATCGAGGGCACGGTCGCGATCCTCGGCGAGCTCCATGCCCGGGCCGTTCCGCTCTACGCGCTCAGCAACTGGTCGGCGGAGACGTTCCCGGTCGCCCGCGAGCGGTTCCCGTTCCTTGGCCTCTTCGACGGGATCGTCCTCTCCGGGCAGGAGCGCGTCTCCAAGCCGGACCCGCGCCTCTACCGGATCCTGTTCGAGCGGTACGGGCTGGACCCGGGCGACGCGGTCTTCGTCGACGACACCCCCCAGAACATCGCGGTTGCCGCCGATCTGGGGATGCATGCGCTGCTGTTCACGGGTCCGGCCCCGCTCCGCAGCGCCCTCGAGGCCCTGGGGCTCCTGCGGGGATCTGCCACTCCGGTGAGGTAGGCCCCGACCCGCGAATCGTGCGTCCGCGGCCAGCCGGCCCGCGCTCCCCCGGGTTCGTCCCGCCAGGTTCGTCCCGCCGCGCTCGCCCGCCGGGTTGGCCGCGCCGGCGTTCGGCTGCCGGACAGGCGCCTGCCCCGGCGTCGGAGGGAGATTCTGCGACACCGGGGCAGGTTCGAGGGAGGATTCGATTCGTCGCGGGGGACCATCACGGTTCCGAGCAGTGGACGGATTGTGTGTCCGGCGCCCGACCCTGTCATTACGCGTCGTCATCACGGGTCCCACGTCGCGTGCCAGCATTGGAGGCCGATCGGTCGCGCTCGGACGGGTGATATCCCGCGAGCGTCACGCCGACGCATCGACCCATCGACGACGAATCGAACCTTGACGATGGGGAGATGATCAACCCGTCCACGCCGATACGGCACCCGGAGGAGAGCCACGATGGGGGGTCGCGTCCTGCCGCTGCGTCTTCGATTCGGTGCGGCCGCGCTCGCCGTCGCGCTCGCGGCCTGCACGAGCGCGGGCGCCCCGAGCTGGTCGTTCCCGCCCGCGGGCGCCCAGGTCGCCGGCGTCTCCGGCTCGGCCCCTCCCTCCGCTGGCCCTTCCGCTTCTGCCTCCGCCGCATCGGCACCGCCAGCCGCCTCCCCGAGCGCGGCCCCGGGCGCGAGCGCGGCTCCCGGCGCCAGCGCGGCCCCCGGCGCCAGCGCGTCCCCGGCGCCGGGCGCCAGCGCGGCCCCGTCTCCGTCGCCGGCTCTCTCGGCCAGCCCGTCCCCGCGTCCGCCCGGCCCGCCCGACCCGGGTGAGCCCGGCTTCGTGGCGGGCACGAAGGCGAAGCCGCGCATCATCGACATCGCGGTCACGGACCTCCTGCTCTTCGACCCGACCGTCGTGACGGTCGCGCAGGGCGAGACCATCACCTTCAAGATCTCGAACACCGGGAAGGCGGAGCACGAGTTCAAGGTCGGGCCGATGAAGGACGTCTTCGACGACGTCCCGAGCACCCCGGAAGTGGCCGGGATCACGCCCGGCTCCACGAAGACCCTCACCTACACGTTCTCCGGGACGGGACCGTACGCCTACGCCTGCCATGCGCCGGGCCACTTCGAGAACGGCATGTTCGGCTTCGTCAACGTCGTCCCGACGACGCCGTGGATCGGGACCGTCGCGCATCCTCGAATGGTCGTGATCCGCATGGACGACCACCTCGAGTTCGTGCCGAGCGAGGTCGCGGTCACGCCGGGCGAGACGATCCTGTTCGTGCTCCCCAACGTCGGCTCCTCGCTGACGCACGAGTTCCAGGTGGGCCCCGCCGACCGCGTCGCGCTGGACCAGGCCGACGGGCAGATCGTCGTCGAGGCCGACAAGATCGAGCCGCTCCACGTCGACTACATGACGTACACGTTCGGTGGAGTCGGCCCCTACGCGTTCGCGTGCCACGAGCCCGGCCACTACGAAGCCGGGATGAAGGGAGTGATCGACCTCACCCCGTGAGGCGCTCTCGCCGTGAGGCGCTCACGCCGTGAGGAGCTGACGCCGTGACGCGCGGCACCGGCGTGCGATCGGTCAGGTCGCCGCCGCCCCGCCTCGGGCCGCACCCGGATTACGTGCCGTCATGACGACGCCGCGTCGAGCGCGAAGAATGCCGACGTCGTCGACGTGCGCCTGGAGCGCCAGGACGGCGGGCCGTCGATGCGGCCCGCGGAGTGCACGCCGGCCCGGGAGAAGCTTCGATGGCTGGCTGCGCTCTCCAGGTCCTCGGTTCGACGATCGCTGCGGGATGGGACGACCGCGATCCCGGACGGACGTCCGGTGAGGTCGCCCTGTCGACGCTCATCAGCTCCGCCGCGCGGGACCCCGAACGATCGGCCGCGACTACCGCGAGGAGGCCCGTGCGGCCGCTCGGGGCACCGCCACGCTCGATCCCTTCATGGCGCGACGCCTGCTGGCGCGCGCACGGCGCTATCAGCTCGCGGCGGCGCTGATCGAGGAGTTCTGCGGCGGGTGCGCCGCGTCGTGCGAGAACGCCCCGCAACCATCCGATCGGGGCGTCGGCGAGCGATGGATCGGGCCCGAGCGCCAGGCGGACCGACGACCGGGCGGCCGACGGGTCGTCGATCATCCGGTCCGCCGCGGCGCCCTGCCCGCCTGATCACACCGAGTCGGCCGCCGCGAGGTCGAACGGGCGGACCAGCGAGCTCAGGAGCAGGACGGTCACGACGATCGCGGCGAGGACGAGGAAGCCCGCGGTGAAGCTCCCGGTCGCGTCGAGCAGGGTGCCGACGAGCGGCGTTCCGAAGATCGCGGTGAGAAGCCCACCCCAGCCCACGACCGCCTGGGCGGATGCGGCACTTGCGGGGACGCTCGCCGCGGCTCCGTTGAACACGGCCGCGTACGGAAGACCGACGCCCAGGCCGGTGATCGCGAGGCCGGCCACGGCGATCGGCAGCGACGGCGCAAGCGCGATCATCGACAGGCCAGTCACGGCCAGCGCCAGGCCGATCCGGACCGCGCGGATCGGTGCCAGCCCCGCCTCGAGGACGGCCCCGCCCGAGGCGCGGGAGACGATGCCGAGCACCAGCGTCAGTGAGCCGAGCAGCCCGGCCGCCCCGATCGACAGGCCGAACGCCTCCTCGAGGTAGAGCGTGACCCAGGTGCTGACGACGATCGCCATTCCGAAACCGCACATGTGGCAGAGGGCCAGCAGCCACGTGTTGCGCTCGCGCAGCGCGACGACCAGCGCGTCCAGCGCACCGCCGCCTGCCGGCGTCCGGGCCTCCGCCGGGGCGAGCAGCGTCCAGGCCACCCAGACCACCGTCACGGCGGCCGCGGACAGCGTGAAGGCGAGCCGCCAGTTGCCGGACGGGCCGGCGAGGACCGGGATGTAGGCCAGCGTGATCCCCGACCCGAGGAGGAACGCCGCACCGTAGAGCCCCTGGGCCAGGTGGCGCCCACGGTCATCGAAGATCGAGCGCGTATAGGCGGCCCCGGCCGCGAACCCGAAGCCCCCGCCGAGGCCGCCGAGGACGCGCCATGCCAGCAGGGCCGGGAAGCTTGGCGCGAGGAGACCGGTGCCGAGGTTGCCGACGGCCACCAGCAGGAACCCCAGGGTCACCGCGGGCCGCGTCCCGATCCGGTCCGCGATCGCGCCTCCGGCGAGCATCGTGGCCGCGGAGCCGGCGAAGAACGCCGTGGCGAGGCCGCCCGCATCCGCTGACGACAGCCCGAACTCGGCGCGGATCAGCCCGAGGACAGGGCCCTGGATCGTGTAATTGGTGGCGACCGCGACTGCGACGGCGCAGATGAGGACGAGCGCCCGCCGGCGCGACGTGGCTGGCATCTCGCGAACTCTAGCGACGCGCGCGGGGGCTCGAAGGGACGCGAGGCGGGAGTGGCCCGCGAACGATGGGCGGCAGTGGCGGCTCGACAGCCGCGACCGCGGCCGATCGACGGTATCCTCGATGCGACGACGCGGGAAGGAGAGGGACAGCCATGATCACCGACGAGGTCCGGGACCTGCTCATCGCCCAGGTCGGACACGAGCTCAATGCCCACCAGGCGTACTTCGGGATCTCGCTCTACTTCGAGGGGCAGAGCCTGTCGAGATGGGCCGGAGTGTTCCGTGCCCAGTCCGTCGAGGAAGCCCAGCACGCCGCAAAGATCATCTCGTTCCTCATCGACAACGGCATCCCCTTCGACCTGCCGGCAATCGGACCGGGCACGACCCGGTACGCCTCCGCGAGGGAGGCCGTCCGGGCCGCCCTCGAGAGCGAGCTTCGCGTGACCGGCCAGTTCGACGTGCTCGCCAGCGCGGCGACGGCGGCAGGGGATCACCGCAGCCTGCAGTTCCTGCAATGGTTCATCGAGGAGCAGGTCGAGGAGGAGCGCACGATGCGCGGGCTGCTGGACCTGATCGACAGCGGGATCAACCTCTTCGCCGCCGAGGAGCTGCTGGAGCGGAAGGCGTAGCCGGTCGGTCGGGGCGCCCCGGCCGACCGTCATGCCGGCCCGGGCGGACGCTCCAGGGTTCTCGCGGGCGTGCTCTTGGACCACCTGTCAGACTGGCGAGCCCAGCCCTGGTCCTCCCGCGCCCCGGAGATCGCCCGATCATGAGCAGCACCGTCTACCTTTCCTCGAGCGGCATCGTCAGCGTTCGTGCCGAGCTCGAGCAGCTCACCACCGTCGAGCGGCCCGTCGTCGTCGCCCGGATCACCGCGGCCCGCGAGCTCGGCGACCTCCGCGAGAACGCGGAGTACGAGACGGCGCGCAAGGAGCAGTCGATCCTCGAAGGACGGGTCAACGAGCTGACCGTGCTGCTCCGCGACGCCGTGGAGATCGTTGGAGCGTCCACGAGTCACGTCAGCCTGGGCACGACGGTGACGGTCGAGGACGACAACGGCGAGGAGACGTACACGATCGTCGGCAGCCACGAGGCTGCTCCGGCGGCCGGCCGGATCAGCAGCACCTCGCCGGTCGGACGCGCGCTCATGGGCGGCCGGGTCGGGGACCGGGTGCTCGTGACCGCGCCGAGCGGCGCCTTCGGGCTGCGGATCGTCTCGCTCGCCTGAAGCCCGGCGCCTCGCGACCGGCGCGGCGTGCCGGCAGCGGCGGAATCCGTGCCCGGGCAGGGGCCTGCCGCAACGCGCTGCAGGCCCGGCCGCCATACCCCGGAGCCGAGCGGCCGCCACGTGCCGAACCGGCCGGCGGCCACACACCCGGCCGGCCGGCCACGGTTGACCGGCCGCCGGAGCGCTGCCTACCGGGAGGGGCGTCCCACGCGGCGGAATGACCACCCCGCCCCGATCGCTCCGGCGAGCGCGACGGCGAGGATCACGGCAAGGGGCGCGCCCGCCGGTGCGCGGCCCGGATCCGGCAGCGGCGCGGTATCGGTCGGAGGCGGGCTGGCGAGCCCACCGCCGGCTCCCCCTGCCGTCTCCACGGCGACCACCTGGGCCGTCGCGCGCAGCTGCCCGGCGCTCGCGACGAGCGTGTAGGCGCCGCCATGCCCGGGGCCCGCGTCGATCGTCGTCGTGAAGGATCCGGAGGCGTCGGCGGCGAGCATCCGCGTCTCGTCGGGGTGGTTGCTCCGGCTGATGACGAGCGTGACGGTGCTCGAGGCGGGGAAGCCCGAGCCGGCAACGTCGATCTCGCGGCCGGGGATGACGGTCGCCTGGAGCTGGGGCCCGGCCGCTGCGGCGCTTGCCGGCAGGATGAGCAGGCTCGCGAGGGCCAGGAGCGCGAATGGGACGCGGCGCTTCATCGGGACTCCTCTGTGTCGGGTGGCTGGATGGAAGCCAGACGCGCGAAGATCCGGCTCGGTTCCCGGCGGGCGGCGAAGCCGGCAGGTCGTCGGGCGGTTCGCTAGGCTTCGGGGGTCGAGGGGGCCGCCGCTGCGCGACCCGATTGCCGGGAGGAGAGGCGCGTCGATGAGCGGCATCGGTGGATACGGCGGACGCCGGCTGGCGGAGATGCTCGGGCCCGCCGGGGTCTGGAGCTGGGCCCTGCAGCGCCTGCCGGCGAGCGACGCCGGACGGGCGCTGCGCGAGCTCGAGGGGTTCGGCTATCCGGCGGCCTGGATTCCCGAGACGCTCGGCAACAAGGAGCTGTTCAGCCACGCCGCCATCCTGCTCGCGTCCGCGGAGCGCATTGCCGTCGCGTCCGGGATCGCGAACATCCACGCCCGTGACCCGATGGCCATGGCAAACGGGGCACGGACCCTCGGCGAGGCGTACCCCGGACGCTTCATCCTTGGCCTCGGGGTCAGCCATGCGCCATCGGTCGCGACCCGCGGCGGCACCTACGGACGTCCCCTGGAGACGATGCGGGCCTACCTCGATGCGATGGCGGCGTCGCCGTATGGCGGCCCGGAGCCGGACCCGCCGGTGCCCGTCCTGCTGGCCGCGCTGGGGCCGCGCATGCTCGAGCTCGCCGCGGAGCGGGCGGACGGCGCGCACCCGTACTTCGTCCCCGTCGAGCACACGCCCATCGCGCGCCGGCATCTCGGCCCGGAGCCGTGCCTCGTGGTCGAGCAGACCGCGGTGCTCGCCACGGACCTGGGCGAGGGGCGCCGGATCGCGCGCGCCTTCGCGAAGAACTACCTGGCGCTCCCGAACTACGCGAACAACCTCCGGCGATTGGGCTGGAGCGACGACGACCTCGCAGGGGAGGGGAGCGACCGCCTGATCGACGCGGTCATCGTCTGCGGCGACGTCGACGCGATCGTGGCGCGCGTGCGTGCCCACCTCGATGCCGGGGCGGACAGCGTCTGCCTCCAGATGCGCGCCCAGTCGTCCGCCGACCCGGCGCTGGACGCCCTCAAGGAGATCGCCGCCGCGCTGGCCGAGACGCGACCCTAGCGGGCCCGACGCCCGCCGCGACCCTGCTCGCCCCGGCGGGCTCAGGTCCCGGCGAGGCGCTCCACCACCGGCGCCAGCTCGTCGATGCCGCCGACCATGAACGACGAGATCCCCAGCCGCTCGCGGAGCTCCCGGAACTTCGCGACCAGCCCGTCCACCGACCCGACGAAGATCTGGGGTGCCTCCAGGACGTCGTCGATCGTCAGGTCGACCGCGGCCCGGCCGTGCAGGTGGTCGGCGATCCGCCCCGCTTCGCCCCGGGCGTCCGCGGTGACGGTGATCGGCCACGCGGATGGGTAGACGTTGAGGACGAGGTCGACGAACCGGTCGCCCGCGGCCGCGCGCACCCAGCCGATCTTCTCCTCCGTGGCGGCCAGGGTCAGCGAGGTCGGGTCCGAGCGCTGCCCGGACAGGATGCGCGGTGCCAGGCTCACGATGTCCGCCTCGCGCCCGGCGAGCGACAACGTGCGGCGGCCACCCCCGCCGATGAGGAACGGCGGGTGCGGTCGCTGGACCGGCTTCGGGTGGGCGTCCAGCTCCCGGATCGTGTAGTGCTCACCAGCGAACGAGAATGGCCCGTCGCCGAAGCACCCCTTGAGGACGGCGACGGCCTCCTCGAGGCGCGCCTGGCGGACCGGGGCTGGATCGAAGGCGAGCCCGATTGCGTCGTACTCCGGCCGGTTCCAGCCCGCCCCGATGGCGATGTCCAGCCGGCCGCCGCTCAGCACGTCCAGGCTGGCGAGGTCCTGCGCCAGGACCGCCGGGTGGCGCAGGTCGTTGTTATGCACGAACGCGCCGATCCGCAGGTGCTCCGTCGCGGCCGCGATCGTGGCGAGTGCGGGGATCGGGGAGAGCTGCTCGATCAGGTGGTCGGGGACGACCAGGGCGGTGAAGCCCATCGCCTCGGCGCGCCGGGCCTCCGCGGCCAGCGTCGGGCCGTCCATGACGGCCTGGATCGAGGCGAGGAACGTGAATGGATGCATCGCAGGAACCTGCTCCGCTCGTCCGCCTGGCAACCCGGGGCTATGGCGCGGCCGAGGGCGACGGGCTGGGCGCCGACTGGCCCAGGAGCGACTTGAGGTCGAAGATCGTCCCGTTGCCGGAGGGCAGGAGCATGACCGAGATCTTGTCGCTCAGCTTCTGGATGTACTGGTACTGCAGGATCTTGTCGCTCAGGGACTGGTTCAGGAGGTCGTTCGCCTTGGCCTGGCCCGTGGCCAGGGTGACGGTCGAGTCCGCCTGGCCCTGGGCCGCGGCGACCGCCTGCTGCGCCTGGATCTGCTTCTGGGCCAGGATCTGCTGCTCCGTCTGCACCTGCTGCTGGGCGACCTGCTTGTCCTCGATCGCCTTCTGGAAGGCGTCCGAGAACGCGATGTTGGCGATGTAGATGTCGTCGACGACGATGTGGTACTGGGACAGGTTGGCGGCGAGCTGCGTCTTGGCGAGCGAGCGGATCTCGTCGCGCTTGGCCAGGATGTCGTTGACCGAGTAGTCGGGCACGACGGTCTTGATGAAGTCGTTGAAGGCCGGGTCGATGATCTTGGCCGCGAAGTCCGTCCCGACCCGCTGGTAGAGGTCCGACGCGAACTGCCCGTCGATGTGGTAGTTCATCGTGCCGGTGAGCTTGACCGTCTGGAGCTCCTTCGACGCCGCGTCGATCTCCTGGAACTGGTGCGGCTGCACGCGCGTGTCGACGTTCACCACCTGCTGGACGATCGGCAGGATCACGTGGAGGCCGGGCTGGAGCGTGCCGACCTGGACCTGCCCGAAGTTCGTGGCGACGCCGACGTTGCCCGCCGGGACCTCGACGAAGGGCCCGGAGATCCCGATCACGAGGACGGCGAACCCGAGGATCGATCCGGCGACGCCGCGCGCAAGGTGGCTTCGCGGGACGGCCCGGTCATCGTGGCCCCGGCTCACTGCCGCCGCGGTCCGGCTGATCGGCATGACGATGCCGAGGCCGACGCTGAGCAGCAGGATCAGGATCCCGAACAGGATCACGAACAGGTTGAGCATCAAGGCGCGGACTCCTCAGGAACGGGAACCCATCGTAGCGCCGCGCCGCCGGCCGTTTGGCGCTCCGGCGACCGTGATGGAGCCGGGCCGTCCCGGCCGGGCACAGCCGAACCCGAGCCCCGGGAGCGTGAATGCCTCGCAATCGCGCCGACGCGCTCGGCCGGGCGCAGGCTGCCCGGGCCCGAGGGGTCAGGCGGGCGACTCGCCCGATCCGTCCTCTGCCGCGGCCCCTTCGGCCTCCTCTGCGGCGGCCGCGACCCTGCTCAGGTGGCTCGCCTCGATGAGCGTGATCCGGCCATCCCGGTCCTTCCAGCGCGTCTGGACCTGGACCTCCTCTGCCTCGCCGACGAGCCGGAGCACGACCGCGTACCCCCCGGAGCCGCCGCTTCGCTCGATCGTCTCGACGGTTGCGTCGTTCGCCGGGAGCGGCAGGAGGGCGAGAACCTCACCGAGGTTGTGTCGCAGCTCCGCGCTGAAGTCCTCGATCACCCGGTCGATGTCGCCGGCAACCGCCGCGGCACAGAGTGCCTCGGCGCGGTCTCGAACGTCCTGTTCGTCCATCGGCGTGCCCTCGAACGTCGGCGGATCGACAGCATCCGCCGCTCCGCGAGCCGCCACTCTACGTCACGGGGCGGATGCAGGCCCGCGCGTCGGGGGATCACGGGCTCCAGAACGCGGCCTCGCCGTCCGCGACTGCCCGCGGGTCCGACCCGTCGGCGGGCACCACGACCGCGTGGGTCCGCCCGGTCGCGTCCACGAGGGGCAGCACCACCGACGTGCTGTCGGGCGCCCAGACGCGGTGGCTCAGGGCGTACTGGTCGAAATACGGCAGCACCTGGTCGACGAAGCCGACGGCGGGCTGCACGACCTGCTCGGAGCGGACGGCGCCGGTCGCGGCGTCGACGAACGCGAGGCGCACCTCGGCCGCCGGGGCTGGCGTCCCCGGGGCGCCGGGCGTTGCCGCGGCGGGCGACCCCGGGACAGGCGTCACGGCAACGAGCCTCGCGTCGGGTCCCGTCGCGCCGGTAGCCGTCCCGATGCCGGCTGCCGCCAGGGTGCCACCGACCCGGGTCGTCTGGCCCCCCGGGCTGGCGAGCCGGAGCACGGCGATCGTGCGGCCGTCGGGGGCCCAGAAGAAGCCCACCACCAGGCCGTCGACGAGCGTCCTCGCGGCCCCGGAGCGGGCGTCGATCAGCCGGAGCGGGCCGATCGGGAATCCCGATGCCGGCGCTCCGGGCGCGATCGCCCCGATGGCGGCGAGGGCGTCGCCGGCAGGGTCGAAGACGAAGGCGACCGGGCCGAACACCGGCATGGAGTAGCTGCTCGTGCCATCCCGGGCGGCGACCACGACCTCGCTCGACGATCCGGTGGTCGCCCGGGCGTAGGCCATGTAACGGCCGTCGCCGCTCGCGCTCGCGGCCCGGAAGTCGCCCGTCCCGGCCACCGCCGGCGCGAGCGATGCGCCGTCCAGGCCGACCTCGCCGACGAACCCGTTCGACCGGCTGCCGACGTGGAGGAGCAGGCGCGATGCGCCCTCCCAATCGAAATAGAGCGGTGCGCCCCGGCGGATCAATGCGCCCGGACCGCTCCCGTCGAGGGGTGCCGTGCCATCGGCGGGCGCGATCCGCAGCGAGATCCCGGCCGACTCGGTCGCGAGGAAGGCGACCTTCCGGCCGTCCGGCGTCCAGTAGAGGTAGAACGGCGGTCGGTTCGGGCTGCGGTAGATCACGACCGGCCGGGTGGTCCCAGCGGCGGTCCCGCGCCGCACGCGAAAGACGTAGATCGAGGCGTCCGTCGCGGTGGAGCCGACAGCGGCGATGCGCGAGCCGTCGGGGGACCAGGTCGGAAGTCCGAACGCCACCCCGCGTACGGCGTACGAGACGATCGACCCGCCGCGGTCATCCATCGTGGTCAGGGCCCCGTTCGCGTCGACGACGGCGATGAGGCCGGCTGACGTGGCGCCAACCTGGGCGGACGCGTCCGGGCTGGGTGGAGCGGCGCTCGCAGTGCCGGACGGCGCGACGGATGGGCTCGGTGGCGCCGGGGCGACAGCTTCCCGTGGACCGGCCGGACCTGCGAGGAGCCCCGACATCGCGACGGCCCCCACCGCCGCCAGCAGGCCGACGAGGAGGAGCGCGAGGGCCCGCGCGCGGCGGCTCCGGGCAGATCCACCCGTCTCCCGCGCTCCCGGTGGACGCGCAGCGGGTGATGGCTCGGGCTCGTCGTCGGTTCGGGGATCGGGCATCGCACGAACGATACGAGACGCCTCGCATCATGGATCTGGGCGGGCCATGTGACGCGCGTTTCGATGCCGCGGGCCGGGCCGCCGGCGCCGTCCGCGGCCCGGGGCCGGCTGCTACTCGGATCAGCCCGGGAGCGGCGGATCCGATGTCACGTCGAGGAGCTCGATCTCGATGTACGGCAGCTTCGTGCCGTCGGGCAGCGTCCAGACCGCGGCGCCGCGCACGGGCAGCCGGAGGCCCTCGAACTCGCCGTATGCGTAGGTGGGCGCCGACCAGGGGCGGAGCTCGAAGCCCCGGCCCACCATGGCGTGGCGCTCGGACCGGAATTCCACGAGGCGGCCGTCCGGATCGATCTCCAGGATGCCGGTGGCCCGCAGGTCGCCGTCCGCGATGGAGACCCGGACCGACGTGTCGTCGATCGCCTCCCACGAGATCCGGTCACGGAGGAACGCGCTGGGGAACCACGGCATCTCGCTCAGGTGGCGCAGGAGGGACGCCTGGTTCATCTCGGGCCCGCTCGCGTCCACGATCGAAATCAGCGACCCACCCTTGATCGTCATCATGCCGCGGCCGTCGACGTAGCCGTCGCGACCCCGGACCAGCGGGATGCCGGCGACGGGCACCGTGGCGTCCCAGATGAACCCGGGCGGCTCCACCGAGTACCACTGCTCGGCGACGATCGGCAGCGAGAGCCCGTTCGGCGCCGGTCGCATGCGGCCTGCCTGTCGCACGCGGACCGTGTCGACGAGCGGCCGCCCGATGACGCCGGCGTAGCGCAGGTAGCGCTGCGCCGGGCCGGGGAGGCCGGCGAGCATCTCCTCGGTGACGACCGGCGGATGCGGCGGGCGGGGCCGGTCCAGGAGGCCGTGGCGATCGGCGGCGACGGTCCGGCTGAAGCGCCGGCCGGTCGCGACGAGCAGCCCGGCGAGGCCGCCTGCCACGGCCGCAGCCCCCAGGGCCAGGCGAGCGAGCGCGCGAAGCATGGATGACACCTCCGCCTCCGATCGTCCGTGCCGGCGGCTCGCTGCGTCAGGGCCGGACGTCGCGCGCGCACGGGACCGAAGTCCCGAGGCGTGCTCATCGGGGACGGCGCGCCCACGACGTGCCGCCAGGGGGCCGGGGGTCAGGCGCGCCGGGCGTCTCCCGGGTGCTCGAGGCGCCAGGTGCAGTCGCTGCAGAGGGCGAGGGGGCCATCGAGTGTGCGCATCTGGCGATGGGCGTCGCGGGCGTCGAACGGCAGCAGGCAGTCAGAGCAACGGACGGGAACGCTGGAGGCGGACTGGGCCAGGGGATGGTCGGTCAACATCGCGGGGAGCCTCGAGACGGTTCGGGTGGCCGCGCTGGCGGGCCGCCAGGACTTGGGCACGGCAACTCCCGCTCGCCCGAGCGGGATCGCCGGAGTGTGCGGTCTCCAATCACCCGTGTCATGACGCCGCGTCATGCTGGCCCGCGCGGGGATTCCCGCACGGCGCCCGGGCGAGCACGGGCACGGGCGTACTCTCCGCGGCGAAGGAGGGGAGCCTATCCGCCGTGGGTGGGGACGGCGGGTCCCGCGCTCCACGCGGGTGCCCACTGCTCGCGCCGGATCCGGGCCACCTCGTGGGGCTCGATCTCCGGCACCGGTCCGAAGGCGAGCGCCCGGAGATACGCGTCGGCGACGCCCTCGACCACCGAGGCGGCGTTGTAGGCGTGGTCGACCGTCGGCCCGATCGCGAGCGCGCCGTGGTTGCGGAGGAGGCACGCGCTCCGGTCTCGGAGGGCGTCCGCCGTGCGCTCCGCCATCTCCGCGGTCCCGCCGCCGGCGTACGGCGCCGTCACGATGCCGCCCCCGCATGCCGCCACCAGGCCGTGAAGGATCGGGGGGATCGTGAGGCCCATGGCCGCTGCCGCCATCGCGGCGGCGCTGTGGGTGTGGACGATCCCGGCGACATCCGGGCGGCGCGCGTACGTGATGGTGTGCAGCGGCAGCTCGGACGTCGGCTTCAGGGCCCCGTCCACGACGCTCCCGTCGAGGCGCACGATCACCACGTCGGTGGACCGCATCGTGTCGTACGGCGTGCTCGCCGGCGTCATCGCCACCAGGTCCGGGTCGTCCGCGATGCGCATGCTGATGTTGCCCGCGGTGAAGTAGACGAGGCGTTCGGCCAGCAGTCGCCGCGCGAAGACGAGGACCCGCTCCCGTGCGTCGGTCCAGGTGGACGGCACGGTCATGGCACGCTGCATCGGGCGCCCCGCCACCGGGCGCCTCGCGTCGGAGAGCTCGGCGAACGGCGGGTGGAGGACGCCGGCGTCGGTGAGGTAGGCCGTCACGAGCGCGTGCGGCGTGACGTCGAAGGCGGGATTCCACGCGGGAACGTCCAGCGGCGCGGAAGCCCTCCCCTGCCAGCCGCGCACCTCGTCGGCTGGCCGCTCCTCGATCACGATCGCATCGCCCGACGGCGTCGCCAGGTCGAACGTGGAGCGGGGCGCGGCGACGTAGAAGGGGACGCCCGCGTGGCGCGCCGCGAGCGCGAGCCCGAACGTGCCGACCTTGTTCGCCGTGTCGCCATTGGCGGCGATCCGGTCCGCCCCAACGACCACGGCGTCGACACGGCCGCTGTGGAGGAGCGCCGCGGCGGCGCTGTCGACGATGAGCGTGACGTCGATCCCCGCGTCCATCAGCTCCCAGGCGGTCAGGCGGGCTCCCTGCAGGAGCGGCCGTGCCTCGCACGCGAAGACCTGCACCCGCTCGCCCGCGGCAGCCTTCGCGTAGACGACCCCGAGTGCCGTTCCCCAGCCCAGCGTGGCCAGGCGGCCGGCATTGCAGTGGGTGAGGATCCGCATGGCCGTGGCGAGCTCGACGCGCCCGAACTCGCCGATCCGGCGACATGCCTCGCGGTCCTCATCCAGGATCTGCAGCGCCTCGCCGAGCGCGCGCTCGCGGATCTCGGCTGGCGTGGACCCGGAAGCCGCCGCGTCGCGCACCCTGCGGACCGCCCAGGAGAGGTTGACGGCGGTGGGCCGGGCGGAGCCGACGCGCACGACGTGCTTGTCCAGGGCCGCGATCGCCCCTGGCACGGGATGTGGCACGCGCCTCGTCGAGGCCGAGCACGACTGCGAGCGCACCGCAGACGCCGATCGCGGGGGCGCCGCGCACGGCCAGCCGGCGGATCGCGTCGATCGCGGCGTCGACCGTCTCGAGGCGCAGGATCTCGCACGTGGCCGGGAGCTTCGTCTGGTCGATGATCTCGATCGCGTCGTCGACCCAGGCGACGGTGGCGATCGAGGAGCCCCGAGCGCGCAGGGTCATGCGCAGGCCTGGGCCGCGCCTGGCGCCCCGACCGAATTGGCCGGCGTGATCGTCATCCTGGGCACCCGCGGAGCCGTCGAGTCCTGCCGTGGGGCTCGCGCCACTTCTCGTCTCTCGTCATCTCGTGGATCGTACGTCGCACCGGGCGCCGCGGCTCGGAGATCCCGGCGGCGCCCCGCGAGCGGCGGCCCGCGGCGGCGCCCCGGCCTGCGCAGATCCGGGTGACTCCGGCGTCAACCCGCGGCGTTCGGATCGTCGCCCCCGCGATCGGTGGTATCACCGGCTCGTGGGCTCGCGATCTCCTGGCGTCCGGTTGTTGCGGCGACCCGCGCAGGCGCGCCCGTCGCGCGCCTCGCGCCCCTGCCGTTCCGCGGCACGTGTCCCGGCCCGGTGATGCCCCGCGTCTCCGCCCACTCGGCGACGGGCGCGGGGCGGCCCAGCAGGTAGCCCTGGGCGAGCGGCACGTGGAGCGCCTGCAGCATCGCGAGCTCCTCCGGGGTCTCGACGCCCTCGGCGATCGTCAGGCTGGATGACTCGCTCGCGAAATGGAGCAGGCCCACCATGAGGGCCTGTCGGGTCAGGTCCGTGTCGATCCCGCGGACGAGCCCGATGTCGAGCTTCACGAAGGCCGGCCGCAGCTCGACGATGTGGCTGAAGTTGGCGATCCCCGAGCCCGCGTCGTCGATGGCGACCCGTACCTTGGGGCGGAGTCTGCCGAGCGCGGCGCGCAGGGCCGCGTAGTCCGCGACAGCCACATGCTCGGTCACCTCGAGCACGATCGGCCGGTCTGCCCTGCGCACCAATCCCGCGAGGCGCGAGCTCGCGCCCACGAGGTTGGGCGACGCGTTGAGGCTGAGCCAGGCACCGCCCGGCAGCCCCGTGGCCGCTGCGATCGCGCCCGCAAGGGTGGCGAGCTCGAGCTCCGCCTCGAGCCCGGCGGCACGCGCGTCGGCGAAGACGAGGTCGGGGGCCGTCCCGTCGGCAAAGCGGGTGAGGGCCTCGTAGCCGACCCTGGCGCCGGTCGCGAGCTCGACAACCGGCTGGAAGACCGGCCGGAAGGCCGCGCTCTTGATGATCTGCGCGATCCGTTCGCGGGTGGCGCCAAGCTCGGTCAGGTCGGCCACCGCCCGGCCGACGAGCGCGCCCGCGAAGCCAGCGAACTCGAGCAGGCCCGGCAGGGTCTCGGTGAGCCGCTCGATCGCGTCGTCACTATCCGAGGTGACTGTCAGGAGGCCGATGAGCGTGCCGCCGCTGCGGACCGGCGCGTAGGCGAGGGCCGCGGTGCCCAGGTCGGTGTGGAGCCGGTCGTACGGGTGCCAGGGCCGGTGGACCCAGGTCTCCACCCACGGACCCTCCTCGGCCCGTTCGCGCAGGACCCTGCTGCGCTGGAATGGCAGCCGCCGCAGTCGCACGGGCACGCCGTCGGCCCGCACGAAGGCAAGCGCGAGAGCCGGACCCTCGAGGGTGAAGTAGGCGAGGGAAGCGCTCGCGACGCCGGCCAGGCCCACGATCTGCCGGCAGATCGCCGCGGCCGTCGCGGCCGGGGTCGGCAGGACGTGCAGCCCGGAGAGGGCCGTCGCAATGAGGGCACGCTCCCGGGCGAGGCTCTCGCGGACGTCCTCCGAGGCGCGTTCGCGGGTGACGTCACGCTTCACCGCCACGTAGCTCGTGATCGTCCCGGTCTCGTCGAGGATCGGCGAGACGACGCTCTCCTCCTGGTAGATCTCCCCGTTCTTGCGCCGGTTCGTCATGTCTGCCACGAATGTCTGCCCGCTCGTGAGGGCGTCCCACATCGCGGCGTAGAAGGCGGAATCCTGGACGCCGCTCTTGAGGAGCCGCGGGTTCCGGCCGAGGACCTCGTCGCGCGTGTATCCGCTGACCTGCTCGAACGCGGGGTTCACGTACTCGATCGCACCGGTCGCGTCCGTGATCATGACCGACTCTGCCGACTGCTCGATTGCCCTCGACAGGCGCCGCATCTCGCGCTCGGCCCGGTGCCGCCCGCTGATATCGCGCACCGACAGCACGTAGCCCTCGCCCATCCTGGCAGCGCGCAGGTCGACGATCTGATCGAGGGGTCCGCCCGCCGCGTCGGGATCCACGTAGTGGAAGCCGTCTGCGAAGAATGGGACACCGGTCTCCACCATGGCGACGTAGCTCTGGAAGAGTCCATTGGTCCGATGAGCGGGGAGCAGCTCGAGCAGGCTATGTCCGACCCGGGGAATGCCCGCCATTCGGCTGACCACGCCGATCGCTGCGTTCACATAGTCGACCCGAAAATCGACGATCCGTCCCGTGTCGTCGCGCACGGCCGACTGGATCGCGACGCCGTCGAGCATCGTGTCGAGCGCGATCCGAAGGCGATGCTCTGACGACTCGAGCGCCGCCCGGCCCCGATGCTCCGCCGTGACATCGCGGATCACCCCGATCCACGACGAGATCGTGCCGCGTTCGTCGCGGGTCGGGGTGATCCTGACCTCGACGCGACGCGGCGTCCCTTCCGGTCCTTGACGATCGACCTCCCCGGTCCATTGCCTCTCGTCCAGGACCGTTTCCATCATTTCGGCGACCTGGGCTGGATCCAGGACGGCTCCCGCGACCTCCGTGATGGGTCGTCCCACGAGGTCGGCAGCGACGTGTCCCACGCCCTGCGCGGCCGTCGCGTTGGCATAGACGATCCGCAGATCGCGGCCGATGATGACCATCCCATCGAACGACTCCTCGATCGCAGATTGGAGGTGATCCCGCTGGCGGGAGCGCTCCTCGCGCTCGGTGATGTCGAAGAACGAGACGACCACGGCGGATGGGTGCGTCTCGCCTTCCTGGAGGATGGGCCGCGAGTTGACCTGGATCCAGGTGAGCGAGCCGTCAGGCTTCCGGATCCCCATGACGACGCCGGAGCATGGCTCGCCGGTGGCCAGGGTGCGCACCGCCGGGTGCGTGTCGCCTGCAAACGGCGATCCATCCTCGTGGATCGCCTGCCACCGCGAATCCGCCGGCATTCGGCCGATCAGCTCGTCGCTCGCGAGGCCGAGAATGGTTCCGGCGGCCGCGTTGTGCTCGGTGATTGCGCCGTCCGGGCCGTGGAGCACGACCCCTTCCTCGAGCGCGGCGAGCACCGATCGATATCGGATGTCGCTCTCGCGAAGCTCGGCCTCCGCCCGCTCGCGCGACCGGCGCGCCCTGGGCGGTGCTCCCGTCGAACGGGCGCCAGGCGCAGGCGCTCCCGCCCGGCCAGGGGAGCTGTCGCGGGCGCCGTCTCGTCGGAGGCCGACGGATGGGGAGGCGGCAGCTCTGCCCGCCTTGCCCCGATTCTCACGCATGCGACACCCTGGAGGAGCCACTCGCGATGGCCACCCGGGCGGGCGGCGATAGCAGGACGGGCAGGCCAATCCATGGTTGAACCTAACAGACCGAGCGCGCGTGTCATGACGGATCGTCACGAGCGTGCTGCCACCGCTCGACGCGGGTCGCGGGTGGCCGGGATCGAGCGGCGGCGCCGAGATGAGCCCGGCGACCCGCGCTCGGGTCCGCAGCTCCTACGTGGCGGACGCCGCCGGGTCGCCAGCAAGGGCAACGCGATTGCGTCCCGCGCTCTTGGCCCGGTACAGGGCAACGTCGGCGGCAGCGACGAGCGCGTCCTCGGTCTGGCCTTCCGTCCATCTGCTGACGCCGAAGCTCAGCGTGACGGACACGTCCCCGACCTTCGTGGGGATCGGATGTTCCTCGACCGCGGCCCGCATGCGCTCGAAGAGCGTGACCACGTCCGTCTCCCCGACATGCCCCACGAGCACCACGAACTCGTCGCCGCCGTGGCGGCTCAGGACGTCGTGTCCGCGCAGCTTGCCCGTGATCCGACGGACGAGCTCGACGAGCACTTCGTCCCCGACCTGGTGCCCGTGCGTGTCGTTGATCGTCTTGAAGCTGTCGACGTCGCAGATCCCGAGGGCCAGCCCGTCGTGATGCCGCCGTTCCTCCGAGAGGGCGCGAGCCAGGACATCCGAGAACGCGCGCCGGTTGATCGCGCCGGTGAGCGGATCGTGCGTCGCTTCGTGCTCGAGCGCGTTGCGCGTCTCAAGCAGGCGCGCCTGCAGCTCGATGATTCGCCGGCCCACGTCGACGCGCGCACGCAGCTCTCCCGGGTCGAACGGCTTGGACAGGTAGTCGTCCGCGCCCGCCTCCAGTCCCGCGACGATGTCGGACTTCTCACCCTTCGCGGTCAGGAGGATGAGGTAGGGCGGCTGGTCGGAGTGAAGGCCCCGGACCCGGCCGCACACCTCCACCCCGGAGAGCTCGGGCATCATCCAGTCGAGGATCGCGACCGCGGGCGCGTCCGGGCGCTGCATCGCCTCCCATGCCTGCCCGCCGTCCACCGTGGCCACCACCTCGTGGCCCCACTTCTTCAGCACGCCCGCGAGGACCAGGCGCGAGGTGAGGTCGTCGTCCGCGATGAGGATCCTCATGGGGTCATGCCGGGGCTTCCGCGACACGCGGGAGTGCGTCGATGAAGGCGCCCATCGCCTCGCGGAGTCGGCCGAGCTCGAGCTCGAGCTCCGGGAGACGGGCGCTCACGGCGCCGAATTCGCCTGCGGTGGCCGCCTTCTCCATCTCCCACGCCACCGCGCGCAGCGCCTCCCCGCCGACGGTGGCCGACGCGCCGCGGATGGTGTGGGCCCCGCGGATCGCGCCCGGCGCGTCACCGACGGCGAGGGAGTTCCTGAGCGCCTCGATCAATCGCGGCAAGTCCTCCAGGAAGCCATGCACGATGATCCCGGCGAGCTCCTGGTCACCCATGAGCCGGTCCATCATCCCCGCCGCGTCGAAGACGGGCGCCGTCGAGTCGGGATCCAGCCCCGGTCGCGTCCGGGCCGGCATTCGATGCCTCGGCACCGACCACGGCGGTGCGCACCTCGGACGGGCGTGCCGCGTCCGGATGGGCAGTGGGGGCGGGCTCCTCCCGGGGCAGCCACCGATCGAGTGCCGCCGCCAGCGCGTCGGGCGAGATGGGCTTGGTGACGTAGTCGTCCATCCCGGCTTCCAGGCAGCGGTCTCGGTCACCCTGCATGGCGTGGGCGGTCATCGCGACGATCGGGACGTGGTGGTGCAGGACCGCGGACATCGGATCGCGGATCCTGGCGGTGGCCTCCAGGCCGTCCATCTCCGGCATCTGCACGTCCATGAGCACGAGGTCGTACGGGATCGTCTCGAGCGCCCGGACCGCCTCGGCGCCGTCTCCGACGGCGTCCGCACGCAGGCCCAGCTTTCGCAGGATTCCCAGCGCGACCTGCTGGTTGGTGAGGTTGTCCTCGGCCAGCAGGATGCGGACCGCGCCGCGGCGCATCTCCCGGACCGCGTGGCGGGTGACGATATGTCGCGAGCGGCGACTGACCTCCGAGCCGGCCAGGACGGCCGAAAGGCTGTCGAACAGGTCCGACTGTCGCGCAGGCTTCATCAGGTACGCGGAGAAGCCGATCTCCTCCATCTCCCGCGCATCGCCTCGCTTGCCGAGGGAGGTCAGCAGCACAAGGCGCGTGTCCTTCAGCGTCTCGTCGGCCTTGATGGCACGGGCGACGTCCGTCCCGTCCATGTCCGGCATCTGCATGTCGAGGATCGCCGCGACGAAGCGATCGCCCGCGTCCCGCGCCTGTGCAAGCGCGAGGAGCGCCGAGGGGCCGTCCGGCACCTCCTGCGGGCGCGCGTCCCAGGCACGGAGCTGGGCAGACAGGACCTCGCGATTCGTGGCGTTGTCGTCCACCACGAGGATGTGGGCGCCGCGCAGCTCCGCCACCGGGATCGCCGGGCGGTCCGATTCGGCCTGCTTCGCGAGGCGCACCGTGAACCAGAACTCCGACCCGCGACCCTCCTCGCTCGCGATGCCAATCTCCCCGCCCATCAGCTCCACGAGCCGCTTGGAGATGGCGAGGCCAAGACCCGTGCCACCGTATCGACGGGTGGTCGACGCGTCCGCCTGGGTGAACTTCTCGAACATTCGCGCCTGCTTCTCGGGTGCGATCCCGATCCCGGTGTCCTTGACCGAGAAGCGGATGACGACGTCGGCCCCGGTCTCGGCCAGGAGGCCTGCCCGCACCGAGACCTCGCCCTGGTGCGTGAACTTCATGGCGTTGCCTGTCAGGTTGAGGAGCACCTGGCGGAGTCGTCCCGGATCGCCGGCAAGACGGGCGGGTACGTCCGGAGCCGTGGCGCAGATGAACTCCAGCCCCTTCTCGTGGGCGCGCATGGCCGGCATGACCGCGAAGTCGTCCAGGAGGGTGCGCAGGTCGAAGTCGAGCGTCTCCAGCTCGACCTGACCGGCCTCGATCTTCGAGAAGTCGAGGATGTCGTTCAGGAGGTCGAGGAGGGCTTCGCCGCTCGCCCGGACGGTCTCGGCGTAGTGTCGCTGGTCCGCCTCGAGCTCCGTGTCCAGCAGGAGCCCGATCATCCCGATGACCCCGTTCATCGGCGTCCGGATCTCGTGGCTCATGTTGGCCAGGAACTCGCTCTTGGCGGCGTTGGCCGTCTCCGCCCGCAGGGTCATCTCCGTGGCCCGGGTGATGGCTTCCTCCAGGCGCCGGTTCGTCTCGGCGAGCGCCGTCTCGGCCTGCTTGCGCGTGGTGATGTCGCGCGAGATCCCGAAGGTACCCACGATCGACCCGTCGCGATCCCGGCGGGGCAGCTTGGTGGTCGAGACCCAGGTCTCGCGGCCGTCGAGCCGTGTCTCCCGCTCCTCGAGACCCACGAGTGGGACGCCGGAGCGCATGATCTGGCGCTCGTCCTCGAGCGCCATGCGGGCGTGTTCGTCCGTGAAGAAGTCGAGATCGGCCTTGCCAACCGCCTGTGACGCTTCGCCAAGGCCGAACGAGGTCGCCAGGGCCCTGCTGATCATCGTGAAGCGGCTCTCGGCGTCCTTGAAGTAGATGTGGTCCGGGGTGTTGTCCATCAGCGCGGCGAGAAGAGCCCGCTGCTCCACGAGCACCTGCTCGGCCTTGCGGTGCCCGGTCACGTCGCGGACCGAGAGGACGTAGCCGTCGCCGATCCTGGCGGCCCGCAGGTCGAGCACCTGGTCGAGCGGTCCGGCCTCCGCGTCGGGGTCGACGTAGTGGAACGCCTCGGATTGGAACGCGACGCCGGTCTCGACCACCCGGACATACGCATCGAAGAGCCCGTTCGTCCGGTGGGCGGGGAACAGATCGAGCAGGGTGCGCCCCGCCTGGAGGCTGGCCGCCGTGCCGCTGATCAGGCCGATCGCGGAGTTGGCGTAGTCGACCCGGAAGTCGACGATCCTGCCCGTCCCGTCGCGAACTGCCGTCTGGATGGTGACGCCGTCGAGCATCGTGTCGAGCGCGGTGCGCAAGTGCCGCTCCGATGACTCGAGGGCCATGCGGGCCTGGTGCGCGGCCGTGATGTCCCGGTTCATGCCGAGCCAGGCCGAGACCTCACCCTGCGGACCACGGATCGGCGTGATCCTCACCTCGAGGCGAAGCGGCGTCCCGTCCGGCCCCAGGCGATCGATCTCGCCGGACCATTCCCCATCGCCGGCCGCGTCGACGGCGGCGCCCACGGCGGTGGCCGTGACCTGTGTGACAGGCATCCCGACGAGCTCCGCCGGTTCACGGCCCATGGTCCTGCCGAGGGCCGTGTTGGCATAGACGATGCGCCGGTCGGGGTCGGTGATGACGATCCCGTCAGTCGACCTGTCGATGGCAAAGACGAGGCGCTCGGAGACCTCCAGCTGCTGGTCGCGCTCACCCTCGGCGACCGTGCGCGCGCGCTCGAGCCGGAGGACGCCGCCCGAGGTCCAGATTCCGGCGATCCCGAGCACGAGGACCTCGAAGCCGACGATCGCGGCCATCGCGAGCCCGTCGCCCACCAGGCCGGCGCCAACGAGCCGCACGTCCAGCCAGCCGGCGAGGGGCAGCACCACGGCGATGGTCAGCGTGATCCGACGCGTCAGCTGGCCCGCGAGTCCCCGATCGCGGATCACCGGCATGAGCCCGTGCTCCTGATCGGCGGCAACAAGGCCGGCCGCGAAGATAACGAAGCCGAGCGCAGTCGGGGGCGCGATCTGACTCGCCGACCCGAGGGCGACGAGCGCGGTCGCGTCGTACAGGTAGCCGAGGACCCCCAGTCCGCCGATCAGTCCGACGACGACCGCGAGGATCGTCCGCACGCGCCAGCCGAGCCAGCTACGCCCGAGCAGGACGACCGTGAGGCTACCAGCGACGAGCCCGACCGCTGTGCTCACGGCCATGCGCCCAGGGAATGGTGCGCCGGGCCCGATCACGTCCGCCACAAAGAGCCGATCGAAGCCGAGATCGATGCCGGCGGCGTATTCGAGCAGGGTGGCAAGCGCGACGACGGCCACGACGATCGCGAGGGCGTCTGCGACGCGAGGATTCCGACCTGCCACTCGCAGGGTCAGGGCCACGCCGAGCAGCAGGAACAGGATGGCCGCCCCCACCTTCATGGGAGGCGCGCCAGGCAGAAACGTGCGGAGGATACCGGGGCCCGTCGCCCACCCGAGGAGCACCACGAGCCCGATGCCGATGGCGATGAGGGCAGCCAGGAGCGCGGGCCATTCGAGCGCCCGCGCGGCCCTGTCTTCTCCCACGGCGGCCTGATGGGGCGTGTCATCGCCCCCAGTGCCGGTCGGGGCACGGTCGGCCGGCGTCACCATGTGGCCGGGACCTTCGTGAGCGTCGCGCGAGATGCCGCGTGCCTGCGAGCACGTTCGGCTGGGTCGTGACGTCCAGGTCTTCGGCCATCTGTGCTCACCCATGTAGCGCGCGACGGGTCGGTCGCCCGACCCCCGCGCGGCTCGCGGGTGCCGGGAGGACACGCTCGTCCATCGTCACTGTGTCCTGTCCGCGCCCTCCAGTCATGACGAGGTGTCATGTGGGGCACGCAGAGGCGCCCCGGCCGCGCCCGTATACTCGCCGCGCCGTGCCTGCCATCGAACCGACGTCGCCGATCCCGTTCCCGAGCCTCGAGGCGAGCGTCGTCGCCGACCCCGCGCTCGCAGCCGAGGGTGAGGCGCGAATCGCGTGGGCACGCGCGCACATGCCGGTCCTGGCCCGCCTGCGCGTCGAGCTCGCGCACGAGCGTCCGCTCGAGGGCCGGCGAATCGGGATGTGCCTCCATGTCGAGTCCAAGACGGCGGTGCTCGTGGAGACGCTGCTCGCCGGCGGGGCGGAGATCGCCTGGACAGGGAGCCCGGCGACCACCGACGACGGCGTCGCCGCCGCGATGGGCATGCGGCCCGGGGTTCGCATCTACTCGGCGAAGGCCGACGACATGGCGGTCCATCGCGAGCACGTCGCGCGGGTCCTGCGATCCGACCCGGACCTGCTCCTCGACAATGGCGCGGACCTCATCGCGGGCACCGTGGACGATCCCGCGTCGCGGGTCGTCGCCGCCACCGAGGAGACGACCTCCGGCCGCAACCGCCTCGTGGGCGAGCTTGCCGGGCGCATCCGCTACCCGGTGATCGTCATCAACGACAGCCCCATCAAGCTTGCCTTCGAGAGCGAGCGCGGGATCGGGCCCGCCGCGGTCGATGGCTTCATGCGCGCCACCAACACGCTCATCGCGGGCAAGACGTTCGCCGTGGCCGGCTTCGGATGGTGCGGCCGCAGCCTTGCCCGCACCCTGCGGGCGCTGGGCGCAATCGTCATCGTCGTCGAGATCGACCCCGTCCGCGCCCTCGAGGCGGCGTTCGAGGGGATGCACGTCACGACGATCGACCGCGCGGTCGAGCGCGCCGACACGATCATCACCGTGACCGGTCGGCCCGGCGTCGTGACCGGCGAGCACCTCACGCGGTTGAAGGACGGGGCGATGCTCGGGAACATGGGCCACTTCGCGACGGAGATCGACGTCGACGCCCTGCGCGCCATGGCGACGGCTTCGCGCCCGGTGAACACCCACGTCGAGGAGTTCGACCTGCCGAACGGCCGCCGCGTCCACCTCCTGGCCCGCGGCGAGATGCTCAACCTGTCGGCCGGGACCGGCCACCAGATCGAGATCATGGACCTGGGATTCGCGCTCCAGGCCCACGCCATGCGGATCCTCAGCGCCGATCCGACCGCGTTCGCAGCCGGCTACCAGCCGGTCCCGGAATCGGTGAACCGCGCCATCGCCGAGCACGGCCTGCGGACGCTCTCCAGCGTGGACCTGGACTGATCCGATGGGCGCCCGGCTCCGCCGGGTCCCGGCCGGGATCGGGGCCGGGGCCGCACCGGGCGCAGGCGGCGCCGGACGGGTCCGAGGGCGGGTGTCGGGCGGTTAGGATGGGATGCCGCAATGCAACGGTATCCCGCTCCTCGCCCCGGAGGGCTCGTTGCAGCTGAACCTCCTCGTCCTGTCGTACCTGGCTTCTGCCGCGGTCGCGGTCGGGGTGGCGCTTGCGGCGTGGCGGCGACGCCACCTCGTCGGCGCCGGCGGCCTCGCGCTCCTGATGCTTGCCGTCGGCTGGTGGCTGCTCGCGAACGCGCTCGAAGCGTCGGCCGTCGATCGGACGATGAAGATCGCCTGGTCCGTCGTCGCCTATGCCGGCATCGAGAGCGCACCGGTTCTCTACCTGCTCTTCGTGCTGGCATGGACGCGCCAGGACGCATGGCTCACTCGTGGCCGGGTCGCGCTCCTGCTGCTCGTGCCGAGCATCTCGGTGGGCGTGGCGGCGACGAACGAGTGGCACCACCTCCTCTGGACGAAGGTCACGCTCATCGACGCCTGGGGCGTCACCGCCGTCTACGAGCATGGCCCGTGGTTCTGGGTGGTGGCTGCGTATGCCTACATCCTCATCGGGGTCGGGCTCCTGGCGCTCGTGGCCGCCATCTACCGATATCCCCGGGTCTACTCGGCTCGGATGCGGATCGTCATCGTCGGGTCGCTCGTGCCGGTGGTCGTCAGCGTCGTCTACGTGGCCGGGCTCGAGTCGGAGGTGCACGCCGACCTGAGCTCGATCGCGTTCGCGGTCGCCGGGCTCATCGGCGCGTGGGCCGTCCTCCGGGCCCGGCTGCTCGAGGTCATGCCGGTCGCCTGGCCGACGCTCGTCGACTCGCTCGCGGATGCCGTGCTCGTGCTGGATCCGGAGCGGCGGATCGCGGCGTTCAACCTGTCGGCGACGAGACTCCTCGGGATCGGTCGGGATGCCGTGGGGCAGGCGATCGACGACGTCCTCCACAGGTTCCCTGCGCTCGTCGTGGCGTGCCAGGCGGCCGGGGAAGGCGAGGTGGAGATCCCCATCGAACCCGTGCGACCCGAGCCCCAGGGCCCCGCGCCGGCGGATGGGCCTCCCCCGGCGGCTCGGTGGTTCAACGTGCGGCGCAGCGCGCTCGAGGACGAGCGCCGGGGCCATGCCGGGATGCTCGTGGTGCTGCGCGAGGTGACCGAGCGGCGCCAGATGGTCGAGACCATCCGCATGCTGTCGCTGACCGATGGGTTGACCGGGCTCCTGAACCGGCGGGGCTTCACGACGCTCGCCGAGCAGCAGCTCCGCACGTCGATCCGAACGCGGAACCGGCTCTGGCTCGTCTTCGCGGACCTCGACGGCCTCAAGGAGATCAACGATCGCCTCGGCCACGAGGCCGGGGACCAGGCGCTCCGCGAGGCAGCCGATCTGCTGCGGACCCGGACGTTCCGGGAGGCCGACCTCGTCGCCCGATTCGGCGGCGACGAGTTCGCGATCCTGGCGACTGAGGTCACGCCCACGGACGGGGTCAGGCTCGTGCAGCGGATCGGCGACGTGGTCCAGCGAGCCAACGAGGCCCCGGACCGCGCGTTTGCGATCTCGCTCAGCGCCGGGGTCGCCCTATTCGACCCGGATCGTCCGCGGACGCTCGACGAGCTCATCAGCGAGGCGGACCGGCACATGTACCAGGCGAAGCACGTCATGCGCGCAACCGACCGCCACGCCATGGACCAGCGCGAGACGGGCCCCGATCCCGGCATCGTGGCACCCGTACGCAGCCCTCCGGGCGTGCGCGGGCGGGCGCCGGGTTCATGACGGCAGCCAGGAAGGTCCCGGGCGCGACGGCCGGAGCGTCGCGCATCGCCGACACCGGCGCGACCGGCAATCCTGCCGACTCTCGCGCGCTTCGACGGCCAGCGGCTCGAGCCGCACCGTGACTACGACGCCCTCGACTTCGTGGACCGCGACTTCACGGGCCAGGACGCGAGCGATGCGCGGTTCCTCGAGTGCCGCCTGCAGCGGTGCTGCATCGACGGCGTCTCGATGCGCCGCGCGCGCCTTGTCGAGTCCGTGCTCGCGGACTGTCGTGCGGCCAGCGTTGACCTGGCCGATTCCGACCTGGCGCGAATCGGGCATCTCGGGCGGCCGGCTCGGCGCGCTGATGCTGGCCGGTGCCACGTGGACCGGCGTGCGGATTCACGGCGCCAAGCTCGGCTTCGTCAATCTCGCGGGCGCGACGCTCGAGGACGTGGTGTTCGAGGACTGCGAGATCGGCGGCCTGGACCTCCGGGCCGCGCGTGCGCGCTCGGTGGTCTTCGTCGACTCTGCGATCGACGAGCTCAACGTGGCCGGCGCCACCCTTGCCGGGTTCGACCTGACCGGCGCGAGGATGCGCTCGCTCGTCGGCGTCGAGAGCCTCCGCGGCGCGATCGTCAGCCCGTCCGAGCTGCAGGATCTTGCGCCGCTCCTGGCGGCGGAGCTCGGGATCGAGGTTCGCGCCGACGAGCCCGAGGACGGAGCCGTTGGCGCCGGGTCGGCGCCGCCCGCACGATCACGCGCCTGACCGGCCGCGGGCCCTCGCCGCCCACGTAGACTCGTGGCCAGCCCGCCGTTCGATGGAGGATCCGGTGCGCACGTTCGAGATCGGGGTCGCGCTTACCACCTGGCGGTCCAGCCAGGACCCTGCGACGGTCGGCTGGGGCGAGATCCGGGCGATGGCGCAGCGCGCCGAGGAGATGGGCCTCGACACGGTGTGGAGCCCGGACGAGCTGGTGGGTCGCCTGGTCAAGGAAGGACCCGTGTACGGGTTCTGGGATGGCGTCGCGCTGCCCGCGGCGATGGCCGCCGTGACCTCGCGGATCAAGGTGGGCACGTGGGTCTCTTCGGCGCTTCACCGGAATCCCGGGATCATCGCCAAGGCGGCCGCGACGATCGACGAGATCAGCGGTGGCCGCTTCGTCCTGGGTCTCGGGGCCGGCCACGCTGGAAGCGGCGCCCAAAGCTTCGGCCTGCCCGAGGACCACATCTACGAGCGGTTCGAGGAGGCGCTGGAGATCGTCGTCCCGCTGATCCGGTCGGGCCGCGCAGATCTGGACGGCACGTACCACGTGGCGCGCGGGCTTCAGCAGCTTCCGCCCGGGCCGCGCCCGGGCGGCATCCCGATCCTCATCGCCGGTCACGGTCCGAAGGGGTATCGGCACGCCGCCCGCCTCGCCGACATCTGGAGCTGCTACGCCATCGAGCGGAGCGACGTCACCGAGCTTGGGCCCCGGGTCGCGGGGCTCGAGGCGGCCTGCGCGGAGATCGGCCGCGACCCGGCGGCGATCCGCCGCTCGGCGGGCGTCGTCGTTGCGCCCCTTGCGTCGGGCGAGTACACGGGCATGTTCGGGAGCGCGATCACCGGCTCGGCTGGCCAGATCGCGGACTCGTTCCGGACGTTTCGCGACGCCGGGTTCACCCAGCTCGAGTTCCTGCTGGAGCCGCAGACGCTCGAGGCGCTCGAGGCGATGGCCCCCGTGCTCGAGCTCCTCGACGCCGACTGAGCGGTCCCAGGTCTCCGGGCCACGCATGCGAAGGAGGAGCACCATGAAGTGGGTCACGCGCGAGCACCCGCATACCGATCGGGTTGCCTGCCCCTGGCTGGTCCGCACCTTCATCGACCAGGGTGCCGAGATCGTCTTCGTGCACCGTGACCAGGTCCTTGCATACGCAGAGCGCGAGGGGGCGACGAGCTTCGACGCGCCCGGCGCCACGTTTACGCACCGCGATGGGCTCTGCACGTTCGAGGTCATGGTGGAGCAGCACGGGCTGGGCGCCGACGCCGCGCTTGCGCTGATGGCGCGGGTGGTCCACGGCGCCGATGTCACCGAGGACCGCGACGCGACGCCGCAGTCCCGCGGCCTGCTCGCCATCGCGGACGGGTTCGCGCTGCTCGGCCTCGACGACCAGCGCCAGCTCGAGCTGGAGCTCCCGGTCTACGACGCCCTCTACGCCTGGGCGCGGCACGAGGTGGGATCGGGCGCCGGCTGACCCGGCGTGATCCGGCCGCGCTCGGGGCGCGGACGGCGCCCAGGACCCTGGACGGCGCTCAGGCGGCCCGGTCGAAGCCGTCGAGCCCGGAGGCGTCCTTCGCCGGGCCCGGCGTCAGGTTGTCGTAGCCCTTCCAGCGGTAGATCAGGGTGGACGCGCCCCAGCTCACCACGAAGACTGCCACGATCGCCACGCCGATCAGGCCGAAGTCCACCCCGCTCACGAAGTCCCAGATCCCGCCGGTCAGGTGGAATTGCGAAGCCACGATGCTCAGGATCTCGATCCCGCCCACGACGAACGCGATGAGGACCGACACCAGGGTGATGTTGAGGTTGTAGTAGAGCTTGCGGATCGGCTTGACGTAGGCCCAGCCGTACGCGCCGAGCATGAGGATGCCATCGGTCGCGTCGATGGTGCACATCCCGGCCGCGAACAGCGCCGGGAGGATCAGGATCAACGGGACCGGGAGGTGGCCGGCGCCGGACGTGGCAGCCAGGCCGAGGAGCGCCACCTCGCTCGCGGTGTCGAATCCGAGCCCGAAGAGGACCCCAAGCGGATACATGTGCCAGCTCTTGCGGATCAGCCGGAGCATCGGCCGCAGGAGCCGGGCGAGCAGGCCCCGGTTGTTGAGGAAGTCCTCGAGGCTCTCCTCGCTGTACGACCCGCCGGCCGCGACCTGCCGGAACATCCGGGTGATGTCGAGCAGGACCACGAGGTTGATGATCCCGATGACGAGCAGGAACGTGCCGGAGACGGCGGTCCCGATGAGGCCGCCGACCTGCCGGGCGGCCGGAATGTCGCTGATGATCCCGGCCGAGATCGCGACCAGGACCGTCAGGCCGACCACGATCGTCGAGTGGCCCAGGGAGAAGAAGAGCCCGACGGCCACGGGTCGCTCGCCGTCCTGCATGAGCTTGCGGGTCGAGTTGTCGATCGCCGCGATGTGGTCGGCGTCCACGGCGTGGCGGAGTCCGAACGTGTAGGCCAGGAAGGCTGTCGGGAGCATGATCGGGTAGGCGGTCGAGCTCACGATCGCGAGGGTCCAGGCCAGGAGGTTGAAGACCACCAGGAACGCGTAGACCGCGACGACCCGGTTGCGCAGGGCGCCGGAAGAGCCGATCAGGCGACGGAGCGCGGTCAGCATCGCGGGCCTCCTGGGGACGCGGAGGAGAGGGACTGAGAGCCTACCAGAGGGTCGTCGCTATTGCACGATGTCGCATCTGGGCGGGGCGCAGGCACGTCGTACACCCACAAGTACGCGGCATCCCGCGTCACGGATGTACGATCGCGCGACCATGGCTGAGGCCCCCCCGCTCCCCGACGCGATCTCCCGGGCACGAGCCGAGCTTCACGCCCGTGGGTTGCGCTGGACCCCCCAGCGACGGGCGCTGGTCGAGGTGCTCGTCGGGGCGGATGGCCACGTGACCGGCGGGGAGCTCGTCGAGCGATGCCGCGCGATCGACCCGGAGACCACCGCCTCGACCGTCTACCGGACCCTCGACGTGCTCGAGGAGATCGGCCTGGTCCGCCACTCCCACGGTCACGACGGACGCGAGGAGTTCCACGTCCTCCCGTCGAAGGAGCACGGCCATCTCCGGTGCGAGGCGTGCGGCAGCACGTGGGAGATCGAGGCGGACGAGGCGCGCCGGCTTACGCGGACACTCACCCGCGACCGGCGGTTCCACGTGAACCTGTCGCACCTTTCGATCGTGGGCCGCTGCTCGGCCTGCTCGCCCGGGTGAGACCGGGCTGAACCGGATGGACCGCGTCTGCGCTCCGTGGTGATCAGCCAGGCGGCGTGAGCGCCCCGCGCTGCCGGCTCGCCACCCACGCGTCGACGATCGCGGGAAGCTGCGCGTCGAAGATCTCGACCTCCGCGGCCGTCACGGGCGCGTCCGCGAGCGCGCGGGGCTCTGCCGGTTCGGAGAGGAACAGCGCCTCGCCGAGCTCGCGGCCCGGCAGCAGCCGGGCGAGCGTGACCTGCCGGCCGCGCCACGTGTCGAGGTTCAGGGCGTGGCCCGCGTGGGACAGGGTCGGCTCGTCCACCGGCGTGTGGCCGAAGACCACGCGGCCGATCCCGGCCTCCCGGTAGGGCGACCAGGCGTCCGCGTCCGGGAACAGATCGGGCGAATCGAAGAACGCCCTGCGGATCCAGAGCCGGTCGGCGCTCCGCTCGAACCGATCGAGCTCCTGGTTCGGCACCGGACCGCCGTGAACGAGCAGCACGTCCCCCCAGCGGGCATACGGCGCGAACGTCCAGAGCGTCGGGCGCAGGTCGGGCGCCAGCGCATCCACGCGCGCCGCGATCTGCGCCGCCGGGCGACCGTCCCACTCGTCCGGGCGCAGCCCCGCGGAGAGCAGGGTGGCCCCGCCCCCGAACGCCAGGAAGGCACGGAAGATCTGCGGCTCGCCGTCGAGCCCACCCAGGACCTGCGCCTCGTGGTTGCCCCACAGGATCGCCACGAGCCCGCCCGCGTCGGCGGCCTGGGCGCGGAGCGACGCGAGGCGACGCACGAGCCCGAGCGAGTCGGGACCCCGGTCCACGACGTCGCCGGTCACGACGAGGGCGGTCGCCGCGGGCGCGATCCAGCGGTCGGCGCCATCGGTCAGGCCGGCGACTGCCAGCAGCCGGTCAACCGATTGCAGCTGGCCGTGAAGGTCGCTCGCGGCCCACACCGTGAAGTGGTCGGGAACCTGGATCGGCGCGACGCCGGGCTCGGTCATTCGCTTCCTTCTGGATCACGGGAGGTCGGAGCCGACAGGATACGGCTCGCGACGCGACGGTTCAGCGCGCCGGCGGTCACGCGGCTGCGCTCACGGCGCCGCCGGTCGCGGCGCCGCGTCGAGGGTGACCACGGCCTGCGCGAAGAGCCCGCCCATGGCCCGCGCCACCGTGGGGAAGGCATGGATCGTGTCGGCCAGGACGTCCAGCGTCGCCCGCGTCTTGATCGCCAGCACCGCCTCGTGGATGACCTCGGACGCGGCCGGGCCCGCGATGAAGGCCCCGAGGAGCGTGCGCGTGGGGCGATCCACGACGATCGTCACGTGGCCGCTTGCCTCGGCGACGTAGCCCTTCGACGTCGTCGCGAGGTCCGTGACCTCCTCGAACGCGTCGTGCCCGGCGGCCAGCGCATCCTCGAGCGACAGGCCGACCCCCGCGACCTCGGGATCGGTGTAGACGGCGTTCGGGATCGCCCGGTAGTCGGGGAGGACGTCGTCGCCGAGCGCGATCCGGACGGCCATCTCGCCCTGGTAATGGGCGAGATGGGTGTGCATCTCCGGGCCCGCGGGATCGCCCGCGACGAAGACGTCCGGCGCGATGCGGAGGTCGGGGCCGACGCTGAGGGTGCCGCGGGACACGTCGACGCCGAGCGTCTCGAGGCCGAGGCCGGCGAGCGGCACGGTCCGACCGACGGCAAGCAGGACCTCGTGGCCCGCGACGGAGGTGCCGTCGCCGAGGTCGATCGCGTGCGCGCCGGAGGTCGCCGCGCGGGCCCGGATCCGGACCGCGCGCACGCCCGTCCGGATCACCACGCCATCCGACCGAAGCGTCGCCTCGAGCGCTGCCGAGTTGCGCGGATGGCCCTTCGCGTTGATGCGCGGCTGCGAGGCCACGAGCGTGGTGGGCACGCCGTAGCGGGCGAACACCTGCGCCAGCTCGACGCCGGTGGGACCGCCCCCGAGGATCACGAGGCTGGCCGGCAGCTGGCGCGTGCTGGTCGCCTCGCGGTTCGTCCACGGCGTGATCGTGTCGATGCCATCGATCGCGGGAACCTTCGACGTCGACCCGATCGCGACGATGATGTGGCGTGCGCGCAGCTCGTGCTCTCTGCCGTCGTGCGTCACCAGGACGCGCCCCGGTCCGACGATCCGGGCGGTCCCACGAACCGCGACCGCGCCGGCTTTCTCGAGCCCGGCCACGTGACTGGCGTCGCTCGGAAAGTCGGTTCCCTCTCTGCTGATCATGTAGTCGCGGCGGGCGGAGGCGCGCGGCCAGTCGTAGTCGCCGCCACCCGCATGGACGGTGGCGGCGTGCAGCAGTGTCTTGGAGGGCATGCATGCCCAGAAGGGACACGACCCACCGAACAGCTCCCGGTCCACGACGGCGACCGTCGCGTCGCGGGCTCGCGCCCTGGCCGCGGCGGCCTCGCCGGCCGGACCGGCACCGATGACCACGAAGTCGAACTGCTCATCCATCACGGCGCCCCCGCCTCCGCTGTGTCCCGGGCGAGGTCACGCCGCGCCGGCGGCCGACGAGCGTCCGGGCCGGCTCGTCGCCGGCAGCCTACCCGGTGACGCCGAAGGGCATCCGGGCCGTTGCCCGTCGTGGCACGCTGCGATCGCCCGCGCCTCGTCCGGCGCCGCTCGCTCGTGCATGCCCTCAGCGTGACCGGCGAGACCTTCGGGTCTTCTTCGGCGTCGACTCGAGCACGACCGCGACGGGCCAGGGCCCCGGCCCGCGTCCGTCCTGGGGCCGGCCCAGGAGGTAGCCCTGTCCGAAGGGGATCGCGAGGGAGCGGAGCACCTCGAGCTCGGCGCCGGTCTCGATCCCCTCGGCAACAAGGCGGATCCTGCGCTTGACCGCGAAGAAGGCCATTCCGGCGAGGAGCGCCTGTCGGCCGGGGTCGCCGTCGATCCCGCGGATGAGCCCGATGTCAAGCTTCACGACGTCGGGGGCGAGCTCCAGGATGTGCCGGAAGCTCGCGTAGCCGGCGCCGGCGTCGTCCACGGCCAGGCGGACGGTCGGCCCCAGGGCAGCCAGCTCGGCCCGGAGCGCGGCGTAGTCCGTGATCGCGACGTGCTCGGTGATCTCGAGGATGACCGGCCGCTCCACGCCGCCGAGGAGGGTGCGAAGCGCGCCCGACGTGATGAGTCCGGGCGATGCGTTGAGGCTCAGGTATGCGACGGGGGGCAGGACGGCGGACGCGGCCGTGATCGCCGCGCGGAGCGTGGCGAGCTCGAGGTCGATGCCAAGGCCGGCCAGGACCGCCGCGCCGAACCGGGCATCGGGCGGCACGCCATCCGTGAAGCGGGTGAGCGCCTCGTACCCGACGACGGCGCCGCTATGGAGGTCGACGATCGGCTGGAAGTACGGCGTGAACGCGGCGTCCGCGATGACGGCCTGGATTCGTGCGCGCTGATCCCCCTCGCGTCGACGGTCATCGAGCTTGGGCACGAGCAGCGCCCCGAGAATGGACGCGAACGCCGCCAGGGCCGGCATGTGGTCGACGAGCGACGAGGCGGTCGCCGGGTCGTGGCTCCCGATGCCGACGACGCCGATCACGCCACGCTGGCTGCGCAGCGGCGCGTACGCAATCGCCTGGAGTCCGGTCGTCGTGGCCTGCTCCGCCCACGCCCCGCCGTCCGGGCCTGGATTCCAGGCCTCGAACCACGGGCCGCGCGAGGCCCGCTCGCGCAGATACGCGACCCTCGGCGCCGGTAGCATCATCGCGGGAGTGAGGACGAGGGCCAGCTGCCCGGCGACGGCGAGGACCGCTCCCATGCCCTCGTCCAGGAGGGCCGCCACCGTGGAGTCGACGCCGGGAAGCTCGTTGATGACCGCGCACGCGGCCGCCGCGATCTCCTCGGCCGAGGCATCCGGGTCGATCTGCGCGAGCGACGCCTCGACCGTCTCGCGCTCGCGGGCGTCGCGCTCGAGGGCGCGTTCGAGCCGTCGCTCATGCGTGACGTCCCGGTCGGCCTGCACATAGCCCGCGAACCGGCCATCGGCCTCGTGAATCGCCGAGATCACCGATTCGACTTCGATTGGCGTGCCGTCCTTGCGCCGGTTGACGATCGTGCCGGACCACGTCCGCCCCGCACGCACCGATTCCCAGATCGTGGCGAAGAACGCCTGGTCCTGGTGGCCGCCATCAAGGATCGACCCGTACAGACCGACGATCTCGGAGCGTTCGTACCCGTACGCGTGGGTGAACGCCGGGTTCACGTACGTGATGATGCCGTTCATGTCGTTCATCCAGATCGCATCGGCAGTCTGCTGGACCGCCGAGGCGAGCCGGGTGCGCTCCGCGTCGGCGGCAAGGCGCGCCGTGATGTCGCGGATGTTGCGCTGGAGGCGACCGTCGGGCAGCTGGGAGAAGCTGACCTCGGCGGGCATGCTCGTCCCATCCTTCCGACGGTAGCGCCGCTCGACGATGATGGGCGTCCCCGCCTGAGTCTCCGCCAGCCGCTTGTCCATCTCCTCTGGGCTCAGCGGATCGTCGTCGGCGCTCAGGCCCGGCGAGGACATGGCAAGGAGCTCGTCGCGCTGGTAGCCGAGCATCCGGCAGACGGCCGCATTGGCCTCGACGTAGCGTCCGGTCGGGTCCGACACGAGGATGCCATCTGCGGACTGCTCCACGAGCGCGCGATATTGCTCCTCGCTCCCTCGCTTCGCCTGCGCTGCCGCGACCCGCGCGCCGCGCAGGTGGGCGCGAACCCGCGCCGTGAGCTCGTCGAGCGGGATGGGCTTCGTCAGGTAGTCGTCGGCACCGACGCCGAGGCTCGCGGCCAGGGAGTACTCGTCCGTGTTCCCGGTCAGGACCATGATCGGCAGGGTGGAGGTGATGGAACCCTCCCGAAGGGCGCGGACGACATCGGTTCCCGACATGCCCGGCATCCGCATGTCGAGGATCACCAGGCTGATCGCCTCGTCCGCGATGAGCTGCAGCGCCGCCTCGCCGCCCGACGCCTCGCGCGTCTCGAACCCTTCGCGTCGAAGATGTGTCGCGACCAGGTCGCGTGTCGCCGCGTCGTCGTCGACGACGAGGATCGGAGCGCTCGGGTTGGTCCGCTCTTCGATCACGAGCCCGACCGCGCACGTGGCTCTGATTGGTCGCGCCCCTTGGCTTCCCCTCGAACGGCACGGGCGCGCTGAACCGCGAGCACGAGCTGGCCAGAAGTGACGGGCTTCGGCACGAACAGCGCCCCGCGCGTCGTGACGCGCTCGAGGTTGAGGGTTTCGGCGGTATACCCCGAGAGCATCACGACGCCCACGGCCGGGTCCCGATCCATCACCAGGCCTGCGAGCTCAATGCCCGACATGTTCGGCATGATGACGTCGGTGACGAGCACGTCGATCGGCTCGTCGAGCCGGGCGAGCTGCGCGATGGCGTCGGCGCCGTCAGCGACCGGGATCACGTGATACCCGGCCCGGATCAGCATCCGCGTGGTCATGTCGCGCACGACGGGCTCATCCTCGACCACGAGGATCGTGCCGGTTCCGGACGCGGGTGCGACGGAGATGTCCGGCGGCACGGACGACACGGGAGACTCGACCCGCGGAAAGTACAGCTTGAACGCCGAACCCACGCCGGGCTCCGAGTACACCCAGATGTGGCCGCCGGCCTGGTGGACGATCCCATAGGCCGTTGCGAGCCCGAGACCGGTGCCCTTTCCGAGCTGCTTCGTCGTGAAGAAGGGTTCGAAGATGCGCTCCCTCGTCGCATGGTCCATCCCGATCCCGGTGTCGCTGACCACGAGCTGGACGTACAGCCCTCGCCGAAGGCCAAAGCGCTCGACCGCGTACGGCTCGTCGACGAGGACGTCCCCCGTCTCGATCGTCACTGTTCCGCCGTCCGGCATCGCGTCGCGGGCGTTGACGGCGAGGTTGACGAGGATCTGGTCGATCTGGCCCGCATCCGCGAGGATGTGACCGACGTCCCGACCCGGCTTCGCGACGAGCCGCATGTTCTCGCCGATGAGATTGCGGATCATCGGCTCGAGGGCCTCGATGGCGGCGTTGAGGTCCAGCACGGTCGGACGGATGACCTGCTGGCGGCTGAAAGCGAGGAGCTGCGACGTCAGCGTCGCGGCCCGCTCGCCAGCCTCCCGGATCGCCCGGACGTTGCGAAGCGCCTCGTCGAGATCGAGCGCTGCCCGTCGCGCCGGCACCAGGTCCTGGTCGAGCATCTCGGCGTGCCCGTTGATCACGAAGAGCATGTTGTTGAAGTCGTGGGCGATCCCTCCGGCCAGCCTGCCGATCGACTCGAGCTTCTGGGCCTGGAGCAGCTGGTGTTCGGCTTCCTTGCGCACGCTGATGTTGCGGATGGCCGCGATGACGAGGATCCCCTCGGCGCTCTCGAGGGGGCTCAGCATGATCTCGATGGGGAACTCGCTGCCGTCCCTGCGCCGCCCGGCGAGCTCGATGCCGGTGCCGATCTGCTGGGCCAGGGCTTCGGCGGCCGAGCGCAGGTCGTCCGCGATCAGTTGTTCGGCGAACCCGACCGGGATAATGTTCGTGACGGGCTGGCCGACCAGCTCATCACGTCGGTAACCGAACTGCTTCTCCGCCTGCAGATTGAGCAGGGCGATCATCCCATCCTGGTCCACCACGACCATGGCGTCCGGGGCCGCCTCCAGCAACCCCCGGAATCGCACGGAGGACTCGTCGCGGATCGCGACCGCGGGTCGCTTCACCACGTCCAGGCCTGGCCGTTCAATCCTCACCCCGAGTCCGCTGCGTGGCGCCCAGGGAGGGCGCACGCAGTACGAGCGACGTTGCCGGTCGCCCTTGGAGCGCAATCTGAGCGCGCGAGGGTGTCCTGTCATGACAGAACGTCATCGGTTGTCTCGACGGTGGCGGCGATGTGAGCGACCTTCGAGCCCGGCGCGTCCACCGCCGAACGCGATGCGCTCGGTGGCACGTGGGCCCGGCCCTGCCGGCACGTGGCGTAGTCGCCCGGAGCGCTCACGTGGAGACCCAGCCGGCTGTTGCCGGGCGGAGTGGCGACCGGCCGCGGAGCAGGCGCTTCTGCCCGGGCGCACGACACGGGAAGGTCATCGTGGATTGCGCACGTGACTGGTACGGCGGGGCCGCCTCGTTCTTCCAGCGAGCACGCGGCAGTCAGCAGGCGACCGCCCCATGGGGGGCGGTCGCACCGCGCGCCGAGGTGGCCGGCCGTGCCGGCCGGGAGTGACTACACCGGCAATTCGACCTTGTTCGACGGGTTGTTGATGTCCGTGATGTCGAACGACATCTGGAACTTCTCGCTGCCGCCGTTCGCCTGCACGGACATGGAGACCGGGTAGCCGCCCTCCTTGGCGACCCAGACGTCCGCCGACCAGGTGGCGCCCTCGACCCCGAACAGGGAGCCGTACTCGCCGAGCTGGCTCGCGTCGGCCGTGTAATGAACGGCCGTGACGCCGTTCTTCTGCTCTTCGCCGGCGGCCTTGTAGCCCTGCGCCGCCGAGCCGCTCAGGGTCGAGCCGAACATCTTCTCGGGCGCGAACGAATCAGCCAGGGACGACGTGCTGTCGTCCGTGCTCTCGGTCCAGTCGGAGCCCATCTTGATCCAGGTCTTGCCGTTCGCCTCGATCATCTCGATGCCCATCATGCTCATCCTGGCGGCCTTCGGGTTCGTCGTGACCGTCCCGGTGATCGGCTCGGCGCCGAGCAGGGTGCCGAAGCTCCCGCCCGACAGGGTCATCTTGAACTTGTAGCTGCCGATGCTGGACAGTCGAGCGGCCGCACCGTCCAGGCCGCCCGTGTCGCCGGCCGGGGGCTGGCTGGCTTCGGCCGCCGGCGGGCTGACATCGACGGACGGCTGTGCAGCCGCGCTCGCAGCCACCGACGCCGCAGGCGCAGTGCTGGGGGCTGCGCTGCCCGGAGCCTGCGAAGCGGGGGCCGACCCACCGCAGGCCGCGACCGCGAGGGCAGCAGCGATTGCCAGGGTGAGCGGCATCGGGACGACAGAGCGGCGGATCGACATGGTGCATCTCCGCAGCGGGGGGTTGTTCGTAGCGGAGCCTATGCGTGCCACGATGGAGCGATACGAACCATGCGTACCAATCGGCTGAGCCGAACGGCCCGCTCGGGGGGGCCGATTGCGGGCCGGCATCGCCGGTTGCTGGGGCAGCCTGGCCGATCTCGGTCGGCGTCTACGACCCCGCGCCGAGCACCATTCCCTGCGCCTGATGACCCGATCGACCGCATGGGTACCATGGCGCCCCTGGACCCGAAGACGATCCAGGTCACGCTCGGCTTGTGGGAGGTGGACGCGAATGGAGGTCACGCGGAGGCGGATCGGACCGTCGATCGCCGCCATCGCGTTCGCGGTCGCCGCCTGCGCCGGAGGGTCCGGGAGCCTGGCTACGTCCGCGACCGGGTCCGTTCCGCCGGCCGGCCTGCCCGCCGCAAGCGTGCCCGGCGCTGCGAGCCCGTCGGGAGCCCCTTCGGCGGTCGTGTCCCCGTTGGCCGCGTCCGCGGTGCCGTCGGCCAGCGCGCTCGTGAACGCGGGCCCGTCGGCGACGCCCAAAGGCAGCGTGCCGCCGACCTCCACGCCGAGGGCGACCTCCAACCCGGCACCCAGTCCGAGCACCCAATACCCGAACAACGAGCCACCGGTCCCATCGTGGATGACGGGCTCCGGGAGCGTGCAGTCGCAGATCCTCGCCGACCTCCGCGACGACGCGAAGGTCGCCTGCGTGGCCGCGGCGAACGTGCCGGTCGCGGCGGTCGCCAGCGTCGCGTGCCGGCCGGGCATCGCCCTCGTCGCCCAGGTGCGGGTGCTCGGCTTCGCCACGCCGGACCTGGCACTCGCCGACTATCGGGCGCGGCTGGCTGCGGCGGGTGTCCGGCTCCGGAGCGGCAGACTGCGCGACCGGGCAGCCGGGCGACGACGCGTGGACGCCCGGCGATGGCCAGTGGGGACCTGGTGGCGTGGAGCCGGACCGTGCCGGGTGCTTCACCGATGCGTCGGGCCACGCGACCGTCATCGCCCTGTGCGGCGATGGGGCCTCGATCGAGGTGGTGGGAACGGGGACCGACATCGGGGCCCTCGACATCTGGGCGGCGCGGTTCCCGGCGGCGGCGCTGAGCGCCGGACGCGTGTCGACCCCGTCGCCCCCGGGGATCTGCTATGGCGGCTGGGGCGCCTGAGGCGCCACCCCGCCGACACGTGGCGCGGCCCCCAACGCGAACCGCTCAGCGAATGCTGAGCGCCGAGTAGATCGACCCGAGGAATCGACTTGGGACGGACCCGAGCCGCCGCGTGTCGCGGAATCCGGCCGCCTTCGCGAGCGCCGCCCACGAGCGGAAGGTGAGCGGGTAGGGGACCCACGGGTTGCCGTGGTCGGCGTCGTACTCCACGAGGACCAGGCGGCCGCCCGGACGCAGGGACTCCCGCACGAGGCCGAGCACCGCAATCTTGTCGCGCACGAAGTGAAGTGAGTTCGCCATCACGATCCCATCGAGCGGCGGCAATCGCAGGGGATGCGTGAAGTCGGCGACCAGGGGCGTCACGCGCGTCCCGGGGAACGCGTCCGCGAGCCTGCGGAGCTGGACCTGCAGGGCGCGGCCGTCCGTATCGACCGTGATGATCGAGCCCGAGGCGCCCAGGATGTCCGCGAGGGCGAGCGTGAACGCTCCTTCGCCAGAGCCGAGGTCGGCCCACGAGGTGCCGCCTCCTTCGACGCCCTCCCGGATGAGCCGGACGTGATCGGCGTGGTCCATGCCGGGGATTCTCGCCCAGCAGCGTCCCGGACGAGCGGCGCTCGGTCGAGCCGCAGCCCCTATCCGGGATGGATCTCGACCGCGTGCGACGCAACGTCCGGGAACAGGAGCCCGAGCAGCGCCTCGCCCTCGGCGGAGACCTCGCTGGCGCTTCCGCCAAGACCGGCCCTGGGCTCGATCGCGAGGGTTGACCGTTCACCCGCGCTCGACGCCGACCAGGACCCAGCGAGGAATCCGTCGACGAAAAACGCGCCCTTGCGGGCGTACGCCACGCCCCATGCCGCGTCGCCGGTGATGCGGGACCGGTCCGCATGCGAGAGGAAGACGTTGTCGTACTCGCCCAGGAAGCGGACGGGCGCCGGCTCGTTCGGATCAACGAAGGCCCCGTCCTCGACGTCGAGCAGCTCGCGCCCTGCTTCGTCCCGGTAGGAGCGCAGGCGCGGCCGCAGGCGCGTCACGGCGCCGCGCAAGCCGGTCAGCCACGACCAGGTCCGCATGTCCGCGACGGTCGCCGGTCCGAAGGCCCGTAGGTAGCGCACGACGACAGCGTCCGCCGCGGCATCCGCCTCCGGGACCCCCGCCGGCCGGCCGAGCCACGCGGCCAGCGTCGTCACGCGAGCGGCGCCGGACCTCCGCAGGAGGCCGCGCGGCGGCACCTGGACGAGCGGGACGAGGTACCGGAAGGCGTAGGCCATCGCGTTCGGATCCTGCGTTGGCCATCGCTCGCCCAGGGCCCGCCCGAGGTCCGCGATCGTGCATGGCAGCCCCTCGACAATCTCCGTTGCGGCGGCCAGGACCGCGTCGAGATCGATCCCGCCGAGCTGCCGACGGAACGAGCTCGACTGGAAGCCCCGCTCGCAGACGCCCTGCATCACCCCGCGCAACACCCGGGCGTCCGCGGCAGTCACCAGGTGGAGGGTCGTTCGCATGAGGGTCATGCGAACCGCGCGCCGCTCGAGGAGCAGCCGTTCGAGTTCCGCCGGATCGAAGCCGCGGAGCCGCGACCAGAGCGAGATGTACGGGTCGCGCGGAACCTGCGCCTGGAGCCCCACGAGCTCCTCGATCGCATCGGCGACCGGCAGCTCAACGCGGTCGAGCAGGTGCTGGCGGGCGAGCAGCGCCCGGTTGAGGGTCCTGCGATCGAGGCGGCTGCCCTCGATGGGTGGTGTCACGGGCTCATCATCGGGGACGAGGTGACGCCCGTTCTTCCTGCGCCCGCCGACGACACGGTGCGCAGGGCGGCGTCACGGTCTTTTCGCCAGGCGTCGCGTCGGGTACGCTCGCTGGCACTTCGGACCTGGGGGCGAGATGGTCTGCTCGAACTGCGGCGCTGAGAACAGGGCGGGACGCAAGTTCTGCTCGGAATGCGCGTCGCCCCTTGCGCTCGCCTGCCCGTCCTGCGGGGCAATCAACCAGGTGGGCGAGCGGTTCTGCGGCGAGTGCGCGACGCCGCTCGCCGGCGCGTCGTCGCCTCGCCTATCGAACGCGCGTCCGGACGCGGTGTCCGCGGCCGCCGGACCGGTCTCCGCGCGCCGGACCGTCTCGATCCTCTTCGCCGACCTCGTCGGGTTCACGGCCCTCGCGGAAGGCCGCGACGCCGAGGAGACGCGGGAGCTGCTGTCGCGCTACTTCGACCTCTCCCGCGACGTGATCACCCGCTACGGCGGGACCGTCGAGAAGTTCATCGGCGATGCGGTCATGGCCGTCTGGGGGACGCCGACCGCCCACGAGGATGACGCGGAACGGGCCGTCCGAGCGGGCCTCGACCTGGTCGAGGCCGTTCGCGAGCTTGGGCCAGGGATCAGCGCGCGGGCCGGCGTCCTGACCGGCGAGGCCGCGGTGACGCTCGGCGCCATCGGCGAGGGCATGGTCGCGGGCGATCTCGTCAACACCGCGAGCCGACTTCAGAGCGTGGCGCCGTCCGGCGCGGTGATCGTCGGCGAGGCGACCCAGCGAGCGGCCAGCCGGGCCATCGCCTTCGAGGCGGTCGGCGAGCAGACGCTCAAGGGCAAGACCGCGCCCGTCCCGGCCTGGAGGGCCCTGCGCGTGGTCGCCGAGCGCGGCGGACGCAACCGCTCGGACTCGCTGGAGGCGCCGTTCGTGGGGCGTGACGAGGAGTTCCGGCTTCTCAAGGACCTGTTCCACGCGACCACCCGCGAGCGGCGGGCCCGGCTCGTGTCCGTGGTCGGTCCAGCGGGGATCGGGAAGTCGCGCCTTGCCTGGGAGTTCCTCAAGTACCTCGACGGGCTGGTCGAGACGGTCTGGTTCCACGATGGCCGGTCGCCCGCGTACGGCGAGGGAATCAGCTTCTGGGCCCTCGGCGAGATGGTCCGTCGGCGCGCCGAGCTCCTCGAGACCGATGACGAGCCCACGACCCGGAGGAAGATCGCCGCGGCGGTCGCGAGTCACGTCCCCGACGAGGCCGAGCGGCGCTGGATCGAGCCGGCCTTGCTCGCCCTCTTCGGGATCGATACGGGCGCGATCGGCGCGGACCAGCTCTTCGCCGCGTGGCGGACGTTCTTCGAACGGCTGGCCGCGACCGCCCCGGTCGTGATGGTCTTCGAGGACTTCCAGCTCGCGGACAGCGGCCTCCTCGACTTCGTCGACCACCTCATGGAGTGGTCGCGGGGCGTGCCGATCTACGTCGTGACGCTCTCGCGGCCGGAGCTCGTGGATCGCCGGCCGGACTGGGGAGCCGGCAAGCGTAACTTCGTGTCGCTCTTCGTCGACCCCCTGTCGGAGGCGGCCATCCGCGAGCTGCTGCTCGGCCTGGTCCCGGGCCTGCCCGATTCGGCGGTCCGGGCGATCGTGGCTCGGGCGGACGGCATCCCGCTCTACGCCGTCGAGACGGTCCGCATGCTTGTCGCGGAGGGCCGGCTGGCGCTGCAGGATGGCGTCTACGTGCCCGTCGGCGACCTGACCACCCTGGCCGTGCCCGAGACGCTCAGCGCGCTGATCGCGTCGCGGCTCGACGGGCTCGCGGCGGAGGATCGTGCGCTCGTCAGCGACGCCGCGGTCATCGGTCAGAGCTTTACGCTTGCGGGCCTGGCCGCCGTCTCCGGGATCGATGAGGCCGAGCTGGAGCCGCGCCTGCGGATGCTCGTCCGGCGCGAGCTGCTGGCGGTCCAGGCCGATCCGCGCAGCCCCGAGCGCGGCCAGTATGCGTTCGTCCAGGCGCTCATTCGCGAGGTTGCCTACAACACGCTCGCTCGCGCCGACCGCAAGGCCCGTCACCTGGCCGCGGCACGGTTCTTCGAGGCGCTCGGCTCGGACGAGCTCGCAGGGGCCCTGGCCGGGCACTATCTCGCCGCCTATCGAAGCGCCCCGGAGGGATCCGCGGCGGAGGCCCTTGCGGGGCAGGCGCGGATCGCCCTGCGGGCGGCGGCCGATCGGGCGGCCGCCCTGGGGGCCCACGACCAGGCCGTCACCTTCCTCGACCAGGCGCTGACGGTCACGACCGAACCCGGTGCTCGCGCGGAGCTCCTCGAGCGCGCCGGTGACGAGGCGTCGGCTGCTGGCCGGCACGAGGTCGCCGAGCGGCACCTGCGGACGGCGCTCGAGGCCCAGCGTGCCCTCGGTGATCGGCCCTCGATCAGTCGGGCGACGGCCGCGCTCGGCCGCGCCCTGCTCGGGGCTTCCCACGGGACCGAGGCGATCGCGCTCCTCGAGCCGGCGGCGGCCGAGTTCGCCGACCTCGCCGCCGAGCCGGAGGTCATCGCCCTCGGCGGCCAGCTCGCACGGGCACACTTCCTTGCCGACGACAACCGACGGGCGATCGAGGTGGCCGACCGCGTGCTCGAGGCGGCCGAGCATGCGGACCTGCTCGCGATCGTCGCCGACACGCTGCTGACCAAGGGGACGGCGCTCGCCATCATCGGCCGGGCTACCGAGGGCCGGGGACTCCTGCGGGCCGGCCAGGAGCTTGCCGAGGCGCAGGGGCTCGGCCCGACCTTCCTCCGTGCCATGAACAATCGGACCGTCATCGAGGCCGGCCGCGACCCGCGCGCGGGGCTCGAGGTCGCCCGGGCAGGCCTTCCGCTCGCCCGACGGCTCGGTCGCCGGACCAGCTCCGCGCTCCTGCTTGGGAACGGCGCGGAGCACGCCCTCCGGGTCGGCGACTGGCAGTGGGCGATCGAGGGGCTCGAGGCCGCCCTTGCCGACGAACAGGACTCACCGGACCGGATCCTGACGCTCCCGGTCTTCATCAGCCTCCTCGCCGTGCGGGGTCAGGCTGTCCCCGGTCTTGTCGACGAGCTCGCCCGCCTGGTGGGGCCGAGCAGCGACCCGAACGTGGTCTCGGGGCAGGGGATCGCCGCAGGTTTCGTGGCATTGGCGGCGGGACGGCTCGAGGATGCTCGGACCGCCTGGCATCGAGTCGCCTCGGCCAGCGCGAACAACCTTCCGGAGGCCATGGCCCGCGGCGCCCGGGCGGCCCTGTGGGCAGGCGATGCCGCGGGCGCCCGCGACGACCTCGCAGCCCTCGACGCGTCGGGTGTCCACGGACCCGCGAGCGAGGCTGATCGGATGACGATCCGCGCAGGTCTCGCGGCACTGGACGGCCACCCGGCCGACGCCCTCGCACGGTACCGCGAGTGCCTTCGGTCCTGGCGCGACCTTGGCCTCGCCTGGGACGAGGCGCTCATCGGGATCGACATGGCGACGCTCCTCGATCCGGCCCATCCCGAGGTTCGGGCCTCGGCCGAATCGGCCCGCGAGATCCTCGTTCGTCTTGGAGCCGCTCCATTCGTGGCGCGGCTCGATGCGGCCCTCACGGATCGAGCCGCGGACACGACGGCGGAGCGATCGGCGGCGAATTCCGAGCGTTCCCAGGGGATCGACGGGGCGGCCCGAGCGCCGCGCGTGCCGCGCGTCTGATCACCGTCTGCGAGCCCGCGGCCCCTCGCGGGGCGCGGGCTCGACCCGGAAGGCCCACGCTCCTCGACGGCGTGGCCTTCGTCGAGGTGCCCCGATCGGCCGCCTCGCGGCCGCGTCGGGGGGCTACAGGTGGCCGAGGACGATCTTCGCGAGCTGGATCGTCTTGGCGGGGATCCCGTCGTCGATCACGTCGAGGATCTGGATCTGGATCTCCGTGTCGCCCTTGACGGCGTAGATCGTGGTGCCGGGCCCCATGAACGCGGCATCGCCGAGCCCTGCCACGTCGCCGACCTTGAACACGTCGCCCAGGTTCTGGGCCAGGTCGGAGCTGAGCGGCGCGGCCTCGCTCGCGGCGGCCGACCCGAGCGCGGAGAGACCGCCGGCGAACTTGAGGTCGAACTGCCGTGTCGAGTCAAAGTCCGACCGCCCGCCGGGGCTGACGACAGTCAGGCTGACGTCGTTCGACCCGATACCCGAGTCCCAGCTCCACTCGCAGCCGGGCTGGTCCGGCTGGTTCTGGAACGGGCTCGAGGTGGCGACAGCATGACCGACGACGTTCTGGATGTCGGCGGCGGTCAGCAGCGCGCATGCATTCGTGACGGTCGCACCCGCGCCGGCGGCGCCGCTGCTCGCCCCGCCTCCTCCTCCGCCGCCTCCGCCACCGGCCGGGGAGGACGTGCCGCCGCACCCGGCGATCAGCGCTCCCAGGATGACCGCGACGGCCAGGGTCGCGCCGGACGCGCGAGCCCGTGACCGAGTGCTGATCGGCCGATCGATTGCCATCGCGCTCCGCCCCCTGCGAGCTCCTCCCGGACGCCGATGACGGCCGATCCTAGGTGTCCGTGCCGCCCGGTCAAGCCCCCGTCCCGGTTCGCGCGAGCCCTGCAGAGGCGACGCCCCGGGAGGGGACGCGCACGCTGGCAAACGGCCAGGCTGACGGCGGGTTGGATCTCGACCGAGTACCGCGACCGTCACTCGACGACGACGGTGATGCTGAACGCGATCCTCAACTGGGGGCATGCACCCGAGGTGCAGATCAGGCTCCCGATCGCGCTCAGCTTGGTCGCGCGCGGGTCGTCCACGTGCACGCTCGACCTCGGACCGCGGAATCCGTGTCGCACCGTCACGGTCGTGGGCTACCATCGCGGCGTCTGCACCGGAGGAACGGCGTGACCGACAACGACCCGCTGGCTGATGGTCCGCTCGCGGCCGCGCTCGCTCGCGACGACGCAGCCTGGGCACGGGAGCACCTCGAGCGTGACGTCGTTGGGTGGCTGACGACCGTGGCGCCGGATGGGCGCGTCCAGTCGTCCCTGATCTCGTTCCTTCACGACGGTCCGGACGTGTTCTTCTACAGCCAGCCGAACACGCCGAAGGTGCGCAACATCGCTGGCTCGCCGCGGGTCTCGTTCCACCTCCAGTCCGACCCGTACGGCGACCACTCGTTGATCATCGAAGGCATGGCAGCGATCGACACGACAATCCCGCCCCTGGATGTACACGAACGCTACCGGGCGAAGTACGCCGAGCCGCACGCGCACTGGGGCCTGGATTTCACAAAGACCGCGCTCGATTTCAGCATCCCGATCCGGATCCGACCGACGCGGGTTCGCCTCGGCTGATCAGCGGCCTCCGGAAAGGTATTCCTCGCGGACCGGCGAGAACACCTCCATCGCGATCGAATCCTCGGCGATCGCGGCGCCGTGCTCGACGCCGCCGGCGATCGGCCAGCTGTCGCCTGGAGAGACCTCGTACGTTTCGTCGCCGATCCGGAGCCGCATACGGCCGTGCACGAGGTACCTGTCTGCTCGTGCGGGTGGCTATGGGTCGGCAGATCGTGGCCGGCCGCGAGGCGGAACTCCGTCAGCATCGTCCGGGCGCCGTAGCACAGGACGCGCAGCTCGATTCCCGGCGCGACGGTTCGGTAGCCGTTCGCCGCATGCTCGGTGAACATCTCGATCGTCCCCCGCGTTTCGGTCGCGCAGCGAAATGCGCAGCACCTGACGATCGGCGCGGCCGCACCGATCTGGACTGCCCGTCCCGTCAGCCGGCAGGCCCCGCAGTGCGTCGCTCTTCGCCGACCTTGACCAGCAGGTCCCACGAGCTGCGGGCCGCCGACATCAGGAGGCCGATGATCACGGCCACCAGCCAGTAGACCGCGTCGGGCAGTCCATACAGGAGCCCGACGCCGGAGGCGGCGAGGCCGAGCACCGCCGCGGCCGGCAGCGCGAGGCGCCAGAACGCCACCTCGCCCAGTCGATCCCGCTCTCTGCCGCGCCACACCGTCGGCGCGCGTCGGAGCATGCGATACCCGCCCACGATCGCGAGCAGCACGTAGACGACGCCGAGTCCGTCGGCAGTGTGCTGGGGGATGAGGAAGCAGACGGCGATGAGGAGGACCGTCGAGAAGCTGTTGAATGCCTGCTCCGCAAACGCCCGCACGTGGTCCCGCGACTCGCCCATGATCGCGTCGAGGTTGAGAGAGAGGGCCACGAACAGGAGGCCGATGAGGCTGGCGGAGGCCGTGCCCATCGTTATGTAGAAGTCGTGCCAGCTCGCGAACGTCGCCTGGTCCATGCCCCCCGCCTTTCGTGCTGATGACGCTCCCGCGCTACGGTTCACGACGCTCGCGGGTTCACCGGTCAGCGCCGAAGGATCGGCTCCAGCACGTCGGCGGTCAACCCGCAGGTGCGCCGCTGAGCCGACCTCGACCTCGACCGGAGCGTTAGGGCGCACCAGCGAAACGCGCTTGGTGCTCGCCCGCGTATCGGTCGACGACGACCGGCTCACGCCGTCACCGCCTCCGCGGCTCGCTACAGGCTCGAGAGAGGGCCCGTCCGCTCGGGCGCAGCGTCGGCGCTCCGCGGGGCTGGCCGTCGGGGGCTCGGCGCGGAGGCCGCCAGCGCTTCGTCGAGCCGTGCGAGCATGGCCTTCGCGCCGCGTCGCTCGTAGACGAGGCGGGCCTCGGCCGCGAAGCCCGCCGACTCCGGATCCGCCGGGCCGAGGGTGATGACGGCGTCGAGCATCGTCACCGCGAGGCCCAGCGGGTCGTCGAGCTCGCGCGAGAGTCGCGCGGCCTCGCGATACCCGGCGACGGCCTCATCGCGGCGTCCGTCGAGCGCAGCAAGGCTCGACCGCAGGCTGAGGCGCTCCTGGTCGACGGTCAGCCCGATGTCGTCGCGCAGCAGTGCCGAGGTGATCGCCGAGCGTGCTCCATCGGCGTCGCGTGCCCGGAGGGCCGCCCGTGCAGACCCGATCGCGCCCCACATCGCCCAGTTGCCGCCGATCCCGCGGGCCTCCCTTCGGGCGTCATCGAGGCGACCTTCGGCGAGCGCGACCTGCATCGCGGTGGCCGCCCACGCCCATTGTCGCTGTGGGCTCGAGTCGCCCTCGACGAGCGCGTCCGCCTCCGCAATGCCCTGGCGCCAGGCTGTCGCGTCGCCACGGTAGGCGGCAATCTCGGCACGATGGACGATCGCCTCGGCGCGTTCGCTGGGCGGCCGATCCGAGTCCGACACGACATCGAGGACGGCGAGCGCGTCGTCGAACTCCCCGATGGCCGTGAGCTGACCCGAGAGGAAGCCGGACAGGGCGAGGAGCCAATCGCGCCTGCCGGTCTTCAGGGCGACCTCGACGCCCGTCCGCAGGACCTCGATCGCGTCCCGTGGATCGTCGGCGAAGCGCCGGCCGGCGAGATTGAACCGCGCCCGCAGCTCCGCGCTCGAGAGGTGGTTCGCCGCCGCGAGATCAACGCTGGCGCGCAGGAGCGCCACACCCTCGTCGAGCCGATTGAGGTACTGAAGGCATACGCCGCGCGTGTTCAGCGCTTCGGCGATGACCTCGACGAGCCGGATCGGCCCCGCGGCCGCGAGCGCACGCTCGGTCCAGGCGGCACCCTCGGCGGCCCGGTTCTCGACCATGTGGATCCGGGCATACTCGGCCGCGAACCGCGCGTAGGTGGCCGGGTCAGCCGCGGGGTCCAGGTCGGACAGGCTCTGCTCGAAGAGCGCGGCGGCTTCGACCATCCGGCCCGACTTCATCTCGATCCTGCCGAGGAGCGCGGTGGCCCCCAGGAACGCCGATCGGTCACCCAGACGGTCGTAGGTTTCCCTCGCCTCCTCCACTGCCGCGGTCGCCTCCTCGTAGCGGGCGCCGGCCTCGCTCAGCTCGGCCTGGCGCATGAGCAGCCCTGCCCGCTCGGAGGCGTCGTCGCTGAGATCGAGGGCCAGGCCGAGATCGCTCACCGCCTGCCGGTAGTTGTGGAGCCGGGCCGACCGATCGGCGGCGGCCCGGAGCGCCACCCGGGCCTGGGCGCGGATCGCCTGGCCCTGCGCGTCCTCTGGGGCCGCGCGGTAGGCCTCCAGGTAGTGTGTGGCGAGGACCGTCGCCATCGACTCGTCGCCGAGCGATTCGATGTGGCGCGCGGCCGCGAGGTGCCTCGTCCGCCGGTCCCGGCGGGCGAGGGTCGCGTAGGCGACCTCGTGGACCACGGACTGCACGAACGCGTACTGGCCGCGCTCGGGTGAACGCGGATCGGCTTCCACGGTCAGGAACTCCCGCCGGACGAGCGGCCGCAGGCGTGCCTCGAGGGAGGCCTCTGCCTCGCCGCTCACCGCCGCGAGCGCCGGGATCGTGAAGCTCTGGCCGAGAACAGCGGCATCCTGCAGGAGCGAGCGATCGGCCGGCGGCAGCCCGTCCAGGCGTGCCGCGACGAGCGCATGCAGCGACGGTGGGATCGCGAGCCGGTCGGCGGTCCCGGCAGGCGTCTCCGCCTCGCCGTTGCGCAGCATGCGGACCAGCTCGATCGCGTACAGGGGGATCCCGTCGGCTCGCGCGACGACGGCGTCCACGACCGGGAGGCCAAGATCGGGGGCAAGGCCGGCGAGCAGCTCGCGCATCTCGTCGGGCCCGAGCGGCTCCAGGTGAACGGCCAGCGCATTGCGGCTCGCTGCACCAAGGCTCGGGCGCCGCTCGTGGAGCTCCGGACGAGCGAGGACCACGACCAGGATCGGCTGGCTCCGCGACCATTCGAGGAGCGACTCGATGAAGTCGAGCAGCCCATCATCCGCCCATTGCAGGTCCTCGAACACGAGGGCTGTCGTGCCGCGAGCGGCGATGGCCTCGAACAGGCGGCGCCAGGCCGCGAACTGCTCGCTCCGATCGCCGCCGGCCGACTGCTCGAGACCCAGCAGCACGCGCAGGTGCGGCTCGATCCAGCGCCGATCGTCTGCCTCTGGAACGTATGTCTCGAGCATCGTCGAGAGCTTGTCAGCGGAATCGCTCTGAAGGTCCCCCTCGAGGATGCCGGCCCGGCTGCGGACCATCTCAGCGAGCGCCCAGAAGGCGATCCCCTCGCCGTAGGCGGGCGAGCGGCCGCGGTGCCAGTAGATCGGCTCGACGAGGCCGTCGACGTACTTCTCCAGCTCCCAGGCCAGGCGGCTCTTGCCGATTCCCGCCTGCCCTGTGATCGCGACGTAGCGCGCCCGGTGCTCCGCCCCAGTCGAGGTGAGCGCGTCCTTGAGTGCCCGGAGCTCGGCCGTTCGCCCGACGAAGGGTGCCTCGAGGCGATCCGCACGCCCGACGCCGCGACGGCCGGAGACGACGCGAAGCGCGCGCCACGCGGGCACGGGCAGGACCTTTCCCTTGAGCGCCTGCTCGCCCACGGCCTCGAGGACGATCGATTCCCGGATCGCCTGCTCGGTGACCTCGCCGACCAGGACGGTCCCGGGGGTCGCTGCTCCCTGCAATCGGCTGGCGGTGTTGACGAGATCGCCGGCCACCATGCCCTGGTTCGTGGCGCCGATCGTCACGGCGGCTTCGCCGGTGAGGACGCCAGCGCGCGCCGTGACGCCGGGCGCGAGCCCGCCAACCGCCTCCACCAGCTCCAGGGCGGCGCGGACCGCCCGCTCCGCGTCGTCCTCATGGGCGACCGGGGCGCCCCAGATCGCCATGACCGCGTCGCCGATGAACTTCTCGACGGTCCCTCCGTATCGGCCGATGACGTCCCGGGCGAGCTCGAAGTACCGGGATAGGAGCTCCCTCGTCTCCTCGGCATCGCGGCCCTCGGACAGCGAGGTGAACCCGACGAGATCGGCGAACAGGACCGAGACGTGGCGCCGCTCGGCGATGGGCGTGGCAACGGCGGTGGCCGCAGCCGGCTCGGCGGCGCCCGGGCGCGAGGCGGGAATCGCCGCGACGGGGTTGCCGCACGCGCCGCAGAACTTGGCGTCCGGCAGGATCGCCGTCCCGCATGCCGAACAGACCAGGCCGAGGCGCGCGCCGCATTCCTTGCAGAACCGTGTGCCGGCCGGATTGTCGGTCCCGCAGCTGGAGCAGACCACCGTTCCCCCCAATCGATCCGGACAGAGGTGGAGCGTAGCCCAACGCGGGCCGAATGGGACGGGACGGGGCGACCAACGCGACGCGGGTGCTGGAAAGGCGAGAGCCCGACCGAGCGTTCCGGTGCCTCATGCTCGCGACATCTCAGCCGCCCCTTTGCCCACGATGACGGTTCGTCATGACAGGCTGCCTCCCGGGGTGGACCATGCTCAAGAGCGGCGCCTGGGGGGAAGGCGCCCGGCGGGCCCCGCGCGGCCTGGCAGGGCATTGGATGGGCGCCGCGTCCTGGTTGGGCATGCCGGAGGCCTGCGATGATCCAGATGAGAGGCACCAGCGCAATGCCTCACGCGGCCCGTGCGATTGCGGTCAGGAGTATTGCCAGGCATCGCACCGTCGCCGAGGCTGCCTGCGCGCGATTCCGCGCTTCGGAGGAATGCGCTGCAAGAGCGATCGCGCGAGATGAGGCCGCCGTGCTCCGAGACGTGCGTGCCGACGAAATCGACCTCACGATTGCGACGTCCGACGCGCCACTCGCCGAGAAGCTGGCCTGGCTGCGAGTCGCCGCCGCCGGTGACCGCGCCCGGGCTGCGATCGACCGCGAACGGGCCGCCCAGGATCGAGTCGACGCCAGCCGCGGAGCGCGCCACGATGGACGTCGCGCCCCGCGGCCAAGACCGATGATCAAGGTGATCGTCCGCCCCGGCGCGGCGTGGATCGTGACTGCGTAGTCCGGTCACCCGCTGCGCGGAACGGCTCTGCTCGATCAGTCAGATTCGAGAAACTGCCCAGGCAGCCCGGTGGACGCCTGGCGCTGCCCGGCGCCGCGGGTCTCGCGCTTCGATGAACTCGACCCAGGCTCGCGATCCGACACAGCGTCTGCCGCAACGTCGCCTGACGCTCGGCCCGCCGTCCAGCCGCTGTCGGCCGCGATGACCGCGCCGCTCACGTCCGAGGCTTCGTCGGACGCGAGCCACGAGATCAGCGCCGCGATCTCGTCGGGCTGGGCCATCCGCGTGCCCGAGGCATGGATCCGGCCCAGCCGCTCGAGACCCCACTGGCTCTTCGGGTACCCGGTTCGTGGCGATGTTCGTGGCCACCCCGCACGGGCACACCGCGTTGCCGCGGATGCCCCCTGCCTACTTGCTCGCGGCCACCTCGTCTGGTCACGTCCTCTTGTTCGGAACGGCCGCCACCCACGTCTCGACCGGCTCGGGTCGCCCGAAGAGGTAGCCCTGGGCGAACTCGACGCCGAGGGCGGTGAGGGTGCGCGCCTCCTCGATCGTCTCGACGCCCTCGGCGATCAGGCGGCAGCCGGCGGTGCGGGAGAAGTGGCTGCATGCCGACGACCATGGCCTGGCGACCCAGGTTGGCGTTGACCCGCCGAACCAGGCTGATGTCGAGCTTCACGAAGTCGGGGCGCAGGTCGATGATGTGGCCGAAGTTGGCGATCCCGGCGCCCGCGTCGTCGACCGCGAGGCGGATGTCGCGGCCGAGCGCGCGGATCGCCTCGCGCAGGGCGTCGTAGTCGCCGATCAGCTCGTGCTCGGTGACCTCGAGCACGAGGGGTCGCCCGGCGGCCCACAGGATCGGGCGCAGGCGCTCGGGATCGGCGAGCAGGCGCGGCGAGACGTTGAGGTCCAGCCAGACGCCGGGGGCCAAGCGGCGGCCCGACCTCGACCGCCGCGGCCAGGGTGGCGAGCTCCATCTCGGCCCCGAGGCCCACGGCCCAGGCGTCGGCGAAGCAGAGGTCCGGGCGCTGGCCCGAGTCGAACCGCGTGAGCGCCTCGTAGCCCACGACCTCGCCTCCCTCGAGGTCCACGATCGGCTGGAAGACCGGGTGGAAGGCGCCGGCGGCCAGGATGTCTGTCATCAGGTCCCGCAGCTCCACCTCCCATCGCGTGACATGGAGCCGATCTGCCAACAGGGCGCTCAAGGTGGTGCTGAACGAGATGATGCCCGGCATCTTCTCGACGAGGGTCCGGGCGAACCGCTCGTCGAAGGTCCCAATCAGGAGGACCCCCTCCACGTGGTCGCCATGGCCGATCGGTCCAAAGGCGAGCGCCTTGAGGCCACTCGCGATCGTCCCTGGCATCCAGCCGTCGGCTGGATCCGCCGAGAGGTACTCGGCCCATGGACCACGCGCCGCCCGCGCTCGTACGATCGCCGCCCGGATCGGCGGCAAGTTCGTCCCCACCGGCACGGGGTACCCCGCGGGGGCGCTCTGGGCGATGATCTGGACGTCGCGGTCGCCGAGGAAAAGTTGCACCGTTGCCGTGTCCACGAAGGGAAGCGTGACGAGTTGGTCGCAGACCGCCTGCGTCGCCTCCGCGACGCTCGCCCCTTCCGGAATCGCGTGCAGGCTCTCGGCCAGCACCGCGCGGATGCGTATCTCGAGCTCGGCGTCCGCCTGCGCCTCGCGCAGCTCGGACACGTCCCGCATGACGGTCACGATGTTCGCGGGGGTCCCGTCCCCATCCCGACTGAGGGTGACGCTGAGCTGCGTGCGGCGGTGGGTCCCGTTGGCAAGGCGCTGCGATGGTTCACCGAGCCAGCCGTGTCCGGCTCGGACCGCTTCGTTGATCTCCTCGATCGTGGCGAGAGGAATGGCGTTGGCCATGACCATCGGCATCGACTTGCCCCGAAGCTCGGCCAGCGGCGCCCCCACCTCAGCTTCGAACGCAGGGTTGGCATAAACGATGCGTCCCGCGGTGTCGGTGATCACGGTGGCGTCCGCGGCCCGCTCGACGACGGCCGCGAGGCGGTCACGCTCGCGCCCAATCCGCATGCGCTCGGTGACGTCCCGGAAGACCAGGAAGAAGCCGTCTTCGTAGCGGGCGATCGTCAGGTCCACGAGGAGTCCATCGCCTGGCCGGAGGCTGTGTGCTCCGGCGAGACCGAGTGCATCGGCTGAGTGCGGCAGGCCGGTTTCCACCACCCCGACGCACGCGTCGTAGAAACGGGATCCAAAGCCGCCCATCGCGCGTCGGAAGCTATGCCCGACGAGGACGGACGGTTCGCTCGACATGAATGCTGCCGCCGCCCGATTGGCGAACGCGACCCGGAAGTCGACGATGATCCCGTGGTCGTCCCGGATCGCGGTGGCCACCAGGAACGGATCCGCCATCGCGTCGAGCGCGCCGCGCATCGCGGCCTGTGATTGCGCGAGCTCCGCCTCGAGCCTCGTGCGGTCTCGCCGTTCGGCCGCTTCAGAGAGCGCTCGTCGGGCTGCCGGCCCGAGTGCCTCGAGGCGCGGCTTGAGAACGTAGTCGGTGGCGCCCGTATGGAGCGCCTCGACCACCAGCTCCTCGCCAAGGGTGCCCGAGACGAGGATGCAGGGCACGGATGGGTCCCAGGCGTGGGCGATGGCCACGGCAGCAGCGCCGGAGAAGCCCGGCAGTGCCCAGTCGGATAGGATCAGCTCGGGCGAGAAGGCAGGCAGCGCAGCTCGGAGGTCGGGCTCGGTCGCGACAATCCGCGCTTCGACGACCAGGCCACCGTCACGCAGCGCCCGCGTGGCGAGCTCGGCGTCGTCCGTCGAGTCCTCGACGATCAGGACTCGTATTGCCAGCGATGCCTCGGTCATCGCGGGACCTCGTTGAGCAGCAGCCAGTACAGCCCGAGCTCGCCCACGGCGCGCATGAACTGCTCGAAGTCGACCGGCTTGACGATATAGCTGTTGGCTCCGAGGTCGTAGCTGCGGACCATGTCGCTCTCCTCGCGCGACGAGGTCAGGACGACGACCGGGATCTCGCGGGTCGCAGCGGTCGACTTCAGGCGGCGGAGCACCTCGAGGCCGTCAACGCGAGGGAGCTTGAGGTCGAGGAGGACGACCTTGGGGAAGCCATCGGCGGGCGCCTGGGCCGGATCCTCCGGGAGCAGATAGGCGAGCGCCTCCACCCCGTCACCGACGACCTTGACTCGGTTGGCGAGCTTGTGGGTGTTGAGAGCTCGCAGGGTCAGCTCGACGTCGTCGGGGTTGTCCTCGACGAGCAGGATCTCGATCGGCGTGCCGTTCATGATGTCTCCCTTTCAGCTGGCAGGGCGAACCCGAAGAGGGCACCGCCGCCGGGCGTTCCCTCCGCCCAGACCCGGCCGCCGTGACGCCCGACGATCCGGGCCACGATCGCGAGCCCGATCCCGGTGCCTTCGAAATCGGCCGTCGCGTGGAGCCGCGAGAACGGCTTGAAGAGTTTGTCGGCATAGGTCGGGTCGAAGCCCACGCCGTTGTCGCGAACGGTGTAGCGGCACTCGCCGTCGACCTGCTCGCAGCGCACCTCGACGCGGGGGTGCGCGACCGAGCGGCTGAACTTGGCGGCGTTGCCAAGGAGGTTCGTCCAGACCTGGCGCAGGAGCGCCGGATCGCCGGGAACGGCGCACAGGTCCCCGATGTCACAGGCGATGGCGCATATGGGCTCCGCTGCCTTCATCTCCTCGACCGTGGCCGACACGAGCCGGTTCATGTCGACCGGTCTGCGGTCGAGCTCCTTGCGGGTGACGCGTGAGAAGGCAAGCAGATCGTCGATCAGGACCCCCATCTGCTTCACGTTGCGCAGCACGACCCCGAGCACGCGGCGACCCTCCGCGTCGAGCGGGGCGGCGTACTCGTTGAGCAGGATCTGGCTGAACGCGTCGATCGAGCGCAACGGCGCCCGCAGGTCGTGGCTCACGGAGTAGCTGAAGGCCTCGAGCTCGCGATTCGCCGTCTGGAGAGCGGCGGTGCGATCAGCCACGCGTTGCTCCAAACCGGCGTTGGCGGCCACGACTGCCGCCTCGGCGACTGCTCGTCGCCGCAGGGCGGCGTACAGCAAGAGGACGACGCCGAGGTTGAGGAGCGCGAGGATTCCCGCGGTGACGAGCACGGCGCGCTGCATGACCCCGAGACCTGCGAGCGCTTCGGACGTCGGCAGCATGGCGACCACCGCCCAGTTCGCCCAGGGAACGGGCGCGTAGGCCGCCATCGTATCGGGGGTGCGGTCGTCGCCGCCGGACCCGCCGGCAAGAGCCGCGGTCACGTCGGGATCGGTCGCCTTGGTGAGGCCCGTTATGTTGCCGCCCGGCTGCGCCACGATCGTGCCATCGCGGCCGGTCACGAGGAGACCCACGCCGACGCTGGCCTGGTAGGCGTCGACGTACTGCTGCAGCGACCTGAGATCGAACGCCACGCCGACGATGCCCACGACCGTGCCCGTTGCGTCGGTGATGCGTGTCGCCTCGGCCACGACCAGCGGGTTGGGGGGCGAAGCGCTGACGTAGGCGCTTGACTGGTAGGCGCCGTCGGTGGACAGCGCGCCTTTGAACCAGTCGCGGTAGGAGAAGTCCTGGCCGACGAGGGCGGGCTGCGACGGCCATACATCGACCACGATCCCGCTGGCCGTCGTCATCCAAGTGTTATAGGCACCGTCGACCGCGGTCCGGAGATGTTTGAGGAAGTCATCCGAGTAGGCCTGGAAGGATGGGTTCGGCTTCGCGAGCGCGAGCTCGCTCGCCAGGGTCGGGCGCCCGGCGAAGGCGACCAGCACGTCGGCGCGCGCCTTTAGCGAGAGGCCGAGGTAGCTGGCGCTCGCGTTCGCGCTCGAGCGGAGCCCCCGGTCGACCTGTTCGCGCACGGCCGCCCCGCCAAACGTCAGCGCGGAGGCCGTCAAGGCAACGAGAATCGCGAAGCTGGAGACCGCGTAGACGATTACGAGACGCCGGTGGCCAAGGTTCAGCAGGCGATCCACCGAGACCTGCCGCAGCCGGCCTCCCGCCCGTTCGGCCGTCGCGGCGATTGCGGCATCGGCGGCCATGGTTCCGGAGGGTGCCGTCGTCAAAGGCGGCAACGGAACGAGCGCGGCCTGATCGCCCTCGAGGTTCAGCACCCCCGACCCCGGGCGCAAGGCTCGGCGATCGCGGCGCCTGCGCGCACCGTCCGGTCAGGATCCGGAGTGGACGCGGGCCATCGTCGATGCTCGACCACGAGTTGCTCCAGGGATTCCACTCGTGGTGGTCGCTCGAGGTGGGCGACAACGTCAGAACGGGCAGACGTCCATGCTCGGGGTAGCACTCGTCCTATCGCCCGTCAAGGGCCGCCTCGCCCTTGTCCCCCCACAAGGCGAGTCGACTACGCGAGACGCACGCGGAGCTGCATCCACGGGTGAGCACTCCGAGCAGGTTCTCGACCCGCACCGCTCGGGAGTACTCCTCCCGCAGCCGCGCAAGTCCAAAGCGCCGGTTGTAGGCGTCGGTGAGGGGGTCGACGGCGGGGCGGACGAGCCGCATTCGCTTCGAGGCGACACGAAGGGCTCGGCGCCATCAGCGGTCAACTCCAGGCGTCCTCGCCGACACCCGGGCGGTTGAGCAGGCTCGGGGCACTGCTCGGCGATTCGTCGTGCGCGGCGCCAATCGCGGCGATGGCGGCGTTCTCGACGATCAGCCGGTTCGACTTCCGGTCGAGCTTGAGCGGACGTGGCAACCCGTCGTCAAGGACGAGCGTTGCCGCCGTCACGATTGCGACGCCGACAGGCACCTCGCGCCCGAGAGTCTCGGCGAGCTCGGCAATCAATCGAAGGTTCGTCGGCTGGCGGGCGCCCGGGGTCCGCTAGTGCTGGGCCCCTGCGTCGGAGGTTGTCCGTCTCGCCGACGTAGACACCGCCGGATCCGGCCCGATCCTCAACCGAGAATCGGTACAGGCCGGGCGCCTCTGGGCCCCGTTGACATGCTCGTGTCCAAGGAGGTGACATGCTCGTGTCCTGCCGACACAGCGCCCCGCCAGCTTGCGTCCGCGTGGTACTCCCCGGGGGTATTGACAACCTATTGACAAGCGAGCGATTGAGGCGCACAATCTCGGCAGATCGAGGCGTGTCAAGGCTTGACACGCCGTTTCGGTGTCCGGCGATCGGTGCAGGCTCGCGGTGCGCGCAGCGCGCCGACGGGATCAGCCGGCACCGCGCACGGGCGAGGAGGCAGGTTGACCGTCGGGGTCGCTGCGGAAGTCAAGAGCAAGCTGACGGTCGTCGACGTCGTCGGCGAGACCGTCCAGCTGAAGAAGGCCGGCACCACGCTCAAGGGTCTGTGCCCGTTTCATGGCGAGAAGACGCCGAGCTTCATCGTGACGCCGGCCCGCGAGACGTGGCACTGCTTTGGCTGTGGCGAGGGGGGCGACATCTTCTCATTCGTCATGCGGCGCGATGGGGTCGCCTTTCCTGAGGCGCTCCGGCGGCTCGCCCAGCGCGCAGGGGTGGAGATCGACGAGCGGACCACCCGGGAGGACGCCCACCGCAAGCGCCTCCACGAGGTGCTGGACACGGCGTTCGCCTTCTATCACGCCGTCCTCATGAACAGCGAGACGGGGGCTGCCGCCCTCGCATACCTGCGCGGCCGCGGCTTCACCGATGAATGGATCGAGCGCGCCCAGCTCGGCTTCGCCCCGCCGGACTGGGACGCCCTGGTCCGGACGCTGGAGCGGAAGCGCCAGATCGGTGCCGCTGAGCTCACCGAGGTCGGCCTCGCGATGCCGCGCCGAAGCGGGCGCGGCGTCTACGACCGATTCCGGGGCCGGGTCCTCTTCCCGATCCGCGACGCGACCGGCAACGCCACGGGGCTCGGCGGCCGCATCCTGCCCATGACCGCACCCGCCGACGGCGAGCAGCCGCAGCGCGAAGGGTCCGCCGCGCCGGACGCCGACGGCCCGAAGTACCTCAACTCTCCGGCCACCCCCCTGTTCGACAAGAGCCGCACGCTCTACCCGCTGGACCGAGCGAAGGCGGCCATCCGCAAGTCGGGCATTGCCGTGATCGTCGAGGGCTACACGGACGCGCTCATGGCGCACCAGGCCGGATTCGACAACGTCGTGGCGAGCCTCGGCACCGCGCTCACGCCCGGCCAGGTGGCGCTCCTCACCCGCTATGCCGCGAAGAAGATCGTGCTCGCCTACGACGTGGACCCGGCGGGAGAGCGGGCCGGGACGCTCGGCGTGACCGCCCTCGAGCAGCTCACGCGCCAGCTCGCGGCGACGGACGCGGGCGTCGAGCTCGACGAGGTCCGGGTTGCCCGGCTCCCGGACGGCAAGGATCCCGACGAGGTGATCCGCGACGCACCCGACGCGTGGCGCGAGGCGGTCCGCACCGCGGCCCCGATCGTCGAGTACCTGATCGAGTTCCATGCCCGATCGGCGGACCTGCGCACCACGGGCGGCCGCGCCCGCTTCGTCGATGCCATCCTCCCCACGCTTCGAACGGTCCGCAACCCGGTCCTTCGCGACGGCTACCTCCAGCAGCTGCGCCGGGTCTCCGGCGTCGAGGAGCGGGTCCTGCTCGAGTCGCTCCACCGCGTGCCGGACGCCCCTCGCGCTGGAGCGGCCGGCGCGGGTGCCGGCGAGGGCCGGATCTCGGCCGCGTCGGTGCTCGCCTCGCCGGACGCGTTCGACCCGAAGGCGGTCCTCCGGGCGATCGACCCCGTGGAGCGCGACCTGCTGCGCCTGCTCCTCTCGGTCCCCGAGACGCAGGAGGCCACGGCCGAGCGACTTGCCCCGGCCGACCTGCCAAGCCAGCCGGCCCGGGAGCTCTGGACGGCGATGCTCGCCCTTCGGGAGGAGCCGCCCTACACCACCGAACGCGTCTTCGCCCGCCTCGCGGCGGACCCGGAGACGCAGGCGCTCCTCGTCGCGCTCCTCGAGCGGCGCGACGCGGGAACGGATGCCGGCACCACGGACCTCCGGGTCGCGTCCCAGGGGATCGAGCAGTGCCTGCTCCGGCTCGAGCTGGACCGCCTGGAGGAGCGAACACGCTGGACGCGCGTCGAGCTGGGTGAGGCCGAGCGGGCGAACGACCGTCCAACCATCGAACGCCTGATGACCGAAGAACAACACCACAACGAGAGCCGCAAGTCGCTGCAACGACGAATGGAGCAGGCAAGCCTGCTCAGCCGCCCCGCCGCAGCCCGTGCCGCAGGAGGACGATCGTGACCCAGGATCCAATGGACCGCCAGCTGGTCGAGGCGGTGCTGGCCGCCAGCCCCCGCCGACGTCGCGCGGCCGCCGCCGAGGTGAAGGCCGTCAACGCGGCGAGCAAGGCCGCCGGCGCGGTCGCCGTCATCGTTCCGGACGCGGACGAGGACGACGAGGACCTGGACCTCGGCGCCGAGCCGGGCGTCCCGGAGCTGATCGTGGCCGACGAGGATGTCACCGGCGGGAACGGGGATTCGCCCTCGGACCTCGCCGCGGATGCCGTGCCCGAGGTGCCCGCGAAGCTCGACCCGAAGGTGCTCGAGGAGCCCACCGCGGAGGAGCTCGAGGCGCTCTCGGCCGACATGATCGGGATCGACGACCCGGTCCGGATGTACCTCAAGGAGATCGGGAAGGTGGCGCTCCTGACTGCCGAGGAGGAGATCGTCCTGGCCAAGGCGATCGAGCTCGGCGAGTGGATGGTCGAAGCGCCCGCGAAGGCGATCGTCAGCCTCCACGAGTGGACGCTGCACGACACCGAGCGCAAGACCCGCACCGCGAAGCCGCAGCACCGGCTCCCGCTTGGCGAGGAGGCGCACACGATGGTGCGTGCCGCGCTCGCCGACGAGGCCGCGATCGACCTGCTCGTCCCGCACCCGGACTTCCACCTCGTCAAGGCCGGCCGCGACGTTCAGTCGGAGGGTACGAAGGAGCGCCTCAAGGAGGCGCGCCGCCACCTCGCCGATTACTCCGAGAAGCTGGACGCGGACACCTTCATCACGCTCCTCGACTGGGCCTACCTCGCGGTCCACAACGGGGATCTCGACTCCCGCGACAACGTGGGCCTGCGGGCGATCTACGACTGGACGCGCGATGCCGTCGCGTTCCCGGCCCTCGAGCGCTGGGTCACGAGCGGCCACGACGCCGACCTGCTCAAGCGGATGGGCTTCGATCCGGAGGTCCCGCTCAACACGAAGCTCGCCCACCGCAAGGGCGAGATCGTGCGGATCGGCCGCGACGCGCGCGAGCAGCTGACCTCGGCGAACCTGCGCCTTGTCGTCTCGATCGCCAAGAAGTACATCGGTCGTGGGATGAGCTTCCTGGACCTGATCCAGGAGGGCAACATCGGCCTGATCCGGGCGGTGGAGAAGTTCGACTACGAGAAGGGCTTCAAGTTCTCGACGTACGCGACCTGGTGGATCCGGCAGGCGATCACCCGCGCGATCGCCGACCAGGCCCGCACGATCCGGATCCCGGTCCACATGGTTGAGACCATCAACCGGCTGATCCGGGTCTCGCGCCAGCTGCTCCAGGAGCTGGGCCGCGAGCCGACCGTCGAGGAGATCGCCGAGGCGATGTCCAAGGGCCAGGAGGTCGTGGTCACCCCCGAGAAGGTCCGCGAGATCATCAAGGTCAGCCAGGAGCCGGTCTCGCTCGAGACCCCGATCGGCGAGGAGGAGGACTCGCACCTCGGCGACTTCATCGAGGACCGCGGCGCGCTCGCCCCGGCCGAGGCGGCGTCGCACCAGCTCCTCAAGGAACAGGTCGAGGCCGTCCTCGACTCCCTGACCGGCCGCGAGCGGCGCGTCCTGCAGCTCCGTTTCGGGCTGGAGGACGGGCGTGCCCGGACGCTCGAGGAGGTCGGCAAGGAGTTCAACGTGACGCGCGAGCGGATCCGCCAGATCGAGGCGAAGGCGCTCCGCAAGCTGCGCCACCCGTCCCGCTCGCGCAAGCTCAAGGACTACCTGGAATAGGGGAGCAGCCGCACATGACGGACGGCACCGGGCCGGACGTCAGGGACACGTCCGCCGCGGGTGGCGGGAGCGGCCCGCCGGTTCAGAACCCGGCCGGGCTGCTCTACGGCCGCGGGCACGTCGTGGTGTACGGGAACCCGCCCTTCCGTGAGCTCTTCGGGGCGGAGATCGTGGGGCTGCCAGCGGCCGAGGCGCTCCTCGATCTGCCGCGGGGGGCGTTCGCCCTGATGGACCTCGTCTATCGCGAGGGCCGGCCCCTCGCGCGCCGGATCACGCTGCGCGGGTCGTCGTGGCGGCTCACGGTCGCCCCGCGTCGCGACATCGCCGATGGCGAGGTCTACGGGATCGCGATGCACCTGGTCCCGCGGGAGGCCGGCGAACCGGTCGGCTGACGAGCGGGCCGGGCTGGGGAGGTGGTTCCTCAGCGCGCCTCCGCGCCGCTGGGCGCGTCCGCATCGGGCGCGGCGGCTTCCTCGAGTGCGCCCCGGACCAGCGAACGGAGGTCCGCGAGGGCCGTCACGAGCGTGCGCGCCCGATCTGCGTCGAGCTGCGCTGTGAGATCGACCAGCCACGCGGTCGTGCGCAGCTCGGCCGCCTCGAGATCCGCGAGGCCCACGTCGCTGAGCGTGAGCCGGATCTGGCGCCGCGAGCCCGGATTGGTCTCGCGCACGACCAGCTCCTGCCGTACCAGCCGGGCGATGAGCTCGGACGCCGCTGGCAGCGATGTCCCGAGGTGGCCCGCGACCGCCGACAGGTCCGTCCCGGGGTGGCGTCGGATGAAGATGAGCGCCCGGAACTGCGGGACCGAGATCGCCTCCGGCCTGCCCTCGCGCATCCGCGTCCGGATCGCGCGCATGACGAGCGGCACGGTGTCCAGGACCGCGGCGGCGGCGTCCCGGGCGGGCGATGAGGGGATGGTCGACGGTCTCACGGCTTCCTGCTAGTCTGTTAGGGACCCTAATAGTAGTGCGAGAAGCTTTGGTGCAAGCGGCGATCGACACGCGGGACCTGCGGCGCGAGTTCGGGGCGGTGACCGCCGTCGATGCGCTCTCGCTGGCCATCGCGCCCGGCGAGATGTTCGGCCTCCTGGGCCCGAATGGCGCCGGCAAGACGACCACCATCAAGATGCTGATCACGCTGCTGCCGCCCACGTCCGGCTCGGCGACGGTCGCGGGCCACGACATCATCGGCGATCCGCGCCTCGTGCGACGTTCCATCGGGTACGTCCCGCAGCTGCTCTCGTCCGACGGGGCGCTCAGCGCCCGCGAGAACCTCGATATCTCGGGTCGGCTCTACCACATCCCGGGCGCGGAGCGGCGCGAGCGGATCGATGAGGCCCTCCGCTTCACGGGCCTCACCGACGTCGCGGACAACCTGGTGCGCACCTTCTCGGGCGGGATGGTCCGCCGGCTGGAGATCGCGCAGGCCATGCTCCACGCGCCGCCCGTCCTCTTCCTCGACGAGCCGACCGTCGGGCTGGACCCGACCGCGCGACATGCCGTCTGGGGGCATATCCGGACGCTCAGAGAACGCGACGGCACGACGATCCTGCTCACGACGCACTACATGGACGAGGCCGCCGAGCTGTGCGAACGGGTCGGCATCATGCACCTCGGCAAGCTGGTCGCTCTCGGCACGCCCGCGTCCCTCGCCGCGGAAGTCGGCCCCGGCGCCAACCTGGATGACGTCTTCACCCATTTCACCGGCAGCGACCTGGAGGCAGGTCCAGGAGGGGGTACCTATCGTGACCTCGCTCGAACGCGCCGCACCGCTCGTCGGCTGGGCTGAACCCTCCCCCGTCGTCCGGTTCTTCCTGGACACGTGGACGGTCGCGCACGGCGAGCTGCGCAAGATCGCCCACGACCCGACCGAGCTGCTGACCCGCGCCGTCCAGCCGATCCTCTGGCTGCTGGTCTTCGGCCAGGTGCTGGCCCAGGCCCGGGCCATCCCGACCGGGTCGCTCGGGTACATGGACTTCCTGGCGCCAGGCGTCCTCGCCCAGAGTGCGCTGTTCTCGGCGATCTTCTTCGGCATCGCGGTGATCTGGGAGCGCGACCTCGGCGTGCTGCACAAGTACCTCGTCAGCCCCGCGTCGCGACTGTCGCTCGTATCGGGCAAGGGGCTCGCCGGCGGGCTGCGCGCGCTCGTGCAGGCCGTCGTGGTCTATGCCGTCGCGGCGGCGATCGGCATCCACCTGCGGCTGGGTGTCGCCGAGGTCCTCGGCGTGATCGTCGTCACGGTCCTCGGGGCCGCCTGCTTCGCCACGTTCTCGCTGATCATCGCCTGCATCGTGCGGTCCCGCGAGCGCTTCATGGGCATCGGACAGGTTCTCACGATGCCGCTCTTCTTCGCGAGCAGCGCGATCTACCCCGTTGCCCTCATGCCATCCTGGCTCCAGGTCGTCGCGCACCTGAACCCCCTCACGTACCAGGTGGATGCCCTGCGGGCGCTGATGGTGGTCGGAGGCGTCGCGACGTTCCCGCTCGCCCTCGACTTCGGCGTGCTCGCGGCGTCGCTCGCCGTTCTCCTCCTGATCTCGGCGCGCCTCTATCCGCGCCTCGCGATGTAGGACGAACCGGGCGCGGCGCGCATGGCATCGCTCGCCCGGCCGTCGGGCAGCCAGCGCCGGTCCGGGGCCTGACTCCCGACGTCGGGCGTACCTCGCGGCTACGCCCCCGTCTTCGGCGATGCCACCGAATCCGGGACCTCGCCGGGTTCGGGGCCGGTCGCGATGGGCATGCCCGATCGTGTCCAGTCGCTGTACGACCCGGGGTAAAGGAGCGGATCCGGGAGCCCGACCTCACGCATCGCGAGCGCGAGCTGGCAGGCGTTGACGCCGCTCCCGCACGAGACGACGACGTGGCCCCCAACTCCGACGGACAGGAGGCGCGCCGCGAGGGCGTCCTGCGCGAGGAACCGTCCGTCGTCAGCGAGCAGCGCCGACGTGGGCAGGCTCACGGCCGTCGGGATGTGGCCGGGAATCCGGTCGATCGGCTCGATCTCGCCCCGGTAGCGCTCCGGAGCACGGGCGTCGAGGAGTCGGACCTCGCCCAGCCGCGCCGCCAGCGCCGGGCGATCGATGGTCCGTGGCCATGCCGAACCGGCCGCTGGTGTCGCCACGGGCTCTTCGGGCTGATACGCGGGCACCTCAGCCGTGAGCTGCAGTCCGGCCGCGCGCCACGCTGCGATTCCGCCGTCGAGCACGGCGACGTCCGCATGCCCGAGCGCGTCGAGCATCCACCAGAGGCGCGCCGCGACGGTCCCGCCCGCGTCGTCGTACGCCACGACGCGATGCCCGCGGCCGATCCCGAGGGCCGCCAGCGCAGCGGCAAATGCAGCCGGGTCGGGGAGGGGATGGCGTCCCGGTCCCGTGGGCGCCGTAAGGACGGACTCGAGATCGACGAAGACAGCGCCCGGGAGATGCCCTTCCCCATATGCGACGCGCCCGCCGCCCGGGGCCGCGAGGGACCAGCGCACGTCCGCGACGCGGAGGTCGGGGTCATCGATCGCGGCCGCGAGCTGCGCGACCGATACGAGGCTCATGCACGGAGTATCGCATCGGCGGGCGCGCCGCCTTGCGCTCACCCGGGGCGGACGGCATCGCGGCCCGGATCGCATGCTATTCTTCCCCGCGGCGCGGCCCCGGCCGCCCGATGCGCGCTCGGTCCGTTCCGCGCCGGCGCATCCGCTCCGGCGTAGCTCAGTGGTAGAGCGGGCGACTGTTAATCGCTTGGTCGTAGGTTCGAATCCTACCGCCGGAGCCACTTTCCCTCGACCGCGGCGTCTCCTTTGGGTGCATGGCCCGCCTGCCGCGCTGCAGCCCTACGCGATGAGGAGCCGAACGCCGACGAAGGTGCCGACGACGATGATCGCGATGCGCAGGATGCCCGCGGGAAGGCGTCGCCCGACGATCGCGCCGACCTGGCCGCCGACGATGGCGCCGATCGCGATGAGGACGGCCGCGGGCCACGCCACCGGCGCGACCGCGATGAACAGGACCGCCGCGACGCCGTTGATCAGCACGGCAAGAACGTTCTTCAGGCCGTTGAGGCGCTGGAGAGCATCGGGCAGGAAGGTCGCGAGCAGGGCCATCATGATCACCCCCTGGCCCGCCCCGAAGTAGCCGCCGTACACGCCGGTCAGGAAGATCGTGACCGCGAGCGGCAGCGTGTGCTCCCGGCCCGCGACGCGCCGATCGCCCATCGCCCGCGACAGGCGGGGCTGGATCGCGATCAGGACCACTGCGCCCAGGATGAGGATCGGCACGATCCGCTCGAACGCGGATTCGGGGAGCGCGAGCAGGAGCAGGCCGCCGGTCAGGCCGCCGGCCACGGCGGCGATCCCCAGGCGGACTGCCCGGTCGCGCTGACCGGCGAGCTCGCGGCGGTAGCCGATGGCGCCGCTGAGCGAGCCCGGTACCAGCCCGACGGTGTTCGAGACGTTCGCGACCACGGCCGGATACCCGAACGCGAGGAGCGTCGGGAAGGTGATGAGCGAGCCGGACCCGACCACCGTGTTGATCGTGCCCGCCGCCAGCCCGGCGCCCAGGATCGCGATCGCCTCGAGCGGGCTCACCGGACCGCCGGCCCGGTTCGGCGTCCAGCGAACCGCCATGTCGTCCTCACCCGCGCAGTCTGAGGCTTCGGCCGATCCTTGGGCCGCAGCCGCGGGCGCGCCAGCTGGTCCGAGGCGACGGCGCCAACGCGGAGGACCCGGCGGGCAGGAGATCGCGATCGCGGAACCAACCGGAGCGCGAGTCGGACATCATCCCGCGGGACGCGCTGTTCACGCACTTGTTGGCTGCGTTCGCCGCATGTAATCTCCACTTACGTTGATTGGCCATTAGCGGTTGAATCGGGGGGCCTCTGGTGACACGACCGCGCGCATGGATATTCGCAGTGGCGCTCATGCTCATCGGGGCTGCGTGCGGCTCCCCTCCGACGTCGGGGACACCGGCTCCGCCCGCGACAACAGGGCCCGCATCCACCGGCCCCGCGTCCACTGCGCCTGCCACGGCTGCATCGGCCTCGAGCGACCCGTGGGGGACCGCCGACGTGGCGCAGCCCTCGCCGGTCACGACCTCGCCGTCGCTGCAGCCGGGCTACCGCTGCGATCCCTGTCACTTCCTGGCCGAGGACCAGTTCCTCGGCGCGGGCCAGTCGGCCGCCGGGCCCATCGCAGTCGGGGTCCAGGAACCCCCGGCGCAGGCGGTCGCGTTCACGTCGAGCGACGGCTCCAGCTGGACCCCACTGCCTGGGTTCGAAGGCCCCGCGGGCTCCACCGCGATCGCAACCGCCTCGAACGGCACGAGGACGGTCATCGTCGGGCTCGAGCACAGCGGCGCGACCGCCTGGGCGTCGAACGGCGGATCCTGGACGCAGGCCCCCCCGCAGGCCGATCTCCTCGTGCCCTACGCCGCGGGCGGCATGACAACGGTCACCGCGTTTGGGGATGGGTTCGTCGCCGGCGGCTATCGCGATGACCCGTTGCACAATGCCGCGTCGGCCGCCGTGTGGCGCTCGAGCGACGGGCTGGCGTGGCACGCGGAGGGTGGGCCGGGAGTCTTCGCCGGCGGTCGCATCTGGGGAATCGCCGCCAAGGGCGGGACCATCGTCGCCGTCGGGACGAGCGGCGATCCCAACTATGGCCCGGTCGGGGCCTGGCGCTGGACGGCGGCCGATGGGTGGCAACGCGCGCACGTTGGTCCGGACGCGGGGGGTGCCATGCGGGCCGTCGCGGCGACGGCGTCCGGCTTCGTCGCGGTCGGGCTCGACGGCAATGACCTCGGCGCCCTCGCGTGGACGTCACCCGATGGGCTCGACTGGACGGCAGCGCCGGACCAGCCGGCTTTCCACTACTTCCAGCTGCCACTGCGGATGCAGTCGGTGATCGCCGGTCCGTCGGGGCTCGTCGCGGGCGGCTGGCGCTCCGATGTCGGGAAGGGATCGGCGGTGACCTGGACCTCGGCGGACGGCGTGGCGTGGCGGGGGCCGACATGGGAGACCTCGTTCTCCGGCGGGCAGATCGCCGGGCTCACCGTCAACGGCGGTGCCGTGGTCGCCGTCGGCAGGACGGGGTACCCGGACTGGAACCGAGCCTCGGTCTGGGTCAGCCGGACGCCGTGACCCGGCGCACTCCCTCGCCGTGAGCCGGATCTCGTCCCGGGACCCGGCGGTCGTCCAGCTGACCGCGCGGCTGAGCCGGAGTGACGTTCTCTGGGTTGCCAACACCGCGCACGGCGCGGGCGGCCACTGGCACGCGCGCGTGCGAGGCGGCGAGCCCGACCACGACCATCTCGCGTCGCCCGACGCGGCTGTTCGCTACCTGGCCGACCACCGCGTCCCGGTCCCGGACGGGTCACCCGACCCGGCCGTGCTCGCCGAGCTGGCGGTCGTTCGGGGCGTGGTCCACCGTAGCCTCGGCCCCGGGTCCGATCCGTGGGGGGAGGACGGCCGCGCTCTGCTCGCGGCCGCCGCGTTCCGGGTCGATTCCGACGGCAGGCTCGCGGACGCCCGAACGTCGGGATGGCATGCCTTCTGCGCCGATCTCCTCGTCCCGCTGCTCGCAATCGTGGAGAGCCGCGCGGGCCTTCGGCAGTGCGCGAACCCATCGTGCCGCCTGGTCTTCGAGGACAGCTCCCCGAATCACGCTCGAAAGTGGTGCGACACGGCCGGCTGCGGGAACCGCGATCGCGTCCGCAGGGCACGTTCACGGGACGGCGGCGCGCCGACGTCGGAGCCTGATGCACCTGCCGTCGCCGACGGGCTCACCTCCCGCGGCTGATCGCCGTCGACAATCGTCGGCGGACGCCCGACCCCGGACGCCCCCGACATCGAGCCGGCCGCCTCCGACGGAACCCGGCCGTCGGGCGGCTCCGGACGCCCCCCGCATCGGCCGGGCTGCGAGGACGCGGCCCCGGCGCTTCCGTTGCGCCCCCGTTACAGGTACCGGAGGCTGATCCGGAGCGGCAGGGCCGGTCCGAGCGCGCGGTGCACGACCGTCCAGCGAATCGGGCCGGTGAAGCAGTGGCGAAGGGCCTGGCACAGCCCGCCCGACAGGTCCCAGTTCCGCCCCGTGACGTACGGCCCGCGGTCGACGACCGGCGCGACCACCGTCCGGCCGCGATAGCTGAACGCGACGAGCGTCCCGCACGGGAGCGTCCGGTTGGCGACGCCGACGAGCGTGCGGGTGTACATGACGCCGCATGCCGTCCCGTTCGGCCAGGCGGAGCGACCTCCCTGCGGGAGGCAGTCCTTCACCCGATTCATGATGCAGTAGAAGCCCGGGCCGTAGAACGAGACGTTCGAGACCTGCCACGAGCCGAGCGCAACGAAGGCCGGCAGCCGATACGGCTGCCCCTGGATCGAGAAGACAGCGACCGCTCCCGGCGGCGGGGTGGGAGACGGGATCGGCGCCAGCGGAGCGATGACCGCGGGAGGAAACGGCGACGCCGAGGCGTTCGGATCGGGGGACGGGCCGGGGTCCGTCGAGGGTGACGGGCTCGCGCCCGGAGATGGGGAGGGGCCCGACGACAGGCTCGCGCTCGGCGTGGGCGATGGGCTGGGGCTCGGCGACGGCGAGGCAGGTTGACCCGCTCGGAGCGGGGGACCCGCCGGGATCGGATGCCGCGACGGCGGCGATGGACGGGATGCCGGCGCCTGCCAGCACGATGACTGCGAGGATCGAGGCCGCCAGCGACCCGATGCGGCCGACGCGCTTGGAATGGTGGGGATGGAAACGGACGAGCAATGGGTAGCTCCCTTCGAGAATCCGCGGAACGCCGGCTCGGGGAGATGGGCTCACCCTGCGACGCGAGGGTGGGCTCCCGGTCGGAACCGGGCAGGCCGGGGCGCCGCGACCCCCCGTGGGGCGGCACCCGGCGGCCGGGCGGCGTGCGGTTCAGTTCGACTCCACGTGTTCCCGCGGGCACTGCGGGAATTCGGTCCTGCGAGGATTCGGCACCGGCCGCTGTGGACGGCACTGGCCCTCTCAGGCGTCCCCGTGGGGCGGGGACACGACAGAAGCAGGCTCACGACCACGAGGCCCGAACGCACGAGGCGACCGGTCAGACCGCCCGTCATGGGGCGACGTGGTGCGAGACCGGGCGTACCGTGCCTTGCGGCGGGCACGTCCGGGGGCGGAGTGTAGCCGCGGACTGGATATGGCGCAGGAAACGTCCCGGCCTTCGGTCCCCGTGAGCACCGATGGACGCGCTACCCTGTGCGCGGAGGTGGATCGCATGGCGAATCAGGGACGCGCGAAGAATTGGCCCGCCGGGCCGCTGGGGCGGGACGAGCTGGAGCAGATCGACGCCTACTGGCGGGCCGCCAACTATCTGTCTGTGGGCCAGATCTACCTGCTCGACAATCCGCTCCTCCGCGAGCCGCTTGCGCCCCAGCACTGCAAGCCGCGACTCCTGGGCCACTGGGGCACGACGCCCGGGCTGAACTTCATCTACGCGCACATGAACCGCGTGATCCGGAGCTGGGACCTCGACGCCATCTACGTCATCGGTCCCGGTCACGGCGGACCCGCGATCGTCGCGAACGCCTACCTCGAAGGGACCTACACCGAGGTCTATCCGAGCATCACCCGCGACACCGACGGCCTCCGCCAGCTCTTCCGGCAGTTCTCCTTCCCCGGGGGCATCCCCAGCCACGTGGCGCCCGAGACGCCGGGATCGATCCACGAAGGCGGCGAGCTGGGCTATTCGCTCTCGCATGCGTACGGCGCCGCGTTCGACAACCCCGACCTGATCGTCTGCTGCGTCGTCGGCGACGGCGAGGCGGAAACGGGACCGCTGGCCACCAGCTGGCACTCGAACAAGTTCCTCGACCCCGTCCGCGACGGCGCCGTCCTCCCGATCCTCCACCTCAACGGCTACAAGATCGCGAATCCCACGGTCCTCGCCCGGATCCCGGAAGGGGAGCTGCGGGCCCTCCTGGAGGGCTACGGCCACCACCCGTACTTCGTCAGCGGGGACGACCCGACCCTGATGCACCAGCAGATGGCGGCCGCGATGGACGCCGTCGTCACGGAGATCCACGACATCCAGCGCGCCGCCAGGGACGGCGGTGCCACGGAGCGCCCGCGCTGGCCGATGATCGTGCTGCGCAGCCCGAAGGGATGGACGGGGCCCAAGGAGGTGGACGGCCTGCCCTCGGAGGGTTCGTGGCGGGCCCACCAGGTCCCGTTCGGCGAGGTGCGGACGAACCCCGAGCACCTCGCCCTCCTCGAGGGATGGCTCCGGAGCTACCGGCCCGAGGAGCTCTTCGACGCCGAGGGCGCGCTCGTCCCGGAGCTGGCCGAGCTGCCGCCGCGAAGCTATCGCAGGATGAGCGCCAACCCGCACGCGAACGGCGGGCTGCTGCTCCGCGACCTGGCGCTGCCGGACTTCCGCACCTACGCGGTCGAGGTCACGGCACCAGGGGCCACCAGCGCGGAGGCAACGCGCGTCCTCGGGACGTTCCTCCGCGACGTCGTGGACCGGAACCGCGAGACCTTCCGGATCTTCGGCCCCGATGAGACGACCTCCAACCGGCTGGGTGCCGTCTTCGAGGTGACCGATCGCCAGTTCGACGGAGAGCTCCTGCAGAGCGACGATCACCAGGCCGCCGAAGGCCGCGTCATGGAGGTGCTCTCCGAGCACCAGTGCGAGGGCTGGCTGGAGGGATACCTCCTGACCGGCCGTCATGGCCTCTTCAACTGCTACGAAGCCTTCATCCACATCATCGACTCGATGTTCAACCAGCATGCGAAGTGGCTGAAGGTCACGAACGGCATCCCCTGGCGGCGCCCGATCGCCTCCCTCAACTACGTCCTCAGCTCACTGGTCTGGCGCCAGGACCACAACGGGTTCAGCCACCAGGACCCGGGCTTCATCGACCACGTGGTCAACAAGAAGTCCGAGGTGATCCGGGTTTACCTGCCGCCCGACGCGAACACGCTCCTGTCGGTTGCCGACCATTGCCTGCGCAGCCGCCAGTACGTCAACGTGATCGTGGCGGGCAAGCAGCCGGCGCCGAACTGGCTGTCGATGGAGCAGGCCGTGCTCCACTGCACCCGCGGGATCGGAATCTGGGACTGGGCGAGCAACGACCAGGGCGGCGAGCCCGACGTCGTGATGGCCTGCTGCGGCGACACGCCGACGCTCGAGACGCTTGCGGCCGTCGACATGATCCGCCAGCACCTGCCCGACCTCAAGGTGCGTGTCGTCAACGTCGTCGACCTCATGCGGCTGCAGCCTTCCACGGAGCATCCGCACGGGATGTCGGAGACGGAGTTCGATTCGCTCTTCACCCGGGACAAGCCGGTGGTCTTCGCCTACCACGGCTATCCGTGGCTGATCCACCGCCTCACCTACCGACGGACGAACCACGCCAACATCCACGTCCGGGGCTACAAGGAGGAGGGCACCACGACCACGCCGTTCGACATGGTCATGCTCAACGACCTCGACCGGTTCCACCTCGTGATGGACGTGATCGACCGCGTGCCGGGGCTCGGGCCACGGGCGGCGCACGTCCGCCAGCTGATGGTCGACCGGCGCCTGCGGGCCCGCGCCTACACGCGGCTGGAGGGTGAGGACGCGCCCGAGGTCCGGACCTGGGCCTGGCCGCACTGAGCGGGCCGGGTGCCATGCGGATCCTCGTCGTCAATGCGGGATCGAGCAGCCTGAAGCTGCGGGTCCTCGACGCGGACGATCGCGTGGTGGCGTCGCAGGACCTGCCCGCGCCGCGCGGGCAGGCCGACGTCGTCGCGGTCGCGCGCGCCATCGAAGGCCTCGGCCGCGTGGACGCGGTCGGCCACCGGATCGTCCACGGCGGGACGCTCTACGCGCGCCCGGTCCGGATCGACCGCGAGGTCGTCGAGCGGCTTCGGGCGCTCACCGATCTCGCCCCGCTCCATCAGCCGAAGTCGCTCGCGGCGCTCGAGGCGGTGACGGCGACGCTGCCGGATGTGCCGGCGGTCGCCTGCTTCGACACGGCGTTTCACGCCGGGATGCCGGCCGCGGCCTCGACGTACGCGATCCCTCCCGAGTGGCGGAAGCGCTGGGACCTTCGCAAGTTCGGATTCCACGGGCTCTCGCACGCGTACGCATCGCGGCGCGCGGCCGAGCTCATCGGGGAATCCGAGCCAGCAGGACTCCGGATCGTGACCTGCCACCTGGGCGCCGGGGCGTCACTGGCGGCCGTTCGCGACGGGCGGTCCGTCGACACGACCATGGGCTTCACGCCGCTCGACGGGCTGGTGATGGCCACGCGGTCGGGGACGATCGATCCCGGCCTCGTCCTCTGGCTCGCGGACCACGTGCGGATGCCGCCCGCGGAGCTTGCTGCGACGCTCGAGCACCGCTCAGGGCTGCTGGGCCTTGCCGGCACGGCCGACATGCGGGCGATCCTGGCCGGAGCCGGCGCGGGCGAGCCCGACGCCGTGCTCGCGCTCGACGTCTACCACCATCGGCTGGCCGGGTCGGTCGCCACGATGGCGGCCGCGCTCGGCGGCCTCGACGTCCTGGTCTTCACCGGCGGGGTGGGGGAGAACGCCCCCGCCGTCCGGGAGCGCGCCGGACACGACCTCGCGTTCCTGGGGGTCGCGATCGATCCGGCCCGGAACACGGCGGTCGGGGACGATCGCGAGATCGGCACGCCCGGCGCCACGGTCCGGTCGTTCGTGATCGCCGCCCGGGAGGACCTCGAGATCGCCCACGAGGTGCGGGAGGTGCTCGCGGTCAGCGGCTCGCCCGGCTCCTGAGCACCGTCTCCGCGAAGCCGGCGATCGCGGCGTTGAAGGCGTCCGGCTGCTCGCTGTTCACCAGGTGGCCCGCGTTCTCGATGACGCACAGCCGCCCGTCGCTGCAGGCGGCCAGGAAATCGCGCTCGCCCCGCCGGAAGAGCGGGTCGTCGGAGCCGTTCACGAGCAATGCCGGTCCCGGGTACCCGGCGAGCCTCGGGATGAACGAGGTCCGAAGCGCGGTCACTGCCGCGCGATACCCGCCCTTGAAGAGCCAGCCGTTCGTCGCGCGCTGGGCCGGTGGCCGCCGCGGGTCCTCGGCGCGCGCGGGTGCGCCGCGCCCCAGGTAGCGCTCACCGACGCGCCCCGCCACGTAGACGCCGATCGCACGCGGCGCCCGCCGCGCCACGGTCCGCGGCTCCGTCGTGGAGTTGCACAGGACCAGCCCGGCCACGATCTCGGGATGGCACGCCGCGAGCTCCATGGCGACGTAGCCGCCCAGCGACTGGCCGATGACGATCGCGCGGCCGCCGTTCTGCTCGATGACCGAGCGCGCGATCGCAACGGCTCGCGCCATCCGGAAGGTCATGTCCGCGAGAGCGCCATGACCCGGCAGGTCAACCGTCACGACGCGAAAGCGGTCGGTGAGCCCGGCAACCTGCGGGTCCCACATCGCGCGCGTGACGCGGGTCCCGTGCAGGAAGACAAGGGTCGGTGCGCCCACCGGCCCGGCCACCGCGAACGCGGCCGCGAGGTCGAACGGCTCTCCGGGCACCAGCGCCACGGCCGGCTCGGCCACGGCGACATGCAGCCCCGAGCCGCTCGAGGCGGTCGTCTCCATCGCTCCCTCTCTCCCTCGTTGGCGCCGCACCCGGCTGGCGCGGCGTCCCTGCCAGTCTATCGGGCCGCGTCGTCCCCGGTCGGGTGGTCGGCGTCCGGGCCAGCGCCGGCGGACGGGTGCAGCTCGACCGGCGGGGCTTCGTCGGCCGCGGGCTCCGCGTCGAAGAACGCGCGCGGCTGCCAGCCGAGGAGGCCGGTCAGGACCAGGGCGGGGACCTGCGCGATCGTCGCGTTGTATCGGAAGACCTGGTTGTTGTAGAGCTCGCGCCGGTCCGCGATCTGCTGCTCGAGCCGTTCGATCTCCGCCTGCAGCCGGAGCACGTTCTCCTGCGACCGGACCTGCGGATAGCTCTCGACGACCGCGAAGAGCGATCGGACCGCCCGGCTCGTCGCTGCCGAGACCGTTCCCTGCTCGGGGATCGGCGCATCGGGAGCGTAGCGGGCACGCTGCCGGGCGACCTCCCCGAGGACGGCCTGCTCGAACGCCATCACGTCCCGGACCGCGGCCACGAGCTCCGCGAGCTGGTCGTAGCGCTGCTTGAGGGCGACCTCGACGTTGCCCCAGGCCTTGTCGATCCGCGTGCGCAGGGCGACGACGCTGTTGAAGGTCATCACGAGCAGGAACCCGACCACCAGCGCCACGAGGAGGACGGCGAAGATGGCGGCACCGGCAAGCGGGCTCATCCGAACGTCCCCTGGACCGCCAACGCGAGGACAAGCGCAGCCACGATGGCGATGACGACGCCGAGAAGTCCGAGCGTGAGCGCCCCCTGGTCGCGCGCGACGGCCTCGCCGGGGCTCCCGAACCGGATGAGGAGCGGGCGATCTCGCTCTGCCGCCATCACCAGCTCGCCGGGCGCGATGTCGAAGACGGCGACTGCCGCCGCCTCGGCGCCGGCCGGCGCGAGCGGCATCGGGCGTGCCTCCGGGTCGAGGTCCGGGGCGCGCGTCGGCCGCCCGACGCCGAAGCCGGGGATCGCCGCGTTTCCCCACGCTTCCTCCGGGGTGCTCGCGAGGAGCCCCGCCTCGCGGGCCTCGGCCAGGTTACGGGCCACTTCCGGATCGTCGAGGGCGATGCCGGGGTCGTCCCGGTCGGCGGTCGCCGGGTCGTCGATGTCGCTGAAGGGGAGCGCGCTGCCGACGATCGTGACGACATCGCCCGGCGCGAGCCGCCGCTCCTGGTAGTGCTGGCGGGTGCCGAGGCCGGGCTCGCTCAGCCCACGCCCGGGATCGAGGCGCCCATTCCCCATGCTCGCGGCCACCGCGGCGAGCGCCCCGCCATCGAGGATGCCCCGCGGCTCGTCGGCGACGCCCCCGCCCGGGACGTGGACGGTCAGGAGCGCCTCGATCGCGGCATCCCGGTCGAGCGTCGTCGCCGTCACCCCGGCGCCCAGGTTGCGGTTGAGGCCGGGCGGGTCGCCGCCTGTCCAGTCGCTCTGCGCGTCGAAGCAGGTCGGCGCGTCCCAGCGTGCTCCCCGCGGGAAGATTCGGAGCCTCCCGGTGCCGTCGTCGACCAGGAAGCCCACGGCGCGCTCCTCGGCGAGCGTCGCGGTCCGCTCGCGGCCACGGTCCTCGACGATGCGCGCGTGGTAGTAGACGCACGGGACGCTCTGCAGCGGCGAGACCAGCGTGACGGGACCCGCCGCGATCGTGCCGACGACCCGCACTTCGCCGGCGGCAAGCGACTCGATCCGGCTGGTGCCCGTCCCCCGGACGGCCTCGCCGGTCCGGTACGCGGCCATGCCACGGACGAACAGGAACAGGCCGGCGGCGATCCCGGCGCCGGCAGCCGTGATGACGAGCGCCGGCGCGTCCGTCACCCGGGACGGGGTCGGAAGGCAGCGATCAGGACGACGACACCGAAGGCGATCACGGCGACGGGCCAGACGATGCCCCAGTCGATGTCGATCGTGTTGCGCAGCAGGAAGTAGGCCCCGAGGCCCACGAGGAAGATGCCGGCGACGATCGCGTAGACCGGGTCGTCATGCCGCTGTGCTCGCCGGGTGGCTCGATCGGCACGCCGGGCGGCGCGATCGGCACGGCGCTGATCGCGCCAGCTGCCGCCGTTCCAGCCGCCCGAATAGCCGGGCGGAATCCATCCCGGAACAGCGGCCGGGTCGGTCGCGACCGGTGACGCGGCCATGCTCGCGGCAGCGGACGTCTCCGCAGCCGAGGGGTCGGCCGGCGAACCGGCGGCCGCGGTGCCGGCGGGCGCTCCCGTGCCGGGCCATGCCGGGCCAGCAGGCTGCGGACCCACGGGCTGCACGCCCGTCCAGCTCGGCTCCTCGGGGATCACGACCACCATGATCACGTACAGGATGAGCAAGGGGAAGATGCCCGTCACCAGGGCGAGGACCGCGTAGCCGAGCCGGACCAGCGCCGGGTCCAGGTCGAGGCGATCAGCGAGGCCCGCGCAGACGCCGCCGAGGACGCGGTCGTCGACGGAGCGGTACAGACGGTCGTTCACCGACATCCCTCCGAAGGATTGAGCGTGAAGCTGGCGGCCGCGCCCTCGAGGTCGAGGTCGACGACGTGCGGTGCGGAGCTGATCCCGGGCGACTCCCACGTCGTGCCGGACCGGACCAGGCCGGCCGACGAGAAGTTGTCTCCGGTCAGCGTCGAGGTGTTCCGGAACCGCAGGCCCGTCCCGGGATCGGCACAGAGCCCGACGGAGGCGGCGTTGGCCTGGACCTGCCCGGTCAGGTTCGACCCGGCCGGCAGCGCGATCTTGAGCGAGCCGGCGTTGACCTGCACCTGCAGGCGGCCGACGGTCGCGTCGTGGAGCAGGAGCCGCGAGGAGCCGATGGCATTGCCCTGGGCGGTGAGCGTGTCGATGCGCAGCCCGGAGAGGTCCACCGTCGCATCCCCCGCGTTGAGGTTCACGTCCAGGCCGTAGGTGGCATCGCTCCCGAGCGAGACCGTCCAGCGGGAGCGCTGGCCGTTGTCGAAGGGGATCGTCACGTTTCGGTTGGGCGACAGGACGCTGACGTGATCGGCGGCCTGGTCCAGGGTGGGCCGGCCGCTCGCGGGCCCGTTGACCGTCACGCTCCAGGCCGCACCGGGCGCCGGTGCGACGGACAGGCTCGCACAGGTTGCATTGAGCTCGACGCTCGCCGTCCCGCTTCCGAAGGTGCCGTGCTGGTCAAGCGTGACGGGGTCCGCTGAGGAGGCTGCGGTCCCGCAGCCCAGCGCGCCCAGGCTGAGCCCGCCTGCGAGGAGCGCGCCGAACATCGTCCCGAAGGTCGCCGCCACCAGGAGACCGCCCGCGAAGTGGAGCGGCGTGCGCCGAAGGATGAGCCCGACCCCGAACCCGATGAGGATCAGCGGCCAGAGCTCCCAGGCGCGGGAGACGGACTCGCGGGCGATCCACCCCTGGCTGACCGCCAGGGGGATCGCGCCCAGGATGAGGAGGAAGACACCGAGGTTCGCCAGGCGACGATCGATCGACATGCAGGAACAACCCTCCGTATGCGTTCGACGGTACCGTCCCGCAACGCCCGCTGTGTACGGCCGAATGGCCCTTCCGCCGGGTGCCCCGTGATAGCCTTCGACCGTCCGCGCGTCACCCGCGCGTTCGAGCGGGAGGACCGGCCACGATGCGGCTCAGCGAGTGGGGTGCGGTGGCGCCGATGCCCGCCGCGGCGACCCCGAACGTGCTCGCCGTGGCCGAGGCGACCCTCGCAACGCTCGGAGCGATGCCCGATCCGGACTGCTGGGTTGCCTGGGGCGAGGATCCGGGGGTCCGCTGGATCCTGCTTGCCGCGACCCCGGCTGGGCTCATCACGGTCCACGTCCGGGTGATCGTCCCGCAGGAAGGCCCGCGGGCTGCCGGGAAGCTGGTCCGCTGGCCCAGGGTCCAGCTCGGCGACGTCCAGGTCGAGGTCCAGGGGGTGCATCGGATCATCAGCGCCACCGTGGAGGGCGTCGTCCTGCGCGGCGTCGACGCGGACGCCGACGCCGTCGGGGCATTCCTCCAGGGCATCTTCGCGGCGATCGATGGACGACCTGCACCCGTCCGGCCCGTCCCATCGCCGGGGGCGCCGGTGCAGTCGCAATCCGCGACCGCCGAGGCATGACCAGGGGCGCCGTGCCGCCGCCGGTTCGCCGGCCCGATCGGGTGCCCTACTGGTTCACGACGATCGGCATCCGCGTGCTCGTGCGAGCGTACCTGCGGATCCGCGTCGAGGGAAACGCGCTGCCCCCCGGCCCTGCGCTCCTCTGCTTCAATCACCAGAGCTGGGCAGACCCGTTCATCGTGGTCGCGGCGCTGCCCGCGCGCCCGGACCTCTGGTTCTTTGGCCCGCGCGAGGCCGACATGTCGACGGGGGCGCGCAACCGCCTGATCACCTGGTCCGGCCGCGGCGTTCCCTTCAATCCTGAGCGGACGAACCTCCTCGAGGTGACCCGCCGCGTGGAGGGGGTGCTCGCGAGCGGGGCGCGTCTCGCGATCGCGCCGGAGGGCAGGATCCACGCCGGTGAGCGCGACCTCCTGCCCGTCAACGAGGGAGTGGCATTCTTCGCGCTCCGTGCGGGCGTCCCGGTCATCCCGGTGGGCCTCACCGGGACGGGATGGCTGCGCTTCGGCAAGACGATCCGGGTCCGGGTGGGGGAGCCGATCGCCCCGTCCGGCCGGCCCACCCGCGACGCCGTCGACGCGTTGACCGGGCAGATCCGGGCCGCGCTGCTTGCCCTCGTGGCCGACGGGGTCGACGAGGCCCCGCCCGGGCGCCTTGGCCGATGGATGACCGAGCTCTTCAATGATTGGCCCGAGGGCCGCAGGCCGTTGCCGCTGGGAGCCGCGGGCGACGAGAGACAATAGACCATCTGTTCTCTTCGGCGGTCCCGTGCGCGATCCGCCGGGCCGTTCTGCGATACTCGGGAAGACGGGCGAAGCCGACAGGAGGCAGGCCAGACGTGGGAACGACGGGACTCGCGGCGAACCGGGACGAGTACCGCTCCCGGCTGGCCGAGCAGCCGGATCCGCAGATCGACGCCTGGGCGGCCGAGGCGATGCGGGACATCTCGATCCGTCGAGGCGTGCTCTCCGTGCTCCACGACTTTCGGGCGGCCACCGGTGCCGACGATCGGGCGATCGCGAGGGTCTTCGCAGCGGGCGGCGGGCCGCCCGCGGTGGTCGGGCGCGACGTCGAGGGCCGGCTCCTGGTCCCCGCGATCACGCTCCATTGCCTCGTGGCCGGCACCCGCGCCGCGCTCCCCGAGCCTCGCGAGAAGCTCATCGAGTACCTCGTCGAGAACTTCGAGGAGCTCGTCTACCTCTAGCGCGCGATGATCCGGGCGGTCGCCGGCCTGGCCCGGCTCGTCCATCCGTTCCCATCGGCGCTCGACGCCGCGGTGACCGTGTCCCTGGCGCTCCTCGCGGGCTCCTCGGGCGCCCGGGCCCTGCTCCTGGGGGCGTCGATGCTTGGGATCCAGTTCTCGATCGGGGCGTTCAACGACCTCCTCGACCGACCGGCGGACGCGGTCGCGGGCCGATCCAAGCCCCTCGTCGACGGCCGGGTCGGCGCTCGGCCGGCGCTCGGCGCCGGGCTCGCGTTTGGGCTGGCCGGGCTGGCCCTCGCCTGGGTTGCCGGGTTCGCGACCGGCGTCGTGGCCTGCGCGGGCTATGGAATTGGGCTCGCCTACGACGTGCGACTCAAGGCCTCGCCGTGGTCATGGCTCCCGTACGCCGCGGGCATCCCGCTCCTGCCGGTCTACGCCTGGGTCGGCGCGACGGGGGAGGCGCCCGGGCCGATCCTCGTGCTGGCGGGCCTGGGCGTCCTCGGCGGCGCCTCCCTGGCGATCGCGAACGCGCTTGCGGACGCCGAGCGCGACGCCGCGAGCAGGACGACCACCGTCGCCACGGCCCTGGGCAGGGCGCGGGCGCTGCGAATCGGGGCGCTGCTCGCGGTGCTCGTGACGGGGATCGCGACTGCCTCCGCGTTCGCGCTTGCCGGGTGGATCCCGGCGACGTGGGTCACGGCTGCGGGCGCCGCCGGCATCATCGCCGGTGTCGGCCTGGGGTTCCGGGGCCGGCTCCAGCGCGCGTGGGAGGTCCAGGCGGTGGCGCTGGCGATCCTCGCGGCAGGCTGGGTTGCCTCTCTCGCCGCAGCTGGCATCGTCTGACCACTCGGACGAAGGTCCGCGCACGGATCACCGGAAGTCCGGGGCAACGGCCTAACGGAAGCCGGCGGATCGTCGTTCCCGTAGGTGCGCGGCAAACGGTCGCACCGCAGCCGGAGAACACACCCTCATGCATCGAACCAAGAGCATCCTCGCGGCGCTCGCCGCGATCGCCCTCTCCGCGACGGCCGTCTTCGCGGCCGGTGGGCTGAAGCCCCCCGCCGCCGCCCAGGATGGCCTGGCGCGAGCCGCCCTCGCGGCCGGCAAGACCGTCCCCGTGCGCGCCGATGCCCCCGACGCGACCACCGGGACGCGCTCGCCCGAGGCGACCGAGACGCCAGATCCGAGCGAGACGCCCGACGCCGCGAAGTCGCCAGAGGCGAACCAGTCGCCCGCCGTCGACGCGACGACCGGCACGACCAACCCGCACCCGGACAATCACGGCAAGACCGTCTCCGAGGCAGCCCATGCATCGACCCCTCCCGGGTTCGCCAACCATGGCGCCTACGTCAGCTCGATCGCCCGGAAGAACCACGGCCACGGAAAGCCGAGCGTGACGGGCCCGGTCACCCCGACCCCGACGCCGACGCCGACCCCGACCCCGACGCACTGACCCGCCCGGTCGGCGGCGGCCCTTCGCCCCGACCGTCGATCCAAGCAGGAAGCCGGCGCATGAGCGCCGGCTTCTTCGTGTCGGGCGGGGGAGGGTCGGGGCTGCGGCGCCCGGACCCTGCGTGTCATTCGCGGTGGCCGGGTCCCCGGACCACGGTGATGACGTTCTCCAGCGTGAGCTTCGAGATCGTGAGGTACTTCGCCAGGTTCTGGCGATCGTTCGGGGAGACGGACGCTGTGAACTCCTGGCTGCGGAGCACCGCGATGAGCCCGGCCAGCGCGTCGTGGAACTGGGTCTTGGCCTGGACGAGCGCGTCATCGCCGGTCGGAGCCGCCGGCGCCGTGGCTTCGGGCATGTCCGCTGCGGCAGGGAAGATGGCCTCGGGCGCCTCGTCCTCCGGGGCCACCCTTGCCGGCCGTCCCTCGATCTTCTCGCGGAGCTTGACCAGCGATAGCTCGCCCCGAGCGACCTGGCCGGCGAGCCGCTTGCGCTTCTTCGGGTCGTCGACCTTCATCAGCTCGTAGGCGTGCGAAAGGGTGTCTTTGCGCAGAGACACCAGGTCCCGGACCTCCTGCGGCGCGTCAGCCAGCCGAAGGCGGTTCTCGAGGTAGCCCTTGTCCTTGCCGAGCTTCTGGGCAAGCTTGCGGACGCTGTAGCCGTGGTCCTTGATCATCCGGTCATAGATCGAGGCTTCCTCGAGCGGCGAGAGGTCCTCCCGCTGCAGGTTCTCGATGACCGCGATCTCGAGCGCGACGTCGTCGTCGAGCTCCTCGACGAGCGCGGGGATGGCCACGAGGCCGGCGATCCGGGCAGCTCGCCATCGGCGCTCACCCGCGACCAGCTGGAACAGGTTCGGACCGCGCGGTCGGACCAGGACGGGCTGAAGGACGCCGTGCTCGCGGATGGAAGCGGCGAGCTCTTCGAGCGCCGACTCCTCGAAAACCAGCCGCGGGTTCTCGGGGTTGGCTTCGATGCGGTCGATCGGGACGTTCCGGATTCCGGACGTCTTCCCGCCCTCGGCGGAGAGGAGGCTGACGATGGACGGCGAGAGCTCGCGCTCTTCCGAAAGGCGGCGTGCCGCATATGCGCGGAAGTCAGGCCTGGCCAAGTTCGACGACCTCCTTCGCGAGCTCTCGGAACGACCGGGCGGCTTCGGAGCTGCCCGCGTAGGCGGTGATCGGGCGACCGGTCAGCGGCGCTTCGCCGAGCTTGACGGTGTTCCGGATGATCGTATCGAACACGTGGTGCTCTCCGAGCTCGCGCAGCTCGTCGAGCATCTCGCGGCCCAGGATCGTGCGCCCGTCGTAGAACGTCGGAAGCAGGCCGAGGATCCGGAGGTCGCGGTTCAGCTTCGTCCGGATCGTGATGATGACCTTCACCAGCGCATTGAGACCCTTGAGTGCGTAGTACTGCGTCTGCACGGGAATGATCACGCTGTTCGCCGCGACGAGGCCGTTGATCGTCAGCAGACCCAGGGTGGGCGGGCAGTCGACCAGGACGTAGTCATAGCGCTCGCGGACTCCATCGTCGAGCGCCTCGCGGAGCGCGTACTCGCGCCCGATCGCCGAGAAGAGCTCCACCTCCGTCGACGCGAGCTCGAGCGTCGCTGGGGCGACGTCGATCCGTTCGGTCTGGCTCTGGAGGATGATGCTCTCGAGATCGGACGCGCCGTCATCGAGGATCTGGGCGATCGACCGCTCGACCTGCCCCAAATTGATCCCGAGGCCGACCGTGAGGTTCGCCTGCGGGTCCATGTCCACGGCGAGGACGCGATAGCCCAGCTCGGCGAGGGCGCCAGCGAGGTTGATCGCGGTGGTCGTCTTACCGACGCCGCCCTTCTGGTTCGCGATCGCGATGACCTGTGCCACCAGGGAATCACCTCAGCGTGTCGTCGGGTGGCGAGCCTTGTGACTCGCCGCGGGTTGTAGATGCTACCCCACCGTCGCCACCCCGCGAGCGAGCGTTGTCCACACTTCGAGCAAGATGTTCACGATTGTGTGGATAACCGTGGTGCACGGACGTCCGATTCGCGAGTCGCTGCGTATGATGGCGACCCAGCGCTGACGGCCCGGGATCGAAGCGCGCGAGGAGGTCGACGTGCCCACGAGCGACGAGCGGCTCGAGAAGCTCCAACGAATGCGGACAGAGGCCCATCTCGGCGGTGGCCCCGTCCGAATCGAGCGGCAGCACACGTTCGGAAAGCTGACCGCGCGGGAGCGCCTGGACCTGCTGCTCGACCCCGGGTTGTTCGTCGAGCTCGACACGTTTGTGACGCACCGCGCGACGGAGTTCGGCCTTGACAGCCAGCACGTCCTCGGAGATGGCGTCGTCACGGGCCACGGTACGGTCGGCGGGCGTCTGATCTTCGTCTTCAGCCAGGACTTCACGGTCTTCGGCGGATCACTCTCGGAGGCCTACGCCGAGAAGATCTGCAAGATCATGGATCTCGCGATGAAGGTCGGCGCCCCGGTCGTCGGCCTCAACGACTCCGGCGGCGCGCGAATCCAGGAGGGCGTCGCGTCCCTCGGCGGGTATGCCGAGATCTTCCTCCGCAACGTGCTCGCCTCGGGGGTCGTCCCGCAGATCAGCGTGATCATGGGACCCTGCGCGGGCGGCGCCGTCTATTCGCCGGCGATGACGGACTTCACCATCATGGTCGAAGGCACGAGCTACATGTTCGTGACCGGACCCAACGTCGTGAAGACCGTGACGCACGAAGAGGTCGATTCCGAGTATCTCGGCGGAGCGACGACCCACACGACGATCTCCGGCGTCGCCCACCTCGCGGCCCTCGACGAGGCGACCGCCATGGACCACGTCCGGAACCTGCTTGCGCATCTCCCACAGAACAACCTCGGGGAGCCGCCGCGCCTCGCGTCGGTGGATCCGCCGGATCGTCGCGATCCGGAGCTCGATCATGTCGTGCCCGACGACTCGCAGAAGCCGTACGACATGCTCGACGTGATTCGACGGGTCGTCGACGACGGCGACCTCCTGGAGATCCAGCCGGGGTGGGCGCCGAACATCCTGATCGGGTTCGCTCGCCTTGGCGGACGGAGCGTCGGCATCGTGGCGCAGCAGCCGGCAATCCTCGCCGGAGCGCTCGACATCGACGCCTCCATCAAGGCTGCGCGGTTCGTCCGGACGTGCGACTGCTTCAACGTCCCCATCGTCACCTTCGTCGACGTTCCCGGGTTCCTGCCCGGCGTGGGCCAGGAGCATGGCGGCATCATCAAGCACGGCGCGAAGCTGCTCTATGCCTACTGCGAGGCGACCGTGCCGAAGGTGACCGTGATCACCCGGAAGGCCTACGGTGGCGCCTACGACGTCATGAGCAGCAAGCACATCCGCGGTGACATGAACTTCGCCTGGCCAACCGCGGAGATCGCGGTGATGGGAGCGGCCGGGGCGGTCAACATCATCTTCAAGGACGAGATCGCCACGTCGGCGGACCCGGCAGCCGAGCAGCGGCGCCTGGTCGCCGAGTACGAGGCCGGGTTCAACAACCCGTACGTCGCGGCTGCGCGCGGCTACATCGACGACGTGATCGTCCCGTCCGAGACGCGCCCGCGACTCATCTCGGCCCTGGAGATGCTCGCCGACAAGCGGGACACCAACCCGCGCAAGAAGCACGGCAACATCCCGCTGTGAGCCCCGGGGGAGGGAAGGACACGCGGGGGCGGCCGCTCGCCCCGCAGGTCGCGTTTGTCTTTGCGCAAAGACGGAGCGGTAGGGCAGGACGCGGCGCGCCGGGCCCATGGCGCCCGTGAAGCCGCCGTTCCGCAGGATCCTCGTCGCGAACCGCGGGGAGATCGCGCTGCGGATCGTCCGCGCCGCCCACGAGATGGGCATGGAGGCGATCGCCGTCTACTCCGACGCGGACGTGACCGCCGCGCATGTCCGCGCGGCGGACGCTGCAGTCCGGCTGGGACCGGCGCAGCCCGCGGAGAGCTATCTGCGGATCGATGCCGTCGTCGCGGCCGCGGTCGAATCGGGGATCGGAGGCGGTCCATCCCGGATACGGCTTCCTCTCCGAGCGAGCGGCGTTTGCGCAGGCCGTGGAGGACGCGGGCCTGGTCTTCGTCGGACCGCCGCCGGGTGTCATCGCGGCCCTCGGCGACAAGCTCGCGGCGCGACGGCTCGCTCGTGCGGCGGACGTGCCTCACGTCCCAGGGACGCTCCAGGCGGTCGATGTCGACCGGCCCGACGAGCTCGCGGGGGTCCTCGCTGCGGCGGCCGGCGTCGGGTTCCCGCTGCTGGTCAAGGCTTCCGCGGGCGGCGGCGGCCGCGGGATCCGCCGGGTCGTCGTGCCGGACGAGCTGCCCGCTGCGCTGGTTGCCAGCTCGCGCGAGGCCGCCGCGTCCTTCGGCGATGGCTCCGTCTACCTCGAGCGCGAGGTGATGCCGGCGCGCCACATCGAGGTCCAGCTTCTCGGCGACTCGAGTGGCCAGGTGGTCGCCCTTGGTGAACGCGACTGCTCCACCCAGCGACGGCATCAGAAGCTGATCGAGGAGTCGCCCGCGCCGGGCCTGACCGAGACGGAACGACGGCGGCTCCACGCGATGGCGGTTCGCCTCGGCGTCGCGGCCGGGCTTCGCAATGCGGCGACCGTCGAGTTTCTCTATGACCGCGAGGGCGCGTTCTGGTTCCTCGAGGTGAACACGCGGCTCCAGGTCGAGCATCCCGTGACCGAGATGGTGTCGGGGATCGACCTGGTGGTCGAGCAGTTCCGGCTGGCGTCCGGGGCGCCGCTCTCCGACCGCGCGCGGGCCGCGGCCGACCGCGCTGCGCGCCCGACGAGCCACGCGATCGAGGTCCGGATCTCGGCCGAGGATCCGGCGCGCGTCTTCGCGCCAGCGCCGGGGCGCATCACGCGCTGGTCGATGGCGGCGGGCCCCGGCATCCGGGTCGACACTGCCGTCGAGGCGGGCGATCGCATCCCGCCGGAGTACGACCCCCTCATCTGCAAGCTGATCGCGCATGCTGCGGATCGGCCGTCGGCGCTCGCCCGACTCGAGCGCGCCCTCACCGAGACGGAGATCGGCGGGATCCAGACGACGCTCCCGTTTCACCGGGCGATGCTCGCAGAGCCCGCATTCGTCGACGCGTCCGGGCTCGCGACGACCTGGGTCGAGGCCCACTGGGACGGCGCTGCTTCGCGGGCTCGCGCGGTCCGCATCGCGTCGCTTGCCGCGGGCCTCGCGGAGCTCGGGGAAGGGGAGTCGGCGCAGAGCGCGGACGCGGGCCCCGGCGCCCCATTCGACGGTGAACCCGCCTGGCGCGCGTGCCGGGCGCGCGGTCGCCATCGACCGGTGGCCGCGATGACCCACGATCGAGGCCACGTCGCCCCGACCACGATCGCGGGTCCGACGGCAGAGGCCGGGGGCGCCCAGCGTCCCGGATGGCCCCGTCGATCCTCGTGCCGTCCGGGTCTCGATCGCGGCGTCCGCGCGGCTCGACGGCGACCCCGCGATCACCGTCGCACCGGCGCCCGACCCGGAGACGCGCCTGCCGGAGGACAGCGGCCCCGTCTCGCCGCTGCCGCTGGTCGACGGCGTCGCCGCGGCCGTCCGCCTCGAGCGGTTCGGCGACGTCCGGGCTCGTCTCGTCGAAGTCGTCGGCCGGGTCCGCGCGGCGTCGAGACCCGGACGGACGTGCTGCTCGGGCCGGTTCGAGTCGAACCGCGGCACGGCACCCGGCTGCGCGAGGTCGTCGTCGATGGCTGGCGCATCGAGGTGGAGGTCGAGCACGAGCGTCGCGCTGTGCTTCGCGAGCGGGCGCGGCGCGGCGCCGGGGTCGCCTCGCACGGCGGCCCCGTCGAGGTCCGCGCGATCATCCCGGGTCGCGTCGTCGCCGTCTCCGTGGTCGTCGGGGACAGCGTCGAGGCAGGCCAGCAGGTCCTCGTCGTCGAGGCGATGAAGATGCAGAACGAGCTTCGTGCGCCCCGCGAGGGCTCCGTCCATCGCGTCGGGGTGGCCGTTGGCGATACGATCGAGGTCGGCGACCTTCTCGTCGTCATCCACTGAGCGGAGCACCCATGCCCACCGACGCCGCCGCGACACCCCCGCCCGGCTCCGATCCGGGTCGCGACCGGTGGCGCGCCACCGCGCGAGCAAAGGCGATCGCCTCCACGCCCGAACGCCGCGATCGCTTCGCCACGTCGTCCGGCATCGAGATCGCGGATCTGTACACGCCCGCGGACGTCGCCGGTCTCGACGAGGCGCGCGACCTGGGGCGCCCGGGGGAGTACCCGTTCACGCGGGGCGTCCAGCCCACCATGTACCGGGGCCGCTTCTGGACGATGCGCCAGTACGCCGGCTTCGCGACCGCCGCCGAGACGAACGAGCGGTTCCGGTACCTCCTGGCACAGGGCCAGACCGGCCTCTCCGTGGCGTTCGACCTGCCGACGCAGATGGGCTATGACAGCGACGCGCCCGAGGCCGAGGGAGAGGTGGGCCGCGTCGGCGTGCCGATCTGCTCGCTCGCCGACATGGAGTCGCTCTTCGCCGGGATCCCGCTCGGGAGCGTCAGCACGTCGATGACGATCAACGCCACCGCCGGCATCCTCCTCGCGCTGTACGTCGCGGCGGCGGAGAACCAGGGAGTGCCGAGGGCGCGGGTCGCCGGGACGACGCAGAACGATATCCTCAAGGAGTACATCGCGCGGGGGACATACATCTTCCCGCCGCGTCCGTCGATGCGCCTCGTCACCGACATCTTCGAGTTCTCGGCGCGCGAGCTGCCGCGCTGGAACACGATCAGCATCTCCGGCTATCACATGCGGGAGGCCGGGGCGACGGCTGCCCAGGAGCTGGCCTTCACGATGGCCGACGCGATCGCCTACGTCGACGCGGCGGTCGCCCGCGGGCTCGACGTCGACGCGTTCGCGGGCCGGCTCAGCTTCTTCTTCGCGGCATGGAGCGAGCTCTTCGAGGAGGTCGCCAAGTTCCGCGCGGCGCGGCGGATCTGGGCGCGACTCATGCGCGACCGATTCGGCGCCCGGGACCCGCGCTCGATGATGTGCCGCTTCCACGTCCAGACCGCGGGTAGCTCGCTGACGGCGCAGTCGATCGACAACAACGTCGTCCGGACGACGGTCCAGGCGCTCGCGGCGGTGATGGGCGGGGCGCAGAGCCTCCACACGAACTCCCGCGACGAGGCCCTGGCGCTGCCCACCGAGGAGGCCGCGCGGCTCGCGCTGCGCACCCAGCAGATCCTGGCCCACGAGGCCGGGGTGACCGAGACGCCCGACCCGCTGGCCGGCAGCTACTACGTCGAGACATTGACCGACCAGCTGGAGGCGGCTGCGCGGGACCTGCTCGAGGAGATCGAGGCGCTGGGCGGAACCCTCGCCGCGATCGAAGGTGGCTTCCAGCAGCGCCAGATCCAGGAATCCTCGTACCAGGTCCAGCGGGCGATCGAGGACGGGTCCCAGGTGGTCGTCGGCGTGAACCGGTTCCAGGACGAGGGCCACCGAACGCCGTCGCTCCAGCGGATCGACCCGGACGGCGAGCGCCGCCAGGTGGAGGGGCTGCGTCGGGTCCGCGCCGAGCGGGACCCGGCAGCGTGGGACGCCGCGCTCCGCAGGGTGGGGGAGTGCGCGCGGGGCGACGAGAACCTCATGCCGGCGCTGATCGAGGCGGTTCGCGCCTACGCGACGGTCGGCGAGATCTCCGACCGGCTCCGTGCCGAGTGGGGCGAGCACCGCGAGCTGGTGACGGTGTGACGCCGCCGCTCGGGCCTGCTCCCGGGGACCCGCCGGAACACGCGGCGCCGTCGCCCGCCCCAGGCCTGCCGCCCGGGGTTCCCCGCGTCGGCCGCGTCCATCACGTTGCCGTCGTCGTCCGCGAGATGGACGCTGCGCTCGGCTTCTACCGGGACACGCTGGGCCTCGCGCCCGGGCCGGTGGTGCCGATCCCTCCCGACCGGGTGAACATCGCGTTCCTCCCGGTCGGGGAGGTGAAGATCGAGCTCGTGGAGCCGACCGACGAGACGACCGGGGTGGCTCGCTTCCTCGCCACGCGGGGAGAGGGCTTCCACCACGTCTGCTTCGAGGTCGCCGACATCGCGGCGACGCTGACCCGGCTCGCCGCCGACGGTGTCGTGCTCATCGACACGCAGCCCCGCCCCGGCGCGGAGGGACCGGTCGCGTTCCTCCATCCGAAGAGCTGCCATGGGGTGCTCGTCGAGCTGATCGAGGCGCCCGGCGGGCCGGCCTGGGCATCGCTCTATCCGGGTGGATTCCGGGCGCCCGACGGGACCGGCTGACCATCAGCCGGGCCGGAGCTCGCGTCGCGGCATGGCGCGACCGCGACCGGCCGTGACGCAACCCATCGCCCCGCCCCGCGAGCCCGCCTTCGCGGGAGAGCGCCGGTGGACGGCCGTGGGGCACCCGGCGGCTCAGCCCCGGTAACCCGCCTCGCGGAGGAGCGCCGGTGGACGGCCGTGGGGCACCCGGCGGCTCAGCCCCGGTAACCCGCCTCGCGGAGGAGCGCGGGCAGCTCCGTCGGCGAGCCCGCGACCCGGATCCCGGCTGCCTCGAGCGCCGTGACCTTGTCGGCAGCGGTGCCTCGACCGCCCGAGATGATCGCGCCCGCGTGTCCCATGCGCTTGCCTTCGGGTGCCGTGCGACCCGCGATGAAGGCTGCCATCGGCACGTCCCGAAGGTGCTCGCCGGCCCACGCCGCGGCCTCCTCCTCGGCGGCACCGCCGATCTCGCCGATGAGGACGATCGCGTCGGTCTCGGGGTCGGCCGCGAACAGCTGGAGGATGTCGAGGAACGTCGTCCCGATGATCGGGTCGCCGCCGATCCCGACGCACGTCGACTGCCCGATGCCTGCGTCGGTCATCGCCTGGACGGCCTCGTACGTGAGCGTTCCCGACCTCGAGACCACGCCGACCCGTCCCTCGTGGTGGATGGCGCCCGGGATGATCCCGACCTTCGCCCGGCCCGGCGAGGTGGCGCCCGGACAGTTCGGGCCGATCAGCCGCGCGCCGGCCGCCCGGACGACCTCCACGACGGGAAGCATGTCGAGGGCCGGTATCCCTTCCGTGATGCAGAAGATGGTCTGGATTCCAGCCCCTACGGCCTCAAGAATGGCGTCCGGAGCCCCCAGTGCAGGGACGAAGATGCAGGAGGTGTTCGCGCCCGTCTGGCGGACCGCGTCGGCGACGGTGTCGAAGACGGGGACCCGGTTGTCGAGCGCCGAGAGGCCGCCCTTGCCCGGCGTCATGCCCGCGACGATGCGAGTGCCGTAGTCGAGCATCTGGCGCGAGTGGAACTCGCCTTCGCGACCGGTGATGCCCTGGACCACGAGCCGTGTCTCGCGCCCGATGAGGATGCTCACGCCGCACCTCCCGTCGCCTGTCGCGCGGCGGCGACGGCCTTCACGGCCGCCTCGTCGAGGGTTGCGGCAGTCTCGAACGCGGCCTCCCGGAGCAGGCGGGCGGCCTCCTCCGCGTTCGTGCCGACGATGCGAACGACCATCGGCACCTCGCGCTCCTGTCGCGCGCGGGCGTCGATCAGCCCCCGGGCGACCTCGTCGCCGCGGGTGATGCCGCCGAAGATGTTGACGAGGATCGCGCGCACCTTCGGGTCGGCAAGGATCAGCCGCATCGCCGCCGAGACGCGGTCCGCCTTCGCGCCGCCGCCGATGTCGAGGAAGTTCGCCGGTGCGCCGCCTGCGCGGTTCACGAGGTCCATCGTCGTCATCGCGAGCCCGGCCCCGTTCACCATGCACCCGATCGAGCCGTCGAGATGGATGAAGCTGATGTCGTAGTGCCTGGCCTCGGCGTCCGCGGGATCCTCCTCGTCGAGGTCGCGCAGCTTCTCCAGGTCGGGATGGCGAGGAAGCGCCGAGTCGTCCAGGGTCACCTTCGCGTCCAGGCAGGCGAGGCGCTCCACGTGGCCCTCCGGCCCGCTCTCGCGGATGATCGCGAGCGGGTTCACCTCCACGAGGTCCGCGTCGTAGGCGCGCATCGTGGCCACGAGGCCGCGGGCGATCCGGACGAAGTCGCGCAGGTGGGGGCCTGCGAGGCCGACGGCGAACGCGAGCTCGCGAGCCTGCCAGTCGAGCAGGCCGAGCAGCGGGTGGGCTGCCACCCGGTGAATCGCCTCCGGGGTTGCCTTCGCGACCTCCTCGATCTCGACGCCACCCTCGGCCGAGGCCATCAGGACGATCCGGCGCGAGGCACGGTCGAGGATCGCCCCGAGGTAGAACTCCTTGACGATCACCGCCGCGGGTCCGACGAGCACCTTGCGGACGGGGATCCCCTTGATCTGCATCCCGAGGATCCGGCCCGCCACCTCCTCCGCCTCCGCCGCTGAGCCCGCGAGCCGCACGCCGCCGGCCTTCCCGCGACCGCCCACGAGGACCTGCGCCTTGATCACCACCCGGCCCGCTCCTGCCGCGAGGAACCGCTCGGCGGCGGCCCGGGCGTCCGCGGCGGTTCGGGCGACCGCCCAGGGCGGCACGGGCAGGCCCTGCGCAGCGAGCAGCGACTTCGCGTCGGCTTCCTGGATCTTCACGGCGACTCCTGCGTCTGGATCGGGTGGCGCGGGGTGCTGGAGGCGGCGCCCGGTGTGGGGACCGATGGTAGCGCGCAACAGGCAGCGGCGACCGCCGCGATCTGGCGCGACGCTGGCGCTCGCGGTGACCGGCCGGGGGCGTCTTTCGCCCGGTCCAGCACCCCGGCGACTGGTACGCATGGAACCTGCCGCAGACGGGCCGCGGAGAACCCAGCGGGAACTCGATCGGAGCACGAATCGCGGCCCAGGCACGTCCCCCGAGCCGCTTACTCCGTCACATCAGCACCCGGGCTGCTCTCGCGGCAAGCCTCTCGCCGCATGGCGGCCGCCAGCGACGTCTCGGGTGTCCCGCCACGAAACCCGCAGGCGCGATCAGCGCTCGCCGGACCCCGTACAATGCCGGGGTCCACCCGGACGAGCCCGGCCACTACGCGGTGGCGTCCCCAGCCGAACACGGAGGCGAGTCTTCCGGTGCGATACCTGCAGTACCGAGGCGGCGAGGGAATGCTGGCGTGGGCATTCCACCGGATCTCCGGTGTCGCCATCTGGGCATTCGTGCTGCTCCACGTCCTCGACATCTGGCTCGTGGGCGCCAACCCCGGCCTCTACGACGATGTCCTGCGGTTCTACGCCAGCCCGGTCGGCCGCATCGGCGAGACGCTCCTGGGCGCTGCGCTCCTGTACCACGCGCTCAACGGCCTGCGGATCATCGTGATGGACTTCTGGCCGGCCACGACGATCTTCCATAAGCAGCTCTGGTACGCGAGCTGGGTGGTGTTCGTGGTCGTCGGCCTCCCGGGCGCCTACATCATCCTTCGCCCGATCTGGGCAGGAGCGTCGTGATGGCGCTGTACACGCGGGCCGGCCGGGCGCGCCCCCAGCGGAGCGGCTTCGAGCTGGGCGTCTGGTACCTCATGCGCCTGTCGGGGCTCGCCCTGTTCGTCCTGGCGCTCGGCCATTTCTCGATCACCCACTTCATCTTCGACCCAGCCACCCAGACGGCCCAGTGGATCATCGACGACCGCTGGGGGAGCCTGCTGTGGCGCACGGTCGACTGGCTGCTCCTCACGATGACCGTCCTCCACAGCTTTCTTGGCGTCCGGACCGTCGTCCAGGACTACATCGCTGGTGGGGCCCGGACGGTCCTGACGATGCTCCTCTACGTGACCGCGATCGCGCTCTTCCTGATGGGCACGATCGCCGTCATGACCCTCCCGTTCCCGGTCAAGTAGGAAGGCCGCCGGATGCGAATCGACCACGAGGCCCTCGTCGTCGGCGCGGGCGGGGCCGGCCTCTGGGCGGCGCTCGAGCTCGCCCGGGCCGGCGTCTCCACGGGCGTCATCACGAAGCTCTACCCGACCCGCTCCCACACCGGCGCCGCCCAGGGTGGCGTGTGCGCCGCCCTGGGAAACCAGGAGGAGGACCACTGGGAGTGGCACATGTTCGACACCGTCAAGGGCGGCGACTACCTCGTCGACCAGGACGCCGCCGAGGTGCTCGCCCACGAGGCGATCGAGACGGTCATCGAGCTCGAGCACATGGGCCTGCCGTTCAACCGGACGCCCGACGGAAAGATCGACCAACGCCGCTTCGGCGGCCACACCCGGAACTTCGGCGAGGCCCCCGTCAAGCGGGCATGCTTCGCGGCCGACCGAACCGGCCACATGATCCTGCAGACGCTCTACCAGAACTGCATCAAGGCCGGGGTGCACTTCTACGACGAGTACCACGTGGTGGACCTTCTCTTCGAAGGAGGCGACGGCGGCGACGGCGGCCGCGCGGCAGGCGTCGTGGCATACCGGATCGCCGATGGGGAGCTCCACACCTTCGCCGCGAAGGCCGTCCTGCTCGCAACCGGCGGCAACGGCCGGATGTTCTCGATCACCTCGAACGCCTACTCGCTGACCGGCGACGGGATGTCCCTGGCGTACCGCCACGGGATCCCGCTGCAGGACATGGAGTTCTACCAGTTCCACCCAACCGGCATCTACGGGATCGGGATCCTCCTCTCGGAGGCTGCGCGAGGCGAGGGTGGCACGCTGCTCAACTCCGAGGGCGAGCGCTTCATGAGCCGGTACGCGCCGAAGGCGATGGAGCTGGCTCCGCGCGACATGGTCAGCCGGGCGATCTACCTCGAGATCCGCGACGGGCGGGGGATCGGCCCGAAGAAGGACTACGTCTACCTGGACGTGCGCCACCTCGGCCGCGCGGTCATCGAGGAGAAGCTCCCCGACATCACGGAGTTCGCCCGCGTCTACCTCGGCGTGGAGCCGCTCACGGAGCCCGTGCCGATCCAGCCCACTGCCCACTACGCCATGGGCGGCATCCCCACCGACCTCCGCACGCGGGTCGTGCGCGACGAGGTGAAGACGCCGGTCGAGGGTCTCTTCGCGGCGGGCGAGGCCGCCTGCGTCTCGGTCCATGGCGCGAACCGTCTTGGCACGAACTCGCTCGTGGACCTCCTCGTCTTCGGGCGTCGCGCGGGTCGTGAGATGGCGGCCTATTGCCGGGCGGCGGACGCGCCGACGATCGCGGACGCCGTCGCGGAGCCCGTCCATGCCGAGCTGGAAGCGCTCCGGACGCGACCGGAGGGCGAGAGCCCGTCCGCGCTCAAGGCCGAGCTCGCGACGCTGATGATGGACAACGTGGGGGTGTTCCGGACCGCCCCGATGATGGCGGCCGCGGTCGCCGGGGTTGCCGGGATCCGGGAGCGCTACGCGCATGTCCGCGTCCGCGACACCGGGCGGGTCTTCAACACGGACCTGCTCGAGGCGCGCGAGCTCGGGTACCTGATCGACTGCGCCGAGGCGATGGCGACGTCCGCGATCTCGCGCACGGAGAGCCGGGGCGCCCACTCGCGGGACGACTATCCCGAGCGCGACGACGTCAACTTCCTCGCCCATTCGCTCGCGTACCGAGGCGAGGGTGGCCCCTCCCTCCGGTACAAGCCGGTGACGATCACCCGGTTCGAGCCCAAGCCGCGCGTCTATTGAGCCCGGGAGCCGCGTGATGCAGGTCGACCTTCGCATCCTCCGCTTCGATCCCGAACGCGACGCCGCCCCGCACTGGGAGTCCTACCGGGTCGACGCCGAGCCGATGGATCGCGTGCTCAACCTTCTCCACGCGGTCAAGGCCGACCAGGACGGCACCCTCACCTTCCGACGGTCGTGCGCCCACGGCATCTGCGGCTCCGACGCCATGCTCATCAACGGCCGGAACCGGCTCGCCTGCAAGATCCGGGTCGACCAGCTGGGCCGCAAGATCAGCGTCGCGCCGCTGACGGGCCTCCCCGTCGTGAAGGATCTCGTCGTCGACATGGACGGGTTCCTCGCGAAGTACCGCAGCGTGATGCCCTTCCTGATCGCCGACACGCCGCCGCCCGAGCGCGAGCGGCGCCAGAGCCCGGCCGACCGCGCGCGGTACGACGACACGACCAAGTGCATCCTGTGCGCCGCGTGCACCACAGCCTGCCCGTCGTTCTGGGCCCAGCCCTCCTATGTCGGCCCCGCTGCGATCGTGAACGCCCACCGCTTCATCTTCGACACCCGGGACGACGCCGGCGACGAGCGCCTGGAGATCCTGGCCGACAAGGACGGCGTCTGGCGCTGCCGGACGATCTTCAACTGCGTCGACGCATGTCCGCGCGGCATCAACATCACTCGCGCGATCCTCGAGGTGTCGCGAGCGGTGGTGGAGCGCACGGTCTGAGCGGAGCCGCGGCCGGTGGCCTCCGCCGGCTGATCATCCGGACCGATGGCGCCGCGCGGGGGAACCCGGGCCCGGCGTCCGCGGGGGCGGCCCTGATCGACGCGGACCGGCCCGGCGCGGAGCTGCCGGGTGCCGTGCCGATCGCCACGATCTCCGAGGCGCTCGGCCACCAGACCAACAACGTGGCGGAGTGGACGGCCGTGGTCCGCGCGCTCGATCTCGCCGCCGAGCTCGGCGCGCAGGAGGTCCAGCTCCTGCTCGATTCGAAGCTCGTCGTGGAGCAGATCAGGGGGCGCTGGCGCGTCAAGGACGCGAAGCTTGCGCCGCTGCACGACGAGGCGATCGCCGGCCTGCGCCGCTTCCGGCGCTGGAGCGCCCGGCATGTCCCGCGCAGCGAGAACGCGACCGCGGACGGCCTGGCGAACGAGGCCCTGGACCGCGTCGCGGCGGGCGGACCGCCGCTCGTCGTCCGGCGACCGCCTCCGACGGCCGGCGACGGGTCGCCGTCGACGCAGCTGGGCATGGACCTCGGCATCGGTGGCACGCGCGACGGGATCGGCGACGGGCGCGCCCGGGATGTCGCCCTCGAGTCCGGCTTCGATCCCGGCGACGCGGGCCCGGATCCGGGCCGGCTCGTCGTGCGCATCCTGGGCAGCGGCACGAGCCAGGGGATCCCGCGGATCGCCTGTACGTGTCCCGTCTGCACCTCGGCCGACCCGCACGATCGGCGCTACCGGGCCTCCGCGCTGCTCTCGTTCGGGGAGATGCGCGTCCTCGTCGACTGCGGCCCCGACATCAAGTGGCAGGCGATCGAGGCGGGCATGCGGCGGCTCGACGCCGTGCTCCTGACCCACGACCACCAGGACGCGATCGGCGGGCTGGACGAGCTGCGCCGCTTCAACGAGCTGCGCGGCGGGTACCTGCCGATCCACGCGCCGCCAGAGGACATGGCCGTCATCGTGAGCCGGTTCGCGTATGCGTTCCGCCCGGGACAGCCGGCATTCTTCGGGATCCCGCAGCTGCGGCCGGTCCCGCTCGAGGGGCCGTTCCTCGTGGGAGGGAGGCGCTTCGTCCCGGTTCCCGTGATCCACGTCGACCGGGCGATCACGGGCTACCGGACCGGTGCCTTCGCCTACTGCTCCGACGTGCAGCGGATCGAGCCCGAGGGCCTCGCGCTCCTGCGCGACCTCGACGTGCTGGTGATCTCGGCCCTGCGCGACCGGCCGCACCCGACCCACCAGACCGTCGATGAAGCCCTGGAGGTCATCGCCTCGCTGCGGCCGCGACGGGCCTACCTGACCCACCTCGACCACGAGCTGGGCCATGCTGCGCTCTCAGCGCGGATGCCGGCCGGCGTCGAGGTCGCGTGGGACGGGCTCGAGATCGAGGTGCCATGAACACCGCGTCGGACGCCTCGGCCCTCGCCCCGGCGCAGCAGGGTAGACTGCGTCGGCCAGCGAGGCGGCTGGACGGTCGCGCGTCGGCGGGGAACCGCCGGCGTGAGGAACGTCCGGGCTCCCAGGCGCAGGGTAGCGGGTAACGCCCGTCCGCCGCGAGGCGAGGACCAGCGCCACAGAGACGAGTCCGTCGCCGGGCAACCGGTGGCGGGGTGAAACGCGGCAAGCTCTACCCGGAGCAAGGCCAAGTAGGAGGGCGTGTCCCGGTTCGCCGGGGCAGCGGCGCGCCGCCGTGGACCCTCGGGTCGGCCGCATGAGCCGTCGGGCAACCGGCGGCCCCAGATGGATGACCGTCACCGGGCCCGTTGGCCCGGTACAGAACCCGGCGTACAGGCCGCCTCGCTGGCGCTCAAACCGCCGATCGCGCGGGTCGCATCGGCACGGGCCGCCCCGTCCCGCCCGTCACGTCAGGGCCGGCCGCGAATCCGGGTCAGCGTCGAGCCGTCGTCAGTCCTCGTCGGCCCGGAAGATGTGCGACCCGGAGCAGGCGTTGCAGATCGGCATCGCCGCGTGGAGGTCGCCCAGGGGCAGCGGGAGCGTCCGGTCCGGGTAGAGGCAGTCCACGTCGTACGCACGTCCGCTCGCCCCGTCCACGGCGATCAGGCGCCGGAAGGTGCACCGGCGGATGCGGATCGCCGCCATTGGCTGCGAATGCGTCGTCGGATCGCCGCCCGACAGGGGCGCGAAGCGTGGATCTGCGGTGCGGAGCATCGCGGTCATGGTGCGAGTGCTGCCCTCCGGCGCGTCGATTGAACCGTTCGGCGGCGGAGCCTACACCCCGTCGCGAGGCGCCCGCAAGAGGCCACTCGTACTGCCTCCTTCGGCGCCCGAGCGGGACGATTCAACGTTGACTCGGACCCGGCGGGGTGTATAGTGCCCATCAAGTCCCACAGAGTGGGGACAAGTGGTGAATCCCGGCGACGGAGGGGGGCCCTGGCCCGCCGCCGGGGCACCGGGCAAGGCACCGGCGGATTCGTGGACACGGTGCTCACGGACGACCGTCGCGAGAGAGGGGCCCGGGCACGTTGTTCACCGGCGAGTACCGGCACACGGTGGACGCGAAGGGACGGCTCGCCGTGCCTTCGAAGTTCCGGGCACAGCTCGCAGGCGGCGCGTTCGTGTCGCGCTGGCTGGACCTCTGCCTGGCGATCTGGCCCCGCGAGGGATGGGAGCGCCTGGCCGGCAAGGTCGCCGCGCTTCCGACCGTCGAGAACCCCGGGGCTCGGGCATTCAGCCGGTTCGTATTTGCCAGCGCGGTCGAGATCGAGTTCGACGCGCAGGGCCGTTTCGTCCTGCCCTCGTATCTCCGCGAGGCGGCCGGGCTGGCGGGAGAGGCGGCGGTCGTCGGCTCCCTCGATCACGCGGAGATCTGGGCACCCGGCCGGTGGGACGACTACCGGCAGGCGCTCGAGGCGCCGGATGCGCTCGCGCAGCACCTCGCTGGGCTGGGCATCTAGCGCCAAAACCATATGCGCTTCCAGGATCCGCTCGGGATCCGTTCGTCGGCGGTGAGGTAGACATGGAGCTTGGGCACCTGCCGGTGCTCGCGGAGGAGGTCATGCAGATGCTCGCCCCGCTCCCCGGCAGCCTTCATGTCGATGGAACCGTCGGAGGCGGTGGGCACACCGAGCGGATCCTGGAGGCCGCCAGCCCGGACGGCCGCGTCCTCGGGCTCGACGCCGACCCCGCCGCGATCGAGCGGGTGGGGGAGCGGCTCGCCCGGTTCGGCGATCGGCTCGTCCTCCGGCAGGCCAACTTCCGGGACCTCGCCACGGTCGCGCCGGCCGCCGGGTTCGGGCAGGTGGACGGCATCCTCCTGGACCTGGGCCTGAGCTCCTTCCAGCTCGCCGACGCGCACCGCGGGTTCAGCTTCCGCGCGGAGGGCCCGCTCGACATGCGGTTCGACCCGGCGACCGGCCGCCCCGCGTCCGCGCTCCTCGCCGACCTGGACGAGGCGGAGCTCGGCGACCTCTTCCGGCGCTATGGCGAAGAGCCGCACGCGCGGCGGATCGCACGCGCGGTGATCGCCACGCGCGACGCGGAGCCCGTCACGACCGCCGAGGCGTTCGCCTCCCTCGTCGAACGGGTCGTGCCCCGGCGCCCCGGCCGGGCCGGGCGGATCCATCCCGCCACGCGCGTCTTCCAGGCGCTCCGGATCGCGGTCAACGGCGAGCTCGACGCCCTCGAGGCAGCGCTCGACGCGGCCGTCACCCTGCTCCGCCCTGGCGGCCGTCTCGTCGTGCTCGCCTATCACTCGCTCGAGGACCGGCTTGTCAAGCGCTTCGTCGCGGCCGAGCGCCGCGGCTGCACGTGTCCGCCCAGCTTTCCCGTCTGTGTCTGCGGCCGGGCCCCCCGCCTCCGTCCCGTCGGCCACCAGCCGGCGGTGCCCTCGGAGGCGGAGGTCGCCGCGAATCCCCGCGCCCGGAGCGCCCGGCTCCGGACCGCGGAACGGCTCGCCGCGTGAGCCGTTTCGGCATCGCGGCGAAGGAGGGCTCATCCCGATGAGCAAGCGTCACCAGACCCAGCGTCGACGGTCATACGGCCGCCGGGAGCACGAGATCCGCGAACGCCGCGACCGTACCTGGTCGGCGCTCGACGAGATCCGTGAGCTGGGAGCGGAATCCTTCGTGGGGATGGATGTCGCCGTCCGAGAGCTGGGGCTGCCGGCCTACGGCAGCGCCTATCTCGGGGCGGACTGATGGCGGGCTACGCCGGCGCGCGACCGCGCTCCGGCGTCCTGGCGCCGCGCCGCCGGGATGAGACGCCTGCCACGCGGCGCGGCACGACCGGGTCCCACCGAGCCGTCGACCTGCCGCGCCGCGGCCTGCGGGGAGCCTCGGCAGTCCGCTCGCGCCGGCGCCAGGGCCGCGTCGGCTTCCTCATCGTCGGCATCGTCGTCGTCTTCCTTCTCGGGCTCTTCTCGCTCACCCAGACCGTCCGCGTCTCGGCCACCGAGTACGACGTCGACCGCCTGATCGCGGCGCGGCAGGAGCTCGAGGCGAACGAACGCGACATGGTCGCGGACCTCTCGCGGCTGGGCCGCGAGCCCGCGATCCGCCAGCTTGCCCTTGACGCGGGGCTCGGGCAGCTCGTCGACCCGCTCGTTGTTCCCGCGCGATAGCCCGCGCGGCGGCCGCCCGATCGCTCGAACTTCAACAACGAGGTTGCGCACCTGATGCTCGGCCGGACCGACAGCCGCCCGCGAAGCATGGTCGTGCTCGCGCTGCTGGTCGTCTTCGGGATCGCCTGCATCGCGCGGCTCGGCTACTGGCAGGTCGTTCGCCACGACGACCTCGTGGCGCGAGCCCGGGACCAGGTCACGGCGCGGATCGAGGTTCCGCCGGTGCGAGGGACGATCTATGACCGGAGCGGGACCGTCGTGCTCGCCACGTCCGTGGAGCGCGACCTCCTGAGCGCTTTCCCGGCGCAGATGACCGGTTCCACCGACGCCGAGACCGCCGCCCTTCGCGACCGCGTTGCGGCCGCGATCATCGCGATCCTGGGCCTGGTCCCGGCCGACGCGGACGCCCTCCGGGTCAAGCTCAACGACGGCACCGCGTATGTCGTGCTCGCCCACGGCCTGACGCCGGCCCAGTCGAGCGCGATCAGGGTCGGGCTTGCCGACGGCTCGCTGGTCCAGCTCCGACTCGAGCCGGAGCCGGTCCGCGTCTACCCACAGTCGGGCGGCGCGACCGGGACGACCCTGGCGGCGCAGCTGCTGGGCTTCGTCAACCGCGACGGGACCGGCCAGTACGGGATCGAAGGTCGCTGGCAGGACCTCCTCGCGGGCAACCCCCAGGTCCTGCTCGCCCAGCGCGACGGCGCGGGCCGGCCGATCCTCGACAACGCGGAGACGCTCCAACCGGGATCGCCGGGCACGTCGCTCACCCTGACGATCGACGCGAGCCTCCAGCTCAAGCTCGAGCAGGAGGTCTACGCGGCCTGGGTGGCGGATCGAGCGAAGAGCGTGTCGGGCGTCGTCATGGACCCCAAGTCCGGCGAGATCCTCGCGTCGGCCTCGTATCCCAGCTACGACGGCAATGACTACGGCGCGATCGCCAGCCAGGATCCGTCGCGCTTCCTCGACCCGATCGTCTCGAGCGTCTACGAGCCGGGGTCGGTGCTCAAGCTCCTGACGGCGACCGCGGCGATCGGGGCGGGGGTCGTGACGCGCACGACGAAGCTGAACGACCAGGCGGTCCTGCGGCTGGACGGCGGCCGGGCCGTGGTGCAGAACGCCGATCGCGGAAGCAAGGGCACGCTCTCGTTCCAGGATGCGGTCGCCTGGTCCCGTAACGTGGTCATGTCGAAGGTCGCCCTGATGCTTGGCTCGACCACCCAGCGGGCCGCCACCGTCCTCCACTCCACCTGGACGCGGCTCGGGTTCGGCGCCCCGACGGGGATCGACGTAGCGGGGGAGGTTCCCGGCCTCGTTCGCGATCCCGCCGTCCAGCCGTGGCAGCAGATCGACCTCGCCAACGGCTCATTCGGCCAGGGGATCGCCGTCACGCTGCTCCAGCTGGCGACCGCGTACAGCGCGATGGTCAACGGCGGGACGCTCCCAACGCCCCACGTGGTGAAGGACACCGGCGACACGCCGACGAACGTGCCGGACCGCGGCCGGGTCATGACACCCGCGCTCGCAGCGGACCTTACCGCGATCATGGAGCGCGTCGTCAATGTCGTGCCGTTCTACCGGGCCAGGACGCTCATCCCGGGGTACCTGGTCGGCGGCAAGACGGGCACCGCCCAGATCTGGGACTCGAAGACCGGCAGCTTCCGGACCGACGTCTACAACTTCTCGTTCGTCGGGTTCGTGGGCCGGACGGCGCCCGAGCTGGTCGTGGCCGTCCGCATCACCGAGGGCAGGCCGATGGTGAACGTGCCCGGCGACATGGAGAACGCGGTCGAGTTGTTCGAGCTCTTCCGGCGAATCGCGACCGACGCGATGACCACGCTCGACCTTCCGCCGATCCACCCGACCCCGTCCCCGTCGGCGTCCGGCGCGTCGGCGTCCGGCGCGTCGGCGCGCCCGTGAGCGCACCCTGTGCGACACTCCCCGGCGTGACCATCGTGCCGGCGCCCGACGGGGAAGGCGACCCGCTCCCGCCGGCTTCCGCTCCCGCTCTGAGCGCTTCCGATCTCGTCGCGGCGACCGGCGGGACGCTGATCCACGACGCCGGGCGACGCATCCGCGGCGGGGCCGCGGACTCCCGCGTCGTCGAGCCGGGCAACCTGTTCGTGGCCCTGCCGGGGGAGCGGACCGACGGCCATCGCTACCTCGGCGCCGCGGCCGCGGCCGGTGCGGCGGCCGTGCTGGTGAGCCGCGAGCTCGACGACGCCGGGATCCGGGAGCTGGGCGGCATGACCATCGTCCGCGTCCCCGACACGCTCCTCGGCCTCCAGGCGATCGCCGCCGCCTGGCGGGCCCGGTTCGACCCGCTCGTGGTCGGGATCACCGGCAGCCTCGCCAAGACCTCGACGAAGGACGCGACGGCCGCCGTGCTCGGTGTCGCCCTCCCGACGCTGAAGAGCGAGGGCAACGCCAACAACGAGATCGGCCTGCCGATCACCCTGCTCGGCCTGGGCCCCGTCCATCGAGCGGCGGTCCTCGAGATGGGCATGTACGTCGGCGGAGAGATCGCGACGCTCGCGCGGATCGCCCGGCCCGAGATCGGGGTCGTGACCGCGGTCGCCCCGGTCCACCAGGAGCGGGCCGGCAGCCTCGCCGCCATCGAGCGGGCCAAGGCGGAGCTCGTCGAGGCCCTGCCGCCGGACGGCACCGCCGTGCTCAACGCGGACGACGAGCGCGTGCGGCTCTTCGGGTCGCGGACGCGCGCCGAGGTGATCCGCTATGGCTTCGCCGCCGACGCCGACGTCACGGCCGATCGGGTCGTGGGGCGCGGCCGCGACGGCATGGCGTTCGAGGTGGTGGCCCGCGCCCCGCAGCGCACGCGCTTCGCCGTCGAGATCGCGGCGCTCGGCCGCCACAGCGTCCAGAACGCCCTGGCCGCCGCAGCCGTGGGGCTCCTTGCCGGGATCCCGGACGAGGGGATCGCCGCCGGCCTGGCCTCCGGCTGGGCGACGGCCTCGGCGCATCGCGGCGCGATCGTGGACGCGCCGGGCCTCACGATCCTCGACGACACGTACAACAGCTCGCCGCCCGCGGTCCTCGCGGCGCTCGAGGTTCTCCGCTCCCTCCCGGGCCGCCCGGTCGCGGTCCTCGGGGAGATGCTCGAGCTGGGCGATGCGCACGCGCCGAGCCATCGCGCCGTGGGCCAGGCCGCCGGCGCCGGGGTCGCGGAGCTGGTGGTCGTCGGTGAAGGGGCGCGCGGCATCGCGGACGGCGCCATCGCGGCCGGGCTGGCGCCGTCGCGGATCCACGCGGTTCCGGACCGCGCGGCGGCGATCGACGCCCTGCGGACCGTCCTCCGGCCGGGCGACGTGGTGCTGGTCAAGGCGTCACGCGGCGCGGCCCTCGAGTCGATCGTCGATGCCCTCCGCGCCGGGATCACGGCGTGACCGTCGAGCTGATCCAGGCGATCCTCCTCGCGTTCGCGATCGTCGTGATCCTCACGCCCGCCTACATCCGGCTGATGCGCTGGGCCGGTTTCGCCAAGCAGATCCGGATGGACGGGCCGGAGTCGCACCAGGTCAAGGAGGGCACGCCCACCGCCGGGGGAGCCCTCCTCATCGGGGTCGTTGGCGCGCTCGCGCTCCTCTTCAACCTCGTGGACGCCTCGACGTTCGCCCCCCTGGCGACGCTCGGGCTGGTCGGCGTGCTCGGCTTCGCGGACGACTGGCTCAACGCGCGGACGGGCGACGGGATCCGCGTGCGCCAGAAGCTCCTCTGGCAGACGGTCGTCGCGGTCTTCGCCGCGTGGCAGATCCAGCGCACGTACGACATCGTGGCGGTGGGCGTCCCGTTCGTGGGCGCCGTGCCCATCGCGCCGTGGCTCTACATCGCCTTTGCCGCCTTCGCGATCGTGGCGATGAGCAACGGGGTCAACCTCACCGACGGGCTCGACGGGCTGGCCGGGGGCACGCTCGTCTTCGCCTTCGTCGCCTTCCTGATCATCGCCCTGCTCAACAGCCCGGCCCAGCCGAACCTCGCGATCCTGTGCTCCCTCCTGATCGGCGCGCTCCTCGGCTTCCTCTGGTTCAACGTCCACCCGGCCCAGATCTTCATGGGTGACTCGGGTTCGATGAGCCTCGGCGCGACGCTGGCGGTCGTGTCGCTGATCACGGGGCAGATCCTGATCCTCCCCCTCATCGGGATCATCTTCGTGGTCGAGGTCCTGAGCGACGTGATCCAGATCGGCTACTTCAAGCTCAGCCACGGCCGGCGAATCTTCCGGATGGCCCCGCTGCACCACCACTTCGAGCTGGGCGGCTGGCCCGAGACGAAGATCACGCTCCGCTTCTGGATCGTCGCCGTCCTGGCGGGGCTGATGGGCGTGACGCTCTTCCTTGCCACCCTCCAGCGGCTGGTCTGAGCATGGCCCCCCTCGACCTCGACGCCCTGACCCTGGACGCGGTGCGTGGCGGTGCCCTTTCCGGCGTGCCCGTCACCGTGCTGGGGCTCGCGCGGACCGGCGTCGGGCTGGCGCGCTTCCTCGCCGATGCCGGGGCCTCGGTGACGGTCTACGACGGCAAGCCCGAGCGCGCGCTCGCGGACCGGGTCGACGAGCTCGGCGGCCGTCCTGTCCGGCTCGTGGCGGGGCCCGGCGCAGACCCGGCGTCCAGCTGGGCGGGCGCCGCGCTCGTCGCCTTCTCGCCGTCGATCACGCCGGGCTTCCCGACCACCGAGCCCCGCCTCCGCGCGGCCCTCGACGATCTCGCCCGACGATTGCGCGACGGCGACCCGGCCGCGCCCGCCCTCGTCTCCGAGCCCGACCTGACGCTGCGCCTCTGCCCGGCGCCCACGATCGGCGTCACGGGGACGAAGGGGAAGACGACCACGGCGTCGCTCATCGCCCACCTCCTCTCGGCCGACCCGGCGCACCCCGTCGTCCTCGGCGGGAACATCGGCGTGCCGCTGATCGACCGCGTCATGGAGCTCACGCCCGCCCATCGCGTGGTCGTCGAGCTGTCCGAGCTGCAGCTGCCGAGCCTGACCCGCGGCACGACGGTCGCCGTCTACACGAACGTGACGGCCGACCACCTGGACCGCCATGGATCGCTGGCCGCGTACCGCGCCGTGAAGCGGCGCCTGGCCGAGCTGGTCGACCCGGACGGCGCGCTCGTCCTCAACCTCGACGACCCGGTCGTCGGCGGCTACGCGGGTCTCGGGACCGCCCCGTCGGTCTGCTACCGGCTCGAGCGCCCGATCCCGGGCGGGGTCGGGATCGTGGACGGCTGGGTGGTCACGGCGGGCGTCGAGCGGCTCCCGCTGGTCGGTGGCGGGCACGCCTGGACCGGCCCTGAAGGCCGGATCATGCCGATCGCCGAATCATCGCTGCCGGGCCGCCACAACGTGTCGAACCTGCTGGCGGCGGTCGCCGTCGGCCTCGTCTTCGGGCTGGCGCCCGACGCGATCCGCGCGGCCGCGGCGACGTTCGAGGGCGTCGAGCATCGCCTGGAGCCGGTCGGCCTGGTGGACGGCGTGCGATTCGTGAACGACTCGCAGGGCACCCAGCCCGACGCGGTCGCCGCCGCGCTGCGGAGCTTCGAGCCCCCGCTCGTGCTCATCGCCGGCGGGCGCGACAAGGGCGTCGACCTGCGGGCCCTGGCCCCGGTGGTCGCCGAGCGGGCCGCGGCGGCCGTCCTGATCGGGGAGTCCGGGCCGACGCTGGCCGCGCTCTTCCGGGCGGCCGGCTGTCGCCGCGTCGAAGAGGCTGGGACGCTGGACGTGGCCGTGCCACGCGCCGACGCGATCGCGCGCGAGCTCCTCGCGGGCGCGGTTCCCGGCAGCGTTGCGACGGTCCTCCTGAGCCCGGCCGCGGCAAGCTTCGACCAGTTCCCCGACTATGCAGCGCGCGGTCGTGCCTTCAAGGTCGCGGTCGCCGGGCTTGCAGCCGCGGCGCGAGCCTCGGCCGGCAGCGACAGGAGGGCGTGACGATGGCCATGGTCCACGCCCGGCGCGCGGCCGCTGGTGGAATCCCCGGAACCCGCGCTGCGACCCGCCTGCCGGCCACGGCGCGAACGTCCGCCGTGCCGCGGGCACCCGCCGTGTCGCGCGCCCCCGCGAGCGGCGGCCTGGCAGCCCCGGTGGACGCGCGCGAGCGCCACGCGCCGGACGCGGCAGTGCTCGCCATCGTGCTGGCGCTGACCGGCGTGGGCATCCTCATGGTCTACTCCAGCTCGGCCATGAGCGGCTACGCGGACGGCGACGGCACCCTCGCGACCGTCGGCCCGCAGGCGGTCTGGGCCGCCGTCGGGATCCTCGGCATGCTCATCGCGATGCGCTCGGACTACCGCTGGCTGCGGCTCCTCTCGCTGCCGGCGATGCTCGGCGCCGGTGCCCTGCTGGCGCTCGTGCTGTTCTCGCCGTGGCGCGTCGAGGTCAGCGGCTCCACCCAGTGGCTCAAGCTGCCGGGCCTGCCCATCATCCAGCCCGGGGAGTTCGCGAAGCTCGCGCTCGTCGTCTACCTCGCCCACTGGATGGCTCGACGCGGCGCCGAGATCGGCTCGATCCGGGGTGGGCTGATCCCCTTCGTCGCGATCGTTGCGCCAGTCCTGATCCTCATCTTCAAGTCGCCGGACCTCGGGTCGACGGCAGTGCTCGGGATCGTGGTGACCGTGATGCTCTTCGTCGCGGGCGGCAACGTGCTCGGCATCCTGGCCCTCGGCGGTGGCGCGGCCGCGGCCGCCGCGATGCTCCTGAAGGACTACCAGGTCGAGCGCCTGCAGGCGTTCCAGAACCCCTTCGATCATGCCCTGACGACCGGCTTCCACAGCGTCCAGGGGTTGCTGGCGCTGGGTCTCGGCGGCCTCTTCGGGGCGGGTCTCGGGGATCGCGCCGCGGCCGGCGGGATCGTCCTCCCCAACGCCCACAACGATTACATCTTCGCCGTGGTCGGCCAGGAGTTCGGCTTCGTGGGGGCGTCGCTCGTCGTGATCGCGTTCATCCTGCTGGCGTGGCGCGGGATGCGCATCTCGCTCGCGGCGCCGGACACGTTCGGGTCCCTGCTCGCGGCGGGGATCACGGCATACCTCTGCGTCCAGGCGTTCGTGAACATCGGCGTGGTGGTCACGCTGCTCCCCGTCACGGGGATCACGCTGCCGTTCGTCTCCGCCGGTGGCTCGTCGCTCATCGTGAGCCTCGCGGCCGTCGGCATCCTGCTCTCGATCTCCCGCGAGACCGCGGCGCACGGAGGATGGGTGGATGCGAGTGGTGATCGCGGCAGGCGGCACGGGCGGGCACATCTACCCGGCCCTGGCCGTCGCCCGCTCGCTCCGCGCGCTGCCGGCCGCGCCTGAGCTGGCCTGGATCGGCGGGCATCGCGGCCTGGAGGCGGCGATCGTCCCGGCGTCGGGGATCCCGTTCTCGCGGCTCGCCGTGCGCTCGCTGCGGAGCGCCGGCCGGGACGTCCACCTGGTCCTCGATCCGCTCCGCCTGGCGGCGTCCTTCCCACAGGCGCTCTGGCGGCTGCTTCGTGCGCGCCCGGACGCGATCGTGACGAGCGGCGGCTACGTCGCGATCCCGGTCCTTGCCGCGGCCCGGGTCCTGCGCATCCCGGTCGTCCTCTGGGAGGGCAACGTGGTGCCCGGCCGCAGCGTCCGTGCGACGGCCCGGCTGGCGGACGCGGTCGCGGTGAGCTTCGGGGCGACGTGCGCGGCACTGGGGGTGGAGCGCTGCTACGTCACGGGCACGCCGATCCGCGACCCGCGCACGATCGATCGCGAGGCTGCCCGCGAGGGCCTCGGGATCCCCGCGGGCCCGCGCCTGCTCCTGGTCTTCGGCGGATCGCAGGCCGTCCGGCGCTTCAACGAGGCCGTGAGCGGGGCGCTCGAGCGGCTCATCGAGCGCTGCTGGGTCCTCCACGTCACCGGGGAGGCCGGGTACGCCGAGATGCTGGCGATCCGCGAGAGCCTGCCGCCGGACCGCCGCGAGCGGTATCGGCCGTACCCGTTCCTCGCCGACGAGATGACCGCGGCGCTCGCGGCGGCGGACCTCGTCGTGGGCCGCGCCGGGTCGTCGACGCTCGCCGAGGCTGCCGCCTTCGGCCTGCCGATGGTCTGCGTGCCGTACCCGCATGCCGCCGGCCATCAGCGCGCCAACGCCGAGGCGTATGCGTCGACCGGCGCCGCGCGGGTCGTGGACGACGCGGACTTCGACGCCGAGGCGCTCGTCGAGGCAGCCCGTCTCCTCGACGATCCGACCGGCCATCTCGCCATGAGCGCCGCGGCCCGCGGAGCGGCGCGGCCCGGCGCCGCCGACGCGGTTGCCCGTCTCGTCGTGATCGCCGCGACCCGGGCGGGCTATCCCCCGGCGGCGGACATCGCGCGGCTCGCCGCAACGGGCGCCGGACCGGATGCGAGCGCCGGGGCGAGCCGGGCCCGCCCGTCCGGCGACGCCGAGCGCGGCCGATGATCGCGCCGTTCGACGCCGTCAAGGTGGGCACGGAGATCCAGCGCCGACTGGGCATCAAGACCTCCCGCGATGAGCCGCTGGCGCGCTTCACGACGATGCGCGTCGGCGGTCGCGCGGACCTCTACGCGGCGCCGGTCAACCCGTTCGAGCTGCGCGGCCTGGTCCGGCTGGCTCGTGGGCGCGAGGTGCCGATCACGCTCCTCGGCCGCGGCAGCAACGTCGTGATCGCCGATGCCGGCGTGCGCGGGCTCCTCATCCACGTCCGTGCGCAGGGGTACGAGATCGCGGACGGCCGCCTCGTCGCCGATGCGGGGCTTCCGATGGCGAAGGCGGCGACGGTCACGGCGGACGCCGGCCTCTCCGGCCTCGAGTTCGGGCTCGCGATCCCCGGGAACGTGGGCGGCGCCGTGTGGGCGAACGCGGGAGCCCACGAGTCCGACGTGGCGGCCGTCCTCGAGTCGGCCCTCGTCCTGGGGGCGGACGGCGCCCAGGCGAGCATGCCTGCGAGCGCGCTCGGGCTCGCCTATCGCGAGAGCCGCTTCAAGCACTCGTCCGCGGACGGCCCGGCGGAGGTCATCGTTGCCGCCACGTTCCAGCTCGTCCCGGACGACCCGGCCGCGATCCGGGACCGCCTCGACGAGATCCGGCGCTGGCGCCAGGCTCATCAGCCGCTCGGGATCCCGAGCGCCGGGAGCGTCTTCCGCAATCCCGGCGAGGGCCCGTCGGCGGGCGCGCTCGTCGACGGCTGCGGCCTCAAGGGCCGCCGGATCGGCGGCGCCGTGGTGTCCGCGAAGCACGCCAACTGGATCCTCAACGACCAGGGCGGATCCGCGTCGGACGTCCGCGCGCTCGGCGAGCTCGTGCAGGCGACGGTCGAACGCGAGACCGGCGTGCGGCTGGCCTTCGAGATCGGGTTCATGGGCGACTGGTCGGCATGGCCGGAGCACGCGCGCGTGAGCGACGCGGAGCCGCGCGCATGAGCGGGCCCGCGGCCTCGGGTCAGCCGGTCGGCCAGGCGCGACGCCGCGCGCCTGCGCGACCCGTCGCCGCGCGACCAGTCGCGGTGGTGCTCGGCGGTCCCTCGGCCGAGCACGACGTCTCCGTCGTCTCCGGCACGGCGATTGCCGAGGCGCTCGCCGCGGCCGGTCACCCGGTGAGCCAGTTCCTCATCGACCTGGATGGCGCATGGTGGCTGCTCCCGGCAGGCCACCGGCGGGAGGGTCGTTCGCCTGCCGTGTACGACACGCCCGGCTCGCTCGGGGCGGCGGGTCCGTTCGCGGCCGGCGAGGCGACTGCCGGGATCGCCGCCGCGGTGCCCCAGCCGGTGGTCTTCGTGGCCCTGCACGGGCCGTTCGGGGAGGACGGCACGATCCAGGCGATCCTCGAGGCGGCAGGGCTCGCCTACACGGGCTCCGGGATCGCTGCATCCGCGGTCGGCATGGACAAGCCGTTCTTCAAGCGGATCGCGCGCGGCGCCGGATTGCCGGTCCTGCCCTGGATCGAGGTCACGGCGGCGCGCTGGTCGACCGATCGAGCCGGCGTCCTGGTCGAGCTGGATGCCTTCGCCGCCGAGGCGCCGGGACGCCGGCTGATCGTCAAGCCTGCTCGCCTCGGATCGTCCGTGGGGATGTCGATCGCATGGGGCCCGACGGATCGCGGACCGGCCGTGGAGCTCGGCCTGCGCTATGACGCCCGGGTCCTGGTCGAGCCGTGTCTGCCAACCCCGAGGGAGCTCGAGGTGGCGATCCTGGGCGCCGCCAACGGCGACCTCGAGGTCCACGGGCCGGGGGAGGTGATTCCGAGCCGGGACTTCTACGACTACATCGACAAGTACGTCGCCGACGCCGCGCAGCTTCTGCCCAGGGCCGAGCTCGACGATGCGATCGCCACCGAGTGCCGCACGATCGCCGCCGCCGCATTCAAGCTCATCGGTGCCGAGGGAATGGCGAGGGTCGACTTCCTGCAGGATCGCCGGACCGGCACGCTGTTCCTCAACGAGATCAACACCATCCCGGGCTTCACCCCCATCAGCCTCTTCCCGATGATGGTGGCAGCGGGCGGCGTCCCGTTCGCGGACCTGTGCACCCGGATCGTCGGCGCGGCCGTGGAGCGCGATGCGGCAATGCCCTCTCGCCGCCTGGCGCCGGCGGACCTGCCGCGGTGACTCGCCTTCCGGTGCGCCCGTCGGGCGGCGCCCGCCGGCGCCCGAGCCAGCGCCGCGCCTCGTCACGCCTGTCACCGCGCCGGGCAATCGCCGCGCTCGTGATGGTCGTCGCCGGGGCGGCGACGTGGGGCGTCGCCGCGTCGCCCGCCTTCGGCATCCGCGCGACGGACGTGACGGGCATGGTCGTCACGACCCCGGCCGAGGTGGACGCCGTGCTCGCGCTCGGGAGCCCGGCACCGAACGCGTTCATGCTCGCGACCGACGGGCTCCGCTCGAGCCTGGAGTCGATCCCGTCGATCGCCGGCGCGGACGTCTCGGTTGCCCTGCCCGGGACGCTCCAGGTGCGGATCGTGGAGCGGACGCCGATCCTGGCGTGGCGCACGGGCAGCTCGCTCCTGCTGGTCGACCGCGACGGGCTCGTGATCGCCGACGCGGGATCGGCGGATGCGTCGCCCGCGGCCCGCGCGGTCGCGGCTGGGCTCCCGATGGTCGACGACCGGCGCGCCCCGGCGGCCCAGGACGGAAGCGTCGTCAGCGAGGTGGGCCCGCTCCTGGCGGTCGGCGGGCGCGTCGGGCCGATCGAGCTCGACGTCGCGACGCGCCTGCTCTCGCTGCGTCCGGGCGACGTCGGGTCCGCTGCGGGCGCGCTCGCCGTGCGCCTCGACGACCAGGACGGCTGGACGCTCCATCCGGCCTCCGACCGCCCCTGGACGGCCGTCTTCGGCTTCTACTCGGCGACGCTGCGGCCGGCCGACCTGATCCCCGCGCAGGCGCGCCTCCTGCGGAGCCTGATGGCGGGCCGGGAGACGCAGCTGCTCCGCATCATCCTCGCCGACGGGGAGCACGGGACGTACACGACGACGAAGTGACCGGGGCTGACGGGATGGTTTGGCGCAGGGCCTCCCGGTCGGGTAGCCTTGCGCAAACGACGTACCTGGAGGGAGAACCGGCCTGTGCTCCTGCCGCTGGCGGGTCTGCTCGTCGGTGTCCTTCTCGGGCTCGTCCTGAACGTCAACGTCGGGTTCGAGCTGGCCCGGTACTCGGCCGTCGCGATCCTCGCTGCGCTCGACTCCGTCCTCGGGGCCGTGCGGGCCGAGCTGGAAGGGACGTACAACAACCGGATCTTCGTCAGCGGGTTCGTCGTGAACGCGATCGTCGCGGTCCTCCTCACGTTCGTGGGGGATCGCCTCGGGCTCGATCTCTACCTGGTTGCGCTCATCACCTTCGGGCTCCGGATCTTCCAGAACGTCGCGCTCATCCGCCGGCACTTCCTCTAGGCCGGCCACGAAACGCATGAGAGGTACCGAGTAAGTGGAACGCGAGGCGGTCCTCGTCGGGATCGACGTCGGGACGACCAAGGTCGTGGCCCTGATCGGTGAGGTCGGGCGCGACGGCAGCGTCACGATCATCGGGAAGGGCACGGTGCCGGCGTCGGGGCTCCGCAAGGGCGTCGTCGTCAACATCGACCAGACCGTCCATTCGATCTCGGCCGCGGTCGAGAAGGCCGAGCGCCATTCCGGCTGGAAGATCGACCGCGCCTTCGTGAGCGTGGGCGGCCAGCACGTCGATGGGCTCAACTCGCCCGGCCAGGTCGCGGTCGCGGGCGCGCGCCGCGAGGTGACCCAGGAGGACGTCAACCGCTCCATCGAGGTCGCCCGGGCCGTCTCGATCCCCTCCACCCGCGAGGTCCTCCACGTGGTGCCGCGCGGCTACACCGTGGACGGCCAGGAAGGCGTCATGAACCCGCTCGGGATGAGCGCGGTTCGCCTGGAGGTCGAGACCCACATCGTCACCGCCTCGGCAACGGCCGTCCAGAACCTGACGAAGTGCGTCACGGCCGCCGGCGTCAAGATCGACGAGCTGGTCGCGGGCGGCCTTGCATCGGCGGAGGCCGTCCTCTCGACCACGGAACGGGACCTCGGCGTCGCGGTCGCCGACATCGGCGCGGGCACCACCGAGCTGACCCTGTTCGCCGATGGGTCGCCGTTTCACACGGCCGTCCTCCCCGTCGGCGGCGCAAACGTCACGAACGACATCGCGATCGGCCTCAAGACCAGCCTCCAGGTGGCGGAGTCGCTCAAGATCGACCACGGCACGTGCGACGTGGCGGGCCTTGACCCCGACGAGGTCATCAGCGTGACCGTCCTCGGCGACGAGGCCGGGCGAACCGTGGAGCGGATGGAGGTCTGCCGCATCATCGAGGCGCGGATGCGCGAGACCTACGAGATGCTGCGAACCGAGATCCTCGCCGCCGCTCCGGGGCTCCTGCCGGCCGGCCTGGTCCTGACCGGCGGCGGCGCCCAGCTGGGCGGGGCCGCGGTCCTGGGTCGCGAGATCCTCGAGATGCCGGTCCGGGTCGCCGCCGCGACGGAGGTCGGCGGGCTGGTCGACGGGATCCTCGAGCCGCAGTACAGCACGGCCATCGGGCTCCTCCTGTGGGGCGCTCGGCACCTCGGCGCAGCTGACCTGACGACGTACGAATCCGCGCCCGCGGGGGGCATCGCCGGGCGCGTCCGCGCCGCGCTGCGGAGCATCTTCCCCTAGGGTCGGCGGCGCCATCGGCGCCAGGAGCGGCGCACCACGCGCCATCCAGGGGCCGCGCCGAGCTCGTCCGGCCACCTCGCCGCTCGGCTTCCGGCCGCCTCGCCGTCGCGGCGCGAACGCCCCGTCAGGGCCGGTCGGCATGGGCCATTCGGCGACCGGAGCCGGGACCATCGGTGTCATCGAGCACCGCCGCGGGCCGGGTGTGGGGTTCCCATCCGTGAATCGGGCGCTATACTCCCCGAGCAGTCCACGTTCCGGCGCGCTGTGCCCGCCCGCAGGACCGGACAGTCTGTGTGCACCTGAGACGTCTTGACCACGGACGGCCGGAAGAGCCGCTCACCACCCCGGAGGGACCAGCGATGCCGCTGCGGTCGGATTCCGAGAACTTCGCCCTGATCCGTGTCGTCGGAGTCGGCGGCGGGGGCAGCAATGCCGTCAACCGGATGATCCGGGCCGAGATGATGGGCGTCGAGTTCATCGGCATCAACACGGATGCCCAGGCCCTGCTCCAGTCCGATGCCCCGCACAAGATCCGCATCGGCGACAAGATCACGCGCGGTCTCGGGGCCGGCGGCGATGCCGCGATCGGGCAGCGGGCCGCCGAGGAGGATGTCGAGAAGATCACGGAGGCGCTCCGCGATTCCGACATGGTCTTCATCACGGCGGGACTCGGTGGCGGCACCGGCTCCGGCGGCGCGCCGGTCATCGCCGAGATCGCCAAGGATCTCGGCGCCCTGACGATCGGCGTCGTGACGAAGCCGTTCGCGTTCGAGGGCAACCGCCGCAAGCTCATCGCCGAGAAGGCCGCCGAGCAGCTCAAGGCGAAGGTCGACACGCTGATCACGATCCCGAACGACCGGCTGCGCGACGTCGTCGCCAAGAACACCTCGATCCTCGACGCGTTCCGCGTGGTCGACGACGTGCTCCGCCAGGGAGTCCAGGGGATCAGCGACATCATCACGGTGCCGGGCCTGATCAACCTCGACTTCGCCGACGTCAAGGCGATCATGCACGACGCCGGATCTGCGTTGATGGGCATCGGCCGGGCATCCGGCGAGAGCCGCGCGGTCGAGGCCGCCAAGCAGGCCATCGCCAGCCCGCTCCTCGAGGTCAACATCACGGGCGCCCAGGGAATCCTGTTCAACATCTCCGGCTCGTCCAACCTCACCCTCTTCGAGGTGACCGAGGCGGCGGAGGAGATCCGCGCGGCCGCGGACCCCGAGGCGAACATCATCTTCGGCGCAAGCTTCGACGAGCGCCTGGGCGAGGACGTCGTGATCACCGTGATCGCCACGGGCTTCGACGGCACGCGCCGGCGCGAGCCCGTCCGGCGGGAGGCGGCGGAGCGGCCCTACGAGGTCTCGCGGTCCGTCCGGCCCGAGCGCGACTACCTTGGTGAGCTCGAGCGCCAGCGCAACGCGGTCGAAGCCGAGCCGCGGCCGGCCGAGCGCCCCGGGATGGACCGCGGCGAGTCGGTGCGGGTCGAGCGGACCGTCGCCGAGACCTCGCCCGCCTCGAACGTTCGCCGCACCTACGACGCGGACGACCTGGAGATCCCGAGCTTCCTCCGGCGCTCGAAGTAGCGCGGGCCGGTGCCCGACCCGTCGGGCGCCGCCGACACGGTCGCCGCCGACTCCGCGTCGCCGCCTGACGCTGCGTCCGTCGCGGATCTCGCCGCGGCGCGCGCACACGTCCTTGCCGCGATCGACGCAGCCTGCGCGCGCTCCGGGCGCGACCCGTCCGGGGTGACCCTCGTGGCGGTCAGCAAGACCGTCGCGGCCGCCCGGCTGCGCGCGGCCGTCGCAGCCGGCCTCGAAACGCTCGGGGAGAACCGGGTCCAGGAGGCCGAGGGAAAGGTCCCGACCGTCGCCGGGGCATCGTGGCACCTGGTCGGGCCGCTCCAGGCCAACAAGGCCGGCCGCGCCGTCGCGCTCTTTGACATGATCGAGACCGTGGACAGCGTTGCTCTGGCGGTCCGGCTCGACCGGCTGGCCGGCGAGCGCCGTCCGGGCCGGCGGCTCCCGGTCCTCCTCCAGGTGAACGTGGACGCCGACCCGGCGAAGGCGGGCTTCCGACCCGGGGACCTGCCGGACGCCCTCCCGGCGCTCGCGCGGCTCCCAAACCTCGAGCTGCGCGGTCTCATGACCGTGGGCCGGATCGTCGCGGCGCCCGAGGACGCGCGGGCGACGTTCCGGGCCCTGCGGACGCTTGCCGTCGAGCTGCGGGCGACCCGGACGGAGCTCGGGCCGGAGCTCTCGATGGGGATGAGCGACGACTACGCCGTTGCCGTGGAGGAGGGCGCAACGGTCGTCCGCGTCGGGCGGGCGCTCTTCGGGGAGCGCGCGTCCCGCGGCGCCCAGGGTGCGGCGCACGCGCACGTGCCGGCGGATGATCCCCGCCCCCCGGAGCGCGCGTAGACTCCGGTCGATGGGCTTCTTCCTGCGCAACTTCGTCCAGCTGCTGGTCCTGGTTCTCTGGGCGCTCGTGCTGGCCCGGGTCGTCGTCTCATGGGTGGACCCGCAGGCACGCAACCCGATCGCCCGCCAGGTGGTCGCCCTCACGGAGCCATTCCTCGCGCCGATCCGGCGCCTCCTTCCGTCCACCGGCGCCCTCGACCTGTCGCCGCTCATCCTGATGCTCGTCCTGAGCGCGCTCCTCGGGGTCGTCGGGCGCTGAGCGGCGCGCGCGGATCGGAGGTCCGCTTCGGCGTCCGGCTCACGCCGCGCGGCGGGGCCGATCGCGTGGACGGCGCCGGGGGAGACGGCCTGCTTCGGGTGCGGGTGGCCGCGCCCCCGGTCGATTCGGCAGCGAACGACGCGCTCTGCCGGCTGCTCGCGGGGGAGCTCGACGTCGCCCGGGGCGCGATCCGGATCGTGACCGGTGCGACGGCCCGCCGGAAGGTCGTCGCGGTGACCGGTGTCGAGGCGACCGCGATCAGGTCGCGATGGCCCGGGCTGGCCGTATAATCCGCGGCACGGGCGATTAGCTCAGCCGGTCAGAGCGCACGGTTCACATCCGTGAGGTCACTGGTTCGAACCCAGTATCGCCCACCAGAGTCACCTCGAGGCGCGGTCCGTGCGGCGCCAACTCCTCGCGCCTTGGGTGAGAATCGATCGGCCAGACATGACGATCGCGACCATGGCCCGAGGATGGGCACGACCGGTCCAGGGCCCCGGCACGATGTCCGCATCGTGCGTGAGCGCGCGAAGCGAGCGATTGACGCGGCCGCTCCCTGCGCTCCGTGCGGATCTCGATTGCCAGCAGGAGATCGCCCGCGGATCGGTCGGCCCCACCTCGGCGCATGATGGCGCGATGCAACGGTTCAGGAACTCGATCACGCCGGTGCTCACCGTTCGCCATGCGGAGGATGCGGTGCAGTTCTACGTGCAGGCATTCGCAGCGCGGGAGATCTACCGCAACGCGTCCCCGGACGGCAGGATCGTCGTCGAACTGGCGATCGGCGAGGCGCGCTTTCGGGTGGCCGATGAAGCGCCCGAGGCAGCGAACCTCAGCCCGCAGACGCTCGGGGGCACGTCCGTCAGGATCAACCTCCTCGTTGCTGATCCGGACGCGCTCGCCGAACGAGCGATCGCGAGCGGCGCTCTCGAGATCGCCCCCATTACGGACCAGTCCTACGGACTCCGGCAGGGGCGCCTGGCCGACCCCTTCGGCCACCACTGGTTGATCGGCCGGCCGCTCGCGGACGAGCGTGGCGACTGGGCACGCCAGCGCAGCCATGAATAGATGCGTTTCCACCGCCCACTCGAACGTTGCCAGGCGTTGCAGCGAACGCAGGGAGGACTGCGCGGTCTGCCGTGGCCGCGGCGGGTGCGGCACGACCAGACCTCGTGTCTCTCCTGCTTGCCCATGGGCTGGCCCCGGGAGCGGGGCAGACACGAAGGCGGGACAATGGGGCAATGCCACTGAGCGGTGAGTACGAACCGGGCACGTCCGCATGGTCCCGCGAGCAGACTGAGCTCTACGAGGCGACGAACGGCGAGAAGGGCGGGGACCTGCGCGCGAGGCGGGTGGTCGTGCTGACATCGGTCGGAGCGAGGACCGGCAAGCTTCGGAAGGTCGCCCTCATGCGGGTCGAACACGAAGGCGTGTACGCGGTGGTCGCGTCGCTCGGTGGCGCACCAAAGAACCCTGCCTGGTACCACAACCTCAAGGCGAACCCACACGTGGAATTGCAGGACCGTGCGACGAGGCGTGACTACACGGCGCGCGAGGTCACGGGCGAGGAGAAGGCCGTCTGGTGGGAACGCGCGGTCGAGGCGTGGCCAGACTACGCGACGTACCAGGCGAGGACGGAGCGCCTGATCCCGGTGTTCGTGCTCCAGGCCACGGAGTAGGGACAGTAGCGTCCGTACGCTGGCCCGAGTGGGACAGTCAGGGAGTCGCTGCTCAGTTCGAAGCTGCCCGCGACGCGCCATGACGACGAGCAGGTCGTGAGTTCAATGGTATCGAAGAACGTTTCGAAACGCGCATGGCGCTCGAGCGGACCCTTGCCTTGGCGATGCTCAGGTCCCGTGCCACGGCCCAAGCGACGTCCACCGGGACCCTATCCGTCTCCGCCGACAATGGCTTGGAGCATCCGTCGAAGACGGTCGGCGTCCGCCCTCGACAGCGGGGCCAGAAGAACACGTTCGGCCTGTTCTGTGGCCCGCACGCCCTCGACCAGGGTCAAGCGGCCGCGGTCGGTCAGGACGACGATGGGCGTGCCAGATCGTCCATCGCATGTGGACCGAGGACGAACCGTTCGACTTCGAGGGCCGTTGGTATCAGCTCAAGGGCGCCATCTGCGAGCCCAAGACCGTCCAGCGTCCCCGCCCGCCGATCATGATCGGCGCTGCCGGCGAGCGGAGCCTGCGGATCGTCGCCGAGCACGCGGACATCTGGAACTGCCCGACCCGGGGCGACCTCGCCGAGTTCCGTCGCCTGGACGCGATCCTCGCTGCGCACTGCGCTGACATCGGCCGCGATCCGGCAGAGATCATCCGGTCGGTGCAGTTCCTGGTGGCAGCCGGCGGCGTTGACGCCGGGATTGGACAGGTCGGGCTCGCGACGTCGGCACAGGGTCGGAGCGGTGCGCCTGTCGCTGGCTTTCCGAACATCGGCGACCCGGCCGCAACGCGCGAACTGCTGCTCGACGCGATCGACGCCGGCGTGCGGCATCTCGTGCTCGCGCCGGTCCTCTCGACGGTCGATCGGCCGGCTCGCTGGCTCGCAGACGAGATCGTCGGGCCTGTTCTCGAGCAGGCGCGCTTCGCGTAGCCCCCAAGACGGTTTTGTCGCTCGCCGCTTTCCGGTCAGAACCCGTGGGACCTCGACGGCGATCCGGAAATCTCGCCGCGCGAGGCCACGAGCGAGGCCCACGTGCGAGGCCCACGTGCGAGGCCCACGTGCGAGGCCGGCGCCTCCCGTTCCACCGGTGGACAGCGTCGGCGGCGGTGGGCTAGCGTTCGTCGAACTGGTCGCAGCCGCGGGCATCGTCCACCTCCGACGGGGAGCCGAAGGAGGGGAGGTCCGGGGCAGACCGGTGGCCGGGGAGATGCGAATGGCGCAGGGCAGCGAGCTCGTCATCCGCGTCGTCGACCTGAAGAAGCACTACGGGGACGTCAAAGCCGTCGACGGCGTCACCTTCGAGGTCGGCAAGGGCGAGGTCTTCGGCATGCTCGGCCCGAACGGGGCCGGCAAGACCACGACGATCGAGGTCCTCGAGGGCCTGCGCCCGCAGGATTCCGGTTCGGTCGAGGTCCTCGGCCTGGACGTCCGCCGGCATCCCGAGTCGGTCAAGCAGCGCATCGGGGTCCAGCTCCAGAGCGTGTCGCTCTACCCCCGGCTCACCGTGACCGAGCTCCTGGACCTCTTCGGAAGCTTCTTCCACCATCGCGTGCCGACGAAGCAGCTGATCGACGCGGTCGATCTCGGGGAGCGCGCCAAGGCATGGGCGATGAACCTCTCCGGCGGGCAGCAGCAGCGCCTTTCGATCGCCCTGGCGCTGGTCAACGATCCCGAGCTGGTCTTCCTCGACGAGCCGACGACCGGGCTGGACCCGCAGGCGCGGCGTTCGCTCTGGGACCTGATCAAGGGGCTCCAGGAGCGGGGCACGACGGTGATGCTGACCACCCACTACATGGAGGAGGCCACCGAGCTGTGCAACCGGGTGGCGATCATGGACCACGGTCACATCCTGGAGATGGGCGCGGTGTCGGAGCTCATCGGGCGACGCTTCAGGGAGCGGGCCGTCTTCTTCGATTCGAACCCGAATCTCCCGATGGAGCTGATGGCCCGCCTCGGCGGCGTGTCGCGCGCCGCCCAGGAGGACGCCCAGACCGTCCTCTACTCGAACGATGTCCCCGGGACGATCGGGGCGCTGCTGGCGGCAGCCGACGGGATGAGCGTGGAGCCGCGCAACCTGGGCATCCGCCAGGCGACGCTGGAAGACGTGTTCCTCGACCTGACGGGTCGAGCGCTGCGAGACTAGGGGACCATCGGTGGGAACGCTCCTCAGCCTGACCGTCGCCAACGTCAAGAGCCTCGTGCGCGACCGGGCGGCCCTCTTCTGGACCATCTTCTTCCCGATCATGTTCGTCTTCCTCTTCGGCTGGATCTTCGGCGGGAGCGGCAACGCGAAGATCTCGGTCGGCGTCGTGGACCAGGACGGGACGCCTGCGTCGGGTGGCCTGCGGCAGGCATTCGCGAGCGTTCCACTGCTCACGCTCCACGACGGGGCGCTCGACGCCGAGAAGGCGGCCATGCAGCACGGGGACGTCTCCGCGGTGATCGTGATCCCGAAGGGCCTCCAGGACGCGCTCGTCGCGGCCCGGACCGGCGCCACGGGGTCCGTCGCGGTCGCGCTCTACGGGGACCCGTCGCAGAACCAGACCACGCAGGTCGTGCAGGCTGTGGTGGCCCAGGTGGTGAACGGATTCAACCTCGCCGCCCAGGGCGGCTCATCGATCATCACCGTGAGCCAGCAGACGCTGCAGTCGACGACCATCAGCTCGGTTGCCTATCTCGTCCCAAGCATCCTCGCGATGGCCCTGATGCAGCTCGGCATCTTCGCGGCCATCCCCCTGGTGCAGCAGCGCGAGAAGGGCATCCTCAAGCGCCTCGGAGCCACGCCCCTCGCCCGCTGGAAGCTGATCGGCAGCAACGTGCTGCTTCGGCTGATGGTCGCCATCGTCGACGCCGTCCTGATCCTCGGGATCGGCTTCGTCTTCTTCGACGTGAAGATCGTCGGGAGCATCCTCGCCGTCGTGGGCGTCGTGCTCCTGGGCGCGGCGTCCTTCCTCGCGATCGGCTTCATGCTCGCCTCGTTCCTCAAGACCGAGGAGCAGGCGACGGGCGTCGTGCAGATCGTCCAGCTGCCGATGATGTTCCTGTCGGGGATCTTCTTCTCGTTCGACTTCCTGCCCGGCTTCCTCCAGACCATCGCGCGGTTCCTTCCGCTGACGTATCTCGGCGATGCCATGCGGCAGGTGATGGTGAACGGGACGCAGGTGGCGCCCCTCGGGGCGGACCTCGCGATCCTCACCGGCTGGCTCGTGGTCTGCCTGGCGATCGCCGCCCGTTCCTTCCGCTGGGAGTAGCCGAGTCCGGCCGCGCCGCCCCCCGCCCCCGCCGCAACGTGTTGGGGGATTCCGCCGGCCGCGCCCCGTTCCGTCCGCAACGCTCGGTGCGCCGTGTCACGCTGGGGGCCCAGGTGATGCGGAACGTCTGAGGCGCTCGCGAGCGTCCGCCGGGGGAGTGCCGGACAATGACGCCCTGCCACACACCGGCGCATGGAGGGTCTCATGGACGTGGTCGAGTTCCGACGCCTGACCGCCCGCGTCGTCGCGACGCGGAACGCTGAGTCGCGCGCATTCCTCCACGCGTTCGACCTCGCTCCGGGCGCCCTCTCGGGATGGTCGGAGCGGACGTGCGCCCGGTGGCAGGCCTGGAGCCGCGACAACGATGCGCTGCGAGTGGCCGCCGCCCAGCTCGAGGCATTCCTCTGTGAGCAGGCGCCGAACGCCGTGAAGCCGGGGACGTGACGGACGCGGCGGACGCCCACGCTCCGGCCGAGTCGGCGCATCCCCGCGCTCCCCGGGGCCGGCCGCAGCGCGCCCCCCGGGCGCGCGCCTCGAACGCGGCCACATGCGCCTGCCCACGGGCGCCCGCCTTCGGGCGCCACGCCCGTCCGAGCCTCTTGCTCAGGGCTTCGTGCCGGGCCCATCCGTGGACGCCGCCCGGGAACGTGGCCGCCCCGCCGGGCCTGTCATGACCCCGCAACAATCGCGGGGTAGCCTGCGTCCATGACCGACGATCGCACCCCGGCAACCCCGCTCCGCGCCATGTCCGACGCCGAGTGGCGGGCAGCCCTCACGCCCGAGCAGTACCGGGTCCTCCGCGAGAAGGGGACCGAGCGCGCCTTCACCGGCGACCTGTGGGACGAGCACCGCGCGGGCGCATACCGCTGCGCCGGCTGCAACGCGGAGCTCTTCCGATCCGATGCGAAGTTCGACTCGGGCACCGGCTGGCCGAGCTTCTTCGCGCCGGCGGACCCGTCCGCGGTGGCCATTCGAACGGACCGCTCCCTGTTCATGACGCGGACCGAGGCCGTCTGCGCAACCTGCGGCGGCCACCTGGGGCACGTGTTCGACGACGGGCCGAACCCGACGGGCCTGCGCTACTGCGTCAACTCGGCGGCGCTGGAGCTCGAGCCCCGGGACTGAGCGAGACCGACGACGGCCCGTGGTCAACCGCTGGGCCGTCGCGATCGACTCGGGATGGCCGCGCGCGAAGCTCGTCGTGGATGGCGACAATGCGCGGATCGGGCGGAGTGGTCAGGGGGGTCGAGATGTCAGATGACGCGGCGCGCGAGATCCTCGTCGTCGGGGCGCGGGCGCTCGCGCACGACGACCCGGCGACATCGGCTCTCGGGTTGCTCCTCAGCTCGATCGCACGTGGGCTCGACGTCGAATCCGCCGCGATCGTGGTTGCGGGCGAGACGCGCGAGCCTCTCGAGATCGCGGCGTCGACGGGTCTCCCCGAGGGCGCCATCGCAGGGCTCACGTCGGCCATGCGCAACCCGGGTCACCCGATCGCGCGGACCTTCGTGACCCCGGTCGCCACGTTCGACGTCCTTCCGACGGCGCCGGGCGGTCCGGCGCTCCGCACGCACGTGCCCCTCGTCGTCACGCGCGGCGGCGCGGAGATCGTGCTCGGCGTCCTGGCCCTTGCCCACGCGCACCCGATCGACGCAGATCGGCGCCCGCTCCTTCAGGCGAGCGCCGACCTCGCGGCCGTCGCAATCGAGCGCGGCCGCACGGCCTGATCAGCTGCTGGGTTGTCCCCGGCGGGCCGTGACGGATCGAGTCACGGCCCGGTCGGGCCCTGCGGTCAGTGGTGCGTGCTCACCTGGAAGCACGCCACGTCGTACTGGCTCCATCGCGTGAGCGTTGCCGTTGGCGAGGCTCGGCGTGCCCGGACTCCCCGCGTACACGTTGACCGCGCGAGTCGCGAATCCGTTCGTTGTGCTCAGGATGCCGGCCGGCCCCATCGGCTCCGACTGGCACGACTGGCCGGGCTGGCCCGTCCCGGCCGGGTTGCCGGCGTTCGCGGTTCCGGCCGCCAGGGCGACGGCGAGGCTTGCCCCAACGAGGATCGAGACGATGCGTTGTTTCATGATCGGACTCCTTTCGCAGGGTCGCTGATTAGGGGCAGACACGTCCGGTTTGGTGCGGTGGATCTCGCGGAAGGCCGACCCGACCTGTGGCTCCACCGACGCCGGACCGCCCAAGGCGGGCGCTGGGCGTGCGAGCTCCATGGCGGAGGTCTCGCTTCGGCGCACATGGGGCTCGATCCCACCACCGGCCGGTGACTCGCCGTCGCGTAGGATCACCGGGTGGCCGACACCGCGATACCCGCGCCCGCCGCCGACCCATCGGCCGTCCTGGAGCTTGCCGGCGTCGGCGTCCGGCGCGGCTCCGCCTGGCTGCTCGCCGGGGCATCGCTCCGCGTCATGCCCCGGCAGCGCTGGGTCGTGGTCGGCCCGAACGGGGCCGGCAAGACCACGCTCCTCGCGATCGCCGCCACGACGCTCGCGCCGACGATCGGCAGCGTCCGCGTGCTCGGCGCGCAGCTGGGCCGCGTTGACGCCCGGACGCTCCGACCGCGGATCGGGCTGATCAGCGCGGCCCTCGCCGAGCGGTTCGAGCCGCGACTCCGTGCCCGCGAGGTGGTGGTGACGGCGCGAACGGGCGCGCTGGCGCCGTGGTGGGACACGTACGCGGCGCGCGACCAGGCGCGGGCGCTCTCCCTGCTGGGCCAGCTCGGCGTCAGCGCCCTGGCCGAGCGCCAGTTCGGGACGCTTTCGACGGGCGAACGCCAGCGCGTGCTCCTGGCACGGACGCTGATGCCGGACCCGGACCTCGTGCTCGCCGACGAGCCGGCGGCCGGGCTGGACCTCCGGGCGCGCGAGGAGCTCGTGGATGCCCTCGCTCTGCTCGCAACGGGGACGCGGCCTCTCGGGATCGTGCTCGTGACCCACCACCTCGAGGAGATCCCGCCGGGATTCGAGCACGCGCTCGTGCTTGCCGGCGGTCGCGTGGTCGCCGCAGGCCCGGTCGATCGCACCCTCGTCGACGCGACCCTCTCCGCCGCGTACGGGATCCCGCTCCGCGTCGAGCGCCGCGACGGACGCTGGTCGGCTCGGCGCGCGTGACCCGGCGCGCGTGACGGCGCGGGCGACGCCTCGACGGCGCGGCGCGCGGCGATCGCCGGCGCGGCGGCTCAGGCGGCGCCCGACTCCCGGGCGATCCGGCGCAGGACGGCGGGAAGGATCCCGCCCTGCCGGTAGTACTCGACCTCGATCGGACCGTCGAGGCGGCAGGTCACCTCGAAGCGGGTCTCGCGGCCCCCGTCGGCTTCGTCTGCCGTCGCGACCACCGTGATGCGTGCGCGTGGCGCGAGGCCCTCCCCGAGGCCGACGATCGTGTAGCACTCCCGGCCGGTGAGGCCGAGGCTCGACGCACTGTCACCCTCGCGGAACTGCAGTGGAAGCACGCCCATCCCCACGAGGTTCGAGCGGTGGATCCGCTCGAAGCTCTCCGCGACGACCGCGCGAATCCCCAGGAGGCGTGTGCCCTTCGCCGCCCAGTCGCGCGACGAGCCTGACCCGTACTCGCGACCGGCGAGCACGATGGTCGGGATTCCCTCGGCCTGGTACCCCATCGCGGCGTCGTAGATGAACGTCTCCGACCCGGTTGGGAAGCGCAGGGTGTAGGGCCCTTCCTTGCCGTCGACCAGGCGGTTGCGCAGCCGGATGTTCCCAAAGGTGCCGCGCATCATCACCTCGTGGTGGCCGCGGCGCGACCCGTACGAGTTGAAGTCGAGCGGCGCCACGCCGTGCTGCTGGAGCCAGGCGCCGGCAGGGGACCACGCGGCGATCGAGCCCGCGGGGGAGATGTGGTCGGTGGTCACGGAGTCGCCGAGCCAGGCGAGCACCCGCGCACCCTCGATGTCGCGGACCGGGTCCGGCGTCAGCGTCATCCCGGCGAAGAACGGCGGGTTCGCCACGTACGTCGAGTCGGGGGCCCACTCGTAGCGGTCGCCGTCAGGGATCGGCAGCGCCCGCCAGCGGGCGTCGCCCTCGAACACCGACGCGTACGCCGTCCGGAACAGCTCCCCGTCGACCGCGTCCGCGATGGCGGCGCGGACCGCGTCCGCGGACGGCCAGATGTCCGCGAGGAAGACCGGCGCGCCGTCGTCGGCGATGCCGAGCGGCTCGGTGGAGAGGTCGATGTCGATCCGGCCGGCAAGCGCGTAGGCCACGACGAGCGGCGGCGACGCCAGGTAGCTCGCGCGGGCGAGCGGGTGGATCCGGCCCTCGAAGTTCCGGTTCCCCGAGAGCACCGCGACCGCCGTGAGCTCGCGCTCCTCGATCTGGCGCGCGACGGCGGCGTCGAGCGGGCCGGAGTTGCCGATGCAGGTCGTGCAGCCGTACCCGGCCAGCGCGAAGCCGAGCGTCGCGAGCGGCGCCGACAGGCCGGCACGCTCGAGGTACGCCGTGACGGCGCGCGATCCGGGCGCGAGCGACGTCTTGACCGCGGGGTTCACGTGGAGCCCCCGGGCGACCGCGTTCGCGGCCAGCAGCCCGGCGCCCACCATCACCGTCGGGTTCGAGGTGTTCGTGCACGACGTGATCGCGGCGATGACGATGGAGCCGGATCGGACCTCGCCCGGTCCGGCAGCAGGCGTCCCCCGCGCCGGGAGCTGGCCCGGGAACGCGGCGTCGAAGCTCGCCCGGGCCTCCGGCACCGGGACCCGGTCCTGCGGGCGTTTCGGCCCGGCAAGGCTCGGCTCGATCGAGGCGAGGTCGAGGTCCACCACGACGTCGAAGTCCGGCCCGGCGCCCGGGAGGCGCCAGAGGCCCTGCGCCCGGGCGTAGCGCTCGACGAGCTCGACGAGCTCGGGGCTCCGGCCGGTCAGGCGGAGGTAGGCGAGCGTCTCGTCGTCGATCGGGAAGATCGTGGCCGTGGCGCCGAACTCGGGGCTCATGTTGCTGATCGTCGCCCGATCGGCCAGCGTGAGGCCGGCGAGCCCGTCGCCTGCGAACTCGACGAACGAGCCCACCACGCCGAGAGCGCGCAGGCGCTCGGTGACGGTGAGGACGAGGTCCGTCGCGGTCGAGCCGCTCGGGAGCGTGCCGCGCAGCCGGACGCCGACGATGCGCGGCATCGGCTGGTAGAGCGGCTGGCCCAGCAGGACCGCCTCTGCCTCGATGCCGCCCACGCCATAGCCCAGGACGCCCAGCGCGTTGATCATCGTGGTGTGGGAGTCGGTCCCGACCAGCGTGTCCGGGTAGGCGAGCGGCCGCCCGTCGACGTCGGCGACGGTCACGACGCTGGCCAGGAACTCGAGGTTGACCTGGTGGACGATGCCGGTCCCCGGCGGAACCACGCGGAGGCCGGTGAAGGCGCGCTGCGCCCAGCGGAGGAGCTGGTACCGCTCGCCATTCCGCTCGTACTCGCGGGTGACGTTGAACGCGAACGAGTCGGCCGTCCCGAAGCGGTCCACCTGGACCGAGTGGTCGATCACGAGGTCGGCCGGGACGAGCGGGTTCACCCGGGCCGGATCGCCGCCGAGCGCGGCCATCGCGTCGCGCATCGCGGCGAGGTCGACCACGGCCGGCACGCCCGTGAAGTCCTGGAGGATGACGCGCGCGGGGAGGAACGGGATCTCGGCGTCGCCCCCGGCTCCGGGCCGCCAGCTCGCCAGGCGCCGCAGGTCCGCCTCTGTCACGATCCCGCGTCCCACGTGGCGCAGGAGGTTCTCGAGCAGGATCCTGAGCGTGACCGGGGCATGCTCGAGGTCGAGCTCGCCCGCCAGCGCTGCAAGCGGAATGTAGTCCGGGAGGCCCGGGCCGAGGCTGGCTCGGGCGCCGATCGGGTCGCTGGTCGGCACGGGTTCCTCGTTCGTGGCTCGGGCGGCGCGGGGGCCGCGGGGGGCGCTACGCTGTCGACGCCAAGAGTACCCCGCCTCGGCGCGACACCACGCCGAGGCCCGCCGCGAGGAGCCCGTGCGAGCCTGGAGCGACGCCACTCCGCCACCGCCCGGCGACCCCGCGACGCTCGACGAGGTGCGTCGTGCGGCCGGGCTTCGGGGGCCCAGGCCTGAGGTCGAAGCCGAAGCCGCGTCCCGGGCCGGTCCTCCGGCCGCCGACCCGACGCTTCCTCCCGGGGCGCACCGGCACGGCGACACGGTCCACCTGGAGGCGCACGCACATCCGCACGTGGCGCCACCGGCCGACGGGCGTCCCGTCATCGGGATCGTGGGTGGCGGGCCGGTCGGGCTGACCCTTGCGGCAGCGCTGGTCGACGCCGGGTGGCAGGTCGGGGCGGTGGCCAGCCGCGACCCGGCGCGCCGCGAACGCCTCCGCCGGGCGGCGCCCGGCGCACGGGCGTTCGCGGAGGCCCCGGCGATCCTCGATGAGTGCCATCTCGCGCTGATCGCCGTGCCCGACGACGCGATCGCCGGCGTCGCCGCCGGCCTTCACCTCTACTCGGGCCAGGCGCTCATCCACACGAGCGGCCTCTACGGCGCCGAGGTCCTGGAGGCTGCCCGCGCCGCCGGAACGTCCTGCGGCTCGTTCCACCCGCTGGTCGCCTTCGCGGACGTGGATCGCGCCCGCACGGCGCTGTCCGGCGCCACCGTGGCCATCGAGGGCGACGACGACATCCTCGACGTCCTCGCGGAGATGGCCGAATCGATCGGGGCGCTCCCGGTCCGGCTCCTGCCGGGCTCGAAGCCCGCCTACCATGCCGCCGCCGTGCTCGCCGCCGGCGGGCTGGTGGCGCTGCTCGACATGGTCGCGGAGGTCGCCGCGCGCGCCGGCCTCGACGAGGCGGGCTCGCTCGCGGTCTATGGGCCGCTCGCGGCGCAGGCCCTCGGCAACGCCCGCGCCCTCGGCATCGCGCCCGCGCTCACGGGTCCTGCCGTCCGCGGGGACGCCGGGACCGTGGCGGCCCATCTCGCGGCACTCGCGAGCGCGTCGCCCGAGACGCTCGATGCCTACCGTGCGCTGGTCCGCCGCGGGGTGACGATCGCAGAAGAGCGGCGCGGCCTCGCGCCGGAATCCGCGCGACGGCTGCGTGCCGAACTTGCAGATCGCGGCTGAGGCGCTACGATCTGTCCATGCAGCGAAGCTTCGCCGCGAGGTTCGCGGTTCGCCCGGCGGCCCGGTTCCCGACGCCCCCGCCGCGGCTCCGGGAGCGCCGCCTCGGCCTCCACCGCCACGTCGGCTTTCACGCCTCGACGGACCGTCCCACCATCGTGCGCCGGACGGACCTCGGGCCGGTCGTCCTCCTGCGCGCCGACTGGCGCGCGGTCACACCCGTGCGATCGCGAGGAGCGGCCGGCTTCCCGGGCGCGCTGGTGGCAGTCCGATGGGCGAAGCCCGAAGTCCGGAGCCCCGGTCGTCGCGTGCGGGCCGCGTCGGCGCCGTGGCGCGGCTGAGGCGCGCCACCGCCACATCGGCGGGCGGGATCGTCGTCCGCTCAATCGCTGGCGTACCCCACCTCGTGGCCGGTCGCCGTCGGCGGGAGCGTGACGGGGGATCGTGGACGCTCCCGAAGGGAACCCCCAACCCGCTCGAGACGCTCGAGGAGACGGCCCTTCGCGAGGTCGAGGAGGAGACCGGCCTGGAGGTGCGCATCGTGGCCCCGATCGACCGCATCGAGTACGTCTTCGTGCAGGGGGGCGCGAAGATCCACAAGACGGTGCATTACTGGCTCATGGAGCCGACCGGCGGGGACCTCGCGCTCCACGACCATGAGTTCGACGAGGTGCGCTGGGTTCCGTTCGCCGACGCGCCGGGCCTGCTCACGTTCGAGACGGAGCGCGCGCTCGTCGATCGTGCGGCCGGCATGATCGCTCCTGCCGGCGAGGCCTTGCCATGACGGAGACGCGCCTGCGGGCCGACGGCTCCCGGGCAACCCCGCTCCTGTCGCGCCACGAGGCGCTCGGCGCCCGGATGATCGACTTCGGCGGCTGGCGGATGCCCGTCCAGTACACCTCCATCCTCGAGGAGCACCGGGCAGTCCGCCAGCGGGCCGGCATCTTCGACCTCTCGCACATGGGCGAGCTCTTCGTCGAGGGGCCCGAGGCCGGCGCCGCGCTTGCCGGGGCCCTCGTCAGCGACCCGCCCTCGCTCGCCGTCGGCCGGGCCCATTACTCCATGATCTGTGCTCCCGACGGCGGCGTCATCGACGACCTGATCGTCTACCGGCTGGCCCCGGACCGCTTCCTCGTGGTCGCCAACGCCTCCAACGCACCCGTCGTCTCCGACGCGCTCGCCGAACGTCTCGACGGGATGCGTGCGGTCCTCGACGACCGATCGCTTTCCACGGCGCTGGTCGCCGTGCAGGGCCCGGCGGCACGCGGCATCCTCGGGCCGCTGACCGACGTGGACCTCGGCGCGCTCCACTACTACGCGATCGCCGAGGGAAGCGTGGCGGGGATCCCGGCCCTCGTGGCCCGCACCGGCTACACGGGCGAAGATGGATTCGAGATCTTCGTGGACGGCCCGGCCGCGGGCGAGCTCTGGGACATCCTCGTCGTCGCGGGCGGTCCGGCCGGCCTGCTGCCGGTCGGGCTCGGCGCCCGGGACACGCTCCGGCTCGAGGCGGGGATGCCGCTCTACGGGAACGAGCTGGACCGCGCCACGACCCCGTTCGAGGCCGGCCTGGGTCGGGTCGTGAAGCTGGGGAAAGCGGACGGCTTCGTGGGCCGGGATGCATTGGCCCGTGCCGCCGAGGCGGGCCCGCGGCGGCTGCTCGTCGGCCTCGTCGTCCGCGGACGCGGCATCGGGCGCCACGGGTACCCGGTCTGGTCGGGGGAGCGGCGCACCGGCGCGATCACGTCCGGGACCCAGTCTCCGACCCTCGGCGTCCCCATCGCCATGGCCTACGTCGCTCCGGGCGACGCCGCGCTGGGTACGATGCTCGACGTGGAGATCCGCGAGGGACGAGCCGTCTCGGAGGTCGTCCCCCTCCCGTTCTACTCCCGGGCCCGATGACCCGACCCGCCGCCATGCAAGGCGGCGGGCGACGCCACGTTCGCGCGGCAGCAACCGCGCCATCACGGAGGTTTCCCGGCCCATGATCCCGTCCGATCTGCACTACACGAAAGAGCACGAGTGGGTCCGCGTGGAGGGGGACGTCGCGACGGTCGGGATCACCCAGCATGCCGCCGACCAGCTCGGCGACATCGTCTTCGTCGAGCTGCCGGAGCCCGGCAAGCGGCTGGAGCAGTTCGCGACGTTCGGCGTCGTCGAGTCGGTGAAGGCGGTGAGCGACCTGTTCGCGCCGGTCGCCGGCGAGGTCCTGGAGGGCAATCCCGGGCTGACGGCCACCCCGGAGGTCGTGAACAGCGACCCGTACGGCGCCGGCTGGATGCTGCGGGTCCGGCTCTCCGACCCTGCCCAGGTCGGGCAGCTGCTGGACCCGGCCGCCTACGAGGCGCTCACGGCGGAGGGCTGATCCGATGGTCTACGGACCGCACACGCCGGACGACCGGGCCCGGATGCTCGCCGCGCTCGGGATCGGGTCCGTGGACGAGCTCTTCGAGGTCATCCCGCCGGCCGTGCGTGCCCGGCCGATGCGCCTTCCACCCGGGCTCACCGAGCTCGACCTCATGGCGCGGCTGCGCACGCTCGCCGGTCACAACCGGGTGGATCTCGCGAGCTTCCTCGGCGCGGGCGTCTACCGCCACCACCTCCCGCCCGTGGTCGACCAGATCCTCCTTCGCGGCGAGTACTACACGGCCTATACGCCGTACCAGCCGGAGATCAGCCAGGGGACCCTGCAGACGATCTACGAGTACCAGTCGCTCCTCGCCGAGCTGACGGGCCTCGACGTCGTCTCCGCGTCGCACTACGACGGCGCGACGGCCACGGCGGAAGCGGCACTGATGACCTGCCGGGCAACACGCCGGGAGCGGGTCCTCGTCTCGCGCGGGGTCCATCCGCAGTCCCGCCAGACGCTGGGCACGTACTTCGTCGGTGCGAACCTCACCTTCGACGAGGTGCCGCTCGTTTCCGATGGGCCCGCGGCTGGCACGACGGACCTCGAGGCCCTGGCCCGCCTCCTCGCGGATCCCGATCGCCCGATCGCGGGCGTCCTTGCCGCCCAGCCCAACCTGCTGGGCCTGCTCGAGCCGATGGCGGAGATCGGCCGGCTGGCGCATGCGGCCGGCGCCCTCTTCGTCGCCGCCGTGGAGCCGGTGTCGCTCGCGGTGCTCGCGCCGCCTTCCGCCTACGACGCAGACATCGCCGCGGGGGAGGGCCAACCCCTCGGCATCCCGCCCCAGTACGGCGGGCCGTACCTCGGGATCCTGGCGTGCCGGGACTCCCTCATCCGGCAGATCCCGGGGCGCCTCATCGGCATGACAAGCGACGCCGACGGACGGCGCGCCTACGTCATGACCATGCGGGCCCGGGAGCAGGACATCCGGCGCGAGAAGGCCGCCAGCAACATCTGCACGAACCAGGCGCTCTGCGCCCTCGCCGCGGCCGTGTACCTCGCGGCGCTCGGGCCGGGCGGGCTCCGCGACGTGGCCGCGACCGGCGCCGCCCGCGCGACCGAGCTTGAGGCCGCGCTCGCCGATGCCGGGGCCGCGCGCATGCACGCCGGGCCGTACCTCAACGAGTTCGCGATCCGCGTGCCCGACGCGATCGCCGTCCACCGCCGGCTGCTCCACCGGGGCATCCTGGCCGGGGTCCCGCTCGCCGAGCTCGAGCCGGGCGACCGCTCCCTCGCCGATGGGCTCCTGGTGTGCGCCACCGAGTCCACGACGGCGGAGGAGATCGAGCTGTTCGCCTGGGCGCTCCGCGACGAGCTGGGCGCCGCGCCCGGCGCCGGCACGCCCGGCGCCGTCGCCGCGGCGATCGGGGAGGGACGTCGATGAGCGTCACCGGGCCGAAGCTCCAGCCGACGCTCTTCGAGCTCTCGGGCCACGGACGGGCCGCCGGCCGCAGGATCCCCGAGCCGCCGGTCGATGCGCTCGACCGGCTCCCGGCCGACGCGCTCCGGGCCAGCCCCCCGGCGCTTCCCGAGGTCGACGAGGCGTCCCTCGTGCGCCACTACGTGAACCTCTCCCAGCTCAACTGGGGCGTGGACACGGGCTTCTACCCGCTCGGCTCGTGCACCATGAAGTACAACCCGAAGGTCAACGAGTGGGCCGCGCGGCTGCCGGGCTTCGCGGGGCTCCACCCGTTCGCGCCCGACGAGACCGCACAGGGGACGCTCGAGCTGCTCTGGGAGCTCGAGCGCGACCTCGCGGAGATCAGCGGGATGGACGCAGTGACGCTCCAGCCCGCGGCGGGCGCCCAGGGCGAGCTCACCGGGATCCTCATCGTCCGGGCCTACCACCGGGCGCGCGGGGACCTGGAGCGCACCGACGTCCTGGTTCCCGACTCCGCGCACGGCACGAACCCGGCGACCGCGTCCATGGCGGGCTTCCGCACGGTCAACATCACCTCGGCGTCGGACGGCAGCGTGGACCTCGAAGCGTTCCGGGCGGCCCTCGGGCCGCGCACCGCCGCGATCATGATCACCAACCCGTCGACGCTCGGGCTCTTCGAGCGGCAGATCGTCGAGCTCATCGAGCTGGTCCACGCGGCCGGCGCGCTCGCCTACATGGACGGCGCCAACCTGAACGCGATCATGGGGCGGTTCCGGCCGGGCGAGGCTGGCTTCGACGTCATGCACTTCAACGTTCACAAGACGTTCGCCACGCCGCATGGCGGCGGTGGCCCGGGGGCCGGGCCGGTCGGCGTGCGGGCGCCGCTCATCCCGTTCCTGCCGGCGCCGCGGGTCCTCCGGGAGCCGGACGGGACCTTCCGGCTGGAGCGGCCCGGCGAGCGTCCGTCGAGCATCGGCCGGATGCGCGGCCACGTCGGCAACGTCGGGGTCCTGGTGCGCGCCTGGGCCTACATCCGTGCGCACGGCGCGGACGGGCTGCGCGAGGTCAGCGACGACGCGGTCCTCGCGGCCAACTACCTCCGCGGCCGGCTCGAGGCCGACGGCGCGTTCGAGGTCCCGTTCGCCGGACCCTGCGCCCACGAGTTCATCGCGTCGGCGTCGGGCCTCAAGCGCGCGACCGGCGTCCGGACCCTGGACGTCGCGAAGCGCCTGATCGACAAGGGATACCACCCACCCACCATCTACTTCCCACACACGGTGGACGAGGCGATGCTCATCGAGCCGACCGAGACCGAGCGGCTCGAGACCCTCGACGCGTTCGCGGACGCGCTGCTCGAGATCGCGCAGGAGGCGCACGAGACCCCGGAGCTCGTGAAGTCGGCGCCGCACTCGGCGCCGGTCCGGCGGCTCGACGAGGCGACCGCCGCTCGCCAGCCCAACCTGCGCTGGCGGCCACCAAGCCCGGCCGAGCCATCGTCCGCGAGCTGAGCGTCAGCGGACGCCGCGGGGTGAACCTGTGGTCGTCCTTGGACGTAGAGGTGGGTACGGGAACCTCGGCGACGAACGCGACGATCCCGGGCTATCACGTGGGCCAATGACGACCGACCAGCAGGACGGGGGGGGCCGCCCCACCGACCCTGCGGAGGCGCTCCTCCTGCGGCGGATTTGCGAGGATGACCTCGACGCGTTCGGGACGTTCTTCGAGCGGTATCGCGGGCCGGTCTTCGCCTCCGCCTATGCGCTCCTCGGGGAGCGTCAGGCCGCGGAGGAGGTCCTCCAGGACACGTTCGCCAAGGCCTACGAATGGCGCCGGCGGCTCCATCCCGACGCCAGCCCCCTTCCGTGGCTGCATCGCGTTGCCATCAACTTCTGCTACACGCGCCTGACCCGCCACCGCCTGCCGTGGGAGCCGATCACGGAGGCGATGGCGCGCCTGGTGTTCGACCACGCCGCCGAGCCCGCAGACCGCGCCGAGCTCGCGGAGCTGCGCGAGATCGTTCGGGACGGGATCGCCACGCTCCCGGCCAAGCACCAGGCCGTCATCGTCCTGTTCTACCTCCGCAACCGGTCGATCACGGAGACGGCCGAGATCCTGGGCATCCCTGCCGGGACCGTGAAGTCGCGGCTCCACTTCGGGCTCCGCTCGCTGCGCGCGCGCCTCGAGGAGGATCGCCGCTTCGGTGGCGCCTACCAGGCCCCCGCCGGCGACGGCGCGGTCCGCCTCGAGGTGGATTCGTGAGAGCGCCCTGGACGCCCCCGTGCGCCGCCCATCGCGACGCCCTCGTGGAGTTCGCCGCCTGCCGCACCGCGGGGCCGGCGGTCCGGCGCGCGCTGGACCACGTCGCGCACTGCGAGCGATGCGAGCGCGAGCTGGCGACGACGACCCTGCTGGTCCACGCACTGCGGCGCCTTCATGCCGAGTCCCTGCGGGCTGAGCCCGCAGCCGACGGCTGGACGCGGCTGCAGGAGCGCCTGGCGGTGGCGCGACGCCGGCCGTCGCTCCTGCTCTCGGGCATCCCGGGCCTGCTCGTGGCGGTCGGCCTGTGCGGCGTCCTCGGTGGCCCACTGGTCGTGAGCGAGCCGGTCACGGTGTACGACGAGGGCACCTGGATCACCTCGCGGACCTCGCCTGCCATCGTGTTCGAGGAGGCGAGCGATCGCCGGCCGGCCTTCGTCCTTCCCATCCCCAGCGTCCCGGCCGTCGGCGTGACGGACCCCGGTGACGACCTGGCCCGCGCGATCGTCGGGCTTCGCACCATCCCGGCCGCGTTGCCGGGCCCCGACATTGCGAACAGCGGGCCGCAGACGGCCCCAACGGCGCGGACAGGAGGTGAGCCCGCGGTGAAGCATTGAATCGCCGGCGCGCGCATCGGTGGATTCCTTGACCGTGCCGAAGGGCGGCACCCTATAATGCGCGAACGTCCGCGGGCATTCTGCCGGCTGCGTGCTGCGTGCGCGACCGGACGAGTTCCCGCTCGAGGAGGAGTGGGCCGCGCGGCGAACGTCGCGTCGACCCGGGAACAGGAGGAAGAAACTTGTCGAATATGAGACTTCGCGGTCTCGCCCTGCTCGGGGCGCTCGCGATCGTCGCCGCCGCGTGTGGCGGCTCGGCGACGCCATCCCCCAGCGCGGCAGCTGCAAGCGCGGCAGCCAGCGCGGCCGCCAGCGCGGCCGCTCCAAGTGCAGCGGCAAGCGCGGCAGCAACGTCCGGCGATCTGAAGCTCGCGCTCGACGCCGAGCCGACCTACTTCTCGCTCGCCTACACGGACCTCCCCACCAGCTACATCGACGGCCTGATCTACTCGGGCATGTACCGCGTCAACAACAAGCTCGACGTGGTGCCCGACATGGCGACGGCTCTCCCGACGGTGAGCGCAGACGGGCTCACCTGGACCATCACCCTCAAGCCCGGGATCAAGTGGCAGAACGGCGACGACTTCACCAGCGCTGACGTGAAGTTCACCTTCGATCTCGCCGCCTCGAGCAACTGCACGTTCATCCCGGCCTTCTGCTCCGACATCCAGACGAACGTCCAGTCCGTCGCGACGCCGGACCCGATGACCGTGGTCTTCACCCTGAAGACCAAGTTCGCGCCGTTCCTCGTCACCGACCTGCCGACCCTCCTGATGCCGCAGAAGGCCGTCATGGCGTCCTTCGCCAAGTTCCAGTCGGCGGCCGGCAAGGTCGACGCGGCCGCGGTGAAGACGCTCGACGACCAGGTCTCGAAGGCGACGACCGACGCCAAGTGCGACGGCTCGGCCACCCAGCCGACGACCTGCGACTTCGCCACCTACGTGAGCCAGATCGAGCCGCTCCTCCAGACCGGCGGCGTGACGCTCGGCGTCGGCCAGCTGAACAAGGCGATCTACGTCAAGTCCGACGGCTCGCCTGACAACACCGGCTACGGCCAGGCGCTCGCGACAGCGCTCACGGACCTGGACAAGTCCCTCACGGCGACGCAGAACGACCAGGTCGCGGCTGCGTTCCGCCTCCTCGACTTCCAGCAGAACCCGGTCGGCACCGGCCCCTACAAGTTCGTGAGCTACTCGGCCGGGCAGACGGTCCAGCTCGCCGCGAACCCCACCTACTACGCGGGCACCGTCGGGCCGCAGAACTTCTACGCCCCGATCATCAAGGACTCCGCGTCGGGCGCCGCCGCCCTCCAGAAGGGTGACGTCAACTGGCTGTACGCGGTCGTCTCGGACGCGCTTGCGACCCTGCAGAACGACCCGAACCTCCAGCTCGCCAGCTACGCCGACTTCGGTTACTACTTCATCGCGTTCAACCTCCGGACTCCGCACATCTACAGCGACCCGAACCTTCGCCAGGCGTTCTCGATGTGCATCGACCATGACGCCACCGTGGCCAAGGCGACCGACAGCCAGGGCATCCCGGTCTACGCCGACATTCCGCCGGCATCGTGGGCATTCGACGCGAACGTGCCGAAGTACACGCTCGACGTCGCAGGCGCCAAGTCGCTGATCGAGAAGTCCGGCTGGACCATGGGCTCCGACGGCATCTACCAGAAGGCCGGCAAGCGCCTCTCCACGACGCTGTACGTCCGGTCGGGCAAGCCGCAGCGCATCTCCTTCGCCCAGCTCGCTGCGGACCAGCTCAAGGCGTGCGGCATCGAGATCAAGGTCAACCCGGCCGACTTCTCGACCGTGCTCCTTCCGCTCCTCTCGTACCCGAACAACTTCGACACGTACCTGGGTGGCTGGTCGACGGCCCTTGATCCGGACGACTCGTCCATCTTCAGCTGCGACCAGATCACCACCAAGGCGTCGCCCGACTCCAACAACTTCGTCGGGTGGTGCAACAAGGCGGCCGACGCGCTGCTGACGCAGGGACGCCAGGAGACCGACAAGGCCAAGCGCTTGGCCATCTACGCGCAGTTCCAGACGGCCATCCACAACGACGTCCCGTACTACTTCCTGTGGGCGGACGCCGGCCACGCCGGCCTCACCAAGTCGGTGACCGCCGGGACCAACACCGTCGTGACCGACGGCACCATCGACCTGAAGAGCCCGCTCTACTACTGGAACCAGGACACCTGGACCGTCCAGAAGTAAGCGAAGCCGCACGTCCGGCGGCCTAACGCATCACGTCCGGGGTGAGCGACCTCGCTCATCCCGGACGATGGTGTCAGGGCCCCGCCGGCATTCCCGCCACCGAGATGACGCGGAACAGCGCGAGGCAATGAACGCATGGCGTCCTACATCTTTCGCCGCCTGATCCAGGCAATCCCGATCATCATCGGGATCAGCGTCATCTCCTTCCTCATCGTGCATCTGACCCCGGGCTCGCCGATCGACAAGTTCCGCACCCCCCGGGTGAGCCCGGAGACCATCAACAACCTGATCCGGCTCTACGGGCTCAACGAGCCGATCCCGGTCCAGTTCGGCAAGTGGTTCGGCAAGTTCTGGACGTTCCCGTTCGACAACACGGCCTGGGGCTACTCCTTCACGGACGGGCTGCCGGTCCGCGACAAGATCTTCGCCCGGATCCCGTCCACGCTCTGGCTCACCGGTGTGTCGCTGATCGTGACCGTCATCGTCGCGATCCCGATCGGCATCCTCCAGGCGGTCCGGCAGTACAGCTGGTCCGACAAGATCATCACGATCTTCTCGACGATCGGCTACGCGCTGCCGACGTTCTGGCTGGGCCTGATGCTCAAGCAGACCTTCGCCGTGCAGTTCAACCTGTTCCCCCTCTTCGGGCAGAACAGCTTCGGCAAGACGGGCGACCTGCTGGACCTCCTGTGGCACCTGGTGCTGCCGGTGACCACCCTGGCCGTCATCCAGATCGCCGGCTGGAGCCGTTACATGCGCGCGTCGATGCTCGAGGTCCTGCGCCAGGACTACATCCGGACCGCGCGCTCCAAGGGCCTGGCCGATCGCCAGGTGATCTTCAAGCATGCCCTCCGCAATGCGCTGATCCCGATCGTGACCCTGCTCGGGCTCACCGTCCCCGCGCTGCTCTCCGGAGCGGCCATCACGGAGACGGTCTTCTCGTGGCCCGGGCTCGGCTTCCTGGGCGTCCAGGCGGTGACGGAGCGTGACTATCCCGTCGTGCTTGCCACGGTCATGATCGGCGGGGTCATGGTCATCGTCGGCAACCTACTAGCCGACGTCGCCTACGCCGTCGTCGACCCCCGCATCACGTACTGAGCGGAGGAGCAAGCGACATGGCACGATCGGAGGGACTCCCCGTCCCTGGCGCGGCCGCGGCACGACCGACGAGCGAGATCGACGAGGTCGACCTCGTCCCCGTCCGAACGTACTGGCAGCTGGTCCGCAAGCGCTTCCTCCAGCATCGCCTGGCCGCGATCGCCCTGGTGCTGATGGTGCTCCTGATCTCGGCCTCGATCCTGGTCCCGCTGATCGGCGGCGACGCGTGGTTCAAGACCAGCCTCACGCACGGCCCGAAGGACCCGTCGTCGCTCACGGCGCCGCTCGGCTACGACAACCTCGGGATCAACATCTTCTTCCGGCTGATGCGCGGGCTCCAGACGTCGCTGACCATCGGCTTCTTCGCCGTCCTCATCATCGCCGGCCTCGGGACCACCGTCGGCTCGATCGCGGGCTACGTCGGCGGCTGGGTGGACAACGTGCTGATGCGCGTCATCGACATCGTCCTGTCGCTGCCGACGTTCTTCCTGGTCCTCATGTTCGTTGCCTTCATGGGGTCGGGCAACGTCTTCGTCATCATCTTCGCGATCGGCCTGACCGGCTGGACCACCGCGGCGCGCCTGGTGCGGGCCGAGTTCCTGCGCCTGCGCGAGTCCGACTTCGTCCAGGCCGCCAAGGCGCTCGGGGCCAGCGATCGGCGCATCGTTATCCGCCACATGATCCCGAGCGCGCTCGCGCCGGTGGTTGTTGCCTCCACGCTGGGCATCGCCGACTCGGTGGTGACCGAGGCCGCCCTCTCGTTCCTGGGCTTCGGGCTGCGGCCCCCGGAGGCGAGCCTGGGAAACATGCTGACCAACGCCCAGGACTACTTCTACCGCCAGCCGCTCTGGATCTGGTATCCCGGGATCACGCTGATCCTCCTCGTCCTGGCCGCGAGCTTCCTCGGCGACGGCCTCCGGGACGCGCTCGACCCGCGACAGCGGATCGAGGCCTAGGCGATGATCAGGAAAGGAGAGCCGGGCACGCTCCTCGACGTCCGCGACCTGCGGACCCACTTCGCCACGGCCGACGGCCTGGTGAAGGCAGTCGACGGGGTGAGCTTCAGCATCCGCAACGGCGCGACGCTCGGAGTCGTGGGTGAGTCCGGCTGCGGCAAGAGCGTGACTGCGCTGTCGGTGATGCGGCTGATCGAGCGGCCCGGCCGGATCGTCGGCGGGAGCATCTCGTTCGGCACGCAGAGCCTGACCGACATCTCCGACGACGAGATGCGGGAGATCCGCGGGAACTCGATCTCGATGATCTTCCAGGAGCCGATGACCTCGCTCAACCCAGTCTTCACCTGCGGCAACCAGATAGCCGAGGCGGTCTCGATCCACGGCGGCCTGACCGGTGGCGAGGCGCGCAAGCGGGCGATCGAGATGCTCTCCCAGGTGGGCATTCCCGATCCCGAGCGGCGGGCCGAGGAATACCCGCACCAGCTTTCCGGCGGGATGCGCCAGCGCGTCATGATCGCCATGGCCCTCTCCACGAACCCGGAGCTCCTGATCGCGGACGAGCCGACCACCGCGCTCGACGTGACGATCCAGGCCCAGATCCTCGAGCTGATGAAGGCGCTCCGGGAGCGCAACCGGATGGCGATCATGCTGATCACCCATGACCTCGGCGTGATCGCCGAGATGGCCGACGACGTCGTGGTGATGTATGCGGGCAAGGTCGTCGAGCAGTCCGACGTGAACACCGTCTATGAGCATGCCCACCACCCCTACACCCGCGGCCTGCTCGCCTCGATCCCGCGTCTCGGCGAGAAACGGGACCGCCTCGAGGTGATCAGGGGCGTCGTGCCAAACCCCCTCAACCTCCCCCCGGGCTGCCTGTTCCAGCGTCGCTGCCCCAGCGCGATGCCGATCTGCGACGTCGCCCCGCCATTCCAGGAGGTGGCGCCGGGCCACCTGTCACGGTGCTGGCTGACGCCCGCCGGCGAGCCGCCGTCCGTGGGTGAATCGCCCAGCGACCAGGTCGCCCTCGACGCCGCCATGGCGCTGAGCGTCGAATGACGAGCCCCGAGCTGACCCCCGTCCAGGTGCTCGACGCGCCGGCCGCCGCGCCCGCTCCCGCCGGCGACGACAAGCCGCTCCTGGTTGTCGAGAACCTCTTCAAGCATTTCGAGATCCGCGGGGGTCCCCTGGGGATCGCCCGCATCGGCGCGGTCCGGGCGGTCGATGGCGTGAGCTTCACCGTGCGGAACGGCGAGACGCTCGGGCTCGTGGGCGAGTCCGGCTGCGGCAAGACCACCCTGGGCAAGGTCATCCTCCGGCTCCTTCCCCCGACGTCGGGTCGGGTGGTCGTGCACGGGAGGACCATCTTCGACCTCCCGACCCCTGCGGAACGGAAGGCGGGACGCAAGGCCATCGCGTTGAGCGGGCCCGAGATGAAGTCGGTCCGCCGCGATCTCCAGGTCGTCTTCCAGGATCCGTACGCCAGCCTGAACCCGCGCATGTCGGTGGGCGAGATCGTGGGCGAGGGCCCGCTCGTCCACGGGATGTCGAACAAGGAGGAGCGCGAGGAGCTGGTCCGCGAGCTGCTCGCGAAGGTGGGGCTGAACCAGACCCACATCCACCGCTACCCGCACGAGTTCTCGGGCGGCCAGCGCCAGCGGATCGGGATCGCCCGCGCGCTTGCCCTGAACCCGGAGTTCGTGGTCCTCGACGAGCCGGTCTCGGCGCTCGACGTCTCGATCCAGAGCCAGGTCCTGAACCTCCTCGACGACCTGCAGCAGGAGCTGGGGCTGACGTACCTGTTCATCGCCCACAACCTCGCGGTCGTCGAGCACATCAGCGACCGGGTCGGGGTCATGTACCTGGGCAAGCTCGTGGAGCTCGCCGACGTCGCGGAGATCTACGCGAACCCGGCCCACCCCTACACGGTCGCGCTCCTGTCGGCGATCCCGGACCCGGATCCTCGTCATCGCAAGAAGCGGATCATCCTGAAGGGCGACATCCCGTCCCCGGCCAACCCGCCATCCGGCTGCCGCTTCCACACGCGCTGCTGGCTCCGCGAGCGGCTTGGCAACCCCGAGCGATGCGTGGCGGAGACCCCGGAGCTTCGCGACGTGGGGAGCGGGCACGTGGTCGCCTGCCACTTCTCGGAGGACGTCTCATCGGAGACCATCGCGATGGCGGCGAGGACATCGTCCATCTGATCCGGGACCCCCGCGCGCCTGCGACCACGTCGGCCGACACGCGCGGAGATCGTTGGACGGATCGAACCGGAAAGGCTCGTGCGTCAGCCCGTGACGAACGAGCGATCGCAGGTCGCGGCCGAGCTGACCAGGACACGAGGCGCTCATGATGTCCCGAGTCGGTGAGTATCATGCTCGGGTCAAGGGGCCACCGACCGATGCCTGCGGACATCTCGGCGGATCGACGTAGGAGGAGACCACACATGTTGCGTGCCCGAACAGGGTCATTGATCGCAGCGGCGGCGATCGTGTTCGCCGCGTGCGGCGGCTCGGCGACGCCGTCGCCCAGCGCCGCGCCATCCCAGCAGGCCTCGCCGAGCGCGGCGGCAGCGTCGGCGGCAGCCTCGCCCTCCGCCGCCGCATCTGCGGCTGCCGGCGCCCCCGTCGAAGGCGGAACGCTCGTCGTCGGCCTCGACGGCGACATGGTGTATGCCGATCCCGCGCTCGTGAGCGACGGGAACTCGCTCTACGTCGACAACCAGGTCGTCGAGGGCCTCGTCGGCCTGACGCCCGGCACGATCGGCGACGTCATCCCCGTCCTGGCGGCCAGCATGCCGAAGATCAGCGCCGACGGGAAGACCTACACGTTCACGCTGCGGACCGGGATCAAGTTCCACGACGGGACGGATTTCAACGCCGCCGCCGTCAAGTTCAACTACGACCGCTGGAAGGCGTTCACGAAGGGCGACCTCCAGGACAACGCCTACTACTACGGCGCCGTCTTCGGCGGCTTCGGCGATGCCTCGAACCTCGCCTCGGTCGACGCCCCGGATGCGACGACGGTCGTCTTCAACTTCAAGACACCGCAGAGCAACTTCCTGGTCAGCCAGACCCTGGCCGTGTTCGGGATCCAGAGCCCGACCGCCCTCCAGAAGGACAAGGCCGACACGACGCCGCTCAAGGACAACAAGTACGCCCAGGGCCAGGGCGAGAGCATGGTCGGCACCGGACCCTTCATGTTCAAGGAATGGGTGACCGGCGACCACGTGACCGTCGTCAAGAACCCGAGCTACTGGGACACGGCGCACGCCGCGCACCTTGACCAGATCACGTTCCAGGCCAACCTGAAGGACTCCACGGCCAAGCTCCAGGCCCTCCAGGCGGGCGGCATCGACCTTGCCGAGACCATCTCGCCGGCCGACGTGGCGACCGCGAAGACCAGCGGCCTCCAGATCGTCGACCGCGGCCAGTCGTGCAACACGGGCTACCTGGGCATGAACCAGAGCCTGCAGAGCGCGTCGGGCGGCGCAGCGACGCCGACCATCTATGCGAACAAGGACGTCCGGTTCGCGATCGCCGAGGCCCTGAACAAGCAGGGCTACATCGACGCCTTCTATGCCGGCGCGGCGAAGGCGCCGCAGAGCTGGCTGCCGGCCGGCACGACCGGCTACAAGGCCGAGAACATGCCCGCCTATGACGTCAACGCCGCGAAGGCGTCGCTCGCCAAGGCCGGCCTGTCCGCCGACAAGCTCAAGATCGACCTCTACTACCCGTCCAACGTGGTCCGGCCGTACATGCCCGACCCGAAGAGCCTCGCCCAGGCGATCGCCGGCGACCTTCAGGCGGTCGGCTTCACCGTTGCCCTCAAGACCGAGGACTGGCACGGCGGCTACGTCAGCCATGCCACGGGCGGCAACTTCCCGCTGTTCCTGTTCGGCTGGACCTGTGACTGGGCCGGGGCCGACAACTTCCTCTACACGGCCTGGTTCGGCTGGCAGAATGGCAAGCCCAATCTGCAGTTCGGGTGGGCCAATCCCCAGGTCAACACGCTGATGACCCAGGCGCTCCAGGCGACGTCGCCCGACGCAGCCAATACGCTCTGGGGCCAGGTCCAGGACCTCGCGGCCCAGGACATGCCCACCGTGCCGATCGTGAACTCGACACCACCCGGTGCGTACGTCACCAAGGTCCACGGGTTCGTGGGCGCCGGCAACCAGACCGAGCTGTTCAACTCCGTCTGGATCCAGCCCTAGAGCCGGCGGGCGCGTCGCCCGTCCTCACGCATCGAGCGCGAGCCCCCCGAGGTCCGGGACCTCGGGGGGCTCCGCACAGAGGGACACCGTCGACCCGTGCTCAGGTTCATCGTCCGGCGCGTGATCGGGGCCATCCCGGTCCTCTTCGGACTCTCGATCATCCTCTTCCTGTTCCTGCGGCTGCTTCCGGGTGATCCCGCGGAAGCGATCCTGGGACAGCACGCCACGCCGGAGCTGACTGCCCAGATCCGGGCCACGCTCGGGCTTGACCAGCCGCTCTACGTCCAGTACGTGAACTACCTCGTGCGGCTCGTGCACGGCGACTTCGGGTCGAGCTTCGTCGACGGGAAGTCAGTCGCCGACACGTTCCTCGTGCGATTCCCGGGCACGATCGAGCTGACCATCGGAGCCCTGATCTTCGCCGTCGGTCTCGGCATCCCGCTGGGCCGCCTGGCGGCGCGCCACCCCAACGGCTGGGTCGACGGCGTCGTCACCGTCGTGTCGCTCTTCGGGATCTCGATCCCGATCTTCGTCCTCGGCTACACGCTCGTGTTCGTGTTCGGGGTCCAGCTCCACTGGCTGCCCGCGCTCGGCCAGAGCGATCCGCGCCTCGGGATCCCGCAGGTGACGCACTTCGCGATCATCGACGCGCTGCTCACGGGGCGCCCGAACGCGATCATCGATTCGTTCTCGCACCTGATCCTGCCCTCGATCGCCCTGGGATCCATCCCGCTCGCGATCGTGACGCGGATCACGCGGGCCTCCGTCATCGACGTCACCAACGAGGACTACGTCCGAACCGCCCGGGCCAAGGGCCTGACCGAGCGCCGGGTGGACGACCGGCACATCATGCGCAACGCGTGGCTGCCAGTGGCGACGGTCATCGGCCTCCAGGTGGGCGGCCTGCTTGCTGGCGCCGTCCTGACCGAGACGGTCTTCTCATGGAACGGTGTCGGCTCCTGGGTGGTGAGCGCGATCCAGAACCATGACTACATCGTGGTCCAGTCGCTGATCCTGATCTTTGCGACGATCTTCCTTGTCGTGAACCTGGTCGTGGACATCAGCTACGCGTTCCTGAACCCCCGGATCCGGTACAGCTGAGGTGACCCAACCGATCGCGATCGTCGCGCGGCCCACGGCACGCGCGAGCCGTGGGCTCTGGCGGGACGCGTTCCGTCGGCTCATGCGCAACGGCCCGGCGCTGGTCGGTGCCGTGTGCATCGTGGTCTTCGTCGCGGCCGCGATCCTGGCGCCGATCATCGCGCCGTACGACCCGACGATCGGCGTCCTGGCCGACGGCAAGCAGGGGCCCAGCCTGGCGCACCTCATGGGCACGGACCTGCTTGGGCGCGACGAGTTCACGCGCGTGCTCTACGGGGCCCGTATCAGCCTGACCGTGGGCGTCGTCGCGGTCTTCTTCGGGCTCGCCTTCGGGTCCGTGGTCGGTGCGGTTGCCGGCGGGGCAGGAGGGAAGGTCGACGCCGTGCTCATGCGCGTGACGGACGTGCTGCTGGCCATCCCCGGCATCCTGCTCGCGATCGGGATCGTCGCCTGGCTGGGCCATGGGCAGCTGCAGATCATGCTCGCGGTGGGCATCTCGTACGCGCCGATCTTCGCCCGGCTGCTGCGCGGGACCCTCCTTGCCCTGCGCGAGGCGGACTTCGCGACGGCGGCCCGCGCCGAGGGAGCGACGCCGGCGCGCGTCCTGTTGCGGCACCTGATGCCGAACGCGCTCACGCCGCTCATTGTCCAGGCGACCCTGGCACTGGCCACCGCGATCATCGACGTCGCGGGGCTCGGGTTCCTGGGGCTGGGACCGGGCGATCCGCGCGTCGCGGAATGGGGCGAGATGCTCACCGACTCCGCGCGTTTCCTCCAGTCCGCGCCGTACCTGATCTTCTTCCCCGGGGCCGCCATCGTGATCAGCGCGATCGGGTTCAACCTGCTCGGCGACGGGCTGCGCGAGGCCATCGACCCGCGCCTGAAGCGATAGGCGACGATGCTGCTCTCCGTCCGCGACCTGATCGTCCGCTTCCGGACCCACGACGGGACCGTGCATGCGGTGAACGGCGTCTCCTTCGACCTGGAGGAGGGCGAGACGCTCGGCCTCGTGGGTGAGTCCGGCAGCGGCAAGAGCGTGACCAACCTCGCGGTCATGCGCCTCCTGCCGCAGCCGGCGGGGCACATCGAGAACGGCGAGGTCCTGTTCAACGCCGAGGACCTGACGAAGCTCCCCGAGGCATCGATGCGGGAGCTCCGCGGACGCGACATCGCCATGATCTTCCAGGACCCCATGACGAGCCTGAACCCGGTCCTCACGATCGAGGAGCAGATGGTCGAGACCATCCGGGCGCACCGGCGGGTCAGCCCCACGGAGGCGCGGGCGCGGGCGATCGAGCTCCTCGGCATGGTGGGCATCGCGGAGCCCGCCGGCCGGCTGCGCAACTACCCGCACCAGTTCAGCGGCGGGATGCGGCAGCGGGTCATGATCGCGATGGCCCTCGCCCTCGAGCCCCAGCTCCTGATCGCGGACGAGCCGACGACGGCGCTCGACGTCACGATCCAGGCGCAGGTGCTCGAGCTGCTCCAGCGCCTCACGAAGGATCGGGGGACGGCCGTCATCCTCATCACCCATGACCTCGGGGTCGTGGCGGGCATGACCGGCCGGATCAACGTCATGTACGCGGGGTTCATCGTCGAGGCGGCGACGACGATCGAGCTGTTCGCGAAGCCCCGCCACCCGTACACGGTCGGCCTGCTCCACTCGATCCCGCGCGTCGACGCCGGGCCGGAGGAGGCGCTGATCCCGATCGAGGGCGTTCCGCCGGATCTCCGCGTCGCCCCGGTCGGCTGCCCGTTCGCGCCGCGCTGCGCGTGGCGGATCGATCGCTGCTGGACGGAGAACCCCTCGCTCAGCCCGCTGGAGCCGGGCCTCACCGTACGCACCTCGGGCCCCGAGGCGACCCATCGGGTGGCGTGCTGGAACCCGCCGACGGCGGAGGAAGCGGCGGCGGGCGCGCCACAGCGGCCGGGCTTCGTGCCCGCGGAGCCGCCGGCGGCCAGTGCCGGCGCGGCGATTGGTGCCGACGGGAAGCGGCCCGCCGTGTCGCCGGACCCGGGGCGCGGTCGATGAGCCAGACGGACGCGGTCGGCGTGGGCGCGCGCCCCGAGGACGCGGAGGCGCCGCTCCTTGAGGTGCGCCAGCTCAAGGTCTACTTCCCGATCACGCGGGGGATCGTGGTCGAGCGGCACGTCGGTGACGTCCGTGCCGTCGACGACGTCACCCTGACGCTCCGCCGCGGGGAGACCCTGGGCCTGGTCGGCGAGTCCGGATGCGGCAAGAGCACGATGGGGCGGGCGATCCTGCGGCTCTACCGCCCGACGGCCGGAACCATCACCTTCGACGGACAGGACATCACGACCCTCGGCGGTGCGGCGCTCCGGAGCGTGCGCCGGCGGATGCAGATGATCTTCCAGGACCCGTATGCCAGCCTCAACCCGCGCATGACCGTGGGCGGCATCGTGGGCGAGCCGCTCGACATCCACAGCATCGGATCGCGGAGCGAGCGCCGCGAGCGGGTCGAGCAGCTGTTCGAGATCGTGGGCCTGGATCCGTCGTACGCGGAGCGCTACCCGCACGAGTTCAGCGGCGGCCAGCGCCAGCGCGTCGGGGTCGCCCGGGCGCTCGCGGTCAACCCCGACCTGATCGTCGCGGACGAGCCGGTGAGCGCGCTCGACGTGTCGATCCAGGCGCAGATCGTCAACCTCCTCGAGCGACTGCAGGCGCAGTTCCGGCTGACCTACCTGTTCATCGCGCACGACCTGTCCGTGGTGCGCCACATCAGCGATCGGATCGCGGTGATGTATCTCGGGCGGATCGTCGAGCTCGCACCGTCGCGAGAGCTCTACGACAGGCCCCGGCACCCGTACACGGTGGCGCTGATCTCGGCCGTGCCCATCCCCGACCCCGCGGTGGAGTCCAGGCGGCGCCGGATCATCCTCAAGGGCGATGTCCCCAACCCGGCGGCCCCGCCGCGCGGCTGTCACTTCCACACCCGGTGCTGGCTCCGCGAGCGCCTGGGCAACCCGGCGGAATGCGTCGAGGTCGAGCCGCAGCTCCGGACCGTCGACGCCGGCCACGAGGTGGCTTGCCATTTCGCGGAGCAGGTCCCCGGCTCGATCGAGCAGCGCCGCGTGATCGGCGGCGGGGCGAACCCACCGGCCGAATCGGCGGGGATGGCCGACGCCCAGGCGCAGCCCCTGCCGCCCCAGCGACCGACCGCGCATTAGACTCGGCAGGTGCAGCCGCTCCGGATCGCCCTCGCCCAGCTCGCGCCCGAGCTCGGCCAGCTCGACCTGAATTTCGCCCGCCACCGGGAGCTCCTGGTCGAGGCGCGGAGCGCCGGCGCAGGGCTGATCGTCTTCCCCGAGCTGGGCCTGACCGGCTACCACCTCCAGGACCTCGCGGCCGAGGTGGCGATGAGCGCCGACGACCCGCGCCTTCGTGCGCTCGCGGCGGAGACCACCGGGTGTTCGGCAGTCGTCAGCTTCGTGGAGGAGTCGACCGACCACCGGCTCTTCATCGCCGCGGCGCTCCTCGAGGATGGCGCGGTGCGCCACATCCAGCGCAAGCTCTACCTGCCCACGTACGGGCTCTTCGACGAGCGGCGCTTCTTCGCGGCGGGGGACGCCCTGCGCGCCACCCCGTCGCGCCTCGGGGTGGGCGTCGGGCTCGCGATCTGCGAGGACTTCTGGCACCTGGGCGTGCCCGAGCTCCTCGCCCTCGACGGCGCCCAGGTGCTCGTCAACGTCGCCTCCTCGCCCGGCCGGGACGTCGCGGCCGTGAACGCCGGCGGCCTCGGGACCGCGGTCTCGTGGCGAACGCTCCTGCGCACGTACGCCCAGCTGACGACGAGTGTCGTCGTCTTCTGCAACCGGGTCGGCGTCGACGAGTCCGTCTCGTTCTGGGGCGGCTCGATGGTCCTGGGGCCGACCGGCGAGGTGATCGTCGAGGCACCGCTTTACGACGAGGCGCTCGTCCTCGCCGACGTTGAGCTGGCCGCCATCCGGCGCGAGCGCATCGGCCTTCCGCTCCTGCGCGACGAGCGGCCCGAGCTCATGGCCCGCGAGCTCGGACGGATCGTGGCCGAGCGCGCGGGGATCGCCGAGGACGGCACCGCGGCGGCCGCGGCGCGATGAGAGCGCCGGCCTGATGGCGTCCGCGCCGCCCGGAGATCCGACGCTCCCGCTCTTCGAGCTGCCCCCCGAGCTCGCGATCGACACCGGCATCGCGCGCCGGGTGATCACCGCCTTCGTCCGCGCGCAGCTCCGCCAGGCTGGCTTCGGGCGGGCCGTCGTCGGGCTATCGGGCGGGATCGACTCGGCGCTCGTCGCGTTCCTCGTCGCGGAGGCGATCGGAGCGGACCGGCTCCTCTGCCTCATGCTGCCGTACCGGGCATCGTCGCCCGCGTCGCGAGCCGACGCCGAGACCGTCATCGGTCAGCTCGGCTGCGCCAGCGATCTCGTCGAGATCACGCCGATCGTGGACGGGTACTTCGGGACCAGGGGCGTGCCGGGCTCGGGCGGGCCGGACGCGCTCGACGCCTCGCCGCTCCGCCGTGGGAACGCGATGGCGCGGGCCCGCATGCTCGTGCTCTACGACCGGTCGGTGACGTGGGGCGGGCTCGTGGTGGGGACCGGCAACAAGACCGAGACGCTGATCGGGTACACGACGCTGTTCGGCGACAGCGCATGCGCATTCAACCCGATCGGCGACCTCTACAAGAGCCAGGTGCGCCAGCTCTCCGTCGCGGTCGGCGTCCCGGAGGCGATCATCCGCAAGGCGCCGTCCGCGGACCTCTGGCCCGGCCAGACCGACGAGGCGGAGGCGGGATTCAGCTACCCCCACCTGGACCGGCTGCTCTACTGGATGGTCGACAAGCGGCGCAGCGACGAGGAGCTCGCGGCGATGGGGTTCGACTCGGCGCTCGTCGACCGGATCGGCCGGATGGTCGCCTCGTCCGAGTTCAAGCGCCAGGTCCCGCCGGCCGCGAAGCTGGGCCCCCGCACGCCCGGCGTCGACTACCTCTACCCCCGGCGCAGGCCCGGCTCCGCGCGGCGGTGATCCCGGACAGCGGCGCGGCGCCCCCCGGCCCGGCCGGCCGAGCCGACGCCGGCGAGATCCCGGACGGGCCCCTGGGCGATCGCGGGACCCTGTACGTCGTCGCGACGCCGATCGGCAATCTCGGCGACGTGACCCTGCGATCGCTCGAGGTCCTGCGGGCGGTGCCGCTCGTCGCGGCGGAGGACACGCGAATCACGCGGCGGCTCTTCGCTCGTCATGGGATCACGACGCACCTCGTGCCGCACCACGCGCGCAACGAGGCGGCGACCATCCCCGGCCTCCTGTCGCACCTCCGGTCGGGACGCGACCTCGCGCTCGTGACCGACGCCGGCACGCCCCTTGTCTCCGATCCCGGCGCCGGCCTCGTGTCGGCATGGGCGGCCGAGGGCAACCGCGTCGTGCCGATCCCGGGGGCCTCGGCCGTGCTCGCCGCGCTCGTGGCCTCGGGGATCGCCGGGCCGCGCTGGAGCTTCGAGGGCTTCCTTCCGCGGCGCGGGCGTGAACGGCGGGAGCGGCTTGCCCGGCTCGGCGCGGACGAGCGGACCGCGGTCCTGTTCGAGGCGCCCGGCCGTCTCGGGCCGACGCTCGCCGACCTGGCGGCTGCCTGCGGTCCCGAGCGGCCCGCGGCCGTCTGCCGCGAGCTCACGAAGCTCCACGAGGAGATCCTGCGCGGCAGCCTCGGCACGCTGTCCGACGCGGCCGCGGCGGGCCGGATCGACGGGCGCGGCGAGATCGTCGTCGTGATCGGACAGCGGCCCGCCGAGCGAGCACCGGGTGCCGACGCCGGGCTGCCGGACGCCCTCGATGCCGCGCCGGGGCCCGCCGATGCCGTCGCCGCTGGGAGAGCCGATGTCGCCCGCCTCGTGGCCGGCGGTCTCGCCCGCGGCGAGGCGGCCCGCCGCGTGGCCGCCGCGACGGGCCTCCCGCGACGCCGTCTCTACGACGCCCCGGATTCCACCTCGAGCCGGTAGGGGTCGGCCCTCGCACCCGGTCCCGGCGGGTCGAGGCGGGGGCGCTCCCCGCGCGCTTCCCCCTGGCATGAACGCCGTGCGTCGGGCGGTGCGGGTGCGCGACGGGCGCCGGAGGGGAGGACGGCGCCCGTCGCGGCCGGGCATGCGGGATCAGGCGACGAGGACGGCTGCCTCCGGCTCCGGGTCGCCGGGCGCCAGGCCGGGCTCCGCATCGTCGTCATCCTCGTCGCGGTCGGAGTCGACGGCAGGCCGGCCGCCGAGCGCGTTCGCCTGGACGGCCAGCGCGTCGGCCGCATAGTCCTTCTTGCGCCTGCCCGAGAGCATCTCGACCGCGTTCGCCACGATCTCGGTCCTCCAGTGGTGCGCCCCGCGATCGTCGTCCCACTGCCGGGTCTGGATGCGGCCTTCGAGCGCGACGGTCATCCCCTTGCCGAGATAGGTGGCACAGATCTCGGCCAGGCGATCCCACGTCACCACGGAGTGGAACTCGGCCTTCTCCTTGCCATTACCGACGTACTCGTTCGTTGCCACGGAGAACGTCGTGACGTTCTTGCCGCTCGCGAGCACACGCAGCTCCGGGTCGCGCGTCAGGCGCCCGGTGAGCAGGACCTTGTTCATCGATCCGATCCCTCCTGGCCGGCCGGGTTCCCGGTCCGGACCTGCGTTCGCACGGCGGGCGACTCGGCGGGCGGGCGGCCCGCCCGGATGGACGATCGGTCGGGCGTGCCGCGGGGAGATCCTCGCAGGCGGCGATCAACCGGACCGCATCCGGTCCTGCACGCTCCCTTATCGGCTCGTCGATTGGGCCGCGGCACGGCCCGACGGCCCGGGGCACAGCCCGACGGCGCTGAGGAGTGGCCCCGCCGGCGAGAGCTCCTCGTCGGGGTCGGGGGGCGATCGACCCGGGTCAGCGCGTGGCGCGGACCGCGGCCGTGACGCGACCCCTGGGCGGGAGCGCGCCGAGCCGCGATCGACGAGGGTCAGCGCGTGGCGCGGACCGCGGCCGTGACGCGACCCCTGGGCGGGAGCGCGCCGAGCGGCGATCGACGAGGGTCAGCTCGCCGCGTGGATCGGGTGGCCGGTCAGCCGGTGCGTCGCTGCGATCGAGCTCGAGGTCCCGCGCACGATCGCCGGGTCGGCGAGCGGGCGCTCGGCCGCGTAGAGGTCGCAGAATACCGTCACGACGTCGGGATCGAACTGCGTTCCGGCGTGGCGCTGGATCTCGCGGATCGCCTCTGCGTGCGTCATCGCGTGCTTGTAGGGCCGGTCGGCCGTCATCGCATCGTAGGCGTCGGCGAGCGCGACGATCCGCGCGCCGAGCGGGATCTCCGGACCGCGCAATCCATACGGATAGCCGTGCCCACCGAATCGCTCGTGATGGTGGAGGACGATCGGGACCGCGTCCCGCAGGACCGACGCCTGCTCGAGGATCACCTGGCCGATCCTGGGGTGCTGGACCACCGACTGCCACTCCATGGCCGTGAGGGCGGCCGGCTTCTCGAGGATCTCCTCGGGAAGGGCGAGCTTGCCGACGTCGTGGAGCAGGGCCGCGAGACGGACCCGGTCGACCTCGGGATCGGGAAGGCCGAGCCGGCGAGCCATCCCGACCGACAGCGTGGCGATCAGCGCGGACGCATGGCCCCGGTGGTTCGGGTAGGGCGTGAGGGTGGTGATGAGCGCCTGCTCGGCCGCCAGCCGGGCGAGCTGCGCGACCTCCGACGCCCGCGCTCGTCCGTCCGTGGAGATCGGCGCGCGCGGGATCCTGGCGTCGTCGGTGGGCTCGCAGAAGACGTAGACCTGGTTGCGCCCGAGCGACTTCGCCGAGTACATCGCGGCATCCGCGTCCCGGACCAGCTCGTCGATGTGGAGGTTGCTCCCGAGGCCCCCGGCCACGCCGATCGAGACGGTGACGTCCACGGTGAGCTTGTCGTCGATCTGGAACCGCGCCCGGCCGACCAGCAGGCGGAGCTTCTCGGAGAGCGATGCCGCGTCCTCCACGCTGGTCTCGGGGAGGATGAGCATGAACTCCTCGCCACCGTACCGGCCGAGCATGTCCGTGGCCCGGAGGTTCGTCCGCAGCACGTCGGCCACGCCCCGGAGCACGATGTCGCCGGCATGGTGGCCGTGGGTGTCGTTGACCGTCTTGAAGAGGTCGATGTCGACGAACCCGACCGAGAGCGGCCGGTTGTAGCGCGCGGCCCGCTCGACCTCCCCGAAGAGCATGCCCAGCAGGGATGGGCGGTTGGCGATCCCGGTGAGGCGGTCGACGGTCGCGGCGTCGTGCGTGGTCGCGAGCGTGGCGCCGAGCTTGGCGACCGCGCGTCCCAGCCGCCCGTCGATGCCGCTGTTCTGCGCCGGCACGAGGGTCGTGAGCTCGCCGTCCGCGAGGCGCTCCGCCGCGCTCACCACGGGGATTACGCGCGCCCGGATCCAGATGCTCGCGACCGCCGCGGTCAGGGCTGCGCCGAGGACCGCAGCGGCAAGCAGCGCGCTCGTCTCGAGCCCGCCGCCCGCCGACCGTCCCGCGGGGCTCATCAGGAGCGCCAGCGCGAGGAAGGCGATGGGAGCCAGCAACCCCAACCCGCTGAGGGCGCGTATCACGCTGCAAACGGTACGCGCTGGACCTGCCCGAGGCGCCCGCCCCGAAGGTACCGCCGGCTGCGCCGGAAGTCCCGGTCTGGGCGGCGCGCGCCATGCCACTCGGTGGGTCGCGACGGCGTCCGACGGCACCGTCCGGGGTCGGCTCGGGATCGCCCGGATGCCTGCTGGTATACTCCCGGGGTCCCGACGCCGCGGGTCGTCCGACCCCCCCGAAGGAGCGAGCGATTGTCCGAGGCCGGCATCTCGGTCACCTCATGAAGCGCGTGGCCATCTGCCCCGACCGGCACCGCGCACGCGGTGTCGACCGATCGGGAGGGGCTACCCCGAAGGTCCCCGGCGCACGTGCCGAGGGCCTTTCTCTTTGTCCCGACGCGATACGCCTGCGAGAGCGACCATGCCGGCCACGGTGATCGTCGGGCTCCAGTGGGGCGACGAGGGCAAGGGCAAGGCGACCGACTTCCTGGCCGGGCAGGTCAGCTGGGTCGTCCGCTACCAGGGCGGTGACAACGCCGGTCACACGATCGTGCTCGGCTCGGAGGTCTTCAAGCTCCACCTCGTTCCGAGCGGCGTCCTCTATCCGCACATCGTGCCGCTGATCGGACCCGGGGTCGTGGTCAACCCGACCACGCTGATCGGCGAGCTCGACGCCCTGACCGCCCGGGGCGTGGACACGAGCCGGGTGCGCGTCTCGCATGCCTGCCACGTGATCATGCCGTACCACGTCGCCGAGGACCGCGCGTCCGAGGCACGCCTGGGCCGCGATGGCATCGGCACGACGAACCGCGGCATCGGGCCGGCATACGCGGACCGGGCCTCGCGGGTCGGGCTGCGGATGGAGGACCTGCTCGATGAGCCGGCCCTGCGCCGCAAGCTCGGACGGCTCGTGCCCGACAAGAATGCGTGGCTGGCGCAGCTCGGCGACAAGGGCCGGCCGTTCGCGGTCGAGGCGCTGGTCGAGGCGGCCCTGAGCTGGGGCGTGCGTCTCCGCAGCCAGATCGCGGACACCACGTCGCTCGTCCAGGACGCGCTCCGTGCCGGGGACCACGTGCTCCTGGAGGGCGCGCAGGGCACGTTGCTCGACCTCGACCACGGGTCGTACCCGTTCGTCACCTCGTCCAACCCGGTGGCGGGCGGCGCCTGCACGGGCGGCGGGATCGGCCCGCTCCAGGTCTCGGCCGTCATCGGGATCATGAAGGCGTACACGACCCGAGTGGGCGCCGGCCCGTACCCGACGGAGCTTCTCGATGCGGTCGGGGAGGGGATCGCGATGCGCGGTCACGAGTTCGGGACCACGACCGGCCGGCGCCGGCGCGTCGGGTGGTTCGACGCCGTGCCGCTGCGGTACGCGGTCGACGTCAACAGCGTCAGCAGCATCATCCTCAACAAGCTGGACATCCTGTCCGGGATCGACGAGATCCGCCTCTGCGTCGCGTACGCCATCGGCGGCCGTCGCGTCGAGCGCTGGCCGGCCTCCGCGGAGGAGGTGGCCCGCGCGGTGCCGGTCTACGAGTCGTTCGCGGGCTGGCGCGAGGAGATCCACGGGGCGCGGACGCCCGATGACCTTCCGCCCAACGCCCGGGCGTACGTTGCTGCCCTCGCGGAGCTGGCCGGGGTCCCGATCACGCTCGTCTCCGTGGGGCCGGAGCGCACCCAGACGGTGATGCTCGACGATCGTCCCCTGGCTGCCGGCCGGGGCTGATGGCACCCGCCCGGACGCCGCGCCGGATCCTGCTGGTGGGCGCGGGCGGCCGCGAGCACGCGCTGGCGATCCGGCTGGCCGGGGAGCCGGGCGTGGCGTTCGTCCTCGCGCTGCCGGGCAGCGATGCCATCGCGAGCGTGCCCGGCGTCTCGATCGCCCCGGGCGACCCGCTCGACCCGGCCGCGGTCGTCGCAGCTGCCCTCGGAGCGCGGGTCGACCTCGCCGTCATCGGCCCCGAGGCACCGCTTGCCGCGGGCGTCGGGGACGCGCTCGTCGCCGCGGGGATCCCCACGTTCGGGCCGTCCGCGGCCGCCGCACGGATCGAGAGCTCGAAGGCGTTCTGCCACGAGGTCGCGGACGCCGCAGGGGTGCGGATGGCGGAGGCCGGCGCGTTCGCCGCGTACGGCCCTGCCGCCGCGTTCGCGGCCGCGCTCCACGCTGCACGGCGGGGGATCGTGATCAAGGCGGACGGCCTCGCCGCGGGCAAGGGCGTCACCGTCTGCGAGACGTTGGACGAGGCGCTCGGCGCCCTCGACGCGATCTTCCGCGACGTCCCGGCGGCGCCGGCGGGTGTCCCGCGGGTCGTCGTCGAGGAGCGGCTCCGCGGGCCGGAGGCGAGCGTCATCGCGATCGCCGACGAAACGGGGGCCCTCGCGCTGCCCGCGGCCCGGGACCACAAGCGCCTCGCGGACGGCGACGCGGGGCCGAACACGGGCGGGATGGGCGCCTACAGCCCGCTGGCGGACCTCCCCGATGCGGACATCGCGGGTATCGTCGCCGCGTTCCACGCGCCGCTCCTTGCAGAGCTTGCCCGTCGCGGCACGCCGTTCCGCGGCGCCCTCTACGCGGGGCTGATCCTGACCGACGACGGGCCGGTGCTGCTGGAGTGCAACGCGCGCTTCGGCGACCCGGAGGCGCAGGTCATCCTGCCGCGCTGCGCCACGCCGCTGGCGCCGCTCCTCCTGGCGGCGGCGGAGGGTCGTCTCGCCACGGCCGCGGCCGCGGCCGGCATCAGCGGCGCCGTCCTCCCATCCACCTCCGATTCGGCCGTCGGCATCGTGCTCGCCGCGGCCGGCTACCCGGCGGCCCCGCGGTCCGGCGACGCGATCGCCGGGCTCCCCGAGGCGCGCGCTCGCGGCGGCCTCGTCTTCCACGCGGGCACGGAACGCGACCCGGACGGGACCTGGCGCGTCCACGGCGGGCGCGTCCTCACCGTGGTGGGAACGGGCCCGGACCTGCCTGCGGCGCGGGCCGCCGCGGAGCTCGCCGCGGATGCGATCGCGTTCGATGGGCTCCAGCGCCGCCACGACATCGGGGTCGCGGCGCCGCCGACCGCTCCCGCAGCCGCGGGGAGGTCGCGGTGATCCGGCGCTACACGCGTGCCGAGATGGGCGCCGTCTGGTCGGAGGGGGCCCGCTTCGCGGCGATGCTCCGCGTGGAGCTCGCGGTCGCGAGGGCGCAGGTGTCCCGCGGAACGGTGCCCGCGGAGGCATACGTCGCGATCGAGCGCCGGGCCCGCGTCGATGTGGAGCGGATCGCCGAGATCGAGCGGACCACCGACCACGACGTCATCGCCTTCGTGAGCCAGGTCGCGGAGTCGGTCGGCCCGGAGGGCCGGTACCTCCACCTCGGCCTGACGAGCAGCGACGTCGTGGATTCGGGCCTCGCGCTCCAGCTGCGGGCCGCCGGCGCGCTGCTGCTCGGCGGCGCCGACCGGCTCCTCGCCGCCCTCGTGGCGCGCGCCCGCGCCGAGGCCGGCACGGTGATGATGGGCCGCACCCACTCCGTCCACGCGGAGCCGACGACGCTGGGGCTCAAGCTCGCCGGCTGGGCGTTCGAGCTCGACCGCGACCGCGCCCGGCTTTCGCGCGCCTTCGACGACATCGCGACCGGGAAGATCTCCGGGCCGGTCGGGACCTACAGCCTGCTGGCCCCCGACCTCGAGGCGGAGGTCCTGGCCGATCTCGGGCTTGCGGTCGATCCCGTGAGCACGCAGATCGTCCAGCGGGACCGGCACGCTGCGGTGATGGCGGCCATCGCGATCACCGGCGGGTCGCTGGAGCGGTTCGCGACCGAGGTCAGGAACCTCCAGCACACCGAGATCGGGGAGCTGATGGAGCCGTTCCGGGCAGGCCAGAAGGGCAGCTCCGCGATGCCCCACAAGCGCAACCCGATCCTGTGCGAGCGGATCGCCGGGCTGGCCCGCCTCCTGCGCGGCTACGCGGGTGCCGCGTTCGAGAACCAGCCGCTGTGGCACGAGCGCGACATCAGCCACAGCAGCGCCGAGCGGGTGCTCCTTCCGGACGCCACGATCCTCCTCGACTACATGCTGGCCAAGATGGCCGGCCTGGTGGAGGGGCTCGTCGTGCGGCCCGATCGCATGCGCGAGAACATCGACCGAGGGTTCGGCCTCCACGCGTCGTCACGCGTCCTGGTCGCGCTCGTCGAGGAGGGCGGCCTGTCGCGCGAGGAGGCGTACGCGATCATCCAGCGGAACGCCATGCGGGCGGCCGACGAACGACGGCCGCTGCGTGATCTCCTCGCGACCGACCCGAGCGTCGCCCAGCGCCTGACCCTGGCGCGCCTGGACGCCTGCTTCGACGACGCCGGGTTCCTCGTCCACGCGCCGGCGGTCATCGCGCGGCTCGACGCCATCGACCCCGCGATCCCGCGATGAGCGGAACGGGGGCATTCATCCGCTCCGGGAAGGTGCGCGACCTGTATGCGGTGGACGCCGACCGCCTGCTCCTCGTCGCATCGGACCGGATCTCGGCCTTCGACGTCGTCCTGCCGACGCCGATCCCCGACAAGGGGAAGGTGCTCACGGGCCTGTCGCGCTACTGGTTCGCGGAGACGGCCGGAATCGTGGCGAACCACCTCCTCGGCGCCGACCCGGCCGTGCTGCCACCCGCGTGGGACGCGCAGGTCCCGGAGCTGCGCGGCCGCATGCTGCTCTGCCGGCGCCTCGAGATGCTCCCGGTCGAGATCGTCGTCCGCGGCTACCTCGCCGGCGGCGGCTGGAAGGACTACGCCGCCTCGGGCGCCGTGTCCGGCATCGGCCTGCCGGCCGGCCTGCGCGAGGGTGACCGCCTCCCGGACCCGATCCTCACGCCGTCCACCAAGGCCGAGGCCGGTCACGACGAGCCGATCTTGTTCGACGAGCTCGTCGATCGCCTTGCCGCACCCGGGCGGGATGCGGCCCGGCTCGCGGACGGGGTCCGTGACGTGGCGCTGCGCGTCTACGCGCACGCGTCCGCGACCTGCGCACGGGCCGGCATCCTGCTCGCGGATACGAAGCTCGAGATGGGGCTCGCGGGCGACGGGACGCTCGTCCTTGCCGACGAGATCCTGACCCCGGACTCGTCGCGGTTCTGGGATGCGTCGGCCTACGCGCCGGGGGGCCCGCAGCCCTCGTACGACAAGCAGTACGTGCGCGACTGGCTCGACCGGTCGGGGTGGGATCGCACGGACCCGGGCCCGGCCCTGCCCGACGACGTCGTCGAAGGGACCAGGGCGCGTTACGTCGAGGCGTTCGAGCGGATCACCGGGGCGAGCTTCGCCCGCTATCTCGAGGAGGACGTCATCGCCCGATGAATGCCGAGATCACCGCGACGCGCTTCCGATTTGCCGTCAACGTCCTCCCCAAGGACGGGATCCTCGACCCGCAGGGACGGGCCGTCGAGCAGAGCCTGCCGCACCTCCGCCTGACCGGGATCGGCGACGTCCGCGTCGGCCGCCGCGTCGAGCTGCACGTGGACGCGCCGGATCTCGAAGCCGGCCGCGGAATCGTGGACGCGCTCGCCCGGGAGCTTCTCTGCAACCCCCTCATCGAGCAGTACGCGATCGAGTCCCTCGGCGCGATCTCGGCCGCGCGCTCGGGGGCGAATGGGTGAGCGTCCGGGTCGGCGTCGTGGTCTTCCCCGGCTCCAACTGCGACGCGGACACCGCGTGGGCGCTCACCCGGGCCGGTGCCGAGCCGGTCGAGCTGTGGCACGAGAACGCCGACCTCCAGGGCGTGGCCGCGGTCGTCCTGCCCGGCGGCTTCGCCTACGGTGACTACCTCCGGGCAGGCGCGATCGCCCGCTTCAGCCCGGTCATGCGCGCCGTTGCCGGCTACGCGGCCGATGGCGGCCTCGTGCTCGGCATCTGCAACGGCTTCCAGGTCCTCGCCGAGGCCGGGCTCCTCCCGGGCGCGCTCCTGCGCAACCGATCGCTGCGGTTCGTGTGCCGGGACGTGGCGATCCGCGCGGAGCGTGTCGACACCGCGTTCACGCACCGGGTCCCCGCAGGCGCCTCCCTCGCGATGCCGGTCGCCCACGGCGAGGGCTGCTACTACGCCGACGGGGCGACGCTCGACGGGCTGGAGCGGGACGGCGGGGTCCTGTTCCGCTATGTCGACGAGACAGGGGGGCCGGCCACGGCAGGGGAACGGGCGAACCCGAACGGGTCGCTCCGGGCGATCGCGGGCGTGGTCAACGCCGCCGGGAACGTGGCCGGGTTGATGCCGCACCCGGAGCGGGCCGCCGAGGCGCTGCTCGGGTCGGCGGACGGGATGCTGGTGCTGCGGTCCCTCGTCGAATTCGGCGGCGGCGCGGGCCGGGACGACCGGCGCGGCGGTAGCGGGGTGACCGCGGACGTGGCGCCGGCCGTCGTGCCTGCGCCGCTCCACCGCGCGCTCGGGCTGACGGACGAGGAGCTGGTCCAGATCGAGCGGAGGCTGGGCCGCGCCCCCAACGATCTCGAGCTCGCCATGTTCAGCGTCATGTGGAGTGAGCACTGCTCCTACAAGAGCAGCCGGCCGCTCCTCCGGACGCTGCCGACCGGCGGTCCCGACGTGGTCGCGGGCCCCGGCGAGAACGCCGGCGTCATGCGGATCGGCGACGGCTGGGCCGTCGCCTTCAAGATCGAGTCACACAACCACCCATCGGCGGTGGAGCCGTACCAGGGCGCGGCCACGGGCGTCGGGGGGATCCTGCGCGACATCTTCGCGATGGGCGCGCGCCCGATCGCGGTCCTCGACGCCCTCCGGTTCGGCGATCCGACGGATGCGCGGACGCGCCACCTCGTGAACGGGGTCGTGCGCGGGGTGGGCGGCTACGGCAACTGCGTGGGCGTCCCGACCATCGGCGGCGAGCTGGTCTTCGATCCGTCGTACCAGGGCAACCCGCTCGTGAACGTGATGGCGATCGGCCTCGTGCGCGAGGACGCGATCATGCGGGCGGCCGCGCCGGGTCCCGGGAACCTCGTGATCCTGTACGGGTCGACGACCGGGCGCGACGGGATCGGCGGCGCGTCGGTCCTCGCCTCGGCGACCTTCGCGGCCCAGGACCCCTCGAAGCGGCCGGCCGTCCAGGTGGGCGACCCGTTCGCGGAGAAGCTGCTCATCGAGGCGACCCTGGAGATCCTCGCGGCGGGCCTCGCCGAGGGCCTGCAGGATCTCGGGGCGGCCGGCATCACCTGCGGCGTCTCGGAGACCGCGGACCGCGCCGGGACCGGGATCCGCGTCGACCTGGACGCGATCCCGCGGCGGGAGCCGGGCATGGCGCCCTTCGAGGTCCTCATCAGCGAGTCGCAGGAGCGCATGGTCGTCATCGCGCGGCCCGAGCGGCTGCCCGAGATCGCGGCGATCTGCGCCCGGTGGGGAATCCCGTGCGCCGTGATCGGCCGGGTCACCGGCGACGGCGACATCGCGGTGATCGAGGGCGGCCTGGCGGCCGATGGTGCCCCGAATCCCGGCGCTCGCGAGCTTGCCCGGATCCCGGCCCGCGCGCTCGCGTCGGATGCGATCGTCTTCGAGCGGCTCGCGGCGCCGCCTGCCCGACGCCGGAACGCGCCGGCGCCAGGGAACCCGGAGACCGCCGCCGACACGCTCCCGGAGGGCGGCACGGACCCCGGCGCGGTCCTGCTCGGGCTCCTCGGCAGCCCGAACCTGGCGTCTCGTGCGTGGATCTCGGAGCAGTACGACCGCCACGTCGGCACGAACACGGTCGGCACGGCCGGCGGCGGCGCCGCGGTCCTGCGCGTCAAGGGAACGCGGCGTGCGCTCGTCGCGACCACCGACGGCAACGAGGCCGTGAGCGCGCTCGACCCGTACCTCGGCGCCGCGCTCTCCGTCGCCGAGGCGGCCCGGAACGTGTCGGTGACCGGGGCCCGGCCGCTGGGCGTCACGAACTGCCTGAACTTCGGCGATCCGACCCGTCCGGAGTCCTTCTGGCAGCTCCGGGAGGCCGTCCGTGGTCTCTCCGACGCATGCCGGGCGCTCGGGCTGCCCGTGACGGGCGGCAACGTCTCGCTCTACAACGAGGCGCCCGGATCGGCGATCGCGCCGACGCCCGTGATCGGGATCGTGGGCCTGCTCGACGACGTGTCGCTCCTCGTCGGGCCGGCGTTCGCCGCCGACGGCGACGTCGCCCTGCTCGCGGGCGCGCCCGGGCCGGGCCTGGGCGGGAGCGCCTACGCGGCCGTCGCAGGGCTGGCGGCCGAGGACGACCTGCCAGGCCTGGACCTCGCCGCCGAGGCGGCGGTGCAGGCGTTCGTCCGGGATGCAATCGCGGCCCGCCTGGTCTCGGCCGCCCAGGACGTCAGCGGAGGCGGCCTCGCCGTCGCGCTGGCGGAGATGGCGATCTGGGGCCGCCGCGGCGGTCAGTTCCGGGTGCCCGTTCCGAGCGCACCGGCCGTGGCGCTCTTCGGCGAGAGCCCGTCGCGCATCGTCCTGACCGTTCGGCCGGTCGACCTCGCCGCGATCCGCGCGATGGCGGGCCGGCACGGCGTCCCGCTCGCCGAGCTGGGCGTCGTGGGCGGGCCGCGCCTCGTCGTCGAGATGTTCGGCGAGGGCGCCACCGGCGCGGCGGAGGGTCGCGGCTCGAGCATCGCCGACGCGCTGGAGGTCACGCTGGCCGACCTTCGCCATGCCTGGGACCACGGGCTGCCGCGCGCCCTCGGCGAGGACGGCTGACCGATGTGCGGCGTCTTCGGCGTGGTCGCGCCCGGCCAGGAGGCAGCGCGGATCGCCGCGCTCGGAATCTTCGCGCTCCAGCACCGCGGCCAGGAGTCCGCCGGGGTCGCCGTCTCCGACGGCGACCAGCTGATGCTCTACAAGGACCTGGGGCTCGTGGCCCAGGTGCTCGACGACCGGCGCCTTCCGAGCCTTCGCGGCGAGCTGGCCATCTCGCACTGCCGGTATTCGACGACCGGGTCCACGGTCTGGGAGAACGCCCAGCCAACGCTCCGCCTGGGGCCCCGGCGAGCGCTCGCGATCGGCCACAACGGGAACCTCGTCAACACGCGGGAGCTGCTCGCGCGGCTTGCCGGCGGGCGGGCGCGCCTCCCGGCGAGCACGGACACGGAGCTCCTGACGGCCCTGCTGGCAGATGAGCCGGCCGCGGACACGGTCGACGCCCTCTGCCGCGTCCTGCCGACGACGCGCGGCGCCTACAGCCTGGTGATCCTCGACGAGCGGCGCGTGATCGGCGTCCGCGACCCGCACGGCTTCCGGCCGCTCGTCCTGGGCCGCCTCCCGTCGCCCGACCCGCGCGCGACCGACCCCCGGGGAGATGGCGACGGCGCCGAGGGCTGGGTCCTGAGCTCGGAGACGGCAGGTCTCGACGTCGTCGGCGCCGAGTACGTGCGCGACGTCCAGCCGGGCGAGATCGTGATCCTCGAGGCGGGCCGCCAACCGATCTCGGTCCGGTTCGCACCGGCGACCCCGGCCCTCTGCGTCTTCGAGCTGATCTACTTCGCCCGCCCCGATTCGTACATGGAGGGCGTCAACCTCTACGAGGCGCGGCGCCAGATGGGCATCCAGCTCGCCGGCGAGCAGCCGATCGCGGCCGACCTGGTCATGCCGGTCCCGGACACCGGGGCCCCGGCGGCCGTGGGCTACGCGGAGGCGTCCGGGCTTCCGTACCGCGAGGGCATGATCCGCAACCGGTACGCGGGCCGAACGTTCATCCAGCCATCCCAGTCGATGCGCCAGCGCGGCGTCACGGTCAAGCTCTCGCCGCTTCGCGAGATCGTCCGCGGGCAGCGGCTCGTCGTGGTGGACGACTCCATCGTCCGCGGGACGACCACGCGCTCGATCGTCGAGCTGCTCCGCCGCGCGGGTGCGGCGGAGATCCACGTCCGGATCAGCGCGCCGCCCATCTACCACCCGTGCTTCTACGGGATCGACACCCAGGTCGAGACCGAGCTGATCGCCGCGACCCATTCGGTGGATGAGATCCGGGCGTTCATCGGCGCCGACTCGCTGGGCTACCTCTCGATCCGGGGCGTCCTCGCGGCGCTCGACCTGCCCTACGACCGGTTCTGCTTCGCCTGCTTCGATGGCGCCTACCCGGAGCCGGTGCCGTATGACGCCGCCCGCCGCAAGTTCGCGCTCGAGGAAGGCGTCGGCGCCCGTGGCTGAGCGCGGCGGCGTGCCGTCGGGTGCCCGCGCGCCGGCCCCACGGGCCGCGTACCGCGCGGCAGGCGTCGATGTCGATGCGGGCGAGCGTGCCGTGGCCCTGATTCGCGAGGCCGTCGCCTCGACCCGCCGGCCGGAGGTGGTCGGTGGGCTCGGCGGCTTTGCCGGTGCCATCGAGATTCCGTCCGGCTATCGGCACCCGCTCCTCGTCGCGTCCACGGACGGGGTCGGGACGAAGACGGCCCTGGCGCGTGCCGCGGGCCGCCTCGGCGGCCTGGGCATCGACCTCGTGGCGATGTGCGCGGACGACGTCGCCTGCTCCGGCGCGGAGCCGCTGTTCCTGCTCGACTACGTGGCGGTCGGGCGGCTGCTTCCCGAGGAGATCGCCGAGATCGTGGCCGGCGTCGCAGCCGGCTGTCGCGCGGCCGGTTGCGCGCTCCTGGGCGGGGAGACGGCCGAGCACCCCGGGACGATGGGGCCGGCCGACGTGGACCTCGCCGCGACGTGCGTCGGCGTCGTCGAGCGCGACGATGTCATCGACGGGTCGGCGGTCGGGGCGGGCGACGTGCTCGTCGGGCTGGCGGCGTCCGGGCTGCACAGCAACGGCTTCTCGCTGGTGCGGAAGCTGCTGGCCGAGGCCGGGCTTGACCTCGACGCGCCGTACGCGGACATCCTGTCGGCCCGCTCCGCCGGCGTCGGGCCCGAGCCTGCACATGCCCGGGCCTCGCTCGCGGAGGTCCTGCTGGCCCCGACGCGGATCTATGCGCGGGCCGTCCTTGCCATCCGGTCGGCGGTCCGGGCGGGCGGCGCGGACGTCCACGGCATCGCGCACGTCACCGGCGGGGGGCTGCCCGGGGCCGTGCCGCGGATCATCCCGGAGGGGCTCGCGGCGCGGATGGACCCGGCCGCATGGCCGATGCCCTCGGTGATGCGCCTCCTCGGGGCGATCGGCGGCCTGGACGACATCGAGATCCGCGCAACGTTCAACGGCGGGCTTGGGATGGTGCTCGCGATGCCGGCGAGCGGCGTGCCCGCGGCGCTGGCGGCGGCCGCCGACGCCGGGATCGGTGCGTGCGTCGCCGGGGAGGTCGTCCCGGCCGCGGAGACCGGCGGCGCCCGCTACGCGGAGGTGGACCGGTGAGCGATCGCATCGCGGTCGGCGTGTCGGGGCGCGGGAGCAACCTGCGGGCCCTCCAGGCCCGGATCGAGCGCGGCGCGCTACGCGCCCGGATCGCCCTCGTCTTCGCCGACCGGCCCTGCCCGGCGCTCGACTGGGCGGTGGAGGCGGGGCTCGAGACGGCGCTCCTGCCGGGCCTCGCCGCCCGCGACACGGCCGAGCGCGAGGCGGCGGACGCCGCGCTCGCGGAGACGCTCCAGGCCGTTGGCGCGGACGCCGTCGTCCTGGCGGGCTTCATGCGTCTCGTCGGCCCGATCCTCCTCGACGCCTTCCCGGGGCGCATCCTCAACGTGCACCCGTCGCTCCTACCGAGCTTCCCCGGGGCGCACGCGGTCCGCGACGCGCTCGCCGCGGGAGCCCGCGTGACCGGCGTGACGGTGCACCTGGTCGACGCGTCGCTCGACGGCGGCCCCATCGTCCTCGCCGAGGCGGTCGAGATCCAGCCCGGTGACGACGAGCCGTCGCTGCTCGCGCGACTCCATGCCGTGGAGCACCGGCTCCTTCCGCGCGCGGTCGCCCTGCTCCTCGGGGGCGCGATCGAGGTGACGGGGCGCCGGGTCAGCATGGACCCAGCCCGCGCCGATCCGGCAATCCCGCGGCCCCGGCGGGCCCTGCTCTCGGTCTCGGACAAGACCGGGCTGGCCGACCTCGCCCGCGGGCTCGTCGCCCGCGGCTTCGAGCTCGTGAGCACTGGCGGGACGGCGCGCGCGCTGCGCGACGCGGGCCTGCCCGTGACAGACGTGGCCGCCGTCACCGGCTTCCCGGAGATGCTCGACGGGCGGGTGAAGACCCTCCACCCGCGGATCCACGCGGGGATCCTCGCCGATGGCCGCGACGCGGGCCACCGTGCCCAGCTCGCCGCCGCGGCGATCGAGCCGTTCGAGCTCGTGGTCGTCAACCTCTATCCGTTCGCCGCGGCCGCCGAGCGTGCCGCGCGGGGCGAGGTCGACCTCGACGGCCTCGTCGAGGAGATCGACATCGGCGGGCCCTCGATGGTCCGGGCCGCGGCCAAGAACCTTCGGAACGTGGCGATCGTGACCTCGCCCTCGCGCTACGACGCGGTCCTCGACGCGCTTGACGCCCCGGGCGGCATTCCGCCGGGCACGCGGGCTGCGCTCGCCGTGGAGGCGTTCCGGCACACCGCCGCCTACGACGCCCGCATCGCCGAGGTCCTGCCCTGCGAGCTCGACCGGGCGGGAATCTCGCTGCCCGACGAGCCGGGACTGCCACGAAGCGTCGACCCGTTCCCGGCCACGCTCGTCATCGGGCTCGAGAAGGTGGCGAGCCTCCGCTACGGGGAGAACCCGCACCAGCCCGCGGCCCGCTACCGCCGACCCGGGGCGACCGACGCCGACGGCCCGTTCGCCACGGGCGAGCCGGCGCTCCAGGGCAAGCCGCTCAGCTACAACAACATCCTCGACGCATCGGCTGCCGCGGCGATCGGGCGGACGCTCCGGGGACCGGCCTGCGTGATCGTCAAGCACACGAACCCATGCGGCGCATCGGAGCGGGAGAGCCTCCTCGCCGCCTGGGACGACGCGCTCCGTGCCGACCCCGTCAGCGCGTACGGGGGCGTCGTCGCGGTCACCCGGGAGGTTGACGGCGTGCTTGCCGAGCGCCTCGCAGGCATCTTCCTCGAGATCGTGGTGGCGCCGGGGTTCGACACCGGTGCCCGCGAGGTCCTGGCCCGGCGCCAGAACCTCCGCCTCGTGGTCGACCCGCGGCTGGGAGCGGCAGGCGCGCCTGCGTGGCACGACCGGCGCGGGGTGTTCCGGACCGCAGGCGGTGCGGTGCTCGTGACGTCGCCCGACACGATCCCCGACGACCCGGCGGGCTGGGGCTGCGTCACGCGTCGCGCCCCAAGCGACGGCGAGCGGGCCGACCTCGACCTCGCCTGGCGCCTGGTCCGGGCCGTCACGAGCAACGCCATCGTCCTGGTCCGCGACGGGATGCTGATCGGCATGGGCTCCGGCCAGACGAGCCGGGTGGACGCCGCCCGGCAGGCGGTCGAGAAGGCGCGCGCGATGCTCGGACCCGAATCGCTGGCCGGGGCCGCCTGCGCCTCCGACGCGTTCTTCCCGTTCCCCGACGCCGTGGAGGCATGCCTGGCCGCGGGCGTCAGCGCGTTCGTCCAGCCGGGCGGCTCGATGCGGGATGCCGAGGTCACCGCGATCGCGGACGCAGCCGGCGCCACGATGCTCGTGACGGGGACCCGCCACTTCCGGCACTGAGCCCGAGGCGGCGTCGTCGCCAGTCCGAGCGGCGGGCTGGTCGGCAGGCGGGGGTCGTGGACGGTGCCGGGCGGTGCCCCCGGTCGGGGCGCGGCGTCGCCGCCGGCCCTGCTACGATCGCCCGGCCATGCGCGACCGCTTCTACGTCACCACCTCGATCGCCTACGCGAACAACCGGCCCGGCCTGCACACCCTGTACGAGGTCATCGGCGCCGACGCGCTGGCCCGCTGGTACCGGATGTGCGGCGTTCCGACCCGGTTCCTGACGGGCACCGACGAGCACAGCGTCAACATCGCGATGCGCGCTGCGGAGGAGGGGCGCCCGCCGCGCGCCTTCGTCGACGAGCAGGTGGGCCGATTCCGGGCGGCGGAGGAGGCGCTCCTCATCAGCCCCGATCGGTTCATCCGGACCACGGATCCCGACCACGTGCGGGCTGTCCAGGAGATGGTCCGCCGGGCGCACGCCAACGGCGACATCTACCCCGGCACGTACGAGGGCTGGTACTGCCCGAACGAGGGCTTCCGCAACGCCACGGACGTGGTGGAGACGGCCGCCGGCACGATCTGCCCCAACCATCCCGACGTGCCGCTGCAGTGGCTCTCGGAGCGCAACTGGTTCTTCCGGCTCTCCGCCTACCAGGAGCGTCTCGAGCGCTGGTTCGAGGAGGATCCGGATCGCGTCCAGCCCGACCACCGCCGCAACGAGATGCTGGGCTTCATCCGGGGCGGCCTCGAGGACCTCTCGATCAGCCGGCCGGGTGCGGGGTGGGGGATCCCGTTCCCGATCCTGCCGGACGGGCGGAGCGCCGAGCTGCCGGACGGCACCTGGGACCCCGCCGCCGGCACCATCTACGTCTGGTACGACGCGCTGATCAACTACATCACGGGCGCTGGCTTCCCGGACGACCCGGCCGGGTTCGCGCGATGGTGGCCGGCGGATCTCCACATCATCGGCAAGGACATCGCGCGATTCCACACCCTCTTCTGGCCCGCCATGCTCTGGTCGGCCGGGCTCGAGGCGCCGCGGCACGTCTGGGTGCACGGCTGGCTCCTCGCCCAGGGCGAACGGATGAGCAAGAGCCGCGGCAACTTCCTCGAGCCGATCGACTTCGTGACGGCGTTCGGGGGCGACGGCGCCCGATACGTGGCGCTCCGCGAGGCCCCGTTCGACCGCGACAGCGACGTCTCGTGGGACGCGTTCACGCGTCGCTACAACGCGGACCTGGCGAACGACTTCGGGAACCTGGTCAACCGCACCGTCTCCATGGCGGCCCGCTATCTGGGTGGCGAGCGGCCGGCTCCCCGCGATTCGGCAGCGAGCCCGCTCGGCGCGGCGTGGCCGGCGACCCGCGACCTGTTCGCTGCGAAGCTCGAAGGCTGCCTGTTCCACGATGCGCTTGCCGCGCTCTGGGAGTTCGTCGGGGCCGGCAACCGGCTCGTCGAGGCCGAGCAGCCATGGGTGATCGCACGGGCGGTGAAGGCGGGCGAGGCCGGAGCCGCGGAGCGGCTTCGCGGCATCCTCGGCGACCTCGTCGAGGCGTGCAGGCTGGTGGCGCTGGCGGCGTCCCCGGTGATGCCCGGCCTGGCCCCGCGGGTGATGCAGCAGCTCGGCCACGCCCACGCCTACGCCGCGGACGGGAACGGCGGCCCGCCGATCCTCGACGAGCTGCGCTGGGGGGCCCACGCCGGCGAGGCCGGCAGGCTCGCGGACGCGGTCCCGCTCTTCCCGCGTCTCGAGGTCGAGGCCGCCGTCCCCGACGAGGTCCCGGCGACCCCTACGGGGCCGGCATGACCGATCGATCGTTCGAGGAGCGGAACGCGCGGGCAACCGACGAGCTGCGACGGCTGCTCGGCACGCTCTCGCCGGCCGACTTCGAGACCGGCGTCGGCGGCACGTGGACCGTCGCGACATGCCTCGCCCACCTCGCGTTCTGGGATCGCTGGCAGGTCGTCCGCTGGCGCGATGCGCTGCCCGCGGGACTGGCCGTCCCGGCGGACGTCTCCGACAACGTCCCGGACCTCGCGAACGCTGCCCTCGAGCCGACCTGGCGTGCGATGCCGGGCGAGATCGCCGCGGCGCTGGCGCTGGAGGCCGCGGCCGAGATCGATGCGCTCGTCGCCGCCCTGCCGGCCGCCTCGGTGGAGGCGGCACCGGCCGTCGGCCGGGTCCGTCTCCTCGATCGCTCGCTCCACCGCCTGGAGCACCTGACCCAGGTCCGGCGCAGTCTCGGCCGCGCCGAGGGCTGACGGGCCGACCCGATCACGGCAGACGGCCCCGACACGCCCCGCATGCGCCTCGTCGACAGCCACTGCCACCTCAATGCGGAGCCGTTCGCGGCCGACGCCGCGGAGGTCATCGCCGCGGCCGAACGCGCGGGCGTCGAGCGGATCCTCGTGCCGGGCTGGGACGAGGCCTCCTCGGTCGCCGCGCTCGCGCTGATCGACCGCTTCCCTGGCCTGGCAGGCGTCGCGGTCGGGGTCCATCCGCACGCCGCCGCGGAGACCGACACCGCGGCATGGGCGCGGATCGCGGTCCTCGCGGCGGACCCGCGCGTCGTCGCGATCGGCGAGACCGGGCTCGACTTCGACCGGATGTTCTCGCCGGCCGCGGCCCAGCTCGAGAACCTGCGCCGGAACCTCGCGCTCGCGCTCACGATGGGGAAGCCGGCGATCCTCCACTGCCGTTCGGCGGCGGGCCAGCGCGACGCCCAGGACGCGCTGCTCGCGGAGCTCGGGGCGGCCGGATTCGGGACGCCCGTGGCGCGCGCGACGTTCGGGGACCGCCCGCCCGCGGTCCTCCACTCGGTCTCGGGGCCGGTCGACTACGTCGAGGCGGCGCTGGCGCTCGGCTGCGCCGTGAGCGTCTCGGGGCTCGTGTTCCGGCGCGGCGAGGAGGCGACGGCCGACAGCGTGCGCCTCGTTCCACCCGACCGAATCCTCGTGGAGACCGATGCGCCGTACCTGTCACCGCCGGGCGCGCCGCGGCGACGCAACGAGCCCGCCTGGGTCGCCGTGACGGCGCGCTGGGTCGCCGAGCAGCGCGGCGAGGATCCGGACGAGCTGGGGGGGCGGCTGGTGGCGAACCACGACCGGACGTTCGGGGGCGTGACCGCCTGAGCGCGACGCTTCAGCCCAGGCGTCGCCAGCGGAGGGTCATCGACGCGACCAGCGGCCGGCCCGGCTCGACGAGCGTGAAGTCGCCCGTGTTGAGCCCGTTCGGCGGTCCCGTCTCCGGCTCGACGCAGACGCCGTCCGCGTGCTGCGTGTAGACGACCCAGTACGGGGCATCGCTCTCGATCGCGATCTCGAACGCGCCCGGCCAGCGAACGGCCGGCGCGCGCGTGACGCCGACGAGGCAGTCGTCGAGCGGTCCCCCCGGGACGGGCACCACAACGCCGGTCGGGAGGTAGTCGTCGCCGCGCTCCAGCATCCCGCTCGCGCGCACGTCGACCTCCACCGGGCCGCCAACAACGCCCGCGGGTCCGCGGAGCGTGCGCGGGAACCACGGATGCCAGCCGACGATGGCCGGGAACGGCCGATCGTCCGCGTGGACCTCCAACGTCGCCTTCAGCGACGTCTCGTCCAGGCTTACGCGGTGCACCGCCCGACCCCCGAACGGCCACGTCGCGCCGAGCGGCGCGTCGAGGGTCGCCTCGGCCTCGCCGGCCGGGCCGGCGACCCGCCATGCGGCCTCGACGAGCGTCCCGTGGATCGCGTGCGGTGGGAGCAGGTCGGTCGGCAGCGTGTGCACCGTCCCGCCCCAGCGGAGGAGCCCGTCGCGAAGCCGACCGGCCCAGGGCGCCATCGGGTAGGCGCCCCAGCTCAGGGGGCCGTCGCCGCGGGTGACCAGGAGGTCGATTCCATCGACGCGGAGCGCGGCGATCCGGCCTCCTGCCGCCGGGTCCAGGATGGCTTCGGTGGGTCCGGCCCGGAGCACGAGGAGCGGATGGGGGATGGTCATCGCCAAAGGGTAGCGCTCGGCCGGGCGCGCTGCGACCCCTCCGCGCGGCGTCGCGCTTGACACACCGGAGCGCCTCCGGTACATTCTTGGCACTCTCACAGCGAGAGTGCCAGCAACGGTGCAGTCACCGCCGCGACCCACGAACCCCGCGGTCGCAGCCCTGGCAGTCGCTGCCGGAGAAAGAGCGCGGAGGTCCGCGCATCGGACCAACCAGGGGGCCCGCCGGCATCGCCGGCGGAAGGCGCCACCCGCAGTGCACAGGAGGGTCACCCGTTGGCCACCGCATCCGAGACGACGAAGCTCCGACCGCTCGGGGATCGGGTCGTCATCAAGCCATCGCCGCGCGAAGAGGTCACCAAGAGCGGGATCGTCCTGCCGGACACCGCGAAGGAGAAGCCCCAGGAAGGGTCCGCTCTCGCCGTCGGGCCGGGCCGGATCCTCGATGACGGGACTCGCGAGAAGATGGACGTCGCCGTCGGCGACAAGATCCTGTACGCGAAGTACGCCGGCACCGAGTTCAAGGTGAACGGCGAAGACCTGCTCATCGTGAGCCAGAAGGACATTCTCGCGATCGTCGAGGACTGACGGGCGCCGCCCGTCATGCTCTCGCGTTCGCCCGTCATCCCAGGAGGAAATCTGAATCCGTGGCTAAGCAGGTCGTTTTCGACGACACCGCGCGTCGTTCACTCAAGCGCGGCATCGACAAGCTCGCCGACGCAGTCAAGGTGACGATCGGTCCGAAGGGCCGCAACGTCGTCCTCGACAAGAAGTTCGGCTCGCCCACCATCACCAACGACGGCGTGACGATCGCGCGCGACATCGAGCTCGAGGATCCCTTCGAGAACATGGGCGCGCAGCTCCTCAAGGAGGTCGCCACCAAGACGGACGACGTCGCCGGCGACGGCACGACGACCGCGGTCGTCCTCGGCCAGGCGCTCGTCAGCGAAGGCCTCCGCAACGTCACCGCCGGGGCGAACCCGATGGTCCTCAAGCACGGCATCGAGCGCGCCGTCGAGGTCATCGTGGCCGAGATCAAGTCCGCTTCGCGGCCGGTCGATTCGCGCGAGCAGATCGCGGCCGTGGCGGCCATCTCCGCCGCGGACCCGGAGGTCGGCGAGATCATCGCCGAGGTGATGGACAAGGTCGGCAAGGACGGCGTCATCACCGTCGAGGAGGGCCAGTCGCTGGGCCTCGAGAAGGAATACACGGAGGGGATGCAGTTCGACCGCGGCTACATCTCCGCGTACTTCGTCACGAACCCCGACCGGATGGAGGCGGTGCTCGAGAGCGCCCGCATCCTGATCACCGACAAGAAGATCTCGGCCGTCGCCGACATCCTGCCGTCGCTGGAGAAGGCCGTCGCGGTCGGCAAGCCGCTCCTGATCATCGCCGAGGACGTCGATGGCGAGGCCCTTGCCACGCTCGTCGTGAACAAGCTCCGCGGCACGATCCAGGTCCTGGGCGTCAAGGCTCCGGGCTTCGGCGACCGCCGCAAGGAGATGCTCCGCGACATCGCGATCCTGACCGGCGGGACCGTGATCTCCGAGGAGATCGGGCGCAAGCTCGACTCCGTCCAGGTCGAGGACCTCGGCGAGGCACGCCGCATCGTGTCCACCAAGGACGACACCACGATCGTCGACGGTGCCGGCAGCGAATCCGACATCAAGGCGCGCATGAGCCAGATCAAGGCGCAGATCGAGGAGACCACGTCGGACTACGACAAGGAGAAGCTCCAGGAGCGCCTCGCCAAGCTCGCCGGCGGCGTCGCCGTCATCAAGGTGGGCGCGGCGACCGAGGTCGAGCTCAAGGAGAAGAAGCACCGGATCGAGGACGCCCTGTCCACGACCCGTGCGGCCGTCGAGGAAGGCATCGTCGCGGGCGGCGGCACCACGCTGCTGCAGGCGATCCCGGCGCTCGACGCCCTCAAGCTCGAGGGTGACGAGCAGGTCGGCGTCGACATCGTCCGGCGTGCGCTGGAGGCCCCGGCCAAGCAGATCGCCGACAACGCCGGCGAGCGCGGCGAGGTCGTGATCGAGCGGGTCAAGAACATGCCCAAGGGCCAGGGCTTCGACGCCCTCAAGGGCGAGTACGGCGACATGTTCGAGAAGGGCATCGTGGATGCCGCCAAGGTGACCCGGTCCGCGCTCCAGAACGCGGCCTCCATCGCGGCGATGGTCCTCACGACGGAGACGCTCGTGACCGACCTTCCCGAGAAGAAGGACAACGGCAACGGTGCCGGTCACGGTCACGGCGGCGGCGGAGATATGGACTTCTAGTTCGGCCAAGAGCGACCGTCCGGGGAGCCGGGCATCCATCCGTGGATGCCCGGCTCTCGTGCGTCCCGGGCCCCGTTGGCGCCTCCTCGGGCTCGCGCCCAGGCCGACGGAACCCGCGGCTCCACGGGCCGTCCGCCTTACATCGCCCGCATGTGGACGCGTCGACGCCCTTACGGATGGGATCGACCGTGATGCATGACGGCTTCCGACCCACCGATCCAGCCGGGCGGGGACGTCAGCCATCACTCGTCGCAAGGAGACAGTCCCATGAAGCTCGCACCAAGGGGAGCCCTCGCATCCATCGTGGTCGGCGGCCTGCTCGCCATCGGATCGGTTGCGCCCACGTATGCGGTCGGGGCGGCGTCGCCGCTCGTGCCGGAGGCTGGCACCTCGGCCGCAACGCGGCAGTGCGTCGCCGAGACGGCGGCCGCGAAGGACAACGGCGTCGGCAATCTCCGCAAGCTCGGAAACTGCGAGGTCGACCGGCGGCTCGACACGATCACCAAGCTCCAGTCCCGCGTGGCCGACGCGACCGCCCTCACCGCCGGCGACCGCGACGCGCTCCGTTCGCAGCTCACCGCCGCCACGAGCGGGCTGACGGCGCTCCGGGCGCAGATCGACGGCGAGACCGACGTCCAGGTCCTGAAAGCCGATCTGAGGAAGATCGCCACCGACTTCCGGATCTACCTGCTCATGGCTCCCAAGGTCGCCGACGTGATCGCGGCCGACACCGAGCTCGCGGCAGTCGGCCGGCTCGGGACGCGCGCCACCCAGCTCCAGGCCCGGATCGACGCCGACAAGGCGGCCGGCAAGGATGTCACCGGGGCGCAGGCGGATCTCGACGCGATGACCGCCAAGGTCAGCCAGGTCTCCCCGCTTGTGGCCGGGATCCCCGCCGTCGGTCCTCCCGCTCACGCCGGCGCAGTACAACGCCGGGACGGCGAAGCCCATCCTCGTGAGCTCGCGGACCAGCCTCCGGAATGGGCGCGGCCTGCTCAACGGGGCCAGGGCCGATGCACGGGCCTGCGTGGCCGCCCTCAAGGCGCTTGGATGATCGTCCCTTAGCCACGCGGCCGGCACGACGCCCCCGGAGTGATCCGGGGGCGTCGTCATGTGCCCCTCGACGATGCGACCCGCACGACCGTCCTCCGCGATGGGCGCGGGCGGCCGTCGCGCAGGGTCAGGAACGGGCCATTCCGCACTGGCGGAGCCGCGGGCGGCCCCGCCACGCTCGCGTGGCTGGAGGTCCGATGCCCGTTCCCGCCCCTGCCCGCCTCGGTGACCGGTCCGGTCCCGCGGCGATCACGCCCGGCGCCGGTCGCTGGAATCGCGCGTCCACCGCCGAGTGCGCGCGGCTCCAGGAAGCCGCCTGCGCGATCCTCGAACGGACCGGCGTCCGCGTCGATCACCCGGAGGCGCGCAGGATCCTGGCGGTGGCGGGGGCCCGGGTGGACGAGGCCGATCGCGTCCGCATCCCGGCCGCGCTCGTCGCCGAGGCGCTCGCCGTGGCGCCGAAGGCGCTGACGCTCCACGACCGGACGGGCCGTCCCGCGATCGAGTGGGGTGGCGAGACGGCGTGGTTCGGGCCCGGCTCGGACTGCCCGTACATCGTCGACGGACGAACCGGTGACCGGCGACTCGCGACGCTCGACGACGTGCGCGCGGGGATTGCCCTCGTGGACGCGCTGCCGAACATGGCCTTCGCGATGTCGATGTTCCTCCCGTCCGAGGTGGACGGGAGGGTCGCGGACCGCCACCAGGCCGTGGCGATGCTGACCGGGACGACGAAGCCACTGATCGTCGTGACGTACGAGATGGACGGCCTGCGGGACGTGCTCGCGATGGCCGAGGCGGTTGCCGGCGGCGCCGAGCCGTTGGCGGCACGGCCGTCGGTCGCGTGGTACATCAACGTGACGCGCGGCCTGCTGCTCGACGAGGATGCGGTCACGCGGCTCCTCTTCCTCGCGGCCCGCGGCCTGCCTGCGCTCTGGATTCCCGTCACCTCGGGCGGGACCACGGGCCCCGTCACGCTCGCCGGAACGCTCGCGGTCAACCATGCGGGCGTCCTCGCGGGCCTGGTCATCGCGCAGCTCGTCCGCGAAGGCGCACCGGTCGTGGTGCCCGGCTTCGGCGGCGACGCGCTCGACCTGCGGACCACCGTGGATCCCTACGCGGGCCCGGACCCGAAGGGCGCCGCGGAGGCGCTGGCGCACCACCTGCGGCTCCCGATGTTCAGCCTCGGTGGCGGCGCGGACTCGAAGGTCGTCGACGGCCAGGCCGCCGCGGAGGCCGCCGCGGCCATCCTCCTCGATGCGCTCGCGGCGGGCCAGGTCACCCACGACTGCGGGTACCTCGAATCGGGCCTGGCGGGCTCGCTGGCGCAGCTCGCGATCTGCGACGAGCTGGTGGGCTGGACGCGCGCGGCCACCGCCCCGCTCGACCTGTCGGACGATGCGCTTGCGCTCGACCTGGTGGACGAGCTCGGGCCGGACGGGTCGTATCTCGACGCCGATCACACCCTCGCGCACTACCGCACGCGCTGGTATCCGACCCTGCTCGATCGCCGCTCCCGCGGCGCCTGGGCCGCCGCCGGCGGCCAGTCGCTGGGCCTGCGGGCGGCCGATCGGGTTGATGCGATCCTCGCGGGCCGGGCCGTCCCGCCGCCGCTCCCCGAGGCGGCCGCCGCCGAGCTCCGCGAGATCCTGGCCCGCGCCGAAGCGCGAGCCGGCCTCTGACGCGCGCCTGGCGGTCGGACGGTCGGACGGGCCGCGCACCTCGACGGGTCGCGGCGGGTGGTGCGGAGGCGCCGCGCAAGGCGGCGAGAGGTGTGCGATGGACGAGACGAGGTTCGCGGCCCTGCGACAGGCCGTCACGGATGGAGAGCCGGCACGTGCGGAGGCGGCAGCCCGCGAGGCGCTGGCAGCGGGCATCCCGCCGCTCCGGCTCATCGACGAGGCCGCGATGCCGGCCCTGCGCGAGGTGGGCGAGGGGTTCTCGAACGGGGACCTCTTCCTGCCCGACCTGATGCTCGCCGCGCGGGCGATGCAGGCCGCGATGCGCGTCATCGAGCCGGCGCTCGGCGCCGGCGGCGAGCAGCGCGCATCCGCCGGGCGCGTCGTCCTCGGGACCGTGGCCGGGGACATCCACGAGATCGGCAAGAATCTCGTGGCGACGCTCCTGTCGGCGAACGGCTTCGAGGTCCACGATCTCGGCGTTGACGTCTCCCCGGCCGCGTTCGTCGCCAAGGCGGCCGAGGTCCACGCGGACCTGGTCGGCGTCTCGGCGCTTCTCACCACGACGATGACCGGACAGCGCGCGGTGGTCGAGGCGCTCGTGGCGGCCGGCCTCCGCCCCGGCATCAAGGTGATGGTCGGCGGCGCTCCGGTCACGCGCGCCTGGGCCGAGGAGATCGGCGCGGACGCGTACGCCGAGGACGCGATCGCGGCCGTCGACACGGCGCGCCGCCTCGTCGGCGCCGCCGCATGAGCGCGGCCGACATGACATCCGCCCCGATCCACGTCCCGGTTTCGACGGCACCGAGCCGGCGACCCCTCGCGACGCTCGTCGACCCGGCCATCCGGCTCGAGGTGCTCGACCCCGCCGCGCTCGATCGGATCCACGCCGCCACCCTCGAGCTCATCGAGACGGTCGGCGTCCGATTCCCGTCGGCCCGCGCCCAGGCGATCTGGGCGGCCAACGGCGCGCAGGTCGACCCGGCCACCGGGATCGTCCGGGTGCCGGGGCACGTCATCGACGCCGCCCTGCGCAGCGCCCCGGCCGCGTTCACGCTCGCGGGCCGCGACCTCGATCGCGACCTGCCGCTCGACGGCCACCATGTGTGGGCGGCGACCGATGGCTGCGGCGTGGAGGTCGCGGATCCGGTGACCGGCGAGCGGCGACGCTCGGGCCTCGACGACATCACGGCGATCTGCCGCGTCGCGGAGGAGCTGCCGGACGTCGGCTTCATCTGGATGCCCGTCTCCGCGCAGGACGTGGCGCCGGAGACGCGTGCGCTCCGCGAGCTCGCGGCCGCGCTCAGCATCACGACGAAGCACGTCCAGACCGAATCGGTGATGCACCCCCACGAGGCGGCCGTCGCGGTCGAGATGGCGCGGGCGCTTGCCGGCAGCGACGCCGCGCTCCGGGCGAGACCGCCGCTCTCGCTGACCTTCTGCACGATCAGCCCGCTGGCCCACGAGGCGGGCGCCCTCGACGCGGCGCTCGTGGCCGCCGAGGCCGGCATCCCCACCGGCTTCATGACGATGGCGTCGTGCGCCCACACGGGCCCCGCGACCCTGGCCGGCACGTTGGCGGTCGGGAACGCCGAGGTGCTCTCGGCGCTGGCGCTCGTCCAGCTCGCGTCTCCCGGGGCACCCGTCTACTACGCCGCGGCACAGACGGCGATGGACCTGCGGACCGGCGCGTACACGGGCGGCGGACCGGAGGACGTCCTGTTCGGGCTGGCCTCCGGCGAGCTGGCGGAACGATATCGCGTGCCGCTCTCGATGGGCGCGTTCGCGACCGGGGCCCACGTCCCGGACTGGCGGTCCGGCCTGGAGAACGGTCTTGCCGCGCTGGCCGCCTGCGTCAGCCGGTCGGACATGCTCCTCGGGATGGGCCTGCTCGCCGGGAGCCGGATCTGGTCGTACGAGCAGCTCCTGCTCGACGCTGAGATCCTCGGCCTGGTTCGCGGGATCTGCCGCGGGATCCCGGTCGACGACGAGTCGCTGGCGCTCGACACGATCCGGGCCGTCGGCCCGGGCGGCGACTTCCTTGCCGAGCCGCACACGCGGCGCCACATGCGCGAGCGCTGGAGCCCGGCGCTCATCGACCGGCGACCGCCGTCCCCGGATGGCACGCCCCGCATCGACGCCCGGGAGCGCGCGCACGACCGCGCCCTCGACCTGCTCGCGACGGCGCCGGGCGCGCCGCTCGATCCCGCTCTCGCGGCGGAGCTGGTGCGGATCGCGGAGACCGCGGCGGAGCCGGTCCGGTGACCGGCCAACCCGGGCGCCGTCCGACCCTCGACCTGCTCGACGGCGCGGGCATCGAGCGCATCGTGGACGAGGCCCTGGCGGTGCTCCGCGACCCTGGGGTCCGCGTCGACGACCCGGAGGCGTGCGCCCTGCTCGCGGGCGTGGGCGCGACCGTCCAGGACGGCGTCGCGCGGATCCCGGAGTCGGCCGTCCGAGCCGCCCTCTCCACCGTGCCGCGATCCTTCGCGCTCCATGGGCGCGATGGCTCGCCCGCGGTCCGCTACGGCGTGGGGGAGGTGGCCTTCGACCCGGGCTCGTGCGGCGTCGCCGTGCTGGACCCGGAGACGCGAGAGCACCGGCCGTCGACCGCCGCGGACCTCGTCCGGCTCGTGGCGATCGCGGAGCGCCTGCCGGCCTACGCCGCGCAGTCCACGGCGGTCGTCTGCTCCGACGTGCCCGCGCAGCTCGGCGATCGATACCGGCTCCTCCTGGTCCTGCTCGGGTCCGACAAGCCGATCGTGACCGGTGCCTTCGCGGCCGACGGCCTGGGTCCAATGCTGGAGCTGCTCGCGATCGACGCCGGCGGCTCGGATGCCCTCCGAGCGAAGCCGCGAGCCGTCTTCGACGTCTGCCCGTCGCCGCCCCTCGATTGGACCGCGTTCGCGTCCCGCTGCCTGATCGGGCTCGCACGGGCCGGCGTGCCGGCCCAGATGGTCTCCATGCCGCTCGCCGGCGGCGCGGGCCCCGTCGGGCTCGCGGGCTCGGTCGTGCAGCACGCCGCGGAGTCGCTGGCGGGGATCGTGATCCACCAGGCAGCCGCACCCGGCGCCCCGATCGTGTGGGGCGGCGCGCCGGCGATCCTCGACATGCGGATGGGCGCGACGCCGATGGGCGCGATCGAGACGGCCATGCTCGATGCCGGGAACGCGGCCGTTGGCCGCTCGCTCGGCCTGCCGACGCACGGCTATCTCGGCGCCACGGACGCCAAGATCGTCGACGCGCAGGCCGGCATGGAGAGCGCCACGACGGCGCTCGTGGGCGCCCTCGCGGGCATCGACCTCGTGTCCGGCGCCGGGATGCTCGACACGCTCCGCTGCCAGAGCGCCGAGAAGCTCGTCATCGACGCGGAGGCGATCTCGAGCGCACTGCGCCTGGTTCGGGGGATCTCGCTCCCGGAGGGCCCGCTCGGGCTCGACGCAATCCGCGAGGCCGGGTTCGCCGGGCGCTTCCTGGAGCTGCCGGAGACGCGCCGTCGATTCCGCGACGAGCAGCACCTGCCGTCGCCCGTGGTGGACCGGGGCTCGCTCCGGGCGTGGCAGGAGGCCGGCGCCGAGGACGTGTTCGCCAGGGCGCGGTCCCGCGTGGACGCGCTCCTGGCCGGGAGCGTGCCGCCCTCTCTGGAGCCCGCCGTGGCCGACGAGCTGATCGGCCGGGTCGGCTCGGCCCTGCGGTCGGTCGGCTTCGACGATCTGCCCGGCGTGGCCGCGGAGCGCGCGGAGCGGGTACGACCCGGCGCGTGACGACCGGGTGACGGGCACTGACTGCCGCCGCCGGCTGCGGTTGACGCCCGGCCCGCGTTTTGGGGAGGGATTGACGCCCGGCCCGCGTCGCGCGACCCTGATCCTGGACGGCAGCGGGGTCGTGGGTCGATGCGTGCCCCCGAAGGGCCGAGGCGAGCGGGCCGCCGGTGCCGATCCCGGAGGCGGCATGTCGGGTCCGGCTTTCGCCCGGACGAGGCGCTCGCTGCTCGCGGCGGCGGCACTCGTTGGACTCCTCGTCGCCGCGTGTGGTGGGCCGGCGGCGCCCGCGCTCACCGACCCGAGGCAGATCCTGCTTGCGGGGATCTCGGGGCTCCGGGCGGCCGGGACGTTCCATCTCGACGGGACGGCGAGCGGCAAGATCGTCCTGGGTCTCGGAGGCGCGCCCGGGTCCGGGTCCGGTGCCCCGGTCGCGCTGGACGGCTCCACGATCACCGGGGATGGCGACCTGGCCGGGAAGCGGGCATCGCTCTCCGTGGTCATCCCGGCGCTCTTCAACGTGAAGGCCGACGTGGTCGCCGTCGACGGGCTCATCTATCTGCGAATGCCGCTCCTCGGGTCGGCTGGCTGGACCCGGGAGGCCGCCAGCGGCCCGGTCTTCGGGGCGCTGTCCGACCCCGCAGCGCTGCTCGACGGGGTCACGGCCCTCCTCGGGCAGCCCGGCGTTTCGCCGAGGACGCTCTCGAACGAGCGTTGCGACGACGTCGACTGCTACGCGGTCGCCTTCACGATCCCCGCGTCGCAGGTCGCCGGCGGGGCGGGTCGCGGAACCGGGCTGCCGGGAGGGATCGTCCTGGGTGACATCGCGGTCACGGCGCTCGTCCGGGTGGACGCCCCGAGCCTCGCGAAGCTGAGCCTCGACGCGCCGCTGGGAGCCGGCGGCACGGTCAACGTCGGGCTCTCATTCTCGAAGCTGGGCGATCCGGTCACGATCACGGCGCCGCCGGGCGCCTAGGCCCGCGCCGCGGCCCGATCTTGGCAACCGCGGCGACACTGCGCGCGTTCCGAGTCGCGCGCGACGCGTGTGCCGGCGTGATGACGGCGCCGGCCGGCGCCGTTCCTCCCCGGCGCGATGAGGGCGGGCGAAGGCTCCGGCCGTACAATCGGGACGTGGAATCCCCGCCCCCATGGCTGGCCGACGAGCCGCCCCTGCCCGATGCGCCCGCCCCCGACGGGGAGCCCGCGTACGTTGCAGCCGGGCCGGATCCGCGCGCCCCGGAGCGTGATCGCGGTCTCGCGACCGGCATCGCATCGCGCGAGGAGCTGGCCGCCGCCATCACGGGGCGCCTGAACCCGGAGCAGGCCCGCGCCGTGACGACGACGGAAGGGCCGCTGCTCATCCTCGCGGGCGCGGGAAGCGGCAAGACCCGGGTCGTGGCCCACCGGGTGGCGTACATCGTCGGCGTGCTGGGCATGGCACCGTGGCGGATCCTCGCCGTCACGTTCACGAACAAGGCCGCCGCGGAGATGCGCGAGCGGATCGTCGCGCTGATCGGCCCCGACGACGGCCGCAAGGTCGAGATGGGCACGTTCCACGCGGTCTGCGCCCGGATCCTGCGCCGGGACGGCGCCGTGCTCGGCCTCGATCCGCGCTTCGTGATCTACGACACGGATGACCAGCTGACGCTCATGAAGCAGGTCTTCCGCGACTTCGACATCCCCCTGCAGGGCGGGCCGATCCGGCCGCGCGGCGTGCTGGAGGCGCTGTCGCGGGCCAAGAACGACCTCGAGGGGCCCGAGGCGCTTGTCGAGGCGGCGACCACCCACTACCAGGAAGAGCTGGCGAAGCTCGCGGTGGCGTACGAGCGGCGGCTCCGCGAGGCGGGCGCTCTCGACTTCGACGACCTGCTGGGCTGGACCGTCCGCCTTCTCGAGACCCAGCCGGACGTCCTGGCTCGCTACCAGGCGCGCTGGCGCTACGTCCACGTCGACGAGTACCAGGACACGAACCGGGCCCAGTACCGGATCGTGCGGGCCCTCGCCGCCGCGCACCACAACCTGTGCGTGGTGGGCGACGACGACCAGTCGATCTACGCATGGCGCGGGGCCGACCTGCGCAACATCCTCGACTTCGAGCGCGACGAGCCCGGGGCGACGGTCGTGAAGCTGGAGCGGAACTACCGCAGCACGGAGCTGATCCTCGAGGCCGCACACGCCGTCGTCGCCAACAACCTCGACCGCAAGGAGAAGAAGCTCTGGACCGAGAAGGCGGGCGGCCGGCTCATCCAGCGCTTCGAGGCCTATGACGAGGAGGAGGAGGCGGAATGGATCGCCCGCCAGGTCGAGGCGCTCCTGGGCGGCCGGGCGGCGTCGCTGACGCGGCGCGCCGACGACGACGAGGCCTTCCGCCCGAAGGACGTCGCCGTTCTCTACCGCACGAACGCCCAGTCCCGGGCGATCGAGGAGGCCTTCCTGCGCTACGGGATCCGCTATCAGCTGATCGGCGGGACGCGCTTCTACCAGCGCCGCGAGGTCAAGGACGCCCTCGCGTACCTGCGCATCCTGCGCAGCGACCGCGACCGGGTGAGCTTCGAGCGGGTCATCAACATCCCGCCGCGCGGGCTGGGCGACAAGTCGCTCGAGGCGCTCCGGATCGCCGCCGACGATCCCGACGCCACGTACTGGAGCGCCCTCGAGCGGGCCGCGACGGACGGGCTGCTCGTGCTGACCGCTCGCGCGCGCAACGCCGTGGCGGACTTCGTCGCGCTCGTCCGGCGGCTACGGACCCGGGTCGGGCTGCTGCCGCTCCCCGAGCTGCTCGACGACGTCCTCGAGGCGTCCGGGTACCGGGCGATGCTCGCCGACGGCACCGAGGAGAACGAGGAGCGCTGGCGCAACCTGCTCGAGCTGCGATCGGTGACCACGCGCTACGACGACCTCTCGCCGGACGACGCGCTCGACCGGCTGCTCGAGGAGACGGCGCTCGTGGCGGACCAGGACAGCTACGAGGGCGACGCCGATGCCGTCACGCTCATCACGCTGCATGCCGCCAAGGGCCTCGAGTTCGGGGCCGTCTTCATCGGCGGCCTGGAGGAGGGGATCTTCCCGCATGCCCGCGCGCTGACCGCCGAGCGCGAGCGGGACGATCCGCGCGAGCTGGAGGAGGAGCGCCGGCTCGCGTACGTCGGGATCACCCGCGCGAAGGAGCGCCTCTTCCTGTCGCACGCCTCGCGGCGGGCGACGTGGGGCCCGGCGGGCGGTCCGGCGATGCCGTCCCGCTTCCTCTTCGAGATCCCTGTGGACCTGATGGAGGGTCCCCGCCTGCTCCCCGGCGCTGCCGACCCGTACGACCTCGATCTCGCGTTCGGGGCCAGGCGCTCGTCGCGCCTCGGGGCACGCGCCGGCGGAGCGTGGCGGGAGGGAAGCGGCCGCCCCGGCGCTCCCGCCGCGGGCGAGGGATTCCATCCGTCCCGCGATCTCGCCGCCCGTCGCGACGCATTTGCGGCCGGGGCGCCGTCCGGGTCGCTCACGGCGCCGGGACGGAGCTTCCGCGATCTCCGGCGTGACGGCGCCGAGCCCCCGGACCACCCGGACGCGGCGTTCGCGGACGACGACCTCCCGGTCCGGCACCTGCAGGGACGGCCGGCGGCGACGGGGCCCGTCCGTCCGGCCGCGGCGCCCCGCGTCCGCGTGCCCGGACAGCGGCTCTTCCGGGACGGCGACCGGGTCAACCACGCCCGGTTCGGGGACGGCGTGGTCGTGACGAGCAAGCTCACGCGGGACGACGAGGAGGTCACCGTGGCCTTCCGCGCCGGCGGCGTCAAGACGCTCCTGGCGAGCATCGCGAACCTCGAGATCGCCGGCTGAGCCATCCCTGACGGCGCCTGGACGCACGGCCGGACGTGCGAGAACCTGCTCGAGTCGATGGAGCGGGCGACGGGGGGTCAGCCCGCCTCGACAGGCGTTTCGGGGCTGCCCTGCTCGAGGAGCGGCAGGTGCTCGGCCCAGTGCCGGTCCGTATCGCTGCGGATGATCTCCGCGAGCGCGTCCCCGCCGGTCCATGCGAAGCGGGCCGGGTCGAAGAGGTCGGCCTCGCTGGCGCCCTCGATCGCCAGCAGGAGCTCGGTCCACGCGGCCGCCTCGCCGGTTCGGACGTCGGCGGCCGTCCGTGCGCGGTTCTCCTCGAAGACCCGCGCGTTATGGGCATCGAGGTCGAAGGGTTCGTCCCTCGAATACGGGTCGCGCCCGCCGACGAGGGCAGTGACCACGTTCGCGGAGTGACGCTCCCACCACTCGATGTGGGCGACGAGGTCGCGCCGGGTCCACGCGCCCTGCGCCGGCAGCGCCAGCTCGTCGTCGGAGATTGCCCGGATCGAGGACGCGAGCCGGTCATGACCGGCGAGCAGCATCGCGACGAGCTCCTGCGTATCCATCCCGCCAAGCATGGCGCGCGGCGGCCCCCGGTTCAACCTTGTCCCGGCCGGCGGCGCTAGACTCGGGGCCGCGATGACCACGCCCGACCTGCCCGTCGATCCCACGCTGGTGGCGGCCTCCGCTGCCCTCGGTCCGGACGAAGCCGGCGCACGCCATGCCGCGATCGCCGCCGAGATCGTGGCCGCCAACCACGCCTACTACGTGGACGACAACCCGACGCTCTCCGACGCCGAGTACGACGCGCTGTTCCGCGAGCTCGTCGCGCTCGAGGCGGCATACCCGGCGCTCCTCACGCCGGAGTCGCCGACGCAGCGCGTGGGAACCGGCGCGACGCCGGACGAGAGCAGCCCGTTCGCCGAGGTCCGCCACGAGCGCCCGATGCTCAGCCTCGGGAACGCGTTCGGCGAGGACGAGCTGCGCGCCTTCGACGCCCGCGTCCGGCGCGGCCTCGGTCTGCCCTCCGCGCCGGAGCCGGCGCCGGACCTCCGCTACGTCGCCGAGCTCAAGATCGACGGCCTCGCGATCAGCCTCCGCTACCGCGATGGGAGGCTCGCACGCGGGGCCACGCGGGGCGATGGGACGACCGGAGAGGACGTCACCGCGAACCTCCGGACGATCGTCGCGATCCCGGACCGCCTCGCCGAGCCGGCCACGCTCGAGGCTCGCGGCGAGGTGTTCATGCCGAAGGCCGAGTTCGCGCGGATCAACGCCGAGCGGGAGGAGGCCGGACTCGCCCTCTATGCGAACCCGCGCAACAGCGGCGCCGGGTCGCTGCGCCAGATCGATCCGGCCGTGACGGCCGGTCGCCGGCTCAGCTTCTGGGCCTACCAGCTCCACGAGGAGCCGCTGCCCGGGGCGGCGCCGGTCGCCGACCAGTCGGGGGCGCTGGCCCGCCTCGCGGCCCTCGGCTTCCCGGTGAACCCCCATCACCGGGCCGGCCTCGACATCGATGGCGTCATCGCGTTCCTCGAGGAGTGGCGCGAACGGCGTCACGGGCTCGAGTACGAGACCGACGGCGTGGTCGTGAAGGTCGATCGCTTCGACCAGCAGGGGCGCCTGGGGATGGTCGCGCGCGCGCCGCGCTGGGCGATCGCCTACAAGTTCCCGCCCGAGCAGGTCGAGACGATCCTCGACGACATCGTGCCGTACGTGGGGCGGACGGGGACGCTCACGCCGGTGGCGCACCTGCGGCCCGCGAAGGTGGCGGGCTCGACGGTCGCCCGCGCCACGCTCCACAACCTCGACGAGGTGCGCCGCAAGGACCTTCGCATCGGGGACCACGTCATCCTGCAGAAGGCGGGCGACGTGATCCCCGAGGTCGTGCGGCCGATCCCGGAGCGACGCACGGGCGCGGAGCGGATCTTCGAGATGCCCGAGCGCTGCCCGGTCTGCGCGACGCCCATCGTCCGGGACGAAGGAGCAGTCCGGCATTACTGCCCGAACCCGGCCTGCCCGGCGCGGGTGGCCCAGGAATACGCGCACTTCGTGGGTCGCGGCGGGATGGACATCGAGGGCGCGGGCTGGGCCGTGCTCGAGCAGCTGCTTCAGCGCGGCCTCGTCCGCTCCCGCGGCGACTTCTTCCGCCTCGGCGTCGCCGATCTCGAGTCGCTCGACCGGTTCGCTCGCAGGAGCGCGGAGAACCTCGCTTCGTCGATCGAGCGGGCACGCCGCCGGCCGCTGGCCCGGATCGTGAACGCGCTCGGCATCCCCCAGGTCGGGGAGCAGACGGCGATCGATCTCGCGAGCTGGCTCGTCGGCCGGGTTCCGCCCGGCGAGGCCGAGCCGATGGGCGGTCCGGACGGCTGGACCGCGCGGGCCGCCGCGGAGCTGCGCCGGATCGCGACCGTCGAGCCCGCCGCCTTCGAGGAGGTCCCCGGCATCGGGGCCACGGTTGCGGCGAGCCTCGGCCGCTACTTCGCGGATCCCGCCACCGCGGGCATCCTCGACGATCTCGTTGCGGCCGGCGTGGAGGCGGAGCGGCCGGCGGCCCGGCCGACGACGGGCGACGGCGCAGCGGGGGTGCTCGCGGGGAAGACGCTCGTCGTGACCGGGACGCTCGCGGGCTTCAGCCGGACCGACGCCGAGGGGGCGATCCGGGCTGCCGGTGGCAAGGCAGCGGGCTCGGTCTCCCGAAAGACGGACTACCTGGTGGCCGGCGAGAACGCCGGGTCCAAGCTCGAGCGAGCGCAGGAGCTCGGCGTTCCCGTGCTCGACGAGGCGGCGTTCCGGCAGCTGCTCGCCGGGGAGGAGGCATCAACGTGACCCAGCGAACGGATCCGGCAGCGCGAGCGGGCGGGGAGGAGCTCTCCGACCCGCAGGCGTACCAGCGGCGCCTCGTGGGCCTCGTCGGCTCCGACGACCCGGCCGCGGTCCAGGCGACGACGGGTGGGGCGTGGCGCGCGCTCGTCGAGGAGGCCGGACCCGACCTTCGGACGCGGCCCGCCCCGGGCGAGTGGTCGGTCCTCGAGTGCCTTGGCCACGCGGTCGACGGCGAGATCGTGATGAGCGGACGCTATCGCTGGGCCCTCGCGGAGGACGACCCCGAGATCGTGGGCTACGACCAGGACCGGTGGGTGATGGCGCTCGACCATGGCCGGGCCGATCCCGGCGACCTGCTGCGCCTCTTCGACGCCCTTCGCGCGGCGAACCTCGCGCTGTGGAGCGCGACGGTGCCAGAGCTGCGGGGACGCACCGTGCGCCACCGCGAGCGCGGCCCCGAATCGCTGGGCCTGATGTTCACGATGCTCGCGGGCCACGACCAATTCCACCTCGCCCAGGCACGCCGGGCGCTCACCTCGGTCCGGGCTGGCTGACCCGGCCGGTCGGCTATGATCGGCCGCATGGCAACGCTCACACGCGCCGACGTCGAGCACGTGGCGCACCTCGCCCGGCTCGGGCTCGACGAGGACGAGCTCTCGCGGCTCGAGGTCCAGCTGAACCACATCCTGGACCAGTACGCCGTGCTGTCCCGGATCGACACGGACGCCATCCCGCCGACGGCGCAGACGATCGAGCTCGAGAACATCCTCCGGGACGATGTCGCGCGGCCGTCGCTCACGCAGGCCGAGGCGCTCGCCAACGCCCCGAGACGGGACGGCGCCTACGTGGTCGTGCCGCCCATCCTCGGCGGCGACTGAGCGTCCGCATGACGGATCCGGGGCTGACGCGCCTGACGGCCGCCGCCATGGGAGACCACCTCCGGGCCGGCGACATCTCGTCTCGCCAGCTGGTCGACGCCCATCTCGCCCTCGCCGAACGCGAGAACGCCGCCCTCAACGCATGGCTCATGATCGACGCTGCCGGGGCACGCGCTGCGGCCGCGGACGCGGACGCCCGGCTGGCCGCCGCGCGATCGGAGGGATCGGCGGCGCTGGGCGCGTTGCACCCGCTGTGCGGCGTGCCCGTCGGCTTGAAGGACCTCGTCTCCGTGCGCGGCGGCCCATGCACGGCGGGGTCGCGGATCCTCGCCGGATACGTCTCCCCGTACGACGCGCACGTCACGGGGCGGCTCCGCGATGCAGGCGCCGTGATCCTCGGCAAGCTGAACATGGACGAGTTCGCCATGGGGTCCTCCACGGAGCACTCGGCATACGGGCCGGTGGCGAACCCCTGGGACCTGGGTCGGGTGCCGGGCGGGAGCTCCGGCGGGTCGGCGGCAAGCGTTGCGGCCGGGCACGTGCCGTTGAGCCTTGGCACCGACACGGGCGGCTCCATCCGCCAGCCCGCGTCCATGACGGGCATCGTCGGGCTCAAGCCCACCTATGGCAGGGTCAGCCGATACGGGATCGTCGCGTTCGCATCCTCGCTGGACCAGATCGGGCCGCTGGCCCGCGACACCCGCGACGCGGCGATGCTCCTGCACGCGGTGGCCGGTCGCGACGAGCGCGACGCGACCTCGGCGCCGCTCCCGGTCCCCGACGAGCTGCTCCACCTCGCGGCGACGGATGACGAAGCCGCGGGCCACCTCCGCGGCCTGCGCCTGGGGCTGCCGCGCGAGTACTTCGTGGCGGGCATGGAGCCGGGCGTGGAGGCCCGCATCCGCGAGGCGGTGGCCGCGCTCGGCGGGGCGGGCGCGGAGATCGTCGACGTCAGCCTGCCGCACACGGAGTACGGACTCGCGACGTACTACATCGTCGCCCCGGCGGAGGCGTCCGCGAACCTCGCGCGCTACGACGGGATCCGCTTCGGCCACGCCGTTCGCGACGGCGACGTGCTCGCCAACTACCTCGCGACGCGCGGTTCCGGGTTCGGTCCCGAGGTGAAGCGCCGGATCATGCTTGGCACGTACGCGCTTTCGGCTGGCTACTACGACGCGTTCTACCTCAAGGCGCAGAAGGTCCGGACGCTCATCAAGGCCGACTTCGACGCGGCGTTCGGATCCGGGATCGACGCGCTTGTCGCCCCGACCAGCCCGTCGGTCGCCTGGCCGCTCGGTGCAAAGCTTGCGGACCCGGTGGCGATGTACCTCTCCGACGCCTGTACGCTGCCGGTCAACATGGCGGGCCTCCCGGGCATGAGCATCCCGGCCGGGCTGTCCGACGGCCTTCCGGTCGGGCTCCAGCTGATCGGCCCGGCGTGGAGCGAGCTGGCGCTCCTCCGCCTGGCGCGCGCGTACGAGGCGATCACCGCCGACGCGCCCTGGCGAGGCCGCGAGCCGGCCGGCCTTGCCACGCTCCGGGAGCCGGTGGAGGCGATCCGATGACATCGATCGAGCTCAAGCGCCCCCTGGCGGAGCGTGCCCTGTCCGCGCGGGTCCGCGCGGTGCCCCCGTCGGGCATCCGGCGCTTCTTCGACATCGCGGCGACGATGCAGGACGTGATCAGCCTCGGGGTGGGGGAGCCGGACTTCGCGACGCCCCCGCAGGTGATCGAGGCGGGCATCGCGTCGCTCCGCGCCGAGCGCACGCACTACACCTCGAACTACGGGACGCTCGAGCTGCGCGTCGCGATCTCGGACCACCTGGCCGGCCGTTATGGCGTCCGCTACGACCCCGCGACGGAGATCGTGGTCACCGTCGGGGCATCCGAGGCGGTTGACCTCGCCCTCCGCGCGACGATCGATCCCGGCGACGAGGTGATCCTGCACGAGCCGTCGTACGTCGCGTACGTCCCGGCGGTGGTCTTCGCGGGCGGGGTCGTGCGCCACGTGGCCACCCGTTTCGAGGACGATTTCGCCCTCGACCCGGCCGCCGTCGAGGCCGCGGTCACGCCGCGCACGAAGGCGCTCTTCCTGGGGTTCCCCTGCAACCCGACCGGCGCAGTGCTGCCGCAGGCATCGCAGGACGAGCTGGCCGCCATCGCCGTCCGCCACGACCTGCTGGTCTACTCGGACGAGATCTACGACCGGCTGGCCTACGGCGACTACCGGCACCGGGCGATGAGCGCGCTGCCCGGCATGCGCGAGCGGACGATCCTGATGGGTGGCTTCTCGAAGGCCTACGCGATGACCGGCTGGCGCGTGGGCTACGCCTGCGCCCCGTCGGGGATCCTGGAGGGCATCGTCAAGGTCCACCAGTACGGGATCATGTCCGCCTCGACCGTCGCCCAGGACGCCGCGCTCGTGGCGATCACCACCGGCGACGCGGACGTGGAGGCGATGCGCGCGGAATACGACCGCCGACGGCGGCTCCTTGTCGACGGGCTCAACGCGCTGGGGCTCGAGACGTTCGAGCCGCGCGGCGCCTTCTACGCGTTCCCGCGCATCACCTCGACGGGGCTGGACGACGAGACCTTCGTCGAGCGGCTGATCACCGAGGAGCACGTGGCGGCGGTCCCGGGGAGCGCCTTCGGGCCGTCTGGGGCCGGCCACGTCCGGATGTGCTACGCGACCTCGTACGAGCGCCTCGAGGAGGCGCTGGACCGCATCGGCCGGTTCGTGGGCCGCCAGGTGGTGACCGCCGCGCGCGCGTAGCGCGCTCGGCGGCGGCCGTCGCGGACGGGTGGGGAGACCGGTGCCGGAGATCGCTGGACGGCCCGACGGCGCGGGTCCCGGCCCGGGAGGCAGCATGGCGAGGGGCCCGCGGGGCAGCATGGCGAGCGGCCCGGGAGGCAGCATGTCGCCTGGCCCGGCCCTCGAAATCGTTCACGTCTCGAAGCGCTACGGGGACGTGGTCGCTGTCGACGACCTCACCTTCGCCGTCTCCGCGGGCGAGCTCTTCGGCTTCGTCGGGCGCAACGGCGCCGGCAAGACGACGACCATGCGGATCGCGCTGGGCGTGCTCGCGCCGGATGCGGGGGTGGTGCGCTGGCTGGGCATCCCCCTGACGTTCGAGGCCCGGCGCCGGATCGGCTACATGCCCGAGGAACGCGGCCTCTACCCCAAGATGCGCGTGGCGGAGCAGCTCACGTATCTCGGAGAGCTGCACGGCATGACCGGCGCGGACGCGCGGGCGTCGGCGACGCGCTGGCTGGAGCGCTTCGGCCTCGCCGAGCGGCGCAACGACGAGCTCCAGTCGCTCAGCCTTGGGAACCAGCAGCGCATCCAGCTCGCAGCCGCGCTGGTCTTTGGCCCTGACATCCTGGTGCTCGACGAACCGTTCGCCGGGCTCGATCCATTGGCCGTCGACGTCATGAGCGCCGTTCTTCGCGAGCAGGCGAACGCCGGCCTGCCGGTCATCTTCTCCAGCCACGAGCTCGAGCTCGTCGAGCGCCTGTGCGACCGGGTGGGGATCGTCGACCGGGGCCGAATGGTCGCCTGCGGCACGGTGGACGAGCTCCGGGCCGGGGGCCACGAGCGCCGCTGGGTCGACGTGCCCGGGGCGCCTGACGCCTGGGACGTCGGCCTTCGGGGCGTCCGGCTGCTCCGGACCGATGGCACGCGTCGTTTGTTCGGGCTCGAGCCGGGCGTCGACGACCAGGCGCTGCTCCAGGCGGCGCTGGCCACTGGACCCGTGCGGGCGTTCGAGCGCGTCGAGCCCAGCCTCGGCGAGCTCTTCCGGACTGTCATCGGGGAGGCTGGAGCATGAGCGCGCGATCGTGGAGCCTGGGGGGAACGCGCCGCCTGCCGACCACCCTCCTCGTCGCCCGCCGCGAGGTCCGCATGCGCCTCCGCTCGCGCGTCTTCGTTGGCGGCACGATCGTGATGTCGGTCCTCGTCGTGGTCGGCATCGTGGCCGCGTCGCTGCTCGCCGGCAGGACCAGCCCCGTCCGGGTGGGTTTCAGCGGCGGATCGCAGGCGCTCGAGCGGACGTTCACCGCATCGGCCGCAGCCCTGGGCGCAAAGGTGACGGTCAGCGACATCGCCGACGTCACCGCCGGGAAGGCGCAGGTGACGGCGGGCACGCTCGACGTGCTCGTCACCGGGTCCTCGACCGCGCCGACGGCCACGGTGAAGGCTGCGATCGCATCGAATGTCGAGTCCGCCCTCTACCTCGCCTCGGAGGCCGCGCGTCTTTCGGGGGCGGGCCTCCCGCCGGCGGCCGTCTCCTCGGCCATGGCCCTCGTCCCGGTCGAGGTCCTGCAGCCCACCACCTCAAAGGACAACCAGAACCTGTTCGCGGGCCTGGCCGTCGGCATCCTCCTCTGGATCGCCCTCGGGACCTACGGCAGTCAGGTGGCCCAGGGCGTGGTCGAGGAGAAGGCGACGCGGATCATGGAGATCCTGCTCGCCACGATCCAGCCAAGCCGCCTGCTCGCCGGCAAGGTCATCGGGATCGGCCTTGTCGGTCTCCTGCAGCTCACGATCGTGGGCGCGGCCGCGCTCGTGTCGGTCCAGGTGACGAATGTCGCCGCCATCCCCGCGCTCGGCGCGGCGTCGATCCTGGGCGACATCTTCTGGTTCCTGCTCGGCTTCCTCTTCTACGCCACTGCCTATTCCGCGGTCGCATCCCTCGTCTCGCGGCAGGAGGAGGTCCAGGGCGCCATCGCTCCGATCTCGATCCTCCAGATCGCGGGGTACCTGCTCGTGTACGCCGCGCTGCCCAATCCAACGGGCCCCCTGGCCACGGTCTGCTCGCTGCTCCCGCCGTTCGCCCCGATCCTCATGGCGGTGCGGATGGCGGCGAGTGACGTGCCGGTCTGGCAGGTCGGCCTGGCCGCTGCGCTGACGCTCGCCAGTGTTGTCGGCCTGACCTGGCTGGCCGGCCGCATGTACACCAACGCAGCCATGCGCATCGGCACACGGGTGCGCTTCATGGACGCGTTCCGTGGGTAACGTTCGTGGGTAGGCACAGCATGTTCGGCCCTGTCGGGCCGCAGCGATCGAAGGAGGAAGCAGATGCCGCCTCGAGTGAGGGCCCATCCATTCTTGACCCTTATGGCGGTGGCCTCCGCGGTCCTGATCCTGGTCGGCCGGGTCAACCGCGACCTCTGGTGGGGTGACTGGGCCTTCTTCGCCGGAATCGCGGTCCTCGTGATTGCGGGCGCCCTGTTCCTCCTGCGAAGGGATTGATCGAAATGCCCTCCTCGGGCCGCGCCACGCGGACGGGCTGCCTTCCGCGCCGATCAGGAGTCCCGGCGGGGTCCCGGGCCCAGCCCTGACCGAGCCTAGCGGGTCGCCTCGACGACGTCCTCCACGGGTGCCTCGACGAACGCCTCAACCTCGACCAGGTCCGTCGTCGCGGACGGCAGCGGGACGAGGTTGCCCTCGACGCTCCGGCCGTCCACGCGGAGCCGGGTCACGCGGCCGGAGATGCCCGCGGGTTTCCGGACGGCGATCCGGTACGTCGTGCCGCGGAATCGTCGCGTCACGCGGAAATCGCCCCACTCGGCCGGGACGCACGGATCGATCCGCAGGCCGTCGTGCTCGGGCCGGATGCCGAGGATCCACTGGCTGATCGCGACGAGGTTCCAGGCAGCAGTCCCGGTCAGCCAGGTGTTCTTGGCCTCGCCGGGTGTCGCCGCGTCCCGTCCCGCGATCATCTGGGCGTACACGTAGGGTTCCCCGCGGTGGGTCTCGGAGAGGTCCTCCCGCGCGGACGGGTTGATGCGGAGGTAGTAGTCCATCGCCGCATCGCCGTTCCCGAGCCGCGTTTCGGCGATCATCACCCACGGGTTCGTATGGCAGAAGACGCCCGCGTTCTCCTTGTACCCGCCCGGGTAGGTGGAGATCTCGCCCAGGTGCAGGTGGTACCGCGTGAAGGCCGGCTGGAGGACCACGATGCCGTGGGGGGTCGCCAGGCGCTCGCGGACCGAGTCGAGCGCGGTCCGGGCCCGCCCGTCCTCGATCCCGATGCCGGCGAGGACGCACATGCCCTGCGGCTCGATGAAGATCTGGCCCTCCTCGTTCTCCGCGGATCCCACCGGCCGGCCGAAGAAGTCGTAGGCTCGCCGGAACCAGGCGCCGTCCCAGCCGTGCTCGTGGACCGCTGCGCGCATGGCGGTGGCCGCGGCCAGGCAGCGGGTCCCCTCCGCGGCGTCGCGGCGGATCGTGGCGATCGCTGCGAGCTCGCCGGCCGCCAGCACGAACAGGGCCGCGATGAAGACCGACTCGGCGACCCCGCCGCTGCGGTTCTCGGTCGTCTGGAACGACTCGCCGGGCGCCTCGGAGAAGCAGTTCAGGTTGAGGCAGTTGTTCCAGTCGGCCCGGCCGATGAGCGGCAGGCCGTGCGGGCCCAGGCGGGCCAGGGTGTAGTCGATGGACCGCCGGAGATGCTCGTAGAGCGGTCGCTCGGTGCCCGGCTCGTTGTCGAACGGGAGCGCCTCGTCGAGGATCGACGCATCGCCGGTCTCCTTGAGGTAGGCCGCCACCGCGAGGACGAGCCAGGCGGGGTCGTCGTTGAACCCGGAGCCGACGGCGTTGTTGCCGCGCTTCGTGAGCGGCTGGTACTGGTGGTATGCCCCGCCGGTCGGCAGCTGAGTCGACGCGACGTCGAGGAGCCGTTCGCGCGCGCGAGCGGGGACCAGGTGGACGAAGCCGAGCAGGTCCTGGGTGGTGTCCCGGAACCCCATCCCGCGGCCGATGCCCGACTCGAAGAGCGACGCCGAGCGGGACATGTTGAACGTGACCATGGTTTGGTACGGGTTCCAGATGTTGACCATGCGGTCGACGTGCTCGTCGCCGGTCTCCGCCCGGCAGATCCCGAGGAGATCGGTCCAGCGCGCCCGGAGCGCCTCCAACGAATCGGCGACCACGTCGGGACGGAGGTAGCGCGCGATCGTCGGCCGGACACCCCGCTTGTCGATCGTCTGCGAGCCGGGCGGGTCGAACTTCGCGTCCGGCGGGTTCTCGGCGTACCCGAGGAGGAAGACGATCTCCTTCGTCTCGCCCGGGCTCAGCTCGAGCCGGACGTGGTGGGAGCCCGACGGCTGCCAGCCGTGGGCGATCGAGTTCGAGGCGAATCCCCGCTCGACCGCGATCGGCCTGTCCCAGCTCCGGTACGGCCCCAGGAACGCGTCCCGCTGCGTGTCGAAGCCGGCCAGCGGCTCCGAGCACGCGAAGTACGCGAAGTGGTTGCGCCGCTCGCGGTACTCGGTCTTGTGGTAGATGACGCCGTCCTCCACCTCGACCTCACCCACGGAGTAGTTGCGCTGGAAGTTGGTAGCGTCGTCCTGGGCGTCCCAGAGGCAGAACTCGACGGAGCTGAAGAGGGACAGCCTCGCCGCGGCTTCCCGCTCGTTTGTCACCCGGACACGCCAGACCTCGAGCGTCTCGCCCGGGGGGACGAAGTAGAGGGTCTCGGCGCGGATGCCCCGGTAGCGCGACGAGATCACGGAGTAGCCGAGGCCGTGCCGGCACGTGTAGTCCTCGAGGTCCCGCTGGGTCGGCTGCCAGCTGGGGCTCCAGTAGTCGCCCGATGCGTCGTCGCGGAGATAGACGTAGCGGCCGCCGAAGTCGAGGGGCGCGTTGTTGTAGCGATAGCGCGTCAACCGGCGGAGGCGAGCATCGCGGTAGAAGGAGTACCCGCCCGCGGTGTTCGAGATGATGCCGAAGTAATCCTCGCTGCCGAGATAGTTGATCCAGGGCAGCGGCGTGTCCGGGCGCGTGATGACGTATTCGCGCCGCTCGTCGTCGAAGTGGCCGTAGCGCATGGGTGACCTCGTCTGCCGCGTGCCGGTCAGGACCGTGACCGGACGAAGGCGAGGACCTCGGACAGGGATCCGTGGGCCATGCAGACGACCGTGTCCGCGCCTCCGTAGTAGATCGTCAGCCGGTCGGTCGCCGCGTCCACGAGCGCGGCGCAGGGGAAGGCGACGTTCGGGACGTCGCCCACCTGCTCGTACGGAACCTGCGGCGACAGGAGGTAGTCACGGCTCCGGGCGATCACCTTCCACGGCTCGTCGAGGTCGAGCAGGGCCGCGCCCATCGAGTAGACGTAGCCGTTGCAGGACGTGAGCACGCCGTGGTAGATGAGCAGCCAGCCTTCGGGGGTCTCGATGGGCGTCGGGCCGGCCCCGATCTTCGTCGACTCCCAGGTCCATGCGACCGGCGCCATGACGTGGCGATGCCGGCCCCAGTGGACCAGGTCCGGGCTCTCTGAATAGAAGATGTCGCCGAACGGCGTGTGCCCGTTGTCGCTGGGCCGGCTGAGCATCGCGTACGCACCGCCGATTTGGCGCGGAAACAGGACCCCGTTTCGGTTGAACGGCAGGAACGCGTTGTCGAGCTGGTGGAACGTCTCGAAGTCGTGCGTGAATCCCACGCCGATCGTCGGGCCGTGGTAGCCGCTGCACCAGGTCACGTAGTAGCGGTCCTCGAGCCAGGTCACGCGCGGGTCGTAGGCGTGCTCGAACGTTCCCTGGATCTCGGGAACCCGGCCGTCCGCAGCCGTGAACTCGATCGGCCGCGCCGAGATCTGCCAGGCGACGCCGTCCGCGCTGCGTCCCGCGTGAACGTTCATCGTCCGGGTCGTGTCGTCCACGCGGAAGACGCCGGCATACCCATCGCCGAACGGGACCACGGCCGAGTTGAAGATGCTGTTGGACCGCGGAAGATGGTCGCGACGGATGATCGGGTTGCGGGACGAGCGCCAGATCACGCCGGTCGAGCCGGCGGGCCGGTCCTCCCACGGGATGGGCGCCCTGCCATCTGGCTGGGCGGCGGGATCCCGCGTCGGCGTTGTCATCGGAGCTCCCTCTCGCATTGGGCCGGCATGTGGTCGTGGGTGCACGCTCAGGCCGGCGCCGGTCCGGCGTCGGCGGTCGCCGCAAGGGGGAGCCGTCCGGAGCGCGCCACTGCCTCGATGAACCGCCCGCTGTCCCGGACCCGTCGCTCCAGCGTCCCGTAGTCGACGTGGACGAGGCCGAAGCGCGGCCCGTAGCCGAGCGCCCACTCGAAGTTGTCGAGGAGCGACCAGACGAAATACCCGTGGAGGGGGATGCGCTGCTCGATGGCGTCGAGCGCCGCGTCCAGGTGGCGGCGCAGGAACCTCACCCGCGCCGGGTCCCGCGCCGGCTCGACCGCGTCGTCGGGGTACGCGGCGCCGTTCTCGGTGATGTAGAGCGGCAGGGCGCCGGTCCGCGATGCCACGAACTCGAGCACCTCGACGAGTCCCGTCGGGTAGACCTCCCAGCCGAGCCCGGTCCGTTCGACGTGCTCGGTCGCGTCAAGCGGGGGAAGGCCCGCCGATCGGACCACGTTCCGGCTGTAGTAGTTGACCCCCAGGAAGTCGATCGGCGCCTGGATCAGCGCCATGTCGCCGTCGCGGACCTCCGCCCGAGCGTGTCCGGCGGCCCACGCCGGAGCCTCCGGGTACCCGCGACCCATGATGGGGTCGAGATACCAGCGGTTGAGCCAGGCGTGCTCGTCCGCTGCCGCCTCGAGATCGAGCGGGTGGGGGGAGGCGGGATGCTGCGGCGACAGGTTGAGGACGATGCCGGCGGCCGTGGTTGGTGCCGCGGCGCGGATCGCCTGCATGCCCAGGCCATGACCGACGAGGAGGTGGTGGGAGGCGGCCAGCGCGGCTGCGGGGTCGGTCCGCCCTGGCGCATGCACGCCGATCCGGTACCCGAGATCCGCCGCGACCCATGGCTCGTTGAGAGTGGCGATGGCGCGGACCCTGCTGCCCAGCCGGGCCGCCACGATCCCCGCGTAGTCGGCGAACGCCTCGGCGGTGGCGCGGACCGGCCACCCGCCGGCGTCTTCGAGCGCCTGCGGAAGATCCCAGTGGTACAGCGTCACGAACGGCGCGATGCCGCGGGCCAGCAGCTCGTCGACCAGCCGGTCGTAGAAGTCGAGGCCGGCCGGGTTCACCGCGCCGCTTCCCTCGGGGAGCACCCGCGACCATGACACGGAGAAGCGGTAGGCATTGAGGCCGAGCCCGGCGATCAGCGCCACGTCGTCGCGCATGCGGTGGTAGTGGTCACAGGCGACGTCACCGGTGTCCCCGTTCAGGACGCGGCCCGGCGTGTGGGAGAAGCGGTCCCAGATCGACTCCCCGCGGCCCTCAGCGTGAACGGCCCCTTCGATCTGGTAGGAGGCCGTCGCGGCGCCCCACGTGAAGTCGGCTGGGAAGGATCGAGATTCCACCGCTGCTCCTCGGCGATTGGAAGCGCGTTCATGTCGATCTGGTGACGCGAGCGGCTCGCATCGCCGCGAATGGTACAGCATCGACTTGACATTGCGGTTGCGGCTCGGTACTTTCTGGGAGCGCTTCCAATCCCACGAGGGCCAACACCCTGGTGTCACCGAACATTGACGAGCTGGCACGACTCAGCGGCGTGTCGCGGGCGACCGTCTCGCGCGTCATCAACGGCGGCTCCGTCTCCGAGAAGACCCGTCGCCGCGTGGAGCACATGCTCGCGGAGACGGGCTATCGGCCCAACCTCGCCGCCCGGTCGCTCGCATCGGGCCGGTCGGGCGTCGTCGGCGTCGTGATGCACATCGACCCGCACCGCCTCTTCCGCGACGCCTACTTCGGTCAGCTGCTGCAGGGCATGAGCGACGAGTTCGTGGACCTCGCCGCCGGGATGATGCTCTGGCTGGGAAACCGCACCAAGGAGGAGACCCTCGACAACATCCTGTCGATGGGCCTGGTGGACGGGGTCATCGTCACGGCCCACTATCGCGAGGACCCGCTGGTCGACGGGCTGCTGGCATCACACCTCCCGACCGTGCTCGTCGGCCACCGGCGCCTCGACCGCACTGCCAGCTACGTCGACGTGGACCACGTCCATGCCGCCGACAGCGTGACCTCGCACCTGGTCCAGATCGGGCGCGCCCGAATTGGCCACATCACCGGGATGCGGGGAACCGTCGCCGCCGAGGACCGCATCGCCGGCTACGAGCGGGCGATGGAGCGGGCAGGGTTGCACACCTCCGGGCTCATGGTGGACGGCGACTTCAACGAGGCGTCCGGAGTCGCCGGTGCGCAGGTCCTGCTCGACCGCGGCTGCGACGCCATCTTCTGCGCCAACGACGCCATGGCCATGGGCGCCCTCGGGACCATCCGTGCCCGCGGCCTCCGGGTCCCCGACGACGTTGCCCTCGCAGGCTTCGACGATCTCGAGTTCGCCGCCCGCCTCGATCCTCCGCTGACGACCGTCCGCCAGGGCGTTCGCGAGCAGGGCGCTGAGGCTGCGCGCACGTTGTTCCAGCTCATCGCGGATCGTGACGGGCCCCCGCGCCGAGTGATTCTGCCCACGGAGCTCGTCATCCGTCAGTCGACGGTGGGAGGTGTGCGACGCCCCTGATCGGCCCTCATCGCGCCCACGCACGTGGAAATCGCCAACGCATCGGCCCGCCTGAGCGAGAGGGGGTGGGCGAACGATAACCTCGACGGCGGCCCTCCTGGAGTCGGATAATCATCTCGGATCCAGCGGACCTGCGCGTCACACAGTCCTGGCAGTTTTCGGAGGAGAAGTTCATGGCCAAGAGGCTACAGACAACGTCCGCTCTGGCGGCCGTCGTCGCATTGCTGGTCAGCGCATGCGGCTCGAGCGCAACACCGTCACCAGCCGCGTCCGCCGCGGCGAGCGCACCAGCGGCTTCGGCTGCAGCGAGCGCAGCGGCTTCGGCCGCGGCGAGCGCATCGGCCGCACCGAGCGCTGCGGCTTCGGTCGCGCCGGCGGTGCCGACGACCCCGACGGGCTACACCGAGCTGGACAAGGCGCTCGGCGCAGACCAGCCGTTCAAGGGCAAGACCGTTTCGATCCAGACCCAGTGGGTCGGCGGTGAGGGCACCAACTTCGCCGCCTCGGTCGCCGACTTCGCGAAGGCGACCGGCATCCAGATCCAGATCGACAGCATCGGCTCGAGCCACGAGACCGTGCTCAAGACGCGCATCGAGGGTGGAAGCCCGCCCGACCTGGCGATGCTCGCTCAGCCCACGCCCGTCCTGGCCTACGCCGCAGCAGGCAAGGTCATCGACGTCGCGACGTTCATGGACTCCAAGAAACTCAGCACCGAGCATCCGGCCACGATCGGCCTGGTCACCCAGGGTGCGCACATCTGGGGCATTCCGTACAAGGCCGATGTGAAGTCGACCATCTGGTACCCGATCAAGGCATTCGCGGCAAAGGGGTACCAGGTCCCCACGACGTGGGACCAGCTCATCGCACTTTCCGACAAGATCGTCGCCGATGGCTCCAACCCGTGGTGCGTCAGCGCGGGCGGCCCCGGCGACGCGACCGGCTGGCAGATCACCGACTGGGTCGAGGAAGTGGTCCTCAAGACCAAGGGCCTCGATTACTACAACCAGTGGATCAACCACAAGGTCACCTTCGAGGACCCGGGCATCAAGGCTGCCTTTGACAACTACGTTGGCAAGATCTTCTTCACGCCCAACTACGTCTTCGGCGGCAACACCGCGATCGTCAACACCGACCAGAAGGTGGTGATGGATCCGATGTTCAACAACGACCTGGCAGCTCCGAAGTGCTGGATGCAGAAGATCCCGACCTGGTACGGCCCGGACTTCTTCCCGGATCAGCGGGCCAGCGGACAGCCGTCGAAGTACGTCCTCGGGACTGACGTCGGGATCTTCCCGTTCCCGACGATCGACCCGGCCCAGAAGAATGCCGAGGGCTCGGCTGACACGCTCATGGTGCTTGTCGACAGGCCCGAAGTCCGCGCAGTTGCCGAGTTCCTTGCCACGCCGGCGGGCATCCAGAACTGGATCCGCGCAGGCAGTGCAATCTCGGCCAACTCGACCACCCCGGCCGACTGGTATGCCGGCTCCTACAAGCTCAAGGTCGCTTCGGAGATCGTGAACACCGCCTCCGGAGTTGGCTTCGACGCTTCCGACCTCATGCCGGGCAAGGTGGGGGCCGGGACCTTCTGGACCCAGGCGGTTCAATGGGTCAACAACGGTGGCAAGAACACCGATGCTGTTCTGAAGGCCATCGACGACAGCTGGCCCACCCAGTAGCGTCCTGATGGTTTGCGGGGCGCCTCACCTCACGGTGGGCGCCCCGCAGCTCGTTCTGCAGGAGCGGATATGGCGGTAGCGCGCACCGAGAATCCCGGACCGTCGCGATTTCTCCTACCGATTGCCGGCCTGATCGGCCTGGCGCTGTGCGGCGCCGGCATCCTGGTCCTGCTCGACCGGCAGGGCGGGCCGCACGTCCTTGCCACGTTCTACGACCTGCTGGGCAACAGCGCGGGCGCGACAGCCCTGCGCAACGGCTCGGGCGATCAGGTGATCGCCAAGATCCTCCTGGCCGCGATCGCCCTCGCGGTGGGCGTCGGCGGCATCTGGCTGCTGTTCATCGGCGTGGGCTCGCTGGTCAGCCTCCTGCGGCCACAGTGGCGCGACCGGATCCTGCCGTGGGTCTTCGTCGGCCCCGCCCTCGCGCTCCTGGCGGTCTTCCTCGTCTACCCCGCGGCAGGGACGATCCTGCGCAGCTTCGTGGACGACCACGGCCAGTTCACGCTCCGGAACTACGCCGTGATGACGGATCCCGAATTCATCACGATCCTGCGCAACAACCTCATCTGGCTGATCCTCGGTACCGGCGCCAGCGTGCTGCTGGGGCTCGTCTTCGCCGGGCTATTCGATCGCATCCGACGCGAATTGCTGGCCAAGACCATCGTCTTCCTGCCACTGGCGATCTCGCTCGTCGGCGCATCCGTCATCTGGGGCTTCGTCTACGCCTGGCAGCCCGCCGGCCAGCCGCAGATCGGACTTCTGAACGCGATCGTGGTCGGCTTCGGTGGTGACCCGATCCCGTGGCTGACGACCAGCCCGATCAACGTCTTCGCCGAGATCGTGATCATGGTCTGGCTCCAGACCGGTTTCGCGATGGTCGTCCTGTCGGCATCCATCAAGGGAGTGTCGGGCGAGGTCATCGAGGCGGCCCGGCTCGACGGCGCCTCCGAGCGCCAGGTCTTCCGCCTGGTGATCGTGCCGATGATCCGCGGCTCGATCATCACGGTCTCGACGACCATCGCCATCGTCACGATCAAGATCTTCGACATCGTCTACGTGACGACCGGCGGCCGCTTCAATGACGACGTCGTGGCCAACCGCATGTTCCACGAGATCTTCCAGTTCTTCGACGACGGCCGCGGCGCCGCGCTCGCGACCCTGCTCTTCGTTGGCGTGCTGCCCGTGATGTACATCAACCTGAGCAACTTCCGACGACAGCAGAGGGGATCATGACTGCGCCCGCCCAGCCGATCGTGAGCAGACGGGTCATGCGCGTCAGCGCCTGGCGGCCTCCCTTCCTGCGCAGCCTGCCGCTGCGCCTGACGGTCCTCGCCATCTGCGCGATCTGGACGCTGCCGACCCTCGGCCTGCTCGTCACCTCGGTGCGCAACCCGGCGAACATCACGACGTCCGGGTGGTGGACCGCGCTGCTCAACCCGTTCGCCCCCAACCAGTGGACGCTTGCGAACTACCAGACGGTCCTCTCGAGCGACGGCATGGGCAACGCGTTCATCAACAGCATGATCGTGACCCTCCCATCGACGGTCATCCCGATCACCATCGCCGCGTTTGCGGCCTACGCGTTCGCGTGGGTCCCCTTCCGCGGGCGGGGGATCCTCTTCACCATCGTCGTCGGGCTGCTCGTCGTGCCGATCCAGATGTCACTGATCCCGATCCTGCAGATCTACAGCGCAGGAAACCTGTACGGCTCGTTCCTCGGCATCTGGCTGGCCCACACGGGATTCGGCCTGCCCCTCGCGGTCTTCCTGCTCTACAACTTCATCTCGCAGCTGCCGCGCGACCTGTTCGAGTCGGCTGCCATCGACGGTGCGTCACACCTGCAGGCCTTCGTCCGGATCGTCCTGCCACTGTCCGTGCCGGCGCTCGGAGCGTTCGCGATCTTCCAGTTTCTGTGGGTCTGGAACGACCTGCTCGTCGCGCTGGTGTTTCTCGGGCCCGGTGGCGAGGTTCGCGTGCTGCCGACCGCCCTCTTCCAGCTGATCGGGAGCCGCGGCGGGTCGTGGCATCTCCTTACCGCCGGAGCCTTCATCACGATGGTCGTGCCGCTGGTCGTCTTCCTGCTGCTCCAGCGTTCATTCGTGCGGGGGATCCTGGCCGGCTCCGTCAAATCATGACGCTCGCGCGGCTCATGATCGCGTTCGCCGGTACCGAGCTGCCGCGATCGGCGGCGAGGCGAATCAGGGACCAGGGCGTCGCCGGCGTGACGCTGTTCCGCGTCCACAACATCGGCGATCCGCCGCAGATTTGCAGGCTCACCGCCGCCATCCAGAACGCACGGCCGGCCGGAGCGCCACCGTTGCTGGTCGCCGCCGACCAGGAGGGCGGCCAGCTGGTCGGCCTCGGTGACGGGACGACCCAGTTCGCGGGTGCGATGGCACTCGGCGCGACCCGCGACGACGATCTCGCCGAGCGCGTTGGTGCCGCGACGGCGCGGGAGCTGCGAGCCCTTGGCGTCAATGTGAACTACGCGCCGGTCTGTGACGTGGCCAACAACCCGGCAAACCCGGCGCTCGGAATCCGCAGCTTCGGCGACGATCCAGCGGCCGTCGGACGGCTCGCGGCGGCGACCGTCCGCGGCCTCCAGGGCCAGGGCGTGGCCGCGACAGCCAAGCATTTCCCGGGTGCCGGCGACACCGCAGCGGATCCGCATCACGGGCTGCCGCTGGTGCCCCGGACCAGCGCCGAGCTGGCCGAACGGGAGCTGGTCCCGTTCCGTGCGGCGCTGGAAGCGGGCGCGCGGATGGTCATGACCGGCCACTTCGCGCTCCCCGGACGGAGCGACGATCTGCCGACGAGCCTGTCGGCCGCGGTTCTACGCGACCTGCTGCGGGGGCAGCTGCATTTCGGTGGCGTGACCGTCACCGATGCCCTGGACATGCACGCCCTGGCCCAGGGATCGGCGCAGATCGTCGATGCCATCGCCGCGCTTCGTGCCGGCGAGGACGTGCTGCTCGGAACCGCGGACGAGCGAGCCCTGCAACGGCTCGTTGAAGGCCTCGCCCAGGCACAGCGGCGAGGGCTGATCGATGCCGATGACGACGCGGCCGCGAATTGCCGGCTGGACGACCTGCGCCGCTGGCTGGGACGCGACGAGCAGCCGCCGCTCGACGTCGTCGGGTGCGACGAGCATCAGGCACTCGCCGCCGAGCTGGCCCAGCGTTCGATGACCCTCGTCCGCAACGACGACCGGCTGTTGCCGCTGAAGCCGGCCGCCGGCGCGCGGATTGCGGTCGTCCAGTCGATTCCCGCGGACCTGACGCCGGCCGATACGTCGTCGACGGTGCCGCCGACGCTGGCGTCAGCGCTCCGGCGCCGGCTCCCGGGCGTCGAGGAGGTCCTCCTTCCGGCGGCGCCGGGCGCGGCCGACATCGCCGCCCTCGGCGAGCGGCTCGCGGGTTTCGACCTCGTCGTCGTGGGGACGTTCTCGGCGCACCTCCAGCCGGCACAGGCGCTCATGGCCGCCGCGGTCCTGGCGGCCGGCAGGCCCACCGTCACCATCGCGCTGCGCACCCCGTGGGACCTGCTTGCCTACCCGTCCGCCCGAACCCATGTCTGCAGCTACGGCATCCTGCCGCCGTCGATGGAGGCGCTGGCGGCCGCGCTGCTGGGTGAGGCGCCGTTTGTCGGCCGGTTGCCCATCGAGATTGCCGGCCTGCATCCGCGCGGCCACGGGCTCCTGGCATAGGCCGACGATCCTCCCGGGCGTCCGGAGGCGCGCCGCCCGGGGCCCGTATGCGACACTGCACGCCATGCCCGGCCCGACCTCTGACGCCCTCGGCCGCGAGGCCGCGACGCTCGCATGACTGAAGCCGCTCCGCTTCCCGCCGCTGCGCTCGACCGCTGGGAGGCCGTGATCGGGATCGAGGTCCACTGCCAGGTCCGGACCGCGAGCAAGATGTTCTGTGCCTGCGCGGTCCCGCGCCCGGACGCTGCGCCCAACACGCACACGTGCCCCGTCTGCCTGGGCCTGCCGGGGACGCTGCCGACCATCAACCGCCGAGCCGTGGAGCACGTCCTGGCGACCGGGGCCGCGATCGGCGCCGGCGCGCCCGCCACGACCCGCTGGGACCGCAAGAACTACTTCTATCCCGACCTCCCGAAGGGCTACCAGATCAGCCAGTTCGACCTCCCGCTCGCGGCAAACGGCTCGCTCACCTTCGACACGTCCGGGGGACCCATCACGATCGGGATCCGGCGCGCCCATCTCGAGGAGGACACGGCCAAGCTCGTCCACGCGGCCGGCCCGGACGGCGGCCGTGTGAGCCTCGTGGACTTCAACCGGTCGAGCGTGCCGCTCATGGAGATCGTCACCGAGCCCGACGTGCGGACCGCTGAGCAGGCTCGCCGGTACGCGGAGGAGCTGCGGCTCCTGCTCCGCGCGATCGACGTCTCCGACGCGGAGATGGAGAACGGCCAGATGCGCGTCGAGGCGAACGTCTCGCTGCGGCGCCGCGGCACGGAGCCGTTCGGCACCCGGACCGAGGTCAAGAACATGAACTCGTTCCGCGCGGTCGAGCGCGCAGTCGCCCACGAGATCGGGCGCCAGGCGGCGGCGCTCGACGCCGGCGAGACGCTGCGCCAGGAGACGCGGGGCTGGGACGACGTGAAGGGCGCGACGTACGTGATGCGCGTGAAGGAGGATTCGGAGGACTACCGCTACTTCCCGGAGCCGGACCTGCCACCGCTCCACCTCGACGCGGCGTGGCTCTCCAGGATCCGGGCCTCCCTCCCGGAGCTGCCGGCAGGCAGGCGCGCTCGCTACCGCGACGAGCTGGGCCTCTCGCCGTACGACGCAGCTGTGATCGTCGCGGACGAGACGATGAGCGCGGCCTTCGAGGCGCTCCGAGGCGAGGGCCCGGACCTCCCCCCGAAAGAGCTCGCGAACTTCGTGAGCGGCGACTACGGCCGGGCCGCCAAGGAGCACCCCGAACGGACGCCGGCGGGCCTGGTCGGCCGGGCCGACGCGGCGTCGCTCGTCCACGTGGTGCGCGAGGTCCTGGCCGGCCGCCTCTCGCGTCCGAACGCGAAGGAGGTCGTGGCGCTCAACGTCGCAACCGGCCGGTCCGCGTCCGAGCTGATCGCCGAGCACGGCTTCGCCCAGATCTCGGATGCGGGCGCTCTCGAGGCCATCCTGGAGGACGTCCTGGCAGCGAACCCGGCGGCCGTGGCCGACTACCGGGCGGGGAAGGCGCAGGCCGCGGGCTTCATCGTCGGCCAGGTGATGAAGGCGTCGCGGGGCCAGGCGAACGCGGCGCTCGTCCAGGCCGCCATCCGGAAGCGACTCGGTGGCGGGGCAGGGGAGCCCGGATGAGCTCGCTCGCGATTGTCCTCATCGTCGGGGGCGCAGCGCTCGTCGCCCTGGGCCTGTCGCGGGCGCGAGCGCCGTGGGGACGCTACCAGGCGCTGCGTGCCCAGGAGGCCAATGCGGAGCGCTACCGCGCGTGGCGTGGCGGACCGGCACCTGCGGTCGGCGACACGACCGGGGCCGACGTGATGAAGACGATCCTGCGCGCACGCGTCCGCGAGGCGCTCCTGGTGGCGGCGGCAGGCGTGGTCCTCGCGGTCATCGGCTTCGTCCTCCGGTAGGTCCGCGGCATGGCACCGCGGAGAACAGGCCCGTACACCGGTGAGGCCGTCGGGGTCCGTTCCGCCGCTCGCGGCCGCAGCTCGCGGCCGCAGCTCGCAGCCACAGCCCGCGCGGCCGCAGCTCGCGGCCACAGCCCGCAGCCGCCGGCGGCGCATCCCCGTGCGGCGTCCCGCGTCCCGGGTCCCGCGTCCCGCGTGCCGCTCAGCGCAGGAGGCGGTGTCGCTCCACCGAGATGCAGCGGTCCATGACGACATCGAGACCGCCGGCGCGCGCGATCGCCGCGGCCTCCCAGCTGACGATGCCGAGCTGGAGCCAGAGGACACCCGCTCCCGTGGCGACTGCCTCGTGCGCATGGGCCGGACAGTCCTCGGCACGGCGGAAGACGTCGACGATCTCGAAGCGGCCCGTGGCGGCAACCGCCGCGAGGAGGTCGGGGTACGCCGTCCGGCCGTGGACCGTCTCGAAGCGCGGCGTCACCGGCACGGCGTCGTAGCCGGCGCGGAGAAGCGCGGCGAACACCTCGCCCGAGGGCCGGCCGGGCCGGTCCGACGCCCCGATCACCGCGATCCGGCGGGCGGACCGGAGGAGGTCGCGGATCGCCGCGTCGTCGAGGAGCGGCACGTCGCCCCGGCCCTCCTGGAGGTCGAGGATGCCGGCGAGGCGCGATCGCTCGGCTGCGTCCATGCGGCGGATCATGCCACGGGCAGCCGGAAGGTCGCCGGCGGGCGCCGTGGCCCCCGGCAGCCCGGCGGGTGCGCGACGCGCCGTCGGCGCACGCCATACTGGCGCCACCCACGTTCGAACCGGAGGAGCACCCGCGTGTCCCTGACACCCCGCGACCGCGTCCGCACGGCCCTCGATCATCGCGAGCCGGACCGCGTTCCCATCATGGTCGGGGTGAGCAACGCCACGGGCATCAAGGCGCGTCCCTACCGGGGGGTCGCGAGCCTGCTCGGGCTCGATCCGGGCGACCGGTACATCTATGACTGGCCCGAGCTGGGCACGGCCCTCCCGACCGAGGCGATCCTGGAGCGGCTCGGCACCGACGTCCGGCCCGTCTTCGATGCGATCCCGTCGGCGACCCAGCGACGCAACCGGGACCGGCCCCTCCACGCGCCCTGCATCGACGACTGGGGCAGCGGCCAGGTGGAGGTCGACGAGGGGCACTGGTACCCGGGCATCCATCCGCTCAGCGAGGCGGAGACGCTCGACGCGATCGAAGCGTACCCGTGGCCGGACATGGACGACCCGTCGCGCATCGCGCACGTGCGCACGGAGGCGGCCCGGCTGGCAACAGAGGACCGGTACGCGATCATGGCGACCCCGTGGCTCCTCTTCCCGCTGGAGCGCGCGTTCGCCATGCAGGGCATGGAGACGTTCCTCGCGAACCTCGCGCTCAACCCGGAGTTCGCGGAGGCGCTCCTGCGGCGCATCGCGGCCTGCTGCACGCGGCTCATGGGCCACTTCCTCGACGCCCTGGGCGACGACGTCGACATCGTCAAGATCGGCGACGACCTGGGCACGGAGGAATCGCTCCTCATGTCGCCCGCGATGTACCGCCGGATCCTCAAGCCGATCCACGCGGAGTACATCGCGTTCATCCGGGCTCGCACGAAGGCGCGGATCTTCTTCCACACGGACGGCGACGTGACCGACCTCGTCGACGACCTGGTCGAGATCGGGGTGGACATCCTGAATCCGATCCAGACGTCGTCGGGCCGGATGTCCGACATCGCGGCGCTCAAGCGCCGGCACGGCGCACACCTGAGCTTCTGCGGCGCGATCGACACGAAGCGCGTCCTGCCCTACGGCAGCCCGGCCGACGTCCGCCAGGAGGTGCGCCGGGTCATCGGGACCCTCGCGCCAGGCGGCGGGTACCTGCTTGCCGCGGTCCACACGATCATGGACGAGGTACCGGCGGAGAACGTCCTCGCGATGGTGGATGCGGCGATGCTGGACGGGCGTTACCCGCTCAGCTGACGCGCACGCGGAGCTCCCGGAGCCCGCGCAGGACGAAGCGCGGCTTCCATGCCGGCTCCGCCACGAGCTCGAGGGTTGGCATCCGCTCGAGGATGGCGCGGAACAGAATCGCGAGCTCGAGACGCGCGAGCGGTGCCCCGAGGCAGTAGTGGATCCCCGTCCCGAACGAGAGGTGGCGGTTCGGGCTGCGGTCGAGGACCAGGCCGTCCGCGTTCGCGAACGCGTCCGCGTCCCGGTTCGCGGAGGCGAAGAGGAGCGCCAGCTCCTGTCCGCGCGGAATCGTGATCCCGTGGATCTCGATCTCCTCGAGCACCCAGCGCTCGAACATCGGCGCCGGCGTGTCGTAGCGGAGCAGCTCCTCGACTGCGGTGGGCACCAGGCCGGGCTCGGCCCGCAGCGCGGCGAGCGCAGCGGGATGCCGAAAGAGCGTCCACCAGGCGTTCGCCGCGCCGTTGACGGACGCCTCGTGACCGGCGTTGAGGAGAAGGATCGCGGTCGCGATCAGCTCGTCCTCGGAGAGGCGGTCGCCGGCCTCGCTGACCAGGGCGAGCTGGCTGAGCAGGTCCGCCCGTGGCGACGCGCGCCTCGCCCGGACGACCCGGCGGACGTAGTCGGAGAACTCGACAGTGGCCCGCACCGCCCGGCGCTCGTCGTCCTCGCTGCGCGTCAGCTCGAACATGAGGGTCATGTCGGCGGACCATGGGCGCAGGAGCGGCCGGTCCTCCTCGGGGATCCCCAGCAGCTCCGCGATGACGGCCACGGGGAGCCGCTCGATGACGTCGGCGAGGAGGTCGAACTCCCCGCGGTCGCGGGCGGCGGAGACCAGGCCGTCCACGAGCTCCGTGATGCGAGGGCGGAGTCCCTCGACGGTGCTCGGGGTGAACGCGGTGGAGACGAGGCGCCGGAGCCGCGTGTGGTCGGGCGGCTCCATGTCGATGAGCTGGACGCGGAGGCTGTCGTGGAACGGCGCCTGCCACTCCGGGGGCGGCGTACGCCCGAACTCCTCGTGCGTGGCCACGTGCACGTAGGAACGGCCCAGGCGCTTGTCGCGCAGCAGCGCCCCGACGTCGGCGAACCGCGAGACCAGCCACTGGTCGGTGGCCGGGTCGTGGATGACCGGGTGCTCGGCCCGGAGCCGGGCCAGGGCGGGATACGGGTCCGCGATGAAGGCCGGGCGTGCGGGCTCGTAGCCGAGCTCCGCCGGGGTGACAGGGACGCTCACGAGCTGGATCTCCTGGTGTCTGCCCGGCACCGCCGGGACGTCGGACGCGGGGACGCGGGGACGCGGCTACGTCGCGGATTCGCGCTCGTACGGCTGGCCGTCCGCCGCCGGCGGGATGCTCCGGCCCACCACGCCGGCGAGGATCACGATCGTCAGGATGTAGGGGAGCGCGTCGAAGAGCTGCGCGGGAACGGCGCTCATCATCGATCCCAGGTCGCCGCCGGGCGGGGCGATGTTGATGAGCTGCCCTAGCTGGAGGAACGTTGCGAAGAGCAGCGCCGAGGCGAAGGCGCCAAGCGGCGTCCAGCGGCCCATGATCATCGCAGCGAGGGCGATGAAGCCGCGCCCGTTCGTCATCCCGAGCTGGAACGAGTTGGTCGCCTCGATGCTCAGGAACGCGCCGCCGAGGCCGGCGAAGAGCCCGCCGATCATGACGTTCCGGTACCGCAGCCGGATGACGTCGATCCCGACCGTCTCCGCCGCGCGCGGATGCTCGCCGACCGCTCGGGTGCGAAGGCCCCAGCGCGAGCGGAAGAGCCAGATCTGGGCGCCGACCATCAGCACGATGACCGACATCGCGATCGGACCCTGGTTGAGGAACATCGCGAAGATCCAGCCCACGACGGGCAGGTTGACGAGCGCGTCCGGCGGCGTGAAGGCGGAGAAGCTGCCGGCGCCCGCGGGCGACGACTTCGAGATCAGCTGGTCGAGATAACCGGTCACGCCAAAGGCGGCGATGTTGATGATCGTCCCGCTGATGATCTGGTCGGCCCGCAGCGAGATCGACAGCCAGGCGTGCAGGGCCGAGATCGCGACCGCCACCGCGACCGCGGCGACGAGGCAGATGAGCAGCGGGATCGTGATCCCGAAGATGTCGCTCGGGGCCGGGCTGCCGAACATCGGGTTGACGGCGACGCCCACCACCCAGGCGGTGAACGCGCTGGCGAGCATCGTCCCCTCGATGCCGATGTTGACGACGCCGGAGCGCTCGCACATGACGCCGCACAGGGCGGCGAGGGCGAGCGGCGTCGCCTGCGACATGATGCTCGAGGAGTTGGGCGGGATCACCGCGACGAGATAGCCGATCGCCTGGAACACGAGGCCCAGCACGGGGAGGCCGTACAGCCCGTTGATGAGCGGCGTGATGTCCATCAGACCACCGCCGCCTCTCCGCCGGCTGGCGCCGCCGCCATGTCCACGCCGGTCGGTGCCGCCCGCCGGCCGCCGGCCCGAAGGACGCGGCGCAGGACCGGGCTGGCGACGAGGAAGAGCAGGATCGTCGCCTGGAGGACGTCGACGAGCTCCACCGGGATCTGGGCCTTGATCTGCATGAGGCCGGCGCCCGCGCGCATGCCCCCGAACAGGAGCGCCGCTGGGAGGATGACGAGCGGGTTCGAGCGCGCCAGCAACGCGACCGCGATCGAGTCGAACCCGACGGTCGTGCCGAAGCTCGACGTCATCGAATGGGTCACGCCGAGGAGGACGGAGGAGCCAGCAAGTCCGGCGAGCGCGCCGCTGAACGTCATCGTCGCGATCGTGATGAGCTTGGGCCGCATGCCGGCGTAGCGCGCCGCGTCCGGGTTCGCCCCGACCGCTCGGACCTCGAAGCCCCAGGTGGTCCGGTAGAGCAGCCACCAGACGAAGAGGGCGGCGACGAGCGCCAGCGCGATCCCGAGGTGACCGGACCGCCCCAGGATGATCGGGAAGGCCGCGTTGCCGACGTCGAACGTCACCGGGGACGGTGAGTGGGGAACCTTGAGCGGTCCGCTCACGAGGGCGGCGAGGAGCTGGACCGCCACGTAGTTCAGCATGATCGTGCTGACCACCTCGTGCGCGCCCGAGACCGCCTTGAGGAACCCGGGGACGAATCCCCAGATGCCACCGGCGGCGAACCCGGCGAGGACCGAGAGCGAGATGGCGATCGGCGCCGGAGCGCCGGCGAGCGCGACACCCGCCATCACCGCACCCAGGGCCCCGACGAGGAACTGCCCCTGGGCGCCGATGTTGAACAGCCCGGCCTTGAAGCCGAACCCGACGGCCAGGCCGCCGAAGACGAGCGGCGTCGAGTAGACGAGCGTGGAGACGACGGCATCCGGGTTGCCGAATGCGCCGCTCACGAGCGCCGAGTAGGCCACCAGGGGGAGCCCGAGATCGAATGTGTGGCCCGGGACGAGCAGCTCGGAGAAGACGATGATCACGCCGCCGAGCAGCACCGACAGCAGGGTTACGACGACGGGGACCGCCGCCACCGACCAGAGCCGCGAGATGGCGCTGCCCTGTCGGCGCGCACCCCCGCCGGCTGGAGCCGCGGACGCGCTCATGAGGCGACCCCGACGGCCGCCGCCGGGCGCTCGGCGCCACCGGTGGCCATGAGAAGGCCGACGTTGTTCTTGTCGGCGGTCCGTCCATCGACGACGGCGACGATCCTGCCGGCATACATGACGCCGATCCGGTCGGACATCTCGAGAACCTCGTCGAGCTCGGCCGAGACGAGAAGGACCGCCGTGCCCGCGTCGCGCTTGGCGATCACCTGCCGATGGATGAACTCGATGCTGCCTACGTCAAGGCCGCGGGTCGGCTGGTCGAGGACGAGCAGCTTGAGGTCTCGGTCGAACTCCCGCGCCACGACGGCCTTCTGCTGGTTGCCGCCCGAGAGCGTGCCGGCCGTGACCGATGCGGACGGCGTCCGGATGTCGAAGCGCTCGATCGAGGTTGCCGCGTCGCGGGCGATGGCGTCCCCGTCGCGCAGGAGCCCGTGAGCGTATGGGCGCCGGTAGTAGCTGGTGAGGACGAGGTTGTCTGCGAGCGAGAACGGCGTGATCAGGCCGAAGCGATGGCGGTCGGCGGGCACATATGCGACTGCCGCCTCGTTCATGCCCCGCGGCGACCGACCGGTGACATCGTCGCCGGCCAGGGTCACCGAGCCGGCGGCGGGACGCCGGAGCCCGATGATCGCCTCGACGAGCTCGTCCTGCCCGTTGCCGGCAACCCCGGCGATTCCGAGGATCTCGCCCGCACGCACCTCCAGGTCGACGCCCCGGACCGCGAGGTTGCCGCGATCGTCCTTCACCTGGAGCCCGGCAATGCTCAGGACCGGCCCGGCGGGATGGGAGATCCCGCGGTCGACGGTCAGCTGGACCTCCCGGCCGACCATCAGCTCGGCCAGGTCGTCTTCGTTGGTCTCGGCAGGCCTCCGCTCGCCGACGACCTTGCCGCGCCGGATGACCGTGATCCGGTCCGCGATCTCCAGGACCTCGTAGAGCTTGTGGCTGATGAAGACGATGCTGTGGCCCTCGGCAGCCAGCCGCCGCAGGACCGCGAAGATCTCCTCGGTCTCCTGGGGCGTCAGGACGGCCGTCGGCTCGTCCAGGACGAGGATTCGCGCGTTCCGGTAGAGCGCCTTGAGGATCTCCACGCGCTGCTGCCAGCCGACGGAGAGCGAGCCCACCCTGGCTTCCGGGTCGATCTCGAAGCCGAACCGGCGACCGAGCTCCACGATCCGGCGGTGGGCCTCCCTCCGGTCAAGGAAGACCCGGTTGGCCATGGTCTCCTCGCCCAGGAGGATGTTGTCGGCGACGCTGAGCACCGGGACCAGCATGAAGTGCTGGTGGACCATGTTGATCCCGCGCGCGATCGCGTCGGCGGGGCCGGCAATCCGGACGGCGGTGCCGTCGAGCAGGATCTCGCCCTCGTCCGGCTGGGCCAGGCCGTAGAGGACGTTCATGAGCGTGGTCTTGCCCGCCCCGTTCTCCCCGAGGAGGGCGTGGATCTCGCCGGGATGGACGTCCAGGCTGATGTTGTTGTTGGCGACCACCCCTGGGTAGCGTTTCGTGATCCCACGCATCTCGAGCGCAGGAGCCAGCTTCGTGTCCGCCTGGTCCGTCATGCGCCTGGCTCCCGGATTGAGGGGTGGGAGATACGCGGACGGGCCGGCCGCGTGCGGCCGGCCCGTCCGGGAATGGTCCGCCTTGTCAGCGGGGCTGATCGGTCGCTACTTGGCGACGCCGCAGCCGGTGGTCGGGCAGGTCTGGAGCGTCCCGGCCTTCATGGCGGCGAGGGCCTTGTCGAGCGCAGCCTGGACCTCGGGACCGAACAGGCTGGCCTTGTCATGGAACGGGGAGGCGCCGATCCCGTCGTTGGCGGCATTGAAGAGCACGTCACCGGCGGCGAGCTTGTTGGCGGCGATCTCCGTGATCGCCTGGTTCACGGCGGACTCGACGTGCTTCTCGGCGCTCGTGATCACGCAGGCGTTGGCGGGCGCGCCCAGGGAGACCCACTGGTCCACGTCGACGCCGACGCCGTAGATGTTGGCGGCGCAGGCGGCCTCGAGGACGCCGTTGCCGGTCTTGCCGGCGACCTGGAAGAGGACGTCGACCTTGTTGCTCTTGATGAACGTGTTGGCGAACACCTTGCCGCCGGCCGGATCGTTGAACGCCGCGGCCGAGAAGTCGTGGGTCACGTACGAGGACTTCACGACGATGCTGGGCTTGACCGACTTGGCGCCGAGCTCATAGCCCTGGATGTACCGGACGCACGGGGCGCACAGCGTGGTGCCGCCGATGGCGCCGATGATGTTGGCCTTGCTCGCGTACGCGGCGACGATCCCGGCGAGATACCCCGCCTGGTCCTCGGCGAAGTAGAGCGAGGTGTAGTTCGGCAGGAGCGTCTTCGCATCGCCCTTGCAGGCGAACGTCGCGTCGGGGGCGCCCGTCGGATCGACGCACACCGGCGACTGGTCGACGCCCACGAAGTGGATCGTCGGGTTCGCCTTGGCGGCCGCGACGGTGTCATTCGTGAGGTTGAAGCCGACGGTGACGATGACGTCGAACTTCTGGTCGACGAACTGCTGGATGTCCGCCTTGTACTCGGAGGCGTCCTTCGGGACGATCGAGGGCGGCGTCGCGGCGCCGAGCGTTGTTGCCGCATCGACGGCGCCCTTGTAGCTGTACTCGTTGTAGCCCTTGTTGTTCAGGGTGCCGATGTCGGTGACGACGCCGATCTTGAGCGCCGACCCGGAAGCGGCGGCGGACGGGCTCGCAGCGGCGGACGCGCTCGCCTCGGGCGACGGGCTCGCCGCGACCGACGGGGCCGCCGAAGCGGCCGCAGACGGGGCGGCGACGGACGCCGCGGGCGTTGGCGTGGCCGAGCCGCTGCACGCCGACGCGACGATCGCGAGCGTCGCAGCGAGCAGGCCGAGCCGACTGATGCGTGGTGCCATGAACTCCTCCTTGCGCAAACTTGGCCCCGAGCGAGGCCCCTCGGGTGCGCTCGCCCGGATCGACCGAGCAGACTGCTGAGCCGCATCCTACCGACACCCCGATGGCCGGGCAAGACGCGTCGACCCGCGACGTCTGCGTCTTGAAGGATAGGGTCGCGACCCGCCTTGTGCGCGCCCATCGCGCGGAAGGACGTGCGGATGAGTACCCTCCAGCAGTGCCGCCACGTCCCGTCATCCTCGACTGCGACCCGGGTCACGACGACGCCCTCGCGATCCTTCTCGCGCTGGCCCGCCCGGAGCTGCGCGTGCTCGGCATCACGACCGTGGCGGGCAACTCCGGCGTCGAGAACACCACGCGCAACGCGCTCCGCGTCCTCACGCTCCTGGGCCGGACCGACGTCCCGGTCGCCTCCGGCGCGGACCGCCCGCTCGTCCGGCCGATCCGCATCTCGGACCACGTCCACGGCGCGTCAGGGCTCGACGGCGCCGAGCTGCCGGAGGCGGCCGTCGGCCCGGTCCCGGAAGGGGCGGTCGATCTCCTGGCCCGCCTGGTCCGCGAATCGCCCGACCCCGTCACGCTCGTCGCGACGGGCCCGCTGACGAACATCGCCCGCTTCGTCGGCACCCAGCCCGAGCTGCTTCCGCGGATCGCGGAGATCAGCATCATGGGCGGCGCGATCGGCGAGGGAAACCTCACCGCCTCGGCCGAGTTCAACATCTGGGCCGACCCGGAGGCCGCCGCGCTCGTGTTCGACTGCGGTCGGCCCGTCGCCCTGGTACCCCTGGAGGTCACCCACGCCGCCCTCTTCCGGAACGCGGACATCCCGCGCCTCGAGGCGCTTGGGACGAGGACCGGCCGGGTCTTCGCCGACCTGCTGCGCTTCTTCGCGATCTTCCACCGTGAGCGCTACGGCTGGGACGGCTCGCCGATCCACGACGCCGTCGCTGTCGCCAGGCTCGTCGCGCCGAGCCTCGTGACCGAGGCGCCCTACCGGGTCGACGTGGAGACCGAGAGCGAGCTGACCCGGGGTCGGACGGTCGTGGACCTCCACCACCTGCGCGGCGTGCCGCCGAACGTGCTGGTGGGGACCGAGATCGACCGGCCCCGGTTCATCGACCTGCTGGTCGACGCGATCGCGCGCTTCGCGTGACGCTCATCGGGCATCCCTAGCGCGCGCTTCGCGTGACGCGCTCAGCGGGCGCTATGCGTAGCGGTGGGTTCGCGTAGCGGTCGGTTCGGGTCGTGCGCTCATCGCGCGCTCCGCGCAGTGGGCCTCGCGTCGCGTCGGGTGCGCGCAGCTACCCCGCGGGCGTCAGCTGGACGGGGTAGTCGCGGACGTCGACGGGCGATCCGTCCTTCGGCGACGCATCGAAGACGCGGAGCGTGCCCGGCTGTGCCGACGCGACGCGGTAGGGGATCGTGACGTCGAACGTGCCCCAGCAGCCCGTCCCGCAGGATGCCCGAACGGGCGCCTCGGCGAGCACGCGTCCCTGGCCGTCGAGGACCTGGACCGTGAACTGGGCCTCGAACACGTTCGCGAGGCCGGTGACGCGTCCCGGCGTCGGGAAGACGCCGCCCCAGGTCGGCCCGTCGACGAAGATCGCGGGAAGGCTGCCCGTGGCGTCCATCCGGCCGAGGCCGGCGCCGACGATGACGCCCTCGCCCCCGATGCTGTCGACGGGCTTCCCGTCGAGGCGCAGGCGGACGGCGTCGACCGTCGGGAACTGGGTCGCCGTGTAGACCAGCTGGGCGAGCCGGCCGAGCATCGAGGCGCTTCCGCCGCCGGACTCGAAGGTCCCGGTCAGGTCCACCGTGGCAACGCCCCCGTCGATCGTGATCCCGAGCAGCTGTGAGCCCGCGGGGATCATGGTGAGGAGCCCGGTCTCGTCGGGCGCCGGGCCGGACAGCAGCTCGCGCACGGCCGCGGTCGCGACCGCCCGGGTGGCGGGCACGGTCCGCGTGACCGGGACGAGGTGGGCGTCGCCTCCGGCCGTATCGGGCTGGAACAGGTAGACGCGGATCGCCGTGGTTGCGGCCGGAGACGCGGACGGGGCCGTGGTCGGCGCCACCGACGCGGACGGCGTGGCAATCGGTGAGGCGGCGGGCGCGGCGCTCGGCGCGGAGGTCGACGGCGTGGGAACGGGTCCTGCGACGCCGACCGGGCTGCTGCACGCGGCGAGCAGGCACGCGACAGCGGCTGTGAGCGCGATGGCGCGGCGCGGCGTTGGGTAGCCGTGCCGCCTGGGGAACGTCCTGGTCATCGACGTGGGCTCCGTGCGGGTTCCGAACGGGCCTCACGATCGCGGAGGTCCATCGCCGCGGGATCGCCGGCAGGCAACGATTCGGTCACAGGGAGGCGGAGCTCGAACCGCAGGCCGCCACCCGGCTCGGCCATGGCACGAAGCGAGCCCCCGAGCAGCGCCGCGTGCTCGCGCGCGATCGCGAGCCCCAGGCCGCTCCCGCCGGGTCGCGCCGGGTCGGCCTTCGCGAAGCGCTCGAAGAGCCGTTCGAGGTCCGCGTCCGGCTCCTCGGTGCCGGGCCCGCGATCCGCCACCGCGATGCGCACCACTTCGGCTTCCCGCACGAGCGACACGCGCACGGGGGCGCCAGGGGCATGGACCCGGGCGTTGTCGAGCAGGTTCCCGACGATCCGGTCGACGCGGCGTGGGTCCGTCTCGATCACGCACGGCTCGTCGGGCAGCTCGAGCGTCGCCGAGGGAAGGCGCGCCGCCACGAGGGCCGTGAGTCGCCGCCCGAGGTCCACGGGCTCCGTGGCGAGCCGCTCGGCGCTCGCGTCGAAACGGGACACCTCGAGCAGGTCCTCCACCAGCGACCGAAGTCGCGCGACATCGGTGACGAGGAGCTCGGCAGCGCGCCGGGCGTCCGGTCCAAGCCCGCCCAGCTCGCCCCGGAGGAGCGATGCCTCGGCGACCAGCCCGGTCAGGGGTGTCCGCAGCTCGTGGGCGACATCCGCGACGAACCGCCGGTTGCGGGCCTCGGCGGACCGCAGGCGTTCGATCGTGGCCTCCAGCGTGTCGGCCATGCGGTTGAACTCCGCGGCCCAGGTGCCGAACTCGTCGACCGAGGTCGCGACCACGCGTGCATCGAGCTGCCCGTCGGCGATCTGTCCCGCGGCACGGCTGGCTGCGACGACCGGGCGAAGGATCCCCCGGGCGACCGTGCGCGCCGTGGCCAGCGCAACCCCGACGAGGACCAGGGAGCCGACCAGCAGCACGAGGCGCAGCTGCGCGAGGGCGCTGTCGATGTCGCTGGCGTCATGGATGAAGTAGAAGGCGGGCGCGGCCGCGGTGGGCCGGCCGGCCAGGACGAGGGAGGCGCGACCCGCCACGGACGTCCATGCATAGGCGATCTGGCCCCGGTCGACGATCGCGCGCACCTCGGGCGGGAATCCGGCGAGCGCTCCCAAGAGGTCGAACGAGGAGACCACCGGGTCCCCGTCGGCGAAGTCGACGATCGTCTCCACGTCGCCGCGCTGGCGGAAGGTCTCGAGGAGGCCCGAGGCGCCCAGGGATGCCCGGTCGATCGGGCCGGTCAGCGCTGCCGGGATCAGGGTCCCGAGGTCGTAGTCCGCCTGGCGGAGCGCGCTGGCCCGCAGCTGGTCACGGAGCGACGCGTCGACAAACGCGACCGCGCCTACCCCGAGGACGATCGCCGTCGCCGCCACGAGCGTGACGACCGTGATCGCAATTCGGGCGCGGATCCCCGGGCTTCGCCCCCGGATGGCCGGACGGCCGTGGCGTTGGCGCCCCCCGGTTCCCGCGCGAGCGCCCGTGCCGCGATCGACGACGGGCCCGGAGTCCGCCACGTCAGGCGCCCGCGCGATAGCCGACGCCGCGGATCGTGATGATGAGCGTCGGCGTCGCCGGATCGGGCTCCACCTTCGCCCGGAGCCGTCCCACCGCCACGTCGACCAGCCGCGAGTCGCCCAGGAAGTCATAGCCCCAGACGTGCTCGAGGAGGACCTCGCGCGTGAAGACCTGGCCGGGCCGCCGCGCCAGCTCGGCGAGCACGTCGAACTCGGTCCGCGTGAGCCGGACTGGGGCGCCGTCGCGGGTGACCGTCCGGGCCGCGAGGTCGATGGCGAGCGGCCCCAGCCGGAGCCGCTCCGCCTCCGCCGGCACCCCGCGCCCCCGGCGAAGCGCCGCGCGGACGCGCGCCACGAGCTCGGGCAGCTCGAACGGCTTGCGGACGTAGTCGTCCGCTCCGGCCTCCAGGCCGACGACGACGTCGAGCGTGTCCCCGCGCGCCGTGAGCATGACGATCGGGACCGTCGAGTCGCGGCGGATCTCGCGGGCCACCTCCAGGCCGTCGAGGCCGGGGAGCATCACGTCGAGCAGCACCAGGTCGGGCCCGTCCGCCCGGAAGCGCGCCAGCCCCTCGCGGCCGTCGGCCGCCGAGATGACGCTGAAGCCCGCCCCGCGGAGGCCGATCTCCGTGATCTCCCGGATCGACGGGTCGTCCTCGACCAGCAGGATTCGCGCGTCCACGCTCAGCCGCCGTCGTGCAGCTCGTCCAGGCGAGCGTCGGAGATCCCCAGGTGGTGCGCGAGCTCGTGGCGGAGCGTCTCCTCGACGCCGTGAACGAGCGCGGCCGGCCCGCGCCAGCGCCGCTCCAGGGGCCCGCGGTAGAGGGTGATCACGCTGGGGATCGGGACGTTGTCGACGCCGAACGCCGTCCTCGGGACGCCGCGGTAGAGCCCGTAGAGGCCCGGCGCTCCGACCAGGGCGAGCTCCTCGGGCGTGGCCTCGTCGGCGACGACGATCGCGACCGTCGAGAGCTGGGCGCGGTACGCGTCCGGAAGCCGTGCGATCGCGGCTTCGAGCGCCTCGTCGAATGCGTCGGCCGCGGGTCGTCGGCCGCCGGGGTCGTCGGCCGGATGGTCATCAGCCGCGCCGTCGTCAAGCGCCGCCGTGTCGTCCGGGAGCTCGTTCACGGGCCAAGAGTAGCGCCCTGTGCAGCGCCATCGGAGGTTCCTGCGACGACCCCGGCGGCGCCGCGGACCGCTCGGTCCCGCGCTCGCGATCCGGCCCCGTCCACCACGGGTCGTCCCCCGGCTACCATTGACATCCCGTGACGACCCTCGCCCCGAACGATTTCACGCACCTCCACGTCCACTCGGAGTTCTCGCTCCTCGACGGGCTCGGCCGGATCGGCGACCTCGTGGACGAGGCCGAGCGGCTCGGGTTCGACTCGCTGGCCCTCACCGATCACGGCGCGCTCTACGGCTCGGTCGCCTTCTACCAGGCCGCCCGGGCCAAGGGGATCAAGCCGATCATCGGCGTCGAGACGTACGTCGCCCGCCGCTCCATGCGGGACAAGGAAGGCAAGGCCGACGCGCAGCCCTTCCATCTCGTGCTGCTCGCGAAGGAACCTCGTGGGCTATCGCAACCTGTGCCGGCTCGTCACGGACGCCCATCTCGATGGGTACTACTACAAGCCGCAGGATCGATCGCGAGCATCTCGCCCGGTACAGCGAGGGGCTGATCGGCCTCTCCGCCTGCCTCGGCGGCGAGATCCCGAAGGCGCTCGAGGTCGACGACTGGGAGTCGGCGCGACGGCTGGCGGGCGAGTACGGCGAGATCCTCGGCCCCGGCAACTTCTTCCTGGAGCTGCAGGACCACGGCATCCCGCTCCAGCGCCGGCTCAACGAGCAGCTGCTCCGGCTCGCGCCGGAGGCCGGCCTGCCCCTCGTGGTCACGAACGACCTCCACTACGTGCACCGCGCCCAGTCGGAGGCGCATGACGTCCTCCTGTGCGTCGGCACCGGCAGCAACATCGACACGCCGGGCCGCATGCGGTTCGAGACCGACGCCTTCTACCTCAAGTCGGCGGCGGAGATGGCGGCCCTCTTCCCGGACCAGCGCGACGCGATCCGGGCGCCCCGTCGGATCGCCGAGATGGTCGACCTCGAGCTGCCCCTGGGCCAGCTGCGGATCCCGCATTTCCCGGTGCCGGATGGCGAGACGCCCGAGAGCTGGCTCCGCAACGAGTGCGAGGCAGGCCTGGCCCGGCGCTACGGCGTGGTCACGCCGGAGCTGCAGGCGACGCCTGGATTACGAGCTCGGGATCGATCGTCTCGATGGGCTACGCCGGCTACTTCCTGATCGTCGCCGACTTCGTCCGCTTCGCCCGCGAGCAGCGGATCCAGACCACCTGCCGGGGGAGCGCGCCGGGCTCGATCGTGACCTACACCCTGGGGATCACGCCGGTGGATCCGATCCATTACGGGCTCCCGTTCGAGCGCTTCCTCAACCCCGACCGCGTGACGATGCCGGACATCGACGTCGACTTCGAGGACGGGCGCCGCGAGGAGGTGATCAACTACGTCACCCAGAAGTACGGCGCCGACCACGTCGCCCAGATCATCACGTTCGGGACGATGCTGGCCCGCGCGGCGATCCGCGACGTCGGGCCGCGTGCTCGGGCACGGGTACGGGGACGTGGACCGGATCGCGAAGGCGGTCCCGAACCAGCTGGGCATCCGGCTGGACGAGGCGCTGACGCTGAGCCCGCAGCTCCACGAGATGTACGCGGCGGAGCCGCCCGTCCGAAGGATCATCGACTTCGCGAAGCAGCTGGAGGGCGTCGCCCGCAACGCCTCGACCCATGCCGCCGGCGTCGTGATCAGCCGCGAGCCGCTGACCGAGCTTATGCCGCTCCAGCGCGCCACCAACTCGGACGCCACGATGACCCAGTGCGAGATGCACGGGGTGGAGGCGCTGGGGCTCCTCAAGTTCGACTTCCTGGGCCTCTCGAACCTGACCATCCTGCGGCAGGCCGTGGATCTCGTCCGGCAGCACCGCGGCGTCGAGATCGACCTGGACCACATCCCCCTCGACGACGCGACGACGTTCGCGCTGCTCGCGTCCGGAGAGACCACCGGCGTCTTCCAGCTGGAGTCGCCCGGGATGCGGCGCTACGTCCGCGAGCTCCAGCCGACGTCGGTCTTCGACCTCGCGGCGATGGTCGCGCTCTACCGCCCGGGCCCGATGGACAACATCCCGCACTACATCGCCCGCAAGCACGGGCGCGAGCCGGTCACGTATCTCCATCCGCTGCTGGAGCCGTATCTCAACCGGACGTTCGGGATCTTCGTGTACCAGGAGGACATCATGTCCGCCGCGGTCGGCCTCGCCGGCTTCACCGGGCCGGAGGCGGACACGCTCGGGTACGCGATCCGCAAGAAGAAGTCCTCGGTCCTGCGCTCCCTCAAGGACAAGTTCGTGACGCAGGCTGCCGAGCGCGGCGTCCGTCCCGAGACGATCGACGCGGTCTTCACGGCCTTCCAGCCGTTCGAGCGCTATGGCTTCAACAAGGCCCATGCGACGTGCTACGGCCTGGTCGCGTACCAGACGGCCTACCTCAAGGCGAACTACACGGTCGAGTACATGACGAGCGTGCTGACCGCCTTTCGCGACAACGGGGAGAAGGTCTCGGCGGCGGTCGCGGAGTGCCGCCGCATGGGCATCTCGGTCCTCCCGCCGGACGTCCACGCCAGCCACCTCGAGTTCACCGTCGAGGGCCCGTCGATCCGGTTCGGGCTCCTGGCCGTCAAGAACGTGGGCCAGGGCGCCATCGAATCGATGATCGCGGCGCGGGAGGCGGGCGGCCCGTTCCGATCCTTCGCGGACTTCTGCGATCGCATCGACCTGCGGCTCGTGAACAAGCGGGTGCTCGAATCCCTCGCCAAGGTGGGCGCCCTCAGCGCGTTCGGCCATCCCGGCCGGCTCCTCGATGCCCTCGACGACACGCTGGCCACCGCACAGGCCGACCAGCGGGAGCGGGCGTCGGGCCAGATCAGCTTCTTCGACCTCGTCGCTGAGCCCGCCGCGCTGGAGCGGCCGCTGCCCGACTCGCCGCCGGTGCCGACGCGCGAGCGCCTTCGCTGGGAGAAGGAGCTCCTCGGCCTGTATCTCTCGGACCATCCGCTCGGCGAGGTCGCGGAGCGGATCGGGCACTTCGTCACGGCGTACTCGAGCGACCTGAAGGACGAATCGCTCGACGGGCAGCGCGTCGTGGTCGGCGGCGTCGTGACCGGGAGCCGGACCGTGATCACGAAGGCGAAGGCGACGATGGCCGTCGTCACCATGGAGGACCTGCAGGGAGCCATCGAGGTCGTCGTCTTCCCGAGGCTCCACGAGCAGACGACCGGGACCTGGCAGGAGGGGGTGATCCTCCTGGTCGCCGGACGGATCGACCATCGCGGGGAGGAGGTCTCGCTGCTCGCCGATGCGGCCTGGGAGTGGGACGCGGCCGTCACGCGCGGCGAGGCATCCTTCGCGGCCGAGGTCGCAGCCGGGGACCGGGCGTCCCGCGGACGGGGTCGCGGCGGCGCCGCCCGGAGCGCGGCGGCGAATGGCGACGGCCCCAGGAACGCCCGCGAGCCATCGGGCGGCAACGGGCACGCCCCGCTCGGGGAGGCCGCCCTCGCCCGGCACGGAATGCCCCCCGGCGACAGCCTTCCGCCGGACCCGCTTCCGGGGTCATCCGAGCCGGCCGACCTGGAGGCCGCCGCGCCCGATTACGAGGCGCCGCCGCTACCCGAGGAGGAGCGCGAGCGCGCGGTTGCCTCCGCGGCCGAGCCCACCGCGCCCGTCGAGGCAGGCCCGGCGGGCCGGCTCCATGCCCGGTTCGGCGCCGGCATCGCGCCCGAGGTCCTGCAGGCCGCGATGGCGACGGTGCGGGATCTCCTGCGCTCGCGTCCCGGTGCGACCCGCGTCACCGTCCACCTGCCGCAGGGCCAGGGGCGCGCCGCGCTCCCGATGGAGCTGCGGGCCGGCGTCGCCTATGACGCCGATCTCGTCGCGGAGGTCAGCCGGCGGCTCCGCCCTGACATCTGCACGCTCGAGCTCGAGCTCGAGCCCGATCCGCTCCGCGCGTCGGCCTGACGGGCGGGGTCGACCGTCAACCGCCCGTCGGGCCGGGATCGATAGGTGGCGTGCCCCGAACCGCCCGCATCGCCTGGACCACCGACATGCGGTCACCGAACTCGGTCCGCAGCGCGCCGAGCGCGGCGGCCTCGATGTCGAGCTCGCTGGCGATCTGGTCGAGGGTCGAGCTTTCCGCCGACGAGATGGAGCTGTCGGCGGCCGCGGCCAGGAAGCATGCCCGCAGGAGCCGGAGGCGCTGGTCCGCGTCCGAGATCTGCTTGAACTCGCGCGTGACCAGGTAGTCCTCGGTCGAGCCGAACAGGCGCGCCTGCTGCTTCGCGGCTTCGACCACGAGGACCGCCTCCGCCTCGCCGACGCCGCTCTCCTCGACCAGCGTCCGCTCCATGAACGCGGTCTCCTCGGGGCTGATGACGAGATCGGAGTTCGCGACGCGGGCGAGCACATAGGAGGCGGCGGCGAGGTAGCGCGCCCGGTCCGGCGGCATGGCCTCGAGCTGCGAGACGATCCGGCGAACCGTGGCGGTGTCCGGCGCGGACGCGCCGGCCGGCGTGGCGGCGCGCGATCCGGCGGAGAGTGCACGGTCCGTGGCACCGGGCTCGGCGTCTGTCGGCGCTGGAGCGCCGTGATCCGGCTCCGCGAACCCCCCGAGGAGGCGGCGGAAGATGCTCATCGGAACCTCCTGGGGTGTGGCCCGATCTCCGGCCATCGCGCGCCGGATCGTACACCGGCGCGCTCGCACCGCGACCGGCCGCGCTGGGGATCCTCTGGCGGTGGCCCGGGTGTGCGCCCCGGCCCGGATCGCGCAGGCCGTCTGCGGCATTCCCGCGAGCCCGGCGGACAAAGAAAGACGCCTCTACGGCCCTGGGGGGAAGGGCAGCAGAGGCGATGGCGCAAGGATCGCCGGTTGCCGGGGCCGTCGGAGAGGGCCGTTTGTCCCGGGATTGGGGGGCCACTCGGCAGGCTCTTCGGCGGGGCGTTCCCGAAATAGCCCCGTGCGTGCTGCGGGTCGGCCGTTCGCCGCCCCGCTACCCGTCGAGCGGGATGAAGAGGGACCGCAGGTCGCCGTCCTTCGGCGCGTAGATCAGCAGGATCGCGGTCTGGCCGGCGATGGCCTTGATGGCGAGGTTGCCGATCAGCGCTGGGTTGTCGCAGGTGGGGATGGATGAATTGTCCTTCGCGTAGGCGTGGATCGAGCCCGTGTACGAGCCTGGGTCGAGCTGATAGGTTCCACCGCCGCCTGGACCCGCGCCCGTCAGCGAGTTCGCGTCATCGTTGATCCCCTTCGTGCAGCCGCTTCCCGCGCTGAAAAACCAGGTCGCGCTGTCCGGCTTCGCGATCACGTTCTCGGTCCCGTTCGTGTCGACGACGAGCAGCGACTTGCCGGGGGCAGGGGTGGACTGACCGAGGTCCCCGCCGCTCGCGGTCTGGAAGAACGCCTGGATCGAGCCGAACCGGCGCCCGGAATCCTGGGTGGAATCGCCCGTGGCGACGATGAACGTGATGACCTCGCCCCCCTTGAGCGTCTCTGTCTGCGAGACCAGCTCGCTGCCATTGCCCTTCGTGCCCGCCCAGTACATCGAGAGGAACATGTCGCCCGCGTCGTCGGAGACCGTCGGATCGAAGTAGGGGCTGACCGTCCCGTACGGAACGGACAGCAGCGGGGTGTCGCCGTCCGCAGCCCATGGTGCCGCGTAGACGTCAATGGGACCCGGGTCGCCGTTGAGGGGCGTGTAGGCGTTGACGATCCGGACCTTGGCGCCGCTCGGCCGGTTGCCCGCCGGCACTCCGCCACCCGCGGCCGCGGAGCCCGCCGCGGCGCCTGCGTCCGATGCCGCGGGACCGCCGCCGCCGGACGCAGCTCCCGACGGTGCCGGCCCGCTCGACGAGCATCCGACGAGCAGCACGCACGCGGCGACCAGGATGAAGGTGCGACGCACCACGGACCCCCCCTTCGAACGCGTTTGGGCGCCCGCCCGGAGAGGCGGCTCGCGCGTTCTGCGGCATGGTACTGGAGGGAGGCGGAGTCGGGCGATCGGGGACTGGACGATGGGATCGCACTGGCCGGGTGGCGGACGGCCGGAAGGATTCGGATCCGACGCGTAGGCACCGGTCCGGCACCATCGGACGGCGTCCGCTCGCCCGGTGCGCCTCCCATCGCTGTGCCGGGTGAGGCTTGGCACGGATCAACGGCAGTCTTGCACCGGATGCGATCATTCGCGCATGCTCGAGTACGGAAATGCTGTCGGTCAGGCCTCCAAGGCCACCGGATCGGGGTCGGGCGGTTCGGTCGACCTCGGGGCTGGCATCTCGCATCTCATCTCGGATGCGGCAGCCCGCATCTCGGCGCTCCCGCCTGTGGCACTCGTGCTCCTCGCCGCAGTGCTCGTTCTTGCCGGCCTCTTCATTCTCAAGAGGATCTGAGCCCCCTGCAGGGCACGACCTTCGCCGCAACGGCCCGGTCGCCTTGGTGCGCCTCTCATCCTCCGAAGAGGGTGCGGAGCGCCCGGTGCGGAGTCGGCGGCCCGGAGGCGGCGTCCTCGTCGCCCGCCATGGTTCAGAGTCTCGCGACCGCGTCCAGGGCGAGCGTCTTGTCGGCGGCCTCGACCGCCGCGTCGGGTGTGCCGAATGGGAGGATGACCGAGACGGAGTAGGCCTGGCCACCCTTCTCGAACGTCAGGTTTGTCCCCGCGCCCAGTCCGGCCATGGTCGTGAAGCAGGCGCCGTCGCCGACGCCGCTGACCTGGACGATCGTGAGCCCCAGCGCGGCATTCGATTGGACCCCACAGAGGCTTGAGAACGGAGTCCCCGACTCGATGTCGATGTTGGCCTGCTCCTTGGGCACACCGCCCGGTGGGTAGAGCCAGCTGCAGCCATGCGATTCGCCTTCGGCGGGGCCGCCCGGGCCGACCGACACGCCGAGGACGGCGCTGACCTCGGCCTGCGTCAGCAGGGAGCACGGATCGGAACCGGCTGCGACCGCGGCCGACGATGCGGCGGCGCTCCCGGGCGGCGATCCGACCGGCGCGACGGACGCCGCCGACGTGGCCGATGGCGCCGTCGTGGCACCGCCTCCGCCACTCGTCGGCGAAGCAGCGGTCCCGCTGCACGCGGCAACGATGACGGCCACCCCGAGAAGCGCACCCCGCGCCATCGTCCCCATCGCGGTTCCCCCCTTTTCGGACCGAGGCCGAATGTGGCTGAACGGTAGTCACGGAGGGCCAGAAGTCAACCCGGCGGCGCGGGGCGTCCCTCGGTCGCCCGGTGCGCCTCCCATCCCGCGAGGAGAGCGGAGCGCACGGTGCGGAGCCGGGCCAGGTCCAGGGCCGGGCGGTGACGGCGTCCGGTCGCACGCCGAGATGCTTCGTGGGGCGAGCGGGACCTGCGCACCTGATAGAGCCCCGTGGTCGCCGGCAGCCGAACCTCGTTGCGGCCCGTGCCGTGGCAATGGAACGCCGGCTCACCCGCTTCGAGAAGCGCGCCTGAGCGCCGATTCAGCACCGTTGTTGGTGCCGGAGACGAGATTTGAACTCGTACAGCCTTGCGGCTAACGGTGTTTGAGACCGTCGCGTCTGCCAGTTCCGCCACTCCGGCGCGGCCGCCATCGTATCGCGCGCCGGACTGCGCAATCCGGCCCCTGTCCTGATCAGGCGCGGCTTCGCAGGACCCGATTGACCACGAGGAGGGCGAGCCCGCCTGCAAGGAGGACAAGCGACAGGAGGACCGGCACGGTGCGGTCCGGCTGAGCCGGCTGTGCCGCTGCAGACTGCGCGGCGGTGCGGCCTCCCTGCGCCGCCTCGGGGGGCGTTCCCTTGGTCGTCGAGTCCGTCGCCGGACCGCTGTTCGCGGAGAAGCCCGAGGAGCCTGCCGACGCGATCGGACCGCCTGCGGGACCGGTGACCGTCCCGGCGCCGGACGCGGGGCTCGATGCCGGCAGCGCCGCGGCGAACGGGCTCGGCGGAGGGACTGCAGCCACGCCGGGGGAGGCAGCGGGCGCGCCGGCGGCAGGGCTTGGAGCTGCCGCCTCAGAGGCGGTCGGCCCGGCCGGGACCGCGACGTTCGGCCGGACCTGCGTGAGGGGCAGGGCGCTCGAGGCGGCACTCGCCGCGGCGACCGGGCTTTCCGCGACCGCACCGGGCAGGGCGCTCCCGGCAACAGCGCCGGCAGCGCCGTCGGCAGCGACCGGGGCAGCGGCCGGCGCGCCGGTCGTGGTGAGCGACGTCGCGGAGCCTCCGAGGAAGCCGGGCGTGGTCGTCAGGAGCAGTCCCGCGATCCCGAGAGTGGCCAGCCCGCCCGCGAGCGGACGGACCGCGGAGCGGGGCGAGGCCAGCCACTGCACGAGGCTCGTCCATGGCGAAGGGCGTAGACGCGCCGCATCGGCATCCGTCAGGCGGTAGTCCCGGGTCCGCGGTCGCGCGGGAAGGGCGGCAGTGGCCACCCGGAGCAGCGCGAGGTCGGCGAGGAGGGATGCGCACCCGGGACATGTGCCCGCGAGCGTCGCGGCCGCATCCCGCGCGCGGCCCGCCAGGTCACCCGCGTCGAACGCCACGATGACGGCAGCGTGTTTGGCTGCCGCGGCGGCGGGGGAGTGGTCGGGAACGCGGTGCATGGCTCGGTGACGCCCTCAGCTGCGGAAGAGTTCCATCCGGTCGGAGAGGAGCTCGCGAAGGGCGAGCCGGCCGCGATGGATTCGGGACTTCACGGTGCCGAGGCTGACGCCCGTCATCTCGGCGATCTCGGAATAGTCGTAGCCCTCCACGTCGTACAGGACGATGGCCGCGCGCTGGTCGGCGGCGATCGCGCCCATCGCCGCCACGAGGACGCGCTGTCGCTCGCCGGTGGCCGCGAGCGCCTCCGGGTCCGTGTCAGGCCCGGCAGGCGGTTGCCAGCTCTCGTCCTCCAGCTCAGGGTAGGGCGTCACGGGACGACGCTTCCTCGCCCGCTGGAGATCCATCGCGGCATTGATCGCGATGCGCGTCAGCCAGCCGCGGAATGACGGCCCGTGGTACGAGCGCAGGTTGCGGTACGCGGAGAAGAACGCCTCCTGCACGGCGTCGCTCGCCTGGTCGGGATCGGGGACCATCCGGGCGACCAGGGCGTGGCAGAGGTCCTGGTACGCCTCGACGAGCTGGTTGAAGGCACCGAGGTCTCCCTCGAGCGCACGCTCCACGAGGACCTGGTCCCGTCGGGCGGTCGCGTCATCCGGGCCCCCGGCCCGGGAGACGTCCTCGGGCGAACGCGGGCGAGGATCGTCCAACTGAGCGCGGCTCCTTCCGGCGCGGACGCCCGGAAACGTGGGGGCGGCGAGGCGGCGCGAGTCTAGCACGGCCCATCGGACGCTCGGGGGGTCTGCGGGGTTCCGGGCGACGAGCGCCGCCGATCACGTGCTGCGGAGCTCGTGCTGCCGGCGACGTGCTCCCCGGTGCACGTGGCGCCGTGCCGCGCGGCGCCCTTTACGCCAGTCAGCTCAGCGGCCGGCCGGGATCGTGAAGCGGACCGTGGTACCCAGACCCGGGCCGTCGCTCGATGCCGCGATCGAGCCTCCGTGCGCCGCGACGAGCTCGCGCGCGATGGAGAGGCCCAGCCCGCTGCCGGTCGAGTCCGCCGATCGCTCGAAGCGCTCGAAGATCCGCTCCGCGTCGCCCGGCGCGAGGCCCGCACCCGAGTCCACCACGGCAAACGCGACGGTCCGGGTGTCCTGCGCCGAGGCCACGACATCGACCGTGCCTCCCTCGGGCGTGTGGCGCAGCGCGTTCGCGATGAGGTTGCGGAGCACCTCCGCGAGGCGGTCGGCGTCCGCGAGCATGCTGGGCAGCCCGTCCGCGTGGCGCCCGCGAAGCTGCACGCGCGCCGTCTCCGCCGGACCGGTCATCGCGGCCACCGCATCGTCGACGAGCTCCGCGGGCTCGACGTTCGCCAGGTCGAGCGGCAGCGCACCGGCCTGGGCGAGCGCGACGGTCCGAAGGTCGTCGATCAGCCGATCGATCAGGAGCGTCTCGTCCCGCAGCGCCGCGAGGTGCGCGTCGTCGCGCGGGCGAAGCCCATCGAGCATGCCCTCGAGCCCGCCCCGGACGACCGTCAGCGGGGTTCGCAGCTCATGGCTGATGTCGGCGAGCAGTGCCCGGCGACGCTCGTCCGTCGCCGCGAGGCGCTCCGCGAGGGTGTTGAGCGAACGGGCCGCCGCTCGAAGCTCGCGCGGCCCTCGCTCCGGGACGCGAACCGCGTAGTCGCCGATCGCGAGACGGTCGGCCGCCGCCAACAGGTCCGCGACCGGGGTGGAAACGCGCCGCGCGCCTCGGCCGAGCAGGACCAGCAGGGTCGCCCCGACGGCCACGGCAAGGACGACCTGCCCCGGCGCTCCCGATGACCCCGCGCCGATGCCGGCCAGGCCCAGCAGGCCCGCCAGGATCCAGGTCGCAACGGTCGCCATGCCCACGAGGAAGACGACGACGGCAGCAACGACGCACCCGAAACGTCCGCGGTGGCGGCGCGGCCAGTGACGGCCGGCAAGGTCCGGGCCGTCCCACGCTCCGGCGCCGGCGCGGAATGCCCGGCCGGGATGGCGCGGCGGCCACGGCTCGCCATCGGGCCACCACGGTGGACGCCGCCGGAAGCCCAGCCGCTCCTGCGGTCGATCGCCGGATCCCGGGCGCTGCGGCGGCCCGGGCGTCCGCTCTGCGTCGCGTGCCCGCTCGTCGGGCGGCCCGTCGCTGGGTGGCGTGTCGCCCGGACCGCCCGGTTCAGGCATCCGCGAACCGATAGCCGACGCCGTGGACCGTCTGCAGGTAGCGCGGGTGTCCCGGATCGGGCTCGAGCTTCCGCCGCAGGTTCTTCACATGGCCGTCGATCGCGCGCTCGTACGCCTCGAAGGCGACGCCGTGGATGGCGTCGAGCAGCTGCGACCGCGTGAAGACGCGACCGGGCTGGCGGGCAAGCGTCGCGAGGAGCGTGAACTCGGTGAGGGTCAGGTCCACCGGCCGTCCCGCGACCGAGGCACGCATGCGTGTCGGATCGAGCTCCACGTCGAGGGCGCGGACCGGCGCGTCGGCCTGCAGCACCGCAAGCTCGGTCCGCCGGAGGATCGCGCGCACCCGCGCGACGAGCTCGCGCGGGCTGAACGGCTTCGTGACGTAGTCGTCGGCGCCCAGCTCAAGTCCGGCGATGCGGTCGGCCTCGTCGGTGCGCGCGGTGAGCATGAGGATCGGCACGTCCGAGTCGCGGCGCACCGCACGTGCCACGTCGAGCCCGTCGAGGCCCGGGAGGCCCAGGTCCAGCACGATCAGGTCCGGCCGGTGCGACCGCACGAGCGCCAGGGTGGCGAGGCCGTCACCGGCCACGACGACGGTGTAGCCGGCGTGCTCGAGATAGTCGCGGGCGAGCGCGGCGATCTTCGGTTCGTCATCGACGACGAGGATGGTCTTCATCCGGGGACTCCGGGTCGGCGCGACCGTCCACGAAGGGCGGCGGCCGAGGAATGTGGTCGGCCGGGAAACGGCCGACCGGGACGGAGCATACGCCCGCCCGGTCGGCCGCGGAACTGGCGACGGCCGTGCGGGCGAGGGAGGTCAGGCGCCGGCTTGGCTGCCCGCTGCTGGCGCGCCGGGATCGGCGGGCGGCGCGGACCCGGCAGCGGCATCGCGCTCGTGCAGGTGGCGGTGCATCTCCGCGACGAACGCCTCACGGTCGCCCCAGTGGCTGCGTGGTCCGCCCGCGCCGGGGCCGCCCGCGCCGGGGCCGCCCGCGGGGCCATCCATCCAGGGGCCGCGACCCGCGAAGCCGCCGTGGCCCCAGTGCCCACGGCCGCGACCGAAGGCGCCGAACGTGACGCCGATCACGATCCGGGCAAGGATGAAGAGGAAGAAGAGGCCGAACAGGATCCCGAAGATCCCGAAGCCCCATGGCCCGCCGCCGACCACGACGACCGAGCCGGCCGACGCGGCCGTAGCCGCTCCCTGGCTGACGCCGGCCTGGTAGGCAAGGGCGGCGATGCCGGCGCCCAGGATGAGGACGAGGACTCCGCCGAGGAGCCCGAAGCGCGTGCGCATGATGTGCTGCTCCACTGTTCTGGTGGACCGGTCATGGACGCGACCGGTCGATGAACAGGACGATGCGCGCGCGATGTGTGCCGGATGTGTGCGTGCCATGCGGATCGTGTGCGTGTCACGCAGTGACTGGCGCCCACCTCGCCGGTTCGCCTCGTCCCGGCGACCGGGGCCGGGCATCCGGCGCCGGTCCGTCGCCGCCCGGACCGGTACACTCGACCGAGGCGCCCCGCGTCGCCGCAGGCGCATCCCGCGGGCCGCGCCGACGGGAGGATGCCGACGTCCATGGAACGCCTGATGCTGCTCGACGGCAACGGGCTCATCTATCGCGGCTACTTCGCGCTCATCAACGTGCCGCTCTCGACCTCGAAGGGCGAGCTGGTGAACGCGGTGTTCGGGTTCTCGAACATCGTCCTGCGCGGCTTCCAGGACGTGCGGCCGGACTACGTCGCGATCGCCTTCGACCTTCCGGCCCCGACCTTCCGTCACGGGTTGTCCGCGGACTACAAGGCGACCAGGCGACCGATGCCGGACGACCTGCGCGCCCAGTTCCCGAAGGTGCGCGAGGTGGTCGCGGCGCTCCGCCTGCCGGTCTTCGAGATGGCGGGCTTCGAAGCGGACGACGTCATCGGCACCCTCACGCTCGAGGCCGAGGGGCGCGACCTCGAGACCACGATCGTCACCGGCGACCTGGACATGCTCCAGCTCGTCACGGACCGAACGCGGCTCATGACGACCCGCATGGGCGTCGACGCGACGGTGATCTACGACCCGGCGCGGATCGAGGAGCGGTACGGCCTCGTTGCAGGCCAGATGATCGACTTCAAGGCGCTCAAGGGCAATTCGACCGACAACATCCCCGGCGTGCCGGGCGTGGGGGACAAGACCGCGGCGAAGCTCATCAGCCAGTTCGGCAACCTCGACACGATGTATGCCCACCTGGACGAGGTCACGCCGGAGAAGCTCCGCGAGAAGCTTCGCGAGCACCACGACCGGGTTCTCGCCAGCCGCGAGCTCGTCACGATCCACCGGGACCTGCCTGTCGCCCTTGACCTGGATGCGGCCCGCTTCGGCGACTACGATCGCGAGGAGGTCGTCCGGCTCTTCCGCGAGTACGAGTTCCGGACGCTCATCGACCGTCTGCCGCCGCTGCGCGGCGAGGCCGCCGCCCGGGCCGACGCCGCGATGAACGCCGAGCGCGAGGCGTCCGACGGTCCCCGGATCGGCGAGCGCGGAGCCCGCCGACAATCCCGAGACAGCGGCGCTGGACGGCAAATCCGCCGTGGCGCGCCCGGAGTTCGGCGGCCGGGGCGGCGTCCGGAACTCCGCGGCGCCGCGGTCCGGGGGCGGCGACGGCCTGCAGCTCGCGCTCGACTTCGACGCGGTGGGCCAGATCGGGGCGACCGCCGGCGAGCCACGCCGCGAGTCCGGACCGTTGCCCTCGGGCGATCTGCGCGCCGCCCTGTCCGCGCTGATCGCCGAGCCAGACCGGGTCGAGGCGGTGGCGGCCGACGGGATCCCGGCCCTCGCGGGATGGCTCGCCGCGCGCTCGGCGGTCGGCGTCGCCGTGATCCTCGACGATCCGCGACCGCGGAAGGGGCACGCGCTGGCGCTGGCGGTCGCTGGCGAGGACGGTCGGATCGTGGTTGCGGACGGTCCCGAGGCGTCCGACGCGCTTCGCCGCGCGCTCGAGGCGGCCGAGGTGCCGCTCGTCGCGCACGAGTCGAAGCCGCTCCTCGTGGCGCGGCTCGCCGAGGACCCGGGCGCCGTGCCCACCCCGGTCGCGTTCGACACGCAGATCGCGGCGTATCTCCTCAACGCGTCGCTGCGGAGCCAGGCGATCGCGGACGTCGTCGCGGAGCGGCTCGACCTCGTGTTGCCGCCGGCGGCGGCCGGGCTCGCCCCGTCGTCACGTGCCGGCCTGGAGGCCCTCGCCGCGCTCGCGGTCCGGGAGCCGCTCGCCGCTGCCCTCGCCGAGTCGTCGCTGGACCGGCTCTTCGCGGAGCTGGAGCTGCCGCTCATCCCGATCCTCGCCCGGATGGAGGCGACCGGCGTCGCCATCGATCTCCCGGCGCTCGAGCTGCTCGACGTCGAGTTCGCGGGCGAGCTCGCTCGCCTGGAGGCCGAGGTCTACGCAGACGTCGGCCACGAGTTCACGCTGGGCAGCCCCAAGCAGCTGGAGCAGGTCCTCTTCTACGAGCTCAACCTCCCCAAGGGGAAGCGCACGAAGACGGGCTTCTCCACGGACGCGTCGGTCCTGGAAGAGCTGCGGGCGGCCCACCCTGCGGTCGGGAAGCTGCTGGACTGGCGCCTCTACTCGAAGCTGCGCAGCACGTACATCGCCGCGCTGCCCGAGCTCCTCGCCGCCGACGGCCGGCTCCACACGACCTTCCACCAGGCCGTGGCAGCGACGGGGCGGCTGTCGTCCTCGGACCCCAACCTCCAGAACATCCCGATCCGGACGCCGCTCGGGCGGCGGATCCGGCGCGCGATCGTGGCGGGGGCGCCGGACGTCACGCTCGTGGCTGCCGACTACAGCCAGATCGAGCTGCGGATCCTGGCCCACGTGTCGGGCGACGCGCACCTCCGCGAGGCGTTCCTGGCCGGCGCGGACATCCACCGCGACACGGCCGCGCTCGTGCTCCACAAGGAGCCGGCCGACATCACACACGACGAGCGATCGATGGCCAAGATGGTCAACTTCGGGATCGCCTACGGGATGAGCGATTTCGGGCTGTCGAGCCGCGCGAACATCCCGCGGGCGGAGGCGAAGGCCTTCATCGACCGGTACTTCGCGACGTACTCGGGGATCAGCTACTACATGCTCCACATCAAGGAGACGGCACGCCAGCAGGGGTACGTCACGACGCTGCTGGGCCGCAGGCGGGAGATCCCGGAGCTGCGCGCGACGAACCCGTCGCTGCGCGGGGCGGGGGAGCGGATGGCGATCAACATGCCGATCCAGGGGACCGCCGCCGACATCATGAAGATCGCCATGATCCGGGTCGACCGCAGGCTCCGAGCCGAGGGCTTCCGGTCGCGTCTCCTCCTCCAGGTCCACGACGAGCTGCTGCTCGAGGTCCCCCGCGACGAGGTAGCGGGACTCGTCCCGGTCCTGCGCGAGACGATGGAGGGCGCGCTCGCGCTCGATGTGCCGCTCACCGTGGACGTCAAGACCGGCGACGACTGGGAATCCATGACCGTGGTCCCGCGCGGCGCGGGAGCCTGACCCGTCGATGCCGGAGCTGCCCGAGGTGGAGACGGTCGCCCGCGACCTGCGCGGGCTCGTGGTCGGCGCGACGATCCTCGCGGCAGCGGGCGACTGGCCGCGGCAGATCGCATCGCATGCGTCCATCGATGCCTTCGCCGATGCGGTCGCGGGCCGGCGCATCGAGGCCGTGGGCCGGCGCGCGAAGCTGGTCGTCGTGGAGCTCTCCGGCCACGCCGCGCTCACGATCCACCTCAAGATGACCGGCCAGCTCTTCGTGGTCCCCGCCGGGGCGCCCGCCGATCGCCACGTCCACCTCGTCCTCGCGCTCGACGACGGCCGCGAGCTCCGGTTCCGCGACATCCGCAAGTTCGGCCGGGTTGGCCTCTGGCCGCGCGATCCCCTGACGGGCGCGGTGCTCGACGCGGACGAGGGCGGCGAGCTGTTCGCAGGTCACGGACCGGAGCCGCTCGACGACGCCTTCACGCTGCGCGCCTTCCGGGCGCGGCTGCGGACACGCCGGGGCCGGCTCAAGCAGCTCCTCCTGGACCAGGCGTTCATCGCCGGCATCGGCAACATCTACGCGGACGAGGCGCTCTGGCGCGCGCGGCTCCACCCGCTTCGCCGCGCCGCCTCGCTCCACCCGCCCGACGAGGGCCGCCTCCACCGCGAGATCCGGGCCGTGCTCGCGGAGGCGATCGAACGGCGCGGCTCGTCCGTGGACGACTACACGGCGCCCGAGGGCGACGGGTCGATGCAGGAGCACCTGCTCGTCTATCAGCGGACAGGGGAGCCATGCCCCCGCTGCGGGCGGCCGATCCGGCGCATCGTGGTCGGGCAGCGCGCCACCCACTTCTGCTCCTGGTGTCAGCGACTCCCCGCGGCCGATCGACCTGGCACGGCGGCGATCCTTGCGACCGGACGCTTGCCACGCGCCCGGGGGCGCCGCTGGGTGGAGCTCGCCTCGGAGGGCGCGCTGGGACTCACGCCGGACGAGGCGGAACGAGCCGCCGCGCAGGCCCGTGCCGCCCGGACGCGGCAGGCGGCCGCGATGCGCCGCGCCCGCGCCCGCACCGGCGCGGGGGGCGGCTGACCGTGTCCCTCATCCGTCTCTCGGGGGTCGTGCGCGAGGTCGGCACGTTCGTGATCCTCGACCGGATCGATGCCGCCATCGCGGTGGGCGAGCGGGTCGGCATCGTCGGGCCGAACGGCGCGGGCAAGACGACGCTGCTCCGGATCATCGCGGCGGTCGACGAGCCGGATGCGGGCGAGGTCCAGCGGCGCCGCAACCTCCGGGTGGGGCTGCTTGCCCAGGAGGCGCATTTCGACGAGGCGTTCGCGTCGGCACCCGACCTGCGGACCGCGGTTCGCCGCGGGGCGATCGGGGTGGAGGCCATCGAAGCCGAGATGCGGCTGCTCGAGGAGAGCAATGGCGCCGCGTCGGCCCGCTACGAGGAGCTGACGACCCGCTTCTCCGCCCTCGACGGCTGGACGCTCGACCAGCGCGTGGACGAGGCGCTGTCCGGGCCTCGGCTTCAGCGACGCCGAATGCGCGCGGTCGCCCGAGGAGCTCTCCGGCGGGCAGCAGACGCGCGCCGCGCTGGCCCGCCTGCTCGTCGCCGATCCCGACCTCCTGCTCCTGGACGAGCCGACCAACCACCTCGACCTCGGTGCGATCGAGTGGCTCGAGGAGGCCGTCCGGCGCCGCCAGGGTGCGCTGCTCGTCGCGTCGCACGACCGGGCGTTCCTGGATGCGACCGTGACCCGCGTCTGGGAGCTGCGCGACCGGCGGCTGACCGCGTTCCGTGGCGACTACGCCTCGTATGCGCGCCAGCGCGAGGCGCGGGACGCGCGGATGCGCAAGGACGCCGAGGCGCGCGACGCGGAGATCTCCCGCGAGCAGACGCTGGTCCAGACGTACCGGAGCCAGCGCAAGCACGGGAAGATGCACGAGCACGAGGCGCGGCTCGCCCGCCTCGACCGGATCGACGTCGCGAAGGCCGGCCCGTCGCTCCGCCTCGACCGCGCCCTGGGAACGGCCGCGCCACGCTCCGCGGAGGTGGTGCTGCGCGCCGACGACCTCGTCGTTGGCCATCCCGGCGGGCCCGAGGTCGCGCGCTGCGTCCGCCTCGAGGCGTCGCGCGGCGAGCGGATCGGGATCGTCGGGCCGAACGGTGCCGGCAAGACCACGCTGCTGCGGACGATCGCCGGCGACCTGCCCCTGCGAGACGGTTCCCTGGCGTTCGGGTCCAACGTCGGGTTCGGGTACCTCGCCCAGGTCCGCGAGAACCCGATCCCCGGCGAGACGGTGCTCGACGCCCTGCTCGCGGAGATCCCGATGACGGCAGGGGAGGCCCGCGGGCTACCTCGCCCGGTTCCTGTTCCGCGGCGACGACGCCTTCAAGGAGGTCCGGAGCCTCTCCGGCGGCGAGCGCTCGCGCCTGGAGCTGGCCCTTCTCGGGATTATGCCGGCCAACCTCCTGCTGCTCGACGAGCCGACGAACCATCTCGACATCCCCGCCCGCGAGGCGCTGGAGGCGTTCCTGCGCGAGACGACGGCGACGATCCTGCTGGTCAGCCATGACCGGCGGCTCCTCGAGACCGTGTGCGATCGCCTGTGGGTGGTCGACGAGGGGCGGATCGTCCCGTTCGAGGCCGGCTATCGGGCGTGGCGCGCGGCGGCCGCGGACGGCTGGCGAGCCGGCGAGGCGTACCTCCGCGAGCAGGAGCGCTTCCACGGGCGCGGCAGCGGTGCCGCGTCGCCGCGACGCACGGACGGCGGGCCGGGCGGGCTCTGCCGCGATCGGGATCCGGGAGGCGGCACCGCCGTCCGCGCCAACAACGCCACCGTCGTCGCCGGCCCGGCTCCTCGCCAGCCGAAGCTCTCGAAGGATGCGTTCCGGCGCCAGAAGACCGCCATCGAGGACGACCTGGGCCGCCTCGGCCTGCGCAAGAGCCACCTCGAGCTCGCGCTGATGAACCCGACCACGTCCGCGAACTTCGTCGAGCTGCGACGGGTCACGTCCGAGCTTGCCGATGTGGATCATGCGCTCGCGGCCGCCGAGGAGGCGTGGCTGCTCCTCGAGGAGCGAGCGCCGTGAGCGACGAGGCGGCGAAGGTAGAGCCGCCGAAGGTAGAGCCGCCGGGCGCGGCGGGAGACATGGCACTGCCGCGGTCGGATCCACTGGGTGAGACCGCACCCGGAGGTCGGCGCGCGATCCGGATCGGCATCACCGGCCCGATCGGCTGCGGCAAGTCCACCGTCGCCGGCTGGCTGGCGGCCTGGGGTGCGATCGCGATCGACGCGGATGACGAAGCCCGAGCCGTCGTCGAGCCCGGTGAGCCCGCCCTCCCAGTCGTGCTTGCACGGTTCGGCGATGTCGTGCGGACGCCCGACGGGAGCCTGGACCGCGCCGCGCTCGGCCGGATCGTCTTCGCGGATCCCCATGCGTTGCGGGACCTGGAGGCGATCGTCCACCCAGCGGTCCGGCTGCGGATTCTCGCCGCGATCGCTGCCGCGGACGCGGCAGGCGCGCCGGCGATCGTCGTCGAGGCGATCAAGCTCGTCGAGGGCGGACTTGCGGAGCTCTGCGACGAGGTCTGGCTCGTGACCTGCTCGCCGGTCGAGCAGCGGGCGCGCCTCGCTGGTCGCGGGGTGGGCCTGGATGACGCCGCGCGCCGAATTGCCGCCCAGGGCGAAGTCGCGGCGCGCGTTGGCCGGCACGCCACGCGGATCATCGACGCGGGCGGGGACCGATCGACGGCCGAGGCTCGTGCCGCGGTGGCCTACGCGGCCGCCCGTGCCGCCGCGGGTTTCCTGGCCGACCGGACGCGCGAGGAAGACGGCCGCTAGTCCGGTCCGGATCCCTGCTGTCGAGTTCGGGCTATGGTGCGGGACTCGCGGAGACCACCGGGGACGGGCTTGGGGTCTGCGTCGGGAAGGGCGTCGGCGCGGGGGCCTTCCCCGGGCCGTACCACTCAGGCAGGGGCAGGCCGTAGCGCGCGACGATCTTCGTGGTCGTCGTTCCGAGCTGACTCGTGTCGACATCGCGAAGATCCTGCGGCGGCCGCAACGCGAGGCTGAACGCGCCGGCGCCGCTCGCTTGGAGATGTGAGATCTCCTCGGCGACAGGGATAGAGGCTCGGAGGACATATGAGGTTGTCGTCTTGGCCAGAATGAGCATGTCCTGGTAGACGATCTTCGTGGACTTGTCGGTGAGGTACTTGCCGGCGAGCAGGACATCCTGGGGGATCGTGATGGTCGACGTCACGAAGACGTCGACCGATGCCCCAGGCTGGAGCAGCCCGCCGACGGCGCGATCGTCGGGGACCGTGATGGATACGGCCCGCCACGCCGGGGAGTCCGGGCTCACGGTCTCGCCCGGAGCCAAGATGGAGAAGCCCGTGCCCTGCGAAAGCCCCGCGAGCATGTTGGCGTAGACCGGCTGGCCCTTGAGGATTGGTGTGCCGGCCAGCAGCCCGATCAGCTTCGTTCCGTCCGTGTAGACGCCCTGGGCGGTCGTGCCGTTCACGGGAAGCTGACGGACCTCGAGGTCCGCGGAATCGATCACCTTGCGGGCAGGAATGTCCCTCGCGGCGACCACCACCGGTGTCGTCTGGACTCCCGTCTGTCCTGCCTGCTGCTGCGCCTGGTTCACGACGAAGAAGGCCCCGCCACCGGCCACAAGGGCCAGCAGGAGTCCGACGGCGACGATCCATTTGCCTCGCCGCGACGTGTCCTGGTACTCGATTTCCATGCTGCGAGACGCCTCCGGGTGCGATTCGGCCGCCGAACCATGCGTGGCCGCAACCGCGAGTGGGACCATGGTCGCGGCCGGACGGCGCTGCCTCCATCCGCCCTAAGTACTCTGGGCCTCATCCGATCGGTGGTGCCCGGCCCCTGGCGTCGGGCGGACTGGCGGGCGCTGTCGGTCCTCAGGGCAGGACGAGGTGGACCGGGTTGCCGCGAATCGAGACCTGCCACGTGGTGGTGTCCGACGTGGCCGACGAGTACGTATAGCGGATCTTCCACCAGCCCCCGAGGACGCCGGGAGTGTGCTCCGTCGCGGGGAGTGGAGCTGCATACGTCTTTGGCAGCGGCACCGTGATCGTGACCCATGAGTTGTTGTACTGCGTCGAACCGTTGATTGTTGTCTTCAGGCTGGTTGTTGTCCCGCTCTTCGAGCCGCCCGCATTCGAGTCGGCGACATAGCTGAACGAGATCGGCACGTAGTCGGCCGCGGTTGGCTGGAGGATCTCGATGCTCGAGTTGCCGGATGCGTCTCCGGGGTCGAAGAGCTGGATTACCATCGTCTTGCCTGCGTGGACCGCCTCGATCCGGCCGAGGTAGAAGCCAGCCTGGCCGTTCGGGACGTTCGCGTAGATCACCATCTTGCCAAGTCCGTAGACGTGCGGCTGATGCGTCGGGTCGGTCGAGACGGCCCTGAGCCCCCACATGTTCTCCCCGCTTACCCCGATCTGATCGTTGGGATTCAGCGGGTTCGTGGTCGTCACCTGGAGCCGATAGGTACCCGGCGTCGTCACGCTGGCGAACGTCCACCAATGGTTGTGGTAGGGGTCGTTCTGGCAGTCGGGCAGGTTCGTGAATGTCGAGCCGACTCCCCAGTTCACGGTCGTGTCACGAAAGTTGACGCTTTTGTCAACCTGGCGCTTGGCCTCGAACAGGGTGCCGCTGCTGGCGACCTGCACGTCGTCCGTATAGTCCAAAGGCGTCCCGGCGGGGTCGGACCAGAGGGTGTAGTAGGCCGACACGCCCGGGTAGTCAGACCCGTCGATCCAGTGGTCGCCGGTGCCCTTGTTGTCGTCGACCGCGCAGAAGGCCGGGTCGTAGAGGTCGACATTCGTGGATCCCGCACCCACGGGCACGTCGATCGCGTACTGATAGCCCCGGTAGTCGTATTGGTTGTTCAGCGTCGGGTTCGGATTGAAGTACGTGCCGTACGCGTCGCCGTATCCTCGGTTCGCGCCCTGGCTCATGGCCGCAGCCCAGAAGTTTCCGGAGTTGTCGCCATATGTGCTCAGGGGGCTGCCCATCGGCACTGGGAGCGTGTACTCGGCCGTGGCGGTCCGCGAGATCGTCACCGTGTTGATGCCGAGGATGCGCATGAAGTACGTCCCGTACGTTCGCGTCACGGTCACGTCCAGCCGCCGATTCGACTCTACATTGATCGCCGGAGTCACCGTGGCGCCGCCGGCGCTCGAGAACCCGTTTCGCGCAGCCTCGGCGATTGCCTTCGTCTGGGCGGTCGGGAAATCGCCCGGCATCGACGGGACCCCGGCCATGGCGGCCGCCTCCGCTGCCTGCTGGACGTGGAGCGAATTGCTCCAGATGTTCCCAACGTCGATCACCATGGCGAGGATCGCGAACAGAGCGCCCAACCCGAAGACGAACAGGACCAGCACTTGGCCGGTCTGGCGTGCGTGGGTTCGGTTTGGGGAGCCCACCGGCCCGGCAGGGGGGAGTATCGGGGGTCGAATTATGGGGCTGGCTCCAGTCGCGAGACGGCCTTGTCGGTCATCGGGATCGTCGTGTACGGCGGGTTTCCGTTGATGAAGAGCCCCAGAAGAGTGCCGAGCGGGGTCTGTGGCCGGAAGTTGTAAACGACCCGCACCCCGATCGAGTCGCCGGAAGCACCCTGCACCAGGCCCGGGGGCACTCGGCTCGTCGCCGGCCAGCCCGCAGTCCCGATCGAGTTGCCGAAGCGGTCGAACGTGTCGATCTTGCCCGCGATCGGCTGGCCCGAGGAGTCCGCCTGGAAGATCTCGATCGAGGCGATGTTCTCGATGAGGATCGGGTCTGTCAGACCGCGCTGAACGGCCGCCAGGATCGCGGGATCCACGCCGGACGGCTGGGACCCGCCGTTGCCGAGGCTGGCGCCGACGCGCGCGCCTTCACGCACCGCGTAGGCCATGGCGTTGCGGTGGTCGAAAACGACCCCAAACTCGAGCATCCCCATGAGGAGGATCAGGAAGAGCGGGAGGATGAGCGCGAACTCGACCATCGCCTGGCCGCGAACGCCCCGGCGTGGCGCGCACGCGCTCATTGCTTCGGCTCCATCCGGAGTGTCGCTCCGTCGGCGAGGTCCCAGGTGCGTCCGAATGCGACCGGCGTCATCCCGACATACTCGTAGCCGACCCGGACACCGATGATATCGAGCCCCTCGACCAGCGCATCATGACGGCCGGTCTGCGGATACCCTTCAGCACCGACGAGCGTGTAGGGCTGGGTCTCGGTGCCCGGGCAGTCGAGTGTTCCCTCCCGAACATAATGGTTGACGACCCCGGGAACGATCTCGCCCGAGGAGTCCGACTGAAAGACATCGACGAACTCCACCCGCTCGCGGTCGACCGGGGGCGTAAGCGCGTGCTCGACCGCGTTCAGGATCGAGCAGTCAGCTCCGTCGACGCCGCCAGCCTGTGCCGCGGCACTGACTCCCTGGCGCGCTGCGTACTGGACCGTCAGCAGGTTGTTGTAAAGGAATCCGAACTCGATGACCGCCATGAGGAGCGTGACGAAGAGAGGAATAACGAGGGCAAACTCGACCAGGCCCTGGCCAGCAACCGCAGAACGATCTCTCTGCGTTCTGGCGCCGGAGCCGTGGCGCAGCGATCGCATCAACTCTCCAGACGGACTCGGCGCGCGTTGGGACCGGCCGAACCGGCGGCCCACGGCGAGTATCGGTCGATTTGCCTCCTTCTCCCACCGCCGATTGGTCCCTTGCCCGATGCGCGTTAGTACCGTGCATCCACGGGCGCTGAACGAGCCATTCCGTTGCTCGAACAGATGTGCGAAAAGATCGAGGTCGTGTATCGTTTCGCCATGCCGGAGTTCGAGCTCGTCGCGCCGTTCCAGCCGACCGGGGACCAGCCGCAGGCGATCGAGAAGCTCGCCGATGGGCTGGCGCGCGGCCTCCGCCACCAGACCCTGCTGGGAGCCACCGGCAGCGGGAAGACGTTCACGATCGCGAGCGTCATCGCCCGCCACCAGCGGCCGACGCTCGTGCTCGCCCACAACAAGACGCTCGCGGCGCAGCTCTACAGCGAGTTCCGCGACTTCTTCCCGAACAACGCGGTCGAGTACTTCGTGAGCTACTTCGACTACTACCAGCCGGAGGCGTATCTCCCGCGCTCCGACACGTACATCGAGAAGGACTCGAGCCGGAACGAGGAGATCGACAAGCTTCGCCACGCCGCGACGAAGGCGCTCTTCGAGCGGCGCGACGTGATCATCGTCGCGTCGGTGAGCTGCATCTACGGCCTGGGGGCGCCGGTCGACTACGGCGCGACCGTGCTCCGGCTCCGGACCGGCGGCCAGTACCGGCGCGACGCCGTCCTGCGGCACCTCGTGGACCTCCAGTACCAGCGCAACGACCAGGCGCTCCAGCGTTCCCGCTTCCGCGTCCGGGGCGACACGCTGGAGCTGGTGCCGTCGTCCGAGGACCGGCTCATGCGGGTCGAGTTCTTCGGCGACGAGATCGAGCGGATCACGGAGCTCGACGCGCTCACCGGGGAGCTCCTGGCCGAGCGGGCGGAGCTGAACGTCTACCCGGCAACCCATTACGTGACGCCCGGCCGACAAGCTCCAGGTCGCGATGGGGACGATCGCCGCGGAGCTCGAGGCGCGCCTGACCGGCCTCGAGGCCGAGGGCCGGGCGCTCGAGGCCGCGCGGCTCCGCCAGCGCACGACGTTCGACCTGGAGATGATGCGCGAGCTCGGCTACTGCTCCGGCATCGAGAACTACTCGCGCCACCTCTCGGCGCGCGAGCCGGGAAGCCGCCCGTGGACGCTCCTCGACTACTTCCCGCCGGACTGGCTCCTCGTCGTGGACGAGTCGCACATGTCGATCCCGCAGTCGGTCGGCATGTACAAGAACGACCGGACGCGCAAGGAGATCCTCGTCGACTTCGGCTTCCGCCTGCCGTCCGCGCTCGACAACCGGCCGCTCACCTTCGAGGAGCTCGAGGCGACCGTCCGCCAGGCCATCTACGTCTCGGCGACGCCCGGCCCGTACGAGCTGGAGAAGAGCCAGCGGGTCGTGGAGCAGCTGATCCGGCCCACCGGCATCGTGGACCCGGGGATCACGGTCCGGCCCAGCGAAGGTCAGATCGACGACCTCCTGGAGCGGATCCGGGAGCGCGTGGAGCGGGGCGAGCGGGCGATCGTGACGACGCTCACCAAGCGCCTCGCCGAGGACCTGACGGACTACCTCCGCGAGCTCGGGATCAAGGTCCAGTACCTCCACAGCGAGGTCGACACGCTCGACCGGGTCCAGATCCTGCGCGACCTGCGCCTGGGGGTCCATGACGTCATCGTCGGGATCAACCTGCTCCGCGAGGGGATCGACCTCCCCGAGGTCACGCTGGTGGCGATCCTCGACGCCGACAAGGAGGGCTTCCTGCGGAGCGCCTGGTCGCTGATCCAGATGATCGGCCGGGCCGCACGCAACACCGGCGGCGAGGTCGTGATGTACGCGGACCGCGTCACGGAGTCGATGCGGGCCGCGATCGAGGAGACGGACCGGCGGCGCGCGGTGCAGCAGCGCTACAACCTGGAGCACGGGATCACGCCGATCACGATCGTCCGCGAGATCCACGACCTCAACGACCGCCTGCGCGTCGCCGCCGAGTCGAGCGGCGAGTACGAGGCGGGCGGCGCCGGCCGCGAGATGGAGGGCAGGACGCGCCGCCAGGTGGAGGAGCTGGTCGTGCGGCTCGAGGCCGACATGCGGAATGCCGCCAAGAACCTGGAGTTCGAGCGGGCCGCGACGATCCGCGACCAGGTCCAGGAGATCCGCCTGCGGGTCCTCGCCGAGGACGCCTCGATCAGCGTGGGGCGCGCGGCGGAGCGAGCGGGAACGGAGCCGGCCGCGTCGCCGGCGACCGAGACCTCGGCAGGTCGAGGCCGGCGCTCGCGGGGAGTCGTGCCGGGCTTGCCGGCCGTCCGGGTTCGCGGCGTGGCTCCGGCCGCCCGGAGACCGCGCAGGATGAGCGCGGGCTCGAGGTCACCGCCGTTCGGGTCGTCGAGGCCGGCGAGGAGCCGGGCACGGACGAGGGGACCGCGTCGGACTGGCTGCCCGGCCTCCGCGACGAGCACGACGACGAGGGCGACGGCGGGTGGCAGGCTCGCTGGCTGGATCGCCCGACGTGGGACCACACGGTCACGCCGAACGTCCGGAAGCGGACCGGTCGCCGGCCGCCGCGGCGCTGATCGCGGCTCGCGGCGCGCCCGGCGGGATCCTCGCCCAGGCATGCCGGCCGCGGGGGAAACCGTAGCCGGAATAGAACGCCTGTGCGTAGCCCCGGAACCGGGTACACTGCACCGGCAATGCCGTCCGATCAGCTCGTCGTTCGCGGTGCCCGCGAGCACAACCTGAAGAACATCACCGTCAGCATCCCGCGGGACCGCCTGGTCGTCGTCACCGGCCTGTCCGGGTCCGGGAAGAGCAGCCTCGCCTTCGACACGATCTACGCCGAGGGCCAGCGCCGCTATGTCGAGAGCCTCTCGGCGTACGCCCGCCAGTTCCTTGGGCAGATGGAGAAGCCGGACGTCGACCAGATCGACGGCCTCTCGCCGGCGATCTCGATCGACCAGAAAGGCGCCAGCCGGAACCCGCGCTCGACCGTGGGCACCGTGACCGAGATCTACGACCACCTGCGGCTGCTCTTCGCGCGGATCGGGCACCGCACTGTCCCGTCTGCGGCCGCGAGATCGAGCGCCAGACTGTCCAGCAGATGGTCGACCAGGTTTACGCCCTGCCCGAAGGGAGCCGCCTGCTCGTGCTCGGGCCGCTCGTCAAGGATCGCAAGACGGAGGGCGACCGCGTCTTCGAGGCGGCCCGCAAGCAGGGATTCGTGCGCGTCCGGGTCGATGGGAGCAGCTGGACCTCGCGGACGTGAGGAGCCTCGACAAGTACAAGCGCCACACGATCGAGGTCGTCGTGGATCGCTTCGTCGTCCGTCGCCCGGAGGCTCCGGGCGAAGCGCCCCCGGACGCGGCGCGGCGCGATTCCATCGAGACCGCCCTGCGGCTGGGCGAGGGTGTCGTGGTGATCGCGCCGGCCTCTGAGACGGCGATGCACCGGCCCTCGAGGAGCACCGCTACAGCGAGCGCTATTCGTGCCCGTACGACGGGACGACCATCGACGAGCTGGAGCCGCGCTCGTTCTTGTTCAACTCGCCGCACGGGGCGTGCCCGACCTGTACCGGCATCGGAACCCAGCTCGTCATCATCCCGACCTGGTGATCCCGGACCGGGATCGGAGGTTGCGCAGGGGGCGCTGGTGC
>CAWKJP010000004.1:0-98325 GCA_963850035.1 uncultured Chloroflexia bacterium | reverse complement strand
GGCATCACGCCGATCACGATCGTCCGCGAGATCCACGACCTCAATGACCGGCTCCGGGTTGCCGCCGAGGCGAGCGGCGAGTACGAGGCGGGCGGCGCCGGCCGCGAGATGGAAGGCAGGACGCGCCGCCAGGTGGAGGAGCTGGTGGTGCGGCTCGAGGCCGACATGCGGAATGCCGCCAGGAACCTGGAGTTCGAGCGGGCCGCAACGATCCGCGACCAGGTCCAGGAGATCCGGCTGCGCGTCCTTGCCGAGGACGCGTCGATCAGCGTCGGGCGTGCCGCGGAGCGGGCAGGAACGGAGCCGGTCGCGTCGCCGGCGACCGAGGCCGCCACGCGCGGGAGCCGTGCGGGGCTCGTCGGCCGTCCCGGCTCGCGGCGTGGATCCGGGCGCCCCGAGACCGCGCAGGATGAGCGCGCGCTCGAGGTCACCGCCGTTCGGGTCGTCGAGGCCGGCGAGGAGCCGGGCACGGACGAGGGGACCGCGTCCGACTGGCTGCCCGGCCTGCGCGACGAGCACGACGATGCGGGCGATGGCGGGTGGCAGGCTCGCTGGCTGGACCGCCCGACGTGGGACCACACCGTCACGCCGAACGTGCGGAAGCGGACCGGTCGCCGGTCGCCGCGGCGCTGATCGCGGCTCGCCGGCGCTCCCGGCGGGATCCTCGCCGCAGGCATGCCGGCCGCGGGGCAAACCGTAGCCGGAATAGAACGCCTGTGCGGTATCCCCGGAACCGGGTACACTGCACCGGCAATGCCGTCCGATCAGCTCATCGTTCGCGGTGCCCGCGAGCACAACCTGAAGAACATCACGGTCAGCATCCCGCGGGATCGCCTGGTCGTCGTCACCGGCCTCTCCGGGTCCGGGAAGAGCAGCCTCGCCTTCGACACGATCTATGCCGAGGGCCAGCGCCGCTATGTCGAGAGCCTCTCGGCGTACGCCCGCCAGTTCCTGGGCCAGATGGAGAAGCCGGACGTCGACCAGATCGACGGTCTCTCGCCGGCGATCTCGATCGACCAGAAAGGCGCCAGCCGGAACCCGCGCTCGACCGTGGGCACGGTGACCGAGATCTACGACCACCTGCGCCTGCTCTTCGCCCGGATCGGGCACCCGCACTGTCCTGTCTGCGGCCGCGAGATCGAGCGCCAGACCGTCCAGCAGATGGTCGACCAGGTTTACGCCCTGCCCGAAGGGAGCCGCCTGCTCGTGCTCGGGCCGCTCATCAAGGATCGCAAGACGGAGGGCGACCGCGTCTTCGAGGCGGCCCGCAAGCAGGGATTCGTGCGCGTCCGGGTCGACGGGGAGCAGCTGGACCTCGCAGACGTCAGGAGCCTCGACAAGTACAAGCGCCACACGATCGAGGTCGTCGTGGATCGCTTCGTGGTCCGTCGCCCGGAGGCCCAGGGCGAAGCGCCCCCGGACGCGGCGAGGCTCGCCGACTCCATCGAGACCGCCCTGCGGCTGGGCGAGGGTGTCGTGGTGATCGCGCCGGCCTCTCGGGACGGCGATGCACCGGCCCTCGAGGAGCACCGCTACAGCGAGCGCTATTCGTGCCCGTACGACGGGACGACCATCGACGAGATGGAGCCGCGCTCGTTCTCGTTCAACTCGCCGCACGGGGCGTGCCCGACCTGTACCGGCATCGGAACCCAGCTCGTCATCGATCCCGACCTGGTGATCCCGGACCGGGATCGGAGCGTTGCGCAGGGGGCGCTGGTGCCCTGGTCCCGGATGCCGACGGACGCATCCTGGCGGATGAAGATCCTCGAGGCGATCTTCGACGCGCACGGCTGGGACATCCGGCAGCCCGTCCGCGACCTGCCGCCGGAGGCGGTCGACCACATCCTCAACTCGGCGAAGGAGGAGAAGGTCATCGTCGCCTACCGGCACGAGCGCGGCGAGAACACGTACACCGCGACGTTCGAGGGCGTGATCACGAACCTCGAGCGGCGCTTCCGGGAGACGGACTCCGAATACATCAAGACCGAGCTCGAGAAGTTCATGGTCGCCCGGCCCTGCCCGACCTGCGGCGGCAGGCGGCTGCGCCCGGAGGCGCTCGGCGTGACGATCGACGGCCGGAACATCTGGGACATCTCGACCCGCACGGTGACGGAGTCGCTCGCCTGGATCGCCGCGCTCCCGGATCGGATCACGGAGCGGGAGCGCACGATCGCCCGGATGGTCCTCAAGGAGATCGGGGCGCGACTCGGCTTCCTGGCCGACGTGGGCCTCGACTACCTCACGATCGACCGTACCTCCAGCACGCTCTCGGGCGGCGAGGCGCAGCGCATCCGGCTCGCCACGCAGATCGGGAGCTCGCTGGTCGGCGTGCTCTACATCCTCGACGAGCCCTCGATCGGGCTCCACCAGCGCGACAACGCGAAGCTGATCGCCACGCTCACGCGCCTGCGCGATCTCGGCAACACCGTCCTCGTCGTGGAGCACGACGAGGAGACGATCCGGACCGCGGACTGGGTCGTGGACATCGGCCCCGGGGCGGGGGAGCACGGCGGCGAGGTGATCGCGTCCGGTCCGCTCGAGGCGCTCCTCGCCGAGCCGCGCTCGATCACCGGGGCGTTCCTGCGCGGCGAGCGTGCCGTGCCCATCCCGCGGTCCCGGCGTCCCGGCTCGGGGACGGCGATCGTGGTGACCGGCGCGCGCGAGCACAACCTGCGCGGGATCGACGTGACCTTCCCGCTCGGGCGGTTCGTGGCCGTCACGGGCGTCTCCGGCTCCGGGAAGAGCACGCTCGTGACGGAGATCCTCTACCGGGCCCTCGCACGTGAGCTCAACGGAAGCCGCGAGGCTCCGGGCGCCCACGACAGCCTCGAGGGGGCCCACCTGGTCGACAAGATCATCGAGATCGACCAGAGCCCGATCGGACGGACCCCGCGCTCGAATCCCGCGACGTACACGGGCCTGTTCACGCCGATCCGCGAGCTGTACGCGGGCGTCCCCGAATCGCGGGTCCGGGGCTACGGACCGGGGCGCTTCAGCTTCAACGTCAAGGGCGGCCGCTGCGAGAACTGCAAGGGCGACGGGATCCTGAAGATCGAGATGCAGTTCCTGCCCGACGTCTACGTGCCGTGCGAGGTGTGCAAGGGCAAGCGCTACAACCGCGAAGCCCTGGAGATCCACTACAAGGGCCACTCGATCGCCGACGTCCTGGAGATGACGATCGCCGAGGGCCTGGAGCTCTTCAGCGCGGTCCCGAAGATCGCCGCGAAGCTCCGCACCCTGGTCGAGGTGGGCCTGGGCTACGTCCACCTCGGGCAGCCGGCCACGACGCTCTCCGGCGGCGAGGCGCAGCGCGTGAAGCTTGCGGCCGAGCTGAGCCGTCGCGCGACCGGCAAGACGCTCTACGTCCTCGACGAGCCGACGACCGGGCTCCACTTCGCGGATGTCGAGAAGCTCCTCGAGGTGCTCCATCGTCTCGTGGACGCCGGCAACACCGTGCTCGTGATCGAGCACAACCTGGACGTCATCAAGACGGCGGACTGGATCATCGACCTCGGGCCCGAGGGCGGAATCCGGGGCGGCCTGGTCATCGCGGAGGGGACGCCCGAGGCGATCGCGCGGGTCCCCGGCTCGGCGACCGGCGAGTACCTTGCGCGCGTTCTTCGGGGCGAGCCGCTGGTCCCACTATCCGACGTGACGTTCGCCGACGAGCTGGGGCGCGGGGCGGCGCGGCCACGCGGCGGGTCCCGTTCCGCGCGGTCCGCGGCACGCCCGGCGAAGCGGGCGGCAGCCGCCGTCGGCCCCACGGACTGACCGACCGCGCCGCGGCGCCTGGACGCCGCTCCGACCCTCCGACCGACCGGCGGCCGGCTCGCCGGCGACGTACCATCCGGGCATGCCCGAGATCGAATTCGCCTTCCTCGCCGACTCCGCCGACGCCCGCCCCGGCGAGAAGTTCCACGTGCTTGGCGGCGGGGTCACCCGGCTGGGCGCGCAGGCCTTCCCGTTCCGGCACCCGCACCTGGCGCTCGTCGTCGGCCTGCTCGTGACGTCGCCGGAGCTCGACAAGGAGCACGACGTCCGGTTCGTGCTGCTGGCGCCCGATGGGACCGAGATCGCCGGTGCGAACGGCCTGATCGCCGCCCACGGCCCGCGCGACGGGCGCGACACGGTCGTCACCTTCGCGATCGACCTGTGGAACCTCGGCTTCAACGCGCCCGGCGATCACTCGCTCCGCGTGCTGGTCAACGGATCCGAGCGAAAGCGGATCTCGCTGATCGTGGAGCGGATCGCCGAGCCCACCGGCCTCAACTGACCGACGCCGTGTCGGCCCATCCCCGCGGCACGGGACGGCACGAGCTGCCGGCGATCGACGAGGTCGCGCTCGTTGCCGCGCGCCATGCGGATCGCCTCGTTGCCGCCGCGCGGGCCGCGGAATCGGCGGGCTCCCCGGGTGCCGCACGCTGGGCGGCCTTCCTCGCGCCGCTGCCGGACCGGCTCCGCGACGCCCCTCCGGGGGAGCTTCGATCGGTTGCGCGGCGGGCACGCGCGGCCTACGGCCCGAAGGACTCGATCGCGGAGGTGCTGCCCGCGGAGCTCGCGATGGCGTTCCGTGACGCGATCGACGACCTGACCCGGGCCCTGATCCGCTACGAGGCGGCCGAACCTCGCTCGTGAGGACGGCTCGGTCGGCGCGGGACTCGTGACGGCCGACAGCGCAGCCGTCGCGACGCACCCACCTGGCCGCTGGCGCATCGGGCCCGGCCCGGCCGCCGAGGCCACGGTCGACGCGCGACCCATGCGACCCGGCCGCCGAGGTCACCGTCGATGCCCGATTCCTCCGGTGCCACGGTCGAGGTCAGCGTAGCGTCGGCGGCCCGTCGGGCGGCCCGTCGGCAACCCCGGCGTATGCTTCGGCCACGCCGTACCGAAGGCCGCGGCGCGTCCGTTTCGAGGTCCGCGTGAACGTTCGAGGCCGCTGGCTCAACGTTCGGGGCCGCTGGCTCATCGTCCTCATCCCTGCCATCGTGGTGGGCGGGATCGAGATCCTGAGCGATGCGCTCCTCGACGAGAGCTTCCCGTTCCCGATCGACGCGCTGCTCGTGGTGGGCGTGACGCTCGTGCTCGCGGTGGTCTTCGCACGGCTGGCATTCGGCCGCATCGACGCGCTGACGGGGACGCTGCGGCGGCGTAACGAGGAGCTGGAGGCCCGCGAGACCTCCGCCCGGGCGCTCCACCGGGTCAGCGTCGCGATCGCGTCGCTCACCGACATTGACCGAGTGCTCGAGGCCATCGTGACCCACGCGCGGGAGCTGCTCGGCGTCGACGTCGTGATCCTGCTCCTGGCCGGCCCGGACGGCCGGCTCACCCGTCGAGCGGCGAGCGCCGTCCCGGGCGCCCTGCTCGCGAGCCCGCCGCCGTCGGGCGCGGACCTGTCCGACGCCCCGGACGTGGCGGCCGCAGACCAGATCCTTCGCTTCGTGAGCGCGTCGTCGGCGATCGCCCGCGTGGCGCTGCCGCTCCAGCGCGGCGGGACCACGATCGGCCTCCTCGCGGTCGGCGCACCCGAGACCCGCAGCTTCGACGCCGACGCGCTCGAGACGCTCTCGTCGCTCGCGAACCAGGCCACGATCGCCCTGGAGAACGCGCGCCTGGAGACGCGCCTCCGGGAGCTGGCGGTCGTCGGGGAGCGCGAGCGAATCGCGCGCGAGCTCCACGACGGGCTCTCGCAGGTGCTGGGGTACGTGAACACGAAGTCACAGGCCGTCGACGGTTTCCTCGCGGCGGGCCGGGTCGACGAGGCGCGGGCCCACCTCGGCGAGCTCTCGGCGGCGGCGCGATCCGTCTACATCGACGTCCGGGAGACGATCCTTGGCCTGCGCAGCCCGATCGGGCCGGATGCCGGGCTGGTCGCGGCAATTCGAGCCCACGCCACCGGCGTCGCCGAATCCGCGAAGCTCGCCATCCGCGTCATGGCGACGCCGGACGTTGAAGCGGCGCGGCTCGATCCGGACGTCGAGACCCAGGCGTACCGGATCGTCGCCGAGGCGCTCACGAACGTTCGGAAGCACGCGGGAGCTCGGCGCGTGTCCGTCGACCTCCGATCCGGGAAGGACCGGCTGACCGTCACGATCCGCGACGACGGCCGCGGCTTCACGGCCGGCGGTCCCGATGACGGACGGCCGCACTACGGGGTACGTTCGATGACCGAGCGAGCCGCGGGAATTGGCGGGACGCTCGATCTCGAGAACGATCCCGGCGGCGGTGCCGTCGTCCGACTCGAGGCGCCGTTCCACCCGATCGCCGGGCACGTGGCGACCACGCCCCCACGGCCCGGTGCGGGCGAGCGGGCGACGGCAGAGCCGCCGCCCGGTGCGGACCGGGCGCCCACGCCGGGGATCGCCCCCGATGAGGCCGCCGGGACGGCGGAGGCGCCTGCCGCCGCGGTCGAGCCAGGCGCCGCGCCGATCACCGCCTGATGCGCGTCCTGCTGGCCGACGACCACGCGCTCTTCCGCGATGGCGTCGCCTCGCTGCTCGCCGCATGGGGTCACGAGGTCGTGGGCGTCGCCGCCGATGGCGACGGCGCCGTGGAGCTCGCGGAGCGGCTCCGGCCGGATCTCGTCCTCATGGACGTGCGGATGCCGGGCGGGGGTGGCATCGACGCCACCGCGCGACTCGCCGCACGGCACCCGGAGATCCCGATCGTGATCCTGACCGCCAGCGAGGACGAGGACGACCTGTTCACGGCGATCAAGGCCGGCGCCCGCGGCTACCTGCTCAAGGACCTCGAGGCTCACCAGCTTCGCGCCATGCTCGAGGCCGTTGGGCGCGGCGAGGTCGCCATCTCCCCGGCGACCGCCGCGCGCATCCTCACCGAGGTCGCCCGGCCCACCGGACGGTCCGCACCGGGCGGCGGAAGCGGGGCCGCCGAGCCGGACCGGCTCACGGAGCGCGAGGTCGAGGTCCTGCGGCTCGTCGTCGCGGGGCTGCGCAACAAGGAGATCGCCGCCGACCTTGGGATCTCCGAGAACACGACGAAGTTCCACCTCCGCAACATCCTGGAGAAGCTCCACGCGGGCAGCCGGACGGAGGTCGCAACGCGCGCGGTCCGCGAGGGCCTCGTCCCGGACCGCTGACCCTCGCCCGGAGCGCGGGGGGCCGAACGGCCCCTCCGGGCGCGGGCCGGATGGCCCCCGGGCCCCACCCGGTCAGGCGGGTACTCCTCCCGCCCGCCCGAACGTGGCGCGCAGCGTGCGGGGCCCGCATGCTCGACCTGCCGAATCCGTTAGGAGGCAGGGCATGGGCTATCGCATCGACATCGACCACGCGAATTGCATCAACTGCGGCGTCTGCATGGACGTCTGCCCGGTCGAGGCGCTCGACATGAGCCGCCCCGCAGCGGCCGGCATCGAAGTGGGGAGCGAGGGCGGCGGGCCGCTCCCGTGGATGATGGAGCACCCCGTCCAGGTCGGCGAGTGCATCGGGTGCTCGATCTGCATCCGGGAGTGCCCGCCGAACGTCATGACGCTGGCCGTGATGAAGGAGCCGACGCCCCTCGTCGCGCGCCAGGGCCCCGTCGAACGGCCGACCCCGGATGACGGCGGCTGGGTGCCGCTCTCCGCGGTCACCCGAGAGGCGCTCAAGCCGGTTCACGATTCGCCGTTCGGCGACCTGTTCACCTGGCAGACCCGGTCCCGGCCGGAACCGTGGCAGGTCTGGCAGTCGATGGTCACCGAAGGCCCGGCATCGCCGATCGCGCCGTGCCAGGAGGCATGTCCGGCCGGCACCGACGCGGGCCGCTACGTGGGGCTCGTGGCGGCCGGACGCTACGACGACGCCTACGCCGTGGCCGCGGAGGTCAACCCGTTCCCCTCCGTCTGCGGCTGGATCTGCACGGCGCCGTGCGAGTCCGCGTGCCGCCGCGGGACCCTGGACGAGCCCATCTCGATCAGGACCATCAAGCGCTTCGCGGTCGAGCACGGGAAGCTCCCGGCGGTCTCGCCGCCCTCGAAGAAGCGCGCGGAGCGCGTCGCGATCGTGGGCGGTGGCCCCGCCGGCATGTCCGCCGCCTACTACCTCGCCCGCCTCGGCTACGGGGTCGCCGTGATGGAGGCCATGCCGGTGCCTGGCGGGATGATGGCGATCGGCATCCCCGAGTACCGCCTGCCCCGGACCGTCCTCCGCGAGGAGATCGATCGGATCGTGGGGCTCGGGGTGGAGCTCCGGCTCGACACGGCAATGGGCCGCGACTTCACGCTCGGTGACCTGGAGCGCGAGGGATTCAAGGCGGTCTTCCTGGCGACCGGCGCCTCCAAGAGCCGGCGGCTCGGCGTGCCCGGCGACGACGCGCGCGGGGTCATCCCGGCGACGCGCTTCCTCAAGGAGGTCAACCTCGGCGAGAACCCGCGTCTGTCCGGCCCGGTCATCGTGGTCGGGGGCGGCAGCACGGCGATGGACGCCGCTCGTTCTGCGTGGCGCTCCGGCGCCGACTCCGTGAGCATCGTCTACCGACGCGGCCGCGGTGACATGCCGGCACAGGAAGAGGAAGTGGAGGCGGCCGAACGGGAGGGGATCACGATCCTCGCGGGGCTCGCCCCGACCGAGGTCGTCGGGCGCGAGGGGGCCGTGATGGCGCTCCGCGTCCAGGCGCAGCAGCCCACCGGGCGGCTCGAGCACGGACGCGCCGTCTACGCAGCGGTCCCCGGCGCGACTCGCGAGATTCCCGCGAGCACGATCCTCGTCGCGATCGGCGAGGAGCCCGATCCGTCGATCCTCCCCGAAGGGGCCGGGATCGAGGTCAGCGGCTGGGCCGGCATCGTGGCCGACCCCCGCACGCTCGCGACCGGCCGTGCCGGCATCTTCGCCGGGGGCGACGTCGTCTCCGGGCCCAAGACGATCATCGACGCGGTGGCGGCCGGACGGCGCGCCGCGGCGTCGATCCACGAGTACCTGGCCGGCGCCCGGGACGGCGAGGCCGAGATCATGGCCGCCGTCCGCTATCCCACCAAGCCCGAGCGCTCCCTGTCGCTCGACCTCGCGCCCAGGCCGCGCGCACACGCGCCGCTCCCCGTGGTCCAGCTCGGAACCTTCGCCGCCACGCAGGCAGGCTTTGCCGAGGACGTCGCCCGCTCGGAGGCCGCTCGCTGCTTCCGCTGCGATGCGGTCTACGGCTGCCCAAGCGTCTCGGTCCTGACCGGCCGAGGGCCCCACGAGGCTATCCGCCCGGTCCCACCCCCGTCGTTCGCAGCCGCGGCGACGCAGTCGATCGCAGGAGGTGATCTCCAATGACGCCCGACCAGGTATCGGGTTTCTTCAGCGCCGGCGAGGCGTTCGTCGAGGGCACGATCGGTGCGGCCCTCGTCGTCCTGTGGCTGCTGGTGCTGGCACTCCACCTTGGACGGCCGTACATGGCCGCCGCGACCAGCAAGTTCACGCTTCGCCTGGGCGCCGACCTCTGGTGGATCATCTACGTCGCGATCCGCGACATCTTCACCGTCCAGGTGTTCCTGGGCAGCTTCATCTTCTTCTACCCGGACGTGGTGAAAGCCCAGACCCTCCCCGTCACCGGCGGCATCGCGGCCGTCTGCGCCTTCGCGGTGCTGCTGATCAAGCTCATGACCAAGGGCGACGGGGACCGGCGTGGCTACCAGTGGCAGATCGCGCTCCTGGCGGTCGGCGCCACCCTCTACATCGGACCATACCTGCTCGGCGTGCAGGGCACGCAGCTGACCGGCGCGCACCTGCCCGGGATCGTCAAGCTCCTCGTCTCCTCGTCGAACCCTGACCTCGCGCTCCCGCTCTGCTACCTCTCGGCCGCCCTGGTCGGGATCCTCGGGATCGTGGCCGCCGTCTACAACCTGCGCCAGACGAACGTGCGGAAGCCCGCCGCAGCCGCAGTCCCGGAGTCGACCCGATGAACGCACCCCTCAATGCCGACCAGCTCGCGACGACCCTGACCTCCGGCGGTGCCGGGTGGATGGTGCTCTCCGTCGCCGCGGTGCTCCCGATCCTCTGGTCGTTCACCCTGATCCTGCACTTCGCTCGCCCGTACATCATCCGCTTCCTGCGGCGCCTGACCCTCCGCTTCGGCGGTGACGTGTGGTGGCTCTCGTACGTGCTGTTCCGCGACGGCCTGCTGGTCGTCACGCTCGGGCTGAGCATGATCTTCCTGATGCCGAACCTCTACCTCACCGGGGACGGCCTTCCGATCACCGCACCGCTCGCCGTCGTCGTCCTCTTCTGGACGCTCGCGGTCAAGCTCCTCCGCGATGCGGATGACGATCCGGCGGCCTTCCGCCTCGAGAGCATCCTCCTGGTCATTGCCTCGATCCTCTATATCGTCCCCCAGGTCTACGGGATGGAGGCCCAGGACCAGGCCAACCTGGGCAACCTGCCCAGCCTCCTCGTCAGCACGTCGAACATGGCGGTTGCCCGCCCGCTGTTCTGGGTCAGCGTTGGCCTCTTCTCCCTGACGGGCGTCGGGATCTTCGTCTGGTACATCGGCAAGGCCATGCGCGCGGCGGCCGTGTCGGACGGCGGGGAGACCTCCTAGTCCACTCGTCCGAATCGAACAGCTCAACTCGCGGGAGACGGCGCCGGACGACGGCGCCGCCTCCGATTCATGGCGCCTGCGCGCCGATCACTTCCGGCCCGAACGCCTCCACCAGGAAGCGCGACGGCGAGCATGGCTCATAGGCGAGCGTCAGGGATCGTCGCGCCCGCGTCCAGGCGACGTAGGCAAGCCGGCGTTCCTCCTCGAGCGCCCGCTCCGGATCCGTGGCGTCGGCCAGCGAGCGCGGGCTCGGGAAGCGGCCCTCGGACATCCCGATCACGAGCACGTGGTCGAATTCGAGTCCCTTCGTCGCGTGGGCGGTGGCGAGGGTCAGGAGCGGCTCCGCGGCGCGGAGGACGGCAAGTCGCTCGCGTGCGGCGGCGATCGCCGAGGCCAGGGATGGCAGGTCCGGGTGGGCGACCGCCCAACCGAGGACAGCGGCGAGCAGCTGGTCCATCGGCGGCAGCTCCGGCCCGGGATCGTCGGCATCGGCACGGTCGGTCGGTGGCCGGGCTGGGTCGGGGTCACGGCCCGTCGAGGTATCGCCGGGTGAGCTCGCCCCATCAAGAACGGCCCCCGCGAGCGCCCCGAGGCGGAGCAGCAGTGGACCGGCAGCCGGGGTATCGGCCGCCTCTGCGAGGATGCCGTCGAGGCGCGGATCCTCGAGCAGGAGTGCGACGCCGTCCGCCCGAAACGGAATGCCGCGCTCCAGGGAGAGCGCCGCGGCGGGCAGCAGCTCGCGCCGGGTGCGGGCCAGGACCGCGCGAGAGCCGCCATCGGCCGGCCAGCTGTCAAGCGCGCGGGCGGCGACGCGCATCTCGGCCGAAGGATCGCGCTGCGTCGGTGCCGGCGCGAGGACGAGACGGCCAGGCGCGTCGGGGCGGGGCCGGACCCGCTTCGCGAAGCGCTCGGCGTTGTGCTCGACGAGCCGGACGGCCGCCGCGACGACGGGCGCCGGGCAGCGATAGTTGACCTCGAGGTCGACCCGGCGGAGCCCGGGCAGCGCGGCCGCCAATCCGAGCACTCTCCGCACATCGGCGAGCCTCCAGCCGTAGATCGACTGGTCGTCGTCGCCCACCAGGAAGATGCGGTTGGCGGGCGCCGCCAGCAGGAGCGCCAGGCGCAGCTGGCTCGCGTCGACGTCCTGGACCTCGTCGACCAGGAGGTGCGCGCAGCGTGCCCGCCAGCGGGAGAGCAGCGCCGGGTCCGCTCCCAGGCGACGGAGCGCGAGGGCCACGAGGTCGTCGAAGTCGATCGCGCCGGCCTCGGCGAGGGCCGCCTCGTAAGCGAGGAACGCCCGCGCGACCGGCCCCGGCGCCGGGTCCCCTGCGACGTCGCCGGCCGTGACCCCGAGGTCCAGCTTCAGCCGGGAGAAGGCCGCGTCGAGCCGGCGCCGTGCGGCCGCGTCGAGGTTGGGGCAGGCCCGCCGGAGGACCCAGTCGCGGGCGCGGAGCTGCAGGCGCTCGCCGGCGTCGCGAAGGATCTCCAGGCCGAGCGCATGGAACGTGCGCACCCGGACGGCGCCGGACGGGACGCCAAGCGGCGCGAGCGCCGGATCGAGCCGGGCCCGAAGCTCCTCCGCTGCCCGCGTGTTGAACGTGATCGCGGCGATCGTCGCCGGGTCTGCCCCATCGCCACCGACCAGCCATGCGACGCGGGCCACGAGCGTCGTGGTCTTGCCGCTCCCCGCAGGGGCGACGCACAGGACGGGCCCGGGTGGCGCCGTCGCTGCATCCCGCTGGTCGGGCGCGAGCCGAGCGAGGCGCTCGGCGACGGGGGAGGGGAGCGCGCGCATGCCCCATCCTCGCGGTCGGGGCTGCACCGGCCGTTAGCCGGCTCCTCGGGCGTGCAGCGCGCGTGACCGTTGGGGGCTCACGGCGGCCAGCCTCGTCCGGCGTTGACAGGGAGCGTGTCCCCTTGCGCGGGCCGGCCCAGCCCGAGATTGACGTGGGGCATTCAGCGCTCGAGGTGGCCGCCGAGCCCGGGGCCGCCTGCCCCGCGGAGCCGCCGTCCAACCGGCCACCCGCGACCCTGCCCCCTGCCACCGGTCATCTGGTCACCTGCGGGATGGCCCCTGTGCCGCAGGTTGCGGTTCGGTACCGTGACGGCAGTTGTGCAGCGCGGCCCAATCGCTGCCGTCATCGGCGATGAGCCCGGCGTCCTCGGCCTGCACCTATCGGTCAGACGCACCCCAAATGCGTCTCATTCGCCCGGAGGTGCCCTCGTGCGGAGTCATTGTTTCCGCTTTGCCGCCCCGTTCATGGCGGTCGCAATGCTCGTATCGCTGTTGCCCGCAGCGGCCAGCGCGGCGCCGGCCAGCGCGGTCACGTTCACGATCCTCCACACGAACGACTTTCATGGTCAGCTCGAAGCGTCGGGCAGCAACCCGGGGATCGCTCGCGTGGCCAAGGTCGTCAACGACATCCGGACGACCGTCGGGGCGGCGAACACGCTGCTCGTCGACGCCGGTGACGAGATGCAGGGCTCCCTGCTCTCCAACCTCCAGCAGGGCAAGCCCACGATCGCGGCATTCAACGCGATGGGCTACGACGTCGCGACCTTCGGGAATCACGAGTTCGATTGGGGCCAGACGGTCCTCGGCGACCGCGTGACCCAGTCGACGTTCCCCCACGTGTCGGCGAACATCGTGGTCAAGAACACAGCGGACTGCGCGACGGCCGGCTGGGACAAGCCCGCCTTCGTGTCAGCGCCCTACGTGATCAAGCAGGTCGGGACCGCTCCGAACACCGTGAAGGTCGCATTCATCGGCGTGACGACCCAGGAGACGCCGACGATCACGATCGCGACGGCCACCGCGGGCACCTGCTTCAAGGATCCCGCGGATTCGATCCTGCACTACTACGACGCGATGAAGACGGCTGGCGCCGACGCGATCGTTGTGCTCAGCCACCTCGGCTTCGCCGACGGCGGGTACGGATACGGCATCCCGGTCTACGGCGACCAGACCCTCGCCGCAAAGCTGAACACGGCCGGCAAGCCGGCCAACCTCATCATCGGCGGCCACAGCCATTCGAACCTGACCGCCGCGACGATGGTGGGCTCGACCGCGGTCGTGCAGGCGTACTACAACGGCCGCACCGTCGGCCGCGCGGACGTCACGGTCAGCACGGCCGGGGCGGTCTCCGTCGCCTGGTCAAGGACGACGGGCTTCACCACCGGCGACAAGGACGCGACCGTTGACACGCTCGTGTCGGGCTTCGCCGCGGATGCCGCCTACCAGGCGCTGATCAACAAGCCGATCGGCTACAGCGCGGTCGACCTGCCCCGCCTCGGTGGCACCGTCGACAACATGATGGGCACATTCGTCGACGATGCCATCTACAACTACCTGAATACGGACGCGACGGCGGCGAATGACGTCGACGTCTTCCTCAACAATGCCGGCGGCATCCGGACCGACTGGTGCTACAGCGGCACCGCGTGGACGAACACCGGCTGCGCCGACGGCACCCATGCGCCGGCGCTGCTGACGTACGGGAACATGTTCACGATCCTGCCGTTCGGCAACGCCACGGTCGTCGGGGAGATGACCGGCGCGCAGATCCTCGAGGTGCTCAACCAGGCACCCCTCGTTTCGAACGGCGTCATCCAGCCGGCCGGGCTCAAGTTCTCGTACTACGCGTACCGTGACAAGAACCCGGGCCCGCAGCCGTATGCATGGGGCGCCTTCGACGCCTGCATCGTCAACAAGGTGACGAAGGCCTGCCAGCCGATCGACCTCAAGAAGACGTACAAGGTCGGCACGAACGAGTTCCTCGCCCCGGCCGGCGGCGACGGCTACAGCGGCTTCAAGTACATGACGCATATCACGTACTGGGGCGACATGCTCAATGCCGTCGACGCATACGTCGCGGCCAAGTACGGGACGTCCGCAACCGCCTACAAGGGACCGAGCGGCAACGGGAAGCTCGACAGCCGAATCGTCCGCGACGGTTCAGATACGCCGGACAGCGGCTCGATCCTCCCCATCACGATCCTCCACAACAACGACTCCCACGGCAACCTCGCCAAGGGCGCGTTCGTCGGGATGACCCAGCTGGCAACGCTCATCAAGCAGGAGCGCCTGCACAACCCGACTCGGACGATCCTCCTGGATGGGGGCGACCAGATCCAGGGCGACGCGATGATGTACTACTTCAAGTCGTCCTTCAGCGGAAAGGCGAGCGACGGGACGACGCTTCCGGCCACGCTCACGACCAATCCCATGATCGCGGTCATGAACGCGCTCAAATACACCGCGATGACGCTGGGCAACCACGAGTTCAATTTCGGGAGCACGATCTTCAAGGGCGTCCTCGGCCAGGCGACGTTCCCGATCCTCGGCGCCAACGTCGCCGATTCCGGGACATACGGCCTTTCGGCGGCGGCCGGCGGCGCCGGCGTGAAGCCCTACCTCGAGACGACGCTCGGCGGGATCAAGGTCGCGATCCTCGGGATCACGAACCACCGCATCCCGAACTACGAGCTCCCGAGCAACATCCCCGGGCTGACGTTCTCGAACCCGATCACCACGGCGAAGTCGATCGCCCCGACGCTCAAGGCCAAGGATGACGTGGTCGTCGCCCTGACCCACATCGGGTTCACCACGAACCCGAAGAGCGTCGAGGTCGACAACAACGTCGACACGAACCTCGCGGCCGACGTCCCCGGCGTCGACGCGATCATCGGGAGCCACAGCCACACGAACCCGGCGAGCCCCGAGGCGCCCTACAAGTTCCTGCCGACGATCGTCGCCGGCCCGGGCAACACGCCGGTGATCATCAACCAGGCATACCGGTACAACAACACGCTCGGCGAGGTCGTCCTGGGCGTGCGGGCCAAGAAGGGCGGCGGCTACGAGGTCGTCAGCCGGGCCGGCCAGTACCTCAGCGTCACGATGACGACGCCGGAGGACCCGGAGATCAAGGCGATCGTCGATCCGTACGTCGCCCAGCTCAACACCTACAACGAGACGGTCCTCGGCAAGACCACGGCCCCGATCGACGCGCTCCAGGCCTTTACCACGGAGACGAATGCCGCGAACCTCCAGGCGGACGCCGCGGTCTTCGAGCTGGCCAAGCACGACATCGCGGTCGACATCCACATCTCCGGCGCCATGACCAACAAGGCCGTGGCATCGACCGCGACAACGGACGCCCCGGTCACACTCAAGGTGTCGGACATGTTCTCGCTCATGCCCTACGAGAACTCTCTCGTCGTCCTGAGCATGAACGGGCCGCAGATCAAGAAGATCCTGGAGCGCGGCTACCGCAACTATTACTACTACAAGAACGTGCCGGGCTACGGCGGGTACTCGTACTACACAACCTGCATGCTCGACACGAACTCCGTCGGCAAGGTCACCTACAACGATGTCTCGCCGGGTGTCTATGACCCGGCAAGGAGCTATGTCGCCTCGTTGACGATCAACGGCACGGCCGTCAACTTCAACGACGCCACGAAGTTCTACCGAGTCTCGACCGTCAACTACCTCGCCGCCGGGTCGTGCAACTTCAACGACAACGGCGTGAGCCTCTGGCCGCTCAACAAGATCCTCAACGACACGCAGTACTACGTGCGGGACGCGGTCATCGACTACATCACCGCGAAGGGCACCGTGTCGCCGGCGATCGAAGGGCGCCTGGTCTTCCAGCCCGTCGCGGGACCCGCCCCCACGACCACGGCGACCGCCCTCGGCGCGACCAAGGTCGGGTCATTCAGCTCCAGCACCAAGGTGGTGGCGCTGGGCAAGTACGTCACGTGGCGCTTCGCTGGGGGCTCCACTCAGGCCGGCAAGACGGCCCAGATCTGGGTTGCCACGAAGAACGCCAACGGCACGTGGGGCGCGTTCACGAGGCTCACGAGCCGCGTGGCGGATGCCTCGGGGAACGTCTACTTCTGGTGGCGATCGTCCACCTCGAAGTTCATCTCGATTCGCGCCCGCTTCGGCGGGGACCCGACACCGGGCGTGACCTGGTCGACGGCCCGCCAGGCTCGCTGGCTCTAGTCCATCGTCACGTCGGCGCGGCCCCCTGAGGGTCGCGCCGGACAGCCGAAAGGCCGGGGCGGCTCCGCCGCCCCGGCCTTTCCGATTCCCGGGCCTCGCGGCCCTCGGAGCAGGCGCAGCTGGGTCGCCGGGCAGTACGAACGGGGCATCGTCGCCGGGGCCATGCATCGCCATCCTCACCACGAAGGCACGGAGCCGGAAGGGATGAGGATGCGCATCGAGTTCATCGCCTATGCGGGCGACTGCCGGGTGGCAGGCGCGACCACGCTCGGCGACGGCGAGCGCCTGACGGACGTGCTCAACCGCGATCTCGCGATTGTCGTCGAGGGCGCGCGGCTGACGAGCCATGCTGACGGCCACACCGTCGATGTCGGCGAGATCGCACTCGACCGCGACGACCTGTTCGCGATCCAGGCGCTCGGCCCGCGCGGGGAGCCGGCGCGCCGAATCCACACGGTCCGGCACCGCCTGGAAGTTCGGCTGGGCGCATACACGGTCCTCGGCCAGCTGCACACGAGGCCCGGCGGGAGGCCCCTGGTCTCGATCGGCCAGCGATCGCCCATGGTTCCCCTGACGAACGCCACGATTGCCTTCAACACCGACCACGGCGTCGAGGCGATCGACGCGGGAACCCTGATCATCAATCGATCGCTTGCCGAGTGGGTACGGGCCGACGCCGGCGACGACCTGCCGGCCCTTTTCGGCGTGCCGGTGGTGGCGCCCGCTCCGACCGTCTGAACCCGCGGGGCAGCCGCCCGTGACAGCTGCCGCTCTGCCGCAGCCGCTCGCCGGCGCCAGCCGCGTGGCCGCAGCCACCCTACCGGGCCAGGGCGGCCGCGCGCGGGCCCGGTCCACTGCCCGGCCCGGCTCTGGCCGGCCGCTCGCCCTCGGCCTGCCGCCCGATCGTCGGCCACGTCGTAGCATCGGGGTCGTGACCCCCGACCTGACCGCGACGCTGAAGAACCTCCCCGCCCGTCCGGGCGTCTACCTCATGCGCGACGGCCGCGGGACGGTGCTCTACGTCGGGAAGGCGCAGAGCCTGCGCAGCCGCGTCCGGAGCTACTGGCAGAAGCAGAGCCCGTACGGGGAGGCGCACCGGATCCGGAGCGTCATCGACCGCGTCGCCGACGTGGAGTACACGCTGACCGACTCCGTCGCCGAGGCGCTGCTCCTCGAAGCGAACCTGATCAAGCGCTTCAAGCCGCGCTTCAACGTCCGTCTCAAGGACGACAAGAGCTACCCCTACATCAAGATCAGCCTTGGCGAGGACTTCCCGCGGATCGAGCGGACGCGGAAGCTCGTCGAGGACGGCAGCCGCTACTTCGGGCCGTACGCGTCCGCCAGCAGCGTCGACGAGTCGATGAACCTGATCCGGCGGCTCTTCCCGTTCCGGACCTGCACCCTGGACATCCGGGAGGGGAAGCGGACGCTCCAGCGCCCGTGCCTCCTGTACCACATCAAGCGCTGCCAGGGGCCGTGCATCGAGGCCATCTCGCGCGAGGCCTACCGGGCCGACATCGCGCAGGTGGAGCTATTCCTGGAGGGTCGCCAGGAGACCGTCGCGCGAGGCCTGCGCCGCGAGATGGAGGCGGCCTCGGAGCGGACCGACTACGAGCGGGCCGCCGCGCTTCGCGACAAGGTGCGTTCGATCGAACGGACGATGGAGGACCAGAAGATGGCCGCCTTCGCCCGGACCGAGCAGGACGTCCTCGGGCTTGCCCGCGCCGGCGGACAGGCGGCCGTCCAGCTCTTCGTCGTCCGCAACGGGAGCCTGATCGGTCGCGACGTCTTCCTCCTCGACGCGGATCCGAGCGCCGGCGATGACGAGGTCCTCGCCGGATTCGTCGGCCAGTACTACGCCCGCGCCTCCTCCGTCCCGCCGGCGCTTCTGCTGCCGACCCTCCCGACGGACGCGAGCGACCTCGAGGCGTTCCTCGCGGCGCGGCGCGGCCATCGGGTCCGGCTGCTCGTGCCGCAGCGCGGCGAGAAGCGGCGGCTCATGGAGCTCGCGGGCAGGAACGCCGCCGAGACGCTCGCCCGCGAGCAGGCGCGCTGGCTGGCCGACGACGGGAAGACGCTCGTCGCGCTCGAGGAGCTTGCCGGCGCCCTCGGCCTCGCCTCCCTCCCGATGCGCATCGAGTGCTACGACATCAGCACGTTTCAGGGAAGCCAGACGGTCGGCAGCATGGTGGTGTTCGAGGACGGCAAGCCGCGCACCGGCGAGTACCGCCGCTTCCGGATCCGCGACGTCCAGGGGCAGGACGACTTCGCCAGCCATGCCGAGATGCTCCGGCGCCGTCTGCATCGCGCGAAGGCGGGGGAGGAGGGAAGCGCCGAGGAGCTGCGCTGGACGCTGCCGGACCTGATCGTGGTGGACGGAGGGAAGGGCCAGCTGAGCGCGGACGTGGAGGTCCTCGCCGCGCTCGGGCTTCCGGAGATCCCGATCGTCGGGCTCGCCAAGGAGCGCGAGGAGCTCTTCCTCCCCGGCCAGCCCGATCCCGTCGTTCTCCCGCCGACGTCGCCCGCGCTCTACCTCGTCCAGCGCCTTCGGGACGAGGCGCATCGGTTCGCGATCACCTACCACCGGGACCTGCGCCGGAAGGCGGCCGTCAAGTCAGCGTTCGATGACCTGCCCGGAATCGGGCCGGCCCGAAAGCGTGCGCTGCTGCGCACGTTCGGCTCCGCGAAGCGCGTCCGCGAGGCGCCGGTCGAGCAGATCGCGGCGATCCCGGGGATCGGTCGGGCTCTCGCGGAGCGGATCAAGGCGGGCCTCGGCGACTGACCGCCCGGCGACCGGCCGGCAGGGACCGTCCGACGAAGGGGATGAAAGCCTGATAGCATCCCCGCCAATGCGTCGAACAACCCCCATCATCATTGTCGTCCTGGCTGCGTTCTTCCTCATCGTCGACTTCTGGCCAAAGCTGACCATCCCGAACTTCGGCGACCCCAACGGCGGGACGCGGGTCGTGGACACGAAGCTGGGGCTCGACCTGGTCGGCGGCCTCGAGGTCGTGTACAGCCTCCAGCCGGCCGGCGGCAAGGAACCGGACGCGGGCGCGCTCTCCACGACGAAGACGATCATCGAGAACCGCGTGAACTCGACCGGGGTCGCGGAGCCGATCGTCCAGACCGAGGGGACGGACCGAATCCTCGTCGACCTGCCGAACGCGAAGAACCCGGACGAGATCCGGGCGCTTCTCGTCCAGACGGGCAAGCTCGACTTCGTCCCGCTTCCGCCCGCCGACTACGGGACCCAGAGCAGCGCGGGAAAGTACCAGGCCGTCGAAGGTCAGCCACTCCCGACGGCGGCGACGCCGCTCTTCGGCGGTGACCAGATCGACCAGGCTTACCCGTCGACCGACCAGACCGGCCTGCGGGCGGTCGGGTTCCGCCTGAAGTCGACGGGATCGCAGCTCTTCGGGGACTATACGAGCAAGCATGTCGGCGAGTTCTTCGCCATCGTTCTGGACGGGAAGGTCGTCTCCGCGCCGGTCATCCAGAGCGCGATCACCGGGGGCTCGGGGATCATCAGCGGCGGCAGCTCCGGTGGCTTCTCCGCCTCCCAGATGAACTCGCTGATCACGGTTCTCAACTACGGCTCGCTGCCGTTCCCGCTCAAGGAGGAGTCGAGCAACACGATCGGCGCGACCCTGGCGGGCTTCTCGCTGGATCGGATCCTGCTCGCCGGGCTGATCGCGGTCCTGCTCGTCTTCCTGTTCATGCTCGTCTACTACCGCCTGCCGGGCCTCGTGGCGTTGCTCGCGCTCGCCTACTACTCGCTGCTCGTGCTGGCGATCTTCCGGTTCATCCCCGTCACGCTGACGCTGGCAGGGATCGCCGGGTTCGTGCTCTCGATCGGGATGGCGGTGGACGCCAACATCCTGATCTTCGAGCGGATGAAGGAGGAGCTGCGCTCCGGGAAGCAGCTGACCTCGGCGATGGAAGCGGGCTTCAACCGCGCCTGGAACTCCATCCTGGACTCGAACGTGTCGACGCTCATCACCGCCACGATCCTGTACCTCTTCGGGTCTGCCACGATCCGCGGCTTCGCCCTGGTCCTGATCATCGGCGTGCTCTGCTCGATGTTCACCGCGATCACCGTGACGCGGACGATCCTGCGCTGGGTGGTTCGAAACGAGTGGGCTCGCGTGCCCCGTCTCTACGGGCTCCGCGAAGAGGAGTTCAAGGCGCGCACGCTGCTTCCCGGCCGTCGCGGAGAGGTTCGCGCCCGTGCTTGACATCATCGGCAAGCGGCGCTGGTTCTTCCTCTTCTCCGGCCTCATCGTCGTCCCCGGCCTCTTCTTCATCATCCTCGGCCCGATCACGGGCGGGAAGGCCGGCCTCCAGTTCTCGATCGACTACACGGGTGGGACGAAGTGGGAGATCCACTTCGCGAAGCCCGGCGTGACAGCCTCCCAGGTCCAGGGCGTCCTTGCGGCGCAGGGCTACGAGTCGCAGGTCCAGGACTCGTCCGATGGCTTCCTGCTGATCCGCACCGTGCCGCTGGGCCTCATCCAGGGCCCCGCCGCGACGCCCGCTCCCAGCACGTCGCCGGTTGCATCGGGCAGCCCCGCCGCGTCGGGAAGCCCCGCGGCGTCCTCCGCGGCCGCCTCGGGATCACCGGGCGCATCGTCGTCCGCGGCGGCGTCCGGCAGCCCGGCGTCGTCCTCGTCGCCCGGGGCATCAGGCAGCCCGGCCGCTTCCGGGTCCGCCGCCGCGTCGGCATCGCCGGCGGCGTCGCCAAGCCCCAGCCCGTCCCCGTCACCGACCCCGATCCCGGGCGGCGTGACCCGGACTGGCCAGGTCGGCACGCTGGTCACGGCGCTCGAGGCATCCCTCGGGCCGATCGACGCCCAGCGCAGCCTCACGACCGTCGGGCCGATCATCGGCGCGGAGCTGACGCAGCAGGCGATCCTGCTCGTGATCATCGGTTCGCTCGGCATCCTCGCCTGGATGACGTTCCGCTTCCGCGACTTCCGCTTCGGGATGACCGCGCTCGTGGCCCTCATCCACGACGTGATCGTGGTGGTCGGGATCTTCGCGATCCTCGGCACGTTCTTCAAGACCGAGGTGGACGCCCTCTTCGTCACGGCGATGCTGACGATCATCGGGTTCTCCGTCCACGACACGATCGTGGTCTACGACCGGATCCGCGAGAACCGCGCGCGCCACGCCGGGGAGAACTTCTCCTCGATCGTCAACCACTCGATCCTCCAGACGCTGGCGCGCTCGATCAACACCAGCCTCACGGTCGTGTTCACGCTCACGGCGCTGCTGCTCTTCTCGGGGCCATCGATTCAGACGTTCATCCTCGCCCTGCTCATCGGGATCACGTCGGGGACGTACTCGTCGATCTTCAACGCCGCCCCGCTCCTCACCGTCTGGGAAGAGTGGGAGGAGCGCCGCCGCGCCGCGGCAAGCGGCCGACCGGTCCGTCGCGCAACGACGTGACCCGCTCGGGCGGCGTCGTCTCGCCGGCCCATCGAGCCAGCCGGCGCGAATGCCCACGTAAGGCGCCGGCTCCATCCTGTGCGCCGTGACCGAGCCGCGCTTCACATGGATCTACCCCGACCGAGGCCCGCTTGACGAGGGGTTCGTGGCTGCCGTCGCCGCCCATGGCGGATCGGCGCGCCTCGCACGGGTGATGGCCGCCCGGGGGATCGGCCAGGGCGAGGTGGACCGCTTCTTCGGGCCCGCGCTGGACTCGCTCCACGATGCCGCGCTCCTGCCGGACGTCGCAGCCGGCATCGAGCGAATCGCGCGTGCCCGCGGCGCGGGCGAAGGCGTCCTGGTCGTCGGCGACTTCGACGCGGACGGCCTCACGGGAATGGCGATCATGGTCCGCGCGCTGCGACGCATCGGGATCGATGCCGCCTGGCACGTGCCCAGCCGCCTGGACGACGGCCACGGGCTCTCGCTCCGCGCCGTGGAGCTGGCGCGGGCCGGCGGCCACGGGCTGATCGTCACCGTGGACATGGGCAGCTCGAGCGGCGCGGAGATCGCGGCCGCGGGCCGGGCCGGGATCGACGTCATCGTCACGGATCACCATCGCGTGCCGGCGGAGCTGCCTCCCGCGATCGCGGTCGTCAACCCCCACCGTTCCGACTCCGACTACCCGGATGCGCGGCTGACGGGATCGGGCGTGGCCCTCAAGGTTGCCGCCCTGCTCCTGCTACGCCTCGCCGGGATCCCGGTCGAGGAGACGACAGCGGATCTCGCGGACCTCGCGACCATCGGAACGGTGGCAGACGTCGCCCCCGTGCTCGGCGAGAACCGTGGGATCGCGCGCCTTGGCCTGGAGCGGATCCGGACGGGCCCGCGGCCGGGAATCGCGGCGCTGCTCGCCGCTGCCGGCGTCGCGCCCGCCGACGCCACCCTCGAGACCATCGGGTTCGCGCTGGCACCACGACTCAATGCCGCCGGCCGCGTCGGGGACGCGGACGTGGCAGCCGCGCTCCTGCTCACCGACGACGCGGACGAGGCCGGGGTCCACGCGGCCGCGCTGGACGCTGCGAACCTGGTCCGGCGGGACGTCTCTCGCGCGTCCGTCGACGAGGCGCGAGCACTCGTGGAGGCGGAGGGCGGCCCGGGCGGCCGCCCGATCCTGGTGCGCGGCCCGTGGCCGGTCGGGATCATCGGCCTCGTGGCGGGACGGCTCGCGGAGGATGCCGGGCTGCCTGCCGTGGTCGCAACCCCGGTGGGGGAGCACCTCCGGGCCTCGTGCCGCGCGCCGGCCGGGTACGACCTCGCCGCTGCCCTCGAGGGTTGCGCGGACCTCCTGGTCCGCCATGGGGGCCATCGAGGTGCCGCGGGCTTCGAGGTGGAGGCGCGCAACTGGGATGCGCTCGCGCAGCGCCTCCGCGAGCTGCTTGTCTCGTCCCGCCCGCCGGACGCCCGTCCGCGGCTCACGCTGGACCTCGCCCTGCCGGCCCGGTCGGTCGATTACGCGCTCCTTCGCGACCTCGCGGCCCTCGGTCCGACGGGCCCGGGGAACCCCGACCCGGTCGTGGGGGTCCACGGCCTCACGGTCACCCGCGTTCGCGCGGCAGCGGGTGGCCACGCCCAGCTGACCCTGCGTCGCGAGATCGACGTGCTCGACGGGATCGCGTTCGGCCGTGGCGACCTCGTGGGCACGGTTCGCGAAGGCGACCGGGTGGACGTCGCCGCGCGCCTCATGAGCCGGCGCTTCGGCGGCTTCGAATCGCTCCAGCTCGGCGTCATCGACGTCGCTCCCGAGCGGACGGCCGCACCGGACCCGATGCCCGCCGGCGCCACGGCCGCCGCTGCGCACGCCGGGCGATGACAGGACGCCGCGCGGAGCCACGGCCCGCCCGAGGCACGCGCCGTGACCCGTACGGGATCGGGAACCTTGCGCCATTCCTCGCTCCGCTCCTGTCGACGGCGGGCCTCCTCGTGATCGCGGCCGTGACCGTCTTCGCGCTCACGGGCCGCTTCCCGTTCCTGGGGAGCCCGACCACGAACGGCGGCAGCGGCGGGGGCAACATCCCGCCGGGGCGCACCCCGTCGCCGAGCGCTCCGCCGGACGTGAACCCTGGGATCCAGATCCAGGGATCCCTGGTCTACGTCAAGGCCGGCAACCTCTGGATCCAGTCGGGGAACACTCCCCGCCAGCTCACGACCACCGGCCGCGACTCGCAACCGACCTGGTCGCCGGATGGGACGTGGATCTACTTCGTCGAGACGCGCGAGACGAACGGGCGCTTCCCGGCCGAGGGCGTCGTGAAGAACTATGACCTCAAGTACCCGATCCTGACGCGGATCCACCCGGACGGCAGCGGGCGCGAGGCCCTGGTCTCCGGCCTTTACAAGACCGGGCCGGCGAACGCCTACACGTGGTTCTGGTTCATCCTCGACCCGGCCGTGTCGCCCGACGGGACGCGCCTCGCGGTGGTCTCCGATGGCCCGGACCCGACAAAGAGCGACGTGGTGCTCCAGTTCATCGACGTGCGGACGAAGCGGATGACGAGTGCCGGGCTGCCCGAGAACGCGCCCCTCGGCCACCAGGACCCTGCCTGGCGCCCGGACGGGAGTGCCCTGCTGTACGTCGTGAACGCCCGGAACGGCAACGCAGGAGCGCCGGCGATCTGGCGCTACACGGTTGCGACGAAGGCGAACACCCCATTCACCTCGGCCGGGTACACGTCGCCCGCCTGGTCGCCGGACGGGCGGTACGTCGCGGCCGTCCGAACGACATCGCTCGGCACCGACGTCGTCATCCTCGACGGGAAGGGAGCCGAGCTGGCACGTGTGACGACCGACGGTCGTTCCTCGGGTCCCACCTGGTCGCCGGACGGCACGCAGCTCGCCTACCTGCGGCTGACCGGGGTCACGGTGGATCTCCAGCTCGCCACGCTCCAGCGCGAGGCGAACGGGACCATGTCGATCGTCAAGACCGAGGCCCTGACCACGTTCAGCGGGCTCGACGGCAACAGCCGCCCGGCGTGGTGGGCCCCGGCTCCGCCGCCGACCGCATCTCCGTCGCCGGCACCCGCCGCGTCTCCGGCACCCGCCGCATCCCCGTCACCGTCATGACCGCGGGCTACCTCGAGGCGCTTGCGGCCCGATCGGCCGCTGTCGGCAACGTCCTGTGCGTCGGGATCGATCCCACGCCGGATGCCCTGCCGGACGGCTTCCCTGCCGGCCTCGCGGGAGTCGAGCGGTTCGCCCTGCTCATCGTCGAGGCGGCAGCTCCCGTCGCTGCCGCGATGAAGCCGAACGTGGCCTTCTTCGAGGCGTTCGGGAGCCCCGGGCTGGCGGCCCTCGAGCGCGTTCGGGCCGCGATCCCGGCCGCCATCCCCGTCATCGCCGACGCCAAGCGGGGCGATGTCGAGACGACCGTGATGCGGCAGGCGGTCGCGCTCTTCGACACGCTCGGCGTCGACGCCGTCACGGCCAGTCCCTACCTGGGCCTCGGTGCGCTTGCCCCGTTCCTCGAGCGGGGCGGCCGCTTCACCTACGTGCTGTGCCGCACCTCGAACCGGGCCGCCGGAGAGCTGCAGGACCTCCTCGTCGCGGCGGACCCGGATCGTGGCGCCCCATCGGAGCCGCTCCACCGGCGCGTGGCGCGGCTCGTCGCGGCAGCCGGGCTCGGCGACCGAGCGGGCCTCGTGGTCGGAGCCACCGCACCGGCCGAGCTCGTGGGCCTCCGCGAGCTGGTGCCCGGCCTCGCGTTTCTCGTGCCGGGCGTGGGCGCGCAGGGTGGCGAGGCGTCCGACGTCCTCGCCGCCGGCCCGGCACGCACCCAACCCGCCGGTGGGCGCCCCGGCGGCGGGTTGCTCGTCAACGTGTCGCGGGGCATCGCCGGGGCGGCGCTCGGGACGCCCCCGAAGGGTGCAGCGCCGGACCCCGGCGAGCGTCTCGCAGCGTCGGCGCGTGCGTGGGCGGCACGACTCCCTGTGCTACGCTGAATCCGCCGCGAGGTCCATCCGGATCGCCAGGTGGAGCGGCCCGGATCGTGTAGTCAGAGGTTCGCCGCGATGCCGAACATCGGCCCCGTCGAGCTGGTCATCATCCTGGTGATCGCGCTTCTTGTCATCGGTCCAGGGAAGCTCCCGGACGTCGGCTCCGCGCTCGGCAAGAGCATCCGCGAGTTCCGCAAGGCCGCCTCGGACGTGCAGGAATCGGTGAAGCTCGATGCGCCGATTGCGCCGGTCGCGCAGGCGCCCAGCGTGCAGCCCCCGGCCCAACCGGTCGCACCCGCGCCGGCCGCAGCCGCCCCGGCCGCAGCCGCTCCGATCCTGCCGCCGGCCCCCGTCGCCCCGGCACCGGCCGCAGCCGCACCGATCCTCCCGCCGGCGGTGCCCGCGGTCAACACGCTGGCCGCCGCGGCCACGCCGAACCAGCTGAGCGCGCCCGTCGCGCCGGATCCCGCCGCGGCGGCCGCCGACGCGCCGACCGAGGCGAGGGTCTAGCGCTCGTCGCGCGGGGAATTGCATGACCGACGCCGACCTCGTCCGCGACGTCGGCGGGCTGGGACCACCGGCGTCGTCACCGCCTCCGTCCGTCCCGGCTGCGGCCGGCGACGAGTCGGTGATGTCGCTCGTCGATCATCTCTCGGAGCTCCGGCGCCGGATCGCCATCTCGCTCCTCGCGATCTTCCTCGGCTCCATCGTCGGCTTCTACTTCGCGCCGCAGCTGATCACGTTCCTCAAGGCGCCACTCAACCTGGCCAAGCCGCTCGTCTACACGGGCCTCGGCGACGCGTTCTTCATCAATCTCAAGCTCGCCATCGTGGTCGGGATCGTGCTGGCAATGCCGGTCCTGGTATGGCAGCTGTGGCGCTTCATCTCGCCCGGCCTGACCCGCGAGGAGCGCCGCATGGCCCGGCCGTGGGCGCCGCTGGCGATCGTGTTCTTCGTGATCGGCGTCACGGTTGCCTACGTGATCCTGCCGTTCGCCTCCACGTTCCTGCTCAGCTTCTCGTCGCCGGACCTGCAGCCGCTCATCACCGCGAGCGAGTACTTCGGCTTCGTGACGACGCTCTTCCTCGCGTTCGGCCTTGTGATGGAATATCCCATCGTCCTGGTGCTCCTGGCCAAGGTCGGGATCCTCTCGAGCGCCCGCCTGCGCCGCTCGCGCCGGGTCGTGATCCTCGCGATCGCGATCATCAGCGCGGTCGTGACGCCCGGAGGCGATCCGATCAGCCCGACCGTGCTGGGCGTGACCATGTACGTGCTGTACGAGTTCTCGATCGTCCTCATCCGCTTCGGCGGGCGATGAGCGCGGGGTAGATTCCGAGCATGCCCAAGATGCCGCCGCTCACGCCCTTTCGGCCCCGTGACGCCGATGAGTCGATGCGCGGCGAGCCCGGGCAGCACGTCGTCGTCCTCTCCGGGCTCTCCGGCGCAGGCAAGACGGCGGCGACGAAGCTCTTCGAGGACCTGGGCTACACGTGCGTGGACAACCTGCCGGGGGAGCTCCTGCCCGAGCTCGCCGACCTGATCGCCAGCGAGCCCGGCCGCTTCGACCGGGTCGCGATCGTGCTGGACGTGCGGGCGGGCGACGCGTCGGTGGCCTTCGCGGCGATGCGCGGGGCGCTGGAAGGGCGCGGGATCCGCCCCCAGGTCTTCTTCCTCGAGGCGCGCGACGATACGCTCATCCGGCGCTACTCGGAGAGCCGCCACCGCCACCCGCTCGCGGGGCCCGGAGGCATCGCGACCTCCATCGCGCAGGAGCGCCGTCTCCTTGCCTCCGTCCGCGCGGAATTGGACGTGGTCCTCGACACGTCGGACCTCTCGCTGCGCGAGCTGAAGGAGCGGATCTTCGGCCAGCTGTGGCAGGTGGTGGACCCGGACCAGCTCTCCATCCAGATCATCAGCTTCGGATACAAGTTCGGCGTGCCCCTGGAGTGCGACCTGGTCTTCGATGTCCGCTTCCTCCAGAACCCGTACTACGTCGCGGAGCTGCGCCGCCTGTCTGGCCTGACCGACAGCGTCCGGGAGTACGTCCTGGACCAGCCGCTGGCGCGCCGGTTCCTGGCCGCGGTCGAGGAGCTCCTCGACCTGACCCTGCCCGCGTACCTCGCCGAGGGCAAGACCCGGCTCACGATCGGCATCGGGTGCACGGGCGGCTTCCACCGCTCGATCGCGCTGGCGGAGGAGATCGGCGCCTGGCTCGAATTGCGCGGGCACGGGACGGTGAGCATCTTCCATCGCGAGCTCGAGCGCGAGTGAGACCCGCATGAACCTTCGCCGCTGGCTCCGGCCGGGCATCGGGGTGAAGCGCTGGCTCGGCGTCGCGTTCCTGGGATTGACCGCCCTCGCCCTCGCCGGAGCGCTGGCGCTGCGCCAGTTCTACCGCGACGTCGAGGTGGGTGGGCCGGTCCAGGGAGTCGTCTCGATCGCCACGCTCCAGTTCCTCCAGTACTGGATCCGCGCCGCGGTGCTGCTCGGCCTCGGCATCTTCCTGTTCGGGTACGGCTCGTATCGCGTGGTGCGCTCGCTCCTCGGCCCGTTCACCGAGAGCGGCGAGGAGCCGCTCGTCGACCTCGTCTATCGCCGCCGCCTCCTGGCCCGGGGTCCCCGGGTCGTCGCGATCGGCGGCGGGACCGGCCTCTCCACGCTCCTGCGCGGCATGAAGGAGCGCTCGGCCAACATCACCGCGATCGTCTCGGTCGCCGACGACGGCGGTTCCACCGGGCGCCTGCGCGAGCAGCTGGGGATCGCGGCGGTCGGGGACATCCGGAACTGCCTCGCTGCGCTCGCGGAGACCGAGTCGGAGATGGCGCAGCTGCTCCAGTACCGGTTCACGCAGGACGAGGGCAACCTCGCCGGGCATGCCGTGGGCAACCTCCTCATCGCGGCGATGAACGCCATCGACGGCGGGGACTTCGAAGAGGCGATCCGGCACATGAACCGCGTCCTGGCCGTGCGCGGCCGGGTCGTGCCGGCATCAGGGACGCCGCTGGTGCTCCACGCGCGCCTGCGGAACGGCAGCCTGGTCGATGGGCAATCCCGGATCGCCCGGTCCCGGGCGATCGAATCCGTCTGGCTCGAACCAGCCGACGTCCGGGCGTCCCGTGACGCCGTCGAGGCAATCGCCGAGGCGGACATCGTGGTCCTCGGCCCTGGCAGCCTCTATACGTCCGTGCTGCCGCCGCTCCTGGTCCCCGAGATCCGCGCCGCGCTCGCGACGACGCCCGCGCTGCGGGTCTTCGCCTGCAACGTCGCGACGCAGGCCGGCGAGACCGAGGGGTACGACCTCTCGGACCACGTTGAGGCCGTCGTGTCGCACCTCGGACCCCTGGCGATGGATCTCGTGCTCGCCAACAACCATCTCGCCGGAAGCGCTCCGGACCAGGAGCTCGGCGTGCCCGTGAAGCTCCGCTGGCCGCCCGTCGGCGCCGCGCGTCGGCCGCGGCTGGTCCTCGACGACCTGGTCGATTCCGCGAACCCGCACCATCACGACCCCGAGCTGCTCGCCGCGTCCCTGGTCCGGATCCTCGCCCGCGAAGGCGTCCCGGGACGGCGTCTCGGGGTTGCCCGGTCCGCCTGACGGCGCGTGGCGGGCGCAGACCGCGACCTCGTCGCCGCGCTGCGGGCCGAGCTCGCAGCCGTCGAGCCGACGCGCGCGTGCGACCGGGCCGCCGAGGCGGCCGGCCTGGGGACGGACGTCGTCCGGGGCGATCGACCGGCGCTCGCGCGCCTCATGGTCCGGCTCCTGCGCGAGGACGACGCGCTGGGAATCCGCGGTTCGACGGCGCGCAGGTTCGACTGGGACGCCGCCGCCGACCATTGCCGGGCGGCCTACCTCCGGGGCCGGTTCCTCGTCCGCGGCTCGCTCTCGGTCACGGCCGGCCGCTATCACCTCGAGTTCGTGGTCCCGATCGACGAGGCGCCCGTCCTCGCTGCGCGGCTCGCCGCGGTCGGCCTCCCCGCGGGCGTCCGCGTGCGGCGCCGGCGCGGCGTCGTGACCTGGAAGGGCGGCGAGGCGATCGGGACGTTCCTGCGATGGATCGGCGCCGGCCCGTCGCTCCTCGAGCTCGAGTCGCGCCAGGTCTCGCGCGCGGTGCGCGGCGACCTCAACCGGCTCCTCAACGCAGAATTGGCGAACCTCGACCGCATCGCCGCCGCGGCCGCCCGCCAGCTCGCCGCGATCTCGACCCTCGAGGCCGACGGGCGGCTCGCCGACCAGCCCGATTCCGTCCGGGCCGTGGCCGCCCGCCGTCGTGCGATCCCGGAGGCATCGCTTGGCGAGCTCGCGGACGAGCTGGGGATCCCGCGCGGCCGCGTCCAGCGTGCGCTGGAACGGATCGAATGGCTTGCCCTGCATGACGCCGACGGGCCGTCGGATCCCCCGGGCGGGGCCGAATGGCATGCGGTGGCGCGACGCCCGGCCCCGACGCGCACGGGCCGGGCGGTGTCATGATCATCCGATGCGTGATGTGATTGTTGCCGCCAACTGGAAGATGAACACCACCCCCGCGGATGCCGGCGAGCTGGCCCGCACCATCGCGTCGCGGATCGCGGAGCCCGGCGTGGTCCGGGTCATCTGCCCGCCCTTCCCCAGCCTCGCCGCCGTGCGCGACGCGGTGGCGGGGGAGGGGATCGCCGTCGGCGCCCAGAACATCCACCACGAGCTTGCCGGGGCCTACACGGGCGAGGTGAGCGCGCCCATGCTGGCGGGCCTTGCCACGTGGGTCATCCTCGGCCATTCCGAGCGACGCCGCGACTTCGCCGAATCCGATGCGCTGGTCGGCCGCAAGCTCGGCCGAGCCGTCGACGCGGGGCTCCGGCCCATCGTGTGCGTCGGCGAGCTGCTCGCCGATCGCGAGGCGGGCCACGCCGAGGACGTGGTCGCGGGCCAGCTGACGGGCGCCCTCGTCGGCCACGATCCGGAGAAGCTCCTCGCGGCGGGTCTCGTCATCGCCTACGAACCGGTCTGGGCGATCGGCACGGGCCGCACGGCCTCCGCCGCGGATGCCGCGGCCATGGCAGACGCGATCCGCGCGACGCTCCGCGGGAGCGGCTGGGGGCCGCGCGCCGACGCCGTCCCGGTCCTCTATGGCGGGTCGTGCACGAGCGCCAGCATCGGCGAGTTCCTGGCCGAGCCGGGCATCGACGGCGCCCTCGTCGGGGGCGCGTCGCTCAAGCCCGACGAGATGGCCGGGATGGTCGCCCGGGCGGCCCTCACCGCGGCAGCCCGTCGCGCCGCGTCCTGACCTCTGCATTCGGGAGTCGACCCATGCCCAGCCTCGTCCTTCTGCGCCACGGTGAGAGCACCTGGAACAAGGAGAATCGCTTCACCGGGTGGACCGACGTCGACCTGTCGGAGACGGGCGTCGTCGAGGCCCACGAGGCCGGTCGCCTTCTGCGCGAGGGGTTGTTCCGCTTCGACGTGGCCCACACGTCGGTCCTGAAGCGGGCCATCCGGACGCTCTGGATCGCCCTGGACGAGCTTGACCAGATGTGGTGCCCCGTCCGCAACACCTGGCGTCTCAACGAGCGCCACTACGGGGCCCTGCAGGGCCTCAACAAGGCCGAGATGGCGGTCCAGTTCGGCGAGGCGCAGGTGAAGCTCTGGCGACGGAGCTACGACGTGCCGCCTCCCGCGCTGACGGACGACGACGAGCGGTTCCCCGGCCGGGACCCGCGCTACGCAGACGTTGCGGACGCCGACATCCCCCGCGCGGAATTGCTCAAGGACACGGTCGCCCGGTTCCTGCCGTACTGGGAGTCCGCGATCGCTCCCGACCTGCGAGCCGGCAAGCGGGTCCTCGTGGCGGCCCACGGCAACAGCCTCCGGGCCCTCGTGAAGTACCTCGACGGGATCGCGGACGACGAGATCGTCGCCCTCAACATCCCGACGGGCGTCCCGCTCGTCTACGACCTCGACGACGCGCTCCGGCCGCTCGGCTCCCGGTACCTCGGCGACGCGTCGCGGGTGGCCGCCGCGATGGCCGCGGTCGCCGCGCAGGGGACCGCCAAGCCAGCCGGCTGACCGTTGGCAGCGCCACGCGCGGCGACCGAGCGGTGCACCGCTCGGTGCCGGGGCCCGAGGGCGGCGCCCGCCCTGTGCTACGATCGCCCGCGCCCCGTTCGTTGGAGGATCTTCCCAGAGTGAACACGTTCCTGGCCATCGGCCAGATCATCGTCAGCATCGGCCTGATCGCCTCCGTGCTGCTCCAGGCGCGGGGGACCGGGCTGTCCGGGGCCTTCGGCGGCGACTCCGCCGTGTACCGCAGCCGGCGCGGCGTCGAGCGGCGCCTGTGGCAGTTCACGATCATCCTTGCCGTCCTCTTCGCCGTCTTCTCGCTGGCGAGCTACGTCTTCGCCCCGGGAACGGCGGTCTAGGCCCGGCGCACCGACGGTTTCCTCGTGAGCCGTCGCGACGCGGCGGTCGTCCTCGTCCTCGTCCTCGTCCTCGGCGTGCTCGGCGCGGCCATCGCCGCTCCCGGGTTCTCGCCGGTCGTCGCCCCCGTCGCGACGCCCACGCCCGCGCCGATCCCGATCCACCGGGAGGCGGTCGTCGGCCTGCCCAGCTCGGTCAACCCGGTGACGGCGCGGACCCAGGCGGATCGTGACCTGGTGGCGCTGCTCTTTCGCGGGCTGGTCCGTTCCGGCCCGGACGGGCGGCCGGTCCCCGATCTCGCCACCGGCTGGACCGTCGAGGCGAAGGGGACGCGCTGGACGTTCCAGCTCCGGCCGGACGCCTCCTGGCAGGATGGCGTTCCGGTCACGAGCGAGGACGTGGTCTACACCGTGCACGTGCTGCAGGACCCGGCGTACACGGGGCCGCTCGCCGCCGGGTGGCAGGGCGTGACGGCGACCGCGCTCGATCCCACGACCGTCCGCTTCGATCTCTCGGTCCCGCTGGGCGGGTTCCTGCAGGCGGCCGCCCAGCCGCTGCTGCCCGCTCACCTGCTGGCAAGCGTGCCGGTCGCCGATCTCGCCGACTCGCCGTTCTCGTCGCGCCCGATCGGCAACGGCCCCTTCGCGCTGACCGACCTGACGCCGGCCGCAGCCACGCTGGTGCCGGTCCTGGGGCCGTACGACCCGGGATCCGGGCCCCTCGCGACCGTGGCCGTGGGAGCCCTCCCGCCGGGGACCCCGCTGCTCGCCGGGCTGCAGCTGCGCTTCTACGCAGCACCCGAGCAGGCGGCCGCCGCCTACCGGGCGGGCGAGGTGGACGCGGTCTCCGGCCTCCCGCCGGCCGTCGCCGCCCAGCTCGCCGCCGGGCCCTCGACGCGCCGGATCGACTACCCGGGCACGACCCTGACCGGGGTCTTCCTGAACCTGCGGCCGGGCGCCGGGCCGTTCGCCGATGCACGGGTCCGGACCGCGCTCCTCGCGGCACTGGACCGTGGGCGGCTCGTGACGGACCTCCTCGCCGGCTCCGGCGACGAGGCCAGCACCCCGATCCCACCGTCATCGTGGGCCTACGACCCGAAGGCGGCGCCGGCCGTGGCCTACGACCGCAATGCCGCAGCCGCCGGGCTCAAGGCGGCCGGCTGGACGAAGACCGCTGGCGGGTGGCTGCTGCCGCGGGCGAAGAAGCCGTTGACCATCCAGCTGCTGGCGGCCAGCGCCTCGGTCAACCCGGTCGCGGCCGGCGCCGCGACGCGCGTCGCCGCCGCATGGACCTCGCTGGGGATCCCCACGACGGTGACGTCCCTGGCGGCGGGTGCGCTCGTCGAGCGCCTCCGCAGCGGCGACTTCGTGGCGGCCGTCGCCGACGTGAACGTCGGGCTCGACCCGGATCCATACCCGCTCCTCGCCAGCTCCCAGATCCAGTCCGGGGGGTCGAACGTCTCCGGGTTCCAGGACCCGGCCCTCGATGCCGCCCTCGTCGCGGCGCGGGCGCCGGGGACCGACGCCGCGCGGGGCGCCGCGTATGCCCACCTGCAGACGCTGCTGGGGACGCTGGAGCCCATCCTGCCGCTCTTCTTCCGCGACACCGTCTTCGTGGTCTCGGACCGGCTCGCCGGACCCCAGCCCGCCCCGGTCGCCGATCCGAGTGGCCGCTTCTGGGACGTGTTAGCATGGTCGTCCTTCGGGCGGTGACCCTCGCCGTCCGATCGGCAGCGTGCCGAGGTGGCGGAATTGGTAGACGCGCTAGCTTCAGGAGCTAGTGTCCGCAAGGGCGTATGGGTTCAAATCCCTTCCTCGGTACCACTCGATCGGGAAGCGAACACTGCGCCGCACTCGAGGCCCAGGTGGCGGAATTGGTATACGCGTACGTTTGAGGGGCGTATGAGGCAACTCATCCGGGTTCAAGTCCCGGCCTGGGCACCACCCACCTGTCCCTGATCGAGGCGGCTCCCACCCGGAGCCGCCTCTCGCATGTCCCGGCAGGACGCGCCGGTCGCGGGCGGTTAGCTCAGCTGGTCAGAGCGCCTCGCTTACACCGAGGAAGTCGGGGGTTCGAGCCCCTCACCGCCCACCATCGCGCAGCGGCCCCAGATCGAAGTGTGCCCTCCCGTACACTTGTCGCAGCGGCCGTCGAGCCGCGCCGAGCGAACGCGGAGGCCCCGATGGAAGCTGTCGTCATCCTGCTGGTCATCATCGTCGTCGTGGCCCTTGCCGGGGTCCTGATCTACAACGGCCTCGTGGCGCGCCGCAACCGGGTCGACGAGGCGGTCGGGCAGATCGAGGTCCAGCTGAAGCGGCGCCACGACCTGGTGCCGAACCTCGTCGCTGCGGTCAAGGGCTACATGGACTTCGAGCAGGATGTCCTGACGCGCGTCACCGAGGCCCGCGCGAACGCGGTCGCTGCCGGCGCGAGCGGGCAGATCACGGCGCAGCAGGCCCAGGCCGAGAACACGCTGACCGGCGCGCTCCGCTCGCTCTTCGCGGTCGTCGAGAACTACCCGCAGCTCAAGGCGAACGAGAACGTCCTGAGCCTCCAGGAGCAGCTCACGACGACGGAGAACCAGATCAGCTTCTCGCGGCAGCACTACAACGCGACCGTCAACGAGTACAACACGACGATCCAGACGGTCCCGGCCGTGCTCATCGCCGGACCCATGGGTTTCACGAAGCGTGAGTTCTTCGCCGCAGAGCCCGAGGCGCAGGACGTTCCCGTGGTCAGCCTTCGCTGAGTCCGGGACACCAGGGCGCTCCCATGGCCGGCACGTTCTACAGCCAGATCGCGGCGAACCGGCGCAACTCGTTCTTCCTCATGCTCATCCTCGTCGTGATCCTCTCCGTCCTCGGCTTCGCGATCGGCTACGGGACGACGGGGCAGGCGGGCGCCGGGCTTGGCTGGCTCGGGATCTTCGGCGTCATCGCGATCATCTCGTCGGTGGTGAGCTACTTCAGCGGCGACAAGGTCGTCCTGGGCGTATCCAAGGCGCGTCCCGTCACCGCCGCGGAGCAGCCGCAGCTCATCAACGTGGTCACCGAGATGGCGCTCGCCGCGGCGATCCCGATGCCCGCGGTCTACCTGGTCGACGACACGGCGCCGAACGCGTTCGCGACGGGTCGCGATCCGAAGCACGCCTCGATCGCGATCACGACCGGGCTCCTGCAGAAGCTCGACCGCGAGGAGCTCCAGGGCGTCGTCGGCCACGAGCTGTCGCACGTGCGCAACTACGACATCCGCTACGCGCTCCTCGTCGGGGTCCTCGTCGGGACGGTGGCGCTTCTCGCCGACTTCTTCCTGCGCTTCACCTTCTGGGGCGGGTTCGGCGGCCGTCGTTCCTCGAACGACCGAGACGGCGGCGGCGGCGGCCTCCAGGCGATCATCTTCGTCGTCGCGATCGTCCTGGCGATCCTCGCCCCGTTCTTCACGCGGCTCGTCCAGCTCGCGGTGAGCCGGCAGCGCGAGTACCTCGCCGACGCGTCCTCCGTCGAGCTCACCCGGAACCCCCAGGGACTGGAGCGCGCGCTCGCGGCGATCGCGGAGGACCCGGAGGTGCTCGAGGTCGCCAACCGCGCCACCCAGCACCTCTACTTCACGAACCCCATCAAGAAGTTCGAGGCGCGCTCGAAGGGACTCTTCTCGACGCACCCGCCGATCGTCGACCGGATCAACCGGCTGCGGGCCCTGAGCGGCGAGACGCCGCTCGGAACCGCCGCCCAGACGGAGCTCGCCGGGCTCGACTGACGCCGCGCCCGGGGGTGGCCCGCCTTGCCGACGGAGGGTCGCCCGTGGTACCTTCTCGAACGCCGACGGGCGCGGACGTCCGGCGGGGCCTGCGGGCCGAGATAGCTCAGCTGGTAGAGCACGCGACTGAAAATCGCGGTGTCGGCAGTTCAAGTCTGCCTCTCGGCACCATCACCCCGGACGCGGTCATCGAGCGGAAGTGGCTCAGTTGGTAGAGCATCACCTTGCCAAGGTGAGGGTCGCGGGTTCGAGTCCCGTCTTCCGCTCCATTCATTCGTGAACATTGCGGCCCTCGTTCCGCTGGCCCTTCGTCTAGCGGTAGGACAGCGGACTTTGGATCCGTGAACCGAGGTTCGAATCCTCGAGGGCCAGCCAGCATCGCCGGATCCCCCAACCGGCTCTCCGGGGCGACGTACCCAAGTGGTTAAGGGGGAGGTCTGCAAAACCTCTATGCGTGGGTCCGAATCCCACCGTCGCCTCCACATCTCCAGCACGAAACCGGCCCTTCGGGGCCGGTTCGCTGTTTCCTGGGGCGGGAGCATTTGGTCGAGCCGCTGCAGGTGGATCGAAGCCTGAAGGATGGCCCGACCTCGGGAAGCCGCTGACCGGCCGCGCCCTGCCGAGGCAGTCTCCGTCCCTGGTCTGCCACTGCGCGGTGACTGCCGCGGCAACGGGACGATCGTCGAGGGCATCCCGGATGATGCTCGTTGACGGTCCGTGACGAGATCCCGAGCGCGTTCGCTCCCTCCTTGCGCGTCCCGCTCGCCGCCACGGCACGCAGGACCTGGAGCTGTCGGAGCGTGGGACGCATGCCTCCGATCGTCCGGCCCTTGCCAAGACCAAGATCCGTCATCTGCCTCGAACGTCACCCTGAGTCCACCGGCGTCACCCCGGTCGAGGACCCGCGTGACGGCGGGCAGGCCCGTGGGACGCGCCGCCTGGGTCCCGCCCAACGCTTACCCTCGCATGATCCGGCGGGAACCTCCGGCCACGCCCGACGGCGGTACGATTCGGGCTCGGCGCCGAGGTGGCGGAACCGGCAGACGCGGCCGACTTAAAATCGGCTGACCGCAAGGTCGTGGGAGTTCAAATCTCCCCCTCGGTACCAGCGCGGCGCACCATTGGCGCCGAGCAACGAACCCGTGCGACGGACACGCACTGGGCTGACCCATTCGAGCGCGAGTGGGGTTCAGGAACCCGGAGGAGCGTCGCGACGTGAACATGCCTTCCGTCGGGATGACACTGACAAGACTGCTCGTGGTCTCGGATCTCGATCGCTCGACGGCGTGGTACCGGGACGTGCTCGGCGCCGACGTGCAGGGCTCGTATGGCGGGACCTCCTCGGTGCTGCGTCTTGTCGACGCGTGGCTCCTGCTCGTGACCGGTGGGCCGCCGACCGCCGACAAGCCGGGCATCACGTTCGAGCCGCCGGGCGACGCCGATCACGTGAGCGCAGAGCTCATCATCGGGGTCCCCAACTGTCGCGCTGCGTATTCGGCCCTCGTCGCTCGGGGCGCGTCCTTCCTGAGCCCACCCGTCGAGTACGCCCGGGAGGTCCGCGCGTTCTTCCGCGACCCCGACGGACACCTCTTGGAGATCAGCGAGCGCCGCGGCGGCACCTGAGCCGCCGCGAACCGACGTCGCGCACCGTCGGGCGCCGGCTGCTTCCAACACGGATTTGGGGCGCCGCCCGTTCATGGCTGGATGAACGAGGGCAGCGGCGCCAGCGCTGGTCCAGGCAGAGCGCGGCGCCCGCCTCCCGAGGCGAACGGCGCTCCCGTCGCCGACATCGCAAGGCATCCGTTCGACGGCTCCGGTGTCGGGTCCGTCGTGCGCGGCCCCTGCCGGCGAGGCCCGATCGGGCACCCTCGACCGCCCGATCGGACGCGCCGTCCCGTGGGAGACTCGTGAACGCCGGGCCAGGTCGGCGTGAGGCGCCGCCCGGGATCGAAGCAGGAAAGGAGCGTCCCATGCCGCCGGTTGTCGTCAACGCCGCGATGCTCTCCTGCACGATGGGCCTGGGACCGCCAATGCCGCTCACGACGATCCCCAAGGGCCCGCCGGTGACGGCGGGTGGCCAGCAGCTCGCGACGATCGCCGACGCGGTCCCGATGGCGAACATCCCGACGTTCGGCATGTGCAACTCGCCCGCGAACCCGGCAGTCATCGCCGCGACGGCCACAGCGCTCGGCGTGCACACGCCCATGCCGTGCATCCCCGTGCCCGTCGGCGTCTGGGCGCCCGGATCCTCGAAGGTCGTGCTCGGCGGGGTGCCGGTGCTGACGGCGCCGTCCACCTGCCAGTGCGCGTGGCTGGGGACGATCTCCGTCGGGATGCCGGGCCAGGCGTCGGTCAGCGCGAACGGCTGATCCGGGTGCGCAGGCCGGGGGCCGCGTCAACCGCGCCGGCGGAAGGCTCCGAGGGGGCCGCGTCAGCCGGGGGCCGCGTCAGCCGCGCCGGCGGAAGGCTCCGAGGGGGCCGCGCCGTGCCTCCGGCGTCGTCGCGCCGGTCTCCGGACCGCCGGTGGCGATGGCGGCGAGCCGGACAAGGGCACGGGCGGGTGGCGACGTCGGGGCGCTGCGGACGACCGGGATGCCCTCGTTGATCGCCTTCAGGTAGAGCCCGGGATCGTACGGGATCTCCGCCTCGATCTTCGTCCCGATCGCGGCCTCGATCTGCTTCATCGACAGCATCTCGCGCGCGAACTGGTGGTTGAGCACGAACGTGGCGGCCGCCGCGGCCGAGCCGACCTCGGTGAGGTACTCCAGGAGCGAGTGCAGCGCCTTCAGGGCGCCGATCTCGGGCACGATCGGGATGACGACCGCCTCGGCCTGCTCCAGCACAGCGAGCGACCGCTCGTCGAGGCTCGAGCCGGCGTCGACCACGACCGTCTCGTACGCCGTCCGGGCCGTCGACAGCGCCAGGTTCACCTGCTCCGGCGTGATGTCGCGCCCGGCTTCGGGCGCGCCCGGAGAGGCGATCACGTCGAGCCCGGAGTCGTGCTTGATCGCATAGGTCCGCAGCAGGTCCGGCTCGCGGAGCGACTGGTCGTCATGCGCGAGGTCGGCGAGCGTCAGCTGCGGCTTGAGGTTGAGGTGCGTCGCGACCTGGCCGAACTGCAGGTCGAAGTCGAAGATCAGGATCTTGCCCGGCGCCCGTGCCGCGAGAGAGGTCGCGATGCTCACCGCGATCATCGTGGTGCCGACGCCGCCCTTCGGGCTGAAGCAGGCGATGATGCTGCGGCGAGCGGGACCGTCGTCGTCCGCGTGGACGAGCGGAGCGAGGTCGCGCGAGCGCTGGAAGCGGACCAGGAGGGCCTCGACCCGCGCTTCGAGCTCGCGGGAGTCGAACGGCTTCCCGACGACATCGTCCGCGCCGGCCTCGAGGTAGCGCACGCGCTCCTCGACGTCGGTGGTCTGGCTCATGCACAGGACGGGAATCGCCGAGAATGCGGCCGTTCGGCGCATCTCGCGGCAGACATCGACGCCGCTCCGCGGTCCGGAGCCGACGTCCACGATCACGAGGGCGAATTCGGCGGCCCGCCGGAGCGCGTCGTCCGGGTCGGCCGTGACCGTCACCTGGTATCCGACGCCGCTCAGCGGGCCCTCGACGGTCGCGGCGGCGCCCGGGTTCGTCTCGAGGACGAGGATGGTGCTCGACGGCACGCCGGCAAGATCCCTCGGTGCGGATGGTGGATGCCCGAAGGATACATGAGGGGGACAAAGGGCCGCCCGACGCCCGTGGTAGACTCCGCGAGCCCTTTCTGCTCCGCCTGGCGGCCCGGGTTCCGGGGGCCACGAGCGGGGCATACCCCACAGGAAGGAGTCGAACGGCCATGCGCCGCTACGAACTCATGCTCGTGATCCGGCCCGATGCGCCGGACGACCGCGTCCAGGCGCTCCTGGAGAAGGTCACCCGGCAGATCGCCGGGGCCGGCGGCCAGATCGTGAAGGCGGCCCCGTGGGGCCGTCGTCGCCTGGCCTACCAGATCGACCGCTACCGCGAGGCCTCGTACCACATCATCCACTTCGACGCCCCCGCGGACTCCATCGCGGACCTGGAGCGCACGCTCCTGATCACGGAGGACGTGATCCGGCACCTGATCGTCCGGGTCGAGCGACCGCTCAAGGCGGCGCGTGGCAAGGGCGACGACATGGCGGACCTCGTTCCGGGCCCCGACGTCGAGGACGACGAGGAGCCCACGGGCGAGAAGATCGACGAATCCGAGAGCGAAGCCGCTCCGGCCGCGGTCGACTGAGCAGGTCCGGGAGGCCGTTCCGATGTCCCTGAACAAGGTGATGATCATCGGGAATCTCGGGCGTGATCCCGAGATGCGGTACACGCCGGGCGGCCAGGCCGTGACGCAGTTCACGGTCGCCGTCAACCGCAACTACAAGGGCCAGGACGGCGCCTGGCAGGAAGAGACCGAGTGGTTCCGGGTGGTCGCCTGGGCGCAGCTCGCCGAGCGCACGGCCGAGAACCTCCGCAAGGGCATGAAGGTGTACGTCGAGGGCCGTCTCCAGACCCGGCAGTGGGAAGACCAGCAGGGCCAGAAGCGGTACACGACCGAGCTCATCGCCAACCAGGTGACCAACCTCGACCGCCGCCCGCGCGAGGAAGGCGCCGACGCGCCGCCGTTCCCCGGCGAACCCCGCCCGGCAGGGGCGACCGTCTCGCCGATCCGACGGCCGGACCCGGCGAGCGCGGACGACGCCCCCTCCGACATCGACGATCTCCCGTTCTGATGAACACCCTGCGCGCACGCCGAACCGGCGCGACGCGCGACCACAGGAGCTGACAGCATGCCTCCCGCAGCCCGCAAGAAGCGCGACGACTACTACCGCGACCGACGCCGCCGGAAGGTCTGTGCCTTCTGTGCCGACAAGACGGTCCAGATCGACTACAAGGAGGTCAGCCGCCTCCGGCGCTACCTCTCCGAGCGCGCGAAGATCGAGCCGCGCCGGAAGACGGGCACGTGCGCCGCGCACCAGCGCGAGCTCTCGGTTGCGCTCAAGCGAGCCCGCCTGGTCGCCCTGCTTCCGTACGCGCCCCAGCACCTTCGCCCCTGACCCGGGCGCCATGACGGAGACGCGGACGGTCACCGGGCGGTGACCGTCCTGCTCCTCCTCGCGGGCGGCGGTTTCGGGGCCGGCATCTTCGGGTCCCTTCTCGGGCTCGGCGGCGGGATCCTGATCGTCCCGCTGCTGACGTTCGCGTTCGGGCTTCCCTTCCGCGAGGCCGTCGGGGTCAGCCTGGTCTGCGTGATCGTGACGAGCAGCGCCGCCGCGGGCGTCTACCTGGAGCGCCACCTCGCCAACCTTCGACTCGGAATGCTCCTCGAGGTGTTCACGGCGTCCGGCGCGCTGATCGGCGGCCTCATCGCGTTCCTCCTCCCGGACCGCGTCCTCGCCGGCCTGTTCGCGGCCCTGCTCGTGTACACGGGGGTCACGATGCTGCGCCGGCGCGCCGGGCCCGCCCACGGCCCGGGCTCCGCGGGCGAGGTCACGGAGGGCGCCGCGGGAGCGGCTTCAGCCTCCGGGCCATTCAGGGCGGCGCTCGCGGGGCCCGGGTATCGCCCGGTCCGGCTCGCCGCCGGAGTCGGGGGCAGCGTCTTCGCGGGACTCGTCTCCGCGCTGCTCGGCGTCGGCGGGGGGATCGTCAAGGTGCCCCTCATGCACCTCGTCATGCACGTCCCGCTCAAGGTCGCGACCGCCACGAGCAACCTGATGATCGGGGTGACCGCGTCGGCGTCCGCGATCGTCTACCTGCTCCGGGGCGGCATCGATCCACTCGTGGCGGGCCCGACGGCCGTCGGGGTCTTCGCGGGCGCGATGGTCGGCTCCCGGGTCGCCCAGCGGATCGACACCCGCCTCCTTCGCCTGCTCTTCGTCGCGGTCCTTGCGCTCACCGCCGTCCAGATGACCCTGCGGGCGCTCGGGTGACCCCGTCGAGCGCCAATCTCGCCGGAGGCGCAGGCACGGCAGCCGCCCGGGCCGCCCGGGTGGACCGCTCGATCGCGCGCATCCTTCGAGCCGGAACGCTCGTGAGCATCGGTTTGCTGGCGATCGGCGTGGCGCTGATGGCGGTGGCCGGTCGATCCCCGCTCGACGCCCAATGGCCGGGGCTCGATCCCGCGCGCATCCCGTCCGACATCCGCGCCCTCCGGCCCGAAGGGTTCCTTTGGCTGGGCCTGCTCGCGACCCTCGCAACCCCGCTCCTTCGCGTCGCGGCCGCCGTCGTGGGCTTCCTCGGCGCGGGCGAGCGGCGGATGGCCGGGCTCGGGGCCGCGGTGCTCGTCGTGATCGCGCTCGCGGTGGTCATCGCGCAGGGAACGGAGGCGTAGCGGTGGACCTGGTCATCCTCGGCGCCGCGCTCGTGGTGATCCTCCTCGGCGCCGAGCTCTTCACGAACGGCATCGAGTGGTTCGGTCGCAAGCTCGACCTCGCCGAAGGTGCCGTGGGATCCGTGCTCGCGGCGGTCGGGACGGCCCTGCCCGAGACCATGATCCCGTTCATCGCGATCGTCTTCGGCGGGGGAGCCGCCGCAACGGAGGTCGGCGTCGGAGCGGTGCTCGGCGCGCCGTTCATGCTCGCGACGCTCGCGATGTTCGTCACGGGGATCGCGATCCTCGTCTTCCGCGGCAGGCGCCGCCAGGGGGCCAGCGTCGCCGTGGACCGGGACGTCCTCCTCCACGACCTGCGCTGGTTCGGGCTGGGCTATGCGCTCGCGATCGGCGCCGCGTTCCTGCCGCCCGGCCTCGAGCTCGCCAAGGTGGGAATCGCGGTCGCCCTGCTGGTCCTCTATGGCTGGTACGTGCGCGGTCACCTCCGCGCCGAGGCGGGCGAGCACGACGAGGACCTCGCGCCGCTCCGGCTTCGGCACCTCGATCGCGGACGCGGCCACCACGCGGTGCCGCGGCTGCGGGTCGTCGGGGTGCAGGTGGCGCTGGCGCTCGGCTGCATCGTCGTGGGCGCCATCTTCTTCGTGGGCGCCGTGCAGGATCTCGCGGCATCCCTTGGCGTGGGCTCGGCGCTCCTCGCGCTGGTCATCGCGCCCATCGCGACGGAGCTGCCGGAGAAGTTCAACAGCGTGATCTGGGTCCGGCAGGGCAAGGACACGCTGGCGCTCGGCAACATCACCGGCGCGATGGTCTTCCAGAGCGCCATTCCCACCTCGGTCGCGCTGCTGTTCGCGCCGGGGGCGTGGGCGATCGGGGCCGATTCGCAGCTCAGCTTCCTCTCGGCCGGGATCGCGGTGGCCTCGCTCCTGGCGATCTTCGTCCCGCTTCACCTCCGCGGGGTCCTGACGGGCCGCGGTCTCGCCGTCGGCGGCGTCTTCTACGTCGGCTACCTCGTGCTCGTGGTCCGGGCGCTCGCCGAGTCGGCCGCCTGAGGGCTCGCCGCGGTGTCCCGGCGCAGGCGCCGGCCGGGGCGGACGGTATACTCGGGAGCGTCCGCGGACCCGCCGGGTCGTTGCGGAACCACGCTGCAGGAGCCCGATCGGATGATCACCGAGAAGCCCGCCACCGTGGCGGCGCCCGCCGCACGGGCAGCCGGCGCGCCCGCCGACCTCGCCTCGCTCGTCTGCCTGTTCGAGGGCCGCTACGTCCCGCTCGCCGAGGCGAACGTCAGCATCATGACCCATGCCTTCATGTACGGAACGGCGGTCTTCGAGGGAATCCGCGCCTACTGGAACGAGGACCAGGGCCAGCTCTACGCGCTCAGGGTCCGCGAGCACATCGAGCGGATCCGCAACTCCTGCAAGATCATGCTGATGGACGACGTGCCGTCCGTGGACCAGCTCACCGCCGAGGTGGTGGAGGTCCTGCGACGGAACGCGTTCCGCGAGGACACCTACATCCGGCCGTCGTTCTACAAGAGCACGCAGGCCATCGGGGTCAAGCTCCACGGCCTGGAGCATCGCTACTACATCCTGGCGCTCCCGTTCGGCGACTACGTGGACACGAACGTGGGCGTGAAGGTCGGGACGGTCTCCTGGCGGCGCACATCGGACCCGGCGATCCCATCGCGCGCGAAGATCGTCGGCTCCTACGTGAACCCGGCCTTCAGCAAGAGCGAGGCGATGCTCAACGGCTTCGACGAGGCCCTGGTCCTGTCCGACGACGGCCACGTCTCGGAAGGCTCCGCCGAGAACATCTTCGTCATCCGGGACGGCGTCCTGGTCACCCCACCGGTCTCCGACGACATCCTCGAGGGGATCACGCGGGCCGGGATCATGGAGATCTGCGCGGATCTCGGCCTGACCGTCCTGGAGCGCTCGATCGACCGGTCCGAGGTCTACATCGCGGACGAGGCGTTCTTCTGCGGGACCGGCGCCCAGATCAGCCCGATCGTCGAGGTCGACCACCGGAAGGTGGGGTCGGGCTCCGTCGGCCCGATCACGGCGCGCGTCAAGGACCGCTACTTCGACATCGTGCGCGGCAACGTCCCGGCATACGGCCACTGGGTCACGCCGATCTACCCGCGCTGAGCGGCGGCCCTCCGGGCGATCGCTCCGGCGGCGACGATCGCTGGCGCCCCTGACGAGCGCGTTCCTGGCGAGGGCGCGCGTGACGAGCGCGCTCCGGTTCAGGGGATGGCCGGCGCCTCGAGTGTCGGCGTCTTGACCCCGGTCGTGACGATCACGTCGACCTTGACCGTCGGATCGGTCACCGAGACGACCGGGACGCCGAACACGTCTTTCAGCAGGGCGATCGTCAGCGGCAGCTTCGCGGCGGCGCCGTTGTAGGCGCGGATCACCGTGTCCGGCGGGACCTTGCCGGACGGCGCCTGGTTGGGCGCCGAGGCTGCCACGCCCCGGAAGTCGAGGTAGCCCGCCACCGCAGCGGCCGTCCCGTTTGCGCCCGTCCCGTTGAGGACCCAGACCCCGGCGTCCTCCTGGGCGACCGCCTGGCGCTGCGCCTCCACGCGCGGATCGAAGTCGAACGCGCCCGCGACGGCGGCGCGGATGCGCGGGACGTTCGGGCTCAGCGTGTAGATGCCGCCCGGGTAGCCCTCTACGCCGTAATAGGGCGGCGAGAAGACGAACGACCGCACGTTGCCGATGTCGATCTTGCTTGCGAGGTCGATCAGCTGCGGGAGCTTGGAGATCGGGAAGTCGGTCTTGACCGCATGCGACGTGCTCTGCACGAGGTCGGGCAGGCGCTGGATCAGGGTCGCGAAGTCGGCCTGCTGGCGCAGCGACAGGAGGACCCGCTGCTGCCGGGACGCGCGGTCGAAGTCGCTCGAGCCGTGCCGCGAACGCGCGTAGATCAGCGCCTGGCTGCCGGTCATGTGCTGGACGCCGGTCTGGATGTAGACCCGGATCGTCCCGTTCTCGCCGGGGTAGTAGTCGTCCACCACCGGCACCTGGACGTTCACCGTGACGCCGCCGAGCGCGTCCACCACGGTCTTGAAGCCGGTGAAGTCGACCTCGACGAAGTAGCTGATCGGGATCCCATAGAGGAACCCGAGGGTGTCCTTGAGCGCTTCGTAGCCGCCGCCGGGGAACAGGTCCGGCCGGGCCCGCGCCTGCAGGAAGAGCGAGTTGATCTTCATGTTGTAGGTCGCCCCGAATGTGCCGCGGGCCGGGATCGGCGGGAGCGGGACGCCCACGGTGTCGCGCGGGAGGCTGAACATGGCCACCTGGTGCGAGGCCGGATCGATGCTCGCCACGATCAGCGTGTCGGTGTTCCAGGTGCCCTCGTTGGGCCGCTTGTCGGTGCCGATCAGCAGGACGTTGAGGCGCCCGGTCCCGTTCCAGGGAACGAGCGACGGCGCCGCAGACGACCCGGCCGCCGCATCGCTCGGCGACGGGCCCGGGCTGGCCGTCGACCCGGCCGCGATCGTCGAGCCCGGTGAGGGCGACGGGCCGGTCCCGGCGCCGGTATCGGTTGGGTTGAAGATGTTCTGGACCGCCGTCAGCGCCTGGAGGTCGTAGTAGGCCACGGCGGCATGGGCGCCGCCCATCACGAGGATCACGGACAGCAGTCCCGCCATGGAGACCGGGGCGAGGCTCGCGCGGGCGGGTCCGAGGCGGCCGGAGCCGGCGTCCGAGACCCGGTTGAGGTACCGGACGACGCGCCAGGCATCGACCGCAGCGACGATCCGGTAGCCGTAGGCGATGACGTTCCCGACCAGGATCGCGATCAGGATCGGCGGCTGCAGCGCGACGCCGAGGACCTCGATCCGGTAGCTGAGCAGCGCCCCGGCGAGGAGGGCGAGGAGAAGGAACGGCGCAGCCGCGAACGCCACGGCGCGGTACCAGGCGCGGGCATAGGCATGGCCGAGGCCCGGAAAGATCAGGCTGAGGAACGCCCCGGTGAATGCCGATCGAGCGCGCGGGCGTGCGCGCGGGCGTGCTCCTGCTGCTGCTGCATCGCGGGTAGGATACGGGGTACCTCCGCGGAGCGTGCCGGTGGCCGCGTGACGGCCATCCGGGCCGGCAGAACGTTGTGCTCCCGCGGCCCAGAGACCCGCATCCGAGGCCAGATGTTCGCACCCGTCCCCAGCAAGCCCGACCTCGTGGCCCAGGAGCACGAGATCCTCGCCCTCTGGCGCGAGCGCCGGACGTTCGCCCGCCTGCGCGCCCAGAACGCCGGCGGACCGCGCTGGAGCTTCCTCGACGGGCCGATCACGGCGAACAACCCGATGGGCGTTCATCACGCCTGGGGTCGCACGTACAAGGACGTCTTCCAGCGGTTCCACGCCATGCGCGGCGAGGACCAGCGCTGGCAGAACGGCTTCGACTGCCAGGGCCTGTGGGTGGAGGTCAACGTCGAGCGCGACCTCGGCTTCACGTCCAAGCGCGACATCGAGGAGCACGGCATCGCGGAGTTCGTGCGCCTGTGCAAGCAGCGCGTGCTCACCTTCGCGGCGCGCCAGACGGAGCAGTCGATCCGGCTGGGCTACTGGATGGACTGGAACGACCCCGACGAGCTGCTCCGGCTGCGAGACCTGCTTGCCACGGACCCGGCGACGGAGGCGACCCTCGACGGTCCACAGGGTCCGGTGACCGACAGCGTGGAGATGCTGGTCGGCCGGCTCGGGATGCCGGAGCTCGGCGGGTCCTACTTCACGTTCAGCAACGAGAACAACGACCTGATCTGGGGATTCCTCGCCGAGTGCCACCGTCGCGGCTGGCTCTACAAGGGCCACGACACGATGCCCTGGTGCGCGCGCTGTGGGACCGGGATCAGCCAGCACGAGATGACCGAGGGCTATGCCGACCGCACCGACCCGGGCCTGACGATCCGGCTCCCCCTGCTGGACCGGCCGGGCGAGGCGCTGCTGGCGTGGACCACGACCCCGTGGACCCTCACCTCGAACGTCGCGGCCGCGGTGGGGCCCGGGCTCCGCTACGTGAAGGTGCGCCAGGGCGAGAGCATCTTCTGGCTCGGCCGGGGGACGCTGCGCCAGGCGCTCGTCGGGCCGTTCGAGATCCTCGAGGAGCGGCCCGGCACGGACCTCGTCGGGTGGCGCTATCGCGGCCCGTTCGACGAGCTGCCGGCGGTGCGTGCCGCCTTCGCCGGTCGCGGCCTCGAGGGCGGCCCATACGAGCACCGGGTGATCCCCTGGGATGAGGTCGGCGAGGACGAGGGGACCGGGATCGTCCACATCGCGCCGGGCTGCGGAGCCGAGGACTTCGCCCTCGGCAAGGCGCTGGCGCTGCCCATGCTCGCGCCGCTCGACGAGAGCGGGATCTTCATCGACGGCTTCGGGTTCCTGTCGGGGCGCGACGTCCGCGACAGCGCCGACCCGGTGGTCGAGCACCTCCGGCATCACGGCCTGTTCTACCGGCTGGAGCCGATCGTCCACCGCTACCCGCACTGCTGGCGCTGCGGCACGCCGCTCGTGTTCCGCCTCGTCGACGAGTGGTTCGTGAGCATGGGGCCGGTCTACGACGTGCCGCGAGACCACCTCAGCCGGGAGCAGGTCGACGCGAGCCTGCGCTACCAGATCATGGACGTGGTGGACCGGATCCGGTGGCTGCCGTCCTTCGGCTATGAGCGGGAGCTCGACTGGCTCCTCAACATGCACGACTGGATGATCAGCAAGAAGCGCTACTGGGGGCTGGCGCTGCCCATCTACGACTGCGCCGCCTGCGGCCACTTTGACGTCGTCGGGGGCCGCGAGGAGCTCCGCGCGCGGGCCGTCGACGGCTGGGACCAGCTCGAGGGCCACACGTCCCACCGCCCGTACGTCGACGCGGTCCGGATCGCCTGCTCGACCTGCGGCGCGCCGGTCTCGAGGATCCTCGACGTGGGCAACCCCTGGCTCGACGCGGGCATCGTCCCGTTCTCGACGCTCCACTACCGGGAGGACCCGGAGTTCTGGCAGCAGTGGTTCCCGGCCGACTTCGTCACGGAGAGCTTCCCCGGCCAGTTCCGGAACTGGTTCTACTCGATGCTCGCGATGAGCACGGTCCTGCGCCGCGAGCCGCCCTTCACCACGATCTTCGGCTACGCCACGCTGTTCGGCGAGGACGGCCGTCCCATGCACAAGAGCTGGGGCAACGCCATCGAGTTCGACGAGGCGGCCGAGCGCATGGGCGTCGACGTCATGCGCTGGATGTACGCGAAGGCCCGACCGGACGACAACATCCTCTTCGGCTGGCACGCGGCGGACGAGGCGCGCCGCGAGCTGCTGGTGCTCTGGAACGTCTACGCGTTCCTCGTGACCTACGCGCGGCTGGCGGGCTGGGCGCCCGGCGCCGGCGCGGGGACGGCTCCCGACGCGTCCAGCGTCGCGGGCCGGCCGCCGCTCGACCGCTGGATCCTCTCTCGGCTCGCGGGAGTCGCGGCGCGGGTCGAGGACCGCCTGGCCAACTACGACCCGGACGCCGCGGCGGGCGCGATCTCCGGCTTCATCGACGACCTCTCGACGTGGTACCTCCGGCGCAACCGGAAGCGCTTCTCACGCTCGGATGATCTCGCCGACCGCGATGCCGCGTTCGCGACGCTCCACGCCACGCTCGCTGGGCTCGCCCGGGTGATGGCGCCGCTCCTCCCGTTCCTGACCGAGGCGATCCATCAGAACCTCGTCGTGGGACCGGGGCTCGGCGCGCCCGAATCCGTCCACCTCACGACCTGGCCCGCCGCGGAGCTGGCGCCGCTCCGGGACGCGGCGCTGGAGGCCGCCACCGCCCTCGCGCAGCGCGCGGTCGAGCTGGCCCGAACGCTCCGCTCGCAGGCCGGCCTCAGGACGCGCCAGCCGCTTGCGCGGCTCTGGATCGCGCTCCCCGGCGCCGCCCACCCCGACCTCGACGCGCTCCTCGACGTGATCGCGGACGAGGTCAACGTCAAGCAGGTCATCCGGATCGGCGACGAATCCGAGCTCGTCGAGCGGCGGGTCAAGCCGCTCCTGCCGAAGATCGGCCGGAAGCTCGGCGCCGCGATTCCCGCGGTGATGGCCGCGGCGCGGGCGGGCGCCTTCGAGGTTCGCGCCGATGGCAGCGTCGCCATCGCCGGCCTGGTGCTGGCGCCCGACGAGGTCGAGATCATGGCCGCTCCGCGGCCGGGAACCGCGGTCGCGCACGACGAGGGGCTCGTGGTGGTGATCGACATCGAGCTCACCGACGCGCTGCGGGCCGAGGGCGACGCCCGCGAGCTCCAGCGGGCCATCCAGGACCTCCGGCGCGATGCGGCCCTCGCGCTTGACGACCGGATCGAGCTGGTCGCGGACCTGGGCGCCGACGCCGCGCGGATCCGGCCGTACCTCGACGCGGTCGCTGCGGAGACCCTCGCCGCGGGCGTCACCCTGGGTGCCCCGCCGGCGGGTTGGGCCCATGCGAGCGTGAAGCTCTCGGGTGGCGACGAGGCGACCATCGCGCTCCGCCGCGTCGTGCGCGTGGAGCGCCCGGAGCCCGCGAATGCATGACCTGGGGCGGCCCGTCCAGCCGGGCCCCGTCCCAGCGCGCCCACCTGTCCGCACCGCGCAGCACTGGGTGGCATTCCTCGCCCTCGCCGGCGGAATCGTGGTGGCCGACCAGGTCGTCAAGCTGTGGGTCACGGCCAGCGTCGCCTACGGTACGCGCATGCAGGTTGTGGGCGACTACGTCCGGATCGAGCCCGTGCAGAACAGCGGCGCGCTCTTCGGCCTCTTCGGGAACCAGGCCTACCTGTTCGCCGCGCTGAGCATCGGCGTGGTCGGCCTGATCGTCTGGTTCCACGGGCGGTCGGTGGTCACGAACGGCTGGTTCGCGACCCTGGCCCTCGGCCTCCTCCTCGGGGGAGCGGTGGGCAACCTCGCGGACCGGCTTCGGCTGGGCTACGTCGTCGACTTCGTCAACATGGGGATCGGCGACCTGCGCTTCTACACGTACAACGTGGCGGACGCGGCGATCAGCGCATCGCTCGTCCTGCTGATCCTGATGGCGTTCTGGCCTTCACCGCGGCGGCCCTGGATCGCCGGATGACGGAGCTCCGCCTGGTGGTCCCGGATGGCTCGGGCGGGCGCGTGGACCGCGTCGCCTCCGACCTCTCGGGCCTCTCGCGGAGCCGGGTCCAGCGCCTCATCACGGACGGGCATCTCACCGTCGGCGGGGTGGCCCTCAAGGCCCGGTCTGTGGTCCGCGCCGGGGACACGCTCGACCTCTTCGTCCCGCCGGCCGAGCGGGCCGACATCGAGCCGGAGGCGATCCCGCTCGAGGTCCTCTACGAGGACGCCGACGTCCTCGTCGTCAACAAGCCGGCCGGGCTCGTGGTCCATCCGTCCCCGGGCCACTGGAGCGGGACGATGGTCAACGCGCTCCTGGCGCGCGACACGGAGTACGGGGGGATCGCGGGCGTCGCCCGTCCGGGGATCGTGCATCGTCTCGACCGCGACACGTCCGGGCTGATCATGGTCGCCAAGACCGACACGGCGCAGGCCGGCCTCATGGCCCAGCTCAAGGCCCGCCGGGTCAAGAAGACGTACCTGGCGCTCGTCCATGGCAACGTCGAGGCGGCCGCCGGTCGGATCGAGGCGCCGATCGGGCGCGACCCGCGGCAGCGCACCCGGATGGCCGTGGTCCCCGACGGGAGGCCGTCCGTGACCGGGTACCGGGTCCGCGAACGGTTCCGCGGCTGGACGCTGCTCGAGGTGGACCTCGTCACCGGCCGCACGCACCAGATCCGGGTCCATCTCGCCGCCCTGGGCCACGCGGTGGCCGGCGACCCGGTCTACGGGACGGGGACCTCGCGCCGCGGCCCGGACGGCCTGGAGCGGCTGTTCCTGCACGCCTGGCGGATCGTCTTCGCGTCGCCGGGGACGGGCGACCTGGTGCGGGTGGAGGCACCGCTCCCGGCGGCGCTCGACCTCGTCCTTGACCAGCTCCGCGCCATCGCGACCGGCGCGCCGGGCACGGCCGGACCCGACGCCGGTCACGCGCGATGACGGATCACGCGCGATGACGGATCACGCGCGATGACGGATCAGCGCCTTGGGTTCGCCCCGGACACGGACGACCCGCTGTTCGGCGCCCCGAGCGCGGGCGCACCGGGCGCCCTGCTGGTCGTGGTCTCGGGGCCATCGGGCGTGGGGAAGGACACGATCATCGACGCCCTGCGGGACCTGCCGGGCGATCTCGACTACCACTACGTCGTGACGTGCACGACGCGACCGCCGAGGCCGGGCGAGACGGACGGGCGGAGCTACCATTTCCTGACCCCGGAGCGGTTCCGGGTGCTGCGCGACGCCGGCGCCTTCCTCGAGTGGGCAGAGGTCCACGGGAACCTCTACGCGACGCCGCGGGCCGAGGTCAGGCGGGCGCTCGCCGCGGGCCACGACGTGATCCTCAAGATCGACGTGCAGGGCGCCGCTGCGGTCAAGGCCAGCGTCCCCGACGCGCTCCTCGTCTTCGTCGTGCCGCCGTCGCTCGAGGCGCTGTTCCGACGCCTGCGGGCGCGGGCCACGGAGTCGGCGGGCGAGCTCGAGATTCGCCAGCGCAACGCGGCGATCGAGCTGGCGCGGCAGGGCGACTACGACGAGGTCGTCGTCAACGAGGACGGCCAGGTGCAGCGGACGGCCGAGCAGATCGACGCGATCATCCGCACGGAACGGACCAGGCACGCCGATCGCCGCGTCGTCGTCTAGCCCGATGGCCGCGGCCGGACCGCCCGAGGCGCCGATTGGCCGGGCCGACCTCGGGCTGCTCGACCCGCCTGCACCGCAGCGCCACGTCGAGGTTGCCGTCGACGCGGCCGGGGCGGCGGGCACGCGAACGTGGACATACCTCGTGCCCGACGATCTTGCCGACATCGCCGCCGGCGAGCCGGTCCTCGTCGAGTGGGGCCGACGCCGCGCGGTGGGGATCGTCCTGGGCGATGCCCCGGCACCGGAGGGCGTGACGGCGCGTCCGCTCGGGGCCCGCGTCCGCTCCGACGGGCCGCTCCTGCCGCCCCTCGCCCTGGCCCTGGCGCGCGAGATCACGACCCACTATCTCGCCCCGCCGGCGCTCGCGATCCGGGCCATGCTTCCCCCGGGCCTCCTCGAGAAGCTCGAGCTGGTCGCCACGCCGCTCGACGCGCCGCCCGCGCCAGTCGGGATGACGACCCCCGCGCGCGACGCGGCGTCGGCGGAGCTGCTCGACGCCCTGGCCGCAGGCCCGCGCGCGGTCCGGGACCTTGCCGCGCCCGACGGCCGCGCGGCGCTCCTGCGCCGCCTGCGGGCCCTCGCGGACGAGGGCCGGGTCCACCTCGAATGGACGCTCACCGCGGCCGGCGCGGGGCCCCGCCACGAGCGCCGCGCGCGCCTCACCGACGCCGGGCGAGCCGTGGCGGGCGGGGCGCGGGCGCCGGACGGCCGCCAGATCGGCCCGCGCCAGCGAGCGCTCCTCGCCGAGCTCGCCGGCCTCGCGCCCGACGATCCGGGCGTCCCCGCGCCGGACCTCGCGGGCCGCCACGGCCCCGGGGCCGCCACGGCCCTGACCCGGCGCGGCCTGGTGGTCCTCGCCACGCACGAGGTCAATCGAGACCCGCTCGCGGCGCGCAGACGGGTCGGACGCCGGGGGGCACGCCCGGCAGGATCCGACCTCACGAGAAGCCAGGCCGACGCCGTGCGCATGGTCGCGACGGCCATCGGCGCGCGGGACGCCACGCCGCTTCTCGTCGACGGACCGACGGGCTCGGGCCGCACCGCGGTCTACGCCGAGGCGATCGCGGCCTCGCTCGAGGCCGGCCGACCCGCGTTGATCCTCGTGCCCGAGATCGCGCTGGCCCTGCCGCTGGTGGATCGGCTCCGCGCCGAGCTGCAGGCCGAGGTGGTCATCCTCCACTCGGGCCTCGGCGAGGGCGAGCGCGCGGATGCCTGGCGGCGGATCCGGGCCGGCGCCGCGGAGGTGGTCGTCGGGACGCGCGTCGCGGTCCTCGCCCCGCTGCCCGACGTCGGGCTGGTCATCGTCGACGAGGAGCACGACGCGGCATTCAAGAGCGACCGGACGCCGCGGATCCAGGCGCGCGACCTGGCCGTGGCGCTGGGCCGGCTGGCCGGGGCGGCCGTGATCCTCGGGAGCGCGACGCCGTCCGTCGAGTCGTACGGGCTCGCCCGGCGCGGCACCTACCGCCGCTCCACCCTCACCGATCGCGCCGCCGGCGCGGCACCGATCGTGGAGCTCGTCGATCTCCGCGCAGAGCTGGCCGCCGGAAACCGCGGACTCGTGTCGGGCCGGCTCGCTGCGCTGATCGCAGCCCTGGACCCGGCCGCGGGCGACCGGGCGATCCTTGTCATCAACCGGCGCGGCGCGGCATCGGCCGTGCTCTGTCGCGATTGCGGCCACGTCCAGGCCTGCCCCGAATGCACGCGCCCGCTCGTCTATCACCAGGCGGGCATGACGCTCCGGTGCCATCACTGCGGCGCGGCGGCCCCGATGGTCGCGCGATGCCCGGCCTGCGGCTCGCCGCGCATCCGGTTCCTCGGCGGCGGGACGGAGCGTCTCGAGAGCGAGGTGCGGGCGCGCTTCCCGGCCCTCCGCGTCGGGAGGCTCGACCGGGACGTCGTGGAGCGCCGGGGCGCCGCCGAGCGGCTCATCGACGCGTTCAGCGAGGGGCGGCTCGACATCCTCGTGGGAACGAGCCTCGTGACGAAGGGGCTCGACGTGCCCGAGGTCACCCTCGTCGGCATCGTCTCGGCCGACGTGGCGCTGACGCTCCCCGACGAGCGCGCGGCGGAGCGGACCTACCAGCTCATGGTCCAGGCCATCGGTCGCGCCGGCCGGGGCGATCGACGCGGGCGCGCCGTGATCCAGACCTACCAGCCCGACCACCCGGCGATCCAGGCAGTCGTCGCGGGCGACGCGGACGCGTTCTACCGCGCCGAGCTCGCGCTCCGCGAGCAGTTCGGGGCCCCTCCGTTCGGGCGCACGGTCAAGCTCACCGTGGGTGCCGAGGATCGCGACGCCGCCCTCGCCGAGGGACGCGCGATGGCCGAGCGCCTGCGGGCCCGTAACGCCGGAATGCCCTCGCCGGTCTCGATCGCGGGCCCGGCCCCCGCGTACGTGCCCCGGAGAGGGGGACGCTGGCGCTTCAACCTCGTCCTGCGTGGCGCCGATCCCGTTGCGCTCCTCGGGGGAGAGCCCGGCCCGCCGTGGTCGGTGGACGTCGACCCGGAGAGCCTTCTCTGATCGCGCATGGACGCGACAACCCCTCGCCGGGGTGCCGCTGGGATCGTGCGGTCGCGATGGCGTGCGCGCGAGGGTGCGGACGGCACTTGGCCGGTTCCCGCCCGAGGGCGGAGAATGTCCCGTACCCGCTGCAAGGAGATCACGATGACCGATGAGCAGACCCCGCCGACCGAGCCCGAGGCCGAACAGCCGGCCGCCGACGACGGCGCGTCCCCGGACGCGACCACCACGTCGCAGGGGCGCGAGTGGCTCGCCCAGCTCCAGCAGATGATCGACCAGGTCGCTGCGCACGCCGCCCCCGTCGCCCGGGATGTGGCCGCCAAGGCGGCCGAGCTCGCCGCCGTCGCGGGCGAGAAGGCCGGGCCGCTCGCCAAGCGGGCAGCCGAGAAGACGGAGGAGGTCGGCGCACGCGTCGCGGACCGCTCCCGCCGGTTCGCGGACGAGATCCGCCATCGCGTCGACGCCGACGAGCCGCCGGCGAGCCCGGGAGCGTCCGGTGGCGACGAGGGCGCCGGCGTCTGACCCGGCGCCGACGAGCGAAGGATGAGCGTGGGGCCCGACCGACCCTGAAGGGCCGGGCCCCACGCCTCTCGTATACTCGCGCCATGAGTGTCCTGCCCATCCTCACGCTCGGCGATCCGCGGCTCCGGCTCCGCGGGCAGCCGGTCGAGACCTTCAACAAGTTCCTGCACGGGCTCATCGACGACCTGACCGACACGATGCGCCATGCTCCCGGCGTCGGGCTCGCCGCGCCGCAGCTCGGCGAGGCGCTCAACGTCGCCGTCGTGGAGGTCGAGGACCGGCTCTTCGAGCTGGTGAACCCGCGGATCGTGCGCGAGGACGGCGAGAACCGCGACCTCGAGGGGTGCCTGTCGATCCCCGGCTACGTGGCGTACGTCACGCGCAAGGAGAAGGTCTGGGTGGTCGCCCAGAACCGCGTGGGGCGCAAGTACAAGGTCGCCGGGTCGGGCTTCCTGGGCCGCGCATTCCAGCACGAGCTGGACCACCTGCAGGGGAAGCTGTATGTCGACTACCTCGCGTCGCCGGACGAGCTGATCCCCGTCGGGCGCGGCGGCATGGACGACGAGGAGGACCGCGCCGCGGACGCGGCGCTGGAGGAGCGCGGCATCGACCCGGAGCGGGCCAAGGCGGCCTCCCGCGGCTGAGCCCGCGCGGGCGATCTTCTTCGGCTCCGGGCCGTTCGCGGTCCCGGTCCTCGATGCGCTCGCGGCTGCTCCGGAGGCGACCATCGTCGCCGTCGTCACGGCGCCGCCGAGACCCGCGGGCCGCGCCGCGGAGCTCCGGCCGACCCCGGTGGGGGAGCGGGCCGCGAAGCTGGGGCTGCCGGTCCTCACCCCGGATCGGCTGCGGGATCCGTCGTTCGCTGCGCAGCTCGCCGCCTTCAGTCCGGAGCTCGGGATCCTCGCGGACTACGGGAAGCTGCTCCCGCCGGCCATCCTCGAGCTCCCCCCGCTGGGCATCCTGAACCTGCACCCGTCCCTGCTGCCGCGCCATCGCGGAGCGACCCCGATTCCCGCTGCCATCATCGACGGCGACGCGGAGACCGGGGTCACCCTCTTCCGGATGGACGCCGGCATGGACACCGGAGCCGTGGTGGCGAGCGAGGCGATCGCCGTCCCCGCGGATGCGGATGCCCCGTCGCTCGAATCCCGTCTCGCCGTCGCGGCGGCCGGCCTGCTGGCGAGGACGCTCGAGCCGTGGATCGCCGGGGCGCTCCCGGCGGTCGCGCAGCCCGAGGATGGGGTCAGCGTCACGCGGCCGCTCCGCCGGGACGACGGACGGCTGGATGCCTCACGGTCTGCAGCGGCGCTGGAGCGCCAGGTTCGCGCCCTTCGGCCCTGGCCGGGCACGTTCGTGGAGGCGGGAGGCGACCGGATCGTTGTGCGGCGCGTCGCGGTCGCGCCGTCCCAGCCAGGGGATGAGCCGGGCCTGCTCGTCGACGATGGCGCCGCGGGCCTTGCGCTGGCGACGGCCGATGGCCGTCTGCGGCTGGTCGAGGTCCAGCCGGCCGGGGGGCGCCCGATGGCCGGCGCGGCGCTGGTGCGGGGGCGTCCCCGGCTGATCGGCACGTGGGTGGGATAATCGCGCCTCGATGACCGAGCTTTCCGTCCCGACGTCCGGGCTGCCCATGGCGCCGCCTGCCCGCGATCCTCGCCCCGGCGTGTCCGGCATTGAGCCGGCCGCGCTCGCCGAGCTCCTCGCCGAGATGGGGGAGCCGCCGTTCCGGGCCCGGCAGGTTGCCGACGCCGTCTGGCGATCGGACGCGGCATCGTGGGACGCGGTGACGACGCTCGGGCGTGCGCTGCGGACGCGCCTCGCGGAGCGTCTTCGCTTCGACACGGTCGCGGAGACGGACCTCCGCCTCGCCGACGACGGCGCCACCGAGAAGGCCCTCCACCGGCTCTCGGACGGGCGCCTCGTCGAGAGCGTGCTCATGCACTACCCGGCCAGGGGCGAGCGCCGGGAGCGGAACACGCTCTGCATCAGCAGCCAGGCGGGCTGCGCCGTGGGCTGCCCGTTCTGCGCCACGGGCGAGCTGGGCTTCGAGCGCGACCTCGACGTGGCCGAGATCGTCGACCAGGTTCGCCATGCGCGGCGCCGGCTCGCGGCACGGGGACGGCATCTCACGAACCTCGTCTTCATGGGGATGGGCGAACCGCTCCTCAACCTCGACGCGGTGATCGATGCGGCGCTCGTCCTGACCGACGGGGATCGCTTCGGGCTCGGCTCGCGCCACGTCACGATCTCGACGTCGGGCGTCGTGCCCGGGATCGAGCGCCTGACTGCGCTCGTCCCGCAATGGACGCTCGCGGTCAGCCTCCACGCGGCCCGCGACGCCCTGCGCGACCTCCTCGTCCCGCTCAACCGGCGCTGGCCGGTCCGGGCGGTCATCGCCGCGGCAGCGGGCTACGCGTCGGCGACCGGCCGGCGGGTGAGCTACGAGTACGTGATGATCGACGGCCTCAACGACACCGCGGTGGACGCGGACGCGCTGGCGCGGCTGCTTGCGGGCAGCGGCAGCCACGTGAACTGCATCCCCATGAACCCGGTCGCGCATACGCCGTGGCAGGCCAGTGGACCTGAGCGACTGGAGGCGTTCGCGGGCCGCCTGCGGGCCGCCGGCATCGGCGTGACGATCCGCCGGAACCGGGGCCAGGAGGTTGGAGCCGCGTGCGGCCAGCTCGCGGCCGAGCGGTCGGCGGAGCCGACGGCCGTCGCCGTCGCGCGGCGTCGCGAGCGGCTCGTCGCCGCGTCGGCTGCCGCGCTCGCAGGGGAGCGAAGCCAGGAACCCCCGATCGAGGGCCTGCCGTGGGTCTCCGCGGGACGATCGACGGACCGGATCGCGCCCCGCGCGGCGGTGCCCCACGCTCGCGCTGCCGCCCCGAACCCGCGGGCCCCCGGAAAGGGGGCGCCGCCCGGCGCCGCGCCGCGGCGCACTGTGGCCGGCGGCGACGCGCCGCCAGGGAGTGGCCCACGGCCGCCCGGTCCACGGCCGACCGGGCCACGTGGAACCGGGCCGCGGCCGACGGCGAGCGAGGACCCCCTTCGACGCACGCGCCCTCAGCGCTCCGGCGCACGTCACCCCCGCGCAACGCGCGCGGCCACGGAGCGGCCCTCGTCGACCCCCGCGGCCGGTCAGCGTCCGGCGTCCCGTTCTTCGGGCCGGCCACCGTCGGCGCCACGCCAGGATGCCACCCCGCCCGCGCCGCCACGGCCGCGCACGGCGCACCCGGGACCTGCGCGCCCCGGAACGGCGCGCCACGAGTCCCCGCGGCGACCCCCGGGACCTCCGGATCGGGGAGGCGGCTGATGGGCGAGGGCCGCGCCCGGATCGCTGCCAGCATCCTCAACGCGAACCTGGGCAACCTCGCGTACGAGGTCCGCAGGGTCATCCGGGCCGGCGCGGACCGGATCCATCTCGACGTGATGGACGCTCATTTCGTGCCCAACCTGACGTTCGGGGCCGGCACCATCCGGGCTCTCCGGCCCATCACGAAGGTGCCCTTCGACGCGCACCTCATGATCGCCGAGCCGGGCCGCTGGCTCGACGGGTTCCTCGAGGCTGGCTGCGACTCGATCACGATCCACGTCGAGATCTCCGAGCCGATCGAGCCCGTCCTGCGGCGGATCCGGGCCGCGGGTCGCGCGGCGGGGCTCGCGCTTCGCCCCGGCACGCCCCTCTCTGCGCTCGAGCCCTACCGGGAGCTCCTGGACATCGTGATGGTGATGACCGTGGAGCCCGGCTTCGGCGGCCAATCGTTCATGGCCGATGTCGCACGGGCGAAGATCCTCCCGGCTCGCGGCCTCCTCTCGCACAAGCCGTGGGGCGGAGAGGTCCACGTGGACGGCGGAGTGAACCGCGAGACGGCCGAGCTCGTGGGCGGCCTGGGCGCCGACGTCCTCGTCGTGGGAACGGCGCTCTTCACGAAGGGCCGCGACCAGGCGCGCGAGGTTCGCCTGGTCCGGTCCCTCGCGGACGAAGGGTTCGCGAACGAGCTGAACGACGGCGTCCCGCCCCGACCGCGCGACGAGATGGTGCGCTTCGCCCAGCTGCCGAAGCACCTCGCGGGCCCGCTTCGCGACGCGATCGAGAAGCTCGACGTGCCGGTGCTGATGCTGCGCGGCGACGGGCAGATCAACCCGGACGGCGTCCGCGACTACGACCTGCTGGTCCCGCGCAGCGCCGAGGGCTGGGCGCGTGACCACTTCTCGTCGGCGCGGGAGATCGCGAACGAGGAAGCGGAGGTGTGGCGGGCACGGCTTGTCGCCGCGGCCGGGGACATGCGGCCCGATTCCGGGGCCTGAGGCCGGTGCGGGCGCTCCTCCAGCGCGTCAGCCGCGCCGAGGTCCGGGTCTCGGGGGAGCGCATCGGCTCGATCGGGCGCGGCCTGCTGGTTCTGCTGGGTGTCGCGCCCGACGACGACGAGGCAACGGCGGACGCGCTCGCACGCCGGATCGTGGAGCTCCGGATCCACGAGGACGCCGCGGGCCGGACGAACCTCGCCCTTGCCGATGTCGGTGGTGCCGTGCTTGCCGTGAGCCAGTTCACGCTGTACGCGGACACGCGTCGCGGGCGACGTCCCGGGTTCGTCCGGGCCGCAAGACCAGCCCACGCCGAGGCGCTCTACCGCCGCTTCTGCGAGGCGCTGGCAGCGACGGGCACGCCGGTCGAGCGCGGTCGCTTCGGCGCCCCGATGGCCGTCGAGCTCGTCAACGACGGGCCGTTCACCATCTGGCTGGACAGCGCGGATCGCTGATCGCGCCGGACATGCAACGACCCGGCAGTCGGCCGGGTCGGGCGGTGGCGGATCCGGGGCGATGCGAGCCCCGGCGCGGGATCAGCGGCTCTTCTTGGTCTGCGTGCGCCGGCAGCGCGTGCAGACGAGCTTGCGGGTCGAGATGCCGCCCTCGACGACGGCGAGCGGCTGCAGGTTCGGCTGGTAGCGGCGGTGGGCTCGGACGCGGTTCATCCCGCTCGACTGCGGGTTGAACCCGCCCATGGAGACCTTGCCGCAGATCGCGCAGCTCCGGGCCATCGGGTTCCTCAGGTGCGGGGTGTTCGGCCGGCGGGCAGCCCGCCGTCCCCAGCTGCCCCTCGACACGCGGAAGCGCCGCCGGGGAAGGGTCCGGGGAGGCTGTATGCTAGCACATCGTCCGCGTCCTGCCGTCGAATCGCGAGGAGATCCCCGATGCCCGAGGAGCCGACACGTGCCGTGCCGGGCCGGGCCGTCGTGGCACGCCGGGCACTCCGCGAGATCGTCCGCGACGCTGCGCTGGGCAGCTATGGCGTGACCGGGCTCGCCGAACCCACCCTGCTGGCGCGCTGCCGTGCGCGCCTGGGGATGGGCAGCCGGGCGATCCGGATGACGCTCCATCCCGCCGTCGCCACCGAGATCTGGCTCACCGTCGCGTACGGCGTCCCGGTCGCGGAGGTTGCCCGGCAGGTCGACTCCGCCGTGCGCTACCGGCTGGAGCGAGCGCTCGCGCGCGAGGTCGGCCCGGTGACGATCCACGTGCAGGGCCTGGGCAGCCGGGGCGGCGTGACGCACCCGCCGATGCCGACCCCGCAGCCGGCCACCGAGGCAACGCGCGTCGACCGGGCCGAAGGCTCAGCGGCGACCGAGGACGGCCTCGCGGCCCCCGAACCCGTCCATTCGAGCTCCACGGCGGGGGCTGCCTAGCGTGGTCCGACTCGCCTGCGACGGCGCGGGGCTGCTGGAGGCAGTCCGGGCGGCCGTCGCGAACCTCGAGCGCCACGCCGACGAGATCAATGCCCTCAACGTCTTCCCGGTGCCGGATGGCGACACGGGCTCGAACATGCTCGCCACGTGCACGGAGATGCTGCGCTACGTCCGCGACGATTCCAGCGTCGACGGGGTGGCGGATCGGCTCCGCGAGGGCGCCCTCTTCGGGGCGCGCGGCAACTCCGGGGTGATCCTCAGCCAGGTCGTGCGCGGGCTTGCCGAGGGCTTCGCCGGGCGGCGACGCTTCAACGGCCTCGACCTCGCCCATGCGCTCGCCTCTGCGAGCACCGCGGCATACGGTGCGGTGCCCCGCCCGGTCGAGGGCACCATGCTGACGGTGATCCGCGAGGCCGCCGCGGCCGCGGTCGCGACCGCCGAGCGCGAGAACGACATCGACGCGGTCCTCGCTGGCGCCACGGATGCCGCCGAGAAGGCGCTCGCCAGGACGCCGAGCATGCTGCCCGTCCTCCGAGACGCGGGCGTCGTCGACTCGGGCGGGGCGGGCCTGGTCCGGCTGTTCGAGGGAGCGCTCGCGTTCCTCCGCGGCGAGACCGCCGCGCCGGCGCCGCGGGCCCCGGCCTATCCCAGCCCGGTCCCGGCCGGCGTGGCCGTCGGCGAGACGACCCACGGGTACGAGACCGTCTATCTCATTCGCCCGTTTCCCGGCAAGCTCCTGGATCTCGACCGGATCACGGGGTACCTCGTGCGCACCGGCGAGTCGGTCAACGTGGCCGGCGACGCAAAGGCCGCCAAGATCCACGTCCACAACGGTCGCCCCGACCTCGTCATGCGCCAGGCGCTCCGGCTGGGCCGGATCGTCAACGCGACGGTCGTCGACCTCGACCACCAGGCGGATGACGTCCGCGATGGGCGAGGCGCCTCGACCGTCGGGACGGTGGCGCCCGAGGCGGTCGGGGCGGAGGCCGACGTCACGCGGGTGCCGCTCGGGATCATCGCGGTGGTGCCCGGCGATGGGTTCCGGCCGTATTTTGAGGAGGTTGCCCTCAGCGGCGAGGTGGCCGTCGAGATCGTCCGGGGCGGGCAGGCCGAGAATCCCAGCGCGGGCCAGATCCTCGAGGCGATCCGCCGATCCCCGGCGGAGGAGATCCTGATCCTGCCGAACAACCCGAACGTCAAGCTGGCCGCGGGCCAGGCCGCGGAGATGTCCGACCGCCCAACGCGCGTCGTGCCGACCCGCAATGCCGCCGAGGGTCTCGCTGCGGTGCTCGCGCTCCAGGTCGCGGACGGCGCGAGCGGCAACGCGGAGCGGATGCTGCGTGCCAGCCGGGAGGTCCAGACCCTGCTCGTGACCGCGGCGGTTCGCGACGCCCGCGTCGGGGGACGACAGGTCCGCGAGGGACAGACGATGGCGCTCGATCCCGACGACGGCCTGCTGGCCGTCGGCGACGACCGCGACGCCGCGATCATCGACGGGCTGTGCTCGTTCACGCCGGGATTTGGCCTCGTGACGCTCTGGTACGGCGAGGACGCGAGCCTCGCCGAGGCCGAGGGGCTCGCCCGGCGGATCCGTGCGCGCTGGCCCGCGCTCGACGACGTCGAGGTGCGGACCGGCCTCCAGCCCCATTACCGCTACCTGATCAGCGCGGAGTAGGGAGGCGTGGGGAACGCCCGGTCGCTTCCTGCGAGCGCTCCGCCGGACGACCCGTTCGGCGCTCCGCTGGCGACGAGCGGGCTGCCCGGCGCCAGCGTGCTCCGGCGCGTGGGGCCGCGGGTCGGCCTGCGGACCGCGCGCGACCTGCTGCTGTGGCTGCCCCGCCGGTACGACGACCTGCGGATCCTCCACGACCTCCAGTCGCTCCGGTTCGTGGCGCCCGACACGGTCGTGAGCGCGCGCGCCACGGTGCTGCGGGTCCGGGCGGGCCGCACCGCCCGCCGCGGCGTCCGGGTCGTCACCGCCGATCTCGCGGATGGCACCGGCATCGCGGAAGCGCAGTGGTACGGCCGGCAGTACGTCGAGCGGCGGATCCACGAGGGCGACGACCTGCTCTTCTCGGGCAAGCTCAAGAAGCGTGGCGCGAGCGTGCTCCTGGACAATCCCGTCTTCCAGGCGCCCGACGGCGACCTTGTCCATGTCGGCCGCATCGTGCCCGTCTACCGGCTGACCGCCGGGCTGACGATCCGCACGCTGCGGGCCGCGATCCGCGCCGCCCTTGATCGGCTGCCTCCCTATGGCGAGTATCTGGGCGCTCCCATTCGCGACGAGCTGGGCCTGGTCGGGATCGGCGAGGCGCTCTCCCAGGTCCACTTCCCGGACTCCTTCGAGCAGCGGGACGCGGCGCTCCGGCGGCTTGCGTTCGACGAGCTGCTGGCCCTCCAGGTCGGCATGGTGGGGCGGCGCCGCGAGCGAGCCGTGGCCGCGTCGGTCTCCATCGCGACAGCGCCGGCCCGCGACGCCGAGGTCCGTCGCGAGATCGCGGCTGCGCTGGGGCAACGCCTCGGGCGCGAGGTTGCCCTGACGGCGGACCAGGAGCATGCCATGGACGTGATCCGCGACGACGTCCGGGGACCCCACCCGATGCTCCGCCTGCTCCAGGGCGACGTCGGGTCGGGCAAGACCGCCGTCGCTGCCTACGCCCTCGCCCTCGCGGTCGGCGCCGGTGTCCAGGGCGCGCTCCTTGCCCCGACCGATCTCCTGGCCCGCCAGCACGCAGCCACGCTCGACGACCTGCTCAGGCCGCTCGGAATCGCGGTCGAGCTCCTCACCGGATCCCTGGCCGGGGCCGAATCGCGACGCGTGCTCGAGGCCCTCGGCGACGGACGCGCGAACGTGGTCGTCGGCACACATGCGCTCTTCTCGGAGAAGGTCGCGTACGCGCGCCTCGGCCTCGTCGTGGTCGACGAGCAGCACCGTTTCGGGGTGGAGCAGCGGGGTGCGCTCGAGGCGAAGACGCGGGGCGGGGCCGCGCACGTGCTGCTGATGACCGCGACGCCGATCCCGCGCACGATCGGCCAGGTCCTCTACGCCGACCTCGACGTCACCGACCTACGCACGGTCCCGAGCGGCCGGCTGCCGATCCGGACGGGCCTGCGGCATCCGTTCCACCTGGAGCGGCTCTGGACCTTCGTGGCTCGCGAGGCGGCCGCGGGCCGGCAGACCTTCGTCGTCGTCCCGCACATCGACGATGCGGAGGAGCCGGGCGACGCCTCGGATGAACCGGCTGCCGATGGATCGGGCGACGTTGCGGGCGCCGAGGCGGAGGCGGTTCGGGTTCGGGCCCTCCTCAACGACCCGGCCAGGCTCGCGGCGGCCGGGCTGGACCGTGAGCTGGTCGTCGAGCTCGTGCATGGTCGCCTGCGGCCCGTGGACCGTGACGCGGCCATGGCCCGCTTCCGTGACGGGGCGGCGGACGTCCTGGTCGGGACGACCGTCGTCGAGGTTGGGGTGGACGTCCCCGCGGCGAGCGTCATGGTGATCGAGGGTGCCGACCGCTTCGGCCTGGCGCAGCTCCATCAGCTCCGCGGACGTGTCGGGCGCGCGAGCGACCAGGGCTGGTGCGTGCTCGTGAGCGACCGCCTGCCGGTCGACGAGCGTCGAGCCGCCCTGCTCGAGCGCGGGGAGATCGAACCCGACGGGCCGGAGCAGGTCCGGCTGGCCGCCGTCGCGCGCCTGAACGACGGCTTCGCGCTCGCCGAGGTCGACTTCGAGCAACGCCGCGAGGGCGACGTCCTCGGGTACGTCCAGCACGGCCTCCCGCGGCTCCGGGTCGCGACGCTGACGAAGCCCGAGCACCGGGAGCTCGCCGTGGCCGCGCGACGACATGCCGAGGCGCTGCTGCTCGCGCGCGGCGGCCTGGGCAGGGACGGCTCTGCGTTGGCGGCCGAGCTGGATCGCGGCTGGCTCCGCGACGTCGCGGCGGGCGAGCCCGCAACCGGCGCGTAGCGCAATGGGCGACGCCGGACGCGTCATCGCCGGCTCGGCGCGCGGGATCCGGCTGGCCGCTCCGGGAAGCGGGACGCGGCCCCTTGGGGACCGCGTGAAGGAGGCGGTCTTCGGAGCGCTGGAGCCGGTGCTCCGCCAGGCTGCGGTCCTCGACCTGTGCGCTGGGAGCGGGGCCGCCGCGATCGAGGCGCTCTCGCGCGGATCCGGGCGTGCGGTCCTCGTCGAACGCGACGCCGCCACGTGTCGCGTCATCGCCGAGAACCTGCGGCGTGCCGCTGTTGCCGACCGGGCCCGGGTCGTCCGCGCAGACGCGCTCACCTACCTGCGCGGACCCGCCGTCCTCGACGGCCCGTTCGACCTCGTGATTCTCGACCCGCCGTACGTGGAGGTCGCGCTGCGCGAGGCCTGCCTGCTGGCGCTCGGGGCGGCGGATGGGCCCGTCCACCCGGCCGGCATGGTCGTGGCGACGGCCTTCGCCAAGCAGCCGCCGCCGGCGATGGCGGGGCTGCTACGATCGACCCGGGAACGCCGCTTCGGCGAGACCCTGGTCGTCTTCTACCGGCGCGCCGCCCCGGGGGACGTGCCTCCGGAATCCGGCGCCTGAGGCGGAGCGAGCGATGCACGTCGCGGTCTATCCCGGCTCGTTCGACCCGATCACGCTCGGACACGTCGACGTCCTTCGTCGGTCGCTCGATGTCTTCGACCGCGTCGTCGTCGCCGTGCTCGTCAACCCGAAGAAGGCACCCATGCTCGACGTCGCGACCCGGGTCGACACGATCGTCTCGGGCGTCGCGGAGGTCCTGCCCGAATGCGCCGGCCGCGTGGACGTCCGGCCGTTCGCGGGCCTGACGGTCGACGCCTGTCGCGAGCTGGGCGCCGGCCACATCATCCGCGGGCTGCGCGCCGTGAGCGACTTCGAGGCGGAGCTGCAGATGGCCCACATGAACCATCGCCTGGCGCCCGGGATCGACACGGTCTTCTTCATGACGGCCCTCGAGCACGGCTACCTCTCGTCGAGCCTCGTGCGCGAGATCGTCCGCTTCGGAGGGGACCCGGCCGGGATGGTCCCGCCGTCCGTGGCCGCGCGCCTGGTCGCGGTCGCGGCGGCCGAGGGAGCGCCCCTCCGCGTGCGATAATCGCGCCCGGACCGGGCGACGATCCGGCCCAGACCGGGCGACCTCCACGCCCGCGCTCGGAGGGCGGTCCCATCGACATCATGTTCTTCGTCGAGCGCCTCGAGGCGATGATCGCCAACGGGAGGAAGCTGCCCCTGACGTCGAACGTCGTCGTGGACCAGGCCGCGGCCCTCGACCTGGTGGACGAGCTGCGCCACGCCGTGCCCGAGGAGGTCCAGTCGGCCCGCCGCATCAACGCGGAGGGGGAGCGGATCCTGGAGCGCGCACAGCAGGAGTCCGAGCGCATCGTCGCGAAGGCCCAGGAGCAGGCCGCGTTTCTCATCGACGAGCGGGGCCTGACCGAGGCGGCGGAGGCCGACGGGCGACGGATCGTCGACGAGGCGATGGCCGAGGCCGCGGAGATCCGGCGCGGATCGGACGAGTACGCGGCGGACGTCCTGGTCCGCCTCGAAGGGGAGGTCGTCAAGGCGCTCCAGAGCATCCGCCGCGGGATCGAGCTGCTTGACGAGCGGCGCCCGCCGGCGCCCGACGCGGAGGACGGCCAGGCGTACGCCGAGGAGCTCGACGCGGTGGCGAGCGACCGCGGCGCCGCTCGGTGACGCTCGCACCCCCGGACCGGCCGCTCCTCTTCAACGTCGCGGGACTGCTCGGCGACCCGCCGGGTGCGTTCCGGGACCTCACCTTCGACGATGTGACCATCGCTCTTGGGGATGATCTCGTCCAGGCCGATCCCATCGCCGGCGGGGCGCACGTACGGCGGACGAACCGGGGACTCCTGGTGACCGGGCACGTCGCGACGGCGCTCGCCGACACGTGCGGGCGCTGCCTGGTGCCCGTGCGCGTTCCGCTCGACCTCGTGTTCGACGAGGAGTTCCTGCCCGGCCTTGACATCGGGACGGGACAGCCGCTCGACCGGACGCTGGAGCCGGAGGTTCCGCGGCTTACCGACCACCACGAGATGGACCTCGAGACGCCGGTTCGCGAGGCCATCCAGCTGGCCGCCCCGATCGTCCCGCTCTGCCGGCCCGATTGCCTGGGCCTCTGCCCGGTGTGCGGCGCCGACCGGAACCTCGGCCCGCACGAGCACGCGGACGACCCGGTCGACCCGCGCCTGGAAGCATTGCGCGGCTTCCATCCAGACGCCGAGGCCTGAAACCCGCTACACTCCGCCTTCGGCCCGTCACGCGGCTGCGACGACGCGCCCCGAACCCGACGCCCCAGGCGATGCTCGCGATCGCGCGCCGCCCGACACCAGAGGAGCGACCACCCCGATGGGTCTCCCGAAGCGCAAGGTCTCGCACGCCCGGCAGGGCGACCGCCGCGCGCACCTCGCCCTCACCGCGCCCAGCCTTGTCGAGTGCCCGCACTGCCACCAGATGCGGCGCTCCCATCATGCCTGCCCGAACTGCGGCTACTACCGTGGCCGCCAGGTCGTGGAGCTCAAGAAGAAGGGCGACGCCGCCGCCTCCTGACGGCCGGGCCGGCGTCACGTCCCGGGCGCCCCACCACGGAGCCCGCCGATGGATCTCTCGACCGTCCGCGGCGTCGAGCACGCTCGGAAGGTTCGCCTCGCGATCGACGCGATGGGAGGCGACCACGCGCCGAACGAGGTCGTCGCGGGCAGCCTGCTCTACGCGGCCGAGCACCCCGACGACGACCTGATCCTGGTCGGCGACGTCGAGCGCGTGCGCGCGATCGCCGGACCGTCGCTGCCGGGCAACGTCACGCTCCACCCCGCGAGCCAGGTCATCGAGATGGACGAGCATCCGGCGATGGCGCTGCGCGAGAAGCGCGACGCGTCGATCCTGGTTGCGTGCGACCTCGTCAAGCGCGGCGGGGCCGAGGGCGTGATCACGGCCGGGCACACCGGCGCAGCGATGGCGGCCGCGGTCCTGCGACTCGGGCGCGTCCCGGGCGTCGACCGCCCGGCGCTGGCCGTCCAGCTCATCACCGACTCCGGTCCGTTCGTCTTGCTTGACATCGGGGCCAACCCGGATTCGACCGCCGAGAACCTGCTCCAGTACGCCCACATGGGAGCGCTCTTCGCCGAGCGCGCCCTCGGGGTCGTCCGTCCACGGGTCGCCCTCCTCTCGATCGGCGAGGAGAAGGGCAAGGGCGACGCCCGGATCCAGGGGGCGAGCGAGCTGCTCGACGGTTCGGGCCTCAACTTCACCGGCAACGTCGAGGGCAAGGACCTGGTCCACCACCCGGCGGACGTCGTGGTCTGCGATGCGGTGCTGGGGAACGTCACGATCAAGTTCTTCGAGGGCCTCTCGGGGTTCATCTTCGATCTCTGGCGCAAGGAGTTCGCGCGGGGCCTGCGCGGCCGCCTCGCGTACCTCCTGATGCGCCCGGGGATCGACCGGATCCGCGCCACGTTCGACTACGAGGTGCTCGGGGGCTCGCCGCTGCTGGGCGTCCGGGGCACGGTCATCATCACCCACGGCAGGGCCAAGCGGCGGATGATCAGCCATGCCATCGCCGTCGGGGCGGCATCGGCGAGGGGGCGCCTCCCGGAGCTCATCGGGGAGACGTTCCGGCGGCCCGCGTCGGCCGCGACATCCTCCGACGCGTCCGGCTCCGCGACCGTCGTGACCTCGGCGCAACCGCCCACGGCGGGGACCCCCGCGTGAGCGCGCCCGGGCTCGCCGTGAGCCACCCTGTCGTCCGTGACGTGATCCGGCGGGCAGCCCTCGAGGTGCCCGGCGTCCTTCGGGTCGGGCGCGGCGGCCCCGCGTGGCGTCGCGCCCTGTCCGGACGCGCCGTCGCGATCCGGATTCGCGACGGGAGCGTCGATGCCCGGGTCGTGGTCGTCGCACGCGCGGCACAGCCGCTCCCGGACCTCGCCGCAGACGTGCGGACGGCGGTCGCCACGGCGATCGTGCGGCTCCTCGGCCTGGAGCTTGGCGCGGTCAGCGTCGTCGTCGACGGCGTCGGTGCCTGAGCCGCGCGTCGATCGTGCCGCGGGCGGGACGGCGCGGACGGCGCGGACCGGCGGCCGCGGCGACCTCGCGCGTGCCCGTCACGCAGCGCGCCGCCTCGCGCTCGCCTCGCTGTTCGAGGCGGAGTTCGGCCAGCGGACGGCCGCGGCCGTGCTCGAGCGGCACCTCGCCGAGACCGAGGGCGACCCGGAGACGGCCGTCCATGCCCGCCTGCTCGTGCGTGCCGTCGATGAGAACCGGGACCGCGTGGACGCGCGAATCGAGGCCGCCGCCCCGCAGTACCCCGTCGTGACGCTGGCGCGGATGGACCGCGTCCTGCTCCGTCTGGGCATTACCGAGGTGCTACACTCGCCCGCAACGCCGGCCCGCGTGGCGATCGCCGAATGGGTCGAGCTGGCAAGGGTGTACGGGGGAGACCCGGCCCGACGCCTGGTGAACGGGGTCCTCGGACGCGTCGCCAGGGAGACGTCGGCCGAACGCTCCAGTGAGCCCAACCGCAACCCAGACCCCGACGAACCCGCAGGACTCCAGGAGGGTGCAGGCAAGTGGCGACCACCTACGAGCGGCTGAAGAAGATTGTCGTCGAGCAGCTTGGCGTCGACGAGACGGAGGTCACGCCCGAGGCCTCGTTCGTCGATGACCTGAACGCGGACTCGCTCGACCTCGTCGAGCTCATCATGAGCCTCGAGGAGGAGTTCGGGATCGAGATCTCGGACGAGGAAGCCGAGAAGATCCGGACCGTGCAGGACGCCTCCGACTACATCGACGAGCACGCCAGCTGATCGCGCCCGGCCATTGCCGGGAGACGATCCGCCCGCCCACCGCGCGTCCGCAGCGTTCGGCGCGCGCCTCGGCATCGCCTTCGAAGATCCCGGCCTGCTCGAGCGCGCCCTGGTCCACGGAAGCTGGCTGCACGAGCACCCTGACGGGGCGCCGGGCCACAACGAGCGCCTCGAGTTCCTCGGCGATTCGGTGATCAGCCTCGTCGTCTCCGAGGCGCTCCACGCGCGCCATCCCACGGACGACGAAGGCTTCCTCTCGACGCGGCGCGCCGCCATCGTGAGCGCGAACGGGCTGGCCCGGCTTGCCCGCCGCATCGACCTGGGCGAGGCGATCCTGCTCGGGGAGGGCGAGGCCCAGCAGCGCGGCGGCCGCGCCCGGGAGGCGCTCCTCGCATCGGCGTTCGAGGCGCTCGCCGGCGCCATCTTCGTCGACCGGGGGTGGGACCGGGTTCGCGCCTGGCTCCTGGGCCTGGCGGCACCGGAGCTCGAGGCGGACGCGCCGGCCGGGACCCTCAAGAGCCCGAAGAACCGGCTCCAGGAGCTGACCCAGCGCTCCGGCGAGCGGCCGGAGTACCGCGTGGTGCAGTCGTCCGGGCCGGACCACGCCCGCGAGTTCGTGATCGAGGTCGCGGTCGGCGGCGAGGTGGTGGGGACCGGGACGGGGAGCTCCCTTCGGGCAGCCCAGACTGCCGCCGCGGAGGCCGGCCTCGACGCCCTCGGCCGGCGTGCCGCGCGGGGACCGGCGACGCCCGCGGACGCGCCGGAGCACGCCGGGTCGTGAGCCGGAACGCACGTCTCGTCGCGCTCCGGCTCCAGGGGTTCAAGTCGTTCGCCGAGCGCACGGTCGTCGAGTTCGCGCCGGGGATCAACGCCGTCGTCGGCCCCAACGGCTCCGGGAAGAGCAACCTGGCCGACGCGCTGCGCTGGGCGCTGGGCGAGCAGGGACGCGCCATCCGCTCTCGCAAGTCCGAGGACGTCGTGTTCGCCGGGTCGGAGCGCCGGTCTGCGCTGGGGATGGCGGACGTCGCCCTCGTCCTCGACAACACCGACGGCCTCGTGCCGGTCGACTTCGTGCAGCTCGAGCTGGGTCGGCGCCTGTATCGCTCGGGCGAGAACGATTACCTCGTGAACCGGCAGCGGGTGCGCCTCCGCGACCTCGTCGACCTCCTCGACGCCGCGCACCTCGCGGAGAACGCCTTCCTGTTCATCGGGCAGGGGATGGTCGACCAGGCCCTCGCGCTGCGGCCGGAGGAGCGACGCCCGCTCTTCGAGGAGGTGGCCGGCGTCCGGCGCCACGAACGACGCCGGCGGAAGGCCGAGGAGCAGCTCGAGGAAGCCACCGCGAACATCGCGCGCGTCGAGGACATCCTCGGCGAGCTGCGCCCGCAGGCCCGGCGCCTGGCCGCCCAGGCCGAGCAGCAGGCGACGCGCGCGCGGGCCGGCGAGGAGCTCGCGGCGGCGCTGGTCGCCGCCCTCGGCACGCGCTGGCACGTCGCGGCCGCCAGCCACCGCGCGGCGGGCATCGACCTCGACGCGGGCCGGCGCGCGGCAGGCGTGGCCCTCGACGCGCTGCAGGGCGCGGAGGGCGCGGCGGCCGACGCAGCTCGCGATCTCGGTGCCCGCGCCGAGATCGAGCAGGCCGCCCGCGCGGCGCACGAGGACGCTCGTTCGGCGCTCGCCGTGCTCCAGCTCGACGCGGCGCGCGCCTCGGCCGAGGCCGCCGGGATCGCGCGCGATCGCGACCGGCTCGCTGCCGAGCGGGTCGCCGCCGAGGCCGAGCTCGCGGCCCGCCGCCGGGAGCTGGCGCTCCCCGTGCCCGAGCCGGACCGGGCGCTCGAGGCCGAGCTTGCCGAGGTCGACCGGGCCCTTGCGGAGGCGCGGGGGGAGGCGCAGGCCCTGCGCGTCGCGACGGTCGCTCGATCCGAGGCGGCCGCGGCACTCCAGCGGGCGCGGGTCACCCGAGCCGTCGAGCGCGATGGGCTGCGGTCCCGGCTCACGGAGGTCGAACGCCGCCTGGCAGCGGAGGCCGTGGACGCGGAGGCCGCCGCCGCTCGATCGTCGGACCTTGGCGTCGAGGCGGCGTCGCTCCGGGCAGCGGCCGAGGCGGCCCGCTCGGAGGAGACCGCCGCTGCACGGACACGCGACGATGCCCGCGCCGTCGCAGCGACCGCGGAGGCCGCGCGCCTCGCCGCCGCGGAAGCATCGGCCGGCGCCGGGGCACTGGCCGCCACGCTGCGCGGGCGCCTTGCGGCCCTCCAGGCCGCGCTCGCGGAGGACGAGACCCGCGGCATCGGCCGGGCGGCGCGCCGCCTTGGCGGCCGTGCCATGGCCGCCGGTCTCGACGTGGACCCGGCTCTGCGCGTGGCCGTCTCCGCGGCGCTCGGGGAGCTCGCGCGGTCGTACGTGGTCGGCCGCGAGAACCTCGGTGCGCTGAGCGGGGAGCGGGGACTCCTGGTCCTCGGCGACGCCGCCGGGCCGGCAGCTGCGAGGCCGCCGGCCGCGGAGACCGCCGCGGTGCGCGCCGCGGTCGCGCGGATGGGCGGCGGACTGCTGGCCGATGCGGTCCGCGTCGACGCCGCCGGGACCGCCTCCCGCATCCTCTCCCGCTGCGCGTGGGTCCCGACGCTGACGGAGGCGCTCGACGTCGCACCCGTGCTTCCCGCCGGCTGGCGGGTCGCGGCGCGAACCGGCGCGGTCGTGACCGCCGACGGGACGGTCGCGCTCGGGATCGCCGACGCCGGGCTCGAGCGGCGCGCCGAGGCGGACTCGCTGGGCCGCGACGTTGCGGCAGCCGAGGCCGTGCGTGCCGGAGCGACCGCGCGGCTCGCCGCCGCCGAGGCTGCCGCCGCGACGGCCCGTGCCGGTCACGAGGATGCGCGACGGGCGGAGGCGGAGGTGGCGGCGCGGCGCAGGGTGGCCGAGGAGGCCGAGCGGCGCGCCTCGCGTGACGCGGAGCAGGCGACCCGCGAGGCGGGCTGGCACGCATCGCGGGCAGCGGCCCTGAGCGGGGAACGGACGGACATGGCCGAGCGGCTGGCCACCCTCGAGGCGACCATCGCCGCCGCTGACGCGAGCCCGGCCGGCGATCGGGCGGCGGCCGCGGGTGCGGGGGCTGCCCCACGCGATGAAGACGGTGCGCTGGCCGCCTGGGAGGCGCGGGTCGCCGACCTCGGCGGCCGGCACGAGCGGCTGGCGGCGGACCGGGCGGCTCGCGAGCTCGACCGCCGGGCTGCCGACGATCGGCGTGCGCGGGCGGATGCGTCCGCCACGCTTGCGGAGGAGCGGATCTCTCGCGCCGACGCGGAAGCGACGGGGCTCGCGGTCCGTGACGAGGACCTCGAGGCACGTCGCGCGGCACGCGAGCTCGACCTGGCCGCTTCCTCGGCGCGCGAAGCATCGGCACGGAGCGCTCTCGACCGCTGCCTCGCCGACGACGCCGCGGATCGGGATCGGCTGCGGCGGGCCGAGGCGGCCGTTGCGGCGGCTCGCGACGCCCTTCGGCACGCGGAGGAGGTCGCCGGCGCAGCGACCGTTCGCGAGCTTGAGGCGCGGCTTGGCCTCGACGCCGTCCGCGAGCAGGCGCTCGTCGAGCTCGCCGGCCTCGGCGAGCTGGGGGTGCGGGCGCTCGCCATCGTCGCAGACGCTCCGGCGGGCGCTGCCGCGGACGATGCGGCGGGCGATCGACCCGATCCGGGCCCGCCGTCGGAAGACGGCGACGACGACGGAGCGCGGCTCGCCGACGCCCTGGCTCGGGCGGGCGAGCGCTGGGCGATCGCGGTCCCGGCAGCCGAGGGCCCGTCGGCCGGACGGCTCGCGGGGCTCCGGCGACGCTTCCACGAGATGGGTGCGGCGAACCCGTTCGCGCTCGAGGAGCACGCCGCGGTCCGGACGCGCCTCGACGAGCTCGAGGGCCAGCGCAGGGACCTCGACCGCGCGATCGATCGCACCCGGGCGCTGATCGCGGAGCTGGATGCGCTGATCTCGGCGCAGTTCCGGGCGACGTTCCTCGCCCTCGAGGCGTCGTTCGACCGGCGCTTCCAGCAGCTCTTCGGCGGCGGGTTCGCCCGCCTCAGCCTGACCGACCCGGCCGACCTGGCGGCGACCGGCGTGGAGATCGTCGCCCGGCCACCCGGCAAGAAGGCGCAGGCGCTCTCGATGCTGTCCGGAGGCGAGCGTGCCCTGACCGCCGTCGCGCTCCTCTTCGCGATGCTCGAGGTCCGCCCGGTGCCGTTCTGCGTCCTCGACGAGGTGGACGCCGCGCTGGACGAGGCGAACGTCGGCCGGTTCGTCGATGCGCTGCGCGATCTCGCCGCATCGACGCAGTTCGTGGTCATCACGCACAATCGCGGGACGATCGAGGCGGCGGACGCCCTCTTCGGGGTCACGGTCGGGGACGACGCCGTGAGCCGGGTGATCAGCCTCCGCCTCGACGAGGCGACCGCGATCGCGGAGCGTGTCGCGGGCGGCGAAGGACGGCGAGAACGCGCGGTCACGGACCGGGCGGTCACGGACCGGCCAGTCGCCGACCCTGCGGTCGCAGACCCGGCGCCGGCCGGCTGACGAGCGAGGCGACCGATGTTCTGGCGGCGGCGACCAACCGAACCTGACCTTCCGGTCGAGGAGGGCCCGGTCACGGACGCCGAGATCGAGGCGCAGCTCGAGGCGGAGCTCGCCGCGCAGGAGCCGTCTCGGCCCGGCGCCGAGGCCGCGGACCGGGAGGCTGCTCCGCCCGAGGCACCGCCGGCCGGCCCCGAGATGCTCGTCACCACCGACGCCCCCGGGGGCGGGGCCGGGTCGTCCGATGCGCCACTCGCGGCGGGCGTGGAGCGGAGCCGCGGCGGCTTCATGGCCCGCCTCAAGGGGATCCTCGGCCGCGGCGACCCGGACGCCCAGACCTGGGAGGAGGTCGAGGAGACGCTGATCGCCGGCGACGTCGGCGCTGCGCTCGCGCTCGAGGTCGTCGAGCGCGCCCGGCGGCGCAGGGACGGGGGCGGGCCGGTCGCGGCCGTCCGGTCCGAGCTCGCCGCGCTGCTGGTCGAGCGCGAGCCCGGCTGGGCCCCGCATCGGGCGGGCCCGGAGTCGCCTGCGATCATCCTCGTCGTCGGCGTCAACGGTACCGGCAAGACCACGACGATCGGGAAGCTCGCCTTCCGCTACCGCGCCGAGGGACAGCAGGTCCTGCTCGCCGCCGGCGACACATTCCGGGCAGCCGCCATCGAGCAGCTCCGGGCCTGGGGCGAACGTGCCGGGGCACCGGTCGTCGCCCACGCGCCCGGGGCCGACCCGTCGGCCGTCGTGTACGACGCCGTCGACGCGGCCGTGGCGCGGCACGTGGACGTGCTGATCGCCGACACGGCGGGCCGACTCCACACGAAGTCGAACCTGATGGACGAGCTGGCGAAGATGCGCCGCGTCATCGATCGCCGCCTTCCCGGCGCGGCTCCGGAGGTCCTCTTCGTCCTCGACGCGACGACCGGGCAGAACGGCCTCGCCCAGGCGAAGGCGTTCCACGAGTCGACGGGCCTCACCGGGATCATCCTCACCAAGCTGGATTCGACGGCGAAGGGCGGCATCGTCTTCGCGATCGAGCAGGCGCTCGGCGTCCCGGTCCGCTTCGTCGGGGTGGGGGAGCGAGTCGAGGACCTGCTGCCGTTCGATCCGGCGGCGTTCGTGGGGGCGCTCTTCGGCTGACCGGCGCAGCGAACGCCGGCGGCGTTCGTGGGGGCGCTCTTCGGCTCACCGGGCGCGCGACACGCCGGCCTGGGTGGCGGCCGGGCAGGCCCCGCCGCGAACGGTGGGGTACACTCCCGCTTGCCTTGGTGTCGCCAGAACCCGCGCACCGCGCGACGTCGCAGTCCCGCGCCGTCACGACCCCGGTCCACAGGAGCCTCGCCCGCCCATGTTCGACGCCCTCTCCGAGCGCCTGCGCCGCACGCTCGGCTCGCTCACCGGCCGCGGCCGGGTCAGCGAAGCCGACGTCGAGACGGCGATGCGCGAGGTCCGGCTCGCGCTCCTCGAGGCCGACGTCAACTTCAAGGTGGTCAAGGACTTCACCGCCCGGGTTCGCGAGCGCGCGATCGGCGCGGACGTGCTTGCGTCGCTCAACGCGGGGCAGCAGGTCGTCAAGATCGTCAACGAGGAGCTGACGGCGCTCCTCTCGGCCGGCGACCGCTCGCTCCACCTCGCCGGCAACCCGGCCGTCATCGCCCTCGTCGGGCTCCAGGGGTCGGGCAAGACGACCACCGCCGCGAAGCTCGCCCGTCACATCGTGAAGATCGGCCGGCGGCCCCTGCTCGTCGCCGCGGACCCGTACCGTCCCGCCGCCATCGAGCAGCTCATGACGCTGGGCGCCTCCCTGAACCTGCCGGTCTTCGCCGCACCACCGGGGACGCCGGTCCCGGAGATCGGGCGCCTCGGGATCGAGCACGCCCGCCGGGAGGTGCGTGACACCGTGATCCTCGACACGGCGGGCCGGCTCACGGTGGACGAGGTCCTGATGGCCGAGGTGACGGACCTCGTCCGAACGGTTCGACCGGTCGAGACGCTGCTCGTGATCGACGCGATGGTCGGCCAGGAAGCGGTCGCCGTGGCGCAGGCGTTCGCCACTGCCGTCCCGCTCACCGGGCTGGTCCTCACGAAGATCGACGGGGACGCGCGCGGCGGCGCCGCGCTCTCCATCAGCGCCGTGACCGGCCTGCCGGTGAAGTTCCTCGGCATCGGTGAGAAGACGGACGCCCTGGAGCCGTTCCACCCCGACCGCCTGGCGGGCCGGATCCTCGGGATGGGCGACGTCCTGACCCTGATCGAGCGAGCCCAGGACGCGTTCGACGCCAGCGCGGCCGAGAAGGCCGCCGCCAAGATGCAGTCGGGCAGCTTCACGCTCGAGGACATGCTCGAGCAGCTTCAGCAGGTCAAGAAGATGGGGCCCCTGGGCCAGGTGATGGAGATGATCCCGGGACTCGGGGGCATGGCCAGGGAGGCGCAGGATTCGGTCGACCGGGGCGACCTCCGGCGGACCGAGGCCATCATTCGCTCGATGACCCGCGTCGAGCGCCGCGACCCCACCATCCTGAACGGGAGCCGGCGGCGGAGGATCGCGACCGGCTCCGGCACCTCGATCGTCGAGGTCAATCGACTCGTCAAGCAGTTCGGCGAGATGCAGAAGCTCATGAAGCAGCTCCGCGGGGGCCGTCGGCTCCCCGGGCTCTTCGGCCGCTGAGGCCAAGGGAGACACCGCGATGGCCGAGTTCACGCCCGCCCCGGTCGAGACCGGGACACCACAACAGGAAGGCGCCTCCGCGGGCGGCGCAAGCCCGCGACGCCCGGCCGGCCTCCTGCGCTGGGGCATCGCGCTCGTCGTCCTGGCGCTCGTCGTCGGCGCCGTGTCGGTCGGCACCATCCTCCTGACCTCCGGCAGCGCGGCGTCGACCGTGGAGGGCTGGATTCCGGCCGGCACGGTCATCTACCTGGAGGGACGCGCCGACCTCCCGGGCGACCAGCGACAGAACGTGGGCAACATCATCGCCAAGTTCCCCGGTTTCAAGGACCAGGCTTCGCTCGACAGCAAGATCGACCAGGCGCTCGACCAGGCGCTGCAGAAGTCGGGGATCAGCTGGACCACGGACCTCAAGCCCTGGGTCGGCGGCGAGGTCGGCGTGGCGGTCACGAGCGACATGCTGGACCTGGCCGCAGCGGCCCAGAAGGATCCTGCCGCGGCCACGACGCCCGACCGCGGCGCCGTCGTGCTGGCGAGCGTCAAGGACGCCGCGGCCGCCACGGCGTGGGTCGCGAAGCAGGCCGGCGGGACGCCGACCACCGTTGCCTACGGTGACGGGCAGATCACGACCGTCTCCAAGGCCGGCGTGACCGTTGCCTGGGCCGTCCGCGGCACGGTCCTCCTGCTCGGGCCGGAGGTGTCGGTCAAGGCGGCCCTCGACACGAAGGGCGCGAGCCCCGTGGCCGCCTCCAGCGGGTTCGTCGCCGCCCGGAAGGCCGCGCCGGACGCCTACCTCGGCTTCGGCTACCTCGACACCCGGACACTTTTCGACGCCCTCCTCGCGATGGGCGGCAGCGCCGCGAGCATTCCCCAGGCGTGCAAGGACGGGGCGATCGCGGCGATCCCCGACTGGTCGGCCGGATTCGCCCATGCAGCCGACTCGGCGCTCGTCATGGACCTCGTCGCGCCGGTCGCGTCCGCGGCGCCCGCCTCGGGCACGACGCAGAAGGACTCGCCGAGCGCCATCGCGGCGCACCTGCCGGGGACCACGCTGGCGGCCTTCGAGGGCCGCCAGGCCGGTGCCTCGCTCGTCGCGTTCTGGTCCGAGTTCAAGTCCGGCATCTCGTGCAACCCGTCGGTCAAGGGCTCGCTCGACCAGGTGGACACCGCGCTCGCTGCGATCGGCGGCCTTCAGTCGATCGTCGGGTGGGCCGGTGACTCGGCGATCGCCGTTGAGTACAACGGCGGCACGTTCGGCGGGGGCGTCGCGGCGATTGCCACGGACGAAGCCGCCGCGACGCGCACGCTCACGCAGGTCCAGGCCGCGCTCGCCCTCGCCGGGACCGGCGCCGGGATCTCGACCCGGACCGAGGCCTACGGCGGCGGCAGCCTCCTCATCGTCACGCTGCCGGGGCAGGGGTCGGGGATGGCCCTCCCGGAGATCGCGGTAACCGTCCAGAAGGGCGTCTTCGTCCTCGGGACGCTCGACTTCGTGAAGGACGTCGTGGACACGTCGGCAAGCTCGTCGCTCTCGACGACCCATTCGTACACGACCGCGATCTCGGCGGCCGGCGGGGACGGCGTGAGCGACGTCTTCGTCGACATCTCGGGCATCCGCGCCGCGGCCGAGGCGTTGATGCCCGCGGCGGAGAAGCCCGGCTACGAGACGGACGTCCAGCCGTTCCTCGTGCCGTTTGATGCGTTCGCGTCCGTCACCAAGGCGCCGGGCGCGAACCGGACCAGCCGCCAGGTGCTCGTGTTCAAGTAGACAGCCGCGGAGACTCGGCCCGGTCGGGCGTCCCGCACCCACCAGGAGGAGAAGGACCAGGATATGGCAGCTCGAATTCGCCTCACTCGCGTCGGCGCCACGAAACAGCCGGCGTACCGCGTCGTCGTCGCGGACAGCCGCAGCCCGCGCGATGGCCGCACGATCGAGATCCTCGGTCACTACAACCCGCGGACCGAGCCGGTGGATTTCGCCGTCGACGTCGAGAAGACGAAGGCGTGGATCGCCAAGGGGGCCCTGCCCACCGAGACGGTCCAGCGACTCCTCCGCAACGCCGGCGTCCTGCCGGCCGCGAAGTAGGGACGGCCCGCGATGGCAGCTCCCCAGCTCGTCGAGTTCGTCGCGAAGGCGCTCGTCGATCACCCGGACCAGGTCTCGGTCGTGGTCACGCAGGAGGCCGGCGCGACCGTCATCGAGCTTCGCGTCGCCGAGGATGACATGGGCAAGGTGATCGGCAGGAACGGCAGCGTCGCCAAGGCGCTCCGGACGCTGCTCAAGGTCGTCGGTGCCCGTGACGGCGAGCTGTTCCAGCTGGAGATCGTCTGATCTCGGGCCAACCGGAAGCGGACACGGGACGGCTGGTCGTCGCGCTCGTCCGCGGCTTCCACGGCGTCAACGGCGGGCTCCGGGTCGAGGTGCTGACCGACGACCCGGGTGCCCGGTTCGCGCCGGGCGCCCGCCTCTACCCGGAGGGCGGCGTCGAGCCGCTCACGGTGGCCGAGGCCTGGGCCGCGGCGCCCGGCTGGATCATCCGCTTCCGCGAGATCCCGACGCGGAACGCGGCCGCCGCCTATCTCTCGGTCTACCTCGAGGCCGATCCGGGCATCGTTCCGGCGCTGCCCCGCGGGAGCTACTACTGGCACGAGCTGAAGGGCTGCCCCGTGGTGGATCCCGACGGCGAGCCGCTCGGCACCGTGCGGGACGTCTACCGATCGGGTGGCGCGGAGATGCTCGTGGTCGAGGGCGGCCCGCGGGGCCCGTTCGACCTGCCGGTGGCGCGGCCGTTCGTGCGGATCCTTGCGCCCCGCCGGGGCGAGATCGTGGCGGACCCGGAGGCTCTGGACCTGCCTCGCCCCGAGCAGATCCGGCCGCCTCGGCCACCCCGTCCGCCGCGAGCCCGGAAGGGAGATCCACCGGTCGTCCGGCCACGTCCGGCGACCGCCGAGCCGGACGCGACGCCGCCGCAGCCCGTGGACGCGCAGGCGTCACTCCCGACCGACCCCGTGATCGTCGCGGACTGAGCGCCGTCCGGGTGCCGCTCGAGATCGAGATCCTCACGCTCTTCCCGGAGATGCTCGCCGGGCCGCTGGCGGCCAGCATCCCGGCCCGGATCCAGGACGAAGGGCTCGCCACGATCCGCATCCACGACCTGCGGGAGTGGGGCCTGGGCCGGCACCGGAGCGTCGACGACGCTCCGTACGGCGGCGGCGCCGGGATGGTGCTCCGGCCCGAGCCGGTGGCGGCGGCGCTTGCGAGGCTGCGCCGCGCGGACAGCACAGTGATCCTGTTCGATGCCGCGGGCGAGCCGTTCCGCCAGCGACGCGCGGAGGACCTGGCGGCGCGATCACACCTCGTGCTCGTGTGCCCGCGCTACGAGGGGGTCGACGACCGGATCCGCGGCATGGTCGACCTCGAGCTCTCGATCGGCGACTTCGTGCTCACCGGGGGCGAGCTGCCCGCGCTCGTCGTCTGCGACGCGATCCTGCGCCTGCTCCCGGGCGCGATCGAGCCGGGCTCGCTCATCGACGAGTCGTTCACGAGCGGCCTCCTCGAATACCCGCAGTTCACGCGCCCGGCGGTCTTCGAGGGGATCGGCATCCCGGAGGTCCTGACCTCGGGCGATCATGCTGCGGTGCGCCGCTGGCGGCTGCGCGAATCGCTGCGGCGCACGCTCGAGCGGCGGCCCGACCTCCTCGAGGGACGCTCCTTCAGCGTCGAGGAGTCCCGCCTCCTCGACGAGGTGGTCGGAGAGCGGACGGCGCAGGGCGTCGATGGGGCAGCCCGCGAGCCCTCGCGCGAGCCGGCCGCCCAGCCGTGAGGCCGGGTGGCGCGTGCTATACTCCGCCGTCGGTCGCCCTCCCGCGACCGATCCATCGTGCCCAGAATCGCGGCTCGCGGGACCTTCCCGGCCGCCCAGTGCAGCAGGGGTCGACCCGGTGAACGTACTCGACGAGATCGTCAAGGACCAGATTCGCAGCGACATCCCGGCCCTCGCGCCCGGCGACACCGTCAAGGTCAGCGCCAAGGTCGTCGAGGGGAACCGGGAGCGCGTGCAGGTCTTCGAAGGCACCATCCTCCGTCTCACGGGCGGCGGGATCACGCGGTCCCTGACCGTCCGGCGGATCGCGTCCGGCGTCGGCGTCGAGCGCACGTTCAAGGTGAACAGCCCCCGGATCGAGAAGATCGAGGTCGTCCGGCACGGAGTGGCGCGTCGCGCGAAGCTGTACTTCCTGCGCCGGCGCGTCGGCAAGTCCGCCACGCTCCGCGAGCGACGCACGAGCTGACGGCGGCGCGCCGGACCGGCGCACCACGAACGCACGCGGCCCCGCTCCGGCGGGGCCGTTCGATTTCCCGGGCCCCGGCGGGGGAGTCCTGCCTGGGCTACGCTGTCCCCCGATGGCCCCACCCGTGCCGACCCTCCGCCGCGAGCGCCAGCTCTGGAAGAGCGGCGCCCGCCGGGTCGCCGGCGTCGACGAGGTGGGGGTCGCGCCCACCTGCGGGCCGGTCGTTGCTGCGGCGGTGATCGTCCGCCCGAACTGCCGGCAGCTCAAGGGCGTCCGCGATTCGAAGACGCTCTCGGCCTCGCAGCGCGAGGGGCTTGCCCCGGAGATCCGGCGGCGGGCGCTGGCGATCGGCGTCGGCGCCGCCTCGGTGGCCGAGATCGATCGCCTCAACATCTACCACGCCACCCACCTCGCGATGCGACGGGCGATCGCCCGGCTCGGCGGCCACGATCACGTCCTGGTCGACGGGCTCCGGATCGCCGGGTTCGAGGCGGACGTCGGCCCGTATGACGCGATCGTCGACGGCGACGCGTCGGTCTACTCGATCGCCTGCGCCTCGGTGGTCGCCAAGGTCGTCCGCGACCGGCTGATGGCGCGGCTCTCGATCCGCTACCCGGGGTACGGCTGGGAGCACAACGCTGGATACGCGACGGCGGAGCATCGGGCCGCCCTCCGGGTGCTCGGCGTGACGCCGTTCCATCGACGCTCGTTCGCCCCGGTCCGGGAGGCGCTCGCCGGGATCGAGCAGCTGGAGCTCAGTTTCGAGTCGCTCGTGGCGCCGTTCGAGCTGCCGTCCGAGCCGGACCCCGACACGGGAGCCATCGCGGCCCTGACCTGGTAAGCCGGGGGTGATGGCGGACGGGTAGGGTGCGGCATGGCCTCCGCACGCTCGACCGCATCGCGCACGCCGTCACAGCGTGCCGGCGACGCCGCGGAGGACGCGGTGGCCGCGACGCTCGCCGGCCGCGGCTGGGCCGTGCTCGGTCGCAGGGTGCGCGCCGGCCGGTCCGAGCTCGACCTGGTCGCGGTAGATCCCGGTCCTCCGCCTGCCCTCGTCGTCGTCGAGGTGCGCTGGCGCCGTTCGCGCTCGTTCGGGCTGCCCGAGGAGACCGTCGATCGGCGCAAGCTGGGCCACCTCCGCGCGGGGGTCGGCAGGCTCGTCGAGGCGGGCCGGCTTCCCGACGGCCGGGGCCTGCCCGATCTGCCAGTCCGCCTCGACCTCATCGTCGTCGAGCCAGCGGCCGCGTCCGGCCTGCCCGATCGCGTCCGCCACCACCGGGGGATCGGCTGACGGAGCGCCCGTGGAGCGCCCGCGGACGGCCGGCGGAACGCATCGGCGCGTGGACGGCCGTGGCGACGACGGCCCGCGCTCGCGGAAGCGTCGATCCGCCCGACCGAGGGCCTGCGGGCCCCGGGGCCTGTGGTAGACTCCCCCGGCCGCCGGTTCGCCCGACGGCATGCCGCCGTGCCGAGAACCCGGCCGGCGAGATCACACGCGGTGCCAGACCACGCTTCGGGTCGGTGCCGGGCCGCGGAAGCGTCGCCCGGTCCCGGGGCAGGGCCCGCGGAGGTACAACCGAAGCAGGAGGTCCACCCCCGTGCCCACCGTCTCCATGCGGCAGCTCCTCGAGGCCGGCGTTCACTTCGGCCACCAGACTCGCCGCTGGAATCCCAAGATGCGCCCGTTCATCTTCGCGGAGCGCAACGGGATTCACATCATCGACCTGGCCCAGACGGTCAAGCGCCTCGACCTCGCCCTGGACGCGATCCGGGAGACGACGGCCCGCGGCGAGCAGGTCCTCTTCGTCGGGACCAAGAAGCAGGCCCAGGAGCCGATCATCCAGGAGTCCGAGCGGGCGGGCCAGCCGTACGTCACCAGCCGGTGGCTCGGCGGCATGCTCACGAACTTCGTGACGATCAAGAAGCGCCTCGGCCTGCTCGAGCAGCTCGAGGCTCGCCAGCTCAACGGCGACTTCGAGCGGATGTCGAAGAAGGAAGCCGCGGTGCTCACCGAGGAGCTGCGCAAGCTGAAGCTCTCCCTCGGCGGGATCCGGAAGATGCGGCGCCTTCCCGGCGCGGTGTTCATCATCGACCCGGCCCGCGAGCGGATCGCCGTGGCCGAGTGCATCAAGCTCGAGATCCCGATCATCGGGACCGGCGACACGAACGTCGACCCGGACGAGCTCGACTACATCATCCCGGGCAACAACGACGCGATCCGCGCCATCCGCCTGCTCTGCTCGCTGATCGCCGACGCGGCGATCGAGGGGAGCCGCGAGCGGGCCGCCCGGAGTGATCGCGAGCCCGAGCCGGAGCCGGAGATGGCCGCGGCCTTCGAGACCGACGAGATGGCCTCGGCCGATGATCTCGTGGCGCAGCTCGCGGCCGGCGGGGCCCTCACCTTCGAGCCCGACCTCGAGGAGGAGCTCCTGCCCGGCGCGACGGCCGCCGTCCCGGCCGATGCCGGCGCGGCGATCGACGCCGCCGTCCCGACTGACTGACACACATCCCGCCCGGACCGGCTGTCGGCACGCGCCGCGGCCGGACCGGACCTGACAGGAGACGCACGCACCAATGGCCACGATCTCCGCGAGCGACGTCAAGGAGCTGCGCGAGCGCACCGGCGCCGGGTTCATGGACTGCAAGCATGCCCTCGAGGAGTCGAACGGCGACCTCGAGAAGGCCATCGCCCTCCTCCGCGAGCGCGGGCTCGCCGCCGCGGCCAAGCGGGCCGGGCGGGACGCGCGCGAGGGCCTCGTCGAGAGCTACATCCATCCCGGCGGCCGCGTCGGCGTCCTGATCGAGGTGAACTGCGAGACGGATTTCGTCGCTCGGACCGAGCAGTTCCAGAAGCTCGTCCACGATCTCGCCGTCCAGGTCGCCGGCCTCGCCCCGACCTGGGTCGACGTCGACCGGATCCCGGCAGCGGAGCTCGAGGCCCGCACGACGGCGCTGCTCGCGGACGAGGCCACGCAGAAGAAGCCGGAGCACATCCGGCCGCAGATCGTCGACGGCCAGCTCAAGAAGTGGTATGCGGAGGTCTGCCTGATGGAGCAGCCGTTCCGTGACACCGACCTGAGCGTCCGCGACCTCGTCACCGCGGCGATCGCGACGATCGGCGAGAACATCCGCGTCCGTCGCTTCGCCCGCTACGCGCTCGGCGAGGAGCTGTGAGCGAGGCCGCTGCCGGGGCGGCGACGGTCGGCGCCGTGCCGGTGCCACGCTACGGCCGGATCCTGCTCAAGATCTCCGGCGAGGCGCTGCTCGGAGAGCGCCAGTACGGCGTGGACCCGGCGTTCTGCGCGTTCATCGCCGGTCAGATCGGGGCCGCCCGGGCGGCCGGCGTGCAGGTGGGCATCGTGGTGGGGGGCGGCAACATCTTCCGCGGCATGGCCGCGGCCGCACGGGGGATGGACCGCGCCACCGGGGACTACATCGGCATGCTCGCCACGGTGATGAACGGCCTCGCGCTGCAGGACGCGCTCGAGCGGGTCGGGGTCCCCACGCGCGTGATGACCGCGATCGCCATGAACGAGGTGGCCGAGCCCTACATCCGCCGTCGCGCCATCCGCCACCTCGAGAAGGGCCGCGTCGCGATCTTCGTCGCGGGCACGGGGAACCCGTACTTCACGACGGACACGGCGGCCGCCCTCCGGGCGGTGGAGATCGGCGCGTCGGTCCTCCTCAAGGCCACGCGGGTCGACGGCGTCTACGATGCCGACCCGCTGACGCACCCGGAAGCCCGTCGCTACACGGAGCTGACGTTCGGCGACGTCCTGACCGATCGTCTCGCGGTGCTCGACGCGACAGCGGTCTCGCTGTGCATGGAGAATGATCTTCCGATCATCGTCTTCGACCTGAACCAGCCCGAGAACGTCCGCCGGGCCGCGATGGGGGAGCAGGTCGGGACCCGCATCGCCGGAGGTACCCCCAAATGAGCAGCCAGGTTCTGGGGACCATCGAGCCGAAGATGGCGCGGGCCGTCGAGATCCTGGAGCGCGACCTCCAGGGGATCCGGACCGGCCGGGCCTCGACGGCGCTGGTCGAGCAAATCCTCGTGGAGTATTACGGCGCGGCGACGCCGCTCAACCAGCTTGCCGGGATCAGCGTGCCGGAGCCGCACCAGATCGTGATCCAGCCCTGGGACCGGAGCGTCCTCGGGGCGATCGAGAAGGCGATCCTGAAGAGCGACATCGGCCTGACGCCGAACGTCGACGGGACGGCGGTCCGGCTCAACATCCCGCAGCTGACCGAGGAGCGTCGACGCGACATCGTCAAGGTCGTCCATCGCCGGATGGAGGAGGCCCGGGTCGAGATCCGGAACCTGCGCCGCGAGGCGGCCGACACGATCAAGAAGGAAGAGCGCGACGGCACCCTGGGCACGGACGAAGCGCATCGCGAGCTCGAGACGCTGCAGCGGGTGACCGATCGCGAGATCGCCGAGGTCGACAAGGTCGGCGGGGCCAAGGAGCGCGAGGTCCTCGAGGTCTAGGTGAGCCGCGCCCAGGTCGCCCGGCCGGTGGACGCGCGGCGCGCGGCGCAGGCGGAGCCACTCGCCCCGGCGGGGGATGGCATCCCGGAGGCCGGTCCCCGGCCGGTCCACGTCGCGATCATCATGGATGGCAACCGCCGCTGGGCCCGCGCCCACGGCCTCGCCGAGCTCGAGGGGCACGCCGCCGGCGTCGACAAGATCCGGTGGCTCGTGGAGCACGCGATCCGGCGTGGCATCGCCGTGCTCTCGCTCTACGCGTTCAGCCGCGAGAACTGGGCGCGTCCGGACGCGGAGGTGGCCGGCCTCTTCTCACTCCTCGACCAGGCGATCCGGGCCGAGACGCCGGAGCTCGTCCGGCAGGGAGTCCGGGTCCGCGTGTCGGGACGCCTCGCGGAGGTGCCCGCGGACGTCCGGGGCTCGATCACGGAGGCGCTCGCTGCGACCGAGGGCGGCTCGCGCCTCATCCTCAACATCGCCTTCAACTACGCCGGCCGGACGGAGATCGTGGACGCCGTCCGGGCCATCGTCGCCGCCGGCACCCCCGCCGGTGAGGTCGACGAGGCCGCCGTCGAGGCGCATCTTTACACGGCCGGGCTGCCGGACCCGGATCTCGTCATCCGGACCGGGGGCGAGCAGCGCCTCTCGAACTTCCTGATCTGGCAGTCGGCCTACGCGGAGTTCCATTCCTGCCCGGCGCTCTGGCCGGACTTCGACGCGGAGGCGTTCGACACGGCGCTCGAGGAGTTCGCGCGGCGCGGACGCCGGTTCGGGCGCTGACCGGGGCCGCCGTGCGCGAGCGGACGACCAGCGCCCTCGTCATCGTCCCGGTCGTCGTCCTCGCGGCAGCGGCGGGCGGGCTCGGAATCGGGATCCTCGCGATCGTCCTCGCGATCGCGGCCGGGCTCGAGGCCGAGCGCCTCCTGCCCCTCGCCGGTCAGCCCGTCCTGCACCGCGGGGTCGTCATGGGAGCCTCCGTCCTGGTCGCGGCGTCCGCGATCCCGGCCATCCTCGGCAGCCAGCTGCTGGGCCGGCCTCCCGCGGCCCTCGACCTCGCCGGACGTGTCGAGGCGTTCAACGGGCTCGCCGTGGTCGGTGTCGTGGCGGCGGGCCTCGCCGTCGTGGCATTCGCCCGGCGCGAGGCGACCGACGGCTTCGCCGCGTGGTCGGCCACGCTTTTCGGCGCGCTCTATGTCGGCCTTCTCGGCGCCCTCGCGGTCCTCACGACCCGGTGGACGGATCCCGCGTCGTTCGAGCGCGTCTTCTGGCCGGAGCGGCGCTGGGTGCTGATCCTCCTGGCTGGCGTCTGGGGCTTCGACACGGGCGCCTACCTCGTGGGGCGGGCGATCGGGCGGCGCCCGTTCATGCCGTGGATCTCGCCCCGGAAGACCCAGGAGGGCGTCATCGGCGGGCTGGTCGTCGCCGTGCTGGGCGTGGCCGTCGTTCTCGCGCTGAGCGGCCGGTCGCCGCTCGAGGCCCTCGTCCTCGGGCCGCTCCTGGGCGGCGCGGCGCAGGCCGGCGACCTCGCCGAGAGCCTCCTCAAGCGCGCCGCGGGCGCCAAGGACTCCGGGAAGGCGATCCCCGGCCACGGGGGGATCCTGGACCGGGTGGATTCGATCCTCTTTGCCGCGCCGATCCTGGTGGCGTATGTCGTCCTCGTCGCAGCCTGACCGGCCGCGCGGCGTCGCGCTGCTCGGCTCCGGCGGCTCCATCGGGAGGCAGTCGCTCGACGTCCTTGCCGGTCTCGCGCCGGAGTGGCGCGTCGTCGCGCTCGCGACCGGCTCGCAGGCGGCGCTCCTCGAGGCGCAGGCCCGCGAGCATCGGCCCGCGGCGGTCGCGCTCGCGGACTCGCGCCCCCTCGATCTTCCGGCGGGGACCGTGCGCGTCGACGGTCCGGATGCGCTCGTCGAGCTCGCGACCCGGGGCGACGTCGACCTCGTGGTGGTCGCGACGGGCGGGGTCGTGAGCCTCCGGCCGGTCCTCGCCGCGCTGCGGGCGGGCAAGGTGGTCGCGACGGCGAACAAGGAGACGCTCGTCGCGGGCGGTCACCTCGTGATGCGAGAGGCGCGTGCGCGTGCCGCGGAGCGCGCGGCGATCGACCCGAGCGATCCGCTCGCGAGCGCCCTCGGCTGGCTCCGGCCGATCGACTCGGAGCACTCGGCGATCTGGCAGTGCCTGGTCGGCGAAGAGATCTCGGGCGTCGCGGCGCTCGTCCTGACGGCGTCCGGCGGCCCGTTCCTCGAGACGCCGATCGCGGAGTTCGCGGACGTCACGCCCGAGATGGCCCTCCGCCATCCCACCTGGAACATGGGGGCGAAGATCACGATCGACTCCGCGACGCTCGCCAACAAGGGCCTCGAGGTGATCGAGGCGCATTGGCTCTACGGCGTGGACTACGCGGCGATCGAGGTCGTCGTCCATCCGCAGTCGATGGTGCACTCGGCGGTCCGGTTCGTGGACGGGTCGATGAAGGCGCAGCTCGGAACGCCCGACATGCGGCTCCCCATCCAGTACGCGATCACGTACCCGTCCCGCCGTCCGTCGCCGGCCGCGACCCCCGACCTCGTCGCGGCGGGCCGTCTCGACTTCCGCGCTCCCGACGAGGCGCGCTTCCCGGCCCTGCGGATCGCCCGCGACGCCGGCCTGCTGGGTTCACGGGCCACGGCGGCGCTCATCGCCGCCGACGAGGTGGCAGTCGCGCGATTCCTCGAGGGCGGCCTCGACTTCCCGGGGATCCCGCGCCTCCTCGAAGCGGCCGTCGATCGCTTCGGAACAGGTCCCCGGCAGGCGCCGGGGTACGATGATCTCGTGGCGCTCGACCGCGAGGTTCGCGCTGCGTTCAGCTCGTGGGGAACCGCCGGCAGGCGGCCCGCGTAGGAGGAGCCATGGCGATCTTCCAGGGGGCGATCACGATCCTCCTCTTCGTCTTCATCCTGTGCTCGCTGGTCGTGATCCACGAGCTTGGCCACTTCGTGCTGGCACGCGTCTTCGGGATCCGCGTCCACGAGTTCGGGATCGGCTTCCCGCCCCGTGCCAAGGTGCTGCGCGACCGCGGCGAGACCATGTACACGCTCAACTGGCTGCCGGTCGGCGGCTTCGTCCGGCTCGAGGGCGAGGACGGCGAGTCGAGCGACCCGCGCTCCTTCACGGTCGCGGGCCTCCCCCGGAAGGTGCTCGTGCTGCTCGCCGGCGTCGGCATGAACCTCCTGCTCGCGTTCGTGATCTTCACGGGGATCGCCTGGCTCGCGACGCCGCAGGGCGGGCTGACGTTCAACGAGGTGGTGGCGGGGTCGCCGGCGGACGTCGCCGGGCTCAAGTCCGGCGAGACGATCCTCGCCATCGACGGGAAGACCTTCGACCTCCTGCCGAGCCCGCAGGCAGGGCAGGCTGCGATCTCCGCCCTCCGCGACCGGGCCGGCCAGTCGGTCACGCTCCTGGTCCGCGGCGTCGACGGCACCGAGCGGAACGTCCCGGTCACGCTGCGCCCCCCCGATGCCGCGGCGACGCAGGGCGCGCTCGGGATCCGCGGGGCCGGCCTCGGCTTCTCCGGCGCGTACGCCGGCCGCGACCCCGTGGCAGCGATCTCGGCCGGCGCGTCGTGGACCGTGAGCGCGTTCCGCCTCATCATCGACGGCCTCGCCTCGCTCGTCACCTCGGTCGCCTCGCACCCGACCCAGGCGCCGCCGGTCACCGGGCCGGTCGGCATCGCCGTCCAGGTCGGCGACGTCTTCTGGCAGCTGGGGCCGATCTTCACCCTGTATCTTGCCGGGCTGCTCTCGGCGAACCTCGCCCTCGTCAACATCCTGCCGTTCCCGCCCCTGGACGGCGGTCGCATCCTCGTGCTGCTGCTGAAGTCGCTCCTGTCGCGGGCGGCCGCGGTCATGCGCCGGGCCGGCGTGCGCGGGCGGGGGGTCTCAGCCCAGACGGCGATCTCGGTCGAGCGCCTGACCTACCTCGTCGGGTTCGTGTTCCTGTTCGGGTTCCTCATCTGGATCACCTACTTCGACATCGCCCGGCAGGTGGGCGGCGGGACTCCGTGACGGGCGCCGACGCACTGCGGCCGCGGCGGCGGCCGACGCCATCCGTCGACGTCGGGGGCGTGCTCGTCGGGAGCGCCCACCCCGTGGTCGTCCAGTCGATGACGAACACCGACACGGCCGATGCCGACGCGACCGCGCTCCAGGTGGTCCGGCTGGCCGCCGCCGGATCGCAGCTGGTCCGGGTCACCGTGAACACGGAAGCCGCCGCAGCCGCCGTGCCGGAGATGGTGCGCAAGGTCCGCGACCTCGGGTTCGAGACGCCCATCGTGGGCGACTTCCACTACAACGGGCATCAGCTCCTGGTGGAGTACCCGGAGACCGCCCGGGCGCTGGCGAAGTACCGGATCAACCCCGGCAACGTGGGTGCCAAGCGCCACGACGACAACTTCTCGACGATCGTGCGCGTCGCCATCGAGAACGATCGGCCCGTCCGCATCGGCGTGAACTGGGGATCGCTCGACCCGGCCCTCCTGACATCGATGATGGAGGCGAACGCGGCGCTCGCCGAGCCGCGCGACAGCCGGGATGTGATGATCGACGCGATGCTCGCCTCGGCGCTGCGCTCGGCCGAGCTCGCCGAGGAGACCGGGCTCGGGCACGACCGGATCATCGTGAGCGCGAAGGTGTCCGGCGTGCACGACCTCGTCGACGTCTACCGGCGCCTCGCCGCGCAGTGCGACTACCCGCTCCACCTGGGCCTCACGGAGGCCGGGATGGGCATGAAGGGGATCGTCGCCTCGACGGCGGGCCTGAGCGTCCTCCTGAGCGAGGGGATCGGGGACACGATCCGGGTCTCCCTCACGCCCGAGCCCGGCGCGGGTCGCGAGCTCGAGGTGGAGGTGGCCCAGCAGGTGCTCCAGTCGCTCGGCCTGCGGAGCTTCATGCCCCAGGTGAGCGCCTGCCCTGGCTGCGGGCGCACCACCTCGGTCTTCTTCCAGGAGATGGCCCGCGATATCACGGCGCACCTCAAGGAGCGCATGCCGGCCTGGCGCGAGCTCCATCCCGGCGTCGAGGAGCTGCGCGTGGCGGTCATGGGGTGCGTGGTGAACGGCCCCGGCGAGAGCAAGCACGCCGACATCGGGATCAGCCTTCCCGGCACGTTCGAGGAGCCCGTGGCGCCGGTCTTCGTCGACGGGAAGCTCTATGCGACCTACCGGGGCGACGACATCGTGGCCCGCTTCATCGGGCTCCTCGAGGACTACGTGGAGCGGCGCTACCCGACGCCGGGCCGCGTTGCGACGGAGATCGCGGCGGGCGCATAGCCGCGGGCCATGGCCGCGGCCCGTGGCGTCGCCCATGGCCGCGGCCCGAGGCGGTGCCCGCGCGCACCGGGCCGGTGCCCCGCCGCACCGGAGGCTCGGCCCGCGTGCGGTATACTCGTGGCAACTTCGACCGCGCCGCTCCATGACGTGGGTGACCCCCACGTTTTTCTTTCGGTCGGCCGGGGACGGCCGCCGTTGGTCGAACATGATTGTGGGAGGTGGACCGCATGAGCCGCGACTTCGTGGGCGCCCTCCTCCAGCTCAACGCCGAGAAGGGCGTGCCCAGGGAGCACCTGATCCTCACGATCTCCGACGCCATCGAGTCCGCCTACCGCCGGATCCCCGGCAACGAGGACGTCCGCGTCCGCATCGACCCCGAGCGCGGGGAGATGCTCGTCACGCGCGAGCGTCTCGTCGTCGGCGCCGTGGAGGACCCGCTGACCGAGCTCACGCTCGACGAGGCCCGGGCCATCAAGCCCGACGCCACGATCGGCGAGGAGATCGTCACCGAGCAGCTGGGCCAGGACGCGTTCGGGCGGATCGGTGCGCAGACGGCGAAGCAGGTCGTCCTGCAGCGACTCCGCGAGGCCGAGCGCGACGTGGTCTACGACCAGTTCGCGAGCCGCGAGGGTGACCTCATCACGGGGACGGTGAACCGGGTCGAGCCGCGCGCGATCATCCTCGACCTCGGAAAGGCGGAGGCGATCCTCGCCACGACCGAGCAGTCGCCGGTCGAGCACTACCGCATCGGCCAGAACGTCAAGGCGTTCGTGCTCGAGGTGCGCCGCGGCCCGAAGGGCCCGCAGGTGCTCGTCAGCCGGACGCACAAGGGGTTCCTGCGCCGCCTCTTCGAGCTCGAGGTTCCCGAGATCCACGCGGGGACGGTGGAGATCAAGGCGATCGCCCGCGAGCCGGGCAGCCGCTCCAAGGTCGCCGTGGCCTCGCGCCAGGAGGGCCTGGACCCGGTCGGGGCCACCGTGGGCCAGCGCGGCGCGCGCGTCCAGGCGGTGGTCGCGGAGCTCGCCGGCGAGAAGATCGACGTGATCGAGTGGCACGAGGACCCGGCCGTCTTCGTCGCGAAGGCGCTCAGCCCGGCCCAGGTCGTCGCCGTGCACATCGACGAGGAGCACCGGATCGCCAGCGTCATCGTCCCCGAGAAGATGCTCTCGCTCGCCATCGGCCGCGAGGGGCAGAACGCGCGGCTCGCCGCGAAGATGACCGGCTGGCGGATCGACATCCGCAGTGACGTGCAGGCGCCCGAGGCGGCAGCGCCGGCCCCGGTCGCGCCGGCCCCCGTGCCGGCCGAGGTCGCCGACCCGGCTGCGGTCCGCGGCCCCGTGGCGGCCGCCGTGCCGGCCGACATCGCCGACCCCGCCCGGGCCGAGATGCCCACGGCGATGGATGCCCCGGCCGCCGCTCCCACGGCGGAGGTGACACCGTAGCGGGGCGGGCCGGCGGCGGCCTGCCACCGAGGCAGCATCCCACCCGGACCTGCGTCGCCTGCAGGACGCCGCGCGCGAAGCGCGAGCTGCTCCGCGTGGTGCGAACGCCGGCCGGAGTGATCGTGCTCGACCCGACCGGTCGGGCGCCCGGTCGGGGCGCATACGTCTGCGTCGACCCCGTCTGCCAGGACCTCGCGATCGCGAAGGGCACGCTGCGGCGGGCGCTCGCGGTCCAGATCCCGGCCGGGCTCTTCGGCACCACGCCGTCCGTCACATCGACACCCCTGATGCAGAATCATGATGACCTAGAAGGAGGGGCCTGATGGCCAGGAGCAGGAGCGGAACCCGCGGGCGCCGCGGGCCCCGCAAACCGCAGCGACGCGAGGGCGGCGCGTTCACGCCGGTCTCGGTTGCCGAGCCGCGCGAGCGGGCCGCCGTCGTGCTGCCCTCGACGATCACGGTCAAGGAGCTTGCCGAGGTCCTCGCGGTCAACCCGGCGGACGTGATCCGCGAGCTCATCAAGAGCGGAATCTTCGCGACGATCAACCAGCTGATCGACCGGGATACCGCGTCGCTCGTCGCGACGGAGCTGGGCTTCGAGACGGACGAGGCCGAGGCACCGGTCACGGCGGCCGAGGAGGAGGGCACCGAAGCACCGGCTCCGGCCACCAAGGAGACGCTCTTCGTCGACGGGGACCCGGCGCTGCTGGTGCCCCGCGCGCCGATCGTGACGGTCATGGGCCACGTCGACCACGGGAAGACGAGCCTTCTCGACGCGATCCGGAGCACGGCCGTGGCGGCCGGAGAGCGCGGCGGGATCACGCAGCACATCGGTGCCTCGGAGATCGTCCGCGATGGCAGGAAGGTGGTCTTCCTCGACACGCCGGGTCACGAGGCGTTCACCGCGATGCGCGCCCGCGGCGCCAAGGTTACCGACATCGCGATCATCGTGGTGGCGGCGGACGACGGCGTCATGCCCCAGACGCTCGAGGCGATCAGCCACGCGCGCGCCGCGAAGGTGCCCATCGTCATCGCGCTCAACAAGATCGACAAGCCGGATGCGAACCCGGATCGCGTCAAGACCGAGCTGACCGAGGCGAACGTCGTCATCGAGGAGTACGGCGGCGATGTCCCGCTCGTGCAGGTCTCGGCCAAGACGGGCCAGGGCCTCGACGACCTGTTCGACATGGTGAACCTGGTCGCCGACCTCCAGGAGCTCAAGGCGGATCCCAAGCGCCCGGCGGTCGGGACGATCATCGAGGCGGAGCTCGACAAGGGTCGCGGCCCGGTGGCGACGGTCGTGGTCCAGACGGGCACGCTCCGGATCGGGAACATCGTCGTCGTGGGCAAGACCTACGGCAAGATCAAGGCGCTCGAGAACGCGGCTGGAAAGCGGGTGCAGAAGGCGGGCCCGTCGTCCGCCGCGCTCGTGCTCGGGCTCGACGACGTCCCGGAGGCCGGCGACATCCTGCGCGTCGTGGCGGACGAGAAGATCGCCCGCTCGATGGTGCAGCAGACCAGGATCGCGGCCACCACGCTGGCCGGGACCAGCCAGAAGGCGACCCTCGAGGACCTCTTCAACCAGTTCCAGGAGGGCCAGTCGAAGGAGCTCCGGATCATCCTGAAGGCGGACGTCTCCGGCTCGCTCGGGGCGATCACGCACGCGCTGGGCCAGATCATCTCCGACGAGGTCCGGATCAGCGTCCTCCACGAGGGCACCGGCGACATCACGGACAACGACATCCTCCTCGCCTCGGCATCGAACGCCATCGTCGTCGGCTTCAACACGAAGCTCGACCCGCAGGCACGCCGCACCGCGGAGGCCGAGAAGGTGGACGTCCGCCTCTACGACATCATCTACAAGCTCACCGACGACATCGAGGCCGCCCTCAAGGGCATGCTCGAGCCGGAGATCGTGGAGCAGGTCGAGGGTCGCGCGGAGGTTCGCCAGATCTTCCGGGTGGGCAAGAGCACCGTGATCGCCGGCTCGTTCGTGACCGACGGCCACATCCCCCGGACCGCGGGCGTGCGCGTCTACCGCAACGGCAAGCTCATCGCGACGGACAAGCTGGACTCGCTCCGGCGCTTCCGGGACGACGTGCGCGACGTGGCGCAGGGGTACGAGTGCGGCATCGGCCTGGCCGGATTCCACGACCTCGCCGAGGGCGACATCATCGAGGCGTTCACCCAGCAATCGGTCAGCCGCTCGAACCTCCGGTAGGGGCGCATGAGCCAGCGCACGGATCGCGTCGACGAGCTCCTTCGCCAGGAGATCGGCGCGATCCTGGCCCGCGAGGTCGCGGACCCGCGGATCGGGTTCGCCACGGTGACCGACGTCGAGACCTCGCGTGACCTCTCCCATGCGAAGGTCTGGGTCAGCGTCATCGGCGACACGGCGGAGCGCCGCGAGACGCTCGAGGCCCTGGAGCGGGCGATGGGCTTCGTCCGGCGCGAGCTGGGCGTCCGGCTCCGCCTGCGCCGGATCCCCGCCCTCCACGTCGAGCTCGATGCGTCGATGGAGCACGGCACGCGTGTGCTCCAGATCCTCGACGAGCTGGAGCGCGGGGACGCTCCGCGGGCGGCCTCGATCGCCGACGCGCCGGTCCGCGAGTCGCTGCCGACGCCGGTTGCTCGCCTTCCCCGCGAGGGCGACACGCCCGACCCAGGGCCCGATGTCCAGCCGGCCGGGGCGGGGGAGTCCCTGCCCGCAGGCGGCCCCACCGCCCGGCCCGGCGGGCCGTCGGGACGCGGCCGGCGCGGTGACGGTGGGGGGCGCGCGCTCCCGGCCCCGAGCCGGCGGCCGACCCCCCGTCCCGGGCGACGCCGCCGGACCACCTGAATGCCAATCGACCTGCGAGCCTTCGCGGTGGCCGTGCCGGAAGCCGTGGTGGAGCGCGTGCGCGATGCGCGCTGCGTCCTGGCCATCGGGCACGAGAGCCCGGACGCCGACGCGCTCGGCGCCGCCCTCGCCATCGCGATGCTCGTCGAGGCACGCGGCGGGCGTGCGACCGTCGCTGCGTCGGACGCCGTGCCGGACCTCTACCGGTTCCTGGAAGGCAGCCAGGCGGTCCGGACCGATCCGGAGCCGGGGGTCCCGTACGACCTCGTCGTCCTGTGCGACTGCGGCGACCTGCCGCGGGCCGGCGCGATCCGCGAGCGGAACGCCGCCCTGTTCGCCGCCACGCCGCTCCTGACGATCGACCATCACGCCAGCAACGACGCGTCCGGCGACCTCGTCTGGATCGACCCGCACGCCGCGGCGACCTGCGAGATGGTCGCCCTCCTGGCGACGCGGCTCGGCGTGCCCCTGGCGCTGGGGCAGGGACGCCTCGCCGCGGCGCTGACGGCCGGGATCGTCATGGACACCGCCACCTTCGCCCACCCCAATGCGACGGCCAGGACGCTTCAGGTGGCGGCCGCGCTCGTGGAGGCTGGAGCGCCGCTGTCCGACATCAGCCGCCGCCTCTACCGCACGAAGCCCGATGCACAGCTCGCGCTCTTCGGGCGCGTGCTCGCGCGGCTCCAGTCGCACGCGGACGGGCTCGTGATCGCCTCGACCATGGAGCTCGAGGACCTCCGCGCGACGGGCGCGCGCTCGGAGCACTCCGAGGGGATCATCGACCTGCTCGCGCAGTCCGAGACCGCCGAGGTCGCGCTCCTCCTCAAGGAGAAGGAGGACGCGACGCGGGTCTCCGTTCGCACGAAACCCGGCGGCGTGGACGCGACCGCGCTGTGCGGGACGTGGGGCGGCGGCGGGCACCCACGGGCCGCCGGTGCGTCGGTCGACCTCCCGCTCGCCGAGGCCGCCGCAGCCGTCCTCCCGGTCGCCATCCGGTTCGCCCGGGCCGTGGCACGGTGAGCGACGAGCGTTCGGCGCCGGATGAGCCCCGGACCGCCGGGGAGCCGCCCGCGGGAGACGCGCCATCGGGCGGGGCCGCGAACCCGCTCGAGCCACCGGAAGATTCGGCCGACCCGGCCCGCGAGCGACGCCCGCGCCGCATCGACGCGGGGCTGGACGGAATCCTCGTGGTCGACAAGCCGGTCGGCCCGACGTCGCATGACGTCGTGGCGCTTGTCCGGCGCCTCGCGGGGACAAAGCGGATCGGCCACGGCGGGACGCTCGACCCGTTCGCGTCCGGGGTTCTGCCGCTGTACCTGGGCCTCGGGACGCGGGTCGTCGAGTTCCATCTTGGTGCCCGCAAGGCGTATCGGGCCACGGTCTGCTTCGGCGCCTCGTCCACGACCGACGACCTGGAGGGCGAGCTGACTCCCATCGATCGGCCGGCCCCGTCGCGGGACGCCGTCGAGCGAGCGCTGGCCGGGTTCCTGGGGACGCACCTCCAGCTCCCGCCGGCGTTCTCGGCGCGCAAGGTCGGCGGGCGGCGGGCGTACGCCCTCGCGCGTGCCGGTCACGCCCCCGAGCTGCCGTCGCGCGAGACGACGTTCGATGCGCTCACTTTGGAGCGCTGGGACGCGACCGACCCGGAGCGCCCGCTCGCGATCATCGACGTCACCTGCTCCGCGGGCACCTACGTCCGGGCGCTCGCGCGCGACCTCGGGACGGCCGTCGGCAGTGCCGCATACCTCGGGGCGCTGCGCCGCACCGCCGCCGGCCCCTTCACGCTCGCGGACGCCATCAGCCTCGATACGGCCCGCGAGGCCGCGGCAAGCGGACGCTTCGCCGACCTGCTCCGACCCGTGGGGACCGGCCTCGACGACCTGCCCGCCGTGACGCTTCGCCCCGACGAGGTGGTCGTGGTCGCTCATGGCGGCTGGATCGGGGAGGGCGGTCGCCTTCCCGCGCCGTCGGGCGCCCCGCCGCACCCGGCCGGGGCCACGGTCCCACCGGACGCAGTGGCCCGGGTCCGGCTCCTCCTCGAGGATGGGTCGCTCGCCGCGATCGCCCGACGGGTGGGCAGCCGGCTCGTGCCCGACAAGGTCCTCGTGCCGCGCGACGGCGCCGCTCCGCGTGGCTGAGCCCGCTCGCGGGCTCCTCGCCGGCACGCCGGGGCCGGCGAGCGGGCCGTCGCGGGTGCTGGACGGCGTCTCCGCGCTCCGCCCGGACGATGGGCCGCTCCTGGTCGTCGTGGGTGTCTTCGACGGACTCCACCGCGGGCACGCGTACCTGCTCCGTGAGCTGCGACGGGCCGCCGCCCGCCTCGGCGCCGTTCCGGCCGTGCTCACCTTCGACCATCATCCGGATGAGATCATGGCGGGCGCAGCGCCACCGCTCCTGTGCGATCCGGCCGAACGCCTGGTGCGGCTGGGGCGGGCGGGTGTCGGCGTGACCATCGTCCAGCACTTCGACGAGGCGCTCCGCCACACGGCCTACGACGCGTTCGTGGCGTCGATCGCGTCGCGCACCGCGCTGGCCGGCTTCCTCATGACGCCCGACGCTGCGTTCGGCCACGAGCGGCGGGGGACGCCGCAGGCGCTCGCCGCGCTCGGCGCGCGCGACGGTTTCACGGTGGTGGTGGTCCCGCCGTTCGATCTCGCGGGCCGGCAGGTCCGCAGCACCGAGATCCGCACCGCGATCGCCACCGGCGACCTCGCGACGGCCAGCGCGCTCCTCGGCCGCCGGGTCGCGGTCACGGGCGAGGTCGTCGAGCGCTCGGTGGACGGCCGGCAGGCCGTGCTCGGATTCGAGGTCCCCGTGGCGCTTCCCCCTCCCGGACGGTACCGCGCCATGCTCCAGCCCGCGATCGCTCCCGCCAGCCTGCCGGCGCGCCCGTCGCGGGCCATCGTGCAGGTCGGCGCGGATGGGACGCTTCGCGTCGGCGCCCGGGGAGGGATCCCTGCCGGGAGCCGGTTGCGCGTCTCCTTCATGCGTCCGGCATAGCCGAGGGGACGCGCCGCGCCCGGTTTTGCGGCCGGTCG
>CAWKJP010000003.1:0-54764 GCA_963850035.1 uncultured Chloroflexia bacterium | reverse complement strand
ATGACGACGAAGGTGCCGAGCCCCCGGCGGCGACGCTCCTCGGCCGCGATCCGTTCGCCGGGCCGCTGCCTGCCGGCTGGGTTCGCCTGGCGGGCCGCTCGCGCGAGAACCGCCTGGTCCACCTTGCCGGGCCGTCCGATCTCGTCGGCAGCATCGTCGACGTCCGGATCGAGGCGGCCGGCCCGTACAGCCTGCGCGGGATCCTCGCCTGACGACAGGGGAGGGGAGCGCGACGCGCAGCGACGCTGCGGGCGCAGACGCCCCGTCGGGTCCACGCCCCCCGCTCGTGGTCGTCGGGGGCCCGACGGCAACCGGCAAGACCGGCCTTGCCGTGCAGCTTGCACTCGCGCTCATCGCCGATGGCATCCCGAGCGAGGTCGTCTCGGCCGACTCCCGCCAGGTCTACCGGGGGACGGACGTCGCGACCGCGAAGCCGACGCTCGAGGAGCGCTGCGGCGTGCCGCACCACGGCCTCGATCTCGCCGACCCGACCGAACGCTTCTCCGTGGCGGAGTTCGCGGCACACGCGGAGGCGATCCTGCCGGACATCGGCGCGCGCGGCGGCGTGGCGCTCCTTGTCGGCGGCACGGGGTTCTGGCTGCGCGCGATCGCCGACGGGCTCGCCATCGACGCGCTCCCCTGGGACCCGGCCGTCCGGGCGACGCTCGAGGCGGACCTCGCCGGCGGGGACTGGACGCCCTCGCGGCGCGCCTGCGCGCCGCTGCCCCGGCCCTCGCGGCCGCTGTCGACCTGCGCAACCCGCGGCGCGTTGTCCGCGCGATGGAGATCGCGACCCTCCAGGGCGACGTGCCCCGCCCGGCGCCGCGCGGCTACGGCGCGCCCGTCCTGCGGATCGGCCTCGACCTTGCCGACCGTGCCACGCACCGGGCCTGGATCGTGCGCCGGTCCGCAGTCCAGCTCGACGGCGGGATCCTGCCCGAGGCCGAGGCGCTGCGGGCGCGATACCCGACGGACCTCCCCGCGTTCTCGGCGATCGGCTACCGGGAGGCATGGGACCTGCTCGACGGCCGGATCGACCGGGCAGGGTACCTCGCCGCGAACGTCGGCCGGAACCTCGCGTACGCACGCCGCCAGCGAACATGGTTCCGAGCGTCGCCCGTCGACCTCGCGCTCGATGCCGGGGACCCGGGCATGGCGGAGACTGCGCTCGCGCGCGTTCGGGCCTTCGTGCGCTCCGGGGGCGGGCCCGGCGGCTGACGCGCCGGATCAGGCCGCGGCGCGGTCCGTGGTGTCGATGAGGCCGCGCCAGGTGAGATAGGCGACGCTCAGCCCGAGTGCCGCGACCGCGACGGAGCGGATGACCGCCCTGCGGCGCGGCGACTCGCGAGCGGGAAGGGCAGCGTCGGCCGCCTCGGCGGCGCGACGGGCGGCGATCGGGCTGGCGGGCATGTCGTGAGCGTCAATTCCGGTGCGCCCGCGCGCCATGCCCCTGAGGTCGTGCCCCGCGGGTGACGAAAGGGGTATCCCGGTGACGACGCCGGCGGGCTGTGGGCCTGCCTCGACGGCACGCTATCCTCCGTGGATGCCCCGCCCAACCACCGTCGATCTTGCCCAGCCCGCCGAGAAGGCCTTCCTCGTCGCCGTCGACACGGGGGATGACCCGGGCTGGAACGCCCAGGATTCGCTCGCGGAGCTCGCCTCGCTGGCCGAGACGGCCGGTGCCGTGGTCGTCGGCGCGGAGTGGCAGAACCGTCGCCACGTCGACCCGAACTGGTACGTGGGCAAGGGCAAGGCGGAGGAGCTGGTCGCCGCGAAGGCCGAGACCGGGTTCGATCTCCTCGTCGCGGACGACGAGCTCTCCCCGGGCCAGCAGAAGGCGCTCGAGAGCCTCCTGGGGGTCAAGGTGATCGACCGCAGCCGCCTGATCCTGGACATCTTCGCCCAGCACGCCCGCACGCACGAAGGGCGCCTGCAGGTGGAGCTCGCGCAGCTCGAATACCAGCTGCCCCGCCTCACGCGGCTGTGGACGCACCTCTCGCGGACCGGGGGCGGGATCGGCACCCGGGGTCCCGGCGAGAGCCAGCTCGAGACCGACCGCCGGCTGATCCGCGAGCGGATCAAGAAGATGAAGGAGCGCGTCGAGCAGGTCCGCCAGCAGCGGGCGACCGCCGCGCGCGGCCGCGACCGACGCCTCTACCCGACGGTCGCGATCGTCGGCTACACGAACGCCGGCAAGTCCACCCTCCTCAACACGCTCGTCGGGAGCGAGGTCGCGCTCGTCGAGGACAAGCTCTTCGCGACGCTCGACCCCACGAGCCGCCAGGTCAAGCTCGGGGACGGCCAGACCGCGATCGTGACCGACACCGTGGGCTTCATCCACAAGCTGCCACACCAGCTCGTGGACGCGTTCCGGGCGACCCTCGAGGAGGTGACCCGCTCAGACGTGCTGATCGAGGTCGTGGATGCCTCCGACCCGCACTTCGCCGAGCACCGCGTCACCGTCCAGACGGTGCTCGACGAGCTCGGAGCGGGCGCCAAGCCGCGCCTCGCGGCGTTCAACAAGGCGGACCGCCTCGTCGCCGACGGAGGGGCCGCGATCCAGGCCCCGATCGTCGCCGGCAGCGTGCTGGTATCCGCGCTCACCGGCTTCGGCCTGGACGCGCTCCGGGACGAGGTCGCGGCGCTGCTCGCCTCGCTCTGGGAGGACATCGACGTCGCCGTCCCGTATGCCGCCGGTGAGCTCCTCGCCCGCGTCCGGGAGCGTGGCACCGTGGATCTCGAGTACGGCCAGCGCGAGGTTCGCGTTCGCGGACGCGTGGCGCCCGCCCTCGCCGGCGAGCTCACCGCGGCGGCCGTGCGCTGGGCAGAGTCGGTCCGCGAGGCACAGCGCGCCGACGCCTGAGGGCGAACGATGACCGTCGAGACCGCGCGCGTCCCGCCGAGCCCGGGCGAGGTCGTCCGCGAGGTCCGCGGCCTGACCGGCGTCCCGTGGCGCCGTCTCCTGCGCTTCGTCCGGCCGCACCTGGGCCGCTTCGGGCTCGCGCTCGTCGGGCTCGTCATGTCGTCGGGCCTCGGTCTGCTCTTCCCCCTCCTGATCGCCCGGATCACGACCACGGTCGTCGCCGGCGGCGACATGGCCGGGCTCGACGCGATCGTCGTGCTGCTGGTCCTCCTCTTCCTGGTCCAGGCCGTCGGAAGCTTCCTCCAGACGTACTTCCTTGGCGTCGTCGGCGAGCGTGTCGTCGCGCAGATGCGCTCAGAGCTGTTCGCCCGCCTGGTCACGCTCTCCCTCGACTTCTATGTCCACGCCCGGGTCGGCGATCTCATCTCGCGCCTGTCGAGCGACGTCACGCAGGTGCGGACGATGCTCACCCAGACGATCACGAACCTGCTCGCCGCGGCAGTCGGCCTCGTCGGCTCGATCGTGATCCTCTTCCTGCTGAGCCCGAACCTGCTGCTCATCGCGCTCGTGCTCGCGCCGGCCATCATCGTCGTCGCGCTCGCCTTCGGGCGGCCGCTCCAGCGGGTCGCCACGCAGGTCCAGGACGAGATCGCGCGGTCCACCACGACGGCGGAGGAGGCCCTGTCCGGAATCCGCATCGTCAAGAGCTTCGTGCGCGAGGACTGGGAGATCGAGCGGTACGGGAGCGACCTGGGCCGGGTCGTGACCAAGGGAACCCGGCTCGCCTTCTGGCGCGGGCTGTTCGGTGCCGTGATGTCGTTCGTCGGGTTCGGGGCGATCGCGCTCCTGCTCTGGTACACCGGCCGCCAGGTGATCGAGGGCACCCTCGCGATCGGGACGCTGACCAGCTTCCTCCTGTACGGCGTCCTCCTCGCCGCGAATCTTGCCAGCATCGCCGGCCAGTACGGCCAGGTCCGCGAAGGTTCGGGCGCCGTGCAGCGCGTCTTCGAGCTCCTGGACACGGAGACGACCGTGCTCGACCCGGTGCCGTCCCGGCCGATGACCCGCGTCGCGGGCAGGGTCACCTTCGCCAACGTCTCGTTCGCATACCTGCCCGACCGGCCCGTCCTGCGGGGGATCGATCTCGACATCGCGCCCGGCGAGATCATGGCCCTGGTCGGCCCGTCGGGTTCCGGCAAGACGACGCTGTGCAGCCTGGTGCCGCGACTCTGGGACGTGGCGGACGGGGCGATCCGGATCGATGATGTGGACGTCCGTGACGTCCGCGTGCAGGACCTTCGCAGCCAGATCGGCCTCGTTCCGCAGGAGGCGACGCTCTTCGGCGGGACCATCCGCGAGAACATCGCCTATGGCCGGCTCGACGCGACGGAGGCGGAGATCGTCGAGGCCGCGCGCGCCGCGTCAGCGCACGAGTTCATCGCCGAGCTCCCGGATGGCTACGCGACGCCGCTCGGCGACCGGGGCGCGCGGCTCTCGGGCGGCCAGCGCCAGCGGATCGCGATCGCTCGCGCGATCCTCAAGGACCCCCGCATCCTGCTGCTCGACGAGGCGACGAGCTCGCTGGACAACGAGTCGGAGCGCGCCGTCCAGGCGGCCCTGAACCGGCTCATGGTGGGCCGGACCACGCTCATCGTGGCCCACCGCCTCTCGACGATCCGGGCCGCCCATCGGATCGCGGTCCTCGACGACGGCTGGCTCGTCGAGCTCGGCACGCACGACGAGCTCCTCGAGCGCGACGGGCTCTATGCGCGCCTCTACCGGCTCCAGTTCACCGACGCACCGGACGCCGATCGCGGCCCGGCCGGTCCCTCCGAAGGGTCCATCCGGACCCTAGACTCGGGCTCCGGACGCGCCTAGCATCGGACGCTGGGGGTATCGCACGCGAGTCGCGCCGTCCCAGCCGAGGATGACCTGATCATGGATGGATGGACCGGACAGTTCCTGCGGGTCGACCTGACCAGCAGGACCTTCAGGATCGAGACGTTCTCGGAGGAGTTCGCCCACACCTGGATCGGCGGACGCGGCTTCGCGGTCAAGATCCTTTATGACGAGCTGGCCCCCGGGATCGATCCGCTCGGGCCCGAGAACAAGCTCGTGGTCGCGGTCGGCCCGATCTCCGGCGTCCCTGCCCCCAACACCGGCAAGACGATCGTCGCCGCCAAGTCGCCTGCCACCGGGGGTTACGGCGACGGGAACCTCGGGACCCGCGTCACCGACCAGCTCCGCAAGGCCGGCTACGACGCGCTCATCGTCGAGGGCCGCGCCGAGCGCCCCACGCTCCTCTCGATCAAGGACGACCGCGTCGAGTTCCTGCCCGCTGACGAGGTCTGGGGCAAGGGCACGATGGAGACGAACGACTGGATCTACGCCCGCTACGGCAAGGGCGTCGGCGTTCTCAACATCGGCCAGGGCGGCGAGAACATGGTCCGATTCGCCGTCGTCCGCAGCCTCGAGGGACGGTCCGGCGGGCGTCCCGGGATGGGCGCGGTCATGGGATCCAAGCTCCTCAAGGCGATCGTGGTCAAGGGAACGAAGCCGATCCCGCAGGCGTTCCCCGCGGCGATGAAGGAGCTCGGACGGGACGACCTGCGGGCCGTCCACGCGATCGACAAGGAGACCGCCTGGTCGACCCAGGGCACCACCGGCGTCCTGCCCTGGTGCAACGAGGTTGCCGCGCTCCCGGTCCACAACTTCCGCGGGACACACAACCCGGAGGCATGGAAGGTCGACGGCGAGCGCGTCAACGCGGCCCGGGTCGCGACGTACGGCTGCCCGAACTGCACCATGCGCTGCGGGATCGGCATCCTCGACGACGAGGGCCGCGAGGCCGAGGTCGACTACGAGAACATCGGCCTGCTCGGGCCCAACCTCGACCTGTACGACCTCTCCCAGGTGGCCGCGCTCAACTTCCTGTGCGACGACTACGGGCTCGACACGATCTCGGCGGGCGGCGTGCTGGGCTTCTATGCGGACGCGATCGAGCGAGGCGCCGTCGCGGGCGATCTTCGCTTCGGCGATGCGGCCGGCATGAAGCGGGTTCTGGGCATGATCGCCCGGCGCGAGGGCGAGATCGGCAACCTGCTCGCCGACGGGACACTCCAGGCCGCCCGGGCCTTCGGGCACGGGTCCGAGGATTACGCCATGCAGGTCAAGGGCCTGGAGATCTCGGCCTACAACTGCAAGTTCATCCCGGGCATGGCCCTCGCCTTCGGGGTGAGCCCGATCGGGGCCCACCACAAGGAGTCGTGGATCATCACGTTCGAGGTCAAGCAGACCACCCGCGGGTCGTACGGGCGCGACAAGGCGCAGAAGATCGTGGACCTGCAGCGGATCCGCGGCGGTCTCTTCGAGTCGATCGTCACCTGCCGGTTCCCGTGGGTCGAGCTGGGCTGGGGCGTCGAGCACTACCCGACCTACTTCAACACGATCACCGGGAGCGACTGGAAGCTCGAGGACTTCTGGGCGATCTCCGACCGGATCTACGCCCTCATGAAGCTGTTCTGGCTTCGCGAGCACCCCGACACCGATCGCGCGGCGGACTTCCCGCCGGCCGCCTGGTTCGACCCGGCCAACGTCGACACCGAGGGACCGATCGAGGGCATGATCCTCGACCGCGCGCAGTACGACGGGATGCTCCAGCATTACTACGACATCCGCGGCTACGACACTCGCGGCATCCCGACCCGGGCCACCCTGGAGAGCCTTGGGCTCGGCGCCGAGGCGGCGCGCGCGGAGGCGTTCGCCGCGCTCCGCTGACCATGACGGTCACGGTCAAGCTCGTCGGGGGCCTCATCCACACGCTCGGGTTCAGCGAGCGGGTTCTCGAGATCCCCGCGGGCACCACCGTCGCCGGGCTCCTCGACGCGCTCGGGATCGACCCTGACCGGCCGCTCATCGTGGGCCGGGGCGGCTGGGCCATCGAGACCCACGACGAAATCCACGATGGCGATCGCATCCTCGTATCGCCGGTCTTCTCGGGGGGCTGAGCCGGTCGGGGAGGGGATGGGCTCCGCCCACGGAGCGGCGACGGCGCCGGGACGATCGGCGGGCGCGTCATTTGCGCGACGGGCGTAGCATCGATCCATCGGACGCTCGGTTCTGCCGTAGGGTGGGGTGCGCAGTGACGTCGTCGGCCATGGTCGGGAGACCGGATCCTGCACGGAGGGCTCGTTCGGCGAGACCGGCGGCCACGCTGCCGTGCACGACCGACTCGACGCGCGGCGTGACGAACCTCGCCACTCGGCCACGAGCGGGCAACATCAGCTCGGATACCCGCGCCGGCCTCTGACGGCGGTCGGGACCAGTGCCCGGCCCCGCCCGCCCAGCCGAACGCACGTCCGTAACGGACCAATCAGCCAATGCCGGCGCCCATGACAGGGCGCCGGTTCGTGTTGTAGCATGCTACAACATCATCGCGCGACGACCTGCCGGACCACCCGGGGAGGAACCGATGACCCTCACTGTTCCAGAGGCGGCCCGACGCGCCGGCCGGAACCCCGAGACGATCCGTCGCTGGATCCGGGAGGGCAAGCTCCCGTCGCGGAAAGTCGGAGCGCAGCATTTCATCGAGGAACGCGACCTCGAGAGCGCGACCGTACCCGGGACGGACCGACTGCCGTTGCCGCCGGCCTGGCGGACGACGTTCTGGGGGGAGCCAATGCCCGATTGGGTCGCCGCCGTTCGCGCCAGCCGGGACGAGCATTGACTTCCCTGGTTCTCGACGCGAGCGCCGCCCTTCACCTGCTCGCGCTGCCCGACGGAGTTCAGACGAAGCCCCTGGCGCTCCATGCCCCGCGGCTGCTGCGGTCGGAAGTGCTGTCGGCCCTCCATGCCCGGGTCTGGCGTGGAGGTGTACCGACGGAGGCTGCCCGCACGATGCTGCGCCGCCTCGATGGCCTCGCGATCAGCCTGTACGTCGACGAGCCTCGCCTGCATGAGCGCGCCTGGACGCTCGCGGACGAACTCGGCTGGGCCAAGACCTACGACGCCGAGTACGTCGCCCTCGCGCTGATCCTGGACATCCCGTTGCTGACCCTGGACGGCCGCCTCGCGCGCGGAGTGGAGCACCTCGTCCCTGTCGTCGGCCCGGCCGAGATCTGACGAACCCTCGGGCCCGCTTTCTGGTCTGCCGTACTTCCGATAATGTAAGTTATGTACCTTCGGGGTACATCGGCCTCGAGGAAGCGTGTGAAGTCGCGCAGAAGTGCCGCAGAAGTCGCCGGCTGCAGGGCCGCGACTGTCGCCTTCCCCACGGCAATCGGCCATCCGGGCAAGGACGCGCCGCCGACATCGACGGTGCTAGAGAGCACCTGTTTGGTCGTCGATCTTGCACGCGACGTAGGCCACCCCCTCGGTGCTTCCCTGAACCTCGCGCCGACACAGCGCGCGACGCTCGCGGCGAAGGTGCTCGTGGGTGCCGACGCGATCAGCTTGCGATCGGATTGCGATCGGGCCGTCCGACGCTGGGCCGAGCCAGCTGAACGCAATCACGAACGGAGGTTCCCGATGATTCGATTTCGTGGCGGCGCGCGGAATATCGCCGCTCTGTTGCTCAAGACGAGGGGCGACCGTGGGAGACGCGCCACGTTGCCAATCCGTTCGAGTCTTGCGGCCCGTGGCGGCGCGACCCTTCTCATCCTCATGTTCGCCGCAGCCTGCAGCAGCGGGGCGGCCACCCCGCCCGCCGGAGCGCCAGGACCGACTCTCGCGGCCGGCACGACCGCCGCTCCGGCCGCGACGACGCACACCAGCGGTTCAGGCAGTGTCGACGCCTGCTCACTCCTCACCGCCGCACAAGCAACCGCACTGAACAACGTCACGTACAGTTCGGCAACATCCAGCACCCCGTACAGCGGGTTGAGCCGCTGCACCTACAAGAACAGCGGCAGTGCGGACCCCGTCGACATTCAGGACCTCACCGTCTCCGTTCTCTCGGTGCCGAGTTGCTGGTCAGGGCTCCAGTCGGCCGAAGGACCTGGCAAGGCAATCACGGGCATCGGCGACGCCGCGTTTGGCTTCCAGATCGGAATCGATATCGAGGTCGGAAGCCGCTGCGTCACCATCGAGGGACTCACCCACGCTGAACTCATGGACAAGTACGCGCCCGACATCGCAATGGCAAAGATCATCCTCGCCAAGCTCGGCTGAGCAGCGCGCGACCTCGACAGCGGTCGGTGATTCGGTTTCCCGCACACTGCAAGCCGTTGGCGCTGCGGAGGCGCTGTGCAGCATGTCGCCCGTGGACTGGTCCCTCGCCGATCACGAGGGCCAAGGCCCGGTGCACGGGTGCGGACAGCACTTCGGGGTCATGGAACTCCCTCGGAGTGTCCCGATGACAGATCGTGCGAAACCCGTGACAAACCCCTGCGAATTGGCCGGCGTTCTGGTGCGACATGAGATGGCGCTTTGGTGCGACTTCACACGTGTGTTTTTGTTCGGCCATCGTTGGGGGCGGCAATCGCGGCGCTCTCCCTCGCAATCGCGATCTACTGGCCGCCGACCGCCTCCGCGAACCACACTGGGGAGCGGACCGTCTCGTTCGAGCCGAGGAAGGCCACGCCCGTCGGGAAGACGAACGCCGTGTCGGCCATCACGCCGGGTCCCGACCAGCCCGGCATCTGGTCAACGGAACCGGTCGCGGCAAGCGCCTGCCAGGCCACGCCATCGGTCGAGGCCCAGAGCGCGAGGCCATCCTGCCCGGCGAAGGACGCGCCGATGATTCGCGTGCCGTCCGACGACCACGGGATGACCGGATCGCCAGCTGCCGACGGCCGGGCGCTCCAGCTGTGGCCATCGCGGGAGATCCAGCCGGTGTTGTCGAGCCCGCCCACCGCGACCAGCCCGTCGCGGCCGACGAAGACGCGGCCGATGGACATGTCCCAGCCCGCCACGGCCCCGCTGCCCATCTTCGCCGCCTGCCAATGCGTCCCGTCCGCGGAGAACCAGGCTGCCGGTGTCGAGTAGCTCCCGGAGCCGGCACAGCAGATCGGTTTCGCGCCGCCCACGGAGCCCGTCAGCACCCAGCCGCCGGGCGCGTCGGCGATCCCCAGGAGGTGGGCCTTCGCGAACACGCCGGCCGCGAGGGTCTCGCGGTGCCAGGCCACGCCGTCGGTCGAGGTCCAGACGCCCGGCTTGTCCCAGCCGGTATCTCCGACCACGACGAGGCCGGTCGGTCCGGCGGCCACCGATGCGATGGACGCGCCCGCAAGGACGGCAGGCGTCCGCACCTGGTGCCAGGCCCGTCCGTCGGTGGAGATCCAGAGCCCGATCGGCAGCGGGTCGCAGACCTGCCCTTCGCCCGGAGGTGGCAGGCAGTGCTGGACGCCGGACGAGCCGATCGCCACGAGCCCGGTGCCTGCCGGGACGACGTGCCAGAGCGTCGAATCCCCCGCCGCCGGGACGTCGAGGAACGTCCGGGTCCACGATCGCCAGTCGCTCGAGATCCAGGCCGCCGCCCTGTTGCCGTGCTCGGTCTGGAGCTGACCCACGGCGACAACCCCGCCGGCGAAGGGCACCAGGTCGGCGATGGTCTCGTAGGGCGCGGTGAGGGCCGGCGCTTCCCAGCGCAGACCGGTCCAGGGGCCCAACGATGCGCTTGACGTGGGGGTCGGCGAAGGGGTCGCAGCCGCCGGCGTCGCGCTCGCCGGGGCAACGACCGCCGGCGACGACGAGGGCGCGGCGGCCGAAGGAATGGGTCCCGAACCGCAGGCCGCCAACAGGATCGACAGGCCGGCCACGAGGAGACCTTCTCGCTCCATCCCGTTCGCCCCTCCCCTGCTCCCGCTCCCAGTCGAACTCGCCGAACCGACGCGTCATTGCATTCTGGGAGATGGAGCGGATTGTTTCAGCGGGAAAGCCCGCGTGGGAGGCGTGGTCGGCCTCGAGCTGCACCGTCAGGTAGAGCCGCACGTCCGGTGTGCCGCTGGAGCTGTGGATTTCGGTGGCATCAGCGGATGTCGGAGAGGGCGGTCCCCCGACCGTCTCCTCGACATACGCGGGCGAGCCGCGCACGCGAGCCATGCGATCCTAGAAGGCATGACTGATCGCGCGACCGATGAGACCCGCATCGACCGCTGGCTGTGCGCGGTGCGGCTCGTAAGGACGCGCCCGGCGGCGACGCAGCTCTGTGACGCCGGCCACATCCTCGTGAACGGGAACGCCGCAAAGCCCTCGACGAAGGTCCGGGCCGGCGACCGCGTCGACGCGCAGATCGCTGGGCGCGAGCGCATCGTCGAGGTCGTGCGGCCGATCGAGTCGCGGGTAGGTGCCACGGTTGCGGTGACGTGCTACGTGGATCACAGCCCGCCGCCGGTGGTGATGGAGGTCCGGCCGGGGATCATGGCTGTCCGGGGCGAGGGCCGGCCCAGCAAGCGCCTCCGCCGGGAGCTGGAGCGCCTGCGCCGGGCTGCCGACAACTGAGCCCGGACCCCGCCGCGGCAAATCCACGCCTGATTCGATCGCGATCGGGCTTCTGCTCGCGCGCGATCTCAGTCTCCGTCGGACAGGTCCCGGTCCTCCATCTCCCAGGCGTGATCGAGCATGTGGTAGGCGGAGTGCCGGATCACGTACTGGACGGTCCAGGTCCGCGCGGACGCGCCCCGGGCGTTGTGCTCGCGGATGGCCTGGCAGAATGCATCGCGATAGACGCGAAGGTCGTCCGGACGCTCGCGAGTGTCGAGCGGCACCTTCAGCGCCACCTTGGGGGCGAACTCGTAGATCTCGGCCCCGTTCGCGTGACGCACGATCTGCTCCCGATCCCGTCCTCCACCGCGTGGACCCTTTCGCAGCTCGGCCGACACCCGCGATGCGACGTCGTCGAAGGTGGCCCAGCTGGCCCGAAGGAGGGCGAGCTTCCGTTCGCACTCGGCTTCGCTCATCGGCTCGTGCTCGGGTCCGGCCGACCGGGCGGAGATCCCGTAGAAGTCGGTCATCCCGGTGCCTGCCAGCCGCTCGACGACCTCGAGGTCCCCGGTTGCGGCGAACTCGCCGCCGAGACCGGCGCGCTCGGCCACCTTCCCGTAGCGCGCTCGGTAGCCGGCCAGGACCGCCAGCGCCTGGTCCTCGGACTTCGCGCTCCGGTCCCAGCCGGGCCAGTCGAACGCCGACGCCACGGTCCGCTTCTTCCTGCCCTGCTCGATCATCACCCGGATCGGGTCGGTCATGCCCACTTCCCGTCCCTCTCTCGTCGTCCGCTGCGATGAGCGCCCTTCGCCTCGACCGCGCCGCGACCATGCCCTGCGACCCACCGCGGCGCACAGGCGGCCCTCGCCTCCGCCAACTCTACGGGAGTCCCCCGGCACCGCGGGCCTGTGGCGCACGGTTTGACGCGGTGACGCACCATGGGCGGAGAAGCGATCCGGTTCGATCGCCGCGGAGGTGACGCAGATGTCGGTGCTGTCCCGGATCAAGAGCATCCTGACGGGCGCGCCGGATGCGTCCGCGCCGGAGCCACCACCGCGACACGAGCGGCGCGAAGCGGGTCGCGAGCGGCACCAGGAGACCGGAGAGCCCGCCTGGGAGGACAGGGACCGGGTCGACGAGCCCGCGGGCACGGGCATGCGCGATCCCGACGCTGCGCCGGAGATCCTCGGCGGCGGCTGACGGGTCGCGCCGCTGCAGAGGCACCTCCACGCGAGTCCGAGCGAGGCTCCCCTACTCCGCCCGCCCGCCGGCTCCCACCGCGAGCTCGTGCCCGAGGGAGACGTCCGGCATCGTCCGCACGGCGAGCACGCAGGCGATGGCCGCCGCGGCGAACATCAGCCAGTACGTGACATCGAGACCCGCGGACAGCGAGTCCCGGGCCGCGGCGGCGGCCTGCGTCGACACCGTGCCGCGGGCGACCGGGTCGAGGATTGCGGACGACGCGGTGCCGACGAACGCCGTCAGCACGCCGCCCATCACGCCGACGCCAACGGCACCGCCGATGGTTCGGCTGAACTGCACGAGGCCCGTCGCGACCGCTCGGCGCCGCCACTCGACGGCGCCCTGGATGATGACCAGCAGCGTGGTCGACGAAAGGCCCATGCCCACGCCGGTGATCGCGCAGGCCAGCATCGCGAAGGCCAGCGAGTCGATTTGCCCGAGCTGCGTGACGAGCAGGGATCCGACCACGAGCATGCCGGTCCCGGCGAGCACGATCGGCCGGGCGCCGATGCGGATCAGCAGCCGGCCCGCGACCACCGACGCCACGGGCCAGCCGATCGACATCGCGGCGACGGCCGCACCTGCCTCGAGGGGCGTGCCGCCCTGCACGCCCTGGACCATCGGCGGGACGTACGTGGTCAGCCCGAACATGACGATCCCTGCCAGCCCGCCGATGCCGAGGCCGGCCCGGACAAGCGGCGAGCGCAGGAGCTGGAGGTCGATCAGCGGAGCGGCCACCCGCCTGGCGTTGACGACGAAGGCGACGAGCAGCGCGACCGAGCCCGCAAGCATCGCGATGACGAGCGGCGAGGTCCAGCCGAACAGCTGGCCACCCTCCGACACGGCGAACAGGAGGAGCAGGATCGATCCCGTGAGAAGGGCCGCGCCGAGCCAGTCGATGGGCTGCGCATGGCGCTCGAACCGCTCGTGGAAGGCGAACCAGATGATCGCGCCGGCGAGGATGCCGACCGGCAGGTTGATCTCGAACACCCACTGCCACCCCACCGTCGTGGTGATCACCCCGCCGAGCGCCGGGCCGACGATCGCGGACACGCCCCAGACGCCCGAGAACACACCCTGCATCCGGGCCCGCTGGCGCGCCGTGAAGATGTCCCCGGCGATCGTGAACGAGATCGGCTGGACGGCGCCGGCCCCAAGGCCCTGGAGCGCGCGAAACGCGATGAGGGATGGCATCGATGTCGCGGTCCCGCACAGGACCGACCCGAGCACGAAGAGCGCGAGCCCGAACAGGAAGACCGGCTTGCGCCCGTGGACGTCGGCGAGGCGGGCGAAGAGCGGCACGGTGGTCGTGGACGTGACGAGGTACGCGGTGAAGACCCACGAATACTCGGACAGGCCGCCGAGCTGACCGATGATCGTCGGCATGGCGGTCCCGACGACGGTCGAGTCGAGGGCCGCGACCGCAATGGCGGCCATGATCCCGGCCGTCACGATCAGCTGGTCGCGGGTCAGCGGCGCGTCGAGGTCGCCCGGCGTCGGTGGCGGCATCCGCCGAGTCTAGGTCCTACGGGATCGGGTGCGACGTTTCGTGCGGGTCGGGGCTGACCGGGACGAATTGGCGCAGGATCACGATCTCAGCCCGGTTTCCCCTTCGGCGGACAGTTCGTCGCCACCGGTCGATGCGCCCTGCGCGGCTGCGGCGCCCGGCGCGGTTGTGGCGTCCGTCTCGAGGACCATGGTCGTCGGGTCCCAGGGCGTCGGGCGGCCCGGCTGGGAGCGGAAGCTCGTGCTCGACCCGAGCGGGATCGCCACCATCGGGATGCCGCGCTTCGCGACGATGCCTTCGTAGATGGCCATGCGCGACGGGCTGACGCCGGGCACGCGCCGGACGACCTGCCGCGGCCTGCCGTTGACGACCTCCGTCCGGATCGTCTCGTAGAGCGGGATCGGTGACCGCGGGTCGGTTGTGCCGGGGGCGACCACGACGAAGATGCCGGTGACGGTGGTCTCGGCCCCCGTGACCGGGTTGGTTCCCATCACGGCGACCTCGTTCTGCTCATGTGACTTCTGGGATATCGGGTGCTTCTTCATGCCGCCCATGACCGCCGCCGGGGCCGGGAGCCCGTTGGCGGCGTAGACCCGAGCCAGCTCGTGGTAGAGCGCGGCGTCGTGCCACATCGCGGCCTTGTTCTGGAGGCCCTGGTCGGACCCCTTCGCCGCGTAGACGTTCTCCTTTGGCACCCGGAGGATGAAACCCGACGTCGCCCACGTCGGGTTCTGGGTCTCGGTGATCACCGAGCTGCTCACCAGCGCGTTCCGGATCTTGCCCGGGTCGTCGAGGATGTCGTTGATGTACTGGGGTACGGGATTGCCCTCCGCCGCGTAGTCGACGATCGCGTTGATGATGTACTGGAACTTCGTCGGGTCATGCGCGGTCGGGTCGCTGAAGACGCCCGAGGCCGGGTCCCATGCCGCGCGCTGCTGGTCTAGCAGGTCCTCCACCTTCGCTTTGACCTCGACGAGCAGCGAGTCGATGAAGGGCGTGCGGTCCCGCGTGTCGGCCTTGCCGCGAAGTCCGGTCTGGGCGTCCGCACCCTTCGACGCGCGCCACCCGACGATCGCGTCCAGGATGGCGATGAGGGCGGTCATTCGGTCGGCGTTGTTCGCGGCGACCTCGTACTGACCGACCGCGGTGTCGACCGCCTTCAGCTTCGCCGAGCGCGGCGTGGTCCAGCCGAGGTCGCTCGCGTCGACCCAATCGGTCTTCGAGTCCAGGAGGGCCCCGACCCGCTGCACGACAGTCGACACCGCGCGGTTTCCCGCGCGCTCCTGGAGCTGGAGGAGCAGCCGCGCCGTGGGCGTCAGAAGGTCGCCGCGCGGGCCTTGTGGACGTCCGGTCCCGGGGACTGCAAGGGGTCGCCCGGTCGATCGTGCCTGATCGGTCCTGTGCATACGCTCGTGCACGCTGCGCGTCCCCCTCCGAATCTCGCGGCATCATCCGACGTCGAGGCCCGGCCGCGCAACAGCGCCAGGGGGCAACTGCCCGATCGTGCAGAGGAGGACGGCGCGCCTCGCCGAGGACATCCGCGTGGCTCCAGGACCCCTCGATTGCCGAACCGGGGCGTCAGAAGTCCCGGCGTCCGGCCATCGAGTCGATGACGAAGGGGCGCGTCGCCTCGTAGATGGCAAGGCGCAGGCCGCCCGGCGCTCGAAAGGTGGTGGCCGGGCCCATCGGCAGCTCGAGCGTCCGGTCGTTCGTCCAGCCCCTCGTCGTCAGCACCTGGGTTGCAGCCGCGAGGCTTGCGACGCGGAAGATGAAGACGGGTCGGGCATCGCGTCGAGGGCGGCGACCAGGCGGTCGTACGACGCCTCGTAGTCCCCCACCAGCTGCCCGGCGGTGCGGGTGGCGTGCCAGTCGTGGATCCAGTCGTTGATCGCATCGTCGTCGGCGAGACCCGCCGGCCATGGGTCGGGCGGGTCGGGCAGGCCCCGGGAGAACGCCTCGAGGCGGGCGAGCGTCCGGTTGCGCCAGCCGACAAGGTGGCCGGCGAGGTCGCCGAAGCTCCACTCCCCCATCGGCCCGGGCTCGTCGAAGCGATCGGGCCCGACCTCCGCGGCGAGCTCGCGCCAGAACTGCTGGTCCGCCCGGATGGCGGCGATCTGCTCGGCCCTGCTTCGCATCGCCGTCAGGTCCGCGTCATCCGGCGCGCCCATCGCCGGCGTCCGCCGCGGGCGCCACGTTGTGGTTCACGTGGAAGACGTTCGCGGGGTCCCAGGCCCGCTTCAAGGCGGCCAGGCGGGCGAGCTTCGCGTCACCGTAGATCAGGCGCGTCGCCTCCGGACCGACGTCGGAGATCTCGTTCGCGTAGCGGCCAACCGTCGCGTCGCGTTCCACCACTGCCATCGCCCTCCGGACCCAGTCGCGGTTGGCATCGTCGAGGGCGGCGTCGCTCCACGCGGCATCGGCGCTGACGTCGAACAACGCGGCGCGCCCGGCATACGCGGTTCCGTCCTCCTGGGCGCGGCCGATCGCGCCGCCGAGGGCGGTGATCGAGAAGGTGCCCTCGCCGGGGGCGCCCGCGACCACCTCCACGAGCTCGTCGAGCGCTTCGGACCGGACGTCGTCGGCATTGAACCCGGCGATGAACGACCGATGACCCCAGTCGAACGCGAGGTCGTGGGCTCCCTGGACGTCGAGGTATGGCCTGCTGCCGATGGTGGACGTGGCCGGCCTGGGCCCGAGGAGGAGGCCCGCCGTGTCCCGCTCGAAGGAGCCTGCCGCACCGCTGTGGTTGTAGCCGATGTAGGTGATCGGCCGGCCGATCAGCTCGTCCGGGTAGCCGGCGTCCGGCCCCGCCCGGTCGATGCCGAAGATCAGCGACACGGCGTCCGGCGCATGGGGCGCGTAGTCGCGGAAAGCCCCCCACGCCGCCTGGATCTCGCTGGCAGGGAAGACGAGGACGCCCCGGTGGAGGTCCGGTCCGAACGGATGGAGCCGGAACTCGAACGCCGTCGCGATCCCGAAATTCCAGCCGGCGCCCCGCATGCCCCAGAACAGCTCCGGCTCCTCCGTCTCGCTCGCCCGCACGAGCCGGCCGTCGGCCGTGACCAGCTCGATCGCCGCGAGGTTGTCGATCGTGAGGCCGAACTGTCGCTGCAGGCGTCCCACGCCGCCACCCAGGGTCAGCCCGGCGACGCCGGTGTGGCCCACGACGCCGACGGGGCAGACGAGACCGTGTGCCTGGGCGGCGACGTCGAGCTCGCCGAGGAGCGCGCCGCCGTTCGCCCGGGCCATTCGCCGCTCGGGGTCGACGTCGACGCCGCGCATCGCCGACAGGTCGACGACCAGGCTTCCAGGGCGACCGGTGAGACCGGCGAGGCTGTGCCCGCCAGACCGGACGATGATTTCGAGATCGTGGTCCCGGCCGAAGCAGACCGCGATCCCGACCTCCGCGGCATTCCGTGGCCGGACGATCGCCGCGGGACGACGGTCGTGGAGCGCGTTCCACAGGCGACGGGCGTCGTCGTAGGACCCGTCGGCGGGCGTGATGACATCGCCCTGGAACGACCGGCGCAGCCGGTCGAGGGCCCGAGCCGGAAGCATGGGGGATGCCTGGACCACGCAGCCTGCCCTCCCTGTCGGGTCGCCTGGAGACGGCGATGATCGCACGGCGCCAACCCACCAGCGTCTGCCGTCCCTCCAGCCGCATCAGCTGTGAGCCGTCTGGCGTATGGCGTTCCCCTGGTGGCCTGAGCGCCCGGCCTGGCCGGGTCAGTGGCCTCCGCCGGCGCGCTCCCAGGCTTCACGAGCCTGCCGCTCCATCTCGCGCAGGCGGCTGCGGTACGCCTCGGCTCTCGGCGTCGCAACCAGCTCGCTGACGGGCTGCCCGAGGACCTGCTGGATCTTCGCCTGCGCCGCCTCCCAGCGCGACTGGAACGCCGCCCGGTTCGTCGCCGAGAGGAACTCCCAGTGGACGCCGGCCTGGAGCGCCGCAGTCCGCATGTGCTCGCGACGGTACGAGAACTCGACCTCCGAGAGGTAGGCATCGAACTCGTCGGGGTCCGCGCCGTATCCGAATGTCTGCTCGCGCGGCGTCGTGCTGTTGACGTGCTCGCTCTCCTGCTCCACGTGCCGGTACTCGTGGAGGATGCTCGTGTACAGGTCGTCGAGGCCGTCGGCGCGCAGCGCGGTCGAGCTGATGGTGAACCGCGGGTTCGGGAGCCGGCGGCCGGGGGCGTCGGGATCGGCGAACGAGGAGCGGAAGGTCGCCTGCGCGCGAAACCCGGCGACGTCGCGGATCTCCCAGAGCTCACCGTCGCCCGAGGTTCGCAGGAGCCGCGGGTCCAGCTGGCCCCGGTCTGGTCATCGCCTCCACGACGGCGCGGAGCGCGCCCGCCTGGTCGCCGGCGTCGATCAGCCGGCGAAACGCCCGCGCGGTCTCGGCCGGGAGGGCCGACGCCGTGGCGGCCGCGCGCCCGTAGATGTCGACGCGCTGCACGGCTGGCCGCGGCGCCTTTGAGACGGGCGGTCGTGGCGGCATTGCCGGCGAGGCGCTGAAGCAGGACGGCGTCGGCGGGCCGCAGGATGGCGGCGCCCGGAGCGAGCTGGGCGCTCGGTTCGTCGTCCATGCGGCGGGATGCCGTCCGGCCGGCTCCCGTCGTCCAGGATCGTGGCCGCGGGCCCGGCCGCGTCCGGCCGTGCTGACGCCAAATCTCCACGCTGTCCCCCCGTTCCGGCTCCGAGCATACCCCGACGCCTCGACGCGGGGAACCCCGGGCAACGCACGCCTGTTGCGCTGGGCGCCGTGTCGGCACGTGATCGTGCGGGCGTCATGGGATGCTCCGCACGTCCCGGCCGCACCGAAGGGAACCGATGCCTGACAACGCGCACCCGACGCCCGGCCCTGCCTACCGGGAGACCATCGAACGGAAGCGGGCCGAAGACGACGAGTCCCTCCGGACGGCGCCGGACAGCCCGCTCCTGCCGGAAGCGCGCGCCGCCTTCGCGGGCCTCCCCTACTTCCCGGTCGACGAGGGCTGGCGGCTCGCCGGCCTCGTGCTGGAGCCCTACGAGGGCGACGCGCCGGTCCGCTTCGGGATGGCGGCCACCCGCGGCGAGGACCGTCCGGCGGTCCGTGCGGGGACGTTCCGGTTCTCCGCCCGTGGCGCGGACCATCGGCTGGTTGCCTACCGGCTCCTCGGCGATGACGAGGAGCCGGAGGGGCCCCTCTTCGTCCCCTTCAGGGACGCCACCACGGGCACCGAGACGTATGGAGTGGGGCGGTACCTGGATGCCGCGGAGGCGGACGACGGAACGTGGACGCTCGACTTCAACCTCGCCTACCACCCGTCGTGCGCGTACAACCCGCGCTACTCGTGCCCGGTCACGCCGGCCGAGAACCGCCTGGCGATCCGCGTGGAGGCCGGCGAGCGCCTGGCGGGCGGTCACGCCTGAGCGCGCACGAGAACCTGCGCATCCGTCCTCGCGCCTTCAGCCGGCCAGCCGCTTGAACCGGATGCGGTGCGGCTGGTCGGCCGCGGTGCCGAGCTCCCTGTGGCGGAAGGCCTCGTAGTCGCTGACGTTGCCCTCGAAGAGGCGGACCCGGCTGTCGCCCTCGAACGCAAGGATGTGCGTCGCGATCCGGTCGAGGAACCAGCGGTCGTGGCTGATGACGACGACGCAGCCGGGAAACGACTCGAAGCCTGCCTCCAGCGCCCGGAGCGTGTCGACGTCGAGGTCGTTCGTCGGCTCGTCGAGGAGCAGGACGTTGCCCCCGGCCTGGAGCAGCCTGGCCAGGTGGACGCGGTTCCGCTCCCCGCCGGACAACGCTCCGACGAGCTTCTGCTGATCGGCGCCGCGGAAGTTGAAGCTCGAGACGTACGCGCGCGCCGGGACCTCGCGGTTGCCGACCTTGACCGCTTCGACGCCGTCGGTGATCTCCTGGAAGACGGTCAGGTCCGGGCGAAGCTCGTCGCGGCCCTGGTCGACATAGCTGAGCTTGACGGTCTCGCCGATCTCCACGGTCCCACGCGTCCGGCTGCTCCTGGCCGACGATCATCCGGAACAGGGTCGTCTTCCCCGCGCCGTTCGGCCCGATGATCCCCACGATCCCGGACCGCGGCAAAGAGAACGTCAGGTCATCGATCAGCAGCCGGTCGCCATAACCCTTGCGGAGATTCCGGACCTCGATCACCGTGTCGCCGAGGCGAGGGCCGGGCGGGATCGCGATCTCGAGCTCGCGGGTCGTGTCCCTGGCGTCCGTGGCCTCGGCCAGCAGCCGCTCGTAGGCGGACAGCCGCGCCTTGCCCTTGGCCTGGCGCGCCCTGGCGCCCATCCGCACCCACTCGAGCTCGCGGGCGAGCGTGCGCTGCCGCGCATCGGCCGACTTCGACTCCCGCGCCATCCGCTCGAGCTTCTGCTCGAGCCAGCTCGAGTAGTTGCCGGAGAACGGCACTCCCCTCCCCCGGTCGAGCTCGAGGATCCACTTGGCGACGTTGTCGAGGAAGTACCGGTCGTGGGTGACGGCGACGACCGTGCCGGCATAGCCATCGAGGAAGTGCTCCAGCCACTCGACCGACTCCGCGTCGAGGTGATTCGTGGGCTCGTCGAGGAGGAGCAGGTCCGGATGCTGCAGGAGCAGCCGGGCCAGCGCCACCCGGCGCTTCTCACCGCCGGAGAGCGTCGCGACCTGGGCGTCGTCCGGCGGGCAGCGCAGGGCTTCCATCGCGATCTCGACGTTCCGCTCGACGTTCCACGCGTCCGCGGCGTTGATCCTGTCCTCGAGCGCGCCCTGCTCCAGGCCGATCGCCTCGTAGTCGGCGTCCGGATCGGACCATTGCGCCATGACGGCGTTGTACCGATCGAGGAGCGCCTGGACCTCGTGGACGCCGTCCATGACGTTGCCCCGGACGTCCTTGGCCGTGTCGAGCTGCGGCTCCTGGCTCAGGTAGCCGACCGTGAAGCGCGGGGTCAGGCGTGCCTCGCCCGTGAACCCGTCATCGAGGCCGGCCATGATCCGCAGGAGGCTCGACTTCCCCGCGCCGTTCGGGCCGATGACGCCGATCTTGGCGCCCGGGAAGAACGAGATCGAGATGTCCTCGAGCACCGTGCGGTCGGGCGGGTAGTGGCGGGCCAGCTTGTAGGTGCTGTAGATGAACTCGGCGGGCATTGCTCAAGCGTATCGGCCCGGAGCCGCCGGCGGCGCGTGCCCGGGCTACGGCGCGAGGACGCTGTCCACGCGGATGGTCGGCGGATGCTCGAAGTGCTTCTTCACCGCGCACTGCTCGGCCGCGCGAACGACCGCGTCGGCGTACTTGTCGGGAAAGCCCTCCGGCAGCTCGATCGTCACCTGCACGTCGCTCACCAGGTGGGTCGCCGGGTCGGTCCGCATCCGCTGGACGAGGCGAATGCCCTCCGTTGGGATCCCTCGCTGCCGGCAGAAGCCCAGCACGTAGATTTCCCGCGCACGTCCCGATCGTCGAGAGGAACGTGGCGAATGGTGTCGGGGCCGAGCTGTCGCCACCGCCCATCGCCGGCTGGTCGGTGGGAACCACGAAGCCTCCGAAATGCGCGTCCACGCGCGCGCCTCCGGGAAAGTCGATTGTCATCTCCACGAAACGAGACCTCTTCCTGCCGGCGCGTCATGTTGAACCCAGGATCGCACCGGTGCTCACGCCTACGATTGGGAGTTCCAGTGTTCTGTGATCGAGCACGCGGACGTGCTGCTTACGTGCAGCCAGAGAATACCTGATACTTGCGTCATTGCGCAAGTCTGCAGCAACGCGCCTCCATCGGCGTCCGCGCCGCCACCGCAGGCGCAGCTTGCAGCGACATCAGGCAGCGACGATCTCCACCAGGAGCCCGCCGGCCCGTTGCCGCCCCTCGATCACGACGAGACCCGCGGCGCGAACGGCCTGGTGCACATCGTGATCGAGCCGGCAGCCGCCGCTCACCCGGGCCCAGGCCGGGGCCAATCGGTGCTGCAGCGCGCCGATCACCCGGTTTCGTGCACAAGCGTGCTCGAGCAGGCGGACGGTGCCCCCGGGGCGCAGCACACGGCGAATCTCGCGCAGGCTCTGGTCGACGTCGCCGACCGAGCACAGGACAAAGGTCGCAACGACGGTGTCGAAGGAGGCGTCGTCGAACGGCAGCGCCGCGGCATCCCCCTCGACGAGGGTCACCTCGCGGGAGCCGAGGCTCGCGCGGCGAGCCGCGAGGGCGAGGGCCGCAGCGCTGACGTCGATGCCGTGGACGACCGTGCCAGGAGGGTAGATGGCGAGGTTCGTTCCGGTCCCGATGCCAATCTCCAGGATGTCGCCTCGGGCGCCGACGACGACACGGGCGCGCGCATGGCCGAGGCCGAGGCGATCTCCCAGGCGCATCCCCAGGTCGAGCAAGCGGGCTGTCCGAACGTCCCGGACCTGCGGGCGCGCGGCGGCGGAACGGGGAGCGAGGAACCGGTTGCCCGTCAGGTTCCCCATCTCCATCAGGATGGCCGCCGCCATCAGCTCGCGCCGGTGACGCCTGCCGAACCGTGCCGGCAACGTTGGTCCGTGCGGGCCGGACATCGCGACGCGTTGTCCGAAGGCATAGGCGGCAGCCTCATCCTCTGTCAGTGCGTCCCGCCGGAGCCCCACGACCTTCCCCCACCGATCGTGGACGACCTCGCAGGCCTCGCATCGATTGATCGAAGTGACGCCGAGCATCGCAGCCTCACGGATGCGCGGCGCGACGCGGCCCGGCAGCAGATACGCGGTTGCAAGAGCTGGGGCGTGCCGGAGGAGCGGTGGCACCCAGCGGAGGAGCGCACGGGTCGTGACCTTCGGGCGAGCGCGTGGCTCGAGCTGCGTGCCTGTCACGACCTCGCGCGCTGCGGACCGCAGCATCTTCGCACCCATGTGGTGATGACGAGATTCGGCGGACAATGGATACATGTGAGCCCTCCCCAGCGACCGACCGACCGGCCCCGTCCGCTCCCGGCTATCCTGCCGGGTGCCAATCCCGTGGCTGGATCCACCCGACACCAGCACCGGAGGCACGCGTGTTCTCGTTCCTGAAGCGCCTTGGCGGCCCCGCAATCGACATCGACGAGCTCGACGCTCTCCTGGCGCAGGATGCCATCCGCGTCCTCGATGTCCGCGAGGACTCGGAGTTCAGGGGCGGACACGTGCCCAGCGCGATTCACGTCCCGGTGAAGCGACTCCCCGATCGAGTGGGCAGGCTCAAGCGCGACAAGCCGTACGCGGTGATCTGCGCGTCCGGGAGCCGGAGCCGGGGAGCCACGAGCTTCCTCCTCGACCAGGGGTTCGAGGGGGCGGTGTCGGTGCGCGGCGGAACGCGTGCGTGGGCACGGAGCGGCCGGCCGATCGTGCGCTGAACCCGGCGCCCTCATGCCGGTCGATTTCGGCCACGACGACGCAGCCGGGAACCGAGTCGAAGCCGGCCTGTGAGTGGTCGGGGGACGTCGGACCAGCGCCACGGCGGCCACCTCACGGCCGGAGAGGATCCGGACCTGGGCGCGGTCCGGCGCGCTCGTCGCCGAGCTCGACGCGACCCTGCGTCCCCGCTGCGGCCGCGCTCAACCGGGAACGCAACCCTCAGCTGATCGCCTTCTTCACGAGCGCGACGATCCGTGCCTCGGTGGCGGCGGTCAGCTCCGTCAGTGCGAAGGCGACTGGCCACATCTCGCCATCGTCGAGGCCGGCGTCTGCCTGGAACTCGAACGTCGCGTACCGCACCTTGAACTTCGAGGCGGGCTTGAAGAAGCAGATGACCTTGCCGTCCTTGGCGTAGGCGGGCATCCCGTAGTACGTCTTCGGCGCGAGGGCCGGTGCAGCGGCCGTGATCAGCGCGTGGACCCGTTCGGCCATCGCGCGATCAGGCTGCGGCATGCCGGCGATCTTCGCGAGCACGTCGCCCTCGCCCTCGGCGCGTTCGGCGACCGGGTCGCGCCGCGAAGCCGCCTTCAGCTCCCTGGTGCGGTCCTTCATGGCGCTGAGCTCCTCGTCCGAGAATCGCTCGGACGTCGGGCGGACCCGGGTCGTGCTCCTGGCGGGCTTCGGGGTGTTGTTCATTGCGGGATTCCTCTCGTTGGATCTCGTGACTGGACCCTGATGCTACGGGCGTTGCCGCCGACGTGGCTTCTTCAAACCTGCTCGACTACGGCGCCACCTGTGCGGGCCCGGCCACGCCTGCAGCCCCGGCCGTCGCTGCGGTTCGGGAAGCGGCCCGACCATATCGCGTCTTGACGGATCGGTAATACAACCGTATGGTTGTATAGATGACCGCGACCTTCGACCCTGACCACGTCTTTGCCGCGCTGGCGGATGCCACCAGGCGCGACATCGTCCTGCGGGCGCTCGACGGGAGCGAAGGCATCGCCGAGCTGGCCGGGCACTACCCGATGAGCTTCGCGGCCGTGCAGAAGCACGTCGCGGTGCTCGAACGCGCTGGCCTGGTCACCAAGGAGCGTACGGGCCGCCGCAAGGTGGTCCGCACCAAGGTCGAGGGGCTCCAGCTTGCTCGGGGCCTGCTCGACCAGTACGAGGCGCTCTGGCGCGGTCGCGTCGAGCGCATGACCGACCTCATCACCAGCACCAGGGGGACCGATACATGACCGTCACCGCCGTTCGCAGGGATCCCGACGCCCTGACCATGACCCTGACCGCCGAATTCGCGGCGTCACCGGTACGCGTCTGGGAGCTCTGGGCCGATCCGCGCCAGCTCGAGCGCTGGTGGGGTCCGCCAGCCTATCCCGCAACCTTCACGACCCACGACCTGGCTGCCGGCAGTCGCAGCGAATACCACATGACCGGACCGACCGGCGACCAGCCACGCGGCTTCTGGGACATCCTCGAGGCCGACCCACCGCGTCGACTCGCCTACCGCCATGGGTTCGCGCATGACGACGGCACGCCGAATCCGGATCTCCCTGGCATGACGGCCCACGTGACGATCGAGGCGATCGACGCCGAGCGCACCCGCATGTCGATCGAGAGCCACTTTCCGAGCACCGGAGCCATGGAGCAGATCCTGGCCATGGGCATGCAGGAAGGCCTCACGCAGGCGGTCGGCCAGATCGACGCCATCCTGGCGGAAGGTGGCATACCCTCCGCGGCCGTGTGACGGCCCACGCGTGATGCATGGGGAGACGAGGTAGCCTGACCGGCATGACCGACACGCTCCGCGTGATCCTCGAGATCGGCAGGAAGCGCCGCGTCGTGGCGGGCGCCACGGACTGGCCCGGCCTCGATCGCTGGGGGACCTCGGAGGACGACGCGCTCGACAGGCTGGGGTCCTACCTCCCGCGGTACGCCGGCGTCGCCGCACGCGCCGGCATGGGCGCCGAATTCGCCCGGCTGCGCGGCTTCGAGGTGGTGGAGCTTGTCCCCGGATCGAGCTCCACGGACTTCTGGGGCATCGCGCATGTGCCGGCGCAGATGGAGCGTGACGTGCTGTCGCCGGCCGACCTGGAGCGGCGGCTGGACCTTCTGCGCGCCAGCTGGGCGACCTTCGACGACGTCGCGGCACAGGTCACCGGCGAGCTCCGCCCTGGACCTCGCAGCGCGGGGCGCAGTCGCGACCAGATCGTCCGCCACGTGTACGGAACCGAGCCGAACCAGCTCTCGCGCAAGGTGGAGGTCCGGACGCCGGTCGATGCGGTCCTCACGCCGGACGGCCTCGCGGCGCATCGGTCGGCATACCTCGATGCCATCTGGGCCTGGAACGCCGAGGGCAGGTCGGCTCGCACCTGGCCGATCCAGTTCCTGGTCCGCCGCACGGCTCACCACGTCATGGACCATGCGTGGGAGCTGGAGGACCGCGATCTCGGGGCCTGAGCTGCGCACGATACGATGGCCCGGTTGGCTGTTCTTGCGGCGGGCCGGGGACCGTCAGGTCGGCAGTGAGGCGGCGGCCGGCACGCTGCTCGGGCCGGGCGCGCGGTCGCCGATCCCGATCGCCCCTGAGCTTGAGCGTCGGGCATTCCGCATCGGGTGCGGTCGGCGGCGCGAGGGCGTGACGTGGAAACGATCGTCAACCAGTGTGATCGGGTGGTAGGGCTCGTCCGCGAGCTGCTCGGCGACGCGATCGTCGGCGTCTACCTCCATGGTTCGGCGGTGCTCGGCGGGCTGAAACCGACGAGCGACCTCGACGTGCTGGTGGTGGCGGGCCGATCGATGACGCCAAGCGAGCGCCGTGAGCTGATCGGACGGTTGCTGCCGATCTCGGGGCGAGGCGATCCAACCGGCCGGTCCCGCTCGGTCGGGCTGGACGTCGTCGTCCAGGCCGACATCCAGCCGTGGCGGTACCCGCCCCGCCTTGAGCTGCAGTACGGCGACTGGTGGCGGAACGAGTTTGAGCGGGGCGACTTCGCGCCGTGGCAGTCGCCGAATCCCGACATCGCGATCCTCCTGGCGATGGTTCTCCAGGCCAACCACCCGCTCTTCGGACCGCCGCCGTCCGAGGTCCTGGACCCGATCCCGCCCGCCGACCTTCGGCAGGCGATGCTCGACAGCATCCCTGCGCTGCTCTCCTACCTCGACGGGGACGAGCGCAACGTCGTCCTCACCTTTGCCCGGATCTGGACAACGCTCGCGACCGGGATCATCCGCTCCAAGGATGCTGCGGCGGACTGGGCTCTCGCGCGCCTGCCATTGGAGCAGCGGGCAGTGCTGGCGCTCGCGCGGGACATGTACCGTGGCGAGGCAGCCGAGGAGTGGGGCGACCTCGTGCCACGTGTCCGGCCGCACGTCGACCACGTGATCGGCGAGATCCGGTGGCTGGCCGCGCCAGCCACCGGCGCGTGTCCGTTCAGCCCAGACGGACGGGCGGAGTCTCCGGGGTCCTGACGGACCCGATGCGGCCTTCCGCCTCGGGCTACGAGTCCGCGAGCGCCGTGGTTCCCCGGAGGACGTCCTCGGTCAGGATCCGGATCGTCCGCTCGGGCTCTTCCATGAACGGGCTGTGGGCAGAATGCTCGAACGAATAGAAGCCGACCAGCGGGGCCGCCAGCCCGGCAGCGTAGGCCCTGCCCAGGCTGTAGGAGCACGTGTAGTCGTGGATTCCATGAAGGAAGTACGCCGGGATCTCGAGCGTGGGGACGAGCGCGGCGAGGTTCGTGGCCTGCATCCGGTCCCAGAGCCCGGACCGCTTCGATGTCACCTTGCCTCGCCACAGGTTCACCTTCTCGCGCAGGGTGTACTCGGGGAACCTCCACGAGCGCAGGAAGATGCCGCTGACGACGGACCGCATGTCATGGGTCGTCCCGACGCCGAGCATGTGCATCGCCTTGTCCCCGACGGCGTCGTAGGCGGCCGGCAGCGGGGCATCCAGGTCGACCGGCGCCGCCTCGAGCCGCCTGGCCATCTCAGCGTCGCCCATCTCGCGGAACCGCTCGACCATGTACTCCCACGACAGGCGCTCGGACCGGATCTGGTGGACCACCTGGGCGACGCCGACATAGGCGCGGAACTTCGAGGGCTCCTTCGCGGCCGCCTGGAGGGCGATGTAGCTGCCCCACGAGTGACCCATCAGGTAGATGCGGTCCTGGCCGAAACGCTCCCGCAGGTGGTCCGCCACCGCGAGGAGGTCGTCGACGAACTGCTCCGCGATCATCGTCGCCTCGGGGATGTCGGGACGGTAGGAGAGGCCCGCACCGCGCTGCTCCCACCAGCAGACCGTGAAGTGCCGCTCGAGGCCCGTCGGGTACCAGCTGGTCAGCCAGTAACCGGGCATCCCGGGCCCGCCGTGGACGAAGAGCAGGACGGGCTTCGAAGGGTCGACCGCCTTGATGAACATGCCCTGGTCGAGGCCGTTGACACGAACCCAAGTCTTCTCGGACAGGCTGCCGGGCACGACGTCGCCGTCCGCGTCCGTGATCGGCTTCGCCTTTCCCGGGCTCCACGCGACAAGCAGGCCGGCGAGCGCGGTCAGTGCCGCCACGGGGACGAGCAGGATCGCCAGGAGGATGGATCGGATGCGCATCGCTCAGGCCTCCGCGACGGCGTCGATCCCGCGCACGGGCACGCACGCGGATGTGTCGCTGCTGGCGGCGGGTCGCCGGACGGGCCACCTCGCGGGTCGCGCCGGGGACCCGACCGATCGAGTCGGGTGCTCAACCTTGCAGGCTCCGGCGTGCCCGACCACGTATCGTCTAGAGCGCGGCGAGCGCGGCCCGCATCACGGCGCGGTCCGGATCGATCCCGGTCCAGAGCTGGAAGCCGCGGGCTCCCTGGTTGACGAGCATCCCCTGGCCATCGAGGGTTCGAAGGCCTGTCGCCTCGGCCTCGCGCAGGAGCCGGGTCCGAGGCGGGTGAACAATCACGTCGGCGACGAGCGGTCCCGCGGCGCGGGAGAAGTCGACGTCCGGTCCCGCGTCCGGGTCGTTCAGGCCGAGCGATGTGGCATTGACGACGACATCGACGTCCGGTCCGATCTCGATGGGCGACGACCAGGCGCGCGCGGTGGAGACGGCGGGCGTTCGATCGGCGATAAGGGAGGCCAGCGTTCTCGCCCGGGCCGGGTCCCGGTTCACGATCTCGATGGACCGGGCGCCGGCGAGCGCCAGCTCAACGGCGATCGCTCGGGCCGCCCCACCGGCGCCGAGCAGGCAGACGCGGAGGCCCTTCGGGTCCACCACTGCGGCGAGCGACTCGAGGAATCCCTTGCCGTCCGTGTTCTCGCCGAGCCATCCGTCGCCCTCGGCGATCACGCAATTGACGGCACCGATCAGGGCGGCCGCCTCGGTCAGGCGATCCATCTGCTCGACGATCACGACCTTGTGGGGCACGGTCACGTGGAAGCCGCGGAACCCGAGCGCCGCGAGGCCGGTCACGGCCGCTGGCAGCCGCTCGGGCAGCACGTCCATCGAGACGTACCGCCAGTCCAGCCCGTGGTGCGCGAACGTCGCCTCCAGCATCGGTTCGGTGGGGTTCCCGGCAACCGGGTGGCCGATCAGCCCGACGAGCGACGGCATGTCTCGAGTCGACTCGGGTCCGGACACCGTGATCTCTGCCTCCCCGTGCGATCCAGTCGGACACGCACGAGTCTACGTGCTCTCGGAGTGCGAGGCGGCCGCCGCGGCGGTCGATCCGGAGTCGGCCCCGGCCGGCCGATCCGGAGTCTGCCTCGGCGGCCGATCCGTCGGCGGTGCGCTAGGGTACGGAGGGGCTCGGCGGGGGCCGCGGTGCGAGTTCGGGAGTCGAGGATGCAGTTCGGGGTCTTCAGCGTCGGCGACGTGACGCCCGATCCCACAACCGGTCGCACGCCGAGCGAGTCGGAACGGATCGCGGCAATGGTCGCCATCGCACTCCGGACCGAGGCCGTGGGCCTGGACGTGTTCGCCACGGGCGAGCACCACAACCCGCCGTTCGTGCCGTCCTCCCCCACCACGATGCTCGGCTACATCGCCGCGCGGACCGAGCGGCTGATCCTGTCGACGGCAACGACGCTGATCACGACAAACGACCCGGTGAAGATCGCCGAGGACTACGCGATGCTTCAGCACCTCGCCGACGGCCGGGTGGACCTGATGCTGGGCCGCGGAAACATGGGCCCGGTCTACCCGTGGTTCGGCCAGGACATCCGCAACGGGATCCCCCTTGCCTACGAGAACTACGCCCTGCTCCATCGGCTGTGGCGCGAAGACGTCGTGGACTGGGACGGCAAGTTCCGGACCCCGCTGGTCGGCTTCACCTCGACGCCGCGACCGCTCGACGGCGTGCCGCCCTTCGTCTGGCACGGATCCATCCGCAGCCGCGAGATCGCCGAGCAGGCCGCGTACTACGGCGACGGCTTTTTCCACAACAACATCTTCTGGCCGGCGGAGCACGTCAGGCGGATCGTCGCGCTCTACCGCCGCCGGTTCGAGAGCCACGGGCACGGCCCGGCCGCCCAGGCGATCGTCGGCCTCGGCGGGCAGGCGTTCATGCGCCCGAACAGCCAGGACGCGGTGCGCGAGTTCCGCCCCTACTTCGAGCACGCGCCGGTGTATGGCGGCGGGCCGAGCCTCGAGGAGTACATGGAGCAGACGCCGCTGACGGTCGGCAGCCCGCAGCAGGTCATCGACCGAACCCTTGCCTTCCGCGAGATCGTGGGCGACTACCAGCGCCAGCTCTTCCTCGTCGACCACGCGGGGCTTCCGCTCGACACGGTGCTCGAGCAGCTGGACATGCTGGGCGAGCTCGTCGTGCCGGCGCTGCGACGGGAGTTCGCGATCATCCGACCGGCGAACGTGCCCGACGCGCCCGTTCATCCGCGGGTGCTGGCGGCCCAGGCAGCCCGGGGCGCTGCGCAGCAGCCATGGCAGGCAACGCCGTCTCCCGAGGCAGCGGCCGCGGCGGAAGGCACGAGCGCCACGGCCCACGGCGTGACCACACCCGCATGAGCGCGGACGATTCGGCCTTCCGCTCCCTGGTCGTGGTCAGCGCGGGGCTGAGCCAGCCCTCGTCGAGCCGCCTCCTCGCAGACCGCCTGTCCGCTGCGGTCGACCGGCACCTTCGGGAGGCCGGGATCGAGCCCCGGGTCGAGGTCATCGAGCTGCGGGACCAGGCGAAGGACCTGGTGAACAACCTCCTCGCCGGCTTCCCGAGCCCGGGCCTGCAGTCGGCGCTCGACGCGGTGCTCGCCGCCGACGGCCTGATCGCGGTGACGCCCATCTTCAGCGCGTCGTACAGCGGCCTCTTCAAGATGTTCTTCGATCTCGTCGCGCGAGACAGCCTCGCGGGCACGCCCGTCCTCATCGCGGCCACGGGTGGGACCGCCCGGCACTCGCTCGCGCTCGAGCACGCGATGCGGCCGCTCTTCGCATACCTGAACGCCGCGGTCGTCGCGACGGCCGTCTACGCCGCGACCGAGGACTGGGGCGGCGGCGGCGACCCGGCGGACGGCAGCCTGGTCGAGCGCATCGATCGGTCCGCGCGCGAGCTTGCCCTCGCGATGTCGGCCCGCGCGCAGGTTGCTCGCCCGGACCCGTTCGCCGATCCCGTTTCCTTCGATCAGGTCATGCGGCCGTAGGTCGCCGCGGAGACCGGCGACCGGCGCTCGCGCCGATGCGCTCCGAGTTGCGCGCGACCCTGACGCGGCCCATCCTCTCGACATGTCCAGCGATGTCATCGACCTCACGCGGCGACTCGTCTCCATCGAGTCGGTCAACCCGACGCTCGCGCCGGGAGGCGCGGGCGAGGGTGAGATCGCCCGGTTCGTCAGCGCCTGGGCCGAGGGCAACGGCCTGGCTGCCGAGACAATCGCCTCCGCCGACGGCCGGCCGAACGTGATCGTGCGCGGCCGTCGCAGTGGCGTCGGACCGACGCTCATGCTCTGCGGCCACCTCGACACCGTCGGGCTCGGCGCCATGGAGCGCCCGCTGGAACCACGGATCGATGGCGACCGGCTGATCGGACGCGGTGCATACGACATGAAGGGCGGCCTCGCCGCGACGCTCATCGCATGCCGCGACGCGACACGGGCGGGCGTGAACGGGCAGGTCCTTGTCGCTGCGGTCGCCGACGAGGAGCACGCAAGCCTCGGCATCCAGGCCGTCCTTGCGCACGTGACGGCCGACGCCGCGATCGTCACCGAGCCCACCGAGCTCGCGATCGGAATCGCCCACCGGGGGTTCGTGTGGGTGGAGATCGAGGTCCTCGGCAAGGCGGCCCATGGCTCCCGCCCGCGTCTTGGTGTCGACGCGATCTTCCGGACGGCCCCGGTGATCGCGGCGCTCGAGGCGTACGACTCGAGGCTTCAGGGTTCGCCGCATCCGCTCCTGGGGCCCGCGCTCCTCCACGCGTCCCTCATCACCGGCGGGTCCGAGATGGCGACCCTCCCCGATCATGTCCTGCTCTCCGTGGAGCGCCGGACGCTCCCGGGTGAGACGTCAGCCATCGTCGCGGCGGAGATCGAAACCGTGCTGCGAGCGTGCCGCGCAGACGACCCGGCGCTTCGCGCGGCCGCGCGCGTCACGCTCGCCCGAGACCCCTTCGAGATCGACGCGGGCCATCCGTTCGTGGGCGTCGTCCGTGAAGCCGCCGCGTCGGTGCTCGGGGCCTCGCCGGCGATCGACGGCCTCTCCTTCTGGGCGGACTCGGCATTCATCGCCGCGGCCGGCATCCCGACGGTGCTGTTCGGTCCGGCCGGAGAGGGTGCCCACGCGGACGATGAATGGGTCAGCGCCGGAAGCCTGGTCACCTGCGCCGAGGTGCTGACCGTCGCGGCCCGCGCCTTCTGCCGGTGATATCGAGGCCGTTGACGGTCGGTTGACGCCGGCTGCGAAACGGGCCGCTGGCGTTGCCGGGCGCCGCTTACGTCCCTGGCGTCATGCGGCGTCGACGGCGCTCCAGGGCGAGCCAGAGAAGGCCGACGAGGAGGCCGCCGAGCATGAGCCCGAGGGCAAGAGCGACACCGATGATGGGCAGCTGGGACTGCTCGTTGCCAGCGACCCCGCCTGCGGGCCCCGGGGCGGTGACGGCGTCCGCGCCCGGAGAGGCAACGGTGGCCGCGGAAGCCACCGGAGCGGCATCGATCACGAACGCAATCCCGGCGTGTCTCTGCGCCGGTGCGCTTCGGTATCCGACCCTGCCTCCGAGCCCGATCGCCGAACAAGTGCCGACGATGGAGACGCGGCCTGCGCTGGCATCAGGGCGGACAGGCGACCACGCTCCCACCGTCACCGTAGTGCGCGTGAACGCCCGGGTCATGACGTTTCGTCATGGGGCGGAGATCGCTCCGGCGCCGACTCTGCGAGCCGGGGCTCGCGCCGACGTGGTCACTGCGGCGGCTGGGCGCCCGCGTGAACGATGTGGTCGAACTGCCGCCACAGGATGACGACCAGGAGCGCCGAGCCGGCGAAGGCGAACCAGAACGGGGCAGTGATCCCATACGACCGCGCAAGGAGGCCTCCGAGCGGAGTCCCGACCACCAGCCCGCCGACGATCGCGACGCGGTAGACGCCCGACACGCGACCCAGCAGGGCATCCGGGACGGCGCGCTGACGGACGACCGTGGACGTGGTGCCCCAGACGAAGGCATGCGCTCCGAAGACGACCAGCGTGGCGAGCGCGACCGCCGGCGAGGTGGTCAGCGCGAGCACGAGGTGGGTGCACGTCTCGATCACGAGCCCGACCCGCATGATGTCGGCCAGGGAGAAGCGCCGTTCGAGGCGCCCATAGGACGCGATCCCGATGAGGCCGCCCACGGCCACCGCCGTGGTCAGGAGGCCGAACCCCACCTCGTTCATGCCGAGCCGCTCGCCCGCGTAGAGGACCAGGACCGACCACGCCGCCCCGTAGGTGATGTTGAAGGTGAGGATCGTGAGCGCGAGCGTCCGCATCGGCGGGTGCGCCACGAGCCACCGGACGCCTTCGACCATCTCCCCCACGAGGCCGCTCCCCTGCCCCGCCCGGCGTTCTCGCGCGCCGGTCGCGACGCGCGAGATGAGCACCGCTCCCAGCGCGAAGCAGGCGGCGTTCGTCGCGAACGGCAGCGCCATCCCCGCAGCGAACAGGAACGCGCCGACAGGTGGCATCAACAGCTGGTTCGTGAGGACGAACGCACCCTGCATCCGCGCGTTCGCGATGCCGAGGTCCTCGCGGGCCACGAGTCCAGGGACCAGCGTGCTGCTGGCGGAGTCCGCGAACGTCTCCGCAGTGCCGAGGACGAAGAGAACCGCCAGCACCGCGGCGATATTGACCGTGCCCGTGACGATCACGGCGACCAGCGCGACAAGCACGAGCGCGCGGCCCGCGTTGACGACCACGACCATTCGGCGTCGATCGAACCGGTCCGCCACCGCCCCGCCAAGGACACCGAAGAGCAGGACCGGTAGGTACTCGCTGAGGAGCGCCATCGAGACGAGGAACGGATCGCGTGTCTGCGACGCGACGAGAAGCGGCCCGGCCGACACCACGACGCCGTCGCCCGCGTTGTTGATGATGGTCGACGCGAGGAGCCAGCGGAAGCTGGGACCCAGCCTTCGCGGCGTGATGGTCTCGAGGAGCCGGGCAGGCAGGGGTCGCACGCGTGAGAGGGTACCAATGCGCCCTCCGGTGCAACCGGGTCCCGGCGCGCTGCCGTCCGTCGCGCGCCGACCTCGGCCCGGCGGTGCGATCCGCAGGCTGTCGATTCGGCGTCCGCGCGTCATGCCCCTCGAGAATGTGACCCTCGGCGCTATGCCGGGCCGGGATCTCGCCGGAGACTGCGCGAATGGAACAGTCGCCTTCGCCCTCCGCCGCGCCCACCCCGGACGATCTCAGGCGCTTTCGAGCCAACCTCCAGGGCGAGATCGACGGCGCCGCGCTCTACCGAACGATGATCGACGCCGAGTCGAACGCCTCGCTCAAGGAGTTCTACCGGCGACTCGCCGAGACGGAGACCCGCCATGGCGAGCTCTGGCGCGCTCAGCTCGAGTCGGCCGGTGTCCCGACCGCAGGGCTCGGGCCGTCCTGGCGGGCGCGAATCCTGATGCTGATCGCCCGCCGCTTCGGGTCCGCGGTCATTGTCGCGACCATCGCGCAGCGCGAGTCGAGCGACCAGGCGATGTACGACGACCAGCCCGAAGCGGCCGCGACGATGCCGGCCGACGAGCGGTCGCATGCCCGGCTCTTCCGCGAGCTCTCCGCCGGACATGGGCTCGAGGGCGGCGCCCTGGCCCGCATCGAGGGTCGCCACAAAGGGTCCGGCGGCAACGCGCTGCGCGCGGCGGTCCTCGGTGCGAACGACGGCCTCGTCTCCAACCTCAGCCTCTCGATGGGGGTGGCCGGCGCCTCTGGCGGTGGCGGCGCGGTGCTCGTGGCCGGCTTCGCGGGACTCCTGGCCGGGTCGCTCTCGATGGCGCTCGGCGAGTGGCTGTCGGTGCAGAGCGCTCGCGAGCTCTACGCCCACCAGGTCGAGGTGGAGCGCGCGGAGCTCGCCATGGTGCCCGACGAGGAGGAAGAGGAGCTGGCCCTGATCTACGAGTCGAAGGGCCTGAGCCCCGAGCAGTCGCGCGCGACGGCCCGGTCGATCATCGGCGGGGACATGGGTCGCGCGGTCGACACGCTCGCGCGAGAAGAGCTCGGGATCGATCCGGATGCGCTCGGCGGATCCGCATGGGTCGCCGCCGGGACCTCGTTCTGTCTCTTCGCGCTCGGTGCCATCGTCCCGGTGGCTCCGTTCATCTTCGCCAGCGGCGTGCCCGCGATCATCGCGTCGATCGTCCTGAGCGCTGCCGCCCTGATGGCGGTCGGCGTGGCGATCACCATCGTCACCGGATCGAGCGCCCTGCGGTCCGGGGGGAGGCAGGTGGTGTTCGGGATGCTCGCGGCCGCTGTCACCTTCGGCCTTGGGAGCGTCGTCGGAACCGCCGTGCACGGGTAGGCCCGCGCACCTGCCGGTGCGGTCGGGACATCCCGAATGGACTCCTGCGCCTTCCGGGATCAGTCCGACGACGACCCCGCGGCCCTCCCGGGCCGCGCCCACGACGACGGCCTCGACGTTGCGGCCGCGGAGCGCGGCAGCGACGCGATCGACCGCGTCCGGGACGTCCGCGCCAGCAGGACCGTCCCGCTGGTCGTACTCATCGCCGAAGGAGGGCTGCCCCTGCGCCGACGGCGACGCCCACGGCGAGGCTCGCGACGCCAATCTGGACCGCCTTCGATCGGTCGCGGGCACGGGCGTCGGGGTCCACGACCGGCTGCGCATCCCCAAGCGCGCCGAAGTTGAAGACGCCGCGCGACCCGAAGCCGGCACAGAAGCGGAGCGAGGCCTGGAGGTAGCCGGCCGCCGCGGACGCCGCAGGAAGGGCTACGAGAAGTCGGGCGGCCGGCGGCGCGTCGAACGCATCGAGGATGCCGAGCGAGACGATCGTGACCACGAGCCCCATGTGCCCCGCGCGACGTCGGCGGGCGATCTCCGCCGGGCCGATGTTGCAGGCCCCGGATCGATACTCGTCGCCCGCCTCGGCCGGCTGCTCGGACGCTGCCGCTGGGAGATCGACCGGTTCAGGCGTCGTCGGGACCTCCCCGCTGAAGCCCTCATGACCGGACCCGGGAACCGCGAATGCGCGCACGGCATTCTCCCTGGTGCCACCGAGCGTGATCGCCAGGCACCCAGCTGTTCGGCCCAGTCTAGGCCGATGGCGCCCGGCCGCCGCCGATGGCGCCCGTGCGCGCCCGGCCCCAGGCGACCGTCAGGACGACGTTCCCGATCTTCTGCCCGGTCTCGACGTATCGCGTCGCCTCGACCGCCTGCTCCAGCGAGTACCGCCGGTCGATGACGGCCCGGTACTCCCCCGCCTCGATGAGGCTCCGGAGGACGAGGATGTCCCCCTCTTCGGACGACCGGGCCCGCGCCGCTCATGCGCCAGGCACCACGTCGGGGGATCTCGGGCCCCCGGGACTGCGAGAATGCGCTGATGCTCACGGTGCGACCCGCCAATCCGGGCGACGCCGCGGGTGTCGCCGAAGTCCATGTCCGCTCCTGGCAGGTCGCGTATCGCGGGCTCCTGCCGGACCACTACCTCGACGCCCTGCGACCCGAGGACCGAATGGCCCGCTACACCCTGGGCTCGACCGACCCGGACCTGCCCGCGACCCTGGTGGCCGACGTGGACGGCGTCATCCGGGGGTTCGTGACCGTCGGACCGTGCCGGGACCCGGACGGAGGCAGTTGGGGCGAGGTTCTGGCCCTGCACGTCGATTCGCGCTCCTGGGGCCTCGGGATCGGCCGACGCCTGATCTCCGACGCGCGCGCGGCGCTCCGCGACCGCGGGTTCGCGGCGGCCGTGCTCTGGGTGCTGGCCGGAAACACCCGCGCGGGGCGCTTCTACGAGGTCGATGGCTGGCGGCCGGACGGCGGCCGGCGGAGGCACGAGGCCTGGGGCATCATCATCGAAGAGACGCGATTCCGGCGCCCCCTTCCCTAGCCGGGCCTCTCCCGAGCTCGGGTGGCGAGGTCATCCCGCACGCCGCGGCGTGCCGGCATGGCCGGCAGCCGGGCCGGCCGCAACGCATGCGAGGCGGCGAGGTTGCGCCTGACGGGAGGTCGCGTCGCGGGAGGGCGCGTCGGAAGCCCGTTCCCGCCCGAACGGCTACCATCCCCTCCTGCCTCGGCCACGTGCCGATCATCCGAGCCCAGGGGAGTCGCCGCGCTACCCGCCGCCACAAGGAAGAGGATCAATGGAATCGCCCCCCCCATTTGACCCAACCGTCGAGAGCCCGACCCTCGAGAACGACCCCGCGCTCGGCCTCGAGCGGCGCGCCAAGTTCGAGATCCTCTTCGCGATCCTGCTGGGCATGTTCCTCGCGGCCCTCGACCAGACGATCGTCGGGCCCGTCCTCCCGCGCATCGTCACCGAGCTCAAGGGCGCCGACTACTACACGTGGGTCGTCACGATCTTCCTCGTGACGAGCACCATCACCGTGCCGGTCTACGGCAAGCTCTCGGACCTCTACGGGCGGCGGCCCCTGCTGCTCTTCGGCATCACGCTCTTTCTGATCGGCTCGGCCCTGTCCGGGTTGAGCCAGACAATGTGGCAGCTGATCCTCTTCCGGGGCGTCCAGGGCCTCGGCGCGGGTGCGCTCTTCCCGATCGCGCTCGCGGTCATCGGCGACCTCTTCACGCCTGCTGAGCGGGGCAAGTACCAGGGCCTCTTCGGGGCCGTGTTCGGCATCGCCTTTCTGATCGGGCCGGGGCTCGGCGGGTTCCTGACGGACAACTTCAGCTGGCACTGGGTCTTCTTCGTGAACCTTCCGATCGGGGTCATCGCCCTCGCCGTCATCGGCCGCCTCCTGCCGAACATCAAGGGGCGCCGCCGCGACATCCGGATCGACTACCTCGGCGTCGTCACGCTGACCCTCGGGCTGATGCCGATCCTCGTCGGCCTGACCGTGGCCGAGACCTCGCAGTGGTCGGATCCCGCCGTGTGGGGCAGCATCGTGGCCGGGTTCGTGATCCTGGTCCTCTTCGTGATCGTCGAGTCGCGGGCGGCAGAGCCGATCATTCCGTTGCACCTGTTCCGGAACCGGACCTTCAGCGCCTCGATGGTCGCCATCTTCCTCGCCACCTTCGGGTTCGGCGCGGCGATCATCTTCCTGCCCCTGTACTTCCAGATCGTCGAGGGCGCCAGCGCGACAGCCTCCGGCTACAAGCTCCTGCCCTTCCTCGGCGGCCTGATCATCAGCTCCATCGCATCGGGATTCATCGTGAGCCGGACGGGACGCTACAAGCCGGTCGTCCTCGTCGGCCTGGTGATCCTCACGGTCGGCCTCGCCCTCATGACGAACCTGCGGGCGAACACCTCCGACCTCCTCCTGTCGAGCTGGATGTTCGTGGCAGGTTTCGGCGTGGGTCCGACCTTCGCCGTCTTCACGATCATCGTCCAGAACGCCGTGCCATTTGGCGAACTGGGCGCGGCAACCAGCGACCTGACGCTCTTCCGCCAAATCGGGACCACGATGGGGTTGACGCTGGGCTTCACGCTGTTCCGCGACAATCTGTCCTGGGGCCTACTCCACGACCAGATCGTTGCGGCGGGCGCCCCGGCGGCGACCGTCCCGACGGTGCCGCCGGCCGGCTTCGACCTCGGCTCGCTCACCTCGGTGACCAGCACGGGCAACCCGCTCGCGTTCGTCAGCCAGCTCCCGGCCCAGGCGCAGCAGATCTTCGTCCAGGGCTTCCACCAGGCGTTCACGATTGCCCTCGCGAACTCGATGTATCTCGGAGTCGGCGCGGCGCGCGCTGGCCGTCGTCGCATTGTTCGCGATCAAGGAGATCCCGCTTCGGAGGCATGTCGGGGCCGAACCGGGCACCGAAGGCGCCTCCGTCCCCGAAGCCGAGGCCGTGCGCCCTCACGGATGCCGGCGCTCGACTGAGGCAGCATCGGGCCCGCCGTCCCCGCCACGGCGAGCGCGAGCGACCCTGGCTCGGGCGGTCGGGAGCGCGATGCGACCGCAGGACGCATCTGGGAAGATCGGCCGCGTGAGAAACCGTGACGGGGTCCCGGCGTGAGCCGGCGTGGTCTGCTCCTGTTCGGCCTGATGTCCGTCGTCTGGGGCATCCCGTACTTCTTCATCCGGGTCGCGGTCGCCGAGATCACGCCCGCGACGCTCGTCTTTGCCCGCACGGCGATCGCGGCAGCGATCCTGCTGCCGATCGCCGTCGCGCGGGTCGACATGCGGGCCGTCCTGCGCCGCTGGCGCTGGGTCGCCGCGTTCGCGGTCGTCGAGATCGCGATCCCCTGGATCCTCCTTGCCTCCGCTGAGCAGCACGTCTCGAGCTCCCTCGCCGGGCTCCTCGTGGCCGGTGTCCCGCTCGTCGGCAGCGTGATCGCGTTCGCGACCGGCGGTGCGGATCGCGTCGGGCGCATGGGACTGCTCGGCCTGCTGGTCGGCCTCGCCGGCGTGATCGCCATCGTCGGCAGCGACTTCGCCGCGTCCGACGCGACCGCCCTGCTGGCGATCGGCGTGGTCGTGGTGGGCTACGCGATCGGGCCGGCGATTCTCTCGCGTCGCCTGGGCGGCGTGCCGTCCGTCGGCGTGATGGCGCTCTCGCTTGCCCTGTGCGCGCTGGTGTACGCGCCGTTCGCGGTTGCCGAGTGGCCGTCAGCCCTCCCGTCGCCAAACACGCTGGCGTCGGTGGTGACGCTGGCCGTCGTCTGCACGGCCGCCGCGTTCCTCCTGTTCGCTGCGCTGATCGACCAGATCGGACCCGTCCGCGCGACGGTGATCACGTACGTGAACCCCGCGGTCGCGGCGGTGCTCGGGGTGCTCGTCCTGGGCGAGGCGTTCACCGTCGGGATGGCTGCCGGCTTCGCGCTCGTGATCCTGGGCTCGACGCTCGCCACACGGCCGGCGCCCAGGCGACCGGAGGCGACACCGACCGACAGCGAGAGCATCCCGGCGCCGCAACCGGACGCGGGTCTGCATGAGCCGGCGCCTCTTCGATCGACTGCCGGCAAGGCGCCGATCGGCTCACCTGCGCAGTCCTCGCAGGCGGCGGGCCGGCCGGCCGCAGGTCCTGACGTCGGGTAGATTCGGGTGATGTCGACGATTCGCATCGCGGTTGCGTCCACGCCGCTCACGTCGACGCTCGACGAGGCGGTCCCGGCCGCGATCGCCGCGATCGAGGAGGCGGGCCGCCTCGGCGCCCGCATCGTCTGCCTCCCGGAGGCGGGGCTGCCCGGCCATCGCTCGCAGGTCCGGCCCGTGCCAGACGTTCCCGGCGCCGCACTCGACGATGCACTGGACCGGGTGGCCGGGGCGGCAGCCAGGGCCGGCCTCGTGGCCATCGTCGGAGCCGAGCGGCCGACGGAACGGGGCCGCGAGATCACCTCGGTGGTGGTCGGCGCGGACGGGTCGCGCGTCGGCGTGCAGGCGAAGACGCAGATCGACCCATCCGAGGAGCCCCACTACGTCCCCGGAACCGGGCGTCGCGTGTTCACGGCCGCGGGCGTGACGTTCGGGATCGCCATCTGCCACGAGGCGTTCCGCTACCCGGAGATCTCGCGCTCGCTGGTCCTTGCCGGCGCCCAGGTGATCTTCGTCCCGCACTTCGTCACAACGGACGATGGCTCGCTCCCGAGCCGCTGGTGCGATGCCTCGAACCCCTACCACGAGAAGGCGTTGATGTGCCGTGCACTGGAGAACACCGTCTTCGTCGCGACGTCGAACGTGGCCGGACCGGACCAGGGATCGGCGACCTGCATCGTCGCCCCGGACGGCGAGCTCGTCGCGCGCATGGCGTACGGCGCCGTGGGCGCGGTCGCCGCGGACATCGACCTCGACGACGCGACGCGTCTCCTCGCGCTGCGCTGGGCACCCGAGCGAACCTCGCCCGCCGTTCGAGCCGTGGGAAGGGCCTGAGCGCGACGGGTCGACCTGGCTACGACCGGTCGCGGGACGGCAGCACGGCATACACCCGGCCCTGCTTGAGCGCCAGGTCCTCGAGGTCAGTCGTCGTCCGGACGTCGTACCTGGCGAGCTCCACGAGGCCGGCGGCGGGCAGGTAGCGCCGGCCGGGATCGCCGGCCAGGACGTCGACCCCCCGGTCCCGGGCGCGGAGCAGCCACGGGAGCACGCGCGCCGCGAGGCCGGCCTCGTACCAGCAGTCGCCGGCCAGGATCACGTCGACGTCGGGTGGCTCGTCGTCGAGGACGTCACGACAGATCGCGGTCACGCGGCGGCGGTTGGCGCGCGCGTTGAGGAGGATCGCCGCCGTGGCGAACGGGTCGATGTCCGCCGCCGATCGCGTGGGCGGCGCCGGCTCCCATCGCGGCGATCGCGCAGAGCCCGGAGCCCGACGCCAGGTCGTAGACGCGCCGACCCGCCACGGCCTCCGGGTGCTCCCGCAGGTAGCGGCCCAGCGCGAGCCCCCCGCCCCACGCGAACGCCCAGAACGGAAGCGCGGCATCGGGGTCGCCCGTCTCGACCTGGACCGCGTGCATCAGCGGCAGCGCCTCGTCGGCGAGGTGCAGGCGGATCTCCTCGAGTCCCGGCACGGTTCGCAGACGCGTGTGGCGCAGGACGAACGCGCGGGGAGCGGTTGCCACTCGCTGGTCGCCTATCGCAGGGTCGCGAGGAAACGGAAGATGGGAAGCGCAGCCGCGTAGCCGTCGGCGAGCAGGTCGGGCAGCCCCGGCGAGCACACCTCCGCATCCGACAGCCGGCGCCCGAAAACGACGTCCTTCCAGCGGAACATCTCGGCCATCGGGTGATCCGGCGGCCAGCCGGCCGGGACTCGCTTGAGCGATTCGTGCGGATGGACGCCGCCGAACCAGGCGACGAACGCCGGTTCCTCGAGCGCCGCGCGGACGCGATCCGGGTCGTCCACGATCGCCCGTCGCAGGGCGTCGAGGCGCGGCTTCTCGGCCACCCACATCCCACCACCGGCGTACATCTCGCCAGGCTGGAAGTTGAAGTAGCCGCCATTGCCGTGCGCGCCCGCATCGACCGGACCACCGGCCCCGTCCGGCTCCTCGACCCACGGGAAGCTCGCGCCGAGGTGCGTCTTGTATGGCGACTTGTCCCTGCTGAAGCGCGTGTCCCGATAGATCCGGAAGGGTGAGCGCTTCGGATCCGCATCCAGCGGGATGCCACGGGCCGCAAGCTGATCGCCCAGCGCGACGCAGAGTCGTTCGAGCGGCTCCTTCAGCAGCCGCTCGTAGTCGGCCTTCCGGGGCTGGAACCAGGCGCGGTCGTTGTTCTGGGTGAGGTCGGTCAGGAACTGGATCGCGTCGGGCGTGAAGCCCGCGAATGGTTGCGCCGCGACGGTCATGAGGCACCTCCGGGTCGATAGTCGGACCTGCGGCCCGCCTGATCAAGGGCGAGTCGCGCCCGGTGGCGGGAAGGCTCGCGAAGCCGCGGTGCTACCCTGAGGCTGCCCGAGCCGCCATTCCCGTGGCTCGAGGCGCGCCCAGGATCGGACACAACCCCATGGCTCGAACCAGGTTCACCACGCCCGAGGCGTTGATCGTCATCTCCACGGACGGCTACTTCGACGTCTACCCGTCGGGAAAGCTGCTCGCCAACGTCTCGCCGGCCTATCGCGGGACCATCGACCTTCTCGACCGCGACGTCCGGACCGGCAACCGGCTCACCGTCCGCCCGGATTCGATCGCCCTCCGCGTTGCCGTGGCGTCGTGGTCGTCGGAGCACGGGGCCGCTGCGGTCCGCGGCGACCTCGGGCGCGGTCGCGATGGGAAGCACGTCGTCCCCGTCGCCTGACGGGCTTCCGACGCCCGCAGTCCACCGCTCGCCGGCCGTGGACGCCGACCTCGACCGCGTCCGGCTCCAGCGCGCGCTCGCAGGATCCGGGGTTCCCTACGAGCTGTTCCCCTGCGATCCGGCGCTTGCCGACACCGCGGCGTTCTGCGCCGCCTACGGCTTCGACCCGGCGGACTCCGCGAACACGATCGTCATCGCCGGCAAGGCCGAGCCTCGCCGGTACGCCGCGTGCGTCGTCCTTGCGCCCCATCGCCTGGACGTCAACCGCGTCGTGCGCGCGCTCCTGGGGACGCGAAGGGCGTCGTTCGCGACGGCTGACGAGACGCGGGCGCTGACCGGGATGGAGATCGGCGGCGTCACGCCGTTCGGCCTCCCGGGTGACCTCCCGCTCTGGATCGATGCCCGCGTCATGGCGCGAGCGCGGATCGTCCTTGGAGGCGGCAGCCGGACGTGGAAGGTCATCGCCCCGCCGCAGATCCTGCTCACGCTCCCGGGTGTCCGCGTCGTGGACGGCCTGGCAGTGGACGGCCTGGCCGCGAACGGCGCGGCAGCGGACGCGACCTGAGGGCGGCCGCCGGACCTCACCGGTCCTTCGCCCTTGCCGGGTGGCCGACGGTTTCACCGTCGAGGGAGCGGAGAGCCGATCCCGCCGCCTGGAGTCGGACGCTCGATGCGCCGGACGCTTGCGTCGCCGGCGCCGTGATGCCGGACATCGGCTAGGCTGCCCGCGAGATGGCGGCCCGGCACTTTCCCACGCGCGTCGGTCGGCGGTCGCGCCCGCTCCTGCGCCTCTTCGGGGTCCGGGACGGGAACGCGTTCGTCGACGTGGACGACGCCTTCGACGCGCGCTTCGGCCGCTTCCGCGTTCGCACGCCGCTCGCCAACATCGCGTCGTGGCGGATCGAGGGCCCGTGGCTCTGGATCACGGCGATCGGCGTTCGCATGAGCATCCGGCACCGTGACGTGACCTTCGGCGGCTCGCCGCGGGGCGGCGTGCGCGTGGACTTCCGCGATCCGGTCCACCTTGGCCGCCTGCGGGTCCCCGCGCTCTACGTCACCGTCGAAGATCTCGAGGGCCTCGCGGCGGTGCTCACCGAACACGGGGTCACCGGCGAGGACGCGCGGCGGCGCTGAGCCCGGGACGCCACGGGCGCGACCGAGGACCACCCGAGGCTCGTGACGCTACCCCTCGAGCGGCAGGCTCCTGCCGCTCGCTGACCGCGCCGCTCGCCATGGCGCCGAGAGCCGGGCGCGCCGCTCGGGTGGCAGCAGGTCCGCGGCATGGATCGCCATCACGGCTCCCTCGATGACCTCGAGCGCCGCCTCCCCGCCTGCCCGGTCGTGCGGCGCGAGATCGTCGGATTCCTCGACCACCGCCCCGAGCAATGGGATGCGGTCCAGGAGGGGCCCGACGACGTGGGTGAGGTCACGGCGCTCATGCTCGGAGAGGATGAGGTCCGCGGCGTGGAGGTCGTCGCGGAGGTCCGGCGTCCACGCCGCCGCGAGGCCCGGGAGGTCGGCGAGCGTCAGCGCGTCGAGGGCAGCCGCAAGGCGATCGCGCGGGTCGTCATCGGCTCGGTCCGGCTGGTCGGTCATCGATCCAGCGATCCGGCAGGGCGTTCGGCCGCGGACCGCGCGCGAAGGCCGGCGAGAAGCCGCTCGGCGATCACGTACGACCTGCCGCCGCCCATCACGAGGACGACGTCGCCGCGCTCCACGCGCGGGACCAGCCAGTCCGCGGTCGCCTCGACCGAGCCTGGAGCCGACGCGGGCGCCCCGCCCCGGGCGTTCACGGCGTCCGCGAGCGCAGCCGCGGAGGCGATCGTCGTGTCGGGGTCGCGGCCGGCGTGGATCTGGGCGATCGCCACGCGATCCGCCCGGGCGAGGACGTCCGCGAACTCGCCGAGCATCGCGGCGGTGCGGTGGAACGTCAGCGGCTCGTAGACGGCCCACAGCCGCCGGCCGGGGTACCGATCGGCCACGGCCGCGAAGGTCGCGGCCATCGCGGTGGGATGGTGCCCGTAGTCGTCGAGGACGACAACCCCGTCGATCTCGCCCTTGACCTCCATGCGACGGCCCACGCCGTCAAAGGAATTCGAGGCCGTCGACGATGGCATCCGCGCCCGCGCCGGCGGCACGGGCCGCTCCTGCCGCAACGAGGCCGTTCGCGGCGTTGTGACGCCCGGGAAGCCCGACACGAGCAGGGACGGTGCCACGCGGCGAGAGGCCCGCGATCTCGAGCCTCCCCTCGCCCGCTCCCGTCACGCTCCAGCGCCCGGCGATTCCGGAGGCCGGCCCTCGCGCCGTGGCAAACCTGGCCGCGAGGGCGGCAATCGCCGCCCGGGGATCATCGCCGGCGTCGACGACCTGCACGGCGACGAGCCGGCCGTTCCAGTCACGCAGGCCGTCGAGCACCTCGCGGACGCCGGGATCGCCGGCGTTGGCGACCAGCACCGGGGCGTCCCCTCCCCCGTCGAACTGGCGGATCCAGGCGATGAACGCCGCGACGACCGCGGCACGGTCCGCGAACACGTCCGGGTGGTCCCAGTCGGCGTTGGTGAGGGCCCCGATCGCCGGGCGGTAGGCGTCGAAGTTGCCCGCGTACTCGTCGGCCTCGACCACGAAGTGGCGGCCGGCGCCGAGGCGGACGGTCGACGGGCGCGGGCCGGCGACCAGCGTCGCCGGGAGCAGGGCGCCCACGAACCCCGATGGGTCGAGCCCGGCGAGCGCGAGCAGGTGGAGGAGCCAGCCCGTGGTCGTGGATTTCCCATGCGTGCCCGCCACGCCGACCAGGGACGCGCCTCGCGTCGCCACCGCGTCCGCGATCAGCTGCTGGACGCTCGTGGCGGGGATTCCCGCGGACCGTGCCGCGAGGAGCTCGGGATGGTCGGGGTACACCGACGTGAGCGCCTTCGTGACGGCGATGCGGTCCACGATGCCCGATCCCGCCTGCGCCACGTGCTCGGGCGCGTGCGTCCAGCTCAGGTGGATCCCGGCGTCCTCCAGCGGCGGCGTATACGGGGAGGGGCCGCCCGCATCGCAGCCCGACGCGCGCGCGCCGACATCGTGCGCGAGGAGGCACGCGGCCGCCGCGGCAGCACCGCCGGCGCCGATGACGTGGATCCGCTCGCCCGACGGGATCGGCCGGGCCGGCCGTGCGGGCTCCAGGCCGGCGCCGATCTCCGCGGCGTCGCGGTGAATCACGACGCCGCTGGCGTCCCGGGATCGGTCGCGGAGACTGCCTCGAGGACCGCGTCCCCATCCGGCTCAGGCTCGTCCACGGCTGCCGCGTCCGCGACGCCCTGCGATGTCAGCTCGGCGAGCTCCGCCGCGGGCTCCGGCTCGACGACTCCCTCCGGCTCCGGCTCCGGCACGGGCTCGGCGACCCCCGCCTCCTCCGGCGCGGGCGCCGGCTCGATGACCTCAGCGGGCTCGGCGACAGCCGCCGCCTCCGGCTCGGTCGGGGCGGCGAGGTCGGGCTCGATCTCGGGCTCCGCGATCGTCGCAGGCTGGGCCTCGACCTCGGCCGGCGCGACTGCCGCGGCCTCGAATGCTGCGGGCTCCCGTTCGGGCTCGGCTCCAGTGGGCTCGGATATCGCGGGCTCCAGCCCGAGATCCGGCTCGATCTCCGGCTCGGGCTCTGGCTCCGGCTCGGCAGCCGTCCGAACGTCCACGGGCTCGGCATCCCCGATCCGGTCGACGGACGCCCAGCGCCGGTCCAGGACGAGGTGGAGGACCGTCGGGAGGGTCGCGGCGAGCGCCGTTCGAAGGGCACCCTCGAACTCATCGTCGCGGTCGACGCGGGCACCGAGGGCGCCGTATCCCTCCGCGACCGCGGCCCAGTCAACCGGGCCGAGGTCGGTTCCGACCGGGGCCAGGCCGCGTCGGACCTGGTGGTCGTGGATCGTGCCGTACTGCTCGTTGTCGAAGACGAGCACCACCGGGTGGACACCCTCGCGAATCGCGGTCTCGAGCTCCGCGATCGTCATGGCCGCGCCGCCGTCGCCGGCCAGCGCCACGACCGGCCGGCCCGGCCCGGCGAGCGAGGCCGCCACCGCCGCGGGGATCGCGAAGCCCATCGCGCCGGCCGTGGAGCCGAGGAAGGTGCCCGGCCTGCGCATGACCAGGCCGCGGGCCGCCCACCCTCCGAAGTTGCCCGCGTCGGTCGTGACGATCGTGTCCGGCGAGAGCACCCGGTTGAGCGTCGCGACGATGCGGCCGGGGTGGATGCCCGGGCCGTCCCACGGCTCGTTGTCGACGCGCCGGGCCTCCTCGAACGCAGCGCGGTCGGCGGCCATCCCAGCCTTGCGGCGCTCGAGGCCCGCGGCGTCCAGCACGCCCGCCCCCAGGACGCGCCGCGCCTCCCGCAGGAACGTGCGTGCGTCGGCCGCAAGCGCGATGGTCGGCGCGGCGAGGCCCGGACGCGAGCCGAGCGGCTCCACGTCGACGTGAGCCCAGCGAGTTTCCGGGCCCGGGATGGCATACCCGTAGGTCGCCACCTCGTTGAGGCGGCAGCCGAGCACGAGGATCGCGTCCGCCTCCTCCAGCCGCCGGCGGATCGTCCCGGCGGCGAAGTACCCGCTCATCCCCAGGTACCGTGGGTTGTCGTTCGGGAAGACGTCCGGCCGGCGCCACGCCGCGATGACCGGCACGTCCACGAACTCGGCGAGCCGGACGAGGTCCGCGGTCGCGCGCGAGCGCAGGACGCCGCCTCCTGCCAGGATCACCGGCCGCTCGGCATCGAGGAGAAGATGGAGAACCCGGCGCACCAGGACCGGGTCCGGCGGCGCCATTCTGGAAGGCGTCACCGGGCTCGAGGTCCCCGTGCGAGCGGGCGCGTCGCCCACCACCTCGGCGAGGAGATCCTCGGGAAGCGAGAGCAGGACCGGACCCGGCCGGCTGCCCGTTGCGCGCCGCAGCGCCTCGTCGATGATCCCCGGCAGGGCAGCGACGTCGCGAACCTCGCGGGACCAGCGACAGTACCCGCCGATGGTGGCCGCCAGGTCCACCTCCTGGAACGCCTCCCGGCCACGAACGGACCGCTCCACCTGGCCGACCAGGGCGATCACGGGGAGCGAATCCGCGTGGGCGACGTGGAGGCCGATCGCCAGGTTCGCCGCGCCGACGGCCCGGGTCGCGAGCACGGCGGTCGGGTGGCCGCTGAGCGCAGCGGAGGCCGCCGCCATGAACGCGGCGCCCCCTTCGTGGCGCGTGGCGACGACCCGGATGCCGGCGCCCACGAGGCCGTCCAGGAGGGGCAGGAAGCTCTCTCCCGGGACGGTGTATGCGACCCTGACCCCGGCCGCGGCGAGGGCGTCGGCGATGAGGCGGCCTGCCGTCCGCGGTGTGCCGGTCACGGATGTCCCTTTCCTAGCGGTAGTTGGAGAACTGGAGCGGAACGGCTTCGTCGAGCTCGCGCAGGCGGGTGATCACCTTCTGGAGATCATCCTTGCTCTTGGCGCTGACCCGCACCGCGTCTCCCTGGATCTGACCCTTCGCCTTCGGGAATTCGTCCCGCAGGATCTTCGTGACCTTCCGGGCGAGATCGTCCGGGAGCCCGCTGCGGAGGCCGACGTGCTGGCGAACCTTCATCCCGCCGGCCTGCTCGATCGGCCCCCAGTCGAAGATCTTGAGGGAGAGGTTCCGGCGGACGGCCTTGGTCTCGACGAGCTCGCGAATGGACTTCGCGCGGAGCTCGGAGTCGGCCAGGATCGCGAGGGCGTCCTTCTCCTGGGTGATCTCCGCGGTCGCGCCCTTGAAGTCGAAGCGCGTGGCGATCTCGCGCCGGACCTGGTCCAGCGCGTTCCGCAGCTCCTGGGCGTCGAACTCCGAGACCACGTCGAAGGAGAACTCGCCAGCCATCGGTTCCTCCGTGTCGCCCGACGCGCACGCCGGGGCCCTGCAGTCGTTGCGCCAAGTATGCCGATCGCGGGTGCGCCTGTCCGTCAGCCGGCGTCGCCCGGCCCCCTCGCGCCCACGGGCTCCGCCGCGCCCGGCCGGGTGCGCATGGCGAGCGCGACCGCGGCCGCACGCTCGACGAGGAGCTCCAGCGCGGCGCGGGCGCTTGCCGTCTTGTTCGCCTCGCGGTCCCCCGACCAGGCGAATCGGCGGATCTCGATCCCGGACGGGTCGGCGAGGGCCACGTAGGTCAGGCCGATCGGCTTGCCGGGCGTCGCACCGGACGGCCCGGCGATCCCCGTGATCGCAACCGCGAGGTCCACGCCGAGCCGCGATCGCGCGCCCGCCGCCATCGCACGGGCCACCTGGGCGCTGACCGCGCCGTGCTGCTCGATCACGCCCGACGGCACGCCGAGCATCTCGCGCTTGACCGCATCCGCGTAGGCCACCACCCCTCCCCGGACGTAGCCCGACGAGCCCGCCACGTCGGTCAGCGCGTCGGCCACCCGCCCGCCCGTGCAGGACTCCGCGGTCGCGACGGTGAGGCCGGCATCCAGGCAGATGGCCTGGAGGCGCTCCGCGAGCTGGCGCAGTCCCGCCTCGGCCATCGTCGGACTCAGGTCCGGTTCGTCTGCTTGGGTGGGCTGGGCGGCTGGAACAGCCACGTCCCCGGGGAGCCGTTCGAGCCCAGGCTCCCCAGGCTCGTGCCGTTGAGCGTGAACGACGTCACGCCGGGGTTGCCCGTCCGCACCTCGACCGAGGTCGTGCCGGTGAAGGTCAGCGTCTGCCCATCGTTGACGACAAGGCCGCCGCTCCCGGTCGTCGTCGAGAGCACGCCGTCGACCCACACCTTGAGCCACGCCCGGCCGCCCGAGACGGAGACCACGAGGTTCACGCCCTGGTAGACGACGCTCACGTTGCGCGTGAGCGCGGTGGTCTTGCCCTGGTCGCTCTTCGCGACGATGGTGAGTGCCCAGCGGCCCGCCGTGAGGTCGAGGTTCGCCGAGAACGACCCGTCGTCTGCCGGTGTCGCGACAACCGGCGCGACGGGTGCCGGCGTCCGGGCCGGCGCGGCGGGACTCGCCGATGCTCGTGCCGGCGTGGCGGAGGGCGCCGGCGGCGCGCCCGGCGGCGGGCCGAGGTAGGCCGCGGTCACGCTCACGGTCGTGGCGTCGGTCGCGTGGCCGGCGACGGGAATCGCCCCGTTCTGGAACGTGGCGCCGTCGGCCGGCGAATCCACCGCGAGCGTCGGGGCGACGACCGGGCTGAACGGCACGGTGATGAGCAGCCGGATCGGTTGGTCGGCAGCCTTTCCGGTCTTCGGATCGACCGCGCTCACGTCGAACTGGTTCTTGCCGCGACGGAGGTCGACGGTCGCCAGCCAGCTGCCGTCGCCGCCCGCGGTCAGGTTGAGGGGATCCCGCCCGGGCGCCTCGATCGTCACGAGACCGCCCGCGACCGTGACGCCGCGAAGCGTGTAGGTGGTCGCGGTCTCCGCCACCTCGGTGACGGCAGTCGGCGGGTCGACGACGCTGAGCGGGGGCGGCTCCGAGAACCGGATCAGCTGGAAGCCGATGTACGCGAGGATCGCGAGGACGACGAGCGTGACCACTGCGGCCACCACGACGCCCGAGCTGAGGACGAGGCCCTTGCGCGGCACGGTCAGCGCCTGCGGCATGACGATCGCAGGCTCGGGCACGCCCGCGGGGGCGTCGCGATGCCAGTGCGCGACGGCCTCCTCCGGGTCGAGGCCGAGGTACGCGGCGTAGTTGCGCAGGAAGCCGCGGACGTAGACCGCGCCCGGCAGCGCGGCGTAGTCGCCCCGTTCCAGGGCGGCCAGGTACGTGCGCCGGATCTTCGTCTCGCGCTCCGCGCGGAGGAGGTCGATGCCTCGCGCCTCTCGCGCCGCCACGAGGCGCTCCCCGAGGGGGTCCGCGCCCGCGCCGGGACGGCGTTCGCCGAGCGGCTCGCGATCCTGCTCCGCTCCGACGGGGCGGGCGTGATTGCGGGTCGTCACCGATCGTCCCCGTCGTCGGCGTCCACGGGGGCGACACCGGCGCTCGCCTCGCGACGCAGGACGGGGCGGGCGTTCGAGCCGTCGAACGACCCGATGTAGCCGCGCGCCTCGAGCTGGTCGATGATCCGGGCGGCCCGGGCGTACCCGATCTTGAGCCGTCGCTGCAGGAGCGACGCAGAGGCGCGATCGTATTCCTGGACAACGCCCACGGCCTCGTGGAGGAGCCGGTCGGCGTCGTCGTCGGCCACATCCTCCACCGATCCCGTGGAGTCCTCGTCGTCCTCGATGATCCCCAGGTCGTAGTGCGGCTCGGCCTCGGCGCGCCAATGGGCGGTGACGGCCCGGATCTCGCGGTCCGCCACGAAGACGCCCTGGAGGCGGATCGGGCGCGGAAGGTCCGACGGCTGGAAGAGCATGTCGCCGCGGCCGATGAGATCCTCCGCGCCGGGCGCGTCGAGGATCGTCCGCGAGTCGATCTGGGATGCCATGGCGAACGCGATCCGGCTCGGGAAGTTGGCCTTGATGAGCCCCGTCACGACGTTCACGGATGGGCGCTGCGTGGCGAGCACCAGGTGGATGCCGGTCGCGCGGGCCTTCTGGGCCAGCCGGACGATGGGGTCCTCGACGGTCCGGCCGTCGCGCATCATGAGGTCGGCGAGCTCGTCCACGATGATCACGATGTAGGGCAGCCGGTCCGCCGGGTCGACCCGGGTCTCGTTGTACGAGTCGATGTTGCGGGCGGTGGCCCCGGCGAACTTCCGGAAGCGCATCTCCATCTCGCTGACCGCCCACTTGAGGGCCGCGCGGGCGCGGTCGACCTCGGTGATCACGGGGACCAGCAGGTGCGGCATCCCGTTGTAGTCGGCGAGCTCGACACGCTTCGGGTCGACGAGGATGAGCCGGACCTCGTCGGGGGTTGCCCGCATGAGCAGGCTCGTGATCAGGGCGTTGACCATCACGCTCTTGCCGGAGCCGGTGGCGCCGGCGATGAGCAGGTGCGGCATCCGCGCGAGGTCGGCGGCGCGCGCGTGCCCGGCCACGTCGCGGCCCAGCGCGAAGGCGATCTTCGAGGGGAGCGCCAGCACTTCGGGATCTTCCAGGATCCGCCGGATCGCGACCACGTTGAAGTCCATGTTCGGGATCTCGAGGCCGACCACGGTCTTGCCCGGGATCGGCGCCTCGATCCGGATCGTCCGGGCGGCGAGCGCCATCGCGAGGTCGTCCGAGAGGCCCTCGATCCGGCTCACCTTGATCGACGGGTCCGGCTCCACCTCGTACTGCGTGACGACCGGGCCGGCGTTCCAGCGCGTGACCCGGCTGGGGATGTTGAAGCTCGCGAGCTTGCCCTCGATGATCTTGGCGTTCCGGGCGTGGTCCATCCCCACGTTCGACGCCCGGGGCGCCGCATCCTCGAGCAGCGTCATCGGCGGGAGCCGGTACTCGCGGCGAACAGGCGCGGCGACGCCGCCACCCCCGGCATCCGGACCAGCACCTGCCAGACGACCGCCCTCCGCCACCGCCACGCGACCGGGCGCCGTCGACGCTCCGTCCGGGAAGAGCGTCATCCGCTCCCCGGTGATCGGGGCCGGCGGCGGCCCGGCGAAGACGGACGACACCTGGGCGGGCTGCTCGAACGGCGATGGAATCTCGGGCCGCGCGGCATCACGGGCGCTGCGCCCGTCGCGCACGGTCGACGCACCGCTCGGGGCCGGCTGGGAATCGACCCGGGCGCGGCGGGCCTGCTCGATCGCCGCGGCCCCGGCCGATGCCGCGGGCGCCGCAAGCGCGCTGCCGAGGCCCCGCGCTCCCCGCCCGAACGGTGCGAGCAGCGCACCCATCGGCCGGTCCAGGGCAACCACGAGCCCGGCGAGGAGAATTCCCACGAAGACGATGAACGCGCCCGGCTGGCTCACGAGACCGCTGACGAAGGAGGCGAGCGCGCCGCCGATCCGGCCGCCGGACCGCCCGCCGAGCATTCCGCCGTCCACGAGGAGCGCGATCAGGGCCAGGATCGCCGCGTACGCGACGGCCGACCCGGCGAGCGTCCGCAACCAACCGGCTCGCACGCCTCCCGCCCGCTCGAGCCACACCCCGAGGCCGATCAGGACCAGGGGAAGAAGCCAGCGGCCCGAGCCGAACCATGGCGCGATCACGTTCAGGATCCAGTCGGTGAGGGCGCCGCGACCCTGGAAGACGAGCCCGATCAGGATCACCGCGCCGAGCACGAGCAGGACCACCGCCACCAGGGAGCGAGTGACCTCCGGCGAGAGTCGCGGAAGTCCCGCGCCGGGCGACCGGCGACGGGGCGCCCGAGTCCGGGGGCGCGCGGCGGGAGGACGGCGACGGGTCGCCACCTAGACCTCGACGACGACCGGGAAGACCATCGGCCGCCGCTTCGTCTGCTCGTACAGGAACCGCGAGACGCCGTCCTTGATCTGGCTCTTGAGGAGCGCGACCTCGCTGATATGGCTGCCCGGGTTCTCGATGGAGGTCACGACGCGGCGGATCGCCTCGGCCATGATCGGGTCCTTCTCGTTGAGGTGGACGAAGCCGCGCGTGATCACCTCCGGCTGCCCGATGACCGCCCCGGTCTGCTTGTCGACCGTGACGACGACCATGAACATCCCGTCGTTGGCGAGCGCGCGGCGATCGCGCAGCACGATCTCCCCGACCTCTCCCACCGAGAGGCCGTCGACGTAGACGTAGCCCGCCGTCACCGGAGCGCCCCGCCGGGCGCTCCCGTCGGCGAGGATCTCGATCGGCATCCCGTTCTCGATGATGAAGACGTTCTCGGCCGCGACGCCGGTCTCGATCGCCAGCCGGCCGTGCTGGACCTGCATCCGGAACTCGCCGTGCATCGGGATGAAGTAGCGCGGCTTCGTCAGGCCGAGCATCAGCTTGAGCTCCTCCTGGCTGGCGTGCCCGGAGACGTGCGCACGCTTGATCGCGTGGTAGTACACGTTGGCGCCGGCCTTGAAGAGGTTGTCGATGGTCCGCGAGACGTACTCCTCGTTGCCCGGGATGGGGCTGGCGGAGACGATCACGGTGTCGCCCGGCTGGATCTCCACGAAGCGGTGGTCCCGGTTGGCCATCCGGGCCAGCCCGGCCATCGGCTCTCCCTGGGCGCCGGTCGTGCAGATGACGAGCTTGTCGGGCGCGACGTCGCCGATCCGGTCCTTGGCGACGATCCGGTCGGAGTCGTAGGTCAGGTACCCGAGATCGCTGGCGATCCGGAAGTTCTGCTCCATGGAGCGGCCGATGACGGCCACTTTGCGGTTGAAGCTTGCCGCGGCGTCGAGCACCTGCTGGACCCGGGCGATGTTGCTCGCGAACGTGGCCACGATGACCCGGCCGTCGAGCGGCTCCATGATCTCGCGGAACGCGTCGCCGACGGTCCGCTCGGACGGCGTGTAGCCCGGGTTCTCGGCCCGCGTCGAGTCCGAGAGCAGGCAGATCACGCCCTCCTCGCCGAGCTTGGCGAGGATGTGGAAGTCCGAGAGCCTGCCGTCGACCGGCGTGTGGTCGAACTTGAAGTCGCCCGTGTGGACGACCGTGCCGACCGGCGTCCGCAGGGCGATCCCCATCGCGTCCGGGATCGAGTGCCCGATCCGGAACGGGACGACGGTGAACGGCCCGATCCGGACCTCGTCGCCGGGCTCGAGGCCGATCAGCGGGTTGTTGTGGAGCTTGTGCTCCTTGATCTTGTTGCCCAGGAGCCCGCGGGCCAGGATCGAGGCGTAGACGGGGACGCCGGGGAACTCCGGGAGCACGTAGGGCAGGGCCCCGACGTGGTCCTCGTGGGCATGCGTGATGAGGAACGCGCGGACCTTCGCGCGGTTGTCCTTGAGGTACGAGATGTCGGGGATGACGAGGTCGATCCCGAACATCTCCTCGTCGGGGAACATCAGGCCGCAGTCGATGACGACGATGTCGTCGCCGTACTCGAACACGTACATGTTCTTGCCGATCTCCCCCACCCCGCCGAGCGGGATGATGCGGAGCGGCGTGTCGTTGGTCGCGGGTTTCTGGCTTGTCATGGCCTCACGTGAAGAGCGTCAGCTGGTCGGTGTCGGGTTGTTGTTGTGGTGCGTCGTGCGGCTCGGCGTGCGGCAGCTCCGTGCCCGCCGCGTCCGGGATCAGTGCGCCGCCGGTGTCCGGGGTCGGCCGGCC
>CAWKJP010000002.1:0-19691 GCA_963850035.1 uncultured Chloroflexia bacterium | reverse complement strand
ATCTTCCAGGGGGCGATCACGATCCTCCTCTTCGTATTCATCCTGTGCTCGTTGGTCGTGATCCACGAGCTCGGCCACTTCGTGCTGGCGCGCCTCTTTGGGATCCGCGTCCACGAGTTCGGCATCGGGTTCCCGCCCCGGGCGAAGGTCCTGCGGGATCGCGGCGAGACCCTGTACACGCTGAACTGGCTGCCGGTCGGCGGCTTCGTGCGGCTGGAGGGCGAGGACGGCGACTCCGACGACCCGCGCTCCTTCACCGTTGCGGGCCTCCCGAAGAAGGTCCTGGTCCTGCTCGCCGGCGTGGGCATGAACCTCCTGCTTGCGTTCGTGATCTTTACGGGGATCGCCTGGCTCGCGACGCCGCAGGGCGGACTCGTGTTCAACGAGGTCGTCGCCGGGTCTCCGGCGGACGCCGCCGGGCTGCGGTCCGGCGAGACGATCCTCGCCATCGATGGGAAGACCTTCGACCTCCTGCCCAGCCCGCAGGCAGGGCAGGCCGCGATCTCGGCCCTCCGTGACCGCGCCGGCCAGGCAGTCACGCTCCTCGTCCGCGGCGTCGACGGCACCGAGCGGAACGTCGCGGTCACCCTGCGTGCCCCCGACGAGGCGGCGACGCAGGGCGCGCTCGGGATCCGCGGGGCCGGCCTCAGCTTCTCCGGCGCATACGCCGGGCGCGACCCGGTGGCCGCGATCTCGGCCGGCGCGTCGTGGACCGTGAGCGCGTTCCGCCTGATCATCGACGGCCTCGCCTCGCTTGTCACCTCGGTCGCCTCGAACCCGACCCAGGCGCCGCCGGTCACGGGGCCGGTCGGCATCGCGGTCCAGGTCGGCGATGTCTTCTGGCAGCTCGGGCCGATCTTCACCCTCTACCTTGCCGGACTGCTCTCGGCCAACCTCGCCCTCGTCAACATCCTGCCCTTCCCGCCGCTCGACGGCGGTCGCATCCTCGTGCTCCTGCTGAAGTCCATCCTGTCGCGCGGATCCGCGCTCATGCGGCGGGCGGGCGTGCGCGGGCGAGGGGTGTCGTCCCAGACGGCCGTCTCTGTCGAGCGCCTCACCTACCTCGTCGGGTTCGCCTTCCTGTTCGGGTTCCTGATCTGGATCACGTACTTCGACATTGCCCGCCAGGTGGGCGGCGGGACCCCGTGACGGGAGCGGACGCGCTCCGACCGCGGCGGCGGCCCACGCCATCGGTCGACGTGGGGGGCGTGCTCGTCGGGGGCGCCCACCCCGTGGTCGTGCAGTCGATGACGAACACGGACACGGCCGACGCCGACGCGACGGCGCTGCAGGTTGTCCGGCTCGCAGCGGCCGGGTCGCAGCTGGTCCGGGTCACCGTGAACACGGATGCCGCCGCGGCCGCCGTGCCGGAGATGGTGCGCAAGGTCCGCGACCTCGGCTTCGAGACGCCGATCGTCGGCGACTTCCACTACAACGGGCACCAGCTCCTGGTCGACTACCCGGAGACCGCCCGGGCGCTGGCGAAGTACCGGATCAACCCCGGCAACGTGGGCGCGAAGCGCCACGACGACAACTTCCAGACGATCGTGCGGGTCGCGATCGAGCACGACCGGCCCGTCCGGATCGGCGTGAACTGGGGATCGCTCGACCCGGCCCTCCTGACCTCGATGATGGAGGCGAACGCGGCGCTCGCCGAGCCGCGCGACAGCCGCGACGTGATGATCGACGCGATGCTCGCCTCGGCTCTTCGGTCGGCCGAGCTGGCCGAGGAGACCGGCCTCGGCCACGACCGGATCATCGTGAGCGCCAAGGTCTCCGGCGTCCGCGACCTCGTCGACGTCTATCGGCGCCTCGCCGCGCAATGCGACTACCCGCTCCACCTGGGCCTCACGGAGGCCGGGATGGGCATGAAGGGGATCGTCGCCTCGACGGCGGGCCTCAGCGTCCTCCTCAGCGAGGGGATCGGGGACACCATCCGGGTCTCCCTGACGCCCGAGCCCGGCGCGGGTCGCGAGCTCGAGGTCGAGGTCGCCCAGCAGGTGCTCCAATCGCTCGGCCTGCGGAGCTTCATGCCCCAGGTGAGCGCGTGCCCGGGCTGCGGGCGCACGACCTCGGTCTTCTTCCAGGAGATGGCCCGCGACATCACGGCCCACCTCAAGGAGCGCATGCCGGCCTGGCGGGAGCTCCATCCCGGCGTGGAGGAGCTGCGTGTCGCGGTCATGGGCTGCGTGGTGAACGGGCCGGGCGAGAGCAAGCACGCGGATATCGGGATCAGCCTGCCGGGCACGTTCGAGGAGCCCGTGGCGCCGGTCTTCGTCGACGGGAAGCTCTTCGCGACCTACCGGGGCGACGACATCGTGGCCCGCTTCATCGGGCTCCTGGAGGAGTACGTCGAGCGGCGCTACCCGGCCCCGGGCAGCGTGGCGGCGGAGATCGGGGCGGGCGCGGCGGGCGCATAGCCGCCCCCGCGGCGGCGCGGTGCGCGGCCGCCGCACAATTGACGGCGCCGCATCCGGTGCCCGCGCGCACCGGGCCGTTGCCCATCCGCACCGGGCACCCGTCCCGTGTCGCGCCCGGGAGGCTCGGCCCGCGTGCGGTATACTCTCGCCAACTTCGACCGCGCCGCTCCATGACGTGGGTGACCCCCACGTTTTTCTTTCGGTCGGCCGGGACGGCCGCCGTTGGTCGAACATGATTGTGGGAGGTGGACCGCATGAGCCGCGATTTCGTGGGCGCCCTCCTCCAGCTCAACGCCGAGAAGGGCGTTCCCCGGGAGCACCTGATCCTCACGATCTCCGACGCCATCGAGTCTGCCTACCGCCGGATCCCCGGCAACGAGGATGTGCGCGTCCGGATCGACCCGGAGCGCGGCGAGATGCTCGTCACGCGTGAGCGTCTCGTCGTCGCCGTCGTGGAGGACCCGCTGACGGAGCTCACGCTCGACGATGCGAGGGCGATCAAGCCCGACGCCGCGATCGGCGAGGAGATCGTCACCGAGCAGCTGGGCCAGGACGCGTTCGGACGGATCGGCGCACAGACGGCGAAGCAGGTCGTCCTGCAGCGCCTCCGCGAGGCCGAGCGCGACGTGGTCTACGACCAGTTCGCGAGCCGCGAGGGCGACCTCATCACCGGGACGGTCAACCGGGTGGAACCGCGGGCGATCATCCTCGACCTGGGCAAGGCGGAGGCCATCCTCGCCACGACCGAGCAGTCGCCGGTCGAGCACTACCGCATCGGCCAGAACGTCAAGGCGTTCGTGCTGGAGGTGCGCCGCGGCCCGAAGGGCCCGCAGGTGCTCGTCAGCCGGACGCACAAGGGCTTCCTGCGCCGGCTCTTCGAGCTCGAGGTTCCCGAGATCCACGCGGGCACGGTGGAGATCAAGGCGATCGCCCGCGAGCCCGGCAGCCGCTCGAAGGTCGCCGTTGCCTCCCGCCAGGAAGGCCTGGACCCGGTCGGGGCGACCGTGGGCCAGCGCGGCGCGCGCGTCCAGGCCGTGGTCGCCGAGCTCGCCGGCGAGAAGATCGACGTGATCGAGTGGCACGAGGACCCGGCCGTCTTCGTCGCGAAGGCGCTCAGCCCGGCCCAGGTCGTGGCCGTGCACATCGACGAGGAGCACCGGATCGCCAGCGTCATCGTCCCCGAGAAGATGCTCTCGCTCGCCATCGGCCGCGAGGGCCAGAACGCGCGGCTGGCCGCGAAGATGACCGGCTGGCGGATCGACATCCGCAGCGACGTGCAGGCGCCGGAGGCCGCGGCGCCGGCCCCGGTTGCGCCCGCCGCCGTCCCCGCGGTCATCGCCGACGCGGCCCGCGGCCGGCCTGCCGACGGACGCGGACGCCCCGGCCGGCGCTCCCACGGCGGAGGTGACACCGTAGCGGGGCGGGCCGGCGGCGGCCTGCCTCCGCGGCAGCACCCCACCCGCACCTGCGTCGCCTGCCGGACGCCTCGCCCGAAGCGCGAGCTGCTCCGCGTGGTGCGGACGCCCGGCGGGACGATCGCGCTCGACGCGACGGGACGGGCGCCCGGTCGTGGCGCCTACGTCTGCGTCGACCCCGCCTGCCAGGACCTCGCGATCGCGAAGGGCACGCTTCGGCGGGCGCTCGCGGTCCCGATCCCGGCCGGGCTCTTCGGCACGACGCCGGCCGCCGCCTCGACGACCCTGATGCAGAATCATGACGACCGAGAAGGAGGGGCCTGATGGCCAGGAGCAGGAGCGGAACCCGCGGGCGCCGCGGGCCCCGCAAACCGCAGCGACGCGAGGGCGGCGCATTCACGCCGGTCTCGGTTGCCGAGCCGCGCGAGCGGGCCGCCGTGGTGCTGCCGTCGACGATCACGGTCAAGGAGCTTGCCGAGGTCCTCGCGGTCAACCCCGCGGACGTGATCCGCGAGCTCATCAAGAGCGGGATCTTCGCGACGATCAACCAGCTGATCGACCGGGATACCGCGTCGCTCGTCGCGACGGAGCTTGGCTTCGAGACGGACGAGGCCGAGGCGCCGGTCACGGCGGCCGAGGACGAGGGCACGGAAGCGCCGGCGCCGGCAACGAAGGAGACGCTCTTCGTCGACGGGGATCCCGCGCTGCTCGTGCCCCGCGCGCCGATCGTGACGGTCATGGGCCACGTCGACCACGGGAAGACGAGCCTGCTCGACGCGATCCGGAGCACCGCCGTGGCGGCCGGAGAGCGCGGCGGGATCACCCAGCACATCGGTGCCTCGGAGATCGTCCGGGACGGCAGGAAGGTGGTCTTCCTCGACACGCCGGGTCACGAGGCGTTCACCGCGATGCGCGCCCGCGGCGCCAAGGTCACCGACATCGCGATCATCGTGGTGGCGGCGGACGACGGCGTCATGCCGCAGACGCTCGAGGCGATCAGCCACGCGCGCGCCGCGAAGGTGCCGATCATCATCGCGCTCAACAAGATCGACAAGCCGGACGCGAACCCGGACCGCGTCAAGACCGAGCTGACCGAGGCGAACGTCGTCATCGAGGAGTACGGCGGCGACGTCCCGCTCGTGCAGGTCTCGGCCAAGACCGGCCAGGGCCTCGACGACCTGTTCGACATGGTCAACCTCGTCGCCGACCTCCAGGAGCTCAAGGCGGACCCCAAGCGCCCGGCGGTCGGGACGATCATCGAGGCGGAGCTCGACAAGGGCCGCGGCCCCGTGGCGACGGTCGTGGTCCAGACGGGCACGCTCCGGATCGGCAACATCGTCGTCGTGGGCAAGACCTACGGCAAGATCAAGGCGCTCGAGAACGCGGCCGGCAAGCGGATCCAGAAGGCGGGCCCGTCGTCCGCCGCGCTCGTGCTGGGGCTCGACGACGTCCCGGAGGCGGGCGACATCCTGCGCGTCGTGGCGGACGAGAAGATCGCCCGGTCGATGGTGCAGCAGACCCGGATCGCGGCGACCGCGCAGGCCGGGACCAGCCAGAAGGCGACCCTCGAGGACCTCTTCAACCAGTTCCAGGAGGGCCAGTCGAAGGAGCTCCGGATCATCCTGAAGTCGGACGTGTCCGGCTCGCTCGGGGCGATCACGCACGCGCTGGGCCAGATCATCTCCGACGAGGTCCGCATCAGCGTCCTCCACGAGGGCACCGGCGACATCACGGACAACGACATCCTGCTCGCCTCGGCGTCCAACGCGATCGTCGTCGGCTTCAACACGAAGCTGGACCCGCAGGCCCGCCGCACCGCGGAGGCCGAGAAGGTCGACGTCCGCCTCTACGACATCATCTACAAGCTCACCGACGACATCGAGGCCGCCCTCAAGGGCATGCTCGAGCCGGAGATCGTCGAGCAGGTCGAGGGTCGCGCGGAGGTTCGCCAGATCTTCCGGGTGGGCAAGAGCACCGTGATCGCCGGGTCGTTCGTGACCGACGGCCACATCCCCCGGACGGCGGGCGTCCGCGTCTACCGCAACGGCAAGCTCATCGCCACGGACAAGCTGGACTCCCTCCGGCGCTTCCGGGACGACGTGCGCGACGTGGCGCAGGGCTACGAGTGCGGCATCGGCCTGGCCGGGTTCCACGACCTCGCCGAGGGCGACATCATCGAGGCGTTCACCCAGCAGTCGGTCAGCCGCTCGAACCTCCGGTAGGGGCGCCGCATGAGCCAGCGCACGGATCGCGTCGACGAGCTCCTTCGCCAGGAGATCGGCGCGATCCTCGCCCGCGAGGTCGCGGACCCGCGGATCGGGTTCGCCACCGTGACCGACGTCGAGACGACACGCGACCTCTCGCACGCGAAGGTCTGGGTCAGCGTCATCGGCGACACGGCCGAGCGGCGCGAGACGCTCGACGCCCTGGAGCGGGCGATGGGCTTCGTCCGGCGCGAGCTGGGCGTCCGGCTCCGCCTGCGCCGGATCCCCGCGCTCCACGTCGTGCTCGATGCGTCGATGGAGCACGGCACGCGGGTGCTCCAGATCCTCGACGAGCTGGAGCGGGGCGACGCGCCGCGGGCGGCCTCGATCGCCGACGCGCCCGTCCGCGAGTCCCTGCCGACGCCGGTCGCTCGCCTTCCCCGCGAGGGCGACACTCCTGAGCCCGAACCCGAGCCCGAGTCCGACGCCGGCCGGGGCAGGGGAGGCCCTGCCGGAGGGCGGCCCCACGGCGCATGCCGGCGTCCCGGCCGCGCGCGGCCGGCGTGGCGACGGCGGGCGGCGAGCGCTCCCGGCCTCGGGCCGGCGGCCGGCCTCCCGCCCCGGGCGACGCCGCCGGACCACCTGAATGCCCATCGACCTGCGAGCCGCTCGCGGTCGGCCGTGCCCGAGGCCGTGGTGGAGCGCGTGCGCGATGCTCGCTGCGTCCTGGCCATCGGTCACGAGAGCCCGGACGCGGACGCGCTGGGCGCCGCCCTCGCGATCGCCATCCTCGTCGAGGCCCGCGGCGGGCGGGCGACCGTCGCCGCGTCGGACGCGGTGCCGGACCTCTACCGGTTCCTCGAGGGCAGCGACGCGGTGCGCACCGACCCGGAGCCGGGCGTCGCCGTACGACCTCGTCGTCCTGTGCGACTGCGGCGACCTGTCGCGGGCCGGCGCGATCCGCGAGCGGAACGCCGCCCTGTTCGCCGCCACGCCGCTCCTCACGATCGACCATCACGCCAGCAACGACGCGTCCGGCGACCTCGTCTGGATCGACCCGCGCGCCGCGGCCACCTGCGAGATGGTCGCGCTCCTCGCCACGCGGCTCGGCGTGCCCCTGGCGCTGGGGCAGGGACGGCTCGCCGCGGCGCTGACGGCCGGGATCGTCATGGACACGGCCACCTTCGCGCACCCCAACGCGACGCCCAGGACGCTCCAGGTCGCGGCCGCGCTCGTGGAGGCGGGAGCGCCGCTCTCCGAGATCAGCCGCCGCCTCTACCGCACGAAGCCGGACGCGCAGCTCGCCCTCTTCGGGCGCGTGCTCGCGCGGCTCCAGTCGCACGCGGACGGCCTCGTGATCGCGTCGACCATGGAGCTCGAGGACCTGCGCGCGACGGGCGCGCGCTCGGAGCACTCCGAGGGGATCATCGACCTGCTCGCGCAGTCGGAGACCGCCGAGGTCGCGCTCCTCCTCAAGGAGAAGGAGGACGCGACGCGGGTCTCCGTTCGCACGAAGCCCGGCGGCGTGGACGCGACCGCGCTGTGCGGGACATGGGGCGGTGGCGGGCACGCCCGGGCCGCCGGCGCGTCGCTCGACCTCCCGCTCGCCGAGGCCGCCGCGGTCGTCCTCCCGGTGGCGATCCGGTTCGCCCGGGCGGTGGCCCGGTGACCGACGACGTGCCGACGACCGACGACGTGCCGGCGACGGACGTGCCGCCGCGAAGCGGCTGAGCCCCGGGTGGACGGAGACGGCCGCGAGCGACGGCCGCGCCGCATCGACGCGGGGCTGGACGGCATCCTCGTGGTCGACAAGCCGGTCGGCCCGACGTCGCACGACGTCGTGGCGCTCGTCCGGCGCCTCGCGGGGACGAAGCGGATCGGCCACGGCGGGACGCTCGACCCGTTCGCGTCCGGGGTCCTCCCGCTCTACCTGGGCCTCGGGACGCGCGTCGTCGAGTTCCATCTCGGCGCCCGCAAGGCGTATCGGGCCACGGTCTGCTTCGGCGCCTCGTCCACGACCGACGACCTGGAGGGCGAGCTGACGCCCAGCGAGCGGCCGGCCCCGTCGCGCGACGCCGTCGAGGCCGCGCTGGCCGGGTTCCTGGGGACGCACCTCCAGCTCCCGCCGGCGTTCTCGGCACGCAAGGTCGGCGGGCGCCGGGCCTACGCCCTTGCCCGGGCCGGTCACGCCCCGGAGCTGCCGTCGCGCGAGACGACCTTCGATGCGCTCTCCCTGGAGCGCTGGGACGACGACGGACCCGGAGCGCCCGCTCGCGATCATCGACGTCACCTGCTCGGCGGGCACCTACGTCCGGGCGCTCGCGCGCGATCTCGGGACGGCCGTCGGCAACGCCGCGTACCTGGGGGCGCTGCGCCGCACCGCCGCGGGCCCCTTCACGCTCGCGGACGCCATCAGCCTCGACACGGCCCGCGAGGCCGCGGCAAACGGGCGCTTCGCCGACCTGCTCCGACCCGTGGGGACCGGCCTCGACGACCTTCCCGCCGTGACGCTTCGCCCCGACGAGCTCGTCGTGGTCGCCCACGGCGGATGGATCGGGGAAGGCGGCCGCCTTCCCGCGCCGTCGGGCGCCCCGCGGGACCCGGGCAGGGGCCGCGGGCCCGCCAGACGCCGTGGCCCGGGTCCGGCTCCTCCTCGAGGATGGGTCGCTCGCCGCGATCGCCCGACGGGCGGGCGGCCGGCTCGTGCCCGACAAGGTGCTCGTGCCGCGCGACGGCGCCGCGCCGCGTGGCTGAGCCCGCCCGCCGGCTCCTCGCCGGGACGCCGAGCCGGCGCAGGCAGGCCGTCGCAGGTCCTGCACGGCGTCACCGCGCTCCGCCCGGACCATGGGCCGCTCCTGGTCGTCGTGGGGGTCTTCGACGGGCTTCACCGCGGGCATGCCTACCTGCTCCGTGAGCTGCGCAGGGCCGCCGCCCGCCTCGGCGCCGTTCCGGCCGTGCTGACCTTCGACCACCACCCCGACGAGATCATGGCGGGCGCCGCGCCGCCGCTCCTGTGCGATCCGGACGAGCGCCTGGTGCGGCTGGCGCGGGCGGGCGTCGGCGTGACCATCGTCCAGCATTTCGACGAGGCGCTGCGCCGCACGCCCTACGACGTGTTCGTTGCGTCGATCGCGTCGCGGACCGGCCTGGCCGGCTTCCTCATGACGCCGGACGCCGCGTTCGGCCACGAGCGGCGGGGAACGCCGCGGGCGCTCGCCGAGCTCGGCGCGCGCGACGGTTCACGGTGGTCGTGGTCCCGCCGTTCGACCTCGCGGGCCGGCAGGTCCGCAGCACCGAGATCCGCACGGCGATCGCCACGGGCGACCTCGCGACGGCCCGCGCGCTCCTGGGCCGGCGGGTCGCGGTCACCGGCGAGGTCGTCGAGCGCTCGGTCGACGGCCGGGAGGCCAGGCTGGCGTTCGAGGTCCCCGTTGCGCTTCCCCCGCCCGGGCGGTACCGGGCCATGCTCCAGGCCCCGATCGCGCCCGGCAGCGGCCCGGCGCGCCCGTCGCGGGCCATCGTGCAGGTCGGCGCGGATGGGACCCTGCAGGTCGACGCCCGGAGCGGGATCCCGGCGGGCGGCCGGTTGCGGGTCTCGTTCGTCCGGCCGGCATAGCCGAGGGGTCGGCGCCGAGCCCGGTTTCACGGCCGGTCGCGTTTGCGCGAACCGCCGACCCCTGTTACGCTCCGCAGGTTTGCAAGAACGGTTAGTAGAAGTTTTCGTGTCGGAGGACCGAGTGCCGCTCGTGCGGGAAACCAAGGACCGGATCGTCGCTGACTTTGCGACAAGGGAAGGCGATACCGGATCCCCCGAGGTTCAGATCGCGCTCCTGACGGAGCGGGTCAAGGATCTCACGGGGCATCTGAGACAGTACCCGAAGGACAACCACTCCCGCCGCGGCCTCCTCAAGCTGGTCGGCCAGCGCCGGCGCCTTCTCGCGTACCTCGTGAAGAAGGATGCGCCGCGCTACCGCGCCGTCATCGCACGGCTCGGCCTGCGCCGCTGAGCACCCGCTGAAGCCGGGATAGCACCCCGGCTTCGAGCATCCGGAGGTCGGCGCGAAACGCCGGCAGCGGTCCGTCCCCGACGCGAGCGAGAAAGGAACGCTCGTGTCCCTCACCTTTTCCGTCGAGTTCGGCGGACGTCCCCTCACCATCGAGACGGGCAAGCTCGCCCGCCTGGCCGGCGGTGCCGTCACCGTCACCTACGGCGACACCGTCCTGCTCGGGACCGCCAACCGGTCCGAGCCCCGGCCGGGCCTCGACTTCTTCCCGCTCACCGTGGACTTCGAGGAGCGGATGTACGCCGCCGGCAAGATCCCCGGCGGCTTCATCAAGCGCGAGTCGCGGCCGTCGGAGGCCGCCATCCTGGCCGCCCGCCTGACCGACCGGCCCATCCGGCCGCTCTTCCCGGAGGGCTACAAGGATGACGTCCAGGTCGTCCTCACCGTCCTCTCCACCGACCAGGAGAACAACCCGGACGTCCTCGGCACCATCGCCGCGTCCGCCGCGCTGACGATCAGCGAGATCCCGTTCCTCGGGCCGATCGGGGCCGTCCGCATCGGCCGGATGAACGGCGAGTTCGTCATCAACCCCACGATGTCCGAGCTGGCCGAGTCCGACCTCGACCTCATCGTCTCGGGCACGCGCGAGGCGATCATGATGGTCGAGGCCGGCGCCAAGATCCTCCCCGAGTCGGTGATGGCCGAGGCCATCCTCTTCGGCCACCGCGCCCTCCAGCCGCTCATCGACATCCAGCTCCAGCTCCAGGAGGCCGTCGGCAAGGCGAAGCGGATCCCGTTCCTCGAGGCCGGCACGGGCTCCGTGCTCGACTTCGCCGCGAAGGTCAAGGCGGGCGCCGAGTTCGTCGTGCTCGATGTCGAGACGACGGGCACGAACGCCGAGATGGCCGACCTGGTCGAGATCGCCGCGGTCCGGATCAAGGAGGGCAAGGTCACCGACCGCTGGTCCACGTTCGTCAACCCGGGCCGGTCGATCTTCGGCAACCAGATGCACGGGATCACCGACAAGGACGTCGCCGGCGCGCCAAGCCCCGCGGACGCCGCCAGGCAGGCGCTCGCGTTCATCGGCGACGCCACCCTGGTCGGCCACTCGGTCGGGTTCGACATCGCGTTCCTCGAGGCCGCGCTCGCCGACGGGACGCGCGTCCGTCCGGGCACCTACCTTGACACGCTCACGCTGGCCCGGGACGGCTATCCGGACCTTCCCAGCTACACGCTGGGCGAGCTCTCACGCTTCTTCGGGATCGAGCTCAAGCAGGCACATCGCGCCCTTCCCGATGCGGAAGCCACCGCTGCGCTCCTCCTCGCGATCGCCGCAGAGCTGCCCGGGCGCCTCACGACGCTCTCCGATGGGATCGCGGACTCGATCCGCGCGAGCCGCACGTCGAAGGACGACGCGAAGGCGAAGCTCGAGGCGGCCCGCCGCGCGGCGCGCGTCTCGAAGTCGCTCTTCGGCCTGGTCCACAAGAAGACCGCCCGCAGGCTGACCCTCTCCGAGGGGATCCGCATGGACGGGCGTGGCGTGGACGAGCTGCGGACGATCACCGTCGAGGTCGGCGTCCTCCCGCGCGCCCACGGCTCGGGCCTGTTCACCCGCGGCGAGACGCAGGCCCTGACGATCGCGACGCTCGGGCCGTCCTCGGACGTCCAGCGGATCGACACGATCAGCCCCGAGACCGAGAAGCGCTACATCCACCACTACAACATGCCGCCGTACAGCACGGGCGAGAACAAGATGATGCGCGGCCCCGGGCGGCGCGAGATCGGCCACGGCCACCTCGCCGAGCGGGCGCTCCTGCCCGTGCTCCCCAGCGCGGACGAGTTCCCCTACGTCATCCGCCTCGTCTCCGAGTGCGTGACGTCCAACGGCTCCACCTCGATGGCGTCCACGTGCGGCTCCACGCTCGCGCTCATGGATGCCGGCGTCCCGATCTCGGCACCGGTTGCCGGTGCGGCGATGGGCCTCATGTCCGAGGCGGACGGGACGTTCACGGTCCTGACCGACATCCTCGGCAAGGAGGACGCGTTCGGCGACATGGACTTCAAGGTGACCGGGACGCGGGACGGGATCACCGCCCTCCAGATGGACATCAAGGTCACCGGCATCAGCGAGGCGATCATCCGGCAGGGGCTCGAGAAGGCGCACGCCGCGCGGATGAGCATCCTCGACAAGATGCTCGAGGTCCTGCCGTCCGCCCGTGACACGATGAGCGACTTCGCGCCGCGCATCACCAAGATCAAGATCAACCCCGAGAAGATCCGCGAGATCATCGGCAAGGGCGGCTCCATGATCCGGAAGATCCAGGAGGAGACGGGCACGGAGATCAACGTCGAGGACGACGGCACCGTCGAGATTGCCGCCGTCTCCGGCGAGAACGCCCGCAAGGCGATCAACTGGATCGAGTCCCTCACCCGCGAGGTCGAGATCGGCGCCCTCTACCTGGGCACCGTGACCCGCCTCATGACCTTCGGCGCCTTCGTGGAGATCCTGCCCGGCAAGGAGGGCCTCGTCCGTATCGGCGAGCTGGCCGACTATCACGTGCCGTCCGTCGAGGACGTCGTGTCGGTCGGCGACGAGGTGATGGTCGTGGTGACCGAGGTCGATCGCCAGGGCCGGGTCAACCTCTCCCGCAAGGCCGCGATGCAGCGGCACCTCGCCAAGAGCTGACCCCGTTCGGCGGGCCACGATCAGCGGGCCCGCCGGCATCCGTCGACGAGCAGCGTGCCCCCGGGAGACCGGGGGCACGCTGGTATACTCGCGCCGTGCCCGCCAGTCCATCCACGAGCAGCGGAGCCATGTCCCTCACCATCACCCGACCCCTCACGGTTGCCGTCGTCGGCGCCACCGGCGTCGTCGGCCGCACGATGATCTCGGTCCTGCTCGAGCGGGCCTTCCCGATGGCGGAGCTCCGCCTCCTCGCGTCGGGCCGCTCCGCCGGCATGACCGTGCCGGTTGCCGGCCGGCCCCACCCCGTCCTGGAGGCGACGCCGGACGCCTTCGAGGGCGTCGACATCGCGCTCTTCTCGGCCGGGGCGGACGTCTCCCGCGAGCTCGCGCCGCAGGCGGTTGCGCACGGCTGCACGGTGATCGACAACTCCAACGCGTGGCGGATGGACCCGGGGATCCCGCTCGTCGTCAGCCAGGTCAACGCCTCGGACCTCGCGGACCACGAAGGCATCATCGCGAACCCGAACTGCAGCACGATGCAGCTCGTGCCGCTCCTGATGGCGCTGCGGGATGGGCCCGGCCTGGAGCGCGTCGTCGTCGACACCTACCAGGCCGTCTCGGGGACCGGCGCGGACGCGATCGCGGAGCTGGAGACGCAGATCCGGGCGCACGCGGCGGGCGCCCCCAAGGAGGCCGCGGTCTACCCGCACCCGATCGCCTTCAACGCGCTGCCCGAGATCGACGTCTTCCTCGAGAACGGCTACACCAAGGAAGAGTGGAAGGTCGTCTCCGAGAGCCGCAAGATCCTCCACCTGCCGGACCTCCGCGTCTCCTGCACCGCCGTTCGCGTGTCCCGGTGTTCGTCGGGCACTCGGAGGCCGTCCATGTCGAGACCCGCTCGCCCGTGACGCCGGCCGCCGCCCGCGCCCTCTTCGCGAGCGTGCCGGGCGTGGTCGTCCGGGACGACCCGGTGGCGCACATCTACCCGCTCGCGACCGACGCGGCGGGCAAGGACGAGGTCTTCGTCGGCCGCGTCCGGCAGGACCCGTCGATCCCGGACGGGCGTGGCCTCGCCTTCTGGTGCGTCTCCGACAACGTGCGCAAGGGTGCGGCAACCAATGCCGTCGAGCTCGCCGAGCTGCTGGTCGCGCGCGGTTGGGTCGCGCCCGCATCGCGCCGCGCACGACCCGCGGAGGCGGAGACGCTCGCGTGACCGCCCCCGAACGCCGCGCGGCGCTCGATGCGATCGCGGCGGAGGTTCGGGCCTGCACAGCCTGCCGGCTGCACGCCGGCCGCACGAACGCGGTGCCCGGCGAGGGAGACCCGATGACCGAGGTCGTCCTGGTCGGCGAAGGCCCCGGCGTGAACGAGGACCGCCTGGGCCGGCCCTTCGTCGGGCGCGCCGGCGATCTCCTCGTGCGCCTGCTCGCGTCCATCGGCTGGGAGCGCCGCGACGTCTTCATCACCAACGTCGTCAAGTGCCGTCCTCCCGACAACCGCGACCCGGAGCCCGACGAGGTCGCGGCCTGCGCGCCGTTCCTGCGGCGCCAGCTCGAGGTGCTGGATCCGGCGCTCGTCGTGACCCTTGGCCGGCACTCGATGGGCCGCTTCATGCCCGGAACCACCATCAGCCGGGCCCACGGGACGGTCGCCGACGTCGACCCCGCGACGGGCGCGGGGCACGCCCGCGTGTTCGCCATGTACCACCCGGCGGCCGCGCTGCGGGCTGCGGCCGTCGAGGCGGCCAGCTTCGCGGACGTCGCCCGCGATCCCGGCGGCCCTCGTCGAGGCGCGCGAGCTCCGGGAGCGACCCGACGTGGCGTCTGCCGGCCGGCACGACCCCGGACACGCGGCGGCGCACTGATCCCGGACGCGGCGGGCGCCGAGCCGCCCCATGCCGAGTCCGCACGACGCGCCACAACGACAACCCGACATCGATCAGCTGACACTCTTCACGTGAGGCCATGACCAGCCAGAAACCCGCGACCAACGACACGCCGCTCCGCATCATCCCGCTCGGCGGGGTGGGGGAGATCGGCAAGAACATGTACGTGTTCGAGTACGGCGACGACATCGTCGTCATCGACTGCGGCCTGATGTTCCCCGACGAGGAGATGTTCGGGATCGACCTCGTCATCCCCGACATCTCGTACCTCAAGGAGAACCGCGCGAAGGTCCGCGCGTTCCTCATCACGCACGCCCACGAGGACCACGTCGGCGCCCTGCCCTACGTGCTGCCGGAGTTCCCCGGCATCCCCGTCTACGCGTCGATCCTGGCGCGCGGGCTCCTGGGCAACAAGATCAAGGAGCACAAGCTCCACAACAACCCGCTGATCGGCCTCGAGCCCGGCGACGAGATCCCCATCGGGCCGTTCACGGTCGTCCCGTTCCGGATCGGCCACTCCATCCCCGACGCGATGGGGATCGCCCTGCGCACGCCGGTTGGCGTCGTCGTGCACACCGGCGACTTCAAGTTCGACCACACCCCGGTCGACGGCCGGCTGTCGGACTTCCACATCCTCGCCAAGCTGGGCGAGGAGGGCGTCGTCTGCCTCCTCTCGGATTCGACGCAGGGCGGAGAACCCGGGCTACACGCCGTCCGAGCGGACGGTCGGCGAGGCGTTCCGCGAGATCATGGAGCCGCTCGACGGCCGGGTCATCGTGGCGACCTTCGCCAGCAACATCGCCCGGGTCCAGCAGGTCCTCGACGCGGCGGCCAGCTTCGACCGGAAGGTGGCCGTGATCGGGCGCTCGATGGAGCAGAACTTCCGGGTCGCGAGCGACCTCGGGTACCTGACCTACGACGCGGACCGGATCGTTGCCAAGGATCGCATCGGCGATGTCGCGGCCGGCAAGCTCGTGATCTGCACGACCGGCGCCCAGGGCGAGCCGATGGCCGGGCTGGCCCGGATGGCCAACCGGGACCATCGCTACGTCGAGATCCAGCCCGGCGACACGGTGATCGTCTCGGCGAGCCCCATCCCGGGCAACGAGGAGTACGTCAACCGCACGATCGACAACCTGTTCAAGGCCGGCGCGAACGTCTTCTACCACACGATCAAGCGGGCGCACGTCTCGGGGCATGCCAGCCAGGAAGAGCTCAAGCTGATGCTCGGCCTCACCAAGCCCCGCCACTTCATCCCGATGCACGGCGAGTTCCGGATGCAGGTCCAGCATGGGCGCCTGGCGATCGAGACCGGCGTCGCTCCGGAGAACGTCTACATCATCGAGAACGGCACCCCGATCGAGATCCTGGCCGACGGCTCCGGGCGCCGGGGCCAGCCGGTGACCGCGGGCTACGTCTACGTCGACGGGCTGTCCGTCGGCGAGGTCGGGGAGATCGTCCTGCGCGATCGCAAGGCGCTCGCCAACGACGGCATGTTCATGGTCGTGGTCACGGTCGACAAGCAGACCGGGGCAGTCATCGGGCAGCCGGAGGTGATCACGCGCGGCTTCGTCCACCTCAACGAGAAGGACCCGATCATGGCCGAGGCGATCCGCCGGGTCGTGGCCTCCATCGACAACCCGGGCAGCCACATCAGCGAGGTCGCGCTCCTGAAGACGCAGATCAAGGACGGCGTCTCGCGGTTCCTGTACGAGCAGACGAAGCGGCGGCCGATGGTCTTTCCGGTCGTCGTCGAGGTCTAGGTGGCGACCCGCCGCCGTCCCTCCGCTGCACGGCCCCGGACCCGGGCGACCCGCCGCCGGTCGCCGGGCGCGGGACTCCCGCGGCTCTCGCCCGACGTCACGCGCTCGCTCGTGGCGGTGGTCATGCTCGTGCTCGGCGCGGTGATCCTCATCGGGCTCGTGTTCCAGGGTCGCGGCGCGCTCACCGACTGGATCCTCAACGTGATCGCGCCGTGGTTCGGCTCGGGCCGCTGGCTTCTCCCGCTGGTGCTGATCGGCCTCGGGGTCTGGCTGGAGCGGGCGGGAGGCGTCCGGGCCGGGTGGCTGCGGACGCTCCTTGGGTCGGCCATCGCGTACGCGGCGGCCCTGGCCTTGATCGCGCTCCTCGTGGACGGCGGGATGCTCGGCGGCCGGTCGGGCGGCCGGATCGGCGCGGGGCTCGCCTCGTTCGTCAGCGGCCTCGTGAGCCCGCTGGGCGCGTTCATCGTGTTCCTGGGGATCCTTCTCGCCGGGCTCGTGGTCGCCCTTGACCGGCCGGTCGGCGCGTTGCTCGCACCCCTTGGGCGGGGAGCGCGTGGCCTGGGCAGCGCGCTCGCGGCGCCCGCGGCATCGGCCGGGGCGGCAGCGGTCGGGCAGGCCCGCCGCGTGCGGGTCGAATCCCAGCCGGCCCCGGGCGGAACCGCGACAGTGCGCGACGGGCGGAGCGCCCGGGATGCCGCGCGGCCGGAGATCCCATCACCGTTCGAGCAGCCCGCCCAGGTGTCGTCCGTCTTCGCCGGGCCGCCGCCGGTCCCGATCACGGGGGAGCGGATGACGCTCTTCCCGGACGGAGCGTCGACGGCGCCCGCTCGTGCGGCGGTCGCCGAGGGCGGTGCCACGCGGGGCGGTCCCGACGCCGGGGGTGTCGCCGCCCCGGTGCGCCGCGAGTACCGGCTCCCGCCGATGACGCTGCTCGAGGACGCCGCCCCCCGGGCGTCGAACGTGGGGATGGACCACGCACGCAACGCGAAGATCATCGAGGGCAAGCTCGCGAGCTTCAACATCCCGAGCCGGGTGACCCGCTGGAACGCCGGCCCGGTCGTCACGCAGTACGAGGTGGAGCCGGACCCGTCCATCAAGGTGAGCCGGATCGAGGGCCTCTCGGACGATCTCGCCATGGCGCTCGCGGCCCGGACGATCCGGATCGAGGCGCCGATCCCGGGCAAGACGGTGGTCGGCCTCGAGATCCCCAACATGGACTTCAACGTCGTCGCGATCCGGCGGATCCTGGAGGATCCGGAGGTGGTGGCGCTCCCCTCGAAGATCGCGTTCGCCCTGGGCCGCGACGTGGCCGGACACGCGCGCGCCGCCGATCTCGCGCGGATGCCGCACCTGCTCATCGCCGGCGCCACCGGCTCGGGCAAGAGCGTGATGGTCAACGCGCTGATCACGAGCCTGCTCATGCGGGCGACGCCGGACGAGGTCCGGCTCATCCTCGTGGACCCGAAGCGCGTCGAGCTTGCCGACTACAACGGGATGCCGCACCTCCTTGTGCCCGTCATCACCGAGGTCGACCGCGCCCGCGCGGCCCTCAAGTGGGCGGTCAGCGAGATGGAGATGCGCTTCCGGAAGTTCGCCGGGGCCACCGCCCGGAACATCGACTCGTACAACGAGACCCGCGCCGACCCGGCGGACCGGCTGCCCTACATCGTGATCATCGTGGACGAGCTCGCCGACCTGATGATGCGCGACGGCCGGACCGTGGAGGACCCGATCGTCCGGCTGGCCCAGAAGGCCCGCGCGACCGGGATCCACCTGGTGCTGGCCACGCAGCGCCCATCGGTGAACGTCGTGACGGGGCTCATCAAGGCCAACTTCCCGAGCCGGATCGCGTTCGCGATGGCGTCCCAGATCGACTCGCGGACGATCCTCGACGCGCCCGGCGCGGAGGACCTGATCGGCCGCGGCGACATGCTCTTCCAGCCGTCGGACCTTCCGCGCCCGATCCGCCTCCAGGGCGTCTTCGTGGCGGACCGGGAGATCCGGGCCGTCACCGCCCACTGGCGCGCCGAGGCCGAGCCGCATTACGACCTGGGGATCATCGAGGACGAGGAGGACTCGACCGGGTCGGTGGACGACCTTGCCGACGACGACGCGGATCGTCTCCTCCACGAGGCCGTGGGCGTGGTCCAGGAGTACGATCGCGCCTCCGCATCGCTCCTCCAGCGGCGCCTGAAGATCGGGTACGCCCGGGCCGCGCGGATCATCGACCAGCTCGAGGCGCGCGGCTACATCGGGTCCTTCGACGGCTCGAACGCCCGCCCCGTCCTTCGTCGCGAGGCGTCCGCCGGCGATCGCCCCGGCGGACGCCGACGATGGGGACGAGCGATGACGACGCGCAACCACGCCCGCCCCCTCGGGTCGGAGCCGGATCGCGAGCCGCTCGGCGAGCGACGTCCGGGTCCGGGCGCGGATCCCCTCGGGGAGCGGTTCGTGGCGGCGCGAGAAGCGCGGGGCATCGACCTCCTCCGCGCCGAACGCGAGACGAAGATCCGGCGCACGTACCTCGCCGCCCTCGAGCGGGGCGATTACGCCGCGCTGCCGGGCGCCGTCTACGTCCGCGGCTTCCTGCGCAACTACGCGACGTACCTGGGCCTCGACCCGGAGGAGGCCGTGGCGCAGTGGCACCGGGACGCTCCTGCCGGTGTGCCCGAGCCCGCGATCGTCATGCCGCAGGCGCTGACTGCGCCGCGCAAGGGCCTCGTGCTCAGCTCGGGCATCGTGGTGGCCGCGGTGGTCACCCTCGTCGTGCTCGCGATCCTCGCGTACATCGGCTTCCAGCTGATCCGGTTCTCCGAGCCGCCGCCGCTCAGCGTCGTCGACCCGCCGACCGCCGTCACCGAGGTGGCGGAGACCGCGACCACCTACACGCTCCGCGGCGTCACGGTTGCGGGCGGGCTCGTGACGATCGAGGCGCCCGGCCGCGACCCGCTCAACCTGACAGCGGGCGGCGACGGTGGCTGGCTGGCGACGGTCGACCTCCGCCGCGGCAAGAACCAGTTCGACGTCAGCGCGGTCGATCCGAAGACCGGTAAGGCGGCGGACCAACCGATCCGGCTGCTCATCACCGTCCCGTTCAGCCCGGTCGTCGCCCCGACGCTCGCGGTTGATTCGCCGGCCGACGGTGCCACGTTCCAGAACGGGGCGATTCCCGTGGCGGGCCACGCCACCGACGCGACGACCGTGAGCGTCGCGGCGGCCTACCTCGGTCCGCCGCCGGGAGCGCCGCCCGCGCCCTCCGCCACGCCGGCCCGGGCGTCCGCGCGTCCCGCCGCGACGGCCCGCACGCCGGCCCC
>CAWKJP010000001.1:0-183277 GCA_963850035.1 uncultured Chloroflexia bacterium | reverse complement strand
TTCCAGCTGATCCAGGAGCTCTACAACTTCAATAGCCCGGGTCGGGGGCGAGCGCGATCGGCATCATCCTGCTCCTCGCGATCATCCCGGTCATGGCCCTCAACATCCGCCGGTTCCAGGCCCAGGAGGCGATCCGATGACCGCGATCCCGGGGCGGCCGCCGCGAAGGATCCCGGACGTCTCGGTCGCCGGATCGGGCTCCATGTCGTCGTCATCGTCTTCATCGTCCTCTGGCTCCTGCCGACCCTTGGCATGCTCGTGAACTTGTTCCGGCCATCCGATGTCGCGAGCACACGGGCTGGTGGACGGCGATGTCCCCGACCGCGAAGTTCACGACCGAGAACTACGTCCACGTCCTCGCCCAGAAGCATCGTGCAGGCGTTCGTCAACAGCCTGTTCATCACGATCCCGTCGACAGTCATCCCGGTCACCTGGCCGCTTCGCGGCCTATGCGTTCTCGTGGATGAAGTTCCCGGGCCGCAACATCCTGTTCGTCGCGGTCGTCGGGCTGCTCGTCGTGCCGCTCCAGGCGACGTTGGTCCCGGTGCTCCACTCTACGGGCCGAGGGCGTGAAGACCTGCCGTTCCTGGGCGTGTGGCTCGCCCACACGGGGTACGGGCTCCCGTTCGCGATCTACCTGCTTCGGAACTACATGGGCGGTCTGCCCCGCGAGGTGTTCGAATCGGCGGCCATCGACGGCCCGGCCCGGCGACGGCCTTCTTCCGGCTGGCGCTCCCGATGAGCGTGCCGGCGATCGCCGCCCTGGTGATCTTCCAGTTCCTGTTCATCTGGAACGATCTGCTCGTGGCGCTCGTCTACCTCGGGGCCACGAACTCGGCCAACCTGCCGGTGACCGTCCTGGTCGCGAACCTGGTCAACTCCCTTGGCGGCGACTGGCAGTTCCTCATGGCGGCGGCGTTCATCTCGATGGCCCTGCCGCTCGTCGTGTTCTTCGCTCTCCAGCGCTACTTCGTGCGCGGCATCAGGAGGAGCGGTCAAGGGGTGATCGGCTCCGGCTCGGGGCGCCGGTCGCGGCCGGCATCCCGCCTCCTGCGCCCGATCGGCGCTGCCGCCGACGATGATGTCCGACCACCGTCCGCTCTACCCCGTCGACGCCTGGCGGATCCGCGAGCTCACCTTCGACCCGGCGTACGCGGCCCGGAACGAGACGATCTTCTCGCTGGGCAACGGGCACCTGGGCCTCCGCGGGAACCTCGAGGAGGAGGCGGGCAACGTCGCCCACGGGACCTACGTGAACGGCTTCTTCGAGGAGGCCCCGATCGCCTACGGCGAGATCGCCTACGGCTACGCGAAGAACCACCAGGTCTCCTCAACGTTGCCGACGGGAAGCGGATCCAGCTCCACGTCGGGGACGAGCCTTTCTCCCTCGCCACGGGCGAGTGCGGCGTACGAGCGGTCGCTTGATCTGCGGACCGGGGTCCTGACGCGCTCCGTCCGCTGGCGGGCGCCGCGGGGCGCCGTCGTCGACGTCGTCGCGCGCAGGCTCGTCTCGCTGACCCGGCCCAGATCTCGCCGCGATCGACTACGCGGTGACGCTCGTCGATGGCGACGCCCCTCCGCGTCGTCTCCGCGATCAACGCCCGGGTGCGCAACCAGGACGTGTCCGGGGACCCGCGCGTGGGGGCGCACCTCCCGGAAGGCGCCCTCCGGACCGTGCACCGTGAGGCGTCGGGCACGTGGGGCGCGGTGGTCCAGCGGACCCGGACCACCCGCCTCGCGGTGGTCGCGGCCGCGGACCATGAGCTCGGGGCGACGCGATCGCCGGACCTCCCGCCGGACCGTCGTCGATCGCCGGCGAGAACGGCGTCGCGCTGACGGTGGAGGTCGAGGCCCACGGGGGGACCCGCTGAGCCTGACCAAGTACCTGGCCTACTGCACCTCGCTCGACCACCCGGAGGAGGCGCTGGTGGCGCGGGCCCGGGAGGCGATCGGCGACGCTCGCGACCGAGGGTTCGACGGGCTGGTGGACGAGCAGCGGGCGGAGCTGGAGCGATTCTGGAGCGTCTCCGACGTGGAGATCGACGGCGACGGCGCGCTCCAGCAGGGCGTCCGGTTCAACCTCTTCAGCCTCTTCCAGTCGGCCGGCCGCGACGGCCGCACGAGCCTTGCGGCCAAGGGCCTCACCGGCGAGGGATACGAGGGCCACTACTTCTGGGACACGGAGATCTTCGCCCTGCCCTTCTTCGTCTACACGCAGCCGGCGATCGCGCGCGCGCTGCTCCGATATCGCTGCGGGATCCTCGACAAGGCGCGCGCCCGGGCGGCCGAGATGAGCCAGCGGGGAGCGCTCTACCCGTGGCGCACGATCGGCGGCGAGGAAGCCTCGGCATACTTCCCGGCCGGCACGGCCCAGTACCACATCAATGCGGACATCGCCCATGCGATCGGGACCTACGTGAGCGCGACCGGCGACCGGACGCTGCTCCTCGAGGGCGGTGCCGAGGTCGTCTTCGAGACGGCCCGGCTGTGGGCCGACCTCGGCGACTACATCCCGTCGCAGGACGGCGCGTTCTGCCTCAACGAGGTGACCGGCCCCGACGAGTACACCGCGCTCGTCAACAACAACTGCTACACGAACCTCATGGCACGGGCCCACCTGCGGCTCGCGGCGAGGCTGGCCGCGAGCTGGCCGCCGGCGCGCCGGGCGAGTACGAGCGGCTGGCGACCGGATCGGCCTGGTGGAGGACGAGGTGGCGGAGTGGCGCCGGGCCGCCGACCGGATGCGCATCCCGCGCGATCCCGGCCTGGGGATCCACGCCCAGGACGACTCGTTCCTGAGCCTGGCGCGATGGGACTTCGCGGGGACGCCGCCGTCGATGTACCCCCTGCTCCTCCACTTCCACCCGCTGGTGATCTACCGCCACCAGGTCCTCAAGCAGCCGACGTCGTGCTCGCCCAGGTCCTCCTGGGGACCCAGTTCTCGATGGCCGAGAAGAAGCGCAACTTCGACTACTACGACCCGCTGACCACCGGCGATTCGTCGCTCTCGCCGTGCATCCAGAGCGTGGCCGCAGCCGAGCTCGGCTACGCCGACCTCGCCTACGAGTACTTCATGCGCACCGCGCGGATGGACCTCGACGACGTCAACGGCAACGTCTCCCACGGCGTGCACGAGGCCGCGATGGCGGGCTCGTGGGTCTCGCTCGTGCACGGGTTCGGCGGCCTGCGCGACGACGATGGACGGCTCTCGTTCGCGCCGCGCCTTCCGGCCGCATGGAGTCGGCTCCGCTTCCGCCTCCTGGTCGGCGACGCGCTCCTCCAGGTCACCCTGACCGGCCACGCAGCGACCTACGAGCTGCTCGCCGGCAACGCGCTGGAGATCCGCCACTTCGGGCGGCCGCTGGTGTCTCGCCGCAGCCAGCCTGTGTCAGACCTCGACCCCCGCCTCGAATGCGTGATCTTCGACCTCGACGGCGTCATCACGGACACGGCCGAGCACCACTTCCGCGCCTGGCAGCGGCTTGCGTCCGAGATCTCGCTCCCCTTCGACCGCGAGCTCAACGAGCGGCTGAAGGGCGTCAGCCGGATGGAGAGCCTCCAGATCATCCTGGAGAACGCCGGGAGGACCGAGAACCTGCAGGACAAGGTTCGCCTCGCGGATCGCAAGAACGCCTACTTCCGCGAGCTCATCGCCGGCGTCACGCCGGCTGACCTCCTGCCCGGGATCGGCGACCTCCTGGCCGGGCTCCGCGCGCGCGGGACGAAGACCGCGATCGCGTCGATGAGCCACAACGTCTGGGACGTCGTCCGCGGCCTCGGGATCGAGCCGCTCGTCGACGTGATCGTCGACCCGGCCACCCTCGTGAAGGGCAAGCCCGACCCCGAGATCTTCCTGGCCGCGGCCGAGCGGCTCGGGGTGCGTTTCGAGAACTGCGTCGGGATCGAGGATGCCCGCGCCGGGGTCGAGGCGATCAAGGCGGCACGGATGGTGGCGGTCGGCGTCGGCCGTGACCTGCCCGGAGCGGACTGGGTCGTGGCGGACACCCGGAGCATCACGGTCGAGGCGCTCGAAGCCCTGTTCGCGGCGCCGAGCGCCGGGTCCGCTCGCAGCGCGGCGCAGTAGGCCCCCGCCGCCGGGGCGAGGCCGGGGCGGGCCGGCGCATCCGGGCCGGCCCCCCGACGCTCCCCTACCCGGCCAGGCTGGCACGCAGGCCGGCGACCCGCTCCTCGAGCTCGGCGGCTCTCGCCCGCGCGCGTTCCACGACCGCCGGCGGCGCCCCGGCGATGAACCGCGGATCGGCAAGCCGGGTCCGGGCTCCCTCGAGCTGCGCCTCGGTCCCCGCGAGCTCCCGTTCCATGCGCGCACGGTCGCGCGCCTCGGCATCCCGATCGGGAGCGGCCGGTCGGATCAGCGCCTCGATCGGGCCCGCGGCGACGGCCAGCCCGCCAGGTGCCCCGGACCGAAGCGTGCCGGCGTCGGGGACCGCGGTCAGCGGCCGCGCATGGGCCAGGCGTTCCAGGGCGGGCGCGAGGGCCGCGAACGTGGGACCGAGCCCCGGCGGGAGCGCGACCTCCACCGCGAGCCAGGCCGACGGATCCAGCCTCGCCTCCGAGCGGGCGTTTCGAAGGGCACGCACCAGCTCGAGGAGCGCGCCGACCTCCGCTTCCGCCGCGGCGTCCGCCGGCGGCGCGGCGGGCCAGTCCGCCACCATCAGGAGGTCGGGGTCGCCGGACGCGCGCGGCATCTCCGCCCAGAGGGCCTCGGTCACGAAGGGCATCACCGGGTGGAGCAGGCGGAGGTACCGGTCGAGCGCTTCGACGAGCGTCCACCAGGTCGCCTCGCGCGTGGCGGCCGGCAGCGACTCGTCCGCGAGCCGAACCTTCGCCAGCTCCAGGGCCCAGTCGCAGAACTCGCCCCAGATCGAGTCGTAGAGGACGCGCGTCAGCTCGCCGAACGAGAAATCGGCGAGCGCCCCGTCGGCGGCCACGACGGCGGCGCCGACGCGGCTCCGCAGCCAGCGCTCCGCCGGACCGAGCCGTGCCGCGTCAGGGGCGACGCGCGGCGCGTCCGGCGGGATCGTGGACGGGCGGGCGCCCAGCACGAAGCGCGCCGCGTTCCACAGCTTGTTCGCGAAGTTGCGCGCGTTCTCCAGCTTCTCGGTGCTGAACCGCTGGTCGTTGCCAGGCGCGGCGCCGTGGATCAGGGCGAAGCGAAGGGCGTCCGCCCCGGACTCGTCGATCGCCTCCAGCGGATCGACGACGTTGCCCGTCGTCTTCGACATCTTCTGGCCGTATGGATCGCGCACGAGGCCCGACAGGTAGACCACCTCGAACGGCGCGACGCCCGTGAAGTGGATGCCGAGCATCATCATCCGGGCCACCCAGAAGAAGATGATGTCGTAGGCCGTCTCCATGACGGTGCCCGGGTAGAACCGTGCCAGGTCGGGGGTGGCCTCCGGCCAGCCCAGCGTCGAGAACGGCCACAGGCCCGAGCTGAACCACGTGTCGAAGATGTCGGGGTCCTGCACGAGCTCCGCCGCGCCGCGGCCGCACGTCTCGCATGCCGCCGGGCCGCCCGGCGCCGCCGTCACGGTGATGTGGCCATCCGGGCAGTACCAGGCCGGGATCCGGTGTCCCCACCAAAGCTGGCGGCTCACATTCCAGTCGCGGATCTCGGTGAGCCAGTGCTCCCACACCTTCTCGAATCGCTCGGGGAGGATGACCGTCCGCCGGCTGCGCGTTGCGGCCAGCGCCTCCGCGGCAAGCGGGGCCGTCCGCACGAACCACTGCGTCTTGAGGCGCGGCTCGACCGCATCGTGGCTGCGCTGACAGCGACCCAGGATCATCTCGTGGGGCGTGCTTGCGAGGAGGTCGCCGGCGGCCTCCAGGTCGGCGAGGATGCGCTGCCGCGCCGCGTATCGCTCGAGTCCCGCGAAGCGGCCGCCCGCCGGCGAGATGTGGCCCGAGTCGTCCATGACGTCCACGAACGGGAGGCCGTGGCGCTGGCCCGTGGCGTAGTCGTCGTGGTCGTGCGCCGGCGTGATCTTGACGGCGCCGGTCCCGAACGCCCGGTCCACCACGGCGTCCGCGATGATCGGGACGTCGCGCTCCACGAACGGAATTCGGACCCGGCGGCCGACCACGGCGGCGTACCGCGGGTCGTCCGGGTGGACGGCCACCCCGGTGTCGCCCAGGATGGTCTCCGGTCGCGTGGTTGCCACGCTGATCGTGGCCGCCGGGTCCGGCTCCCCGGTCGCCTCGTCCAGGAGGTGATAGCGGACCGTCCAGAGCGTGCCCGTCTCGGGGGTCGCCACGACCTCGAGGTCGGAGAGGCTGGTCCGGCAGCCCGGGCACCAGTTGATGAGCGTCTCGTGGCGGTACGCCAGGCCCTCGCCGTAGAGGCGCGTGAACGCCTCGCGCACCGCGCGCGCGGAGGCCTCGTCCATCGTGAAGCGCAGCCGGCCCCAGTCCAGGCTCGCGCCGAGGCGTCGCTCCTGGCCCAGGATGACGAGCCTCGTCTCGTCGATGAACTGCCACATCCGCTCGAGGTAGCGCTCGCGGCCCAGGCTCGCGCGGGTCTCGCCCTCCGCTGCGATGACGCGGTCGAGGACGAACTGGGCCGCGATGCTCGCGTGGTCCAGGCCGGGCAGGAACAGCGTCGGGCGGCCCTGCATGCGGGCGTGGCGCGTCATCAGGTCCTCGACGGCGCTCCGCTGCGCGTGGCCCAGGTGGAGGCTGCCCGTCACGTTCGGCGGCGGCTGGATGAGCACGAACGGCGGCTTGGCACTGTCGGCCCGCGATCCGGCGCCGTCGGGCGCGAAGACGTCCGCGGCCAGCCAGCGCTCGTAGATCGCCCCCTCCACGTCGCCGGGCCGGTACGCCTTCGCGAGCCCCGGGCCCGCCTGCCCCTGCGTCATCGCGTGCTCCCTCCGAAACGAAACAACCCCGCTCGTCCAGCGGACGAACGGGGTCGTGGTACCACCTGCTGGTTCGGCGGTCGGCCGCGGCCGGTCATCCCGGCCGGGACGCCTCGCGGCGCATCCGGCAGCCCTCTCGACGCGCTATCGGGCGTCTCCCGTCACGGCTCGCGAGCGACGTTCACGCCGGGGTCGCCGCGCGGCTCGCACCGTCCCGCGCTCGCTTCGGCCCCTGCCGGCGCTACTCCTCCCGGTCACCGCCGTGAGGGCCGGAGTGTAGCACGAGATCGCCGCGCGCTCCGGGCAGCCCCGAGGCGCGCGGGAGCCGGAAGCGCCGCGCGGGCCGGAGTCGCCTTCGGGTCGGAGCCGCGAGCCTCCGCACCGGCGGATCGGTCAGCGAATGGCCTCGAGGATGAGCGCCTCGTCCGGCGCGAGGACCAGGGAGGCCCCGCCCGCGATCACGGCGTCCGCGCGACGATGGCGCGGCGGTGTCGAGCAGGAGCCGCCACGCCGGACGCGCCGCCCGTCTCGGCCAGGTCCCAGCCGGCCTCCTCCCGGCCGGCGTTGAGGAGGACGAGGATGCGCTGCCCGGGAACCTCCCGTGTGTAGGCGACGAGGTCGCCGCCCGCTGCCGGGTGCAGCCGCAGCGATCCGACCTGCAGGGCAGGCGTTGCCGCCCGCAGCGCAAGGAGGCGACGGTACGTCGAGAGGATGGAGCGAGGGATCCGCTCGCTGGGCCTCGACGTTGCGCACCTCGACGTCCGGCCCGAAGCGGAGCCACGGCCGGCCGGCCGTGAACCCTGACGCCGGCTCCCCGCGACCATGGCATCGGCGTCCTGCAGCCCGAGCGATCCCACGGGCTGAGATCCCGGGCCGAACCGGAACGCGGGCGGGTCGACGCTCTCCTCGGGCGGGACCTCGACGTCGCGCATGCCGATCTCCTCGCCGTAGTAGAGGAACGGCGTGCCGCGCACCGTGAGGAGGAGGACCGCGGCCGCGCGGGCGACCGCGTCCGGGTCGGGCGCCCCGGCCGAGGCCGCGAGGCGCGACGCATGCCGGGGCCGGTCGTGGTTCGAGAGGACCGCGGTCGGCCATCGCTCGTCCCCGAAGGCGGCCTCCCGGCCCTCGAGCGCGGACCGGATCGCCGACCGCCGTCCAGGCCGCATCGATCAGCGTCCCAGTCGAAGACGAGGTGGGCGGCCCGAGGTCAGGCCCGCCGCGACCTCGGCGTCCCCTTCGAAGAGCTCACCGACGGACATCCGGCCCGGCTCCTCGTCGAGGATCGCCCGGAACCGCCCGATCAGCGCCGGGAAGTCCGGCTGGTCGCGGTCGTGCAGGTGGTCCAGCCGGTCCCACCCCGTCCCGCCCGGGTGGATCGGATCGGACGGCAGATCCGGGTGCTTGAGGAAGAGGTTGAAGACGTCCAGCCGGAAGCCGTCGACGCCGCGCGCCAGCCACCCGCGGACCATCCGGAGCTGCGCCTCCTCGAGAGCCGCGTTCCGCCAGTTCACGTCCGGCTGCTCCACCAGGAAGGTGTGGTAGTAGAACTGGCCCCGGCGCGGCTCCCACTCCCAGCCGGGGCCGCCGAAGAACGAGACCCAGTTGTTCGGCGGGAGGGGCTGCCCGTCCTCGCCGATGCCGGACGGGTCGCGCCAGAGGTACCAGTCGGCGTGGGGCCCGTCGCGGCTCGCGCGCGACGAGGCGAACCACGGGTGGGCGTCGCTCGTGTGGTTCATGACGAGGTCGAGCACGACGCGGATGCCCCGCCGATGGGCCTCGGCGACGAGCCGATCGAAGTCGCCCTCCGAGCCGAAGACCGGGTCCACCCGCTCGTGGTCCGCGACGTCGTAGCCGCCGTCGAGGCCGGGCGACGGGTAGATCGGCGACAGCCAGATCGCGTCGACGCCCAGGCCGTCCGGCCCCAGGTGGTCGAGGTGGCTCGATGATCCCGGCCAGGTCGCCGACGCCGTCGCCGTTCGCGTCGGCGAAGCTGCGCGGATAGACCTGGTAGATCACGCCGCGCTGCCACCAGTCGTCGCCGAACCGTGCGCCCTCGACCGGCGGGACGTGCCCGCTCATCCGCGCGGATGTCCGTCGTCGGGATGCCCGTCGCCCGGGGTCAGGCGGTGGCGCCCTGGGCCGCCAGCCACCCGGCGTAGTTCGTCTCGTCCACGCCGTCGTCGATCTCGGTCTTCGTGAGGAGGAGCGGCGGCCGGCCGTCGCGGATCGTCTCCTCGGTGATGATGCACTTCCGGATCTCGGTCCGGTCCGGGATGTCGTACATCACCTCGAGGAGCGACTCCTCGACGATCGTGCGCAGCGCGCGGGCCCCGGTCTTGCGGTTCAGCGCCGCGTCCGCGGCCGCCGTCAGGGCGCCGTCGGTGAAGACGAGCTCCACCTTGTCGAGGCCCAGGAACCGCTTGAACTGGCGGGTGATGGCGTTCTTCGGCTCGGTCAGGACGCGGACCAGGTCCTCGGCGGTGAGGGCCGAGAGCGTCACGACCACGGGGAGCCGGCCCACGAACTCGGGGATCAGCCCGTACTTGAGGAGATCCTCCGGCATCAGGCGGTCCAGGATCTTCTGGCGGTCCGCGCGGGTCCCGGTCGCGTCGCTTCCGAAGCCGAGCGCCCGCTTCCCCACCCGCTCCTCGATGATCTTCTCCAGGCCGTCGAACGCCCCGCCGCAGATGAACAGGATGTTCGTCGTGTCGATCTGGATGAAGTCCTGGTGGGGGTGCTTGCGGCCGCCCTGCGGGGGCACGTTCGCGGTGGTCCCTTCGAGGATCTTGAGGAGAGCCTGCTGGACGCCCTCGCCGGAGACGTCGCGCGTGATCGACGGGTTGTCCGCCTTGCGGGCGATCTTGTCGATCTCGTCGATGTAGATGATGCCGCGCTGGGCGCGGGCGACGTCGAAGTCGGCGGCCTGGATCAGGCGCAGGAGGATGTTCTCGACGTCCTCGCCCACGTAGCCCGCCTCGGTGAGCGAGGTCGCGTCGGCGATGCAGAACGGGACGTCCAGGACGCGGGCGAGCGTCTGGGCCAGCAGGGTCTTCCCGGAGCCCGTGGGCCCGACCAGCAGCACGTTCGACTTCTGGAGCTCGACGTCGTCGGCGGTCCCGCCGGCGTTGACCCGCTTGTAGTGGTTGTAGACGGCGACGGCGAGGACCTTCTTGGCCCGCTCCTGGCTGATCACGTACTCGTCGAGCGCGTCCTTGATGTGGCGCGGCGACGGGAGCTTCTCCGACGACGGCTTCTGGCGCGGCTGCTCCAGGAGCTCCTCCTCGATGATCTCCTGGCACAGGTTGATGCACTCGTCGCAGATGTAGACGCCCTGGCCGGCGATGAGCTTGCGGACCTGCTCCTGGCTCTTCCCGCAGAACGAGCAGCGGTACGGCACCTTGGGCGTCTTGGTGGTCGTCATCCGTGCCTGCTCTCCGTGTTGTCCGTCTTCGTGCGCGCCGCGCCGCCGGGTCTAGGCGCCCGCCGGCGCCGGCCCGTCGGCGTCGCCGTCGGCCTTCGCCGAACGCTCGACGCCCGGGCCGCTGGAGGCCGACGGGAGGCCCGGCGCCTGCGACTTCGGAACGGGTGCGTAGACAGCGTCGATGATGCCATACGCCTGGGCCTGCTCGGGGCTCATGAAATAGTCCCGCTCGGTGTCCTTCACGATCTTCTCCACGGTCTGGCCCGTGTGGTGCGCCAGCAGCTCGTGATTTGCGTTGACCAGCGTCTCCATCTCGCGGACCTGGATGAAGACGTCCGGGGTGTTGCCGCGGAACCCGCCGGAGCCCTGGTGGATCATGATCCGGCTGTGCGGCAGCGCGAAGCGCTTCCCGGGATGGCCGGCCGCAAGGAGGACCGCGGCCATGCTCGCGGCCATCCCCACGCAGATCGTGCTGACCGGCGCCCGGACCAGCTGCATCGTGTCGTAGATGGCGAGCCCCGCCGTGATCACGCCGCCCGGGAGTTGACGTACAGGTTGATGTCCTTCTCGGGGTCCTCGGAGTCGAGGAACAGGAGCTGGGCGATGATCAGGTTGGCGACGTTGTCCTCGATCGCGTCGCCCAGGAAGATGATCCGCTCCTTGAGGAGCCGCGAGTAGATGTCGTACGCCCGCTCTCCGCGGCTCGAGGTTTCGATGACCATCGGCACGAGCATCTGGGTCCCTCCTGGAGCGTCGCCCCCGGCATCGCCGCGGCCGGCCGCCGCTCGACGGCGGTGGATCGAACGGGTGATGGATCACGCGCGGGCGCTCCCCGCCTCCTCGGCAACGGCGGCGCTGGAGGCCGCTTCCGAATCCTCGACGTGCGGGATCGCCGGATGGTCGGGGTGGGCGGCCAGCCATTCGTCGATCAGCTTCTCGACCACCTGCGAGCGGCGCAGGGAGCTGCGGATCGCGGCCCGCGCCCGGTCCGTGTCGAAGTAGGCGGAGAGCTTCGGGTCGTCGGCGTAGCGCTGCCGGGCGCGCGACGCCTCGGCCGCCACGTCGGCGTCGGTGACCTGCATCCCTTCGGCCTCGGCGATCGCGCCGAGGACGAGGAGCGTCTTCGCGCGTTCCTCGGCGCCCGGGCGGAATTCGTCGTGGAGCTGCTCGGGGTCTTGTCGACCGCCTTGCGGTACGCCTCCTCGGTGATCCCCTGGCGCGCCAGCGCGCCGCGCAGCTCGTCGTGCATCACCTCGACCTCCTCGTCGACGAGCAGGTCCGGGATCTCCACGGTGGCGTTCTTCACGGCGTAGTCGATGATCCGGTCCGCGAAGCCGTGGCGGGCGCGGTCCAGGGCGTTGCGGTTGAGCCGGGCCCGCACCTCGGATCGCAGGTTGGCGAGGTCGGTGAACTCCCCGAGGGACGCCGCGAACGCGTCGTCGGCAACCGGCAGCACCTTCTCGCGGAGCTCGCGGAGGGTGACGTCGAAGTGGGCCGTCGCGCCGCGCAGCGCCTCGTCCTGGTAGTCGAGCGGGAACGTGATGTCGAACTCGGTCGTGTCACCCGGGCGCAGGCCCACGAGGTGCTCCTCGAAGCCCGGGATCAGGCGCTCCTGGCCGATCACGATCGGCATCCGCTCCACCGTCCCGCCTTCGAACGGCTCGCCGTCGCGCGTCCCCGCGAAGCCGATCACGGCCCAGTCGTCGTCCTTGGCGCCACGCTCCTCCACCGGCACGAGCGCGGCCTGCTGGTCGCGCAGCTCGTCGACCACGCGGTCCACCTTCGGGTCGTCGACGGTGTCGATCTCCGGCGCGAACGGGAACTACCGGTAGTCGCCCAGCTTGACCTCCGGGCGGACCGGGACAGTGGCCGTGTACTTGAAGGGCTGGCCCTCCTCCGCCTGGACGACGTCGATCGTGGGGCGGCCGATCGCGAACAGCTCCGTCTGCTCGGCCATCGCCTCGCGATAGGAGCGCTCCACGAGCTGCTCGACGGCCTCGTCGAGGACGGATCCGGGGCCGAGCTCGCGCTCGATCATGGAGCGCGGCGCCTTTCCGGGCCGGAACCCGGGGATGCGGGTCCGCTGGCTCAGGCGACGGGTGGCGTCGACGACGGCGCGGGCCAGGTCGGCGGCGGGCAGCTCGACCTCGAGGAGGACGGTGCTCTTCGGGGAGGGGGTGGTGGTGACGTGCAGCCACTCGGCGTAGTTCGTCTCGTCCACGCCGTCGTCGATCTCGGTCTTCGTGAGGAGGAGCGGCGGCCGGCCGTCGCGGATCGTCTCCTCGGTGATGATGCACTTCCGGATCTCGGTGCGGTCCGGGATGTCGTACATGACCTCGAGGAGCGACTCCTCGACGATGGTGCGCAGCGCGCGTGCCCCCGTCTTTCGGGTCAGCGCGGCATCCGCGGCGGCGGACAGGGCGCCGTCCGTGAAGACGAGCTCCACCTTGTCGAGGCCCAGGAACCGCTTGAACTGGCGGGTGATGGCGTTCTTCGGCTCGGTCAGGACGCGGACCAGGTCTTCTGCGGTCAGGGCGGAAAGCGTCACGACGACGGGGAGCCGGCCCACGAACTCGGGGATCAGCCCGTACTTGAGGAGGTCCTCCGGCATGAGCCGGTCCAGGATCCTCTGGCGCTCAGCGCGGGTTCCGGTCGCGTCGCTTCCGAAGCCCAGCGCCCGCTTCCCCACCCGCTCCTCGATGATCTTCTCCAGGCCGTCGAACGCGCCGCCGCAGATGAACAGGATGTTGGTCGTGTCGATCTGGATGAAGTCCTGGTGGGGGTGCTTGCGGCCGCCCTGCGGGGGCACGTTCGCCGTGGTCCCTTCGAGGATCTTGAGGAGCGCCTGCTGCACGCCCTCGCCCGAGACGTCGCGCGTGATCGACGGGTTGTCCGCCTTGCGCGCGATCTTGTCGATCTCGTCGATGTAGATGATGCCGCGCTGGGCGCGGGCGACGTCGAAGTCGGCGGCCTGGATCAGGCGCAGGAGGATGTTCTCGACGTCCTCGCCGACGTAGCCCGCCTCGGTGAGCGAGGTGGCGTCAGCGATGCAGAAGGGGACGTCCAGGACGCGCGCGAGCGTCTGGGCCAGGAGCGTCTTCCCGGAGCCCGTGGGCCCGACCAGCAGCACGTTCGACTTCTGGAGCTCGACGTCGTCTGCGGTCCCGCCGGCGTTTACCCGCTTGTAATGGTTGTAGACCGCCACCGCGAGGACCTTCTTGGCCCGCTCCTGGCTGATCACGTACTCGTCGAGCGCGTCCTTGATATGCCGCGGCGACGGGAGCTTCTCCGAGGACGGCTTCTGGCGCGGCTGCTCCAGGAGCTCCTCCTCGATGATCTCCTGGCACAGGTTGATGCACTCGTCGCAGATGTAGACGCCCTGGCCGGCGATGAGCTTGCGGACCTGCTCCTGGCTCTTCCCGCAGAACGAGCAGCGGTACGGCACCTTGGGCGTCTTGGTGGTCGTCATCCGTGCCTGCTCTCCGTGTGGTTCGTCTTCGTGTGCGCCGTGCCGTCGGGCCTAGGCGCCCGTCGGCGCCGGCCCGTCGGCGTCGCTCTCGACCTTCGCCGAACGCTCGACGCCCGGGCCGCTGGACGCGGACGGGAGGCCCGGCGCCAGCGACTTCGGAACGGGTGCGTAGACAGCGTCGATGATGCCATACGCCTGGGCCTGCTCGGGACTCATGAAATAGTCCCGCTCGGTGTCCTTGACGATCTTCTCCACGGTCTGTCCCGTGTGGTGCGCCAGCAGCTCGTGATTCGCCTTGACGAGGACCTCCATCTCCCGGACCTGGATGAAGACGTCCGGGGTGTTGCCGCGGAACCCGCCAGAGCCCTGGTGGATCATGATCCGGCTGTGCGGGAGCGCATAGCGCTTCCCGGGGTGACCCGCCGCCAGCAGGACGGCCGCCATGCTCGCGGCCATCCCCACGCAGATCGTGCTGACCGGCGCCCGGACGAGCTGCATGGTGTCGTAGATCGCCAGGCCCGCCGTGATGACGCCGCCCGGCGAGTTGACGTACAGGTTGATGTCCTTCTCCGGGTCCTCCGAATCGAGGAAGAGGAGCTGGGCGATGATCAGGTTCGCGACGTTGTCCTCGATCGCGTCGCCCAGGAAGATGATCCGCTCCTTGAGGAGCCGGGAGTAGATGTCGTACGCCCGCTCTCCACGGCTCGAGGTTTCGATCACCATCGGCACGAGCATCTGGGTCCCTCCTGGAACGTCGCCCTCGGCGTCGCCGCGACTGGCGGACCGCCGCGGCGGTGGATCGAACGGGTGTTGGATCACGCGCGGGCGCTGCCCGCCTCCTCGGCAACGGCGGCGCTTGAGGCCCCTTCCGAGTCCTCCACGTGCGGGATCGCCGGATGGTCGGGGTGCGCCGCCAGCCATTCGTCGATCAGCTTCTCGACCACCTGCGAGCGACGCAGGGAGCTCCGGATCGCGGCCCGCGCGCGGTCCGTGTCGAAGTAGGCGGAGACCTTCGGGTCGTCCGCGTAGCGCTGCCGGGCGCGCGACGCCTCGGCCGCCACGTCGGCGTCGGTGACCTGCATCCCTTCCGCCTCGGCGATCGCGCCGAGGACAAGAAGCGTCTTCGCGCGCTCCTCGGCGCCCGGACGGAACTCGTCGTGGAGCTGCTCGGGAGTCTTGTCGACCGCCTTGCGGTACGCCTCCTCGGTGATCCCCTGGCGGGCGAGAGCGCCGCGCAGCTCGTCGTGCATGACCTCGACCTCCTCGTCGACGAGCAGGTCCGGGATCTCCACGGTGGCGTTCTTCACCGCGTAGTCGATGATCCGGTCCGCGAAGCCGTGGCGCGCACGGTCCAGGGCGTTGCGGCCGAGCCGGGCCCGCACCTCGGATCGGAGGTTGGCAAGGTCCGTGAAGTCCCCGACGGACGCTGCGAAGGCGTCATCCGCGACCGGCAGCACCTTCTCGCGAAGCTCGCGGAGGGTGACGTCGAAATGCGCCGTGGCGCCGCGCAGGGCCTCGTCCTGGTAGTCGAGCGGGAACGTGATGTCGAACTCGGTCGTGTCCCCCGGACGGAGGCCCACGAGGTGCTCCTCGAAGCCCGGGATCAGGCGTTCCTGGCCGATCACGATCGGCATCCGCTCGACCGTCCCGCCTTCAAACGGCTCGCCGTCGCGTGTCCCCGTGAAGCCGATCACCGCCCAGTCGTCGTCCTTGGCGCCCCGCTCCTCCACCGGCACGAGCGCGGCCTGCTGGTCGCGGAGCTCGTCCACGACGCGGTCCACCTTCGGGTCGTCGACGGCGTCGATCTCCGGCGCGAACGGGAACGACCGGTAGTCGCCCAGCTTGACCTCCGGGCGGACCGGGACGGTGGCGGTGTACCTGAAGGGCTGGCCCTCCTCCGCCTGGACCACGTCGATCGTCGGGCGCCCGATCGCGAACAGCTCCGTCTGCTCGGCCATCGCCTCGCGGTACGAGCGCTCCACGAGCTGCTCCACCGCCTCGTCGAGGACGGATCCGGGGCCCAGCTCGCGCTCGATCATCGAGCGCGGTGCCTTTCCGGGCCGGAATCCGGGGATGCGGGTCCGCTGGCTCAGGCGACGGGTTGCGTCGGCGACGGCACGGGCGAGGTCGGCGGCGGGCAGCTCGACCTCGAGGAGGACGGTGCTCTTCGGGGAAGGGGTGGTGGTGACGTGCATGGCCGGCCAAGTATACGGGGGCCCTCCGGGCGGCGCCCCCGCCGTGCGGGCTGGCGGGCGGGCTCCGGACCGGTCGTCAGCGAGAGATCGCGCCGGCAATTCGCCGGTCCCTCGGGTCCGGCCTACCGGACCACGGCGTGAGCGGGCGTGGTGGCGTCGTGGACCTCGTACCGGGCCCGCCCGTTCCCCTTGGCCTGGTACATGCTGCTGTCCGCATTCCTGATGAGGGTGACCGCATCCCGCCCGTCGGCGGGATAGCTGGCGATCCCGATGCTCGCGCTGACCTCGACGGCGTACCCATCGATCGCGCCGATCGAGGCGACGGCATCGAGAATCCGCTGCGCGGTCAGCCGGGCGCCGCTCGACGGCGCGGCCTCCGCCAGCAGCACGACGAACTCGTCGCCGCCCTGCCGGCTCACGGTGTCGGAGGCACGCACGCACCCGAGGAGGTTCGTGGCCACCAACCGGAGAAGGCGGTCGCCGACCTGGTGTCCGAGCAAATCGTTGATCTGCTTGAACCCGTCGAGATCGAGGAACAGCACCGCCGGCTGGCCGGTGTGACGCGGAGCGGCGTTGATGGCCTGCCGGATCCGGTCGCCGAGGAGCATGCGGTTGGGGAGACCGGTCAGGAAGTCGTGCTGCGCCGAGTGCGCCATCTCCTGGACCGCCTCGAGGGCCGCGGTGACATCACGAAAGACGATCACGGCGCCTGTCGCCTGGCCCGTGCTGTCATGGATCGGTGCGGTCGAGTCCTCGACCGGCACCTCCTGGCCGTCGCGCCGCAGGAGGACGCTGTCCGGGGGCAGATGGACGGTCTTGTCGCCCCGCACGGCCTGGTTCGTCAGGTCGGGGATCAGCTCACGCGTCGTCCTGTTGACGATCCGGATGACCTCCTCCATGGGTCGGCCTACCGCGTCCTCCCACGCCCAGCCGGTCAATCGCTCGGCCACGACGTTCAGGAACGTGATGCGCCCCTGCAGGTCCGTGCAGCCCACGCCATCGCCGATCGAGTTGAGGGTGACCTGGGCGCGCTGCTTGGCCTCGACGAGCGCGTCCTCCGTGGCCCGGCGGTCGCTCGTGGGCCGAATCGCCGCCGTCACGAGGACACCCGCCCCGGTGTCGAGCGGGCTCAACATGAGCTGGAGCGGGAACTCGGTCTGGTCTCTGCGACGGCCGACCAGCTCGGCCCCGCCGTCGATCTCCTGGGTTCGAGCATCCTCTGCGGAGCGCAGGTCGTCGGAGGCGAGCCGTTCGGCGAAACCCACCGGGATGATGGTCCCCACCCGTTCGCCGACGAGCTCGCCCGGCAGGTATCCGAACTGCACCTCCGCCCGCAGGTTCGAGGTCACGATCACCCCGCCGCGATCCACGACGATCATGGCGTCGGGCGCAGCCTCGAGCAGCCCGCGATAGCGGGCCTCCGCCGCCTTTCCCGCGTCAGCTTCGCTCACAACACCCCGTGCCGGCCGCATAGGAGGAGCCTCCGCGGTCACGATGCGCTCGCGAGCGGCGGCCGTCATGACGACGCGTCATGCACGTGGTGGACGGGCTCCCAGGCCTGGGCCGATGCACGGACGTGGGAGTCCTATGCGACCGCTGGTGGGCGAGGAGGGGGTCGAACCCACACGTCACTCACGTGACACCGGCTCCTAAGGCCGGCGCGTCTGCCATTTCGCCACTCGCCCGTGGGGCGAGTCTAGCGCGCAGATCCCCCGTCGCCGGGGTGCTCGGGTTCGGCAAGCACCCGCTTCAGCGCCTGCGTGGCGGCCCTCGTCGCGACCGGCCTCGCGACGCCGAGCGCGAACCGGGTGAGAGACCGGCCGCGCGCGTCCGCCTTCCGATCGCCGGCCGTCGCGTCGAGGTAGTCCGCGAAGCCACGCTCGAGCGCCCCGCGGACCTTCCTCCCGTCGCTGCCGAGCGCACGGACCGCGCGTTCCACCTCGTCCGGGAGGAGGCTCGCCGGCAGCGGCTCCGGCTCCCCTACGACGCGGCGCTTGACCGCCCGGAAGATCCGCTTCGGGCCGCCCGCGGCCAGGAACGCGGTGCCCGCGACCGCCCCCGCGGCCCGCGCGGGATAGCGCTTCACCTTTGCCTTGACGTCCACGGCGCTGCGCGCGGACGACTTGAGGCGCTCGACCTCGTCGACGAGGCCGGCGCGTGCAGCTACGGCTTCCTGCCGAGCGGCGTCCGTGCGCGCACCCACTCGATGGTCTCCTTCGTCGTCTCGATGGTCGTGCCCGGCCAGTAGCGAGCCTTGAGGGTCCCCGGGTCGAAGGACCGCAGAGCCGTCGCGGCGAGCGCAGGCCAGGCGATGAGCGCAGTCGCGATGCCGAGGGCGATCCCGACGCGCAGGCTGAACGAGATCGCCAGGAACGCGCCGACCAGGACGCCCACAACCGCCCCGCCGATCAGCCCGCCGATCGCGCCACCGACCCCTCCGGCGCGGGCACCGACGAGAAGGCCCAGGATCCCCAGGACAACCGCACCCACGGCCAGGCCGGCCACGAGGGTTCGGACGTTCGGGTCGACGCCCGGGATGAGCGCATCGCCCACGCGTATGAAGGCCTGGTTGGGCCATGCCAGCCCGAGCACGACCGCGACCACGATCCCAAGGCCCAGCGCCGCGAGCAGGCTCGTGGTGATGCGGCTCCGCGGGATCTCGAGCGCGGCGAGCACGAGCGCCACGATGAACGCGATGCACGAGAGGACGCCGTGCAGCACGCCCCAGCCGATGCTCCCGAAGAGCCACTCCCCGAGGAAGAGCGCCGTTCCGACCGACGCAAGGATCGCCGCGAAGAGCGCCAAGTGCGATCGCCGCGCCGATCAGCGCGGCCGCGACCTTGGCACGATCAGCGATCTCCGAGAGCTCGGCTCGGGCCAGATCCACGTGCGTGGTGACGAGGCGGCGCGCAGCGGCAACGGTGCGGCCCACCTGCTCGAAGAGCCCGGCGCCCGGCTCCGTGCGGGCACCCGGCTCAGCGTTGGCGTCGGGTTCCGTGGGCTGGGCGTGCGCGCCCGGTTCGGGCGCCGCGGCGGGCTCGGCGGGCGTGACGGATTCCGGCGTGTCGATCGGCGGCGGCGTGGACTCGCCGCCCGGCGTGTTCTGGCTCAGGTCCCACCTCCGGCCGTTGATCGTGCGCGGTGATGATACCCCGGACCCCGGCGTCCTCGTGTGCCATCTCGAGACCGAGCGCGCCCGTCCGAGGGGCAGCAGCGTCGGCGTCGTCGGCCCAACTGGTCGTCTTGGGGTACGCTGCCGGCGACCTTCACTACGGAGGATGGGGATGCGCTCGCAGCCCGTCACGGCGGCCGAACTCGACGACTTCGCCCTGTTCCACGGCCTCCCCGAGGAGGAGCGCGCCGCCGTTGCCGCAGCCGCGACCTGGCTGGAGCCGGCCGACGGCGAGGTCCTCTACGACGAGGGCGGGACCGCCACCACCATGTTCCTCGTCGAGCGCGGCACGATCTCGCTCGGCGTCCAGCGCGACGGCCGCCGCGTCGTCGTCGGCACGCTCGGGGCCGGCGAGGTGCTCAACTGGTCGTGCCTGCGCGACGAGCCCCTCTCGCTCACCACGGCCAGGACCTCCGGGCCTGCACGGGTAGTCGCCATCCCTGCCCGGGCGCTGCTGGCGTTCCTCGAAAGCGGCAGGCCGGCCGGGGTGACCGTCATGCGACGGCTCTTCGGCGTCGCGGCCGTCCACCTTGACGCCGCGCGCGACCAGATGCTCCGCCAGGGCCGCGAGGGCGTGATCACGGCCGGCTGACGGCGGCCATGGACCGGACAGGTTTCGGTCATCCCTGCCGCGGATACCACCCGATGGACGCGACCATCCTCATCGACATTCGGGTATCACCAGCCGGGGAAGCGAACACCGGACGGTCCCTGGCGAGATAGACTCCCCGGCCTGACGCGCCGGTTCGAGCGGGACACACACCGTGTCCCGACCGGGCATCGAGGTGCCGGGTCCGGACGAGACCCGGCTGGGGGTTGACCAATGAGCGAAAGCGACCAGGACCACAAGGGCTCGTTCGCGGAAGGCGAGCGGACGCTCCCCCACTCGGCCGCCGACGACGAGCCGGGCCACTTCAGCGACGGACAGGAGAGCGCTCACGCAGCGCACCTCCGGATGGGATCGTTCGCCGACACGTCCTGCGCGGGGTGCGTGGCCATCGAGAACGCCCATGCCGAGCACGTCCGGAAGGGAACGTTCGCGGACACCAGCTGCCCGAAGTGCCAGGCGGTGGCCGCCAGCTAGAGCGAGCCGGGACCTCGCGCCAACGGGGTGCGGAGCAGGCCTCCGGCCGGCCTGCTCCTGCCCGGCGGACCCTCGTCCGGCTGAGCCGCCGGGCCCTCAGCTGATCGTCAGCACCGGCTGCTGCCGGGCGGCGCGCACGCTCACGCGCGCCGCGACGGTCTTCGCCAGCGCAGTGAGGGCCATGGCCGCCGGGCCCGGCTCCCGCTGGGCGACCACGGGGATGCCCGCGTCGCCGCCCTGGCGGACCGTGATGTCCAGGGGCACGCCCCCCAGGAACTCGATGTCGTTCTCCTTCGCGAACCGCTCGCCGCCGCCGCGCCCGAAGATCTCCGTCGCCTCGCCGCAGTGGGGGCAGACGAACGCGCTCATGTTCTCCACGAGGCCGATCACGGGCACGCTCATTCGCGCGAACATCGCGAGGGCCTTCTGCACGTCGAGGACCGCGACCTGCTGGGGCGTCGTGACGAGGACCGCGCCGGAGATCGGGACCGCCTGGGCCAGCGTCAGCTGCGCATCCGAGGTGCCGGGCGGAAGGTCGACGACGAGGTAGTCCAGGTCGCCCCAGGCCACATCGCGCAGGAACTGCTGGATCGCGCCCCCGACCAGCGGCCCGCGCCACACGATCGGCTGCCCATCGGGAACGAAGAACGCGATGGAGATGACCTTCACGCCATAGCGTTCGAGCGGGATGATCTTGTTGTCCCCGGTCGCCTTCGGCATGCCCTCGAGGCCCATCATCAGCGGGATGTTGGGTCCCGTGATGTCGGCATCGAGCAGTCCGACCGAGGCGCCGGCCTGGGCCAGCGCGACGGCGAGGTTCGCGCTCACCGTGCTCTTCCCGACGCCGCCCTTGCCGGACGCGACGGCCACGATGTTCTTGACGCCCTCGAGCAGCTGCGGGCCCCCGGCCGGCGCTGCCCGGCGGACCATGGCGCCCCACGTGATCGTGGCCGTGCCGACGCCGATCGCGGCGAGCGCGGCCCGCGCGTTCCGCTCGATCTCGTCCTTGAGCGGGCAGGCTGGCGTCGTCAGCTCGATGGTGAGCGCCACGTCGGCCGAATCGATCGTGATCGCCTTCACCATGTTGAGGGTCACCAGGTCACGGCCGAGCTCGGGCTCCTGGACGGTGCGCAGGGCGTCGAGGATCGCCCCTTCTGTGAGCGTGGTCATGTGGCGGATCAGTCCTTCGAGGGGCGCCGGCCGGCGCGGGTTCCACGCCGCGGAGCAGTGCGCCGGGCCAGCCCATCCTACCCTGTGCCTTCCGAGCACGCCCTCGCGCCAACGGCCATGCCGTCCGCCGGGCCGGCGACGGGGGTCCGATTCGGTTGCCGCATCCAGTCAGAACCACGGAATTCGTTGCAATGTGACCATCGAACGACGAAAGACGTCAGTCGCCGGGGACGTTGACACGCGTTTCGCTGGGCAATACGATCCCCGGCGGCTGCCGCAGCGCGGTAGCATTCGTCGCCACGCGCACCGGGGGGTCGCGTGGCTGCGATCCCGGGCGGGCCCCATCCCGGGCAACGTCCATCCGGCGCGAGGAGTGAGACACCCCAGGTGGCGACCGCGATAGCAGTCCGGCTCGTCGACGTTGTCAAGAAGTTCGGGGACGTGGCGGCCGTCGACGGGATCAACCTCGAGGTCCACGACGGCGAGTTCTTCTCGCTGCTCGGCCCGTCCGGTTGCGGCAAGACGACGACCCTCCGGATGATCGGAGGCTTCGAGGAGCCGACGTCGGGCCTCATCGAGCTCCAGGGCCAGGACGTGACGTGGCTCCCGCCGTACCGGCGAAATGTCAACACGGTCTTCCAGAACTACGCCCTCTTCCCGCACCTCACGATCTACGAGAACGTGGCGTTCGGCCTGCGAAGAAAGGGTGGCCTCAAGGACGCCGAGCTGCGCAGCCGCGTCACCGAGATGCTGGCGCTCGTGGAATTGCCCGGCTTCGAGAAGCGCAAGCCCACGCAGATCTCCGGCGGCCAGGCGCAGCGCGTCGCCCTCGCACGCGCGCTCATCAACCGTCCCGCCGTCCTCCTGCTCGACGAGCCGCTCGGCGCGCTCGATCTCAAGCTGCGCAAGCAGATGCAGCTGGAGCTCAAGCGGATCCAGCAGGAGGTCGGGATCACGTTCATCTACGTGACGCACGATCAGGAAGAGGCGATGACGATGTCGGATCGCATCGCCGTGATGAACCGGGGACACTACGAGCAGCTGGCGGACCCGGAGACGCTCTACGAGCGGCCGGCGACGCGGTTCGTGGCGGGCTTCCTGGGCGTGAGCAACCTGCTTGCAGGCACGCGCGAGGGCCTCGACGGCGACCACGCCGTGATCCGCATGGCCGACGACACCCGCGTGCGGGTCCCCGCGGCGCTCCTGGACGGGGCGACCGACGTGGAGGTCGGCATCCGCCCCGAGAAGATCCGCATCGCCGCCACGGACGCATCCATCCCCGCGATCCACAACCGGCTCGTCGGCACGGTCCGCGACGCCTCGTACGTCGGCGTCAGCACGCAGTACGTGGTGGAGGGGCGCGGTGGCAATCGCCTCACGGTTTATGAGCAGAACGTCGAACGAGCCTCGCGGGCCGAGCTCTGGGCGCCCGGCGAGAACGTCACCCTTCACTGGCTCCCGGAGCACACCTTTGTGATCGGGGTCCAGCGCGGAACAGGTGAATGAGGACGATCCGACCGGCCGCACGGGAGGAGGGGCCCGGCGAGCCCGGCGGGATCGCGGACGAACATCGACAGGGCCACTGAGAGGAGATCGATGAGCGATCGGGACGCGCGTTTGACCGATGTGCTGGTCAGCCGCCGGCACTTCATCCAGGGGACAGCTGCGGCCGGTGTCACCGTATTCCTGGCCGCGTGTTCAGGCGGAGCGACCGCCACGAGCACGCCCGGGCCGTCCGCCGCAGCCTCCGCGGCAGCATCCGCCGCTGCCTCCGCGGCAGCCGCCTCATCGGCGCCATCGCCCTCCGCATCGCCCGAGGCCGTGACGCCCAAGGTGGTCACGGGTCCACTCAAGTGGGCCAACTGGCCCGCCTACATCGACCTGACCGGGCAGGCGGCGGCCAACCAGAAGTACGCCGCGGGCTCCTCGCCGACGATCGTGGACTTCGAGAAGAAGTACAACGTCCAGGTCGACTACGAGGAGAAGATCGAGGAGAACAACAGCTTCTTCGCCACGATCCAGCCGCAGCTCGTGACCGGGCTGCCCACGGGCTGGGACCTGATCGTCATGACCGACTGGATGGCGGGGCGCCTCATCGGCCTCAACTGGCTCGAGAAGATCGACCAGGAGAACGTCCCGAACTGCGTGGCGAACATTCGTGACGCGCTCAAGGGCTATGCCTGGGATCCGAACAACGACTACCACTACCCGTGGCAGTCCGGGATGACCGGGATCGGCTACGACTCGACGTCGCTCAAGAACGCCAAGCTGCCGGTGCCCACCAAGATTGCGGACCTCTGGACGCTCCCGTCGGACAAGGTCACCTTCCTGACCGAGGCGCGCGACACGTTCGGACTGGGGCTCCTCAAGCTCGGCCTTCCCGCCGACCCGACCAAGACGACCGCCGACAACCTCCAGGCAGTCCACGACGACATCGCGCCCCTCGTCGCGAACGGCCTCCGCTTCACGGGCAACGAGTACCTCCAGGACTTCGCCTCGAAGAAGACCTGGGCCGCCTTCGTCTGGTCCGGAGACCTGGCGAACTCCGGGAGCGCCGACCAGCACTTCGTGTTCCCGGCGGAGGGCACGATGGTCTGGAGCGACAACATGCTCATCCCGAAGGGGGCGACGAACAAGTACACGGCCGAGCTGATGATGAACTGGGTCTACGACCCGAAGATCGCCGCCCAGATCGCGAACTACGTCTACTACGTCTCCCCGGTCAAGGGCGTCGAGGCCCTCGTGAAGCAGCTCAACGCAGGCTCTCCGATCCCGGCCGACAAGCTGCCGCTCCTGTTCCCGACCGCGGACATCGTCGCCAAGCAGAACAACTTCGAATCGCTCAGCAGCGACCTCGAGAAGTCCTTGAACTCGCTCTACACCGACCTGTCCGGCGCATGATCCCGGCGGATCAGGCCCTGCCCGACACGCCATGACCGCCGTCGCCCCGGCGATGGGTCGCCGGCCCACGGTCCACTGGCGTCGCAGGATCGGGGTGTCCATCCCCTACCTGCTGCTCGCGCCCGGCCTGATCTGGCTGTTCGTGTTCTTCATCTACCCGTCGATCGAGATGCTGCGCATCTCGCTCTCGAGCGGGTCGCTGGACACGGGCTACTCGTTGACCTTCTCCTCGGACGCCTACGTGACGGCCCTCCAGAAGTTCCCCCACCAGTTCGGGAACTCCATCCTGTACAGCGCCCTGGCGACGACCTTCACGTTCCTGATCGGGTTCCCGGTCGCGTACACCGTGGCGTTCAGGGGTGGCCGCTACAAGAATCTCCTGCTCTTCCTCGTGATCGCGCCGTTCTTCACGAGCTTCCTGATCCGGACCATCAGCTGGAAGGTCCTGCTCGGCGATGAGGGCCCGCTGCTCGCCTTCCTCAAGCACGTGGTCCACATCGTTCCCGACGGCTTCAGCATCCTGGGCTCACCGGTTGCGGTGGTCGCCGGGCTCACCTACAACTTCCTGCCGTTCATGATCCTGCCGCTCTACGTGGCGCTGGAGAAGATCGATCCGCGCCTGATCGAGGCCTCGCAGGACCTCTACGCGACGAACTGGGGCGCGTTCCGGCGGGTGACGCTGCCGCTGGCCCTGCCCGGCGTCTTCGCGGGATCCATGCTCACGTTCATCCCGGCCATGGGCGACTACGTCAACGCGACGCTGCTCGGCAACCCGCAGACGCAGATGATCGGCAACGTCATCCAGAGCCGGTTCCTCGTGCTGAACGACTACCCGGTCGCGGCTGCGCTCTCGTTCATCCTCATGGTCGGGATCCTCGTGCTCGTGGTGGTGTACGCGCGGGCGCTGGGAACCGAGCAGCTGACGGGGTGAGCCGGTGACCGCCGCCGCGCCCGCACGGAGCCAGCCCGGAGCAGGGAGCTCGATTGCGCGCGCCATCAGCCGCCGGGCCCTGCCGGCGTTCACGGTCCTTGCGCTCGGCTATCTGCTGATCCCGATCGCGGTCATGATCATCTTCAGCTTCAACCTGCCCCAGGGGAAGTTCAACTTCACCTGGAACCAGTTCTCGCTCGACGCGTGGTTCCACCCGTTCGACTGGCCGGGTCTCGGCGACGCGCTGCGCCTGAGCCTCGAGATCGCCTTCATCTCGACGGTGGTAGCGACGATCCTGGGGACTCTCATCGGCCTGGCCATCACGCGCTACCAGTTCCGCGGCCGGGGCGCGATGAACGGACTGATCTTCCTGCCGATGGCCACGCCCGAGATCGTGATGGGCTCGAGCCTGCTGACGCTGTTCGTCAGCTCGGCCCTGCCGGGTGGCCCGCTCAACGGAGTGCTCCCCAAGGGCCTCGTCTTCCCGCTCGGGTTCAACACGATCGTCATCGCCCACGTGATGTTCAACATCAGCTACGTCGTGGTGACCGTGAAGGCCCGGCTGGCGGGCTTCGACCGCCGCCTGGAAGAGGCCGCGATGGACCTTGGTGCGAACGAGCTCGTGACGTTCTGGAAGATCACCTTCCCCCTGATCTTCCCGGGAATCATGGCCGCCGCGCTGCTGGCCTTCTCCCTCTCGATCGACGACTTCGTGATCACGAACTTCGTGTCGGGGACGTCGAACACGTTCCCGATCTGGACCTGGAGCATCATCAAGAACGCCCTGCCCCCGCAGATCAACGTGGTCGGCTCGATCATCTTCCTGTCGGCCGTGGCGATCGTCCTGGTCACGACGCTGCGCACGGGTCGCGCCGCGCGCTGACCGCGGGCCGGTCGGCCCCTGAGCGGAAGGAGCCCCAGCATGGTCGACACCGCAGCCGTCCCGCGGTCCACCGCGCTCCCCGATCGGGATGTCGTGCCGGCCGTCTGGTCGCGCATCACGAACCTCGTCGTCGAGCGCGGCGAGGGCAGCTGGCTCGTGACGACGGACGGCGAGCGATACCTCGACTACAGCTCCGGGATCGGCGTCACGAACACCGGGCACGCCCACCCACGCGTCGTCGCCGCGGTGCAGGCGCAGGCCGCGAAGCTGCTCCACGGCCAGCAGAACATCGTGTACCACGAGCCCGGGCTCCGGCTCTACGAGCGGCTGCGCACCCTCCTGCCCGGCGGGCCGTGGCAGGCGTTCCTCTCGAACTCGGGCGCCGAGGCCGTCGAAGCCTCCGTGAAGCTGGCCCGTGTCGCGACGGGCCGCCCGGTGGTCCTGGTCTTCCGGGGCGGCTACCACGGCCGGACGGCCCAGACGATGGCGATGACGACCGCCAAGAACGTCTACCGGGCCGATTTCGAGCCGCTTCCCGGGTCCGTCTACGCGACCGCATACCCGTTTTGCTATCACGCCGCGGGCGGCGGGCACGCCCCGGATGCCGCGTGCACCTGCGACTGGGAGGCGGAGCTCGATCTCACGCTCCACACCCTGACCTATCCGGAGCACGTGGCGGCGATCATCGTCGAGCCCGTCCTCGGCGAAGGCGGCTACGTGGTGCCGCCACCGGCATTCCTGCCGCGCCTGCGCGAGATCACCCGGCAGCACGGGATCCTGCTGATCGCCGACGAGGTCCAGACGGGCTTCGGTCGGACGGGCGAGCTGTTCGCGGTCCGCCACTGGGACGTCGAGCCGGACATCCTCGTCTTCGCCAAGGGCGTCGCGTCCGGGTTGCCGCTCTCGGGGATCATCGCCCGGGCCGACCTGATGGCCGCGCTGGCGGCCGGGCGCCCACGGCGGCACCTTCGGCGGCAACGTGGTTGCCTGCGCCGCGGCGAACGCCACCCTCGACGTGATCGAGGAGGAAGGGCTGGTGGCCAACGCACGGGACCGTGGCGCCCGGCTCCTCGAGGGCCTCCGGCGCCTGGCGGCCGGCCGGCCGGCGATCGGCGACGTCCGCGGGCTCGGATGCATGGTGGCGATGGAGTTCGTCAGGCCGGGCGTGGGCGACGGCCGCGTCCCGGACCCGGACCTGGCCCGGCGCGTGATCGCGGAGGCGCTCGACCGGCACCTGATCATCCTGTCCGCCGGTCCATACGCCCAGGTCGCGCGGATCATCCCGCCGCTCGTGACCACGCAGGCCGAGGTCGAGACCGCGCTCGGCATCCTCGGGGAGAGCCTGGCCGCCGCGGGAGCCTGAGCGCCGCCGCGGGTCGCCGACGAGCAGGGCGCCGCGCCCGTCGACACCGGGCCGCGCGTCGTCCCCGGGACACGCGCTGTCAGGGTCCCCAATCGCCGCCCAGGGCGGCCGTCAGCCGGGGGCCGTCAGGCGCCGCAGCAGCTCGTCGTGCAGGTGGCCGTTGGAGCCCACGAACGACGGCGCGTCGATCCGGCGCGCCCCGGTGACGTCGGTGACGCGGCCGCCTGCCTCCTCGATGAGGACGAGCGGGGCCGCGACGTCCCACGCGTGCATCCCGCACTCGATCATCGCCTCGGCCGCGCCCTCGGCGACCAGCGCATAGCCCCAGAAGTCGCCGAAGCCGCGATCGCGCCACGATGCGGCGATCGTCGCGTCGAAGCCGGGCATCAGGCCGGACGCGAGGTTCTCGCGGCGGCTCCCGTAGAGCAGCTGGGCGTCGTCGATCCGCGCCATGTCGGACGTCCGGACCGCGCGGCCGACGCCGTCCCGGCCGACTGCCCAGGCGCCCAGGCCGCGCGCCGCATGCCAGCGCTCGCCCAGCGCGGGCGCGCTCATGATCCCGACCTGGAGCTCGCCGTCCACCTCGACCGCGAGGAGCGTCCCGAAGATCGGCACGCCGCGGATGAAGTTGTGGGTCGCGTCGATCGGGTCGATGTACCAGCGGATCCGGGCGCCGGCACCCTCCTCGCCGTACTCCTCGCCCACGAGCCCGTGGTCCGGGTGCGCCGCGAGGATGCGCTCGCGCACGAGCCGTTCGATCGCCTGGTCGGCTTCCGTGACGAAGCTCCGGTCCGGCTTCGTCGAGGTCGGGACGTCGCGCCGGAACCAGCGCAGCGCGATCTCGTCCGCCGCGTCGCAGATCGTGAGCCCCAGCTCCAGCCAGGCGCACAGGTCCTCCTCGGACGCGCGCCGGCGAGTCGCGGACCAGGCCGCCCCGAAGCCGGGCGTCGCGCCCGCGTCGTCGTTCATGGGTTCTCCCGTGCATCGCCCCGACACGCAGCCGGCGGCCGGATGCCGCCCGCTCGCCCCACGCCCCGCAGCGCCGAGGCGTGTCCCCGCCCGCGGTCGCCATGCGAGGATATGGCATGACCGAGCCGGGCGCGAACGCGGGCGGGGCCGTCACCGTCCTGGCCCTGACACCCGAGCGGTTCGGCGACCTCGCGGTCCTCTTTGATGACAACGAGCGTGAGCGCGCCTGGGGCGCCGTCCACGACGCCATCGCGCAGATGCCGGCTGGTCCGTCGGACCGTGCACCTACCCCGGCGAGGTGGCGCTCTGGCACGTCACGGCGATCGACCTCCGCCCGCGTGGCCGCGACGCGAATTGGGAGACGATCACCGCCACCGGAGCGACCGGAGATCGCCGCTCCCGGCGCCTTGGTGGCGCTCCTCGAGGGAGGTCAGGCAGGTGGGCGGTGACGGTCGGGCATCAGCAGGATGCTCTGTGCGTTACCTCCGGTATCGCTTGGGGTAGGCGCGGCGAGCGGCAGCGTGTACGCGAAGGCAACGATCAAGACGGCGATCACCGCGATCACAACGACGATCGCAGCGAAGACGAGTAGCCGGAGGCCCCTGCTTGGCGGAGCGGGCAGCTGCCAGTACTGCACCCTCGGCTCCCCCGGGGGCCTATCGGTCGGGGGATGGTCGATCAAGGCCATCGCCAATGCTCTCCATGCCAGATACGCGCGAGTGAAGCGGACAACCGTATTCTGCGCCCGGCCCCCGGCTCCGCGCCGGCCGGCGGCTCTGGAGGGACACCGGCCGGACCGCGCGGTTTCGGACACTTCCTGTTCGGGGGGCCCGTGGTCTCCCACCCGACGCCGCATCAGCTGGCCGTCCTGGATGCCCATGCCCGCACCGAATCCATGAAGCTCACCGCGGACCGCCTCGGGATCACCACCAATACCTTCCCCTCGACGCTGGTGCGCGTCCGGGAGCGGTACGGCGTCGACTCCACGACGCCGCCGGGGCACGGCACCCGTCGTCGCTCTACCGGGGACCGCTTCCGCTCAATCGCGGCGCGGGGTTCGCCGAGGTCGAGCGCGTGCCCGTCCCGCCCGGCGCGATGCGGGTCATCATGCGTCGCGAGCTGGCCTGACCCCGGGACGCCGAACGGCCCGAGCCGGCACGCCGACCCGGGACGCGGAGTCCGACGCGGGAATGTCAGCCGGCGACTGCGACCCCGAGCGACTCGGGCATCGGGCGGTGCCAGGCCGGCGTCGAGATGAACCGAAGCAGGTCGGTCGTGCCGGCCATCTTGAGCTGGTCGAACAGGAACGCGATCTTCTTCGCCTGCGACGCGAGGATCTGGTCCTTCGTGGAGATCTCCCAGATCTGTCGCTTGAACGGGCCGATCGCCTTCTTGCGGGTCGTGTAGACGAACTGCGTGTCCGTCATGCCGGGCTTGCGCTCGTCGGCCGCATTGGCGAAGCACCATGCCTCGATCTCGCGATGGAGCTCGGCGGGGAATGCCGGGTGCTCGTAGAGCGCGTTCTGGAAGCCGGTCGCGAGGTGGATCTCGGCCGTCTCCACGCCGGCGAAGCGGTGGAAGAGCTCGTCGGGAAGGGTGCTCGCGCCGTGCTGGACGGCTCCGGCCGCACCGTAGGTCCGGGCGACCTCGCCGAGCACCCGGAGCACCTCGAAGTCGAGCTTGACCTCGGCCACGCCGCCGCCGGGGAGCGGCACGCCGCCGTGGCTCGTGCCCGTCTGGACGCTCACCTTGCTGACGCCGATGGAATCCGGGCGTCGTGCGTCGAGCTCGCGGCGATAGCCGTCGAGGTACGCCCGGAGCTCCGCCTCGTTCGAGTTCTGCTTGCCGACCTCGCCGATCTCCCCGCCGACGCTGATCGTCACGCCCGCAGGCTCCAGGTCCCGGATGAGCGCGGTGATCTCTGCCGCCCGGGCGTAGTTGGTCTTCTGCTCGGCGTCGACGGTCGGCTGCGAGAGGTCGACGAGCGTGGAGCTGTCCACGTCGATGTTCAGGTAGCCGGCGGCCACCGCGTCCCGGCAGGCCTTGCGGATCTCCTCGGTCATCGCCTCCGGGTCGGCCGCGTACTTCTTGGCGTTGAACTGGTAGTGGTCGCCCTGGATGAAGACGGGTCCCCGCCACCCGGCGGCGATCGCGCCGGCCAGGATGTTGGGGGCGTACTCGAAGACGCGCTGCCAGGTGTACGTCTGCTCGGAGCGCGCCAGCTCGAGGATGACCGGGCCAACCTGCTTCGTCATCGCAGTCGCGAAGATCGTGCGTGCCATGTCGAAGGTCTGCGCCCGCAGGTTGATGGCCGGGACGGTGAACCCGGAGACCTCACCGCGGCTCCGCGCCGCGTAGAGCTCGTGGATGCTCGCCGATGGCGCGCCGAGCTCCTGGCTCGCCTCCCAGATCAGCCAGCGGGCCGCCTCGACCGTCGCCGCGTCCGCCGAGAACGTCTGCGTCCAGGCCAGGTCGTGGACGGTCCGGGCGCGGAACGCCGCCTCGTCGGTGATGCGGAGCCGCCCGCCCTCGAGCCGGGCGGTCCCTTCGAGGAGCCCGACCAGCTGCGGGATGTTCTCGGCGACGGTTGCCATGGGCGAAGCCTCCTGCGTGGCGCGGCGACGTCAGGTGGACGTCGCGTGGGTGACGGGCGAGGCGGGTCTCGCGACCCGGTCGGTCCATGGTACCGCCGTCCGACCACTCGACTCGCCGGCCGGCTGGACCTCGATCAGGGGCCGAAGGTTGTTCGGGCACCGTGCGGACAACGTGCCCCACGGCCGCGCGCTCGCACCCACGCGCACCAGGCTCAGGCGCCTCAGCGGGCGCGGCGCGCCACCCGAGATCAGCCCGGCCAGGGATGCGGCGACCATCGGACGACGGACAGGCCGCGGTCGGGCGTCGCGGGCCCCTGGCTCGAGGGCCGATCGGTCAGGGGCCGTCGAGCCCCGCGGGGTGTGGAGCGGACCGGTGGCCCGCCGGAGACTCAGCGCTTCGAGGACCCGGGCGGACGGTTGGCCACGTGATGCGCCTTCCACTCGGAGCTGACGCCGTCCGGCGAGGCGCTGCTCCCCTGCCATCCGCACGTGCACGTCACCCGCTGGAGCTTGTGCTTGTACTCGTCGATGACGTGCTTGAACGGCTCCTCCACGATCTTCGTGGAGGATGGACGCTGGTTGGTCATGCGGCCTCCCGGTCGAACGCATCGGGATCTCGGCGGGCAACGCCCCCTGGGCGCCCGGGATCACGGTGTGACCGTGATTGTAGTCCGAATCGCCGGAATCGGCCCCGGCCGGGGTTCAGCGAACCTTCGGCCGGAGATCGTCGGCGCGCTCCCGGTGGGCGTTCTCGAGGTCCCCCGCGCGGCGCCCGGTTCGCGCGGCCAGCTCCGCGTAGATCCCCCACGCGAAGTGGTCGTACGCCTCGTGTTCTGCGTCCCAGGTGGCGAGAACTGCCGGACCCAGGCGCTGGACGTGCCCGCCCGCATCCCGGGCCACCGGGCGGAGGTAGTGCGCGGCCACGACGCGCTGGACGCGCCCTGGCATCGCGCCTCCCGGGTCCGCGGCCGGGCCCAGCACCAGGACGGTCCCGAGGAAGGAAGCCTCGTCCTCGGACAGGCCCTGCCGCCTGAGCACGGCGAGCGCGGCCGCCAGGTCGATCCCCTCGATCGTGGCGGCGATCCCGCTCCGGCCGGTCGTTCCAGCGAGCGCGGCCCGGAGCAACCCCGGCGGTGTCGACGTCGCGAGCGCGCCCCGTACCCGGACGAGCCTCCCGTCCCCGACCGGCGCCGCCGCGTTTGATCGGCGGCCAGCCGGAAGGGCCGCCACGAGCGCGTCGAGCAGCTCGTCGCGCGCCCGCTCCTCCGTACCCACGACGAGGACCGGGATCCCGTCCTCGAGGAGGAGCCACGCGAGTGCCGCGAGGTCGGCGTCCAGCACGCCCGCAGCCACGAGTCGGGCGAGCAACGGGGCGGAAGCGGGCGACACGGGCAACCTCGGGGCGATGCCGGCTGGGGGCCGAGCCTATCTGCCCTCCTGCGGTCGCGTCAATCGATACGCCCGGACACGTGGTTCTCCGCCAGATCCACTCTTGACAGCGCTGGCGGACCGGATGTAGCCTCCGCGAGTCGCGGGAACACCGCGCCCACCAGTTGAGAGGTGAGTCACCGAATGAGCACGTGGATCTTCCTCACGAGCGCCCGGGGGCGGCCTTGCGCCGGTCCGGTTGGCGCGCTCTGCGGGCGATCCGTGCCCAGCTCGGCCTAGTCTCGCGGCGGTAGCGCCGCCAGGACAGGAGCCGAAGCCGCGGGCCGGATCAGGGCCCAGCGGCTTTTTCATTGCCCCGCGAACGCGGGGCGGCGACCCGGAGCCGCGGGCCAACGACGCAGGGACAGACGTCGGGCTCGCGGCCCTTCTCGTTCTCGAGAGCGCCGCGCGAAGGGCCCGCGAGCATCGGGTTCGCCGCACCGAGACGAGAACGGGAGCCACCACCGTGAGCATCACCCTCACGCCGGAACCGAAGAGCACGGTCCGCACGCCCGTCTCGGCGCACGTCGAGCCGCCGGCCCGGACCACCCTGGCGACGGGCGGGCACGCCCGGCCGGCGGGCCCGCCCGCACTCCTCCTGGAGCACGTCGGGAAGGTCTTCGTGATCGGCCGGCACAAGAAGCCCGTCGTCGCGATCCAGGACGTCTCCCTGCGTGTCGAGCGCGCCGAGATCTACGGCGTGCTCGGGGCCAACGGGAGCGGCAAGTCGACCCTCATCCGGCTCGTATCGACCCTTCTCACGCTCGACACCGGGCGCGTGGAGGTGTTCGGCCACGACGTGGAGCACGACGAGATGGCGGTCAAGCGGCTCATCAACCGGGTGAGCGTGGACGCCGCCTTCTTCAAGAAGCTCTCGCCGTACGAGAACCTCGCGTTCGCGGCCCGCCTCTACGGTCTCCATGCGGGAGACGCGCGGCGGGACGCGATCGGGATCCTCGCCCGGCTGGGAATCTCCGAGAAACGCATGGGAAGCCCGATCGAGCAGATGAGCCGGGGCATGCAGCAGAAGGTCGCCATCGCGCGAGCGCTGCTCACATCGCCGACGCTCCTGCTGCTCGACGAGCCCACGACCGGCCTCGACCCGCGCTCGAAGCTCGAGGTCCAGGCATTCGTGGAGGACCTCCGGGCGACGCACGACGCAACGATCCTGCTCACCACGCACGACATGGCAGAGGCGGACCGCCTCTGCGACCGGATCGCCATCCTCGACGGCGGACGCCTCGTCGCCGAGGACACGCCGGACGGCCTCAAGGCCCGGGTTGGCCGCGAGACCGGCCTGGCACCGACCCTCGACAACGTATTCATGACCTATACCGGCCGCTCGCTCGACGAGGACGTCGAGATTGAGGGCCCGGAGGACGAATGAGCACCCTCGCACACGGCACCGGCCGCGGCCGGCCGCCGAGCCGCACCATCCACGCCCACCTCGACCACCGGGAGGTGCACGCGATGAACACGCAGATCCAGGTCCTGCAGGCGATCCACGCCGACCGCCTCGCACGGCTTCACGCGGAAGCGCACCAGGCTCGCCTGGCGCGACCCGCACGCACCGACACGCGGCGCTTCCGCCGCGCATTCGGCCGCACGCTCGTCCGGGCCGGCCAGCGGATCGCCGCCGAGGCGACCGCACCGGAGCGGTCGATCGATCACCTGACGCCGGCCGGCTCCCGCTGATGCGGGGCCGGCCGGCCTCCCCCACTCCATGGGAGACCCTCCAGTGACCATCGCCAGTCGCCCGATGGCGACCGCGGCACGCGAGCTCAGCGCGTCGGCCGCGTTCATCGAGCGCAACTTCAACCTGAGCCGCCGCTACTGGGGCTGGGAGCTTGCCTTCCTCGTCTATGCGGTCGCGGGCGCCCTGTCGATCTCGTTCATCGGGGCCGCGGCCGCGGACAAGCGGCTCATCTTCAGCCTCGTGATCGGGGCCATCTTCTGGAACTACCTGTCCACCGTCTTCAGCTTCATCGCCGAGACGATCAGCTGGGAGCGCTGGGAGGGGACCCTGGAGTACACGATGATGGCGCCCGTCCGGCGCGCGTCGCAGCTCGCTGGGTCCACGACCTACGCCATCCTGTACGGGCTGGTCCACACCTCGGTGATCCTCCTCGTCCTGACCCTCTTCTTCGACCTTGACCTGTCGCATGCGAACTTCCTGACGGCGACGGTGGTGATGTTCGCCGGGTCGTTTTCCGTCGTGGGGATCGGGATCATGGCGGCGATCCTGCCGCTCCTCTACGTGGAGCGCGGGGCCCAGATGACGTTCGTCATCCAGTCGTGCCTGCTGGTCGTGAGCGGCGTCTACTACCCGGTCAGCGTGCTGCCGGGCTGGATGCAGGTCGCGTCGGCGGTCTCGCCCGCGACGTACATCCTCGACGGCGTCCGCAAGGGCCTGATGGAGGGCGCGTCCGTGATGTCCGTGTTCCACGACCTGTGGCCGCTGGCACTCATGGGCGCCGTCCTGATCCCGACCGGGCTCTGGCTCTTCGGCCGCGCGGAGCACTACGCGAAGCGCACCGGCAAGCTCAAGCGGGTTGGCTGAGCGATGAGGACGACCGCCGTCGGGGCCATCCCGACCCCCGTTCGCGGGCTCCTCCTCCGGCCGGTCCGCTGGCCGGAGGAGGCCCATCTCATCGTCGAGGTCAACAACGCCAGCCGCCTGGCACGCGGGAGCCGGTTCCTGCTGAACGTCGACATGATCCGCGCCCACTACGCGCACCTCGTGAACAGCGATCTCGCCGCCGACCTCCGCCTCGCCGAGGCAGGCGGGCGGCCGGTTGGGTACGTCCGGGTGGAGTGGACCGACGAGAACCGGGGCGACCGGGTCCACTCGGCGGCCTTGTTCGTCACGCCCGGGGCCCCGGAAGGGTCCTTCGAGGCGCTGCTCGACTGGGTCGTCGCCCGCTACGTCGAGATTGCGGCGGAGCAGGGGCGCATCGACCGGCCCAGAACGGCGAGCGTCTCGACCATCCTGGAGCCGCCCGGCACCCGGGCGGCGCTCGAGGCGCGCGGCTTCGTCCCGGTTCGCGCGGGCCTGGAGATGGTGCGCCCGACGCTCGACGACATTCCCGACCTGCCGGTGCCGGACGGGATCGAAGTCCGCCCCGCGGACCCCTCCCAGCTGCGCCGCATCTGGGAGGCGGAGGCAGACGCCTTCGCCGGCCACTGGGGCGCCCCGGCTGACGCCGGGGCGGACGCGCGCTGGCGGGAGTTCCTCGCCGACCCCCTGCGCGACCTCTCCCTCTGGCAGGTCGCGTGGGACGGCGACGAGATCGCCGGGATTGTTCGCCCGTTCATCAACCCGGACGAGATTGCCCGCTTCGGCGTGCAGCGCGGCTGGTGCGAGAACATCTCCACCCGGGCGCCGTGGCGAGGACGCGGGGTCGCCTCGGCGCTGATCTCGCGAGCGCTGCTGGCGCTGCGTGCGCGCGACATGACGGAGGCGGCCCTCAGCGTCGACGCACAGAACGAGACGGGCGCGCTCCGCCTGTACCAACGCATGGGCTTCGTCGAGGTCAGCCGCGAGACGGAGTGGCGCCGTCCGCTGCTTCCCGGCGACATGTCCGCGACGGGTCAGGGGACCGGCGCATGAGCGGCCCGTTCGTGCCCTCGGCGAACCTCCTGCGCCTCGCCCCGCTCGGCTGGGACGCCGGGTGGGATGCCGCGTTCTCGGCCCATGACGGGAGCATCCTCTCCCCTGCCCGCGTGGTCGCCGAGCACCGCGGCGCCTACGACGTGCTCGCGACCGTCGGTGCGGCGCCGCTGACGGCCCGCGTCACCGGGCGGCTCCGCCACGACGCCCTGGGGCCGGCCGACTTCCCGGTCGTCGGCGACTGGGTCGCCGTGGACCTGCGTGCCGGCGATGGGACTGCGAGCATCCACGCGGTGGTCTCGCGGCGGACACGGATCCAGCGCCGGGCGCCAGCCGACCACGGGGCCCCGATGCAGGTCCTCGCGGCGAACGTGGACATCGTGATGATCGCGACCTCCCTGAACCGCGACCTCAACGCCCGCCGCCTGGAGCGCTTCCTTGCCACCGCCTGGGAATCGGGCGGACGGCCGATCGTCGTCCTCACGAAGGTCGATCTCGCGACGGATCCCGTCGAGGTCGCGGTCGCCGAGGCGCAGCTCGAGGAGCTCGCGGTCGGCGTGCGCGTGCTCGCGACCAGCGCGGTCACCGGGGACGGGCTGGACGCGGTCCGGGAGCTCCTGCGGCCGGGGATCACGGTGGCGCTGCTCGGCTCGTCGGGGGTCGGGAAGAGCACGCTCATCAACGCGATCCTCGGCGAGCATCGCCTCGCGACCTCCGAGGTCCGCGAGGACGATGCGCGTGGGCGCCACACGACCAGCGGCCGGCAGCTGGTCCCGCTCCCCGGCGGCGGGCTGCTCCTCGACACGCCGGGGATCCGCGAGCTCGCGCTCTGGGACGACGGCGCCGGCCTGTCGGCCGCCTTCCTGGACGTGGAGACGACCGCCGCCGAGTGCCGCTTCAGCGACTGCACGCACGAGCGCCAGCCCGGCTGCGCCATCGATGCCGCGGTGCTGCGGGGCGCCCTCGCGCCCGAGCGGGTCGCCAGCTGGCACAAGCTGGTCCGCGAGGAGCGCCACCAGGCGCTCGAACGCGACGCCGTCGCCAGGCGCGCCGAGCGCAGGAAGTGGACGGTGACCGTCCGCGAGGGTGCGGCCCGGGCCAGGGCCAAGCGCGGGGAGTTCGGCCGCTGATCCGGGGTTGCGTCGGGCGCGCCGTCCGCCGCTAACCGGGCAGCCGGCGCTCCCGCGCGACGAGCTCCAGCCACGGCCGCTCGCGCTCGATTGTCGTCTCCCGCCCGTGCCCCGGCACGACCCGCAGGCCGGGGTCCAGCGCGGCGAGGCGCGCGAGCGAGTCCACCATGGCCGCCGTGTCGCCGCCCGGGAGGTCGACCCTGCCCCAGCCGCCGGCGAAGAGCGTGTCGCCCGAGAAGAGGACCCCGTCCTCGGCCGACAGGAGGGAGACCGATCCCTCGGTGTGCCCGGGGGTATGGAGCACCTCGAGACGGACGTCACCGAAGCGGACCAGGCCGCCCTCGGCCAGCTCCACGGCCGGAACGCACGGCGGAATCGGGAACGGGGCGAAGAGGGGCTCGGGATCCGTGAGGCGGTGCCAGTCCAGGCGGTGCGCCGCGATCGCCGCACCCGTCGCGTCCACGGCCTGCTCGCGCGACCAGTCCTGGAGCGCCGCGTTCTCGCCGGCGTGATCCCAGTGGCCGTGCGTCGAGACGATGAGGATCAGGCGCCAGCCCCGGCGTCCCATTTCGTCTGCGACCCATGGCAGGCACGGGATCGCGCCGTCCACGACGATCGCCTCGCGCGTCCGCGGGTCCCCGACCACGCAGACGTTCGTCTGCAGCGGACCGATGGCGCGGGTCACCAGCTCCATGCGCGGGCAGGGCCTCGGTCGACGCTGGTCTGATATCCCTCGCGGTCGGCCGGTCAGGCCTCCAGCTTCGCCCTGACGCAGTCGAACGTCTGCCCGATCATCTTGTTCGCGGTCCCGTCGATCATCCGAGCGCCAACGCTCGCGAGCGTCCCGGCGATGACGACGTCCGCGGACCAGTCCATCACGGTCGCGCCGTCCGCGCCGTCGCTCAGGGCCATCCTCGCGGTCGCGTCGACCGCGGTCCCCGGCGCCTGGCCGTGCACGACGACGGTGGCGTCGTCCGGCTCGTGGACCTCCGAGAACTCCGCGTTCACCACGAACTTCGCGCTGATGAAGCCCACACCGACCTTCGCGTGCGCCCGGAAGCGCCCGCCATCGAGCTTCTCGATCGACTGCACGCCCGGGCCGCAGCTCGCGATCTGGTCCGGATCGGTGAGGAACGCCCAGACCTTCGCGCGCGGGGCGTGGATCTCGACGCGGCCCTCGAACTTCATGCGGCGACTCCTCGGTACGGGTGGTCAGGCCAGCGCCAGGTAGCGCGCCGGGTTCTTCGCGAACCGCGTCCGGCAGCCCGCGCAGCAGAACGCGTACGTCCGGCCGTCGTGGTCGGCGATGTGACGGACATCGGACGGGTCCACGTGCATCCCGCAGACCGGGTCGTCGAGGATGATCCCGTCGACCGGCCGAGCGCCCGCCGGCTCGGGGGTCAGCCGCGATCGCCGCAGCGGAAGGATCCGGCATGGGGGCACCCGCCAGCGTTGCGGGCCCGGGCATCGCCACGAACGCGGCCCGGCCGCGCCGGACGGAGACGAGCTCTGCGAGGACCGAGACGGCGACCTCGGCGGGGCCGACGGCGCCGAGGTCGAGGCCGCATGGCGCCCGGAGCGCCGCGCGAAGCTCGGCGGGCACGCCCACGAGCTCCAGGTACTCGGACACGGCGGCGGCGCGCCGGGCGCTGGCCACGAGGCCGACGTACGCGACGTCCCGGCCGAACGCGGCCACGAGCGCCTCCTCGTCCCATTGGCCCTGGCTCGCGACGACAACGTACGGCGACGCCGACCGGGTCGATGCCGGCGAAGCCCCGGGCGGCATGCACGTGGACGCCGTCCGCGAAGAGATCGCCGGTGGCGTTCGGGTCGATCGCCGTGACCTGCCAGCCGGCCTGCGCGCCGAGGTCCGCCAGCGCCCGGGCGATCGGCGTGACCCCGATGACCCACAGCTCCGGCGCGGGGAGGTGCGGCTCGATGAAGATCTCGAGCGTCCCACCGGAGTGGCAGGTCATCACGAGATCGATGATCCCGTCCGCGCGCCGGGACTCGGTGGGCTGCTCCGCCGAGAGGCGGAGCAGCCGCGGCTCGCCGTCGGCCAGCGCCCGGAGCGACTCGGCGATGACGGACGGCTGGGCGCAGCTTCCGCCGACCCAGCCCTCGATCGTGCCGTCCGGATGGATGATCCCGCGCGCGCCGGGCTTCGCGGAGGTGGGGCGCGCCACCGCGACGACGGTCGCGAGGACGAACGGGCGGCCGGCCTCGGCAAGGTCGGCCGCCCGGGCGAGGATCCCGCGGGCGAGGATCCCGCGGGCGAGGATCCCGCGGGCGAGGATTCCCCGGCCGGGATGCCCGGGGCCCGGGTTGCCCATCAGGCGGTGAGTCCCTTCTCGTTCAGGATGGCCCAGACTTTCTGGGGCGTCATCGGGATGTCGATGTGACGGACGCCGGCGTGCCAGAGCGCGTCGACGACCGCATTGGCGATGGCCGGCGGCGCGCCGACCGTGGCCGACTCGCCGACGCCTTTGGCGCCGATCGGGTGATGCGGTGACGGCGTGATCGTCTTGCCCGTCTCCCAGGCCGGGGTCTCGACCGCCGTCGGGAGCAGGTAGTCGAGGAACGTCCCGGCCATGTTGTTGCCGTTCTCGTCGTACGTGATCTCTTCGTAGAGCGACGGCGCCAGGCCCATCGTAAGCCCGCCGTGGATCTGGCCCTCCACGATCATCGGGTTGATGATGTTGCCGCAGTCGTCCACCGCGACGAAGCGGCGGACGCTGACCTGGCCCGTGCCGCGATCGATGTCGACGACGCAGATGTACGAGCCGAACGGGAAGGTGAGGTTCGGGGGGTCGTAGTAGTCGACGGCCTCGAGGCCCGCCTCCATCCCCTGCGGGTGGTTCGTGTAGGCGGCGAACGCGATCTCGGCGATCGTCTTCGACTTCTCCGGGGAGCCCTTCACGCTGAACTTCCCGTTCGTCCACTCGAGGTCGTCCTCGCTCGCCTCGAGGAGGTGGGCGGCAATCTTGCGGGCCTTGTCGCGGATCTTGCGGGCTGCCATGGCGGTGGCCGCACCGGCGACCGGCGTGGAGCGCGACGCGTACGTCCCCAGGCCGTACGGCGCCGTGTCCGTGTCGCCTTCCTCGATCGTGATCTTGTCGGCCGGGATCCCCAGCTCCTCGGCGATGATCTGGGCGAACGTGGTCTCGTGGCCCTGGCCCTGCGACTGGACGCCGAGGCGGGCGATGGCCGACCCCGTGGGGTGGACCCGGATTTCGCACGAGTCGAACATCTTGATCCCCAGGATGTCGAACGTGTGCGAGGGGCCGGCCCCCACGATCTCGGTGAACGAGCTGATCCCGATTCCCATGAGCTCGCCGCGGGCGCGCTTCTCCAGCTGCTCCCGGCGCAGGTCCTCGTACCCGATCATGTCCATCGCCTTGCGGAGGGCGACCGGGTAGTTCCCCGAGTCGTAGTCCCAGCCGGTGGGCGTGTGGTACGGGAACTGCTCCGGCTGGATGAAGTTCTTCATCCGGAACTCGGCGGGATCCATCCCGATCTCGTGGGCGGCGATGTCCGCCATTCGCTCGATCGCGTGGACCGCCTCGGTCACCCGGAACGAGCAGCGGTAGGCGACGCCGCCGGGCGGCTTGTTGGTGTAGGCCGCATCCACCTCGACGAACGCCGCGTCGAAGTCGTAGCGAGCCGGTGATCACGTTGAAGAGGCCGGCCGGGAACTTCGACGGGTTGGCCGCCGCATCTGCGGCCCCGTCGTCGGCGAGCGTCTTGACCTTGAGGCCGACGATCTTGCCGTCCTTCGAGACGCCCAGCGTCGCGTCGATGTGGTAGTCGCGGGCGAACGAGTCGGCCTGCAGGTTCTCCGAGCGGGTCTCGATGTACTTGACCGGCCGACCGAGCGTGAGCGAGCCGACCACCGCGAGGACATAGGCGGGGTAGACGGGTACCTTGCCGCCGAAGCCGCCGCCGATGTCGTGGGTCTTGATCCGGATCTTGTGCTCCGGGATGCCGGACACGAGGCTGAAGACGGTCCGGATCGCGTGCGGCGCCTGGGTGGTCATATGGACGTCGAGATGCTGGCGGACGGGATTCCAGTCCGCCACGATGCCGCACGTCTCGATCGATGCGACGTGGATCCGCGGGATGTGCATCTTCTGTCTGACGACGACGTCCGCGCCGGCCAGGGCGGCGTCGGCCTTCGCGCGGTCGCCGGACTCCCAGTGCCACACGTGGTTCGTCTTGGTGCCCTTGTCCGGGCGGACCAGCGGCGAATCGGGCTCCAGGGCCTTGAACGGGTCGACCACGGCCTGGAGCGGCTCGTAGTCGACCTCGACGAGGTTGGCGCCGTCGACCGCGCCGTAGCGGGTCTCGGCCAGGACGGCTGCGACCTCCTGGCTCTGGTAGACGACGTGGTCGGTCGGCAGGACCATCTGGGTGTCCGACATGAGCGTCGGCATCCAGTGGAGCTTCGCCTTCTCGAGGTCGGCCCCGGTGATCACGGCGAGGACGCCCGGCAGCGCCAGCGCGGCCGTCGAGTCGATGCCCTTGATCGTGGCATGTGCGTACGGGCTGCGGACGATCGCCATCCAGACCTGGTTGGGGAGGTTGACGTCCTCGATGTACTGGCCCTGGCCCCGGATGAAGCGGGGATCCTCGCGCCGCTTGACGGAATGCCCCATCCCGCCGACTTCGAACGTCGTGGTGGTCGGCTGCACCTCGTTCGCGTTGATCGACATCGCAGCCTCCTACGCCGTCTCGGCCGCAGCCGGCGCCGCCGACGAGTGGAGCGTTCCCGCCGCTTCGTCGATCGCCTTGACGATGTTCACGTAGCCGGTGCAGCGGCAGAGGTTGCCCGCGATGCCGTGGCGGATCTCTTCCTCGCTCGGGGCCGCGTTCTCGCCCAGGAGCCAGGCCGCCTGCATGATCATGCCGGGCGTGCAGAAGCCGCACTGGAGTCCGTGCTGGTCCGTGAACGCCTGCTGGAGCGGGTGGAGCGTCGTGCCCTGCTCCATGCCCTCGATCGTGGTGATCTGGCGGCCGTCCGCCTGGACGGCGAGCATGGTGCAGCTCTTGGCGCTGCGGCCGTCCACCAGGATGGTGCAGGCGCCGCAGGTCGAGCTGTCACACCCGACGTGGGTGCCCGTCAAGCCGAAGTCCTCGCGGAGGAGGTGGACGAGCAGCCGGCGCGGCTCGACCTCCGCCTCGTGACGCCGCCCGTTCACCGTGACGGCGACGTGCATGGTGCTGGTCATCGTCTCGTCCCCTTCGTCAGGCGCCGGCGCGAGCCAGGGCGCTGCGGAGCGCGCGGACGGCCATCTCGCCGGCCATCGCACGCTTGTAGTCGATCGGCCCGTGGCCGTCCCGGCTCGGGTTGCTGCCCTCCGCCGCGGCCCGCCGGAGGGTCGTCTCCAGCTCCGCTGACGCGTGGGCGCCCACGAGCGCCACCTCGGCGGCAAGGAGCACGAACGGCGTCTCCGAGACCGCGCTCAGGGCGACCCCGGCGGCGCTGATCGTGCCGGCCGCGTCGACGGTCACCTGGACCGCGGCGGCCGCGGTCGCGAAGTCGCCGGCCTTGCGCTCCGTCTTCGCATAGGCGCCACCGGTCCCCGGAGGCGGCGCCGGGACGCGGACCTCGGTCAGGATCTCGGTCGGCTCGATCGCCGTGACGAACGTGTCGAGGAAGAACTCCCGGGCGGGGATCACCCGCTCGCGCTCCAGGTCCCGCACGACGATCGAGGCGCGGCTCGCAAGCAGCACCGCCGGCCAGTCCGACGAAGGGTCGGCGTGCGCCACGGAGCCGCCCAGGGTGCCCCAGTTGCGGACCTGCGGGTCGCCGATGCCGCTCGCGGCGTCGGACCAGAGGCCGGAGCGCCGGACCAGGTCGCTCCGCTCCATCTCGTGGTGGGTCGTCCGCGCCCCGATCCGCATCTCCCCGGCCGCCTCGCGGATATAGGCGAGGTCGTCGAGGTCGCCGATGTCGACGAGCAGCCCCGGCTGTGCGAGCCGATAGCGCAGCAGCGGGATCAGGCTGTATCCGCCGGCGAGGACCTTCGCCTCGCCCTCGCGGTCGTGCAGGAGCCGGAGCGCCTCGTCGAGGCTGCTCGGCCGGGCGTACTCGAAAGCAGCTGGAATCATCGCGGATCCTCACTACCCCATCGGGTCACGTGGACCAGGGACGCCGTGGCGCCCGTGGCGCCGGGATCGGGCCTGCGTCGGGCTCTGACCGGGTTGCACTCCAGTGACGGAATGAGTGCCAGAGTGTCGCAGAAAGACCTGCCGAAGGGCATGCGGCGATGTGCCAGATGGAACTTCTCCGCAACCCGACCCTCGAGGCTGGTTGGGCGCGGCGCCGCGCTGCACGGCTTCGCAGCTCGACCGGTCAGGCGTCCGGCGCCCATCTCGCGATTCCGACGCGCGATTCGACCGCATCGACCAGGCCGACGCTTCCATCGTCGGCCGCGACGATCCGCGATTCGAGCGCTGCGGCGAGGCGCCGGTCGGCGGCCGATCCCGCGCCGATGAAGAGCTGGTTGCGCAGCCAGGCGACCAGGGCATCCCGGGACGGGAAGCCGCGACGCTGCCGGCCCGCATACGTGACGGCGGGCGCCCTCCCGCGGGCACGAACGATCGCGAGGAACTCCGCGAGGGCGGGAAGCTCGGCGCGCTCCTCGCCGTGGACCAGCGGCCAGAACGGCGCGGCGGGCGCCGATGGCACGCGCTCCGCGAGGACGGCCACGCAGAGCCGGCCGGCTGCGGCTTCCATCGCATCGAGGAAGTCGCCGATCCGCTCGACGTCGTATCCGAGGTGGGCGATGAGCGCGACGTCCGCCCGCGGCGCGGTCCCGCCGGCCCCATCCGGCGGCCAGCGCGCGTGGACGGTCCGGATGTTGTGGATCCCGTGCTCCGCCATGCCGAGCCGGAGCGCCTCCAGCATCCCCCCGGAGGGGTCGAGGGCGATCACCTCCCGAACGCGGAGCGCGAGGGGCAGCGCGAAGCGGCCCGCTCCGGCGCCGATATCGAGCCAGGACTCCGCGGGCCGGGCCAGCTCGAGCAGCGAGTCCAGGGTCGGGTCGCCGGTCCGCCTCGGGTCGGCGACGAAGAGTCCCCGGACGGGCGCATAGAAGTCGTCGGGCTCCGGTCCCTCGCGCACGCGCTCGGACTGCTCCCGGTTGGCGCGGACGCGCGCGGCCCACGCCTCCACGAGCGCCTCCGCCCCGGCCCCGGCATCCGCCCCGGCCCCGGCCTGCGACTCGCTCACCGTCGTGCCCCGGCCGCCGACGCGAGGCCGGCCAGGTCGGTCGGCGTGTCGACGTCGGGGTTGGCGCCGCGCACGGGCACACGGACGACCCCGGCGGAATTCCATGGCGAGCAGCGGGCCGAGACCGCGGTCGCCGGTCAGCCCGGCGACGAGCGGCCAGCCGGCCGGCAGCAGCAGGACCGGGTTCGGCGCCGCATCCGCCTCGTAGCGGGGCGCGATCGCGACGGTCCCGGCCGGCGCCGAGGCGTCGCACAGCGCGCGGAGCACATCGGACCGGACGCGCGGCTGGTCGCCGAGCACCACGAGCACGCCCGCCGGCGCCGGCGCAGCGCTGGCCAGCCCGAAGCCGACCGCCAGCGACGTGGCGAGCCCCCGCTCGGGTGCCGGGTTCACGACGACCAGGACCCCCTCGAGCGCGCGTGCATCGGCCGCATCGACGGCGGCGAGGACCGCGCCGGCGTCGCGTCCAAGCACGACGACGATGCGCCCGACCCCGGCCCCGCGCACGGAGGCGAGCACGTGGGAGAGAAGCGGCCGGCCATCGAGGGATGCCCGGATCTTCCCGCCGCCGAAGCGGGAGCCGGTGCCGGCGGCGAGGATGACCGCCGCGGTGTCGCCGACCGGGATCACGCCGTCGCGACCGCGGGTGCCAGGGACCGCATCGGGGCACCGGACCCGCCGTACCGCTCGGCGACGACCTCGGCCATGATCGCGAGCGCGGTCTCTGCCGGCGCGCGCCCGCCCAGGTCCAGCCCGATCGGGCCGCGCAGCCGGGCCAGCTCGGCGTCGGTCACACCGGCAGCCCGGAGTCGGGCACGTCGATCCGTCTGCGTCTTCCTGGAGCCGACCGCGCCGACGTAGCGGCAGCCGCGCCGCAGGCCCTCGATGATGGCCGGCTCGTCGAACTTGACGTCGTGGGTCAGCACGGCAACCGCGTCGGTCGGGCCGAGCCCGATCTCGTCGGCGACCTCGTCGGGCCAGCCCACGACCAGCCGGTCGACGTCGGGAAAGCGCTCCGGGGTCGCGAACGCGGCTCGTCCGTCGACCACGACCGTCGTGTAGCCGAGCTCGCGGGCGATCCGCGCGAGCGGCATCGCGACCTGGACTGCCCCCACGATGACGAGCCGCGATGCGGACGGATAGCCCTCGAGGAAGTACTGCTGCCCGGCCGCGCTGACCGTCGCCGAGCCCCCGCGGGCGAGCAGCGTGCGTGCGGCCGCGACGATGGCGGCGTCCGCCTCGGGCACGCCCGTGGAGCCCGACAGGCGTCCGTCGTCGCTCACGGTGAGCGCGTCGCCCGGCACCTCGCCGGGCCCGGGCGGATGCGGCCCGAATGCCGCAGGCGGCGCGTCGCCCGGGAGCGGAATCACGACGACGGAGCCGGCGCGCATGCTCGCCGCGGCCACGACCTCCGGGCGGACGTACGGCTCGACCAGGACGTCGATCGTGCCGCCGCATGCGAGGCCGACGTCCCACGCCTGCTCGTCGCTGATGCCGTAGCGGATCACGCGGCTGACGCCGGCGGCCCGGGCCGCCTGGATCTCCTCGAAGGCGGCGCCCTCCACGCAGCCGCCGGAGACGCTCCCGGCCAGCCGGCCGTCGGCCGTCACGACCAGGTTCGCGCCCTCCGGACGCGGCGCGGAGCCGAACGTCCGGACCACGACGGCGCGGCCGAGCACCGCTCCCTGCGCCTGCCACTCCCGGACGGTGTCGAGCAGCTCCCGCATCGCCTCACCCACTCGCCGTTCGATCGCCCAGTGGCCGCGCCGACCCCGGGTCGCCGACGGCCGCGTCGGCCGATCCGGGCGGCACCCCGACGCGCGGCTGGATGGAGTGCGCGGATCCTCTCGAGTCGCGCCCGGGACCCTCCGCGTGGTGGACGCGGGGCGTGCCGGTCCGCGGCGGCCTCCCAGCGCTGCCGAGGCCCATCCCGCCGAGGATCGCCCCAAGCCGCTCCAGCGACGCGATGGACTGGATCGGCAGGAAGTCGTCGATGGAGGGATAGGCGGCCGCCATCCCCGCCGCGATCGGCTGGTAGCCCTCCGCCCCCGCGAGCGGGTTGAGCCAGATGAGCCGGTGGCAGTTGCGCTGCAGCCGGGCGGTCTCGACGCGCACGAGCTCTGCGTCGCCGCGGTCCCAGCCGTCCGAGACGACGATGACGACGCCCGAGGTTCGAAGGACACGGCGCGCCCAGCGCAGGTTGAAGGTGCGGAGCGAGTCGCCGATCCGCGTCCCGCCCGACCAGTCGCTGACCGTCTCGCTCACGCGGCGGATCGCGAGGTCCGGGTCGCGACCCCGCAGCTCGTGGGAGATCCGCGTCAACCGCGTCCCGAAGACGAAGGATTCCGTGCGCACGCCGGAGGCGCGGGTGAGCGCCTGGACGAAGCGCAGCAGGATCCGGGCGTGGCGCTCCATCGATCCCGAGACGTCGCACAGGATCACGATCGAGCGCGGCCGGTGGAGGCGGCGCCGCCAGACCCAGTCGACGAGGTCGCCGCCAGATCCCAGGTTGCGGCGGTACATCGCCCGGGGCGCGAGCCGCGTGCCGTGCGGGTGGAGCTCGTAGCGCCGGGTCAGCCGTGATGCGAGGCGCGGACGGAGGAGGTCGATGAGCCGCTCGGCGTCCCGGAGCTCGGCGCTCGTCATCCGGTCGAAGTCGCGGTGGTGGAACGCCTCCCCCGGGCTGAACGCGCGCGGCGAGACCACCCAGCCCTCGTCGGCGTCCTGCTCGTCGTCGCCGGCCCCGGGCTCGGCCTGCTCGGGCCGGCCCCGCGGGGGCCCGGGCCGCTCCCGCCCGGGCTCCGTCTCCGGGCCCGCCGCGCGATCCTTCGGTGGACGTGGCGGCCGCGCGACGGCAACCTCGAGGCCGGTCGGGGCGATCCGCGCGGTATGCCGGCGCCAGAACTGGTCGAAGACCGCGTCGTACGTCTCCAGGTCGTTGCGACGGCGGCAGAAGACCGCCGACCCCGCCGCGTGCACTTGGGTCCGGTCGCCGATGTCCACGAGCGTGAGCGCCCGGGCAAAGTCGAGGCCGCCGCCCAGGTCGGTGACGACGCCCGCCGAGCGGAGCGCCCGCGTGAACAGGACCGCGTTGCGAAGGAATGTCGACCCGTCGAACGCGTCGAGCGGGTCCGGAACGGGGGCGCGGGTGCCGGTCATGGGCGGGTGCCCGGGGCTCCTACGTGCCCGCCGCGACGAGCTCGTCGAGATAGCCCGCCGCCGTGGCCCCCCGGACCCGCCGGACGTCCTCCTCGTACTTGAGCAGGACGCCGAGCGTCTCGTCCACGACGTTCGGCGCCAGCTCGCGAGCGCCGAGGGCGAGCAGCGCCGAGGCCCAGTCCAGCGTCTCCGCGACGCCGGGGACCTTGGTGAGGTCGGCGGTCCGGAGCCGCCCGACGAAGCCGACGACCTGGCGGGCGAGCCGGTCCGGCGTCTCGGGCACCCGGGCCAGGACGATCTCCATCTCGGTGTGCGCGCTGGGGTAGTCGATCCAGTGATAGAGGCAGCGACGCTTGAGGGCGTCGTGGACCTCGCGCGTCCGGTTCGAGGTCAGGATGACGCGCGGCGGGCGCTCGGCCGTCACGGTGCCGATCTCCGGGATCGTCACCTGGAAGTCGGAAAGGATCTCGAGCAGGTACGCCTCGAACTCCTCGTCCGCCCGGTCGATCTCGTCGATCAGGAGCACCGGCGCGATGCCATCGGGCGATTCGAGCGCCTGGAGCAGCGGGCGCTTGAGGAGGAACTCGGGCCCGAAGATGTCGTGAGCCGTCGCGCTCCCGATCTCCCCGCGCGCCTCGCGGAGACGGATCTCCAGCATCTGGCGCGCGTAGTTCCACTCGTAGACCGCGGTCGTGACGTCCAGGCCCTCGTAGCACTGGAGCCGGATGAGCCGAGCGCCGAGCGTGTCCGCGAGCGTCTTCGCGAGCTGGGTCTTGCCGACGCCGGCCTCGCCCTCGAGGAGGAGCGGCCGGCCCAGGCGGAGCGCGAGGAAGACGGCCGTGCTCAGCGAGCGGTCCGCGACGTAATCGCGGCGGCGGAACGCGGCCTGCAGGCCCTCGATCGACGCCAGCTCGCCTGGAAGCGTCGCGCTCGGCTCGTCCATCATTCCTCGCTCGGGGTGGGGATGGGCCGGATCGTACACCGGGGGCTCCGCGACGGGCCCCCGGCGCCCGGATGCCGGATCTAGCCTTCCGGCGCCTCGAGGGATCGCGCGTATGGCGGGAAGCGGAAGCGCATGTCGCGGGTGAGGATCCCGCCGTGGGCCAGGCGCGCCACGGTGCGGCGATCCGGGGCCTCGCCCGCGACCAGCCAGGGCAGCAGCAGGTCTGCGGCCGTCGCCTTCGAGTATGTGCCGCAGGTCGGCAGGCCCAGGAACGTCGTCGAGCGGGCGCGCCCAAGCCAGAGCATCGAGCCGGGATGGGCGGGAACCCCGTGGCTGACCACCCGTCCGCCGATCGCCTCGAAGCCGACGAAGATCGCGTCCGATGGGTCCGTGGAGGCGGCGCCTGCCGTCAGCAGGAGGTCGACGCGCGCGGGTCCGCGCACCAGGCGCCGGAAGGCTGCCGCGACGGCCGCCGGCTCGTCCGCGACGTATGAGATCTCGACCAGCGTGGAGCCCAGCCCCGCGACCCGAGCCCTGAGCGTCCCCTCGAAACGTGCCCGCGCCGAATCGGAGAGCGTCTCCTTCACCACGGCGGCCATGCGGCGTGGGAGATAGGGCCGGACCTCCACGACGGGTCGGGCGGGACCGCCCCGGGCCGCGATCGCCTCGGCCCGCACGAGGGAGGCGGACGCGATGATGTGGGGACCCGTCTTGACGGACGCGACGAGCGTCCCCTCGGCGACGAGCTGGCCGTCGAGCACGCTGAAGACGGCGATCCCGTCGACGGCATTGAGGCGCTCGAGGACGGGCACGCGGGCCCTGACCTCGCCGGCGTGGGCCGCCACGAGGTCGAACCGCGATTCCGAGGGACCCCGCACCACGAGCCCGGGTCCAACGACGGCCGCGGCGAGGCGTGCCGCCGCGGCGTCCTCGTGAACGTCGTCCGGCTCCGGCACGAGGATGGTGACCATCTCGAGGTGCGCGCCCGCAGACCCCGAGGATGGCGCGACGTGCGTCACGTCGCCATCCACGAGCGCCCGGAGGTCGGCGTCGTCGAGGCGCCGACCCTTCGGCCACCTCACGCCGTCCACCACGATCTGGCGGGCGAGGACGGCGCCGGCGAGCACGGACGCGGGCGCCGGAAGCGCGGAACCCGGGACGATCGAGACAACCTTCACGTGCGTGAGCGTAGCGAGGGCGGACCGCGCCGGCACGCCGGAGCCGCGTCCGGAGCGCGGCAGGAAGCGCGGCGGGCGCTACCGACCGGCGGGTCTCCCGCCGCGCTCCGGTCGGTACGCCCCGCGGGCCGCGCTCCGCAGGTCCACCGCACGAGGGTCGAAGCGGCGCAACAGCTCGTCGGGATCACCGACGAGCAGGCGGGCCGCCTCCCCGAGCAGGCCGATCAGCGCACGGGCCCGCGCAGGATCCATGGCCGCGAGGCCGCTCGACGGCGCGATCCCGACGCGTGCCATCCCGCGGCCGCCGAGCGAGGCCGCGTAGCCGGCTGCCCAGGCGACCTCCTCCAGGCGCGCCTCCCGCGTCCCGGTCGCATCCGCGACGCCGACGATGATGCCGCGGTCGCCCGGCGCCCTGGCCAGCGTCCGCCAGCCGTCGGGACCCGCGATGAGGTCGAAGAGATAGCTCCGGTAGTCGAGCCCGAACAGCGAGGCGGCGCCCAGCTGCTCCGCGTCGCCGCCCGTGATCGCCAGCGTCGCGTGCGCGTCGGCCGGGAGCCTGTCGAGCAGGCCGCGATGCACCGACGCGAACGCGTCGCCCGCCCCCTGGCCGGCTGGCAGCGATGCCGATGGCTCGTGAATCTCGATGACGGGACATCCCGCCTCGACCAGGGCTGCCAGGGCCACTGCGAGCCGGTCCGCGTCGGCCTGTGCGGCGGCGGTGCGCGCGGCGAGGACCCCGGCGCCGGCCGCCCGGCCCTCGGCGTCGGTCGCGGTGCCCGCGGCATGGGCGCCGAGCTGCGCCCCGGCCGCAGCGCCCGCGGCTGTTCCCGTCGAACCCGTGGGCCGGGACGCGCGCGCCCACGGCCCGAGCACCGCGAGCTTGATCGGCAGCGCGATTCCCTCGGCGGACGCGGCAGCGCCGGCGCCCGTCCACGCCTCGACCAGCGTCGCCGCGTCGTCCGTGTCATGCACGCAGCCATCGGAGAGGAGCCCCAGGCCCGAATCGGCCTGGACGCCGAGGATGTCCCGAAGCGCATCGGCGGTCGGCACGTCGGCCGACCGCGGGAAGCTGCCGGCCAGGGTCGCGAACATCGGCGCGAATCGTACGCCGCCCGCAACGCGCCCGTGAGGGCGTACCCTCGATCGATGCCCGCCATCGGTGATCTTCTCGCGGATCGCTATCGGATCGACGCGCGTCTCGGCGCGGGCGGCATGGGCACCGTGTGGCGCGCCCACGACCTGCGCCTGGACCGCGACGTCGCTGTCAAGGTGCTCGCCCCGAGCTTCGCGGGGGATCCCGTCCTCACCGAGCGGTTCGACCGGGAGGCTCGGGCGCTCGCCGCCGTGGCCAGCCCGCACGTGATCGCGATCTACGACGTCGTGACCACACCGGGCAGCGACCCCTTCCTCGTGATGGAGCTGTGCCCGGACGGCTCCCTCGGGGATCGCCTCGACGCGGCCGGCGCCCTGGCGGCCGCGGTTGCGCTCCCGCTCCTCGCCGATGCCGCCGATGGCCTCGTGGCGCTCCACGCGCGCGGCATCCTCCACCGGGACGTCACGCCGCGGAACGTCCTCCTCTCGGGCGGCCGGGCGAAGCTCGGCGACCTGGGGCTTGCGCGCGACGGCGGACCCGGCGAGCAGGCCGCGATCACGGAGCTGACCGCGGTGGGAACCACGGTCGGGACGCTCGCCTACCTCGCGCCGGAGCTCCTCGAGGGCCAGCCGCCGTCCGCCGCGTCCGACATCTACGGGCTCGGGGCGGTCGCCTACCGCACGCTCGCGGGCGTCCTGCCGCACGCGGCCGGCAGCGTCGCCGAGCTCGTGACGGCGCGCCGAACGCCGGTGGTGCCGTTGGGCGAGCACCTGCCCGGCGTGGCGCCGGGCCTGGCGTCGCTCGTCGGCCGGACGCTGGACGTTCGGCCCGAAGCCCGTCCGACTGCCGCCGCGCTGGCCTCCGCGCTGCAATCGATCTCGGTCGCCGCCACCGGAGCGAGCGTCCCGCCGGGGGGCATGGCCGGCGAGGTTGCCGTCGGGATCGCGGGCGCAACGGGGGGCGGCGGCGTGCTCGATGCCGCCACCGGGCCCGATGCGCCGACGCGCGCCGCGATCACGACCGTGGCGAGCGTGGCGGGTTCGGCAGGTCCGCCCCGTTCCGCCCTGACGGTCCCGTCGCGAACGGGCCGCGCGTCGGACCACTACCGGGGACCGTCGCTCTGGAGCGGCGAGATCCTCCTGATCGCGATCGTCGCAGCGATCGTGCTCCTGGTCGTGCTCGCGTTCGCGGGCGCGTTCGGCGGTGGACCGGCAGCGGTGCCGGCCTCGATCGGCCCGGCCTCCCCCACCCCGACCGGCAGCGAGGCGTCGCCGTCCCCTGCGTCGCCGAGCCCCGGGCCTTCGGCGAGCGCCGACCCGTTCGCCACGGCGGCGGCGCGCGCGTCCGACCTTCGTGCCGCGATCGACGCGGCGCGGGGTCCGGGCGGGTTGAAGGGCAAGGACGCGAAGGACCTGAGCGACCTCCTCGACCAGGTGGCCGGGGCGCTGGCAAACGGGGATGCGGCGGGAGCCAGGGCAGCGACCGACCGCCTTGCCACGCAGGTCCAGGCGTCCATCTCGCGCGGCACGATCAGCGGAGACGCGGCGCAGACGGTGGGGGCCGCGATCGACATGCTCGTGGCGGCGGTGGCCGCCCTTCCGTAGGCGAGTGCTGGTGCTCGCGCCCAGCGCCCGGGAGCTCGGCGTGCGCAGGCTCGAGCGGCGACCTTACGCGCCGCTTACGTTCGAGCCCAGCGACGCCGCCCGCGATCCGTAGACTCCCGACCATGAAGCGGATCCTCGTCGTCGACGACGAGCCGAACATCGTGGCGCTCCTCCGTCTCTACCTGGAGAAGGAGGGATTCGAGGTGATCACCGCGCGTGACGGCGACGAGGCGCTGGCGCTCCACCTCCGACACGACCCGGACCTCGTCATCCTCGACCTGATGCTGCCCAGGCAGGACGGGTTCGACGTCTGCCGGGAGATCCGCCGACGCGGCGACACCCCTGTCCTGATGCTGACCGCCCGCTCGGACGACGTGGACTCGATCGTGGGGCTGGAGCTTGGCGCCGACGACTACGTCACGAAACCGTTCAACCCGCGCGCGCTCGTGGCACGCGTGAAGGCGATCCTCCGGCGAAGCGCCCGTTCGGCCTCGGGGTCCCGCCCGATCGAGGTCGGCGCGCTCCGCATCGACGGCCCCCGCCGCGAGGCCACCGTCGGTGATCGCCGCCTGGAGCTTCGCGCCCGCGAGTTCGATCTCCTGGCGGCGCTCGCCAGGGACCCGGGGGTCGTCCTCACCCGCGACGTCCTCCTCGAGGACGTCTGGGGGACCGACTTCCCCGGCGAGACCCGCACCGTCGACGTCCATGTCGCGGAGCTGCGCAAGCACCTGGGTGACGACGGCCCGCCGATCGAGACGGTCCGCGGCGTCGGGTACCGGCTCGTGCCGCCCGGACGCGCCCCGCTCCCCGCCGACGACGCTCGCTGAGCCGCGACGTGCCCCGGAGCCTCGGCGGCCGGCTCGCGCTCACGCTGACGCTGACGGCCCTTGCCGTGCTGGTCGCGGTCGGCGGGGCGCTCTTCGTGGTCGTCCGCGGGCTCCACCGCGACGCGACGTTCGGGCGGCTCCACGCCGTCGGCGCCACGATCGTCGGGCAGCTCGGGGCGCGCGCTGACCGGGCCGACGTAACCACCGCGCTCGAGACGCTGCGCGATCAGCTCGACTCGCTCGACATCGCACTCCTCTTCGTACCTGGTGCGGCCCGCCCCCCGCTGAGCCTCGCGGGGAGCGCCAGGCCGGTCGACGACCTGCCGGGGATCCCTGCCGGCGGGCGCGGGACCGCCGCCGACGCCACGCTCCGCTTCGACGATGGCACGACACGCGCCACGAGCATCGTCGCCCTCACGCAGCCCGGCGCGGTCCTGCCGCGCGCGATCGTGCTGGCGGCACCCGACCGCGCCGGCGCCGAGGCGCTCGGAGACCTCCTGCGGACGCTGCCGCTGGTCGGGCTCGTCGTGCTCCTCGTCGGCGGGCCGCTCGCCTGGATCCTCGCGCGCTCCACCACGGGGCCGCTGCGGCGCCTGGCTCTCGCGACCGCGGCGGTCCCGACCGAGGGAGTCGGCCCGGAGCCGCCGCCGCTGCCCGTGGAAGGGCCGAGCGAGGTGCAGGAGGTCACCCGTCGGTTCAATGCGATGCGCGGCGAGCTGGCACGCACCCGGCGCGCCGAGACCGAGCTCCTGGCCAACCTGCGCCACGACCTGCGCACGCCGCTCACCGTGATCGGGGGCTTCGCGGAGGCCCTCGTCGACGGCACGGCGACCGGGGATGCCGCGCCCCGGGCGGCGCGGGCGATCGCGGACGAGGCCGCGCGCCTCGAACGGCTCGTCGGCGAGCTCGGCGCGCTCGACGGGCTCCGCGACGAATTGGCCGCGCTCCGGCCCGAGCAGCTCGAGGGCGGCGCCGTGATCGCGGAGGCGGCTGCCCGGTTCGCGCCGCGCGCCACCACGGCCGGCGTGATTCTCGACGCCGACGAGCCACCCGACGTGCTGCCCTTCGCGGCGGACCGCCTCGCCGTGGAGCGGATCCTCTCCAACCTGGTCGAGAACGCGCTGTCCGCGGTCCGGCCCGGGGCCGGCGGGGGCGCTGCGCCCCGCGTCCACCTCGCTGCGCGTGGGGGACGCACGCCTGACGGGCGTCCGGCGGTCGTGCTCTCGGTCTCGGACGACGGGCCGGGCTTTCCGCCCGGGGCCCTGGAGCAGGCGTTCGACCGGTCGTACCGCGGCGATCCGTCGAGGAGCGGGCCGGGCTCCGGTCTCGGCCTCGCCATCGTCCGCGAGCTTGCCCGGCGCCACGGAGGCGATGCGGCGGCGGAGAACCTCGCTCCGCACGGGGCCCGCGTGAGCGTCGTGCTGCCGATCGTCCCGGCTACACTCGCGGGGTGATGACCGACACGCCGCCGCCCGACGAGATCCAGGCCCTGGCTCGCGAGCGGGCGAGCGCCCGCGCCAGCCGCGACTTCGCCCGCGCCGACGTCCTGCGGGCGAGCATCGAGGCCGCGGGCTGGCGGGTCACGGACCGGGGAACCGGCTATCGCCTCGAGCCGGCGGCTCCGCCCACCGTCGAGGCCGCCGGCGTCATGCGCCACGGCAGCGCCGAGACCGTGCCGTCGCTGCTGGACGCGCCTACCTCGGCCGGGTTCACGGTCCTCCTGGTCGCTGACGACCGGCCCGACGATCTTGCCCGCACCCTTGACGGGCTGCGGGCGCACGCCACGGACGGGACACAGGTGGTGATCGTCGCGAACGACCCGTCGCCGGACCAGGCCGGGCGGCTCGTGCCGGGATCGCCCGAACTCGCGCTCGTGGCCGGCACCGAGCCGGAGCTCGTCTGGACGAGCGCCCGGCTGGGGCATGCCGTTGCCCTCAACGCGGGTCTGCGCCGGGCCAGGGGCGAGATCGTCGTCCTCGCCGAGACCGCACTCGAGATCACCGGCGACGCCCTCTCGCCGCTCGCCGCGGCGTTGGCGGATCCGTCGGTCGCGGTCGCCGGCGGGTTCGGCGTGGCCGGGCCGGACCTTCGCCATCTTGCCGACGCGGCGGGTCCCGACGTCGACGCCATCGACGGGCGCTGGCTCGCCTTCCGCCGGGAGGAGATCGCGGCCCTCGGCCCCCTGGACGGGAAGTTCGTCGTCGACCGCTGGCTGGACACATGGTGGAGTCTCGTGCTGCGGACGGGGCCGGGATCGGATGGGCCGCCGCGGCGCGCGGTTCGCGTGGAGCTGCCGCTCGTCACCCACGAGCGGGCATTAGCCGACGCTCTCGTCCCCGCAGAGCGGGATCGCCTTTCCCGGCGCAACTTCTACCGCGTGCTCGAGCGGTTCCAGGGTCGGGCGGACCTGCTCTCGGGGCCTTCCCGGCGCTGACCCGCTCGGCGCGCCGCCGGCTGGCGGCTGATGACCGCCGGGTGAGAGCCGCGCCTCCGCCCGGATCGTCGGGCACGACGAGCGAGCTGCCCGGGTCCAGGCGCCAAATCCGCGACTCCGCGTCCTGCCCGGCCCGGTCGGGGCCAGCCGACGCTCCTACGCGGGCGTCCGCCGGCGGGCCGGGAGCGCGAGGCGGCCCTGCGCCAGCGCGACGCCCAGCAGGACAACGACCCCGCCGAGCGGCTGGTTGAGCGTCAGGGTCTCGCCGAGGAGCGAGGCGCCGACCGCGATCGCGACGAGGGGCGTCAGGTACGTCACGGTGCTCGCCATCGTGGCACCGGCACGCTCGATGACCTGGAAGCTCCAGACGTAGGCGATCCCGGTCCCGAGCGCCCCGAGCGCGAGCATCGAGCCGAGGACCCGTGGCGTCAGCTCGCCGCTCGGGGCCGTGTCGAGCAGCGCGAACGGCAGGAGCTGCAGCGCAGCCAGCGTGATTTGGCCGGCGGCCAGGGCGAGCGGCCGCTCGCCCCTCGGGGCGACGTATCGCCGGATGTACGGGAAGCCGATCCCGTAGCACATGACGGCGCCCAGGCACGCGAGCACGCCGAGGCCCTCGTTGCTGCCGACCCCGTTCCAGATCGCCACGACCACGAGGATCCCGGCGAATCCCAGCAGGATCCCCGCGATCGTGGTCGCGGTCGGGCGATCGGACCGAAACGCCAGGAACATCACGACGATGGTCGTGAGGGGCGTGATGGCATTGATGATCCCGGCGACGACGGACGAGATGTGCGTCTCGCCGAGCGCGAAGAGCGTCGAGGGCACGCTGTTGAGAAGGAGCGCGACCACGAAGAGGTGCCCCCAGGTCCGGCGGTCGCGCGGCAGCCCGACCCGCATCACGGCGGCAAGGATGAGCAGCGCCACGGCGCCGAGCGCCTGCCGGCCGAACGCCACGTGGATCGGCGACAGCGCCTCGAGCCCGACCTTGATGAACAGGAACGAGCAGCCCCAGATGAGCGCCGCACCCAGGTACGGCAGGAGCCAGCCCCGCCCCGAACCCTGCCCTGCCCGGCCCGACCTCACAGGGCGACCGGTGCCGGCGCGCCCTCGAGCGCGAGGAGGAACGCCTTCCGTTCGATGCCGCCTGCGTAGCCGGTCAGCGTGCCGTCCGAGCCGATGACGCGATGGCACGGCACGACGATCGATATCGGGTTCCGGCCCACGGCCGCGCCGACCGCCCGGGCGGCACCTGTGCGCCCCGCGCGCCGCGCGAGCTCGGCGTACGTGACCGTGGTGCCCGACGGGATCCGGGTCAGCTCCGACCACACGCGACGCTGGAACGGCGTCCCTCCGGGCGCCAGCGGCAGGTCGAACGTGGTCCGCGACCCTGCGAAGTACTCGTCGAGCTGGCGGGTCACCTCGCGGAACGCAGCGGGATCCTCGACCCAGGACTGGTCGACCGCCGGACCGTGCCGGTGCAGCTCCATGAAGATGCCCGACAGCCGGACGCCGCCGGAGCCATCAGGCTCGCCGACGAGCAGGAGCGTGCCGATGGGAGTGGGGTGGGACGCGTGGACGATCACGGGGCAGGCTCCTCCAGGATGGCACGGTCGGTGTCGGTGCCGGCCGTCGTGCCGACAGCGGCGCCGCTCGGGGCGAGCGACGCCCAGAGGTGATGGGTCGCATAGGACCGCCACGGCCCCCAGCGCTCGCCGCGGGCCCGTAGCGCGGCCGGCTCGTCGGGGAGGCCGATCGCGCGCGCGGCATGGCGAACGCCGAGATCGTCGGCGAGCAGAACGTCCGGGTCCCCCAGCGCGCGGAGCGCGACATAGCCGGCCGTCCACGGACCGATCCCCGGGATCCGCCGGAGCCGGCCAAGGGCCGCCTCCCGGTCCGTGCCCGCGTCCAGCAGGAGCGTCCCGTCGGCAAGCGCCGCCGCGAGCGCCCGGACCGTCCGGCGGCGGGACGCGGGCATCGGCAGGCTCGAATCCGCGGCTTCCGCGATCCGTGCCGCCTCCGGGAACAGGTGGGTCAGCCCGCCGGTCGGCGCGACCAGCGGCGTCCCCTCGGCCAGCGTGAGCCGGCCGGCAATGGTGCGCGCGGCGACCACCGAGACCTGCTGGCCCAGGACCGCCCGGATCGCGAGCTCCGCGCCGTCGACCGCCCCGGGCGCACGCCGTCCCGGCGTCGCGCGGACCAGCCGGGCCAGCGCCGGATCGCCGCCCAGCACGTCGTCGACCGCGACCGGATCGGCGTCGAGGTCCAGCAGCCGCCGCACGCGCGCCACCGCCGGCCCCAGGTCCCGCGGGTCACTGAGCGCCAGCCGGCACCGGACCGCCGCGCCGTCGTCTGCGACCTCGACCACGGCCGGGCCGTGCGGCAGTCGCATCGTGCGCCGGTAGGTGTCGCCGACGACCTCCTCCACGCCGGGGATCGCTCGCGGTCCGAGGAACGCGAGCAGGGCGCCGAAGTCGAACGGCTCGCGACGCGCGAGGCGGATCTCCATGCGGTTCGGGACATGCGCCCCACGGCCGCGCCGGCGCCGCTCGCGCAGCAGCGTCGGGCTTGCGTCGAAGACCTCGCGGATCGTGGCGTTGAACTGGCGCAGGGAGGCGAACCCCGCGGCGAACGCGGTCTCCGTGATGGCGAGGTCGGTCGTCTCCAGCAGCAGCCGGGCGACGTGGGCGCGCTGGGCGCGGGCGAGCGCGAGCGGCGCCGCACCGAGATCGGCCAGGAGAATCCGGCGGAGCTGCCGCTCGCCGTAGCCGAGGCGTCCGGCGAGCCCGGGCACGCCTTCGCGCTCCACGACGCCGTCCGAGACGAGGCGCATGGCCCGGCCGGCGACGTCGCCGCGGACGTCCCACTCCGGCGAGCCCGGCACCGCGCCCGGGATGCATCGCTTGCAGGCACGGAAGCCGGCCGCCTGGGCCGCCGCAGCCGTCGGGTAGAAGCGCGCGTGCTCGCGCCGCGGTGTCCGGGCAGGACAGCTCGGCCGGCAGTAGATGCCGGTCGAGGTGACGCCGAGGAAGAAGTACCCGTCGAAGCGGGAGTCGCGGCTGGCGACCGCGCGGTAGCGATGCTCGAAGTCTCGGGGAACGGTCATGCACGGAGGATCGCACGGACGGCGAGCGTGTGCTCGCGGGAATCGGACATCGCGGTCGCGTCGGCGCGGCTCGCCGCGACGGGAGCGCGAGCGTTACAGGTGCCGTCCGCCCCCGAGCAGGACGCCGGCAAGGACCACGACGACGAGCGCGGCCACGCCGGCCCATCGCACCAGCCCGACGGCAAGGCTGTCCGCGCGGATCATGGAGCCGGTCCCGGCCACCGCGGCCGCGGTGTCGGCCCGGCCCGTCGCGTCGACCTGGGACGTCCGCGAGCCCGGCATCCCGCCACCGGACCGGCGACCCACGAGCGGCAGCTCACCTGCGCCGATCGGCGGGATCACGAGCCCGAGCCAGAGGCCGCCGGCCAGGCCGCCCAGGTGCGCGAAGTTGTCGATGTTGCCGCCGAACGAGTTGAGCCCAAGGCCGAGGACGAGGTTGATCACGACGAGGAAGCCGATCTGGCTCATGATCGCCCGCTGCTGGCCCTGGAGCACCGGGCGATGCAGCGCCCGGCCGACGAGCAGCACGCCGCACAGGCCGAACAGCGCGCCTGAGGCGCCGACGCTCGGCCCCGACCCCAGGAGGAAGCTCGCCAACGAGGCCGTGGCCGCCGTCAGCACGTAGAGGACCAGGAATCGCGCCGACCCGTACAGCTGCTCGACGAGCGGCCCGACGAGGTACAGGAAGTACATGTTGAAGGCAAGGTGGAGGAGGCTCGCGTGGACCAGCACCGGGCTCACGAGCCGCCACCACTCCCCGTTCCCGAGGCGCCTGTCCAGCTCGAGGAGACGCAGCAGGTCGCTCCCCTCGGGCTGCATCGCCAGGAACGAGACGACCACGGTCACGCCGAGGATCGCGTAGCTCACGATCGGCGTCCGGTCACGGCCCCGGCTTCGCGCGAAGTAGCGACCCGCGCCACGCGAATCGCCCAGCTCCTTGCTCAGCCAGCCGAGGCGCGACGCGATCTCCCCGCGATCCTGGGCCGGGGCGCGACGCTCGGCCTCCTTGTATGCATCGAACGCGGTCCGCAGCGAGCCCGCCCGGACGCGGGCGGCCGCGACCTGCCGCCACGCCGCGTAGGCGGACGGATTCTCCGGCAGTCGCGTGACCTGCTCCCAGCTCCACAGGGCGCCCGCCTCGTCGTCGAGCCGGTAGAGCGATTCGCCGGTGCCGAGCAGCGCCGCGCCCGTGATCGCCGGGTCGGGGAAGCCGATCAGCCGCGCGTAGAGCGTCCGGGCGGCGTCGAACTCGCTTGCCGCCAGTAGCACGTCGGCCCGGGCCAGGAGCGCCTCCGCCGTCGCGCGGTCCAGGGGTCCTGCGATCTCCGGGTTCGACGTGGTCGGTCCGCTCATCAGGGATGACCGTAGCAGAAGGCAGGGCCGGCCGCCGCCACTGCTAGACTCCCGGCCATGTGCGGCCGGTTCACGCAGCAGCGCCCGAGCGCGGAGCTCGCTGCCCTGTTCGCGGCCGACGACCTCGCCGGGACGCCAGGCGGCCGGTACAACCTCGCGCCGCAGCAGTCCGGCCTCGTGGTCGTGGAGCGCCCGGACGAGGGCCGTGCGATCGCGGCGTATCGCTGGGGGCTGGTGCCGACGTGGGCAAAGGACGCCAGGATCGGCAACCGCCTGATCAATGCCCGGGCGGAGACCGTCGCGACGACGGCCGCGTTTCGGAGCGCGTTCCAGAAGCGGCGCTGCCTCGTCCCGGCGGACGCGTTCTACGAGTGGGAGCGCGTCGCCGAGTCGATCCGCCAGCCGAACCTGATCCGGCGCGCCGACGGCGAGCCCATGGCGTTCGCGGGGCTCTGGTCGCCCTGGCGCGACCCGGCCGAGCCCGAGAGCGAGTGGATCCGCACATTCACGATCGTCACGACGACTGCGAACGCCACGCTCGCGCCCATCCACGACCGGATGCCGGTGATCCTCGCGCCGTCGGACTGGGGCGCGTGGCTGGACCCGGGGACTCCCGACGCCGGCGCGCTCCGCGACCTGCTCCGACCGGCGCCCGACGACCTGCTGATCCGGTACCCCGTCACGAAGCGCGTCAACAACGCGCGCAACGAGGGCCCCGACCTGGTCGTGCCGCTCGGCCCGCTCGGCCCGGATCCGGGTTCCCGCCAGCTGACGCTGGGCTGACCGCTCAGCCCGGCCCACGCGATCAGCCTTCGGCACGCTCCCAGCCGCCCTGCGCCGTCGCCGTCCGGAAGGCATCGCCGACGTCCATCCCGCGATCGAGGGCGGCGGCGAGGCGGCCCACCATCGTCGCAAACGCACCGTCGGGGTCGGTCTCGGGCGCCTCGAGGACGATCGCGGATGCGGGCGCGACCGGTGTCGCCTCTCCATGCGGGGCGACGACGATCAGCGCCGCGTCGGCGAAGCTTGCCGCGTCGGCGACGACGAGCCACGACGGTCCGTCCAGCGGGTCCGCCGCGACGAGCACGCGGAACTCGCGGACGTAGCGCAGCCCGAGGGAGATGTCGGCCGGCTCCATCGCGAGCCCGACCGTTGGCGCCGTGTCCCCGAACGCGTTCGTGAACTCCTCGCCCGTTGCGTCGTCCCCGAGGAGCGTTGCGATCGCCTCCGTGTCGGCGGGATCGGCGACCGCGCCGCGCAGGGGCGCGATCGGGGTCGGCTGGCCCGCGTCCCGCAGCAGCGCGAGATGGCCGACCCGTTCCCGTCCGAGGGCGAGGAGCACGGCGTCGCCGGATGGATCGTCCCCGACCTTCCCGATCAGCTGCACCTCGATGCCCTCGGCGGCGGCGGCGCGCGCGATCCCCGCGGCAAGCCCGCCGGCGTCACCAGCGGCGCCGGGCGTCAACCCTGGCGCGAAGGACGGCGAGCCGACGACCGCGAGCATGCGGGCAGACTAGCAGGGGCATCGGCCGCGCAGGGGCGCAGGCCGTGCGGATGTCCGGCTACCCGCCGTGGCCGGAGCTGGACGTCGGCGTCGGCGTGGGCGTCGGCGCGGCCGGGAAGGTCGCCTGGGACTCCGGCGTCTCGGTGGCACGTGGCGTCCTCGAGGGAACCGGCGTCGCGGTCGGCGTGTTCGTCGGGGATTCTGATGTCGGGGTCGGGCGATCGGTCGGTCGGGCCGTGGCGGTCGGTCGCGCGCGATCGCGCGTCGCCGCGGGAGTCGCGACGATCACGGGCGCCGTGGTCGACCTCGAGATCGGCGACGTCGTGGGCTGGACGCTCGGCTCGGGGGATGCGACCTCCGGCGTCGGTGCCGCAGGCGACGGGCTTGCGGTGGGCTCCGGCGAGGCCGCGATGAGCGGCGAGAGGACGGGCGTCGCCTCGGGCGTCCTGCCGAGCAGGCCGGCCAGTGCGCCCGCGCCGACCGCACCGACACCGACGGAGCCGAGGACGAGCAGCACGACAAGCGCCATCGCCGGGAACCGCGCCACGAACGGGCGGCCGCCCGTGAACGCGACGCGCCAGAGATCCCCGAGCGCCGCCAGCACGGCCATCGGGGAGCGCCGCCGGGCCGCGCCGAGCGCCGCGGCAATCGGCCTGGGTGCAGGCTCAAGGCTCACCGCGACCATGACGCGGTTCACGAAGTCGGGACCGGGCCCGATGTCCTCGCGCAGCGCGAGCCATTCGAGGTCGCGGGCTGCGCCGAGGAGCTCCGCCGCCGAGCCTGGGCCGAGGTCGGCCGCGTCCAGCTCGCCCGGGCGGAACTGGCCGGGTCGCATCGATCCTGCCATCAGGACACGCCGTCCGTCTCGAGCGACTGGCGGAGTCGCTTGAGGCCGCGGTGCAGGTGCGTCTTGACGGTTCCGAGGGGCCGTCCTGCCTGGTCGGCGATCTCTGCGAGCGACAGCTCCGAGAAGAAGCGGAGCGCGATCACCTCGCGGTAGGGCTCGTCGAGGTTGGCGACGGCCGCCCGGATGGATGCTGCACGCTCGGCGCGCGCGTAGAGGTGGGCGGGATCGCCCTCCGCACGGCCGAGGGCGCCGAGCAGCGCTCGCTCCCCGACCGTGTTCGCCACGTCGTGTTCGTCGGAGCCGCCATCCGCACCAATCGGTCCGGGGTTGATCCAGGCCACGGGCCGCCGCCGGGACGCCTTCCGAACCGCGATCCGGATGCCGATCCGGGCGAGCCACGCGCCGAAGGGCCCCTCGCCGCGCCACGTCCCCAGCGCGCGATACGCGGTCACGAATGCCTCCTGGGCTGCGTCCTCGGCGTCGTGCAGATCGCCGAGGACGCGATAGCAGCTCCGGACCAGCGCGCGCGATTCGCGCTCCACGAGGATGCGAAATGCGTCCCGGTCACCTTCGAGCACGGCCGCGACCACCCGGCGGGCCTCGAGGTCGTCCTGGAGCGTCTCGGCAGGGTCGAGACTGCGCGGGGCGTCGATCGGGTGGACTCCTCGGTCGGAACGCCGAAGGCCGGCGTCGGGAGGCTGGCCACGTGACGATACGCCGAGCGTACCGTCATGCGCCACATGGCCTTCCTCCAACGTCCGGCTGTTCGGGCGGATGACCGAGTGTTACCCGTTGCCGCCGCCGTCGGTGTCGTCGCCGCCACCGTCGTGCGAGTGGGTCGGCTCCGGCGTCGCGGTGCCGCCGGCGGCCGGGGTCCCGACGGGGAGCGCCGGTCGAGCGCCGTCGCGATTGCCGCCGTTGTCGTCGCCGGACTGGTCCTCGTCACCGGACGTCCCGGCCGGCCCGGCGGTCTCCGGGGCCTTCGGCGACCGCGTCGGCTCGGCCGTCTCGGTCGGCTCCGCGGTCTCCGTCCCCTTCTCGGTCCCATCGGCCTTCTCGCCCGACCCCGCCGTCTCGGCGGGCTCGGCCGTGCCCGTCGTCGCGTCACGCGTTTCGGCCGTCTCCGTCGGCCCCGGGGTCTCCGTTGCCTCGACCTCCGCGGAGTGGGTCGAGGTGGCGGCAGCCGGGACGAAGTCCTGGGCCGAGCTGCGCGGGGCACCAAGCACGGCGTTCGCGGCGAACGCGGCACCCGCGACGAGGAAGATCGAGACGCCAGCCACGGCCGCGCCGCGAATGAGCCTCGGGCCGTAACGGTCCATCGGGTGATAACCCTCTCGTGCGCCGTGTCCCAGGTGAGCCGCCGTGCCCGGCTTCCGCGCGGCCGGGCGCTGCTTCGACCCCGCACCCCGTCTGAGGCGGCGGCTCCCGGAAAGGTTTCAGCGGGGCCGCGACCGGAACGGCGGCGCCTCCTGCCGGGCGCCTCGGCACCCGGGCTCGCCGCGGGCCCGTCGGCGCCGGGTCAGGCCTCGTCGGCGACCGGCTCGGCCTCGCGCACCACCTCGACGTCGCCGATCCCGGCCTTCTCGAGGTCAGCCGCGACCGCGTCCGCGTCGCCCACCACGACGATCGCGATCCGCTCGACGTGGAGATGCGCGCGTGCTGCCTCGAGCACGTCGCCGGCCCCGACGGCGTCGATCGATGGTCGATAGCGGTCCAGCTCGTCCGCGGGGAGGCCGAACGTCACGATGCCGCCGAGCGCCGCGACGATCGGTCCCGGCGTCTCGAAGCGGAGCGGGAAGACACCCACGAGGTAATCCCGGGCGGCGCGCATCTCTGCGTCCGTCGGCGCCGCTTCGCGGATCCGCCGGAGCTCGGCCAGGAGGTCGATCAGGGCCGGGACGGTGGCATCGGTGTTGACCGCTGCCCGCGCCGAGAAGGGCCCCGCGAAGCGCCGGAAGTCGAAGCCGGCCCCGGCTCCGTAGGTGTAGCCCTTCTCCTCGCGCAGCTTCATGTTCAAGCGCGAGTTGAAGAGCCCGCCGAGGATCATGGCCATGACCGTGACCGCGTGATAGTCGGGCGTCCGGCGAGGCAGGCCGAGGTGGCCGACCCGAAGCTCCGACTGGACCGCGCCCGGCCGATGCACGAGGCGGATCCGTGTCCGGTCGAGACCGTCGCCGATGCCGGGCTCGGTTGCCGGTGCCGCGGCTCGCGGAGCGCCTGCGGCCAGGTCACCGAAGAGCGGCTCGACGAGCCCTGCGACGTCGAGCCCCGTCAGGTCGCCGCCGACGATGAGCGCGGCACGACGGGGATCTCCGGGTCGGGCATAGGCCCGCCGGATGATGCTCGCGTCCAGCGTCTCGACTGTCTCCCGGCGGCCGCCGGCAAGCCGCGCGTAGGGCGTCGAGCTCGAGTAGATCGTCTCGATGAACGCTTCCTCGGCGCGTCGGGCCGGATCGACCTTCGCCTGGAGCAGGTCGTTCAGGCGCTGGTCCCGCAGCCGCTCCACCTCGCGCTCGGGAAACGCGGGCTCGCGCACCATCTCCGCGAGGAGCTCGAGCGCAGGCCCGAGTCGCTCGGCCGGCACGTCGACGCCAGCCACGGTCGCGTCCCAGCCCGCCTCGGCACGCAGCGACGCACCCAGGCGCTCGGCGGCCTCGGTCAGCGCGACCGCATCCCGGTGCAGGGTGCCTTCGGTCAGGGCACGGGCCGTGAGCACCGAGACGCCGGCCTCGTCGCCTGGCTCGTCCACCGCGCCCTGCGGCAGGTAGAGGCTGACCGACACGAGAGGGCGGCCCGGGAGGTGGACCATCACGAGCGGCAGGCCGCCCGAGAGCCGTCCGCGCGCGGCGGCCGGAAACGTGAACGGCCGGGGCGTCCCGGGGACGGGCCGGACGCCGAGCGCTGCCTCGACCGGATCGGAGAGATTCATGCCGCCTCCGCGGATTGGGTTCCGGCGTCGGCCGGAACGTACGTCAGCACCACCCGGTTCGCGGCGACAAGGAACTCGGCGCAGGCGGCGCGGACGTCCTCGCCGGTGACGGCGAGGTATCGCTCCAGCTGGTGGTTGATCTCGTCGGGATCGTCGAGCAGCGTGGCGCACATGCTCAGGCGGTCCGCCCGCTCGGAGACCCGCTGGAGCGCCGCCAGCTCGTCCGTCTCGATGAGCGCCTTCGCGCGGGCCAGCTCGTCCTCGCTGATCGGATCGACGCCGATCCGCGCCAGCTCGTCGAGGAGCGCGGCTTCGACCGCCTGGGTCGTGGATTCGGGGCGGACGGTGGCCCAGCCCATGAAGACCGACGGCCCGGAGGAGAAGCCGAGGCCGAACATCGCGACGTCCTGGGCGATCTGGTCGTCGCGCACGAGGCGCCGGTGGAGCCGGCTGCCCTTGCCGCCCGCCAGGACCTGTGCCGCGATCTCGAGCGCGTAGAGGCGCGGATCGCTGATCCTCGGGGCACGGAAGCCGACATAGATCCGCGGCAGCGGGACCCGGTCCGGGACCGTCTCGCGCATCTCCGCCCCGAGCGTCAGCGGCAGCGGGTCGGGATTGAAGGCGGGGATCGCCGAGTTGGCCGCCAGCGGCCCGAAATACTGCCGCACCCAGGCGCGGGCCTGGCCTGGGTCCACATCCCCGACGATCGAGAGCACCGCGTTGTTCGGCGCGTAGTAGGTCCGGAAGAACGCGGCGACGTCCTCGAGCGAGGCCGCGTCGAGATCCGCCATCGACCCGATGGTCGGATGGTGGTACGGGTGGCCCACGGGGTAGATGTGCCCGAGCAGCTTCTCCTGCCAGGTCCCGTAGGGCTGGTTGTCGTAGCTCGACCGCTTCTCGTTCTTGACCACGGCGCGCTGGTTGTCCAGGTTCTCCTGGCTGAGCGCATCGAGGAGCGTGCCCATCCGGTCGGCCTCCAGCCAGAGCGCCAGCTCGAGCTGGTGGGACGGCATCGTCTCGAAGTAGTTGGTGCGGTCCAGCCAGGTCGTGCCGTTCATGCTCCCGCCCGCGGCCTGGACCAGCGCGATGTGCTCCGCCTTCGCGACATGGCGGCTGCCCTGGAACATGACGTGCTCGAAGAGGTGGGCAAAGCCCGTCTTGCCGGGCTGCTCGTGCTTGCTGCCCACGTCGTACCAGATGTTGACCGCCACGACCGGAACCAGGTGGTCCTCGCTGATGACGAGGCGAAGCCCGTTCGGCAGGCGCTCGTCGGTGTACAGGACGGTCGGAACGGTCATGCGGGACCTCGTGGAGACGGGCGGATGGGCATGGGCATGAACGGCAGTCACCGATTGTAGGGGCCGCCGGCCGGGACGGGCGACGCCGGGTCGCGCTGCACGATCGATGCGGCGCCGGCGCTGCCCTGACCCGGTGGGACTGGGATTTGGGGTCTTGACAGCCCGCTCATCGTGTTAGATAGTCATCTCACACACGGGAGATGGACCAACAAGCCATGACCGCATCGAAGAGCCCCTCGTCCCCCCTCCGGCGTCCCGGCGTGCTGGTGCGCGAGATGTCGCCACGCGGCGGGATGGCGCGTCCGGAGATCGTCCTCGAGGTGAGGACTGCGCTCGACTTCCTCATCAGCCTGGTCGGGGACACGGAGCCCGAGCTGCTGCCCGTGGATGCCGCGTGGCGCGCCGCCGCCAACGAGTCGCTCTCCGCCCCCCTCCGTCGCGACCGGCAGCGCGTCTTCGAGCACCACGAGGACTCGATGGGGCTCGCGGGCTGGGCGATGATCCCGCTGGTCATCGCGAATCGCGAGGTGCGCACGGCCGCTGACGTCGTCGCGTTCGCGGCAACGGCCGCGCCGTCCGAGTTGATCCGGTCCGCGTGTGACGACGAGAAGCTGGTCGGAACGCGGGCGCTCGCCGAGCGGTACTTCGCGGGCGAGACGTCGCTCCAGGACGAGCTGGTGGCGAGCGCTCCGGAGGGAATCCGGGCGGCCCTCGAGCGGCTGCTGCGCGAGCCCGAGACGGAGCTCCGGGCGCTCCGCAGGGTGCTGCGCGCCTGGGAGGAGCAGTTCGCGGTCGTGGAGCCGCGCGTCGCCCAGATGCAGGCGCACGACGTGGCGGAACGCCGAGCGGAGCTGGAGCGCCTGCCGCTCGAGGATTTCATCGAGCGCGCGACGAACGGCCTGCGCTGGACGCCCGATGCGGCCATCCGGCAGGTCTACCTGGTGCCGAGCTACTTCGGCCGCCCGTACAACTACATCTTCTCGGGCGAGGGCTGGCACCTCTTCGCCTACCCGCTCGCCGAGACGGCCCTGGACGGGGACCCGGCGGGCGTGCCGCCGGCGACCGTTCGCCTCTTCAAGGCGCTCGGCGACGAGAGCCGGATGCGGATCCTGCGGTTCCTCGCGGACGGGGATCTCTACCTGACCGAGATCGCGGAGCGGATGGGGCTCTCGAAGCCGACGGTGAAGCACCACCTCGCCCAGCTGCGCGCCGCGGGGCTCCTGACGATGACCGAGACCGGTGGCCTCACGTACTACAGCCTCCGACGGGATCGCGTGGCGGACGCGGGTCCCGACCTGGCCCGCTACCTCGGCGCGAAGGCCTGACCGGGCACCCGGGAAGCGCTGCCGACCAACCGTGAATCAACGAGTTAGACAACCATCTTACGAGAGGACGACGCGATGGGCAACGGGATGGGTCCCGGGCGCGAGCCGGCCCGCACGGGCACGCACCATGCGACTGGAGGGGACGCACGCATGACGGTCGAGATCGCATACAGGATGACGAGGCTTCGCGCGGAGGCCGATCACGAGCGGCTGGTCGCGCGGCAGACGCGCCGGGTCTCGGCGCGCGCGCGGCTCGGGCACGCCGTCATGTTCCTGGGATGCCTCATCGAGGGCTCCGGGTCACAGGAGAGCGACTGCGGTCGGCTGCTCCGGGCCTGAGGGTCGCTTGGTCCGTCGGGGCGGGCGACAAGCCGGGCGGGCGACAAGCCGGGCGGGCGACGCGACCACGCCTGGAATCACGCCTCCGCCGCGCCCACGGACGTGCGGCCGGGCACGTCCCCGGCTGCGCGGCCGGTCGAGAGGCCGGGCGCCGAGCTGGGGGGGACGCCCGGCGCCGGGACCCAGGCGTCGAGCGGCCGGACGTCGGAGAGGCGCTCGGCGAGGTCGGGATCGAGGGCCTGCGCCGCGGCGACCGCGGTCTCCATCGCCGTGAGGCAGAGGACGCCCTCGGCGATCGCCGCGAGGCGGATCTCCGCGGCATCCCGTACCGGTCCAGAGCGCGGCGTGGGCGTGTTGACGACCAGCCGAACGGTGCCCGAGGCGATCAAGCCCCGGATCGCGATCTCGCCGGGACCCGCTGACTCGCCCACCTTCGCCACGGCGTCCGCGTCCCAGCCCAGGTCGCGCAGGGCTGCGCGCGTCCCGGCCGTCGCCGCGAACCGGTAGCCCGCACGTCCGAGCGCCGCCGCAAGGGCCGGCAGCAGGTGCTTGTCCCGGTCCGCAACCGAGAGGAGCGCGAGCGCGCCCGCCGCGCCGGGCGCCGGTGGGACCAGCGAGGCCGCGAGCAGCGCCTTCGCGGTGGCCACCCTCGCGTCCGTGTGGATGCCGATGACCTCGCCGGTGGACTGCATGAACGGGCCCAGCGACGGGTCGACGCCGCGCAGCTTCGCGGTGGAGAACGCGGGCGCCTTGACCGCGACGAACCCGGGCGGCGAGAGAAGCCCGTTCGGCCAGCCATGCTCCCGCAGCGTCTGGCCCAGCGCGATTCGCACGGCGAGGTCCACGAGCGGGACGCCGGTCACCTTGCTCATGAACGGCACGGTTCGGCTGGCGCGCGGGTTCACCTCGATCAGGTAGACGCCGTCCTCGCGGACGATGAACTGGGCGTTCACGAGTCCGCGCACACCCAGGGCGCGTACGATCCGCTCCATCGACGCCACGATCAGGGCCTGGTCCGACTCGCTCACCGCCTGCGGCGGGAAGACCCCGACCGAATCGCCGGAGTGGACGCCTGCCCGTTCGACCTGCTCCAGCAGCCCCGGGATCAGGACCGTCTCCCCGTCGGCAACGGCATCGACGTCCACCTCCACGCCCTCGAGGTAGCGGTCGATTCGCACGGGCCGGTCCGGATCCACGATCGTGGCGGCCGCGAGCTGCGTGACCAGGTCGCCGCGCGAATACGCGAAGTCGATCGCGAGCCCGCCGATCACGAACGATGGCCGGACGATCACCGGGTAGCCCACCCGGTCCGCCAGCGCCTCGGCCTCGTCGATGGAACGGGCCATCCCGCCCTCGGGCTGCGGGATCCCGAGCCGTTCCACGAGCGCGCTGAAGCGGACCCGGTCCTCGGCCTGGTCGATCGTCTCGAGCGACGCCCCGAGCAGCGGAACGCCGGCCGCGGCGAGCGCCCCCGCCAGGTTGAGCGGCGTCTGGCCGCCGAACTGGACGAACGCCGGGAGCAGCGACTGTCCGGCAGGCGACTCCGCCGCGATCACCTCGATGACGGATTCGACGTCGAGCGGCTCGAAGTAGAGCCGGCTGGACGCGTCGAAGTCCGTGGAGACGGTCTCCGGGTTCGAGTTGACCATGACGGCCCGCCACCCGAGCGATCGCAGGCTCTCCGCCGCGCGGACCGCGCAGTAGTCGAACTCGATCCCCTGCCCGATCCGGACCGGCCCGCTGCCGATGACGAGGGCCGCGGGACGCTCCACGGGGAGCGCCTCCGGGGCCGATCCGGCCGCCGCGTAGGTCGCATAGAAGTACGGCGTCTCGGCCGCGAACTCGGCGGCGCACGTGTCGACCATGGCGAAGCCGGGGACGAGGCCCAGCGCCCGCCGCGTCGCGGCGACCGCTCGCTCCCCCACCCCGGCGAGCGCCGCGATCTCGCGATCCCCCAGGGACGCTCGCTTGGCCGTCGCGAGCAGCGTCGCCATCGCGGCGTCGGCCGGCCCGCCATCGGCGCGGACCGCCCCGAGGATCGCCGGTCCGGCGGCCTGTAGCCGCCCCTCGAGCGCGATCGAGCGGCCGAGCTCCGAGACGAACCAGGGGTGGATCCCCGTCGCGGCGACGAGCGCGGCCTCTGGCACCCCGCGACGCAGCAGGCCGAGGATCCGCCAGAGGCGGTTGTCGGACGGGGCGAGGAAGCTGCGCAGGACGATCGGGGCTGCGGTGCGCTGCGCGAGCCGGCTCGACTCGCACGCGGCCCCGTTCTCGTCGATCCAGCGGATCACCGTGTCGGCCTCGTCCTCAGACGCGTCCTCGGACGCGTCGGCAGACGCATCGGCAGGCGCGTCCTCAGACGCGTCGTCGGAATCGACGCAGCCCAGCGCCGCGGCGAGGTACGCCAGCGTCGGCGTCCACGCGGGGTCCTCGGCGAGCGGGCCCGCGCCAGCCTGCTCGAGGCCGCGGAGCGCCTTGTTGAGCGCCGCCCCGAAGGTGCGGTCGATCGCCATCACCTCGCCCGTCGCCTTCATCTGGCTCCCGAGCGTCCGGTCCGCCCGCGGGAACTTGTCGAACGGGAAGCGCGGCAGCTTCACGACGAGGTAGTCGAGCGCGGGCTCGAAGGCGGCGACGGTGGTGCCCGTCACCACGTTCGGGATCTCGGCCAGCGTGCGCCCGATCGCGATCTGCGCAGCCACGCGCGCGATCGGGTACCCGGTGGCCTTGCTGGCGAGGGCCGAGCTCCGGCTGACCCGGGGATTCACCTCGATCACGGCGTAGTCGCGGGAATCCGGGCTCAGGGCGAACTGGACGTTGCAGCCGCCTTCGACGCCCAGGCCCCGGATGATCGCGAGCGCGGCGCTCCGCAGCCGCTGGTGCACCGGGTCGGGCAGCGTCTGGACCGGCGCCACCACGATCGAGTCGCCCGTGTGGACGCCGAGCGGATCGACGTTCTCCATCGAGCAGACCGCGATGCACGTGTCCTCGTGATCGCGCATCACCTCGTACTCGATCTCCTGCCAGCCGACCAGGCACTGCTCGACCATCACCTGGCCGATCGGGCTGGCCCGCAGGCCCGTGCGCACGACCTCGCGGTAGTCGGCCTCCGTCGCCACGATCCCGCCGCCGGTCCCGCCCAGCGTGAACGCCGGCCGGATGATCGCCGGCAGCCCGATCTCGGAGAGCGCGCGCTCGGTCGAGGCCGCGCGCTCCTCGTCGGTGGCGCCTCGGACGATCGCCGACGGCGCGTACGGCTGGCCGAGCCGGTCGAGCAGGTCGCGGAACTGCTCGCGATCCTCGGCCATCTCGATCGCCCGCAGGGGCGTCCCGAGGAGGCGCACGCCGTGACGTTCCAGGACGCCGGCCTGCGAAAGCGCCATCGTCAGGTTCAGCGCGGTCTGGCCGCCGAGCCCGGCCAGCAGCCCGTCGGGCTTCTCGCGGACGATCACGGCCTCGATCGCGGCCACCGTGAGCGGCTCGAGGTAGACGGCGTCGGCGACCGTGGGATCGGTCATGATCGTGGCAGGGTTGGAGTTCACGAGGATCGTACGGACGCCCTCGGCCCGGAGCGCGCGACAGGCCTGGGTGCCGGCGTAGTCGAACTCCGCGGCCTGCCCGATGACGACCGGCCCCGACCCGATGATCAGGACCGAGCGCGGCCTCGGTGGGCGCGGCGACGCGGCGGAGGGCATCGGCTTCGTCGTCACCGGGCCCGGATCGAGCGTGCCCGGGCGGCGGCGACGAAACGATCGAAGACGGCGAGCGCATCGAGGGGCCCGGGCGCACCCTCCGGGTGGTACTGGACGGTCTCGATCGGCAGCGAACGGTGGCGCAGGCCCTCCACGGAGCCGTCGTTGAGGTTCACCTGGCTGACCGCGAACCCGCCCGCGTGGGGCAGCGAGGCGCCCTCCACGGTGACCTCGTGGTTCTGGGCGGTCACCTGGACGAGCCCCAGCTCGACGTCCCGGACCGGGTGGTTCGCGCCGTGGTGGCCGAAGCGGAGGCGCCGCGTCTCCGCGCCCGCGGCCCGTGCCACGATCTGGTGGCCCAGGCAGATCCCCAGCAGCGGCCGGCCGTCGGCGATCAGCCGGCCTGCCAGCGCGACCGGGCCATCGAGCCGCGCGGGGTCGCCAGGCCCGGGCGACAGCACGACCCCGTCGACCTCGACTGCAAGGATGTCTTCGGCCGTGGCGGTCGAGGGAAGGATTCGCACGCGCGCGCCGCGCCGGCGCAGGCTTCGCACGATGTTCGCCTTGAGGCCGAAGTCGACGATCGCCACGAGCGGGGCTTCGGGCTCTCCGGCCCGGTCGCCGACCTCGACGACCTCCGTCGGCGAGACCTGCCCGACGAAGTCCTGGTCCTCCCAGCGGGGAACGGCCCGGGCCGCCGCCACGGCCGCGACGGGATCGGTCTCGCCGGGAGCGGTCACGATCCCGCGAAGGCTGCCGTTCGCCCGGAGGTGGCGCGCGAGCGAGCGTGTGTCGACTCCCGCGATCGCCGGGATCCCCGCGTCGCGCAGGAGCGCGGCGAGCTGGCGGGCATCCTCGAGAACGGCGGCCGTCGCGGTGGCCACCACGAGCCCTCGGAGCCACGGCCGCTCCGACTGGTCGTCGCCGCGGAGCCGCCCGTAGTTGCCGATCAGCGGGTACGTCATGACCACGACCTGCCCGGCATACGACGGGTCGGTGCAGACCTCCTGGTAGCCGGTCTGGCTCGTGTTGACCACGAGATCGCCACCCGCTGCCCCATCCCCACCGAAGGCGATCCCGGCGAAGACTGCGCCGTCCTCGAGCGCGAGCAGCGCCGGACCGCGGGCGCCGATCCGTGGGTCGACGATCACGTCCGGATCGGGAGACGGCGGGACCAGCGGGCGCGTCGGGTCGATGCCCCTCATCTGGTCCCGGACACGAAAACGCCACCGGCCATGCGGGCGCGGCGGACGTGGTTCGACGTGTGCACGATGCCTCCCTTCCGGCCTCTCAGGACCGGTACGCCGGCCTCACGGGACCGGCCGCAAAGGACGGCCGAAGGGTAGCACGCGACGGACCGTCGGCCCGTTCGGGCGGCGAGAGCCGGGACGAGCGATCGAGGGCCCGTGGCCGGCGAGCGATCGCCGCCACGCGGTGTGCCTGTTCGCGCCTGGACGGCGGATCGGGTCGGGGCCCGGCGGGCGGGACCCGGATGGCGACCGGCCCGTCAGGCCTCCTTGTTCTTGCTCGCGATGTCGAAGTAGACGGCCACGAGCAGGACGAGCGCCTTGATCGCGAACTGGTAGTCGATCGGGATGCTCATCACGCCCATGCCGATGTTCAGGACGCCGAAGAAGAGGGCCCCGATGACGGTTCCGGCCACGGTCCCGATGCCGCCGTACGCGGAGGCGCCACCCACGAAGGTCGCGGCGATGACGTCGAGCTCGAAGCCGTAGCCCGCCTTGGGCGTGGCCGAGTTGAAGCGGGCCGAGATGATGATCCCACCGAGGGCCGACAGCACGCCCATGTTCACGAACGTGAGGAAGACCATCCGCCGGCTGTTGACGCCCGAGAGCATCGCGGCCTTCGCGTTCCCGCCGACCGCGTAGATGCGCCGCCCGACGACCGTCCGCAGGGTCACGAACATGTAGATGCCGATCAGGGCGAACGCGAGGAGCGCCACGGTCGGCAGGCCCGAGTAGCCCGAGATCCGGTAGAAGACGAACATCAGGCCGATCACGAGCAGGGCATTGCGTGCCACGAACTGCGAGGTCGGCGAGACGCTGAACCCGTACTTCCGCTGCTCGCGACGAGCGCGGTAGTCGAGGACGACGAACCCGGCCCCGATGATGGCGCCGAGCAGCATCGTGCTGATGTGGAGCGCGCCGCCGCCGAACGGCAGCACGATCGAGCTGAACGCGATCTCCGCGGACCCGAACGGATCGGGCACCGTCCCGAGGAAGTCGGGGATGAACCCGGACGCGATCGCGCGGAAGCTCTCGGAGAACGGGCCGACCGGCTGCCCGCCCAGCATCCAGAGAGTCAGCCCGCGGAACAGGAGCATGCCCGCGAGCGTGACGATGAACGACGGCAGGCGAAGGTACGCGATCCAGAAGCCCTGCCAGACGCCGATCAGGCCGCCGAGCAGGAGCGTCAGGACCACCGCGAGGATCGGGTCGACATGAAACTGGAGCATCAGCACGGCGCACACCGCGCCCGTGAAGCCTGCCACCGACCCGACCGACAGGTCGATATGCCCGATCACGATGACCAGCAGCATCCCCAGGGCCATCACGAGGATGTAGCCGTTCTGGAGGAAGATGTTCGTCACGTTTAGGGACTTCAACATGACGCCCGAGGTCGTGACCTGGAAGAACCCGACCATCACGATCAGGGCGAAGAGCATGCCGTACTGGCGGACGTTGGCGCCGAGCAGCTTCAGCAGGTGGGCGCCGCCGCCTCCCGGGCCGGCCGGAGTCGCGGGAACACTGACGGTGGGTGCGGTCACAGCACGACTTCCTCAGCTCCGGCCCTGGCGAGCCGCATGATTGCTTTCATGACCGCCTCCTGGGACGCCTCCGCGGCGGGCATCTCCGCGGCGATCCGGCCCGCGGCCATGACATAGATCCGATCCGAGACCCCCAGGACCTCGGGCAGCTCGGACGAGATGACGATGATCGCCTTGCCCTCGGCGGCAAGGCGATTGACGATCGTGTAGATCTCGTATTTCGCGCCGACGTCGATGCCGCGCGTCGGCTCGTCGAGGATCAGCACGTCGGGGTTGGCGAAGAGCCACTTCGACAGGACGACCTTCTGCTGATTGCCGCCCGAGAGGTTCACCGCGAGCTGCATGACGCTGGACGACTTGATGTTCAGCGCGCTCCGGTACTCGTTGCTGACCTGGATCTCCTTGGGCGGGATCAGGATGCCGCGCGATGAGATCCCTTCGAGGTTGGCCAGCGTGATGTTGGTGCGCACGTCGTTCATGAGGATCAGGCCGTAGGTCTTCCGATCCTCGGTCGCGTAGGCCAGCCCGTTGCTGACCGCCTTGGGGATCGTGCTGACGTCCACCTCGACGCCGTTCCGAAGCACCTGGCCGCTGACGAACCGACCCCAGGACCGCCCGAAGACGCTCATCGCGAACTCGGTGCGCCCCGCGCCCATCAGGCCGGCGATCCCGACGACCTCGCCCGCGCGGACGTTGATGCTGACGTCGTTGATCACCATCCGGTCCTCGAAGATCGGATGGGCGACCTTCCAGTTCCGCACCTCGAACACGACCTCGCCGACGTTCGCGGTTCGCGGTGGGAAGCGGTGGGTCATGTCGCGCCCGACCATCCCGCGGATGATCCGGTCCTCGTTGACCTCGCCGCCGGTCGCGTCGAGGGACTCGATGACGGCGCCGTCGCGCAGGATCGTGATCGTGTCCGCGACCGCCTCGACCTCCTTGAGCTTGTGCGAGATGAGGACGCAGGCGATGCCCTGGGCACGGAACTCTCGCAGCAGGTTGAGGAGCTTCTGGCTGTCGTTCTCGTTGAGCGACGAGGTCGGCTCGTCGAGGATGAGCAGGCTGACGTTCTTCGAGAGCGACTTGGCGATCTCGACGAGCTGCTGCTTGCCGACGCCGAGGCGGCGGACGAGCGTGTCGGGGGACTCGTCGAGCCCGACTTTCTCGAGCAGGTCCCGGGCCTTCGAATGCGAGAGGCCCCAGTTGATGGCGCCGTGCGACGTCTGCTCGTTCGCGAGGAAGATGTTCTCGGTGATCGAGAGGTGCGGGATGAGCGCGAGCTCCTGGTGGATGATCACGATGCCGCGGTGCTCGCTCTCGCGGATGTCGTGGAACCGGCACTCCTCGCCGTTGAAGAGGAACTGGCCTTCGTACGTCCCGTACGGATAGACCCCGCTGACGACCTTCATCAGGGTGGACTTGCCAGCCCCGTTCTCACCGACGAGCGCGTGGATCTCGCCCGGGCGGACGGAGAAGCTGACGTTGTCGAGCGCCTTGACGCCCGGGAACGTCTTCGTGATGCCCCGCATCTCGAGGATCACGTCACTCACTCGAACGACCGCCCTTTCGTGTCAGACGCCATGGAGACGGGACCGCGGGTGTGCGGTGGCCGGATGGCCGTGCACACCCGCGGTGGTGATCCCGACGATTACTTGAGCTGATCGGCCGTGTAGTAGCCGCTGTCGACGAGGGCCGACTGGACGTTGGCCTTGGTCACCGAGACCATGTCGAGCAGGAAGGACGGGACGACCTTGACGCCGTTGTCGTACGTCTTGGTGTCGTTCGTGTCGACGGTGGTGCCCTTGAGCATCTCGTCGGCCATCTTGGCGGCCTGGGCGGCCAGGAGGCGGGTGTCCTTGAAGACCGTGCTGGTCTGCTCGCCCGCGAGGATCGACTTCACCGACGGGAGCTCTGCGTCCTGGCCGCTGACGACCGGGGCCGGCTTGCTCGCCGAGTAGTAGCCGACGGCCTTGAGGGAGGCGATGATCCCGCGGCTGATGCCGTCGTACGGGGAAAGGACCGCGTCAGCGCGCTTGTCCGTGTAGAAGGTCGCGAGGATGTTGTCCATGCGAGCCTGCGCCGTTGCGCCGTCCCAGCGCAGGGTGCCGACCTCGGAGGGGAACTTGGTCTGCTTGCTCTGCACGACGAGCTTGCCGCTGTCGATGTAGGGCTGCAGGATCGACATCGCGCCGTTGAAGAAGAACCCGGCGTTGTTGTCGTCCGGCGATCCGGCGAAGAGCTCGATGTTGAACGGGCCCGGCTTGTTCTTGAGGTCGAGCGCATCGACGATGGAGCCGGCCTGGAGGACGCCGACCTTGAAGTTGTCGAACGTCGTGTAGTAGTCGACGTTCTTCGAGTTCCGGATGAGGCGGTCGTACGCGAGGACCTTGATCCCTGCGTCAGCGGCCTTCTGGAGGGTGTCCGTCAGGGTCGTGCCGTCGATGGCCGCGATCACGAGGACCTTCGCGCCCTTCGTGATCATGTTCTCGACCTGGGAGACCTGGGTCGGGATGTCATCTTCGGCGTACTGGAGGTCCGTGGTGTAGCCCATCGCGGTGAGCGACTTCACGAGGTTGTCGCCGTCGGCGATCCAGCGGGCGGACGACTTGGTCGGCATCGCGATGCCGATGAGCCCGCCTGCGCCGGCTGCCGGGGCAGTGCTTGCTGCCGCGGCGGTGCTGGGGGCGGGGGCGGTGCTCGCGGCCGGGGCGGTCGTCGCGGAGCCTGAGCACGCGGCGAGCCCGAAGAGCCCGACGGTGAGGAACAACGAAAGCAGTCTCTTCATCGAGGTGAAGCGCTCCTTCAATGCGGTGGTCGGGGGTCGTGCTGACAGCGACGCGTGCGCGCGAGGTGAGGACGCCCGCAGCAGGAACCGCCCCGGAATCGGGGGGCACCGAACGGGCCCGCACGCATCCCCTCCAGCGTGGCGCGTGGGCTGCCGTGATTGTTCCCGTTAACGATCACGGTTCGATCGTAGTGGGCTCGCGAGCCGCCGTCAAGCCGGATTGTGGGTCGTGGTCGTTTCGGTTTCAGGCTGGTCCGAGCCGGCACAGCGTGCGGGTCGAGCGCGGGCGCGGAGAGGCGCCGATCGGCCCCTTCTCGCCCGCCATTCGACCCGGGCCAGGGTCACGCCGGCACGTTGGAGCGAGCGGACCGCGCGGTCGGTTCGTGCGAAGCGAGGTCAGAGGCCGTGCGCGAGCCGGTAGTAGAGGTCGTTCCAGCGCAGGTGATCGCGGAACTCGTCGAGCCGGGTGTTCTCGTCGATCACGAGGTACTCGATGCGCGACATCGCTGCGAAGTCGCGGAGATGCTCCGAGGTCAGCGCATAGGCCACGCTCGTATGGTGCGAGCCGCCCGCGTGGATCCATGCCGCCGCGTTCGTGCGCAGGTCCGGTCGCGGCTTCCACAGCGCGCGGGCGACGGGCAGCTTCGGCAGGGGTTGCTCCGTGGGCACCACGTCGACGGTGCTCACGAGGATCCGGAAGCGCTCTCCCATGTCGGTGAGCGAGGCGGCGACCGCCGCACCGGGGTGCGCATCGAAGACCAGGCGAACCGGGTCGTCCTTCCCGCCGATCGAGAGCGGGTGGATCTCGAGTCGCGGTCTCCCCGCCGCGATCGACTCGCAGACCTCGAGCATGTGGGCGCCCAGGACGTGGTCGCCGTTCGGCCCGAAGTGGTACGTGTAGTCCTCCATGAACGAGACGCCGCCCGGCAGCCCGGCCGCCATCACCTTCATCGCGCGGACCATCGCGGACGTCTTCCAGTCGCCCTCGGCGCCGAAGCCGTAGCCGTCCCGCATGAGCCGCTGCACGGCGAGGCCAGGCAGCTGGGTCAGGCCGTGGAGGTCCTCGAACGTGGTCGTGAACGCCGAGAAGCCGCCGTCGGTGAGAAACGACCGCAGGCCGATCTCGATCCGTGCTCCGTCGCGGAGCGAGCTCGCCCGCTCGGCGCCCGGCCGGAGCACCGGATCCACGTCGTACTCGTCCTCGTACTGCGCGATGAGGCGGTCGACCTCGGCGTCCGTCGCGGTGTCGATCACGTCGGCGAGGTCGCCGATCCCGTAGCCGGCCACGCCGAAGCCCAGGCGGCGCTCCGCCTCCACGCGATCCCCATCGGTGACCGCGACCTGGCGCATGTTGTCGCCGAACCGGGCGATGCGGCCGTGCTCCCAGTCCCACTTGGCGCACGCGGCGCGGGTCCATGCGCCGACGCCCTCGAGGACGGCAGGATCCTCCCAGTGACCGACCACGACCTTGCGCTCGAGGCGCATGCGGCTGGCCATGAACCCGAACTCCCGGTCGCCGTGCGCGGCCTGGTTCAGGTTCATGAAGTCCATGTCGATCTCGGACCACGGGATCTCGCGGTCGAACTGGGTGTGGAGGTGGAGGAACGGCTTCTGCAGGAGCTGGAGCCCGGAGATCCACGTCTTCGCGGGCGAGAACGTGTGCATCCAGGTGATGATCCCGACGCACTCCGGGGCGGCGTTCGCCTCCAGGCAGAGGTTGCGGATCTCGTCCCGGCCGGTGAGCACCGGCTTCGGCACGATGCGGACAGGGATCGCCGGCGACGCGTCGAGCGCGGACGCGATGACGGCCGAGTGCTCCGCGACCGTCCGGAGCGTTTCCGGGCCATACAGGTGCTGGCTTCCGGTGACGAACCAGACCTCGTACGCGTTGAGGTTGAGCAACGAACGGACTCCTTCATGGACAACTGTGCGGCTCGCCCCGGATGGCCCGCGCGACGAGAAGTCCACTAGGCGCATACTCGTGGAGAGGCTGGCTCCGTTATCGTTCCCGCTAACGTTCACGGCGGTGTATAACGTAGCAGCCATCGGCTCCCGACACAAGGCCGACGCTCGCTCGAGGTGACTTCAATGGCGCGCCAGGACCGGGTCACGATCAAGGAGATCGCCAAGGCGTGCGGCGTCTCGATGCAGACCGTCTCGCGCGTGATCAATCGGCGCCCCGACGTTGCGCCGGCGACGCGTACCGCGATCGAGGCCGCGATCGCCGCCGCCGGGTTCCAGCCGAGCGCGGTTGCGCGCAGCCTCGTGCAGCGGCGCTCCCGGACGCTGGGCGTCATCGTGTCGGGCCTGCGGTTCTTCGGCGTGGCCCAGACGCTCAATGGGATCACGGAGGCGAGCCAGCGCCAGGACTACGCGCTCCTGCTGACCGAGCTCGCCGGGTTCGAGACACCGGACATCGTCCCGGTCGTCGAGTTCCTGGCGGCCCACCGCGTGGACGGGATCATCTTCGCGGCGCCGCAGGTCGGGACCAACGTGCAGAAGGTGCAGGCACAGCTGCCTCCGGGGTGCCCGCCGATCGTCTTCCTGAAGTCCGAGCCGTCTCCGGCGTTCTCCACCATCGGGGTCGACAACTTCGATGGGGGCCGGCGCGCGACGGAGCACCTGATCTCCCTGGGCCGACGCCGGATCGCGCACCTGAGCGGGCCCCTCGACTGGTTCGAATCGCGGCAGCGACGCGATGGCTGGCGGGCGGCGCTGCGCGAGGCGGCGCTCGATGCGGGCGAAAGCCGCGAAGGCAACTGGAGCTCGGCAAGCGGCGAGGCCGGCTTCGCCCTGCTGCTGGACGCGCAGCCGGAGATGGACGCGGTCTTCGTGGGCAACGACCAGATGGCCCTCGGCGTCCTGCGGGCCGCGCACGCACGCGGGATCCGCGTCCCGGACGACCTCGCGGTCGTGGGGTTCGATGGGCTGGAGGAATCCGCGCAGTTCACGCCCTCGCTGACCACCGTGAACCAGCCACTCCGGGAGCTTGGGCAGCTAGCGGTGCGCGAGCTGATCACCCAGGTGACTGCGGATGCGGATAGGGACACGAATGCGGATGCGGGCCGCGAGATTGTCCAGCACCTGCAGCTTCCGACCGAGCTCATCGTGCGGGACAGCGCCCCTTCCCTCAGCGGAGGATCACTCGCCGCAGCGGGCCATGGCGCCGGCGTCGAGATGGGCAGCCCGCCGATCCGGTGACGCCGGCAGCGGGCCGCGCGGCAGTCGGCCGGGTCGCATAAGGCCACGGCCGCTTCGGGCCGAGTCCTGCACCGCCGCGAAACGATCGCTAGCCGCCCGCCTTGTACGGGTACGTCACCCAGCCATCCGCCAGCGCGGCGTAGTGGTCCGGGGTGAGCGGGACGCGCGACCGGCCTGGCTTGTAGTGGACCACGGCGGTCGTGACGATCCCTCCGGCCTCGCGAACCCGGCGCACGACCTCCGCCATCGTCTCGCCCGTCTCCCAGACCTCGTCGATCACGAGGACCCGCTCGCCGCTGAGCATCTCGGCCGCGGGGAAATGCGTGACGAGCGGTGCCGGATGCGTTCCGCCACCGTCGCGGTAGAACTCCACGCCGGCCACCAGGATCTCGCGAAGGCCGAGCCGGTAGCCCAGCATCCCGGCAGGGACCAGCCCGCCGCGGGTGATCGCCAGCACCACGTCGTACTGGCGTCCGATCTCCCCGGCGAGACGGGCGACGAGCCGGTCCAGCTCGTCCCATGTGACCTCGATCGGTTGCGCGTCCAGGGATCACCTCCGGAGGACGAACGCGCCCCTCTCCGGTCATCCGGGAGGGGCGCCTCGAACGCGTGATCTGGTGAGCCCGCAGAGATTCGAACTCTGAACCTAGGGATTAAGAGTCCCCCGCTCTACCGTTGAGCTACGGGCCCGCGACCGCGGAGTCTAGCAAAGATGCCGCAGGGTCGTTGCCCTGGGCCGTTGCCCGGGCTCGCTGCCCTCGGTCGTCGTGTCCGGTCAGCGAACGGGTGCGGCAGTCGCCGTCCGGACCCGCGATCGGCGCTCGGACGGCGCGCGACGCCGATGGTCGAACGCTATGCTCCGAACGGGTCGCCGTCGCGGGAGAGTGGCGCGAGGCGGCAGTCGGGAGTGACGATGCGCCGGGGACGGCTCTTCTTCGCGCTGGTCGGCGTCGCGGTGTTCGGCGTCTCGCTCGGCGCTGGCGCCACCGTCGGCTACGACCGCGCCCGCGGGATCGCGGCAACCGATGCGAGCGCCGTCGCGGGAATCATCGATGGCCCGGCCGTGGTCGCGGGCGCACCGACGCCCACATCTGGTTCGCGGGCGCCCTCGCCCGCTCCCGTGACCTGGCCAGCGAGCGACCCGGGCTCGGCAACGCCGGCGCCGGTCCGCACGCCCGTTGCGAGCTGGCCGCTCGTCGCCGCCGACTCGCGCGGGCCCGGGTACGGATTCGCCGTCCGCGTCCCGGTCCTGATGTACCACCGCGTCGCGCCGGCCGACCAGGTCGGCCGCTCGCTCCCGAGCCTCGTCGTCTCCCCGGACGCCTTCGCGGCGCAGCTCGAGGTACTGGTCGCAGCCGGATGGCGTTCGATCACGGCCGCCGACCTCGCGGCCGACCTCGCGGCGGGCGTCGTGCCCCCGCAGCGGACGTTCGTCATCACCTTCGACGACGGGCGTTCCGACGGGTACGCGGAAGCGTTCCCGATCCTCCGGCAGCTCGGGCTCGTCGCAACGTTCTACGTGATCACCGGGCGCATCGGCGACTCGAGCGCGCTCTCCGCCGGCCAGCTCCGGCGCATGGCGGCCGCCGGGATGGAGATCGGGAGCCACACCGTCGGTCATGTCCGGCTGACGACGACGAGCCTGGCGAGCGCCGTCCAGCAGCTCTCAGGCTCCGCCGCGAGCATCGCAGCCCTGACCGGCCGGCGCCCGACCACCTTCGTCTACCCATTTGGGACCACCGATCCGCTCCGCCAGGACCTGGTCCGACAGGCGGGCTACGCGATGGCATTCACCGAGGCGAACGGATGCTGGATGAGCTGGCAGAGCCGGCTCATGGCACCGCGCATCCGGGTCACCCCTTCGACGACGCCGCAGGGCCTCCTCCACACGCTGGAGGTCTGCACCGGCGCCTGACCGGAGCGCGGCCGAACCGCGCCTGGCGTCGCGCGACGGTCACCCGGGCTGGTTGTCGATCTGGGCCCGCTGGAGCCGGCCCGAGAAATCGACGTAGATCGACTTCCACTCGGTGAAGGTGTCGAGCGCGGCATGGCCGGCCTCGCGGTGGCCATTTCCCGTCTCCTTCCAGCCGCCGAACGGAAGGTGCGTCTCGGCGCCGATCGTCCCGGCATTGACGTAGACCAGGCCCGACTCGAGGTCGCGCATCGCGCGGAAGGCGATGTTGACGTCGGTCGTGTAGATGGCCGACGAGAGCCCGTACCGCGTCTGGTTCGCGGCCGTGACCGCGGCGGCGTAGTCGTCGACCGGGATCACCGAGAGGACGGGACCGAAGATCTCCTCCTGGGCGATCCGCGCCATGGGTGCCACGCCGGTGAAGATCGTCGGCTCGTAGAAGACGCCGGCGTCGAGATCGTGGCCGGTCGCAGCGCGCCCGCCGCAGACGAGCTCGCCCTCCCCGCGCCCGATCTCCACGTACTCCTCGACCTTCGTGCGTGCCGCCTCGTTGATGAGCGGCCCGACGTCCGTCGCCGGATCGGCGCCGTCACCGAGGCGCAGGGCGCGCGTTCGCGCCTCGAGCTTCTCGAGCAGCCGCGACGCCACGGACCGCTCGACGATGACGCGGCTGCACGCCGTGCAGCGCTGGCCCGTGGTCCCGAACGCGGACCAGATGATCCCGTCGACCGCGAGGTCCAGGTCTGCGTCCGCGAGGACGACGATCGCGTTCTTCCCGCCGAGCTCGAGCGCGACGCGCTTCAGGCGCCGGCCGGCCCGTTCGGCGATCCGGCGTCCCGTCGCTGACGAGCCGGTGAACGAGAGGACCGGCACGTCGGGCGAATCCACGATCGCGCCGCCGACCTGCGCGCCGTCGCCCGTCACGAGGTTCATCACGCCGGCCGGGACCCCGGCCTCCGCCATCAGCTCCACCAGGAGCGTCGCGCACTGCGGCGTGTCCGACGCGGGCTTGAAGACGACCGTGTTCCCGGCGACCAGCGCGGGCATCGTCTTCCAGGCCGGGATCGCCATCGGGAAGTTCCAGGGCGTGATGATCCCGGCAACCCCGATGGGCTGGCGGACGCTCATCGCCCACTTGTCGGGAAGCTCCGAGGGCACGGTGTCGCCGAACATCCGGCGGCCCTCGCCGGCCATGAGCTCGGCGATGTCGATCGCCTCCTGGACGTCGCCGCGGGCCTCCGGGAGCACCTTGCCCATCTCGCGGGTGAGCGCCCGGGCAAGGCGCTCCTTGTCGCGCCGGAGGAACGCCGCGTACCGGAACAGGATCTCGCCGCGTCGCGGCGCAGGCGTCGCGCGCCAGGCGGGCAGCGCGGTCTCCGCGGCCCGGATGGCCATGGCAACATCAGCCGCCGTCCCCGCCTGGAACCGTCCCACGAGGTCGTCCCGGCGCGCGGGGTTGCGGCTCTCGAATGCGCGCCCGGACGTCGACTCGACCCACGACCCCGCGATGAAGTGGCGACCGGCGAACGGCTCGTCAGCGGTCATGCCTTCCCGGACGCCCTTCGGCTCGGGCTCGCGCTCAGACACGCTCGAACGCCATGGCCACGGAACCCCCGCCGCCCAGGCAGAGCGTCCCGAGACCGTAGCGGCCCTGCCGCCGCCGCAGCTCGTGCAGGAGCGTCGCCACGATCCGGGCGCCCGAGGCGCCGATCGGGTGCCCAAGGGCGATCGCGCCGCCGTTGACGTTGACCTTCGCCCAGTCGAAGCCGAGCTCCCGCCCGTCGGCGAGGGCCTGGGCGGCGAAGGCCTCGTTGATCTCGACGAGGTCGAAGGCTTCGATCCCGAGCCCCGTTCGTTCGATGAGGGTGCGAACCCCGGTGACAGGCGCCAGGAAGAGCCAGCGCGGCTCCACCTCGCCCTGGGCGTACCCGACGATCCGCGCGAGCGGCCGGAGGCCGTCCCGTTCCACGGTGCGCTCGCTCGCGATGACCGTCGCGGCGCCCCCGTCGGTGATCCCGGGCGCATTGCCCGCCGTGACCGTCCCGACCCCGGCGAGCGGCAGGTCCGGATCCCGCGGATCCGGGCCGGGCTGGGCGAAGACCGGCCGCAGCCGGGCGAGGGCCTCCAGGGTCGAATCGCGCCGCGGTGATTCGTCGGCCGCGACGACGCTCTCGCGACCGCGCTCGTCCCGGACGGTGACCGGCACCAGCTCGTCGGCGAATCGCCCGGCATCCAGCGCCGCGACGGCGCGGCGGTGGCTCTCGAGCGCGAACGCATCCTGGTCCTCGCGCGACACGCCGGCGGACAGCGCGACGCGCTCCGCGTGGGTGCCCATGTGGCAGTCCTCGATCGCGCACCAAAGGCCGTCGAGGACCGCCTCGTCCCGGAGCGCTCCGTCGCCGAGCCGGTAGCCGAAGCGCGCCTTCTCCAACAGGAACGGGGCGCGGTTCATCGACTCCATACCGCCGGCCACCACGAGGTCGGCGTCTCCCGCACGGATGGCCGCCGCGGCGAGCATGATCGCCTTGAGGCCGGAGCCGCAGACGCGGTTGATGGTGGTGGCGGGCGTCGACGCGGGAAGCCCGGCAGCCAGGGCCGCCTGTCGCGCGGGCGCCTGGCCCGCGCCCGCCTGGAGCACCTGCCCCATGTACACCTCGTCGACGGCCGTGCCGGCGGGGAGGGCCGCTCGCTCCACCGCGGCCCGGATCGCCACCGCGCCGAGCTCCGTGGCGGGGACGCCTGCGAGCCCGCCGCCGAACCTGCCGATCGGCGTCCGCGCGGCGGAGACGACGTAGACGCGGCCGTTCGGGCCGTCCGGGGGCATGGTCATGGCCGCGATCCTACCTCTCGAGGCCTACCCCGGCACCCGCCCCAGGAGCGCGTCCGCGACGACCCCGCGGTGGACCTGGTTCGTGCCTTCGTAGATCTGGGCGCCCTTCGCGTCGCGCATCAGGCGCTCCACGCCCGTCTCCCGCGAGTAGCCGGCGCCGCCGAAGAGCTGGACCGCGTCGGTGGTCACCCGCATCGCCGCGTCCGACGCGGTCCACTTGGCGAGCGACGCCGCCGCCCCGATCTCGGCAGCGGGCGCGCTCCGGTCGCGGATGGCCGCCGCGGCCCGCGTCAGCGCCCGCGCAGTCGCGACCTGCTGGGCCATCTCCGCGGCCATGAAGCGCAATCCCTGAAGCTCCGCGATCTCGGCGCCGAAGGCCCGTCGCTCATGCAGGTAGGCCGTCGCGCGCTCGAGCGCTGCGCGTGCGAGTCCCGTGCAGGCGGCCGCGATCGCGATCCGCCCGTCGCCGAGCGCCGAGAGGGCGACCCGATAACCGTCCCCCTCCCCGCCGAGGCGGTTCGCGGCGGGGATCACGGCTCCGTCGAAGACGAGCTCGGCGGCCGGGCAGGCTCGGATCCCCATCTTCCTCTCGTGGGCGCCGAACCGGAAACCGTCGGTCCCCTTCTCCACGAGGAACGCGGTTATTCCGGCGGCGGCCTGGGACGGGTCGAGCGTCGCGAAGACCAGGTACCGCTCCGCCTCAGGGGCGTTCGAGATCCAGATCTTGGTGCCGTCGAGGCGGTACGCGGCGGCGGCGCCGTCGGCGTCCATCTCGCGGCCGTCGGCGCCGAGCCGCGTCGCACGCATGCGGAGCGCGGCGGCGTCCGACCCGGCGCCCGGCTCGGTCAACGCGAACGCGCCGAGCGCCCGGCCAGCCTGCATGGCGGGCAGCCATCGGGCCTGCTGCTCGGGCGTCCCCCATCGAACGACGGGGTTCTGGTGGAGGACGTGGACGCACAGGCTGACGGCCACCGCCATGTCGGCGGCCGCGATCTCCTCCACGACGATCGTCCAGGCAAGCGCGGTCAGGCCGGCGCCACCGACCGACTCGGGGAACGGCCCCGCGAGCAGCCCGAGCTCGCCCATCGCCTCGACGAGCGACCGATCGAACCGCTCCGCCTCGTCACGCTCGATCGCGCCGGGCGCGATCACGTCCTGCGCGAAGCGCCGGACGGTCTCGCCGAGCAGGCGCTCGTCCGGTCCCAGGCCATCGAACGCGTCGAGCACGTCCCTCCCCCTTTGGCGCGAGGCGATGGCGCGCCGGCCCGCCTCGATGTGCCCGCGATCAGCCGCGCGGGTAGCGGAAGAATCCCTCGCCGGACTTCTGGCCCAGCTTTCCCGCGGCGACCAGGTCCTGCAGCGTACGCGGCGGGGCGAAGCGTGGGTCGTCCAGATCGGCGTGCAGGACGCGCATGACCCCGAGGACGACGTCCAGCCCGATGAAGTCGGCCAGCGCGAGCGGACCCATCGGGTGATTGAGCCCGACGCGCGCGCCCGTGTCGATGTCCTCGGCGGTCCCCACCCCCTCCTCCAGCGCGCGCATCGCCTCGGCCAGGAGCGGCATGAGGACCCGGTTGACGATGAACCCCGGCCGGTCCGCCGACACGATGACCTGCTTGCCGAGGTCCGTGGCCAGCGCCCGTACCGTCGCGACCGTCTCATCGTCGGTCGAGCTGCCCCGGACCAGCTCGACGAGCGGCATGACCGGCACGGGGCTGAAGAAATGCATCCCGCAGAACGCCCGCCGTCTGCCCGGGGCGAGCGCCTCCGCCAGCCGATCGATCGAGATGGAGCTCGTGTTCGAGGCGAAGATCGCGCGTCCCGGCGCCCGCCCGTCGATCTCGGCCCACAGGGACCGCTTCACGGCCTCGTCCTCGAAGACCGCCTCGACGACCAGGTCCGCCTCGTCGGCGGCAGCGATCCGGGCCGTGGCAGCGACTCGGTCCGCGATCTCGCGCGCGGCCGTGGCATCGATCCTGCCCTTGGCCACGGAGCGCTCCAGGTTGCCGATGATCCGGGCGCGGCCGGCCTCCGCGCGGGCGATCTCCGGCTCGAAGAGGTCCACGGTTCGACCCGAGGCCGCCAGCACCTGGGCGATGCCATGGCCCATGAGCCCGGCACCGGCCACGAACGCGCGCTCGATCGACATGCCGGAGAGAGTACGCCGCGTTCGCCGGGCCGACCACGGGGCGCCGCACACCGCGGTGGCCCCAAGGGAGCCGTCTGCTCTCAGCCGGCCGTCGGGCCTCCGGTGATCGACGCGAGCAGACCATCGGCGGCCGCGTACGGGTCCAGGCGGTGCTCGGCGACCGCGCGAAGCGTCGATTCCGTGACCTGCCCGGAGGCAGCCCCGTGGAACCGCTCGCGGAGGCGCTCCGAGACGATCGCCCAGACCTGCGCCTCCGCGCGCGCGAAGCGTGCCGCATCGGCGAGGCCCGCGCGGCCGGCCGCGCGGTGTCGATCGAGCGCGACGAGGAGGGCGGGAACGCCGTCGCCGGTGGACGCGGTCGTGATCAGCACCTCGGGCTGCTTCGGACGCGGCCGCTCGACGCGTTCGTCGCCCGGGCTGCCGCCGTGGTCCGGATGGCCGGCGGCCGCATGCGGGCTCACCGTCGACGTCAGCATCGCCCGCAGCTGGGCCGCGGTCCTCTGGGCGCCGGGGCGGTCGCCCTTGTTGACGACCACGATGTCCGCCACCTCCAGGAGGCCCGCCTTGATCGCCTGGACCTCGTCGCCCATCTCCGGCGCCTCGAGGACCACGGTCGTGTCGGCCGCCGCGGCGACCTCGACCTCGCTCTGTCCCGTGCCGACCGTCTCGAGAAGGACCAGGTCGAACCCGGCCGCGTCGAGGACGACGGCCGCGTTCGTGCTCGTGGCCGCGAGGCCGCCCGCGTGCCCGCGCGAGGCCATGCTCCGGATGAAGACGCCGTCATCGGACGCGTACGCCTGCATCCGGACGCGGTCGCCGAGAAGAGCACCCCCGGTGATCGGCGAGGACGGGTCCACGGCCACGACGGCGACGGCCCGCCCGGCGGCCCGCACCTCCGCGATGAGCGCCGCGACGAGCGTGCTCTTGCCGGCTCCCGGCGCGCCGGTGATGCCCACGAGGTGAGCCCGGCCCGTGCTCGGGTAAAGGCGCCGCAGGGCCGCCTCGGCGGTCGGGGTCCGGTTCTCCACCGCGGTGAGGAGCCGTGCGAGCGCCCGACGGTCGCCGGCAACGGCCGCGTCCGCCAGCTCGTCCGCCCGCGTCGCGGCGGAGCTCACCCTTCGGGCGGCCGGACGTGGCTCCGGATGTAGGCCGCGACCTCCGCGATCGTGGTTCCCGGGCCGAAGACGGCGGCGACGCCGGCCTCCTCGAGGGCGGGGATGTCGTCGTCCGGGATGATCCCGCCGGCGGTGACGAGCACGTCGTCGAGCCCACGCTCGCGCAGGAGGCGCGTCACCTTCGGAAGCAGGGTCATGTGGGCGCCCGAGAGGATCGAGAGGCCCACCACGTCGACGTCCTCCTGGAGGGCGGCAGTGGCGATCATCTCCGGCGTCTGGCGCAGGCCGGTGTACACGACCTCGAAGCCTTCATCACGCAGGCCGCGCGCCAGGACCTTGGCCCCTCGATCGTGTCCGTCGAGGCCGGGCTTCGCGATCAGGATCTTGATCGGCCGTTCGCTCATGGGCGGGATCATAGCCGGGCGGGTGCGCCCCGGGGTGGTCACGCCCCTCGGCCGGGTCGTCGCCGGCCCGTCACGTCATGCGCGAAGCGCCCCGCAGCCCGGCGTTCCGCCGCGCGGTCACGCGCCCGGCGCCCGCCGCTCGAGGTGGGCGAAGAACTCCGCGCGGGTCTTGTCGCTCGTCCGGAAGAGTCCCAGGACGTGGCTCGTGGTCATCACGGTGCCGGGCTTGCGGATGCCCCGCATGACCGCGCAGAGGTGGGTCGCCTCGATGACGACCCCCGTCCCGGTCGGGCCGAGGCGCTCCTGCAGGAAGCCCGCGATCTGCTGGGTCAGGCGCTCCTGCACCTGGAGCCTGCGGGCATACATCTCCACGATCCGCGGGATCTTCGAGAGCCCGATGACGCGGCGCTTCGGAATGTAGGCGACCGCGGCCGTCCCGAAGAACGGAAGCAGGTGATGCTCGCAGAGCGAGTAGAACGGGATCTCCTTGACGACCACCATCTCGCTGTAGTCGACGTCGAAGATGGCGCCGTTGATCAGGCGCTCGGGATCGACGTGATAGCCGGCCGTCAGCTCCGCGTACATGCGGTGGACGCGTTCGGGCGTTCCCACGAGGCCCTGGCGATCGGGATCCTCGCCGATCTCCAGGAGGATCCCGCGGACCGCGGCCTCGACGCGGTCGTTGCCGTTGGGGCCGACCGTGCCGCCCGACCCGCCCTCGATCGCGGCCACCGGCACGAGCGCGGCGGCGAACGCCGCGGCGGTCTCCGCGTCCTCCTCGCCGATCTCGTTCTCGATCTCGTCGACGATGGACTTCACGTTCGCGGGCAGGTCTCGGCCGGGCATTGCGGCATCCTAGCCCGACGCGCCCGGCGCTGTTCCCCGGTCCGCGCCGGGCGTCCCGCGGACAGCCGCGAGGATCGCCGCGGCGACGACGCCCGGCACGTGGCGCGGCAGGTCGTGCCCGAGCTCGGGAAGCACGATTGCGCGGATCGGAGAGCGGCCCACGGCCACGCGCAGGGCCGCTACCTCGCGGAGCGCGGCGGCATGGCTGCCCGCGTCGTCGTCGCGCGCGACGAGCGCCACGATCCCCGCTTCCACGGCAGGCAGGACGGCACGCGGCTCATACGTCCACATGGCGCCGACCGAGGCGGCGAGCGCATGGCCGTGGATCGCGAGCTTGACGCGGCCCGCCGCCGTCTCGACGACCTCGGCACGCGCGGATCGCTCCGCGTCGGCGCCCCACGTGGCCGAATTCGAAGGCCTCGCGGTCCGCGAGCCAGGCCGCCATCGACGTGAGCACCTCGGGCGGTTCGGCGATCGCGCTGAGCCACTCGTCGGGTGTCATCTCCGTCTCGGCCGCGAGGTCCGTCCAGCCGCCGTCGACCAGGACGAGGCCCGAGCACGCGTCGCCGAGCGCGTTCGCCGCCCAGGCCGCGACGATGGCGCCGTACCCGTGCCCGGCCACGACGAACCGACGCCCGCCCCCCGATCCCGCCGGGCGCGGCGCGTCGCCGCCGGCCAGCAGCGCCGTGCCCTCGGCGACCGCGATGGCATCCTCTGCCAGGTGGTCCGGGTCGTACCCCTCCGTGGGCGCGTCCGAGAGACCGTGACCCCGGAGGTCCATCGCGGCCACCCGTGCGTCCGCGCGGAGCAGCCGTGCCACGGGCGCCCACGACCATGCCGTCCGCGCCAGCCCGTGGATCAGCAGGATGCCCGGCGCGTCGGGGCGGTCGAGGCTGTCCTGTCGGTCGGATCCATGGGGGCCGGGCAGGTCCCCCGGAGCGACAGCCGCCGGGGACGTCCGGTCGCGCAGCGCCGGCCCGCCCCAGTCGAGGAAGTGGATCCGGACGCCGCCATCCATCGCGACCAGGTAGCCAGCCGGCTCCGCGGCAGGATCGGTGGTCCCCCGGGCGGGTCGGGCGCCGGTCCCGAGGTCGAGCGCCTCGAGGCCCGTGCCGACGAGCGCGAGGACGGGCGTGCGCTCCATGTCGCCGTAGGATAGGCGCGACATGCCGAAGCGACGCCGCGGGATCCCTGCCGCTGACCTCGCAGCGATCCGCCGGCGCCGCGAGGCTCGTCACGCCCGGTTCGAGGAGCTGGTGGACCGCGCCCTCGCGGGCATCCCGGTGCCGTTCTCGGCCGCGCTCCGCGAGGTGGCGATCGTGATCGCGGATGAGCCGTCGCGGGAGCAGCGGCGAGAGGAGGGCCTGGCCCCGGACGAGACCCTCTACGGCCTCTACGAGGGCGTCCCGCGCACCGAGTGGGGAGCCGACGACGTGCCCTTCCCGAACTCGATCACGATCTTCCGGCTGCCGCTCGAGGAGGACTTCCCGGATCCGCTCGACCTCGAGGACGAGGTCCGGATCACGGTGATCCACGAGCTCGCCCACCACCTCGGCATCGACGACGATCGGCTCGCCGAGCTCGGGGTCGACTGAGCGCCTGCTGCAACCCGTTCCCGGACGACCGTCCCTGGCGAGCCCGTCAGCAGTCGAACACGAACCAGCACAGCTCGTTGCGAAGCCGCTGGTCGTCGAGCACAAGGTCCCGGATCTCATGCGGGAGCTGAGCGCGCTGCCAGCGGCACTCCAGGCGGCCGGCAGCCTCGCGCTCGTCTTCGGGCGCTGCCGCCTGGACAGCCCGGATCGCGTAGGCCGCGGCACCGAGCTCGTGGGCCGCCACGTGGCCGACGCAGCCGGCCTGGCCGGCGGCGTACGCGGCATGCCGTGCCGCCCCGCCCAGATCCCTTGCCGCGGCGTTCGCATGGCCGCCCGCCGAGCGGGCCTCCCACCACGAGATCTCACCCCGTGCCCACGCACGTCCAAGGTCGATCGCGCGTCGCGGCCGGTCATCCTCCGGCCGCGCCTGCTCGAAAAGGCGCAGCACGTGCTCCGCGCAGTCCGCCGCCCACATCGCGAGCCGGTGATGATCGTCGTCCCCGAGGCTGCCGCCGCGACGGAGGGTGATGAATCGAAGGTCCCGGACCTTCGGGAGGATCACCGGAGCCCCGGGACCGGCGCCGCATCCGCCAGCATCTCCCCGAGCCGCTCGATCGCGACGTTGCCCCCGCTGAAGACGACGCAGACGCGGTCCCCGTCGTGCAGCGGGATGCGTCCATGGAGGACCGCCGCGAGGCCTGCCGCGCCGGCGGGTTCGAGCACCTGCTTCATGCGCTCGGCCGCGAACCGTACGCCGCTGAGGATCTCCGGGTCGCTCAGCGTCACGATCCCCGCCACGTGGCGCTGGACGAGCGGCAGCGTCCACTCGCCGGCAAACGGGGCGTTGAGCCCATCCGCGACGCTCGCCGCGGGCACCGGGACGACGCCGCCTGCGCCCACGGCGCTCGACACCGCCGTCGAGCTCGCCGGCTCGACGCCCCACACCCGCGTCGCGGGCCGCCGCGTCGCGATCGCCGTCGCGATTCCCGAGATGAGCCCGCCGCCGCCGACGCCCACCACGACGACGTCGACCTCCGGGAGGTCCTCGAGGATCTCGAGGCCAACGGTGCCCTGCCCGGCGATCGTGATCGGGTGGTCGAATGGGTGGATGAATGTCAGGCCGCGCGCGTCGCGGATTCGCTCCATCTCGGCCCACGCCTCGGCAGTCGTCGCGCCGTGGAGGATCACCTCGGCGCCGTAGGCACGACATGCCTCGACCTTCGAGCGCACGGCGGCCGCCGGCATCACCACGACCGCGTGGATCCCCGCGCGGCCGGCCGCCATCGCGAGCGCTGCGGCGTGGTTGCCCGCAGAGATCGCGATCACGCCCGCGGCCTTCTCCGCGTCGTCGAGCAGGGCAAGTCGCACCGTCGCGCCGCGGACCTTGAACGAGCCGGTGGCCTGGAGATGCTCCGCCTTGGCGTGAAGCGTGCCGCCCTCGAGCCGCACGCCGGCCGACGACTCCGCGATCCGCGCCGCGGTCCGTGATGTGAGGAGCGGCGTCCGCGAGACACGCCCGGCGATCAGCCGGGCCGCCTCGTCGAACGACTCCGGCGCGATCGTGCGCCCGGCGGGATCGAACGTGATCGGCATGGGTGGCAGTATCGCGGAAGCTCGCGCCGGGCGTCCTGCCGCGCGGCCCGGAGCGCCGGTCGAAACGGCCCTTGCGAGCGCGCCCGTCGGCCGCAACGCTGGATCCAGGGCGCGTATTCGCACGCCGCGAGCGAGGGAGCAGAGGCGACATGACGCTGACCGAGCGGTTGACAGGCGTCGGGATCGTGCCCGACGGGGACCGGCGACGCGCCGGCCTCCTCTTCTTCGTCCTCGCGGCCCAGTTCATGCTCGTGATCATGCTTGCGGCATCGATCGCACCCGGCTACGACTTCAGCGGGGCCGCGATCAGCGACCTGGGCGTGATCGCGTCCACTTCGCTGCTGTTCAACGCGTCCCTGGTGGTCGTCGGCGCGCTGAACGTCCTCGGCGGGTTCCTGTACTACCGATCGCATCGCAGGGGCCTGGTGCTCGCGCTCTTCGTCTTGGCCGGGATCGGAGCCCTCGGGGCCGGCGCCTTCCCGCTCGACCGTGGCGACCTGCACAGCCTCTTCGCGCTCGTGGCGTTCGTCTTCTTCAATCTCGAGGCGATCGCGGTGGGCGCGCTCACAAGCGGCGTGATGCGTGCGATTTCGGTCCTCGCGGGCGCGGTCGGCCTCGTCTTCGTCGTGCTGATGGTGATCGGCGACGGCGGGAACGAGGCTGCCTTCGGCGCCATCGGCCACGGCGGCACCGAGCGGATGATCGTCTACCCCGCGATGTTGTGGATGCTCGCCCTGGGCGGCCACCTCATGGCGGCGCGCGGTGACGCCGGACCGCGACAGGGCTGATCCGCGGAGGCTTCCGCGCCCGACGCATCGGTGCAGCGGGGCTGCGCTCTCGACAGCTGGCACTTGCGTTATTGCGCAAGTGATGAGATACTCCGCACGTGGTCACCGAGCAGCGCATGAACACCGACGCGGAGCGGCAGCGAGCCGCACGCATCGGGCGGGCGTTGGCGGACCCGAAGCGGCTCTGCGTCCTCGAGACGCTTGCCGCCGGCGAAGCCTCCGTCTCGGAGCTCTCCGCATGCGTCGGCTGCCAGGTGCCGAACATGTCGCAGCACCTGTCGGTGCTGCGCAACGCCGGGTTGGTATCGACTCGACGCGACGGCAGCACCGTCTACTACCGGCTCGCGGACCCACGCGTCCTCGAAACCTACCGTCTCATCCAGGGGCTGGCCAGCTAGGCCTGCCCTGGCGCCCGGGCAGCCGGGAGAAAGGGTTCCCGACCGATGGTCGAGATCAAGCACGCAACCGACACCACGTTCGACGAGCTCGTCCTGAAGTCGGAGCGCCCCGTCATCGTCGATTTCTGGGCCGCCTGGTGCGGGCCCTGCAAGCTCGTCGCCCCGGAGCTCGAGAAGCTCGCCGCGAAGTACGACGGCGCCGTGGACGTGGTGAAGGTCGACGTCGACGCGAACCCGGGCCTCAGCCGGGCGTTCAACATCATGAGCATCCCGACGATCGCCTTCTTCCCGGGCGAGGGCAAGCAGCCGATGGGCGTCGTCGGCTTCCAACCTGCCGACCAGCTCGAGCAGCGCTTCGGCCTGCCGACCTACGCCAAGACCGCGGGCTGACCCTCGCGCCCAGGGCCGCCCGTCGCGGACCCGCCTGACCGCCCCGCTCGGCCTGCCGGACGGGGCGGCTCGATTCCCTATCCGGTCGGGCGACGTCCGCGGCATGGCTCCAGCGGGGGCAGGTGGCTTCATGGCCGGCTATCGCCGGTTCAGTCGTCGTCGTCGTCGCCCGGATCGTCGTCGTCGTCATCCTCGAAGTCCGGCCCCGCGACGCCCGCAAGCTCCGCGTCGGCGCGCCGCCAGGCACTCTCGAGCCATGCGACCGCTCGGTCCCGGGCGTGCCCATCGAGCTGTCGAGGGGCAAACCGTATCCAGCCGGGGCCCCGCGAGGAGGCCGACACGTTCGGCGTCCGCAAGGCCGCGGCGCCGACCTCGTCGCGAAGGCGGAACTCAGCGAACGCTGCCGCCAGCGACGCGAACAGGACGTCATCGAGGTAGAAGTCCGTCCCCTGCCCCGTCGGGACCCCGGTCGCGCCCTCGAGCCGTGCCGCACCCTCCTCGAGGAGCGTCGCGAGCGACGGCCCCGTCATCGAGCGGCCGCGAGGATCACCTCGAGGTCCGGTGCGTGGTCGGCATAGTGGTCGATCGTCTCGCCGGCGAAGAACGCCTGGAGGTCGCCGTTCTTGAGCCAGCGGGCCTCCGGCACGACCGTCAGGTGGCCTCGCAGCTCTCCGGGCACGGTGCGAGCGCGGCCGAGCAGCTCATCGAGGGGCATGGCCCGCCAGGCCGCCACCGCCTCGTCGTTGATCGCGTCGCCCCGCGTGTCCCACTCCGCCTCACCGCGCGCGTACGAAGCGCTCGTCTCGCCCACGGCCAGCTCGCGCGCAACGTCCAGGGCGTGCTCCTGCCAGAAGACGAGATGGCCCAGGAGATCCCTGCCGGACCAGCGATCCGGTCCGGCGAGAGGCGCCTCCAGCTGGCCGGCCGTCAGGTTGAAGAGATCCTCGTACGGGCGCCAGGCGTCCCGTTCGTCCTCGAGGAAGGAGAGCGCATCGAAGTACATCCCCGGATGGTATCCCCCCGCGCCCCGCGGGCGCGAGGGACCTGGCCTCCCGACGAACGCCGCCCGCCGTTCGCGGAGAGCTCAGATCGCCACGGGCTCCCGGTACTCGCCGAACACCTCCCGCAGCACGCGGCACTGTTCGCCGAGCGTGGCGTAGGCGGCCGCGCAGGCCAGGAAGTGGGGCATCAGGTTCGTGGCGGACGATTCCGGAGCCGCCGCCGCCTCGCGCAGGCCCGCCAGGGCGGCAGCGACCGCGTCGGGATCCCGCTCGCGCCGGGTGCGCTCGAGGCGCGCCAGGTGCCGGTCCAGCGATCCCTCGGGCACGCGCAGCAGCGGCACGGCCAGCACCTCGTCGGGGTCCACGTGGACGTTCGTGCCGACGATCCGCCGCTCCCCGCCGTCCACCTCGCGCTGGAACCGGTAGGCGGCGTCGGCGACCTCGCGCTGCGGATACCCCTGGGCGACGGCGGCCACCATGCCGCCACGCGCATCGATCTCGTCGAGGTAGCGCCACACCTCGCGCTCGGTCCGGTTCGTCAGCGACTCGACGAACCAGCTGCCCCCGAGCGGGTCGATCGTGTTCGCGACACCCGTCTCCTCGGCGATCACCTGCTGCTGGCGCAGGGCGAGCAGCGCGGCCTCGGCGGTCGGCACCGCCCATGCTTCGTCGTAGGCGTCCGTGTGAAGCGACTGCGTGCCGCCGAGCACCGCGGCCAGCGCCTGGATGGCGACGCGCGTGAGGTTATTGAGCGGCTGCTGGGGCGTGAGGCTGACTCCGGCGGTCTGGGTGTGGAACCGGAGCCAGGTCGATCGCTCGTTCTCGGCGCCATAACGCGCCGTCATCAGCTTCCACCAGATGCGCCGCGCTGCGCGGAACTTGGCGATCTCCTCGAAGAAGTCGGCGTGCGAGTTGAAGAAGAACGAGAGCCGTGGCGCGAAGTCGTCGACGCGGAGGCCCCGGGCGAGCGCCGCCTCCGTGTAGGCCATCCCGTCGGCCAGGGTGAAGGCCAGCTCCTGGACCGCCGTGCTGCCGGCTTCGCGGATGTGGTAGCCGCTGATCGAGACGGTGTTCCAGCGGGGCAGCTCGCGGGTCCCGAACTCGATCGTGTCGGTGACAAGGCGGAGCGACGGCGCCGGCGGGAAGAGGTACTCCTTCTGGGCGATGAACTCCTTGAGGATGTTGTTCTGGAGCGTCCCCTCGAGGGCGGCTCGCGGCACGCCGCGCTTCTCCGCCGCGACGATGTACATCGCCCAGATCGGTGCCGCCGGGGAGTTGATCGTCATCGATGTGCTCACGCGGTCCAGCGGCAGCCCCTCGAGGAGCACCTCCATGTCGGCGAGCGAGCTGACCGCGACCCCGCACGTCCCGAACTCGCCCTCCGCCTCCGGGTCGTCGGTGTCGTAGCCGTAGAGGGTCGGCATGTCGAATGCCACCGACAGGCCGGTCTGGCCGGCGGCGAGGAGATCGCGGAAGCGCGCGTTCGTGTCCTCCGCCGCGCCGAACCCCGCGAACATCCGCATCGTCCAGGCGCGGCCGCGGTAGCCGGTCGGGTGGATGCCGCGCGTGAACGGGGGTGCCCCGGGGTACCCGATGTCGCGGAGGGGATCGAACGCGTCCCAGCGGCCCGCCCGAAGCCGCTCGCCGCGATGGTCGACCGCGGTGGGACCGCCCCCGCCGGCCGCCTCGGGCCCCGGCGTCGCGTCGTCGAGATCGGCGTGCGGACCTTCCGGGACCCAGTCCCATGGCCCGTAGAGGCGCGCGACCTCCACGTCGGAGATCGTGGTGAAGCGCGGGAGCCGCTCCGGGGAGCGTGCCCTCGCGGGGTCGAGCCGCTCGCGCTCCCAGGCGCGCTTCCGGGCCTGCCAGGTCATGGCGGGATGCTAGCGGGGCCCGAGGCAGGCGTCCATGGCCGGGGAAGCCGCAGGTCCGGCGACGCCGGCCCGCGGCGGCGCGACGACCCGTCGTCTGGCACCGACCCGGCCCCATCGCGGGTGCGCTGCGCGATGACAGCGAGGGTCGGCCGGTGGCGCCGCGCTCAGCCGAAGGCGGCGATTGCCGCCTGGACCTTCGACTCGGGGACATCGGCGGCGATGACGACCTGGACCACCGCGCCATCGGCGGATGGCCAGACCACGATCGCCTGGTGCGAATCGCCGTTGAGGAGGTTGATCCGGAACCCGGGCCTGCCGTTCACCTGCACGTTCGTCGCGGAGACGACCGTGACCCGCTGGGTCGCGTCCGCCCCGGACTTGTACTCGTCCGCCATGAGCTGGGCGGTCAGGCCCGGGGCCCGAAAGACCGAGAGCTGGAGCCCGGCCAGCGAGGTGCCGCCGCCCGGCTCGACTGCCCAGATCCCACCGCCGAACTGCTCCTCGCGGATGCCGGCGTCCCAGAGCTTCCCGAGCGTTGCCTTCGAGCAGAAGCGACCGGACTCGCGGCTGTCCGCGGCCTGGCCGTCGAGCGCGAGCGGGACGCGCGCCTCGAGGTCCGGGTAGGCGCCCGTCATCTCCTGGCGGTCGGCGCCGCCGCACGCCGTGGTCGGGTCGAACGACGGGGGCGCGGACGGGCCCGCGCAGGCGGCAACGAGGAACGCTGCCACGACGAGGCCGAGAGCGCCGCGAGCGGAGACGTTGCGCACGCGGTCAGCCTACGCGCCGCCGCCGGCCGCTGCCGCACCGATGGGGCCGCGCGGTGCGGGAGAAGCGTGCTGACCGGCCCCGGTGCCGACCGTCACCTGGTACGACGGTCCGGGGCCGGTGCGCGCACGCCTCCGACCATTTCAGTGCCCCCAACCGGGACGGACGGCCGATTGTCGAGCGCCGTCGATCGGCCTACCTTCCGAGATGCAGCCGTCGGCGCGAGCAACCGGGATGAACCTGGGGCGTCGGCCACGGCCCGGAGCGCCGGGGCACACCGTTCTTCGAGAACGCTGCGGGGAGCGTCATTGGGTGGCCCCTGGGACTCCGGGCACGAGTCGAGTAACCATGGATCTCCGGCCAGCAGGCCCGGTCCGCGGCGGTGGCTGCCGGACTCATCCGGGACGCGGACCTATCCCGCGGACCCGCTCCTCGCTGCCTCATGGGGACGCCGGTCGGCGTCCCCGCTGTCGTTCCCCGCGGGCGCGCCGGCTCCGGTGTCGTCTTCGGCGGCGTCCGGGGGCGGGGCCTCCTCGCTCACGTACGATCCGGGATCATCGGAGGCCGGAACGGCACGGTCCCCATCGTCGGCCCCGTCTGCCCCCCAACCGGCGCGCTCGTCGAGGATCACGCGGGCGGCCGCCACGAGATCCGGGTCGCGCGTGATCGTCCGCTCCAGCCACTCGAGGTAGGTCGGCTCGACGCCCTCGATCTCCCCGAGCGTGTGCCCGTGGAACTTCCCGAAGACGATCTCGGTCGCGCGTGCGGCGCCGAGGCTGGGAAGGGGCCGATGGGCCTGGCGCATCGCGCGGACGCGATGCAGCGGGCCGGTCGGGTCGGAGGCGCGCGGCTCCTCGGCCTCGCCCCAGGTCGCACGCCTGCGCACGCCCGGCGTCCGCGGGCGGTGTCGGTACCCGCCTCCCGCCGGGGTCGTCGTCGCGTTGCGCTGGCGAAACAGGGGCGTCGTGTCGAAGCGGGCGGTGACCGGCCGGGTGGGCGGCGGCGGCGGAGGGCCGCTGGGTCGCGCTGCCTCCCCGGCGGCACCGCGGCGGCCCGGACCGCCCGGAGGCGCAGCGCCGTCACCCGGCATTCCCGTTCGTCCGCCGGGACCGGCACGCAGCGCCTGGTACGCGGCGTTGATCTCGGCCATCCGGCGCGTGGCATCCCGGCGCGCGCCGGCGTCGGCCGCGAGGTCGGGATGGTGCTCGCGCGCAAGGCGCCTCCAGGCCGCTTTCACCGTGGCCTGGCTGGCATCCCGGTCGACGCCGAGCACCTCGTGGGGGTCGCGTTGAGCCATCCCATCATCCTAGCCCAGCAGGGCGGTACCCTTCGACCATGCGCACGTCCCGGAAGGTGCTGGTGGCCCTCGGCGCCGGAGTCGTCGCACCCGCTGCCGCTGCGTACCGGTTCGCGATCGAGTATCGGCGGCGGGCGGGCTTCCCGGCGCGCCGGCCCCCGCTCGAGACCCCGGAGGCGTACGGCCTTCCATTCGAGACGGTCGCCGTCCCTTCGGCCGCCGGGCCGCTTCCCGGCTGGTTCGTGCCTGCGCCGGGCGGCCGCGCGGCACCCGCCATCGTGCTGGTCCACGGATGGGAGTCGAACCGGGCGCGGATGCTCCCCAACGCCCGCTTCCTGCACGCCGCGGGGTTCGCCTCGCTCCTCTTCGACGTTCGCGGCCACGGCGACAACCCGGCCGAGGCCCTCCCCATCAGCGGTGCGGAGTTCGGCGCCGACGCCGGCGCGGCGGTCGCGGTTGCGGCCGAGCGGCCGGACGTCACGTCGGTTGGCGTGCTCGGCCACTCGATGGGTGCGATCGGGGCGGCGATCGCGGCCGCGGCCGATCCCCGGGTCGCGGCGCTGGTCACGACGGCAACCCCAGCGGATCCCCGGAGCCTCACCCGCCGGACGTTCCAGCTCGCCGGCCTCACCATGCCGGGGCTCATCGCCCATCCGCTGGCCGCGCTCACGACCCGCGTCTATCTCCGGCCCCGCGGTCATGCGCCCTCGGCCGTCAGCGCCGCCGCGGCCGTCGGGCGTTATCCCGGCCCGATCCTGATCGTGCACGGGGCGCAGGACGAGGTCGTCAGCGCCGACAACGCGGTCCGCCTGGAGCGCGCGGCCCGGCGCATCGCCGGCCGCGAGGTCGAGCTCCTGATCCTGCCCGAGGGCCGGCACCGCTGGCTCTACGAGGACCCGGCCTACCGGGGCCGGATCGCGGCGTTCCTGGCGCGCAACCTCGCCGGCTGCGCGGAGCCGGACCGGGCCGCCGCGCGCGCCGTCGCCGCGCGGGTGCGCCGCCCGCCGGATACCGACGGGCCGTTCGCCGCGCTGGACCGCCCGGCCGGGCCGGCGGACGAGCCCGGCGGCCCGGACAGCGCGACAGTCGCGTCCGTCCCGTCGCGTGATGCGCCTGGGCGCCCAGTGGGCGGGTCCGCTGCGGCCCGTCGCGACACGGACGCCACCCGGACCTGAACGGACGGACCGGCCCTTCCCGCGCACGATGGAGGCACTCGACATGGAACCGGCACTCGGCACCTGGGAGGCGATCGACTCCGTGCGCGTCGTCCGCGCGTTCACGGATCGCCCGCTCGAGCCCGCCGCGCTCGAGCGGATCCTCAACGCGGGGCGGCGTGCGGGCAGCTCCAAGAACCTGCAGCGATGGGCGTTCATCGTCTGCAGCGATCGCGAGCACCTGCGCGAGCTGTCGACGGTCGGGCCGTTCGCCGCCCACCTTGCGGGCGCAACCGTGGCGGTCGCGCTCGTGACCCCGGATCCGCACGTCGAGGGTGCCCCCCTCTCGATCGAGTTCGACATCGGCCGGGCGGCGCAGAACATGGTGCTCGCGGCGTGGGAGCTCGGCATCGGCAGCGTCCCGGCCACCGTGTACGACCACCCACGGGTCGCCGAGCTCCTTGGCCTGCCGGACGGCATGCACTGCGAGTACCTGCTCTCATTCGGGTACCCGGCCGACGAGGCAGCCCTGACGGCCCCGAAGCGACCCGGGGGCCGCCGGCCGCTCGCGGAGCTGGTCCACCAGGAACGCTGGTAGGCCGCGCCCTATCCGGGCGACCGGAGCCGGGTCTCCGACGAGGCGCCGCCCGCCCACATGGTCTCGGGGTCGGCGGCGTCGAGGTCCAGGCCCGGCGCGCCGCTCGCAACCTCCGGCGCCGGTGCGCCGGCCGCAACGTAGGACGCGAACGCCGCCTCGAGGCCGACGTCACGCCGTGCGGCCTCGGACAGCAGCCACTTGTGCTCGAGGAGGTCGCAGTACGCCTGCAGGGGATCGCGGCCCGGGCCGATGAGGGTCGCCAGCCGCCCCAGGTACGGCTCGAGCACCTCGTCCTGCCAGCGGACCGCGCCCTCCGCCGATGAGACGGGCCGGCGCTCGAAGAAGGTCAGCCAGGCGCGATATTCGCGCAGGTCGTTGAGCAGGAGGCGTGCCTGTCCCTCGAGGGCGACGAGCCCCGTCCGACGATCGAGCTCGCGGGCGTGGAAGTCGCGCTGGGCGACGGCCGTCCGAAGGCGCACCGTTCCCCCGGCACCGGGCAGGAGCTCGATCTCGCCGATCGCGAAGCCAAGGTTGTTCAGGCGCCGGATGTGGGCCTGGATCGCGAACCGGTCACCCGCCTGCATCTCGACCTGCTCGTGGACCTCCTTCCAGAGCCCCCGGTACCGCTGCCTGACCGACTCGGCGGCGGCGATCTGCTCGTCCATCGCCTCGGGGTGACCCTGGAACGCGGCGAGATCTGCGAGCCCGAACGCGACGTTCTCGACGAGGACGTCGAGGTCGTACGCGCGCTGGCCGTCCGAGAGCCCGGCATACGTCTCGCTCGTCTCGGCGTCCACGAGATAGGCCTGGATCGTCCCGCCGTCACGCCGGAACAGCGTGTTCGCGAGCGAGCAGTCGCCCCAGTAGACGCCGCTCCGGTGGAGGTCCACGAGCAGCGATGCCATCGCGTCGAGGAGCCGGTCGCGGTAGCCGCCTGCGGTCAGCGGCACCCGCATCAGGAGCCGCCGGTACTGGAGGGAGTGCTGGAGGTACTCGGTCACGAGGATCGCGGTGTCGTCGGCGTGGTGCTCCGCGATCCCGATCGCTCGAACCGACGGCAGCCCGAGCGTCTCGAGGCGGACGAGCACCTCGTACTCGTGGTGCGCCGTGTCGATCGACTCCTCCTTCAGGGCATAGACGGTCTCGTCGATCACGACGAACCGCACGAGGTGTCGCGAGGGGCCGACCGGGAGCGCCCGCATGACCGCCCGGTCGGCGTCCCACTGCTCCAGCGGCAGCTCCCACGGCAGCGCCAGCAGCTGCTCCGAGGCGACCCGAAGCCGGAGGTGCGGGAAGGATTCGCCCGGGGGCGTGCTCAGCGCCGCTTCCGGAGGTAGCTCGTGAGCGAGGCGTCGTATCCGGCGGCCTCGAAGAGCCGCCGCGCGCCCGGTCGGTGGTGGCCGGCGGTCACCTCGAGGAACGCGGCGTCGATGCCCTCCGCGATGGTCTCCGCCTCGGCCATCAGGGCGGCCCCGACGCCGCGACCGCGAACGCCCGGGTCCACGACGAGCGCCATGACCCGCACGATGTGGTCGTCGTGCTCGAAGCGCGGGATCACTTGGCAGGCCACGAATCCGGCACGCTCCCCGCCCGCCTCGGCGATCCGGACGGGGCATTCGCGTTCCACGTAGCGTTCCAGGCGGCGCCCGATGTCGGTCGCGCCGGCCGGGTAGCCCTCGTCGGAGAGGAGCCCCGCGATCCATTCGGCGTCATCCGGGCCGGCATCGCGGAACGTGAGCGTGGCACGTTCGATCATGGCCCGATGGTACCGCGTCGGCCACGGCATGGCCGGCCGGTTCACACGTCCGGCACGGCTCCCGCCACGACGGTCACGGTCGGGGTCGATGGGTGGGATCCCGCGACCGTCCATTCCGGCCCGAACGGCCCGGATCCCGTGACGAACCGGACGCCGAGCCTCGCGAGGCGAGCCGCGATGGCGGCGATCGCGTCCGGCGGAACCCGGAGGTAGAGCGCGGCAGGGCCCTCGCCGTGACGAGCGAGCGACGCCGCCACCCGGCCCTCGGTGTCGGGCTCCAGCAGCACGAGGGTGACGGCCTCGGCTCCGGCCACATCGGCCCGCGTGCCGGCTCGACCAACGAGGGCTCGCGCGCCCAGCGACGGGTCACGGGGTGCCGCCCGCCACCGAACCCCCGGCCAGGTCGCGGCGGCTCGCTCGAGATCGACGGTCGCCCATCCCAGCGCGAGGAATTGCACGCTCGAGGATGCCGGTCCGCTCGAATCTCCGAACCACCCCCTGGCCTTCCCGTCGGTGATCTCGTCGGCGGCCGGATCGGCGCTCGTGACGTCGACGACCGCCTCGGCGTGCGGAAGCGCGGGGAGGGCCGCCGTTGCCCGTTGAGGCATCCCCATGACCTCGAGGCGGCCGCGCGCCCGGCCCGACCCGGACGTCCCGATCTCCAGGCGCAGGCCGGGGATTTCGATCACGCCGTCGACCGGGATGTCGACCGCGAGGACCGCTGCGAGCGCCGCCCGATCGTGGGCCGTGTCGATCCCGGTCCAGCGGATCGTCAGCGTAGGCGCCGTCATCAGACGCCCGCCCTCAGGCGCCTCGCCGGGCAACGAGGAGCGTCGCGTCCGACGGGAGCGGGATCGCCTCGGGCTCGGGGAGACCGGCGGCGCGGAACAGCTCGGCGTGCTGCGCCAGGGTGCGCAGGCGTGTCCCATGGAACAGCTCGTCGAGAGCGACGCCGGCGACGAGCTGTCCGTGAAGGGACGCGTACCCGTCGAGCCCGTCGGGCAGGCACCAGCCGAGGACGATGAGCCGGCCGCCCGGCCGGAGCAGGCGCCACGAGGCCTGGAGGGCCACGACCGGATCCGGCATCTCGTGGAGGGCGTGCTGGAAGTACGCCAGGTCGAACGACCCGACGGCGAGCTCCTCGTCCACCTCGCGGGCCTCGATCCTGATGCGCGATCCCAGGCCTGCCCGCTGCACGAGCTGCGTCGCGCGGGTCACGGAGTCGAGCTCCGGCTCCACGCCGACGAGGCGCGCCTTGGGAAACCGCCGCGCGATGGCCGCCAGCCAGCGTCCGCCGCCGCAGTGCAGGTCGATCACGTCGATCCCTCGGACCAGGTCGGCCACGAGGTCCGGCATCGCGGCCAGCGCCTCCTCGAAGAAGATGGCGATGTCCTGGCGCGTCAGCTCCTCGATCGCGCGGTAGTAGCGTGCCGACCGCGAGACGACCGGAACGCCCGTGCGGAGATACTCAGCCATCCGGTCGTAATCGAGGCTCGCGGTGACCGTGTACGTGAACTGCCCGCCAAGGTACTCGGTGCGGTCCTTCTCGAGCAGGATCGTCGCGACGTCGGGGTCCACGCTGATCCGCGACCCGTCGTCGGTGATGAGGTCCGCCGCGTAGGCGGCGTCGCACCAGGCGGAGACCGGCTCGGCGGCCGCCTTCGCGGCGAGCGCGAGCGCGCCCCGCGTCAGGCCGCCCGGCCCGGCTTCCCGGAGGCGCGCGAAGAGGCCCAGCTCGATCCCGAGCTGGATCACCCACGCCCGGTAGAAGCCGGCCAGGCTGGCGACGAGATCGTCGAATCGATCGTCGAGCGGCATCGTCCGGCGATTGTCGCACGCTCGGCAGGCTCCGGGCGGCGGGCCTGCCGCAAGCGGCCGTACGATCCGGGCGGCTTGCCAGCCGGGGCCGGTTCACGCGAGCGGGACCGCTGGCCGGCTGCCATCCTTTCCGGATGGCAGCCACCGCCCACCGGACCCTGGGCGCGCCCGGCGCCCAGGTTGCGCTGGCCCTGGGCGCCCTCTACGTCGTCTGGGGGTCCACGTATCTCGCGATCCGGATCGCGGTCGGCACGATCCCGCCCTTCGCCCAGAGCTCGGTCCGATTCCTGATCGCGGGCACGATCCTGTTCGTCGTCACGTCGCGGGGCAGCCGCGGGGAGCCCCGACCCGGCCGGCGGGAGTGGCGGGACGCGGCGATCATCGGCGGTTTCCTGCTGGTCGGCGGAAACGGCCTGGTGGCGCTCGGCGAGACGACCGTCGCGTCGGGGATCGCGGCCCTCCTCATCGCGACGCTCCCGCTCTGGGTTGCCATCCTCGGCCGGCTGTTCTTCGACCTGCGCCTGTCGCACTCGACGATCGTCGGGATCGGGCTCGGGTTCGCGGGCGTCGGAGTGCTTGTCTGGCCGGCCGCTGGAACGGCGCCGGTCGATCTCGCGGGGGCGCTGATCCTGCTCGGCTCGCCCGTCCTCTGGGCGATCGGCTCGCTCTACAGCGCCCGTGCCCATCTGCCCGCCCGACCGCTCGTGGGGGTCGCGATGCAGATGCTGTGCGGCGGAGCGATGCTCGCCGTGGTCTCGCTGGCCAGCGGCGAGATCTCCCGGTTCAACCCCGCGGGCGTGACGCGGGAGAGCATCGCGGCCCTCGGCTATCTCGTCGCCGTCGGGTCGCTCATCGGCTTCACGGCGTACGCATGGCTGCTGCGGGTCGCTCCCCTGCCGCTCGTCGCGACCTACGCGTACGTCAACCCGATCGTGGCGGTCGCGCTCGGCTCGCTGGTCCTGGGCGAGTCGGTCACGCCGCGGACGCTCGTGGCCGGCGCGATCATCATCGTCGCGGTCGCGATCATCGTCTGGACGCGTGCCCGCGAGCCGGTGCCGCCCCGGCCCGAGGAGGTCGTCGAGGCCACCTGAGACGCCGGTCAGCCTGCACGTTCCGTCCGCCGAGATCGTGGACCCGATGCGCTGGGCACCAACCTCCCCCGGCAGCTGCTCGCCGCGAGACGCCGCCGCCGCCTCGGTCCTTACCGACCCGCCGGGGCGGATGCAACCGCAACGCTCCCGTCAGGTGCCGGCGCGGGTCTCGGCCAGCACCGTCCGCGCGACGCGGCGCGCGAGCACCATCGTCGTGATCATCGGGTTGACCCCGGCTGCGGTCGGGAAGAGCGACGCGTCCGCGACGTAGAGGCCAGCCACGACGCCGCTCCCGCTCCCCCCGCCGGCCCGGACGTGCCCGGCCGGGTCGCACGGATGCGATGCCGGTTGGGCGCCCGCTCGCGACGTGCCCATCTGGTGGGCGCTGAAGACCAGTCCCCGCCCGGGCGACGGATCCCACCGGGCCAGCTCCGCGAGATAGCCTGCGAAGGCCCGGTCGGCGCCGACCGGCCCGCCGTCGGACCCGGGAGCAGGTGGCGCCGACGTTGCCGGATCGAACCAGGTGGCCGGAGTCCCGAGCGCAACGAGCTCCGTGGCCCCGGCCCCTCGTGCCACGCGCGCCATGGTCGCGAGTGCCGCCCGCATCGTGACGGCGTCGCGTTGGCTGACCCGGTAGTCGATCCGCACCCGGCCGCTGCGCGCCAGGGACACCGTGCCGCCATCGAGGTCACGGCAGACCGCGATCAGGGGTGCGAAGCTCCGGCTTCGCCCCATCAGCGAAGCGAACGCCGCCGTGCCCTCCCACGGGAACGCCAGGGCGAGCAGGCCGGGATGCCCTGGCGCGGATTCGATCGTGTAGCGCGCGTGCGGGTCGTCGGGCCGCGGCTCCACGAGGATCCTCGCGCCCTGCATGACGCCGCGCCACATGTCGACCGGCTCCGCGAAGCTCGCCCCGATCACCGGGACGGGGTGAAGCCGCAGGTTCCGGCCCAGCGCGGGGTGCACGATCCCCGAGCGCTCCAGGATGGCGGGGGTTCGCAGCGCTCCTGCCGCGATGACGACCTGTCGTGCCCGGACCACCAGCCGGAAGGCACTCGACGGTCCGGGTGCCACGGTGCCGCCGGAACCCCCGCCGGACGTGCCGGGGTGGACGGATGCGGTCACGCCGACCGCCCTCCCGCCCTCGACGAGGACGCGCTCGGCCTCCGCGCCGGACACGATCCGGGCTCCCGCCGCGTGTGCGCGCGCCAGGTGCACGCGAAGCCCCGACGCCTTGGTTCCGCGACGGCACCCGAACCCGCAGCTCCCGCAGGCGCCGCAGTCGGCATTGCGACGGATGACCGCGGCGTCCTCGATCCCGACCGCCGCCGCGCCGCGCAGGATCGCGGCGTCCTTCGGGCCAACCGGGTTCGCGACCGCGACCCCCAGCTCCGACTCGAGAAGCGCCACGTCGTCGTCGACCACGGCCTCGTCGAAGCCGTCGAGCCCGTGCTCCCGCGTCCATTCCTCGCGGAGCGCCACCGGCGGGGCGATGCACGTGGTCCAGTTGACCACCGTCCCGCCGCCGACGCACGACCCCGCGAGGATGGCGACGGCCGTGTCCGTGGCGCTCGTCGTGCCATGGTCCAGGTAGAGCCGCTCGAACGCTGCGAGCTCGCCCGTGGGCATGGATGGCTCCGACACGAACGGGCCCGCTTCGAGCACGACGACCGAACGGCCCGCCTCCGCGAGGTCGCAGGCGACGACACCGCCGCCCGCGCCCGATCCGACGATCACGACGTCGGCTTCGAGGGTGACGGTCGACGACGCGCCGCCCTCCCCGGCCGCCGGGGCCAGCAGCTCGGGCCGGATCGTCGTCGGCTCGTCGGTGACCACGTCGAGGTCCGGGACGTACCCCATCTGCTCGAGTCGCGGGTTGAGACCATCGGGACCCGGGTCCGCGTAGGCGAGGAAGCAGAGGAGCCGCTTGAGCGCCTGGAACGCGACGCGGCGGTCCTTCAGGCGCGAGGTCGCCCAGCCCAGCAGGTAGCGCTCCCGCTCCTGCGGGGACATGTCGGCGAAGCGGGTCGAGCGGCCCGAGAGGATGAGGTTCGCCACGGGGGACTCGAACAGGCGAAGCGCCTGGCGGAGCCGCGCGATGTCGGCGGGGTCGGTCCCGGCCCGAAGCGCCTCGATGGCGAGCCCTGCCCGGCGGGTGCCGTCGTCGGGGACGAACGTCTCCGAAACCGCCGCGAGCGTCGTGATCTCGCCCGGCGTCCATCCGGACGACGTGGCGCGTGTCGCGGGCCCGCGATCGGCGTCCATCATCGTCGCCGCGTCCGCTCAGCCATTCCCCACCCGGCATGTTGCTGACGTCGAGCCACGGAGGTGTGGCCCGGATCCCCGCGGATCCTACACATCCGGCCGCATCGGCGGACCCCGATACCGCGCATGAGGGAGGCGCTCGTGCGGCGCTACGCTGTGGGCCCCGGGCAGGCACCGCGTGCCGCCCGTCCCTCTCCGGCGCCTGCCGAGCGCGGGCCGGAGCCGAAGTGGAGATCCGACGATGACGAACGAATCGCTGCACACCATGGGCCAGCAGCATGGGCGCCGCTCATGGGCCGAGCCGTGGAAGATCAAGATGGTCGAGCCGCTGACGGTCACGGAGCGCCCGCAGCGCGAGGCGGCCCTCCAGGATGCCGGGTACAACACGTTCCTGCTCCGCTCGGACGACGTCTACATCGACCTTCTGACCGACTCGGGCACGTCCGCCATGAGCGATCGCCAGTGGGCCGGGATGATGCTCGGCGACGAGGCGTACGCGGGGAGCCGCAACTTCTACCACCTCGAGGCGGCGATCCAGCGGTTCTACGGCTACAAGCACATCGTGCCGACGCACCAGGGGCGCGGCGCCGAGCACCTGATCAGCCAGGTGCTGATCGAGAAGGGCGACCACATCCCGGGCAACATGTACTTCACGACCACCCGCGAGCACCAGGAGATGGCGGGCGGCACGTTCCACGACGTGATCATCGACGAGGCCCACGACCCGCAGGCGATCCTGCCGTTCAAGGGCAACGTCGACCTCGCCAAGCTCCAGGCGCTGATCGACGAGGTGGGAGCGGATCACATCCCCTACGTCTCCCTGGCCGGCACCGTCAACATGGCCGGCGGCCAGCCCGTCTCGATGGCCAACGTCAAGGCGATCCGCGCGATCTGCGAGCCGCTGGGCATCAAGGTGATGCTCGACGCCACCCGCATGGTCGAGAACGCGCTGTTCATCCAGGAGCGCGAGGAGGGCTACGCGGCGAAGTCCATTGCCGAGATCCTGCTCGAGTTCTGCTCCTGCACGGACGGCGCATGGATGTCGGCCAAGAAGGACAACCTCGTCAACATCGGCGGCTGGCTGGCGGTCAACGACTGGGACACTTTCGAGGAGCTGCGCAACCTCGTCGTGGTGTTCGAGGGGCTGCACACGTACGGCGGCCTCGCCGGGCGCGACATGGAGGCGCTCGCGATCGGCATCGAGGAGGCCGTCCAGGACGAGCACGTCCGGAGCCGGGTGGGCCAGGTCCGATACCTCGGCGAGCTGCTCCAGGAATGGGACATCCCGATCGTGGAGCCCATCGGCGGGCACGCGATCTTCCTGGACGCGAGGCGGTTCTACCCGCACCTGTCCCAGGACGAGTTCCCGGGCCAGACCCTGGCGGCGTACCTCTACCTCGACTCGGGCATCCGCTCCATGGAGCGCGGCATCGTGTCCGCCGGCCGGGACCCGAAGACGGGCGACCACAAGCGCCCCAAGCTCGAGCTCACCCGCCTGACGATCCCGCGGCGCGTGTACACCCAGGCCCACATGGACGTCGTCGCCGAGTCCGTGAAGGCCTGCTTCGACGCCCGCGACGAGGCTCACGGCCTGCGCATGGTCTACGAGCCGAAGTACCTGCGGTTCTTCCAGGCGCGGTTCGAGCCGATCGCGTAACGCGGGCGCCTTCGCAGCGGCGGGGCGAGTCCGCGGCGCAGCGCGTCAGATTCGTGCGCCCGGCTCGAGTCAGCGCAGCAGGCGCCTCGCGAGGGCTGCCTCGCCGGCGAGCAGCGCGGCGGAGACCGCGGCCAGCGCCAGGCCGAACGCACCTGCGCGCCAGTTGCCCTTTACGAACCCGCCGAACAGGACGTGCCAGGCGCCGAAGAGGAACGCCCCGGCGAGCACGGCCGCGACCGTGCCGCCGACGACGATCCCGGCACGCCGGCCCTGCCCGCCGGACGTCCAGGCGACGGCCAGGCGCTCCCGGAGGGCAGACGGCGACGCTCGGACGATGCTCACCTGCCGCCCCCGATCGAGGAACCGTGCCCGAGGGCCGGCCAGCGCTCGAAGCCCTGCGCGGGAACCGGCTCGCAGCGGAGCGGTCGATCCTCGCGGTAGCCCAGCGCGTAGTCGGCCTGGATGAGCGTGTGGAGCTGGCTCGTTCCCTCGTAGATCACGGCCGCCTTCGAGTTGCGGAGATAGCGCTCGACCGGGAACTCGTTGCTGTACCCGTTCGCTCCGTGCACCTGGATCGCGTCGAGGGCGGCCGCGACGCCGTGCTCCGTCGCGTGCCACTTCGCCAGCGACGTCTCGCGGGTGTTGCGCACGCCGTGATTCTTCAGCCACGCCGCGCGCCAGACGAGGAGCCGCCCGATCTCCGTTCCCGCGGCCATCTTCGCGAGCATCTGCTTGACGAGCTGGTGCCGGCCGATCTCCTCGCCGAACGTCTCGCGTTGGTGGGCGTACGTGACGCTCGCGTCCAGGCAGGCCTGCGCGAGCCCGACCGCGCCGGCGGCCACCGTGAAGCGGCCCTGGTCGATCGCGCTCATCGCGACAAGGAACCCCTCGCCCTCCTCGCCGATCCGGTTCTCGACCGGCACGACCACGTTGTCGAGGGTGACGAGCCCGGTGTTCCCGGCCCGAATTCCGAGCTTCCCGTGGAGCGTCCCGGTCGTCAGGCCGGTCATCCCCCGCTCGAGCATGAAGGCGGTCACGCCTCGATGCTTCCGGCTGCGATCCACCGTCGCGAAGACGAGGAAGTGGTCCGCGAGGTCGGCCAGGCTGATCCAGATCTTCGAGCCGTTGAGGACGTACGCGTCCCCGTCGCGGCGTGCCGTCGTCTGGAGACTGGCGGCGTCTGTCCCGGCGCCCGGCTCCGTGAGCGCGAACGTCGCGAGCTTCGTGCCCTGCGCCTGGGGAACGAGCCACCGGCGGCGCTGCTCGTCCGTCCCCCACTGGAGCAGGGCCAGCGAGTTCAGGCCGACGTGCACGCTCATCACGACTCTGAAGGCGGTGTCCGCGTGCTCGAGCTCCTCGCACAGGATCGCGAACGAGACGTAGTCCATCCCCGACCCGCCCCAGCCCTCCGGGATCGGCGCGCCGAGGTAGCCCAGCTCCCCCATCCGGGCGAAGACCTCGGGATGTGCCTCGCCCTGCTCGTCCCAGGCCCGGATGTTCGGCAGGATCTCCGCGGCCACGAACTCGCGGACGGAATCGCGGACGAGCCGGTTCTCGTCGCTCAGGCTGAAGTCGATCACGCTGGGCACTCCGCGGGCTGGACAGGGGGAACGGGGCGTGCGCGCCCTGGTGCGAGCGCCATGTTCGCATGGGGAACGGCGCCTCGCGCCTCGGTCCCGCCGGCATCACGCCGCCGACCGATGCGCTGCGAAATGGTCGACGGGCGGGCATGCCGCCGCCGACACCGCCCCGTGCCATCGGCGCGACCTTCGGCACGCCCGGTGCGTCGTCCCCGCCCGATATACTCGGTGGCAGGTCCGCCGCAGCCCGCCCATGTGACGCGGCCCGGCCGGCGACGTACCCGAGGACCCACCCATGGACACCGTGACCGTGCCGGCCGCCTCCGGCCTCGACCTTGCCGCCCTCGCCGCGGACAACCTGACGCCCGTCCTCGGCCGTTACTTCGAGCGATCGTGGGCGCGTGGCGAGGGTCATCGCCTGTTCGACACGGATGGCAGGGCCTACCTGGACTTCGCGAACGGGATCGCGGTCAGCGTCCTGGGCCACAGCCATCCGGCGGTCACCGCCGCGATCCATGCCCAGGTCGACGAGCTGATCGCCCCGTGCGCCGCGATGGGCTACGCCGAGTCGACGGTGCGTCTCGCGAGGCTCCTCGCCGAGTTCCTGCCCGACCCGATCGACTCGATCTTCTTCATGAACTCGGGGTCGGAAGCGATCGAGGCGGCGATCAAGCTCGCACGCCGGGTCACCGGGCGGCCCGGGATCATCGCGTTCCGGGGCGGCTTCCACGGCCGCACGATCGGCGCGGCGAGCATTACCAGCTCGAACATCAACTACCGCCTGGGCTATGAGCCCCTGCTGTCCAGCGTCTACCTGAGCCCGTTTCCGTCGGTCTACCGCGACTTCGACGGCGACGAAGCCCGCGCGGTGGAGGTCGCGATCACGCAGCTGCACGAGCTGCTCAAGACGACGATCCCGCCGTCCGCCGTGGCCGCCATGATCATCGAGCCGGTGCAGGGCGAGGGCGGGTACATCCCGGCCCCGCCCGCCTTCCTGCGGGCGCTCCGCGCGATCTGCGACGAGAACGGCATCCTCCTCGTCGCCGACGAGGTCCAGGCCGGATTCGGGCGGACCGGGAAGATGTGGTCCTTCGAGCACGCCGGGATCGTTCCCGACGTCGTCTGCATGGCCAAGGCCATCGCGAACGGCCTGCCGCTCTCCGCGATCGCGAGCTCGAAGGAGCTCCAGGTTCGCTGGGGCAGGAGCGCCCACGGCACCACGTACGGCGGCAATCCGGTCGCCTGTGCCGCGGGGATCGCGGTCCTCGAGACAATCCGCGCCGAGCGGCTCGTGGAGAACAGCGCGATCCGCGGAGCCGAGCTGATGGCAGGACTTCGCTCCATCGCGGCCGATGACCCGCGAATCGGCGACGTGCGCGGCCTGGGGCTGATGATCGGGGTCGAGTTCGTGCGCGACCGCGCCACGCGGGAGCCGGACGGGGCGCTCTGCGAGCGCGTGATCCAGGGCTGCGCGGATGCGGGGCTGCTGGTCATCTCATGCGGGGTCGAGCACAACGTGATCCGCTGGATCGCGCCGCTCAACGTGACGTCAGCCGAGATCGACGAGGCGCTCGGGATCTTTGGAGGCGTGCTCCGGTCGCAATCGGCATAGCCGCAGCGCCTGCCGCGCCGCGCTGGTCGCGGTGCGTCCCGGCCATCGCTCGTCGCCGGCCACTGGACGCGTGGGCGTCGATGGGCGCGCGGACGAGGCTCCCTCGACCCGTCCAGTCGAGCGCCGTGGCCCGGGATGTGGCCCGGCTATTGCTGGCGGCTGTTGGCCAGGAAGCTCATCACGTCCGCGAGCCGAAAGCGCCGATCGCCCCGGCGGCAGACCCGGAAGAACGGGAGCTCGCCGCGATCGCCGAGGCGCTTCACGGTGTTGACGTGGAGGTGGAGCATCTCCGCGACCTCGCTCGCAGTGAGGAGCGGCCCAAGCTCGCTGATCGCCATGTGGTTCCTCGCCTGATCGGTTGCGGTCGCGCCGGACGCTTCAGGTAGCCATAGGTGGAGTGCGACCCGCTTCGTGGGGGAGCGTACGGGTCCGCCCTCGACGGGCCAAGCCGTACCTTCGGTCTAGGAGGGTCGTACGGGATGGTGGGGTGAGGTCCCGGGAGAGGGCCACCGGGCGCGACGACCCGTGACGTGGCGACCACGAAGGGCGAGCGCGCCGGCCGACCCACTTCATTCGGGCCGTGTCGGAGCCGCGACGAGATGACGCGCCCTCGGCGGCCGTTCGTGGGAAGTCACGCTATGATCCCGCCCCGACACCGGAGGACCACGTGAACCATGCCTAAGGATCGACCGCAGATCGTGGTAGTTCGCCGGGGCGGCGACAACGGGTGCCTCGTCACGATCCTGCTGCTCGTGATCGCGTGGCCCCTGGCCATCGTCTACTGGCTGCTCCGATCCATGGCGTGGGTCGTGGGCGTGATCGTGGACTGGCTCACGCTCGGGCCGGCGCGGCGTCGCCGACGCTGACCTCGACGCGGCGCGGCCCAGGGGCTGGCCGTCGTGAACCGGCAACGCCGTCCGGGCGGCGGGCTCGTCCCACCGGCAGCAGCGGGGCCCGACGGTCCGTCCGGCACATGACGCCCCGGCGTCGAGGTGCCAGCATGTGCACGTGACGATCACCTCCGGCGAGCCGCGCTGGTCCGACTTCTCGGGACTGCTCCAGCGCGGCGTCTTCTGCCCGCTCGTCGGAGCGAGCTCGGTCGGGGATTTCCTGACCGGGCAGCTCGGCATCGACCCCGACTACATCCGCGACCGGATCGCGACCGTGTTCCTCGACGGCTCGGTGGTCGACGACCTCGCGATCGCGACGATTCGACCCGGCTCGACGCTGACCCTGTCGGCCGCCATGCCCGGGCTCGTCGGCGCCACGCTGCGCCGGAGTGGCTTTTACTCGGCGATGCGGTCGGAGATCAGCTGGAAGGCCGGCGACGAACGGCAGGAGGGGCGCGACGGGCCGCCGGGAACGATCCGGCTCAAGCTCTTCAACAGCGTCCTCCGGGAGATCGGACCGACGGTGCTCCGGCGTGGCGTCGTGATCGAGCGAGCGGAGGCCACGGGCTCCGTGCAGGCATGGTGCCGCGAGGGCGGCGAGGCGCCACAGGCGCGCTGGATCGCGCTCCGGGTGGATGCGGAATGACGTCGACGCCGCCGACGAGCGTGACCGTCAAGCTCTTCGCCTCGTTCCAGAAGGGCCGGTTCGCCGTCGCCTCGAGGGAGTACCCCGCGTCGACGAGCGTTGCCCGGATCGCGCGCGACCTGGGGATCCCCACGGGGCAGATCGGGGTCCTGCTGGTGAACGGACGACACGTGGAGCTCGACCACTGCCCTGCCGCCGGCGACGTGCTCGCCATCTTCCCGGTGATCGGCGGAGGCTGACCTCCGGGGGCGACACCGCGCCCCGCGCCGTCAGCTCGCGATCGGGATCAGGTGGACCGCCGACGCCTTGAACGTCGCGAGGACCGCCGCTCCCTCGGCCAGCCCCAGGTCGGCGGCGGAGGCGCGGGTGATCGAGGCGACGAGCGTGGCGCCGACGTCGACGCTGACGCGCACGAGCGAGCCCTGGGTCACGATCCGGGAGACGCGGCCGCGCAGCTGGTTGCGAGCGCTGGACGCGACCGTCGTCGGGACGGCCGCCGATCCCGAGGACCAGAGCGTCACGTCCTCCGGCCGCAGGCAGCACAGGACTGCGCGGCCGGGCGCAAGCGGCGAGACCGCTTCCACGTGCATGCCCCCGACGTCGACGACGGCCACGCCCTCCTCGCTCGAGACCACCCGGCCCGGCAGGCGCGTCTCGGCACCGACGAAGGCCGCCACGTCCTCATCGAGCGGCGCGGTCAGCACCCGTTCGGGCGTGTCGGCCTGGCGGATCCGCCCCGAGACCATCACGGCCATGCGGTCCCCGAGCCGAACCGCCTCGTCGAGGTCGTGGGTCACGATCACGCACGCCACCCGCGTCTCGCGCAGGAGGCCCTCGAGATCGTCGAGCAGCCGGGCACGCGTGGCCGCGTCCACCGACGCGAACGGCTCGTCGAGGAGGAGCAGGTCCGGCTCCAGGACCAGTGCCCTGGCCAGGCTCACCCGCTGCGCTTCGCCGCTGGAGATGTGGCGGGCAGGCCGGTCGCGGAGGTGCGCCACGCCAAGGCGATCGAGCCAGGCCGTCACGCGCGGGAGGGCGGCGGCGGACGAGACCCCGCGAAATCGCAGGCCCGCGGCGACGTTCGCGAAGACGGACGTGTCGAGGAGCAGCGGATCCGGCAGCACGAGGCCGATGTGCCGCCGGTAGGCGAGCTCATTGCCGCGTCCGACGGTCGTTCCGCGGAACGACAGCGTCCCGCGCGCGAGGCGAAGCAGGCTCGCCAGGGCGAGCAGGAGCGTGCTCTTCCCCGCCCCGTTCGGCCCCACGAGGGCCAGCGTCGCGCCGTCGGCGATCGCCAGGCCATCGATGGTCAGGACCGAGCGCGCGCCTCGCATCACGACCGCGTCCTGCAGCTCGACGAGGGCGTGCGTCGCGCCACTGGCATCGGTCGCGTCGGCCCCGCGCGCCGTCACCGGCTGGCATCCTGGCGCCCGGGACCGCGCTGCTGCGCCCACGTGAGGACGCCGTTCACCGCGAAGGCAAGGACCAGGAGGACGATCGCGAGGCCGACGGCTTTCTCGAACTCGCCGCGGCCCACCTCCAGCACGATCGCCGTCGTGAGCACCCGCGTCTGGTGCAGGATGTTGCCGCCGACCATCGTCGCCGCGCCGACCTCGGAGATGACGCTGCCGAAGCCGGCCATCAGGGCCGCCAGCAGCGGCAGACGCGCCTCGCGCCAGAGCCACCAGACGGTCTGCCATCGGGACGCCCCGAGTCCCATCAGCTGCAGCCGGAGCCGCGGATCGAGCTGGCCGAGCGCTGCGACCGTGAGGCCCAGGATGACCGGCGTTGCGATGATCACCTCGGCGATCACCATGGCCGACGGCGAGTAGATCAGCCCGAGGTCACCGAGCGGTCCGCTCCGCCAGAGCAGGAACGCAACGAAGAGGCCGACGACGACCGGAGGCAGCGCCATGCCCGTGTTCACGACGCTGAGCACGAAGCCTCGGCTGCGAAATCGCGAGAGCGCCAGCCATGTCCCCAGCGGCAGCCCGATCAGCAGGCTGATCGCCGTCGCCAGGCCCGAGACGCCCAGCGACAGGAGCGTGATCTCGACGAGATCGGCGCCGCCCAGCCCGGCGAGAAGCTGTTGAACCCCGTCGGCGAGCGATCCCACCATCGATGGCGAAGCCTACTTCAACGACCCGTAGGCCTTTCCGGCATCCGGGGTGAAGAGCGCGAGCTTGTACGTGTCGGTGCCGAAGCTGCCGATCAGCTGCTGGCCCACGGTCCCCGTGGCGAAGTCCTCGAATGCCTTCGCGCCAGCCGCGTTGACCTTCGGCCACTTTGCCGGGTTGACCGCGATGACGCTGTAGACGTTGATGAGCGACGTGTCGCTCTTCACGAGCGCCGAGAGGGTCAGCTTCGACTGGTTGGCCAGGAAGGTTGCGGTATCGGTCAGGGTGTAGCCGGTCTTCTCCGACGCGATCTGCAGCGTGGGCCCCATGCCCTGGCCGGACTGGACATACCAGCTGCCGGAGGGCGTGACGCCTGCGGACTTCCAGAGGGCCAGCTCCTTGGTGTTCGTGCCCGAGTTGTCACCCCGCGAGATGAACGTCGCGCCCGCTGCCGCGATCTTCTTGAAGGCGTCCACCGCGGAGGCCGTGCCGGTGATCCCGGCCGGGTCCGACGCCGGGCCGACGATCCAGAAGTAGTTGTGCGCGACCAGGCGGCGATCGACGCCCCAGCCCGCGTCCATGAACGCCTGCTCCTGGGTGGGTGCGTGGACGAAGAGCACGTCGGCGTTGCCCTGCTGGCCCATCGTGAGGGCCTGTCCTGTGCCCACGGCGACGGTCTTCACGGTGTAGCCGGACGCCTTCTCGAAGGCGGGCACGAGGACATCGAGGAGACCCGAGTCCTGGAGCGAGGTCGTCGTGGCGAGGATCAGGTCCTTGGATCCTGCCGGCGCCGCAGCTGCCGACGCCGCGGCGCTTGTGCTCGCCGCCGGCGCGCTTGCCTGCGGGCTCGGGGATGAACCGGAGCTGCAGGCCGCCGCGATCAGCGCCGCGGCCACCAGGCCGGCGAACCGCGCCCTGGCCAGGCGTGTCGGGATCGTCCTGCCCGGGACCATGGTCGTGCCTCCTCCGGCCGATACATGACCACACGTCTCCACATTCATAGATGTGTGGCCCACATGAGGGAATGATACCTCGGCATGTACCCGTCAAGCACGGATCGGGCACAGGCGATGCGTAGAATGGCGGTGGCGTCGCGGAGCGGCGTGGATGAGACGCCGCAGGGGTGATGAGTGGCATCAAGCGAGCGCGTGGGAGACGATCGCTATTCCCGCCAGTCGAGGTTCTGGGGGATCGGCGAGGCGGGCCAGGCGCGGATTCGCGCGGGTCACGTGGTCGTGGTCGGCTGCGGCGCGCTGGGGTCGGCGGGCGTCAGCCTGCTCGCTCGCGCGGGCGTGGGCCGGATCACGGTCGTCGACCGGGACTTCGTCGAGCTGAGCAACCTCCAGCGCCAGGTGCTCTTCGAGGAGGCCGATGCCGTTGCCGGACTGCCCAAGGCGATCGCCGCGGCGCGTGCCGTGGCCCGGATCAACGCGTCGGTCGAGGTTCGCCCATTCGTCGCCGACGTCACCGCGGCCAACGTCGGGGGGTTCGTGGCGGGCGCGGACGTCGTGCTCGACGGGACCGACAACTTCGAGACCCGCTACCTCGTGAACGATGCCTGCGTGAAGCAGGGCATCCCGTGGGTCTACGGCGGAGCGATCGGGTCGACGGGGATGGCCATGACCATCGTGCCCGGTGAGACCGCGTGCTTCCGGTGCCTCTTCCCCGCTCCACCACCCGCCGGGTCGATGGAGACCTGCGAGACAGCCGGCGTGCTCGCGGCGGCGGTCGTGACGGTCGCCGCGATCCAGGCGGCCGAGGCCCTCAAGCTCCTCGTCGGAGATCGCGAGAACCGGAGCCCGGGCCTGACCGCGGTGGACGTATGGACCAACGACCACGTCCAGGCCGAGGGAAAGATGCGCGACCCCGCCTGTCCATGCTGCGGTCAGCGGCGCTTCGAGTACCTCGACGCGGTGGCAACAAGCCGGACGGCCTCGCTGTGCGGACGCGACGCGATCCAGGTGAGCCCCGGGCAGGCACAGAAGCTCGACCTCGCAGGCCTGGGCCGCAGGCTCGAGGCGACCGGGCCGGTCACGGTGAGCGACTACCTGGTCCGCTGCCGGGTGGACGGCCATGAGATGACGGTCTTCGCCGACGGCCGCGCGATCATCAAGGGGACGGCCGACCTCGCCGTCGCTCGCTCCCTCTACGCGCGCTTCGTCGGGACCTGACGCTCGGATCGAGCGCCGATGCCGTGATCTACCTCGACAACGCCGCGACATCGTGGCCCAAGCCGCCGGCCGTCGCCGCGAGCATCGTCGACTTCCTCGACCACCGGGCGGGCAACCCGGGCAGGTCGGGCCACGCCCTGGCGACCGCGGCCGACGCGGTCGTCGCCACGGCCCGGCTGCGCCTCGCGGCGCTGTTCGGCGCGACGGACCCGGAGCGCATCGTCTTCACCCTCAACGCCACCGACGCGCTGAACACCGCGCTCTGGGGCCTGCTGCGGACCGGCGACCGCGTCGTCACGACCGCCATGGAGCACAACGCGGTGATCCGGCCGCTTCACGCCCTGGCCGAGCGCGGGGTCAGCGTCACGCGCGTTCCGTGCGCGCCGGACGGCACGCTCGATCTCGCCGATCTCGAAGCGGCCCTGCGCTCCGGACCGGTCCGCCTCGTCGCGATGTGCCATGCGAGCAACGTGGTGGGGACGATCCTGCCGGCGCGCGACGCCGCCGCGCTCGCCCACGCGCACGGGGCGGTATTCCTGCTCGACGCTGCGCAGACCGCGGGCGTCCTGCCCATCGACGTGCGGGCGATGGAGATCGACCTGCTGGCCGTCCCGGGTCACAAGGCGCTGCTTGGGCCGACGGGGACCGGCGCCCTGGTCGTCGCTCCCGGCATCCGGCTCGCGCCCCTGCGCCAGGGCGGCACCGGCACCCGGTCGGAGGAGGAGCGCCAGCCGGAGGAGCTGCCCGCGGCCCTCGAGGCAGGCACCCTCAACACCGTGGGAATCGCCGGGCTGAGCGCGGCACTCGAATACCTCCGCGACCGGGGCCCGGATGCCATTCGCGCACACGAGGTCGCCCTGACGGCCAGGCTGATCGCCGGGCTGCGGGAGATCGCCGGCCTGCAGGTCCACGGAACGGGCGAAGCGGACCGCCAGGTCGCCACGATCTCCGTGTCGCTCGAAGGCTGGGAGCCGGTCGACCTCGCGGGAGCGCTCGACAGCTCGTTCGGCATCGCGGTCCGGTCCGGCCTTCACTGCGCGCCGCTCGCCCACCGGACGGTCGGCACGTTCCCCCGCGGCACCGTGCGATTCTCGCCGGGCCCGTTCAGCACCGACGACGACGTGGACGAGGCCGTGCGGGCGGTCGGGACGCTGGCCCGCAGCGCCGCCTGAACGTGCCATGATCGCCGCTCCTCGAGGGCTCCCGCGGACGGCGGCGCGAGGAGGACCGCCGCGGGACCCGGACACTGACCATGGAGAGGTGGATCACATGAAGCTGAGCGCCCGGAACCAGTTCCCCGCGACCGTTCGCTCCATCACCGAGGGCGCGGTCATGTCGGAGGTCACCGTCGAGATCGACGGAGGACATGAGCTCGTCTCGGCCATCACGGCCCAGTCCGCCCGCCGCCTCGGCCTGGCCCCCGGCAAGCGCGTGATCGCCATCATCAAGTCGACCGAGGTCATCCTCGCGACCGACGACTGATCAGCCCGCGACCGCCGATCGGTCGCCTGCCGGCGCGTCGACGCGCGCGCTCAGCGCATGCAGGCGAACGGGCCCGTGCACCAGAGGCACGCGGCGCACGGCACCGTGCTGATGTGGCAGTCCTGCTCGAATTCGGGGCCCGCGACGTAGTCGCACATCGCGAGGTTGCAGTCGTAGCAGAACGGGAAGTCGTACGCGGTCACGTCCCCGCGGAACGCGCGCCACTCGGCGCCGTTCCAGGTCTCGAGGATTCCCGCGTCCCGGACGTTGCCGAAGACGCGTGGCTGGACGATCTTCACGAGGCCGGCCAGGTGGCACGCAAAGCCGTGCCACAGGAAGTAGCACGGGTGCAGGTCACCGTCCCACGAGACGAACGCCGAGCCTTCCTCGACGAAGTCGCAGCGGCGGACCTGGGTCGGCACCGTCCGAGGCAGCTGGAGGTCAAGGCCGAGCTCAGAGGCGAGGGCGGCGGCGCTGCCGAACGTCTCCTCCACCTCGCCGAGGCGCGCCTCGTCGAAGCGCAGCAGCTCCGCCACCTTGAGCGAGACGTGCCGGGCCGCGGCGTCCGCGATCATCGCCTCCACGTAGTCGATGGCGCGCTGGTCGTCGGGTGACGGCGCGATCTGCATGAAGGTGGCGAGGTAGCGTCCGATGTCGACGCCGTCGGCGGCCGCCCGATCGCGCCACGTCCGGTAGATCTCGAGCGCCCGGTCCGAGGTCGGGCTGAAGGCGGCCTCGCCGGACATCGCCGCGTCGTAGGGCAGCATGTGGCTGACGATGAGGAAGCCGAATCCGTGGCCGGCGGCCCACCGGACCAGGTCGGGCAGCTGACGGAGGTTGCTCCGCATCGCGACGAACTCGAGGCCCAGGCTCACGTCGCGGCCGTGACGAGCGGCCGCATCGTGCAGCCATACGGCGGCGGACTCGATGGGGCCGATGCGCGCCCCGCCGTGGATGGCCCGGAGCTGGTCGGGTGCGACCGCGTCGGCCGAGATGCAGATGCGGTCCACGCCCGCGTGGACGAGCGACTCGGCCCGCCGTCGTCCGAGCAGCTGGCCGTTGGTCTGGAACCCGACCCAGCTCCCGGCCGGCATCGCGGCCTTCGCCTGCTCGATGAAGGCCTCCAGGCCGCGGTGAAGGGTCGGCTCTCCGATGCCGTTGAGGACGAGGGACTCGAGATGGGGAAAGGCGGGGGCGATCCGCGCGAACGTCTCGTCGCTCATGTCGCCCTCGACGAGGCCCTGCCCCGGCGCCTGCTTGACGCACATGGCGCAGCGCAGGTTGCAGCGCGTCGTGAGCTCAACGAAGAGCTTGGACGGGTACGGGCGACGATGCGGTGGTGGCGTGTCGACCCGGATCGCCGGAAGCGGAGCAGGCAGGTGGCGGCTCGTCAGCATGCCGCCACCCGCCCCGTTGCGGAAGCTACCAGTTGAAGACCGCGTCGAGCTCCTCGGGCGTGACCTGGAACTTGACGTCGTGCGGCGCAAGCGCCTCGTCCTCGAAGAAGCGCGGGAGCCGGTCATCCGCGGCGGTGAAGCCGGCCCGGGCGTTGAAGTCGAGCTCCGCCGTGAGCACCTTCTTCCCGAGCGCCGTCACGTCGTCGGCGGTGAGGTTGATGTCGTAGAAGCCGTTCAGGAGCTCCACCAGCGCGCCGAAGGTCTCCGGCTGGTCGAGGACCGGGAACGCGATGAAGAGGCACATGCCCGTTGAATCGATCGCTGCCGTCGCGACCTGGAGGTTGCGCGACAGCTCGACCTGGCCCTCGGGCTTGAGCGGATCGACGAAGCCGCCGACCTTGAGGATGTTCGCGGTGACGGCGTAGCCGGCCGTGTGGTCGGCGCCCATCGGGGTCGTGGCGTAGGTCACGCCCATCCCCTGGACGGCCCGCGGGTCGTAGGCCGGGAGCGCCTGGTTCTTGACCACCGGCACGCGCACCACGCCGAAGGCCTTGCCGGTCGCGCCGGCGCCCGAGCCGATGATCCGGCCGAGCGGCGAGCCCTTGCCGACTTCGGCAAGGACGCGGATTGCGCCCTGGCCGTCGCCGAACTTGCAGGAGCCCGCCCTCCATCGCGACGCCGATCGCCACCCCGGTCTCGATCGTGTCGACGCCGAAGTCGTCGTCCATCCGGTCGAGCTGCTGGATGACGTCGAGATCGCTGATCCCGCAGTTGCCGCCGTGCGACCAGACCGTCTCGTACTCGGCCTGCTTGCTGAGGTACTTGCCGGTCGAGTCGTTGTAGATGCCGGAGCACTGGATGATGCAGCCGCGGTGGCAGCCGTGCGTCGCCTCACCGCCGCGCTCGGTCATCAGCGCCGCCTGTGTCTCGCCGCTGATCTGCGTGGCGCCTTCGAACTGGCCCGCGCTGAAGTTGCGGGTCGGGTACCCGCCCGCCTCGTTGAGGATGTTGGTGAGGACGTTGGTCCCGAACGACGGGAGGCCGGTGCCGGTGACGCCGTGCCGCCGAAGGCCCTCGTTGAACGTCTTCGCCGCGGCCTTGAAGCGCGCCTCGTCGGCGGGCTGGCGGGTCTTGGTCCCGGTCTCGTCGAGGATGAACGCCTTGATCTTCTTCGAGCCCATCACGGCGCCGACGCCGCCGCGACCCATGTGGCGCGTCGGGTGGAGCTCGCGATCGCAGGCGGCGATCGAGGCCGCCGGCAGCATCATCTCGCCCGCCTGGCCGATGAGCATGAAGGTGACCTTCTCGCCGTGCTCGGCGCGAAGCTTCTCGACCGTGTCGTAGGTCCCGAGGCCGCGGAGGCCGTTGTCGACCTTGAAGGAGACGCCCTTCTTGTTGATCAGGATCGTCCACAGGTCGTCGCCCGCGGGCAGACCCTCGACGATGACGGCGGCATATCCGAGCCGCGCGATCGCCTGGCCGGCCTGGCCGCCCGCGTTGGCTTCCTTGATGCCGCCGGTGAGCGGGCTCTTGCAGCCGACCGAGATGCGCCCGCTCGTCGAGGCGGCCGACCCCGTGAGCATGCCCGGCGCGAAGACGAGCTTGTTGGCAGCGCTCAGCGGATGGCAGCGCGGATCGACCTCCGCGCTCACGACCAGGGATGTCATGGCGCGGCCGCCGAGGCCCGCGTAGTCGCCGAGCGGCTGGGTCGTCGCCCTGGGACCGCCCTCGGCGCCCATGTCGATGCGCAGGATGCTGTCCATGCTCATCCGATTCCTTTCTCGATCCGTCGCCCGTCCCGGACCACCCGCCTGCGAGGGATATGACCGGCCAGGCGGACGATCCGGTGGCAGGCCATTCGCGGCACCAGCTCTGTCTGTGCGCTTTCCCTCGGCCGGGTTGGGTCTCATCGCGGGACGTTCCGGAGACCCGATACGAGGCACGATCGTCGCCGGGGATCATGCATGACAGTGCCGAAGGGCCCATATCCTGCGTTTCCGTCGACATTCGGCCGCCGGCTCTCGGGCGCGCGCCGGGAGGCGCCGCCCACGTCGGTCCCTCAGGCGCGCGCCTCGCTGATCGACGGGATCTCCACGATCACGTTGGTGGCCTTGACGACGCACACCGCCTCGTCGCCGACCTTGAGGCCGAGCTCCTCGACCGCTTCAGCCGTCATGAGGCTCACGATCCGGTGGGGGCCGGCGATGACCTCGACCACGGCTGCGACCGCGTCGCGCTCGACGCGCGTGATGATGCCCGGGAACCGGTTGCGCGCCGACTGGGCGACGATGGGGCGGTCCGCGCTCGAGTGCCGTCGCTCCCGGAGCAGGCGCGTCACCTCGGCGATCGCGACGAGACGCTGGCCTCCGGCCGACCGCTCCATGGGGAGGCGGCCCTCGGTCTCCCACCGGCGCAGCGTCTCGACCGAGACGCCCAGCATCTCCGCGGCCTGGCCGACGCGAAGGCGAGAAGCAAGACTGGGGTCGGGATCCATACCCAGGAATTCTGCCTCTTTTCGGCGGTCATGCGCATGGGTTGGAGGCTTCGTCACGACGGACGAAGCGCCAGTCCGCGACGCATACTCCGCCGATGAGCTGGGCACGCCTGGGCCGTCGAGCGCGACTCTGGCGCCTCGTGCACGCGGCGTGGTCGGTGGCCCAGCTGGCCGGCCTCGGCTACATCTGGACGTGCGCCCTCACGGGACGGCGGAACCGGCGCCTCTGGTCGAGCGTCGCGTTCCTCCTGGCCGAGGGTGCCGCGCTCGCGGTCGGCCATGGGGACTGCCCGGTGGGGCCGCGGCAGGCCGCCTGGGGCGATCCCGTGCCGTTCTTCGAGCTCGTGCTGCCGCCGCGAGCGGCGAAGGCCGCGATCCCGGTGCTCGCCGTCGTCAGCGTCGCGGCGATCGCGGCGCTCGCACTCCGGTCGCCAGGGCTGGTGGCGCACGCACCGGGCGACAGCCGCGACCAGACCTCGGGCCTGATCGGTCGAGCCGCGGGAGGAGCGCCCTCGCGACCGCGGGGACGCCTCCCGTCGCGTCCGAGATCTGTTCGCCGCTGCGCGCAAGCGCGGTCAGGCCGTCATCTTCATCGACGAGATCGACGCGGTGGCAAAGGCACGCGGCGGCCCCAACGCGCACGAGGAGCGCGAGCAGACGCTGAACCAGCTGCTCGTCGAGCTCGATGGCTTCACCGCGAGCGACTCGATCGTGGTCATCGCCGCGACCAATCGGCTCGACACCCTCGATCCGGCCGTGCTGCGCCCCGGTCGCTTCACACGCAAGATCAATGTTCCGCTCCCCGACCGAGACGGGCGCCTCGCGATCCTGAAGGTCCACGCCCGCGACAAGCCTCTCGACGCATCCGTGGACCTGGCTGCGCTGGCGCGCAAGACCTACGGGTTCAGCGGCGCGATGCTCGCCGACCTGCTCAACGAGGCCGCGATCTTCACGGCTCCCGGGCCCGAAGGCAGGCGCCACGATCCACGCGCCGATCATGGCAGGAGCGTTCGCGCCGCGGTGCTCGCCTCGAGCATGAGTTGGCGCCCCCGGCAGGAGTCGAACCCGCAACCAACCGGGTAGAAACCGGTCGCTCTATCCATTGAGCTACGGGGGCAGGACCGTAGCGTAGTCCAAGAGCGCACCGGCCCGACCGCCGATCGCACGCCGTCGCAGGCGCAGCTGCACCGGGCGATCATCGCGCCCGGACCGCCTGGACAGCCGAACGCCCGTGCTATGCTCCCGCGCCCCGCGGACGGCGTCGAGCCGCCATGGGACACCGGAGGTGGCAGGTGATCGCCGACCAGGTGGGCGCGGACCACGCGGTCGTGGAACAGGTGGTCGCTGACCAGCGAGTGACCCACCTTGCGGATCCCGCGCCCACGGAAACGCGTCCGCCGGCCCGTCGGCCGCGGGGCATGCGGCCGCTGATCGAGCTGCGCGACGTGCCGCCGGCGGCGCAGGACGGCATCGCACGGCGACCCGCGGTTGAGGTCCCGCCTCCCTCCGCGCAGCTCGGCCTCGACCTCGTCCGCGATCTTCCGCCGCTCGCGATCGAGGCCGACTGGAAAGACCGCGACCGCCTGTGGGGCCACGCGTTCCACCCGATGTGCTCGTACCTCGCGAGCTTCCCGGCGACGCTCGCCCACGCGTTCGTCGCCCGATACTCCCGCCCCGGGGACGTCGTGCTCGACCCGTTCGCCGGCCGCGGGACCGTCCCTCTCCAGGCCTGCGTGGAGGGTCGGCTGGGTGTCGGGAACGACCTCAACCCATTTGCCCACGTCCTCACGGCCGCGAAGGTGGACCCGCCGACCGCCGGCGAGGCCGCTGCGCGCCTGGCGCGGCTGCGCATCGACTGGTCATTCGAGTCATCCAGGTGGCTGGACCTGGGCCGCGATCTGGCCGCGGCCGCGAGCCGTGCGCTCGCCGATGACGGTCCGGCCGCGCGGCGCGGCGGGCACGCCCTCCCGGTCCCCGGCGTCGCGGTCCCGGGCGCGGGCTCGAGCCGGTCCGTGACGACCGCTGACGAGCCCATGCCGCTCGAGGTCGCCCTCGCCTACCACCCGCGGACGCTGGGCCAGCTGCTGTTCGTGCGCAGCCGCCTTGACCTCGCCGATCGCACGGATCGCTTCCTCGCCGCCGCCGTGACCGGGATCCTCCACGGAAAGAGCCGCAGCTACCTGTCCGAGCTCATGCCGAACACGTTCAGCATGGCACCCCGCTACGTCCGCGACTTCGCCCGGCGTACGGCCTTCGTGGGTGCGGATCGCGACGTCTTCGCGTGCCTCGCCGAGAAGCTGGGTCGGCTGGATCGCGACGGCCGGCCGGCCGTGCGCGGCCTCGCGCTCCTGGGCGACGCCCGTGACGCGGGCCTCCGGATGCGGAACGCCCTGCACGAGCGGGCGCTCCCGGAACGGGCGCGGCTCGTCGTGACCTCGCCGCCGTACCTCCGCGTCCTCAAGTACGGCTACTACAACTGGCTGCGGGCATGGTTCCTCGGCTTCGACGCGGCGGAGATCGACCGGACCCTCGACGACGCACACCGGCGCGAGCCGTACCTCGTCTTCCTGCGCGAGACCCTGGCCGGCCTGCGCCCGGCGCTCGCCGACGACGCCGTCCTCGCGCTCGTCATCGGTGACGTCGACGTGGACCGCGGCAAGCGCATCGGCGATGGCGTCGGCCTCGCCGATGCGGCGTGGGAGGCCGCCGCGGAGCCCGAAGGCTACCGGCTGGCAGGAATCCTCCTGGACCCGGTCGCGGCGCCCCGCAAGATGACGAAGCTCTGGGGCGATGGGGCCGGGCATGCCACGAAGACCGACCGGATCCTCGTCCTTGGCGCCACGGAGGCCGGGCGACGGCGCGCGATGGCCGGTGCGGGGGTGCCCGTGGGGTGGGACGGTCCGCGCGGCCGGGCCTCCGCTACACTCCGGCCATGAAGGCGATGTTCCACCCGGACGACCTCGCGGCGATGGATCCGCTCGTCCTGATGAAGAACCTCGACCACGTGCGCATGACCAGCCGCCGCCTGAGCTACGTCCTCCAGCAGCAGGTCCACCTGTACACGCCCGAGGCGAACCGGCTGCGCGAGGAGATCGACACGTACGTGGAGGCGGAGCGCCAGATCGAGGGCGAGATGTCGCGGCGGGCCATCCGGGCCTGAGCCATCCCGGCCCGGTTCACCCGATCGTGACGGGGATCTCCTCCGCGGCGTGAGCCAGGACCGCAACGCCGCGCCGCGCCGTGAGCCCGCTGCGCCGCGCCACCTGGGGCTCGTCGGCGATGACCGCCGCGACCGTCGCCGCGAGGCGCGTCGTCTCGAACAGGCTGAATCCGATGCCGAGCTCACCCAGCTCGGCGAAGCCATATCCCCTGAAGAGCCGGCGAGTCGCCACGACGCACATCTCGTCGTAGAGCTCGGGCCATCCGACGCGCCTCCGGTCGCGACAGAAACGGACGAAGTCGGCGGCCTCCCGGTTGGGCGTCCCGGGCACGCGGATACAGGGGTCCATCAATCTCGACTCTCCTCCGCCTGGCAGCGCGTGGCGCGGCCCGGCCTCCCGTGGCATGCGCAGCCCCCGCGAGTTCGTGCGGATCGGCTGCTCGTTCGGGGCGACGAACGTCCCGCCGGTGCGTCGCCGTCAGCTCCCTCATCCGGCAACCCCGGCATCGTACTCGCCGCGGGCCGTCGGCCGGTAGTGCCTTGTCCACCATCTCGGGCCCCGACTTGTCCACAGGGAGGGGCGTTTGGTGGACGAATCGGCGTCGTCGGGTGGACACCGGAGGGGTGCGGGGGCGTGGGTCACGGTCAGGTCGCGGAGCCGTGGAGCCGGCACCACGCGATGACAGGAGGGTCGCGGCGCCTCCCGTGGACCGGTACCACGCACGCGATGGCATGCGTGTGCGCGCTGCCTCCCGTGAAGCTCCGGCGGCCCCGGGAGGCGGGCCGCCGCGGCGTTGTCGGATCAGGCCCGGCGCGTGACCCCGTGGCCCGGCACGTCCGTGAGGCGCCACCGGCAGTCCGGGTCGAGCTCGAGCCCCGTGAACGGGTCGTCGGCCAGGAGCAGGCAGCCGTCGAGGTCCACCCAGTCGGCGAGGCTCGCGACCGCGGCGGACGCGGCGATCCCGACGGACGTCTCCTCCATGCAGCCGAGGAAGGTCCGGAAGCCGAGCGCTCGCGCGCGGGTCAGCATGCGAGCCGCCGGACCCACCCCACCGCACTTGGCCAGCTTCACGTTGACGCCGTCGACGACGCCGACGAGCGCGTCGAGGTCCTCGATCGTGACGGCCGACTCGTCGGCGACGATCGGCAGCGGGGAGATGGCCTGGAGATCGCGGAGCCATCCGTACTGGCGCGGAGGGAACGGCTGCTCGATCAGCTCGACGCCCAGGCGGACGAGCTCCGGGACCATCGCGGCCGCGCTCTCGGGCGTCCAGCCGACGTTGGCATCGACCCGGATCGGCCCGCCGAAGACGGCCCGGACCGCCTCCAGCGTGGCGAGGTCGTTGGCGCCACCGACCTTGATCTTGAGCGCAGGGAAGCCCGCGCGACGGCGTGCGCGTTCCGCCACGACTGCCGGCTCGTCGATGCCGAGGGTGAAATCCGTCGGCGGGATCCGGGGCGAGAGCCCGAGCAGGCGGTGCATCGGCAGCCCCAGCGCCTTGCCGGCGAGGTCGTGGAGGGCGATGTCGAGCGCGCACTTGGCCGCGCCGTGCCCGCGGATCGCGCCCTCGAACGCCGCGCCGATCGCGGCGAGGCCCGCCCGCGCCGACTCCAGGCCGCCCGTGTCGAGCATCGCGGGCGGCGCCGCGGCAAGCAGCAGGTCCATGACGACCGCCATCGTGGCGGGGCTCTCGCCGTAGTACGTCTCGGGGCAGCCCTCGCCGATCCCAACCAGACCCGGCAGGGCCGGCGAACGGAGCTCGACGACGACCGTGGTGACGGCCCGGCCCTCGCCCGGCGCAGCCCGGGCGATGACGAACGGGTCCCCGAACGGGAGGCGCAGCGTCTCGACCCGGAGATCCCATGCCGCGCTCATGCGCCCGGCCCCACGCCGGTCATGAGCCGGACTGCGCGCCGGCTGCGCTCGACCCCGCGACCCACGGGAGCGCATCCACCGCCTCGCGAATCGCCGCCCAGAGCGGCCCCGCACCGAATCGCACCGGGTCGTCCGCCGGGAGCCCCGACTCGGCGGCGACCTGGGCGATCGCGCGACGGGCGTCCGCCTCGTCGGGAACGAGCGACGTGTTCACCGCGACCGCCACCACCTTCGAGGGGGCCACGGTCGCCGCGATGCGCTCGTGCAGTTCGATGAACGGGCGCAGCGGCGCGATCGGGAACGACCGGTCCGGCAGGTGGTCGAAGTCGTGGGCCGCAAGGCCGACCTTGTGGACGAGGACCATCGCGTGCGGGGTCGCGCCGTGGACCAGGCCGAGCGTGACCGCGCTGTACGCGGGATGGTCGAGTGACCCCTGGCCCTCGACAAGGATCCAGTCCCCCATCGCCTCGCCCTGCTCGACGAGCCATTCGACGGTCCCGTTGAGGAAGTCGCTGATGACGCGGTCGACGGCGACACCCCAGCCGTCGATCATCATGCCGGTCTGGCCGGTGGGCACGAAGATCGCCCGGTCGCCGGCCGCGAGCGCAGCCCGGCGGAGATCCAGGGCGACGGACATCTTGCCGATCGCGCAGTCGGTCCCGACCGTAAGGATCACGCGCCGGCCCGGCAGGTGGCGCCGGCCCACGGCGCAGTCCATCCGGTCCGGGGCGCGGCGATAGTCCACGATCCGGACGCCGGCCGCAGCCGCGGCGGCAGCGATCTCCGGGTCGTCGCCGAGGAGCGTGTGGAGCCCGGAGTGCAGCTCCAGGCCGGCCCCGATCGCCTCGAGGAGCACCGCGCGCCATGTATCGGGGAGACGGCCACCGGTCGGCGCGATGCCGATCAGGAGCGCGTTTGGGCGCGGCCGGCCGGGGATGGCGAGAGCCTCGCCGAGGGTCGCGACCGCGGGGATGTCGTGGCCGGGCAGCCATTTGTTCGCGTTCCGCCCGGCGATCTTCGAATTGAGGATCGCCACGATCTCGTCGCGGCCGTAGCGGATGACGCCCCACGCGGTCTTTGCATGGTGGGGGCCGAACTCGCCCTCGGTCAGGATCACGAGCCGGCGCGACGCCGTCGGTTCCATCGGTCCTCCTGGGCTCATCGCGGCTCCGTCCATGGTCCCGAAAAGGTAACGCCCCCGGGGCGCGGACCGGGGGCGTCGGGAACTTCGGTTGGTACCGCATACCGGATTCGAACCGGTGATCTCCGCCTTGAGAGGGCGGCGTCCTGGGCCTCTAGACGAATGCGGCAGGGTGGCCCGCACGGACCCATCAGAGCCCCGACCGGGGCACGATGCTACCAGAGCGCCCGTCGCGTTGGCAAACCGCCGTGCTCGCTCCAAGCGCCGCCGCTGCGCGCCGATCCCGGCGGCGACGAGCAGCCTCGGGGCATCGGTTCGGGGGTGCTCGGAGAGCATGCCGGCGCCGCCGCGGCGCCATCGCGCGATGCTACAGGCGGTGCGCCTCCAGGAAGGTCCGGACCCGGTCGACGACCTGGCGGTGGCTCTCCGTCCCGAGCACCATCCCGTAGTGCGAATGGGCCCCGTACTGCTCGTGCTCGGCGCCGAGCCAGGTCGCCAGCCGCTCGGCGGCGATCGCGGCATCCGATCCGTCGAGGCCCGAGCCGACGACGAGGCGGGGCACGTCCGCCAGGCCGGTCGGGTCCACCGGCACGCCGGCGAGCATGTCCGCGCGGGCACGTCCGGACTCCCGCGGCTTCTGGCCAAGGAGGTGCTGGACCCGGAGGACGTCGTCGAGCGTCATGTCGCGGCTCTCGTGCTGGAGCTTCTCCGGCAGCGTGTCCCAGCCAAGGACCGCGCGGCCGTAGGCCGCGGGCACGTCGCGGACCACGTGGGGCTTCACGGGTGGCCGCAGCTCGGCGGGCAGCTCCGCGTCGACGAGGACCAGGCCGGCGACGCCGGCGCGCTCCGCGGCGGCCTTGAGGACGAGCAGGCCGCCCATGCCATGCCCGACGACCACGGGGTTCGGTCCGAGCCGGTCGATGCCCGCGACCACGTCGTCGAGGTACGTGTCGAACGAGAGGGTGGCGGGGTCCGCGGTCTTCGACCAGTAGTGATTGCGCAGGTTGAGGGCGTGCCCTTCCCAGCCTCGGCTCGCGAGATGGCGCAGCCAGCGCTCCCAGAGCCACGATCCGGCAAGCTCGCCGTGGACGAACAGGAGGGGTCGGCGCCGGGAGCGACGCTCCGGGAGCCACGACTCGATATAGAGCCCGCGCTCCTCCAGCTCGATCTCGTCCTTGCGGACGGGGCGCCCCGGGCCGCTGCCTCCGCTGCCGCCCGGGCCGCCCGACTCGGCAGAGACGGGTCGCGGATAGTCACGGTCCAGCGGGTCGTCGAGCATGTCGTCGCCTACCACTCGAGGGGGTTGAGGACCAGGCCGCTCAGCGGCTTGGGATAGAAGTAGGTCGACTTCTGCGGCATGACGTCGCCGGCCGTCGCGACCGCGACGATCTCGGCCACGGGCGTCGGCTCCAGCAGGAATGCGGCGTCCGCGCCGTCGACACTTCTGTCCACCCAGGCGATCGCCTCGGGCGCGGACTTCGTGTACGCGATCCGGCCCCCGGTCGCGGTCGCGGCCCGGTCGATCCCGCTCAGCTGCTCGAGCGCGGTCGCGAGGACCGTCACGTCGAGACGCCGGAGCGCCTCGCCGCCCGGCGGCAGGAACGGCGCGATCGCGTCGCGACGGGCCGTCAGGATCGCGCCGCCCGCGCGCGTCCAGAGCCCGAACCGGCCCGCGCCGCCACGTGCCGATGCGCCCGGCCCGAAGGCAAGCTCGAGCGACCCCGGATCGGACGGCTCGACGTCGAAGAGCGAGCGGGCTGCGGCGAGGAGGCCCGCGCCATCGGCGATCCCGCGCGCGACCCGGTGAGTCGGCAGGACCGTGAGCGCGCCACCGACCACCTCGAGGAGCAGCATGAGCACGTAATCGAACGCCGGGTCCTCCTCGTTCGAGCTGGTGCGCTTCCGCTCGTCGCGATAGTGAAGGGCCGTCTCGTAGCGATGATGGCCGTCGGCGATGGTAATCGGCCCGCGACCCGCTGCCTCCCGCAACGTGGCAACGGTCGCTTCCGTGGGTCCGTCGTCGGGCAGCATCCAGAGCCGATGCCGGACGCCGTCGTCGTCGGTGACGTCCGCGATCGCATTGCCGGCCGTCGCATCCGCCAGCGAACGCGCCGCACCGCCCGATTCGTCGAAGTAGAGCCCCATCACCCCGGAGAAGTTGGCGCCCGACGCCCGCATGAGCTTGTGGCGATCTTCGCGCGGCCCGCTCAGGGTTCGCTCGTGCGGCAGGATCCCGGAGCCCGGTCCGAACGGCTCCAGCTTCACGCGCGCGTAGAAGCCCCGCTGGATCCGGCGGACCTGGGTCCCCGGCAGCACGTACGCCTGCTCGTACACGTAGAGCGCCGGGCGCGGGTCCTTGCTGAGCGTCCCGTCCGAACGCCACTGCGCGAACGTGCGGGCCGCCGCCCGGTACTTGTCGTCCGGGTCCGTCGCGCCGGGAAGGTCGATGGGAAGGTCGATGGCAACGACATTGCGGGGGTCGCGCCCGGCCAGGACCGCCCGCTGGGCCGGCGAGATCACGTCGTACGGTGGCGCCACGACGCGCCCCAGGTCCGGCACGACGTCGCGGTTGTAGCGCAGCGCACGGAACGCGCGGATCTCGGGCACGCGACCTCCTGGAAACCGGGCTGGAACCGTGCGGCGCACCGGCCGGACGGCGCGTCACGGCCGAGGCTGGCGTCGCCGAGAGTGTACCGCCCGGACCGTCCGGGCACGTGCTAGCCTCCGGGCGATCGAGAGACCAGCTGCCCTGACTGGCCCGACACGAGGAGCATCCGATGCCCACCCGACCTCCCGGGATGCGCGCCCGCGCTGGCGCGCGCGATCCCGGCGCCGCGGTTGCCCGCGCGGCCGGGCGCGCGCGAGGCGACCGGCGTTCGGTGGGCTCGGGACGTGTCCGGGCGGGAGTGCTCGCCGCGTCGATGGCCGTCCTGCTTGGCGCCTGCAGCGCGTTCACGCCGACCACGGCGCCATCGACGCCGACCGACTTCGCGGGGGTCGTCGCGGAGCTGGAGAGCCTCGGCATCGACGTCAACCGCGTCGTGAGCGGCGAGGCCGGCTGCGACGACCAGCGCCTGTCCCGCACCGCGATCGGGTTCGATGCACGCGGGCTGGACCAGGCGACCGTCGTACGAATCCACCTCTATGCGTTCAAGGACCAGCCGACGTACGACGCGCTGCGGTCGACGATCGACGCCTGCGCGCGTTCCTACGTGACGGACCCTTCCACGTTCGGCACGGTCGATGACCCGCCGTACGTGCTTGCCGGCCGCGGCCCCTGGGCGCCCTCGTTCAAGGACGCGCTGCGCACGGCGCTCCAGCGTGCCGCCGTGGGCGGCTGATGGCCTTGCCGGCCCCACCGGCCCGGGGACCTCGGGATCGACCGACCGAGCGGCCATGGCCGGCCGGGGCGGCTCGGCCGGTGCCTCCGGCGTGGCGAGACGGCCGGAGCGTCCGACGCGGCTCGACGGGCCGCGGCGAGAGGCCTCCGACCCGGCGGCTCCTCCGATCCGGCGACGGTGCTAGCCTGTTGGACATGACCGACCCCAGCGGCCATCCCATCGCGAGTGACCTGCCGCGCCCGCACGCAAGGACCGCCCACGACGGGCTGGACCGGGCGATCCTCGTGGCCCTGCGCGAGATGGGAGCATGCGCCCCCGACCGGCTGGCCACGCGGGTCGGCGCCAGCCGGGCCAGCGTCCTCCAGCGCCTGCGCTCGCTCGAATTGCACGGCTCCGTCATCCGCCAGGCGATCCGCCACGGCGTGGGCCGCCCGCGCCACCTCTATGACGTGACCGCAGAGGCGCAGTGCAGCCTCCCCGCGAACTACGACGGGCTGGCCACCACGCTGCTCGAATTGATCGAACAGGTAGGCGGCGACCAGCTGGTGGAGGCGGTCTTCGAGGCGCGCCGCCGGATCCTCGCGAATCGGATCCGGGCCCGCTTCGCGGCGGCGCTGGGGCCGTCGCCGACGCTCGCCGCCCGCGTGCGCGAGCTGGCGGTCATCCAGGACGAGTCGGGCTATCTCTGCCGCTCCACGCCGCTCGACGGGATCGACGGGCCGCTGGAGCTGCGCGAGGCGAACTGCGCGATCCTCGGCGCTGCGGCGGGACATCCCGCCGCGTGTCGCGCGGAGGTGGAGCTCTTCGAGGAGGTCCTGCACGCGCGGGTCACGCGGATCTCGCACATTGCCGCCGGTGATCGGTCCTGCACCTACCGGATCGAGCCGCGCGACGCCTGATAGACCGTCCCGCCGGCCTGGCCGCAGCGGGCCGGGCGCTCGAAGCTAGGCTTCCTCGCGCTCCACGACCAGGCGGGACGGCGGTTCCAGCCGCGGCAGCGGCACGTCGCTCACGTTGGGCACGAACGATGCCTGCATGGCCGTCCTGGCCACCTCTTCCTGCTCCTCGAGGCTGAGGATCCCGAGGCGGCCCAGCATGGCGAGCTCATCGCGGATGTAGGTCTTGAGCATCTCCGGGCCATCCGTATTGACCGTGAAGCGGATCTGGTTTCGCCGGAACGTGTCGAAGATCCAGCGGAACTCGTCCCAGCCGGAGACCACCCGCGTGTTCAGGTTCGACGTCGGGCAGATCTCCAGGACGATCCCCCGCTCGCGAATCATGGCCATCGTCCGCGGGTCGTAGGCCGCCTTGACGCCGTGGCCGATCCGGTCCGGCTCCAGCTCCTCGATGACCTCCGCGATCTCCTCCACCGGCCCAGACTCGCCCGTGTGGACGGTGATCCCGAGGTGATGTCGGCGGGCGCGCTGGAAGAGGCGTCGGTACTCCTTGACCCGGAAGCCGGACGATTCAGGGCCGGCGATGTCAATCCCGACGATGCCGCGGTCGCGGCCACTGATCGCCTTCTCCGCGATGATCTCGTTGAGCTGGTACGGGAAGGCGCGATCCAGGCACAGGATCAGCCCGGGCCGGATCGGATACTCGAGGACCGCGCGGTCCATCCCGCGCATCGCCGCCGCGATGATGTGGTCCAGGTCCTGCTCGCCGCCCCGGTTCCGCTTCATGGGGTTGAAGCGGAGCTCCATCGTCGTGACGTTGTTCTTCCGATAGGCCCCGCCGACCACCTCGTAGACGGAGCGCTCGATCGCGATCGGGGACGACTGGATGAGCTCAGTCCAATGGAACAGGTCCAGGTAGCCATCGAAGGAATGGCCGTGCCGGGTGGAGACCGTGATCATGTCCCGGAACTCCCAGTAGTCCTTCGTCGGGAGCCGGATCCCCTGGCTGTGGGCGATCCCCCACATGATCGCAGGCGTGACCGCGCCGCCCAGGTGGCAGTGCAGCTCCGCGAGCGGCACCTTGCGCGACAGCGGACGGGTCATGGGCACAGGATATCGCGCCGGCCGGCCGTCCCGGCCGCGCATGCCCACGTCGAGGGCTGCGGCCGGGTTGCGGTATGGGAACGTATTGCGCACGCACACGTGCACTGACTACTCTAGGCGCTCGGACATGCTGCGACGGAGGTCGCAGGCACCACGGCGATACTGCGTCCATCGCCGGTCCACACACGAGGAGGAGTGGTCTCATGTCCATCATGCGTTCCCGCGCGCTTGCGCTCGCGGGCGCCATGGCCGTCTTCTTGGCCGCATGCTCAGGCAGCGCGACACCGTCCCCATCGGCGGCTCCAGCCGCTTCCCCGTCGGCCGCCGCGTCGGCGGCCCCGTCCGCGGCACCCTCGGAGTCCCCGTCACCGGCTGCGCCGGCGTCTGCCGAGCCGAGCCCGAGCCCGTCGCCGGCCGCATCGACCATCGCCGTGCCGGCTGCCGAGCTGGTCACCGCAGGCAAGCTGACGGTCTGCTCGGATGTCCCCTATCCGCCCCAGGAGTTCTTCGACGCGCAGGGCAACCCGACCGGATCCGACATCGACATCGGAGGCGAGATCGCGAAGCGGCTCGGGCTGGACATGACGGTCAACAACACCGTCTTCGACACGATCATCGCGGCCCTCCAGGGCAGCAAGTGCGACATCATCATCAGCGCACAGAACATCACGTCTGACCGTGTGAAGCAGGTCGACATGATCCCGTACTTCAGCGCCGGCCAGTCGTTCGTGGTCGCCAAGGGCAACCCCAAGGGGATTGCTGCGACCACGGACCTGTGCGGCAGGACCATCGGCGCCGAGACCGGGACGACCGAGGCCAACTACCTCGAGGGAACCAGCGACTACAAGGGAGCCGGACTGACCCAGGCCTGCACGAAGGCCGGCAAGCCCGCGATCGTCACCAAGGAGTTCGAGAAGGACAGCGACGCGCTCCTGGCCCTCCAGGCCGGACAGGTCGACGCGTACTTCGCGGACTCCCCCGTCGCCGGGTACTACACGGTCCAGCACCCGGACCAGTTCGACCTCGCCCCGATCCCACCGCTCGCTCCCGCCCTCGAGGGCATCAGCGTCCAGAACGATGCGGCCCACAAGGACCTGCGGGCAGCCGTCCAGGCGGCGCTCGTCGCGATGATCAACGACGGGACCTACACGACGATCCTCAAGAAGTACGGCGACGATTCGGGCGCGGTCACCGCGGCCGTCGCCGGCGTGCTGAACAAGATCAAGTAGTCCGCGCTCGCCAGCAGCGTCCATGACCCTGCCCGTGCGCCGCACCTGGCTCCGGCCCGTCGTATGGCTGGCCGGAGCCCTGGCCCTGGGCCTGTTCCTGTCCGCCTGCTCGTCGAGTGGGGCAGGCTCAGGGCCCAAGCTCAACTGGAACTACTTCTTCGACACGCTCCTTCGCCCGGACGACAAGATCCGCTTCGGCATCTGGCTGACGGTCTCCATCGCGATCACGTCCCAGGTGATCGGCGTGGTCCTCGGGACGTTCGCCGCCCTCGGCAAGATGGCGAAGCTGATGCCGCTGCGGGTCATCGCCAACCTCTACGTGTGGCTCTTCCGGGGGACGCCGCTCGTCGTCCAGATCGTGCTCTTCTACTTCGGCCTGAGCGTCGCGAAGGTCTACGCGTGGCCGGCCCTGTCCGTGCCCGGGGCGACGATCGACGGCGCGATCCAGGCCGGCATCTTCGCCCTCGGCCTCAACGAGGGCGCGTACTTCGCGGAGATCGTGCGCGCCGGCATCCTGTCGATCGATCCCGGCCAGGCCGAGGCCGGCAAGGCGCTCGGCATGACGTACGGCAAGATCATGCGCAGGATCGTGCTGCCGCAGGCGGCCCGGGTCATCGTCCCGCCCCTCGGCAACGAGTTCAACAACATGCTGAAGACCACCTCGCTCCTCGTCCTGATCTCCGTTCCGGAGCTGTACACGATCGTCAACCGCAAGCAGGGACAGTTCTTCGCACCGTTCGAGTTCTACCTGGCCGCCGCCGTGTGGTACCTGCTCATGACGACGATCTGGACCGTCATCCAGGCCTGGATCGAGCGCAAGCTGGCCAAGGGCACGGCCGGCGCGAGCACGGGTCCCAGCCTCCGCGAGCGGCTCTTCGGCGGCGCGGCCCGCCGCCCGGAGGACATTCCCGCGATCACGGGAGGGCGGTGATGGCCGTCTCGCATGACCTCCTCTCGGCGATCGGCGGGGCGCCGATGCCGGCGGGCGACGTGGTGGTCGAGGCGACCGATGTCCACAAGTGGTTCGGCCGCCTCCACGTCCTCAAGGGCGTCTCGATGACCGTCAAGCGCCAGGAGGTCGTCGTCGTCATCGGGGCCTCGGGCTCCGGCAAGACGACCTTCATCCGGTGCGTCAACCACCTCGAGAAGATCCGGCAGGGCCGCATCTTCGTGAACGGCCACCTCATCGGCTATCGCGAGGTCAACGGCAAGCTCGTCGAGGACCGCGAGAAGAACATCGCCCGCCAGCGCCAGGAGATCGGCATGGTCTTCCAGCGCTTCAACCTGTTCCCGCACATGACCGCCCTCGAGAACATCATCGAGGCGCCGATGCAGGTGCGGGGCACGCCCCGCGACGAGGCGGAGAAGGTGGGCCAGGCGCTCCTCGAGCGCGTCGGCCTGGCGGCCAAGGCCGACGTCTACCCGAACCAGCTGTCGGGCGGCCAGCAGCAGCGCGTGGCGATCGCCCGGGCGCTGGCCATGAAGCCTGCGCTCATGCTCTTCGACGAGCCGACATCCGCGCTCGACCCCGAGATGATCGGAGAGGTCCTCGAGGTCATGAAGGAGCTGGCGCGCGAGGGGATGACGATGATCGTCGTCACGCACGAGATGGGGTTCGCCCGCGAGGTCGCCGACCGGGTCGTGATGATGGACGACGGCCAGATCATCGAGGAGGGCACGCCGGAGCACTTCTTCACCAGCCCGACGCACGAGCGGACGAAGAGCTTCCTCTCCAAGATCCTCTGACGGCCGCGCGTCCGCGAGGCGACCCGGGTCCTGGGGCCGCTCGGTCCGGCCACGCCGGCCGGGTCCAGCCAGGCCGATCGCGGGCGAATCCTCCCGGCCGGGTCCGTCGGTGCTCGCCCCAGCCCTCAGAGGCTGTGAACTAATCGACCGGCGGGATTCCCGCAGCTGAGCGTGGCAGCTACGATTCTCGGCATGGATGAGCTGTTCGACCTCCCGCCCAGCGAGCCGACGACGAGGGGACCCGAGGGGCGGGGTCGACCGAGGCTCCAGCATCCTCGCCGCGAGCAGATCAGCCTCCGCCCGTCCGACCTGGAGAGCCTCCTGCCGCCCGATCACCGGGCGCGCCTCGTGTGGGCCTTCGTCGAGGGTCTCGATCTCTCCGCGTTCCACGCGAGGATCCTGGCCACGGAGGGTCATTCCGGCCGCCCCCCGATCGACCCCGCGATCCTCGTCGCGCTCTGGCTGTTCGCCACGCTCGAGGGGGTGGGCTCGGCGCGGGCCCTCGACCGCCTGTGCGACGAGCACGACGCGTACCGCTGGATCGCCGGCGGCGTCGGGGTCAACTACCACACCCTCGCCGACTTCCGGGTGGCGGCCGCGGACCTGCTCGACGAGCTCCTCTGCCAGAGCGTGGCGGCACTCCTCTCCACCGGCGAGGTGAGCCTGGCCCGAGTGGCCCACGACGGGGTCCGGGTACGGGCCTCGGCAGGGGCCGGCTCATACCGGGGCCGGCGCGGCCTCGGGCGGGCTCTCGAGGACGCCACCGCGCAGGTGGCGGCCTTGCGGGCTGAGCTCGACGACGATCCCGGGGCCACCAGCCGGCGGGTTGCCGCGGCCCGCGAGCGCGCGGCCCGCGAGCGCGAGAGCCGCGCCCGGCGAGCGCTCGAGGTCCTGCCCGACCTCGAGGCCGTCAAGCGCCGGAACCCGCACCCCACTCGTCCCGTGTCGGAAGCCCGGGTCTCCACGACCGACCCCGAGGCCCGGGTCATGAGGATGGGCGACGGCGGCTACCGTCCTGCGTACAACGGCCAGCTCACGACCGACGTCGCCAGCGGCCTCGTCTGCGGGGTCAGCGTCACGAACGTCGGGTCCGATCAGGGGCAGCTCGGCCCGGCGCTCGATCGCCTCGAACGCGCGTTTGGCCGCCGGGCGGCCGAGATGCTTGCCGACGGCGGCTACGTCACCCTCGCCGAGATCGAGCGCCTCGAGGCCTGCGGGACCGCGGTCTACGCCCCTCCGCCCGTCCGGCAGCGGCGCGACCCACGCGACCGGCGTGCTCGCGGAGGCGGGCTCGACGCCTGGCGCGCCCGCATGGAGACCCCCGAGGGCCAGCTCACCTACCGCCTCCGGGCCGCCACCGCCGAGTGGGTCAACGCCCTCGCCCGCAATCGGGGCCTGCAGCAGTACCGGGTCCGGGGGCTCGAGAAGGTCCGCTCGGTCCTGCTCTGGTTCGCCCTCGCCCACAACCTCGACCGGACGCTCGCGATCCGGGCTGGAGCGACCGGATAGGACCAGCCGAGGGACATCGAGGCCCCTGCTCAGCCTGGAGCGGGACCGTCCCACGGCCTCGACCAGCCCGGTGCGCGTGGGCGCCCGACCCAACCGCCCAAGCGGTCACTACTCTGCGCCACGGCCCCTTGATCGCTCGCAGCGAAAGGTTCGTTCACAACCTCTCAGGCCGTCGCGGCGGGGATCACCCTGCCGTCCGCGTCGACCTCCGCCCGGCGCCGCAACGCCCGCTGCGCGGCGCCCGGGACCTGGTCCCGCGCGTGATACGAGGAGCGCACCAGCGGCCCCGATTCGACGTGGCGGAAGCCGAGCGCGAGCGCCTCGGCCTTCATGTCGGCGAACTCGTCGGGATGGTAGTAGCGGACCAGCGGAAGGTGGGCGACCGTGGGCCGCAGGTACTGCCCGATCGTGAGGATGTCGCAGTCGACGGCGCGCAGGTCGCGGAACGCCCGGGAGAGCTCGGCGCGCTCCTCGCCGAGGCCGACCATGATCGAGCTCTTCGTGCTGGCTTCGCGGCCCAGCTCGGCCGCGTAGGCCTTTGCCCGTTCCAGCACGCCGAGGCTGCGGTCGTAGCGGGCACGCTTGCGGACGGGCGCCTGGAGGCGCTCGACCGTCTCCACGTTGTGGTTGAGGATGTCCGGTCCCGCCTCCATCACGGTCCGCAGGGGCGCCTCCGCGCCGTTGAAGTCGGGGATCAGGACCTCGACGCCCATCCCCGGGCAGCGCTCGCGCAGGCGCCGAATCGTCTCCGCGAAGACGCTCGCACCGCCGTCGGGCAGGTCGTCGCGGGCGACCGAGGTGACGACCACGTGCTCGAGACCCATGGCTGCCACCGCCTCAGCCACGCGGCGCGGCTCGTCGGGGTCGAACCAGGTGGGCCTGCCGGTCTTGATGGCGCAGAACCCGCAGGCCCGGGTGCAGGTGTCGCCCAGGATCATGACCGTGGCGGTGCGCTGGTCCCAGCACTCCCCGATGTTCGGGCAGCGGGCCTCCTCGCAGACCGTGTTGAGGTTGAGGCCGCGGACCAGGCGGCGGAGATCCTGGTACTCGTCGCCGGCGCCGATCTTCGCCTTGAGCCAGTCGGGATGGCGGCGCGAGCCCGGACCCATGCCGGGAAGCCCGGCGCCCGCCGCCGCGGTGCTGGGAGCCTCGGGCAGGCCACCGATCGCGATCGACAGGCCCGCGCCCGGGGCATGCACGTCGTGGCCCGCGACGGGCGGCATGAAGATCGGCAGCTCGCGGCTCATCGCCGTCCAGTGTAGGGCGCCGGTCGCCCGAGGCCCGCCGGGCTCAGCACGACGTCGCCTGGGTGTAGACGTAGCCGGCCATCGCGCCGTCGCTCCAGATCATGACCTCCTGCTCGGCGCGGCCGGCCGGCGTGTTCCGCAGAAGCACGAGGAAGAGGTGATCGAGCCGGTATCCGCTGTCGACGTACGAGACCCCGTCGATCAGGCCCGGCCGAGTCGTGTCGGTTCGGAGGTAGACGTGGCCCCCGTAGCGGAGCCAGCTCGGATACGTGTCGACCTGGGCGATCGCACCGGCGTCCGGGCACGAATCGAGGCGCTGCCCGGACGTCACCGTGGCCGTCGGACCGCTCCAGGTTGCCACGGACCGCTCGCGCAGCCAGTCGCCGCCGAGCTTGGCGCCGATCGCGACGAGGATGACCACGACGACGAGAACGGTGAGCCGGGTCGCGATCGGGTTCCAGGCCAGGTCGTCGAGGAACGTGAGGCCGTGGCGACGGCGCGGCTCGAGCGGGATCTCGCGTCCGGCGCGCAGGACGCGCACGAGGCTCGAGAAGCGGTCCCGGTCGCCCAGGACCCGTTCGCGGCGCGCGGCCCGCTCGGCGATCGACATCCGCGCGCGGGTGGCGTCCTGCCCCTCGTCCGAGACGTCGCTCCCCGGGTCGGCCACCGTGCCCCTAGTAGATCGGCGTGTCAGGGCCGATGCCTTCGAGCCACGACTTCACGTCGCGGAGGAAGTACCCGGCCTGCGCACCGTCGTTGGCGCGATGGTCGATGCCGATCACGATGTTCATGACGGGGCGGATGGCGATGACGTCGCCCTGCGACGTCTCCAGTACCACGGGGCGCTTGGTGATCGCCTCCATCGTGAGGATCGCCACCTCGGGGACGTTGATGATCGGCATCGTCAGGTTGCTGCCGAACCAGCCCGTGTTGTCCACCGTGAACGTCCCGCCGCCGAAGTCGTCGGCGCGGAACCGGTTGGCGCGGGCGCGGACCGCGACCTCGGCCACGGCGCGGTTGATCCCGTTGATGGAGAGCTGGTCGACGTCGCGGACGATCGGCACGATCAGGCCGTCGTCGACGGCCACGGCCACGCCCAGGTTGACGCGGCGCTTGGCCAGCAGCCCGTCGTCGGTCCACACGGCGTTGAACGTGGGCTGCCGCCGGAGCGCCTCGACGACGGCCTTCATCACGAACGGCACGTAGCTGAGCGAGATCCCCTCGCGCGCCTGGTACCCGCGCTTGACGGAGTCCCGCAGCCGCACAAGGTTCGTGACGTCCACCTCGACGTGCACGTACGCATGCGGCACCTGGAGCGCTCGCGTCATCTGTGCCGCGATCCCCTTGCGCATCTTGGTCATCGGCACGAGGACCTCGTCCGCGCCGGGCGGGAAGGCGACGACGGGGCCGGACGACGTCGGCGCGGTGCGGGCCTCGGCGGCCGTCGCCCCGGCTGGTGCGGACCCGGCTGCCACGGCCGGGGCGGCGGCGGGCGCCGCGATCGCGGCGGCCGTCCCACGGGTACGGATCGCTTCGACCACCGCGAGCACGTCGTCGCGGGTGATCCTGCCCCCACCGCCCGTGCCGGGGACCTGGGCGGCCGAGAGGCCGTGCTCGCGGAGCAGCCGCCGGACGGCCGGCGTCATGCGCGCATCGGGATCGGCGGCTCCCGGGAGGGTCGATGGCTCCGGGTCGGTTGCCGCGTCACGAGCCTCGGCGCGGGGCATCGGGGCCGGCGCCGTGGCGGCCTGTGCGGGCGCCGCGGGGGCGACCGTCGGGGCGGGCGGCGTGGTTGCCGCGTTTCCCGTGGGGGTCAGGGCGGCGGCCGAGGCGGGCGGCGGGGTCGCGGCCGGCACGGGCGCGGCCTCGGCCTCGGTGGTCTCGATCTCCGCGATCTCCGCGTTGTTGGGGACGACCGCGCCCTCCTCCGCGAGGATCGCGGTGAGGATGCCGGCGAACGGGGATGGGACCTCGGCGTTCACCTTGTCGGTGACCACCTCGACGATCGGCTCGTACTTCTCCACCCGGTCGCCGGGCTTCTTGAGCCAGCGGCCGATCGTGCCCTCGGCGACGCTCTCGCCGAGCTGTGGCATCGTGACCTTCGCCACGGAGTCCCTCCTCCGCGGGACGGGGTCCCGCGTTCAGTGTTCGTACGCGTCGGGCGCCCGGCCGGTTCAGCGGCGCCCGGACCCCGATAGTGTGGCCCATCCCGCGTCCATCGGCACTCAAGGCGGTCGGGCCGGCAGGTTCCATCGGCACGTCTGATGGCATCAGGCCGGCTGATCGAATGGGAGCATGTCACGCTCTGCTCGACGACGAAACCGTGATCCGGCGTCGAACGCGTGCTCCTCGACCCGAGATCCATCAGTGGGCCTGATGCCGATGAGGCAGGCGGATCGAGCCCGCGGCGCGTCTGCAGCCCTGGGATCGGCGCTCTTCCCCCGCCTGCCTTGGGAAGCTGGATCAGTACGCCGCGAGCGTGCGGATCGCCGCCGCGACCTTCTCGGGAGTGATCAGGAACGCCTCCTCGAGGCTGTTCGCGTAAGGCGCGGCAGGCGCCTCCGCGCCGGCAAGGCGGGTGACCGGGCCGTCGAGGTAGTCGAACGCCTCCTCCGCCACGAGCGCTGCGACCTCCGCCCCGAAGCCGCCGAAGCGGTTGTCCTCGTGGACGATCAGGCACTTGCCGGTCTTGCGGACGGAGGCGAGCACCGTGCCGGCGTCGAGCGGCCGGATGGTGCGAAGGTCCACGACCTCGGTCTCGATCCCCTCCCCCGCCACGCGCTCCGCCGCGTCGAGCGCGTAATGGACCATCAGGCCGTACGTCACGAGCGTGACCCGGCTTCCCTCCCGGGTCACCGTGGCGCGGCCGAGGGGCACCGTGTACTCGCCGTCGGGCACCTCGCCCCGGACGCTGCGATAGAGCTTCTTGTGCTCGAGGAAGATCACGGGGTCGGGATCCCGGATCGCCGATCGGAGGAGCCCCTTCGCGTCGTACGGGGTCGACGGGATCACGACCTTGAGGCCGGGCACATGGGCGAAGAACGCCTCGACCGACTGGCTGTGGTAGAGCGCGCCGTGGACGCCGGCCCCGAACGGCGCCCGGATCGTGATCGGGCAACCGAACGTCCCGTTGCTGCGGTAGCGGATCCGCGCCGCCTCCTGGATGATCTGGTTCATCGCGGGGAAGATGAAGTCGGCGAACTGGATCTCGGCCACCGGCCGCAGCCCGTTGGCCGCCGCGCCGATGCTCACGCCCGCGATCATGGACTCCGTCAGCGGCGTATCAATGACCCGGTCGTCGCCGAACTCCGCCCAGAGCCCATCCGTGGCGAAGAAAACGCCGCCCTTCTTGCCGACGTCCTCGCCGAGCACGATCACGGCGGCGTCGCGACGCATCTCGTCCCGGAGCCCCTCGCGGATCGCCTCGATGAACGTGTGGATGGCCATCAGGCCGGACCCGGTCCGGGTTGCGGGTGAAGCTGGCCCGTGTCGTCCGCCTCCGCGTAGACGTGGCGCGTCAACGTTGCGGGGTCGGGGTCCGCGGCCGCCTCCGCGAAGTCGGTCGCGTCGTCCACGAGTGCGCGGACATCGGCGGCGATCGAGGCTTCGGCGGCCTCGTCCAGGAGGCCCGCCGCCCGAAGCTCGTCGCGGAACGCGGGAAGCGGGTCGCGCCCGCGACCCTCGGCGAGGTCGTCCTCGGTCCGGTACTTCGTCTGCTGGTCGTCCGACGAGTGGCCGGTCAGGCGTGTCACTTTCGCCTCGATGAACGTGGCCCCGTCGCCGGCAAGCGCGCGGGCGACCGCGTCACGCATCGCGAGGTAGCAGCCCAGGACGTCGGTCCCGTCCACGGTCACGCCCGGCATGTTGTAGCCGGCTGCGCGCACCGCCAGGTCGCGGACCGCGAGCTGCTTCTCGGCAGGCACGCTGATCGCGTACCCGTTGTTCTCGACGACGAGGACCATCGGGAGGCGGTGGATCCCCGCGAAGTTGAGCGCCTCGTGGACGTCGCCCTGGTTCGAGGCACCCTCCCCCATCATCACGACCGCGACCTGCGGCTCGCCCCGGAGCTTCGCCGCCAGCGCGATCCCCGCCGCATGGAGCGCCTGCGTGCCGACCGGCGAGGAGCTGCTGAAGATCCGGTACGCCGCCCCGCCGTAGTGCGCCGGCATCTGGCGCCCTCCCGAGCCGGGATCGTCGGCCCGACCGAACTGCTGGAGCATCAGCTCGCGCGGCGTCATCCCGAACGAGAGCATCGCGGCCATCGACCGGTAGTAGGGCAGCAGCCAGTCGCGCCCGGGGGTGACCGCGGCGCAGATCCCGGCCTCGGCGCCCTCGTGGCCCTGGGCGCTGATCACGAAGTGGACGCGGCCGGACCGGTTCAGGATCCAGGCGCGCTCATCGAGCGCCCGGGCCAGCGTCATCAACCGGTAGATCTCGCGCAGCCGGGCTGCCGGGAGTCCCGAGCGCTGGACCGGATCAGCGTCGCGGCCGCTCGTCATCCGCGGAATCTACAGGCGCGTGGCTCGCGTGGCGAGCGGGATGCCTGCTCGGTGGGCAGCGAAGCCCGGGCAGGCTGGAGCGTGTCCTGTCGGCCGGTACGCCCCGTCGCCCGCCGGCCGCCTCGTCCCGGCCGGCCACGGCGGGGCGGTCCAACGCCCGCGGGTGGCCCCTGCCGTCCCACCCGGGGGTGGGGGCGAGTTCGCGAAGGCGAAGGTCAGAAGTTGATCGAGCGCCCGTCGACGGCCATCGCGGCCTCGCCCAGGACCTCCGAGAGGGTCGGGTGCGGATGGGTCGCTGCCCCGATCTCCCACGGTTGCGCCTCGAGGGATCCCGCCAGCGAGGCCTCGGCGATGAGATCGGTGGCGTGCGGCCCGACGAGGTGCACCCCGAGCGTGTCGCCCGTCTCGGCGTTGCCGATCACCTTCGCGAAGCCCTCGTAGTCGCCTCCGATCACGGCCTTCGCGATCGCCTGGAATGGGACTTTCCCGACCTTGACGGGCAGCCCGCGCTTCTCGCATTCCTGCTCAGTGAGGCCGACGGACGCGATCTCCGGCCGGCAGTACGTGGCCCGCGGCTGCGCGTCGTAGTCCATGGCGTGGACGTCGGGATCGCCAGCGATCGTGTGGACCGCGGTCAGCCCCTCGTGCCCGGCCGTGTGGGCCAGCCACAGCCCGCCCACGATGTCGCCGATCGCCCAGACGTGGGGCTCGGCGGTGCGCATGTGGCCGTCGACGACGATGACCCCGCGATCGGTCACGACGCGCGTGGTCTCGAGCCCCAGGTCCTCGATGTTGGCCGCGCGCCCGGCAGCGACGAGCAGGACGTCCGCGCCGACCTCCTTCGCCTCTCCGCCCTCCGGTCCGACCGTCAGGCGAATCCCGTCGTCCCCGACTGCCAGTGACTTCGCGTCGAAGCGCGCGTTCGTCATCACGTCGATGCCGCGCCGCCGGAAGCTCTTCTCCACCTCCCTGGAGACGTCGCGATCCTCGAGCGGGACGATCGCGGGCAGGTATTCGAGGAGGGTCACCTTCACGCCCAGGTCATGGAAGCACGAGGCGAACTCGCAGCCGACTGCGCCCGCGCCGATGATGACCATGCTCGACGGCAGCTCGGCAAGGCGCAGCACGTCATCGGACGTCAGGACGCGAATGCCGTCGGGGGTGATCCCGGGGAGGCTCTTGACGCGGGACCCCGTGGCCAGGATGACGTCGGTCGCCTCCAGCAACCGCTCGCCGCCGCCGCCCGGCGTCCCGTCCTCGCCGTGGAGGCGGACCCGGATCTTGCCCGGTCCCTCCAGTCGCCCTCGGCCCGCCACCCACTCGACCTTGTTCTTGCCGATCAGGCTCTTGAGGCCCGTCCACATCCGGCGGACAACCTGGTCCTTGCGGGCCGCGATCACCGCGTAGTCCACCGCGGCCTCTCCGGGAAGCAGGATTCCCAGCTCGCGGCTTCGGGTCCGGACGCGGTTCGCGAAGTCGGCCGATTCGAGGAGCGCCTTCGTCGGGATGCACCCACGGTGGAGGCAGGTGCCGCCGATCTTGTCCTCGTCGACGAGGGCGACCTTCATGCCCAGCTGGGCAGCCCGGAATGCCGCGGTGTAGCCGCCGGTCCCGGCGCCGAGAACCACGAGATCGAACGAGTTGGACGAGCCGACAGCCATGGATCAGGGCACCTTTCGGGCGCCGGAGGGGTGCCGCGCGGGAAGCGCGCGACCGGGTCCGGGCGCCGATCCGGGGGCGGCCGCAGCCGACCGGCCGGTGGGGGGAGGGATCACGCCTCGATGGTAGCGCGGGCGTTCCACGGGCGCGCGGGCTGCCACGCGAGTCGCGTCAGCCGGGGCCCATGGTCCCGGCGCGAACGCGCTGCCGCGAACCCACGCCCGCGCGACAATGCATCATCCGCGGCGGTCGCCGCTCCATGACGAGATGCAACCACGATGTCGACGCTCATCGCACAACCACCCCGACGACGGCTGGCCGCGCGCACCGTGGCGGCGCTGGCCGGCGCGCTGCTGCTGATCGCGGCCCTTTCCGCGACCGTCCTCGGGTCCAGCCCCCGGCGCCTCTCCGCGCAGGTCACGGACGACGTCGGGGCGATCAGCGGCGGCGCGACATCGGTGCAGCCGGCGCTCGACGACCTCCAGCGCGCGGCCAACGTCCAGCTGTGGGTCTGGTTCACCGATACCACTGGCGGCCTCTCCGCACCCGACTTCGCGACACAGACGGCGAAGCTCAACGGCTTCGGCGGCAACGACCTGCTGCTCGTCCTCGCGATGACCGACCATGCCTACGGCTACTGGAAGTCGGACGCGATCCCGCTCACGAACGCGCGTCTCGACACGATCCTCGGCGCGGACCTGGAGCCCGGCCTGCGCGCGAGCGAGAACGGCGGCGCCATCGTCGCGACCGCCGCGGGCATTCGTGACGCGATCACCGGCGCGGCGAGCGGGGGCACAGGCGCCCCGGCTCCGACCGGGTCAACGAGCGGCTCGGGCGCGCCGGCATCGGGCGGCGATCCGCTCGGCACGCTCCTGGTGGTGCTGCTCCTGGTCGCTGTCATCGCCTCGCTGGGCTGGTGGTTCCTCTTCGGCCGGAACCGGCAGGCCGCGACCGGAGCCGCGGTCGCCGGGGCCGGCGGACCCGTGGATGACATCGCGGCCATGAAGACCCCGGACCTCGAGACCCTCGCGAACCAGGCGCTCGTCCAGACGGACGACGCCGTCCGCGACAGCGAGCAGGAGCTCGGGTTCGCCCAGGCCCAGTTCGGCGACGACGAGATCGCTCCGTTCCAGGCTGTCATCGTGGCGGCGAAGGGCGACCTTGCGGCCGCCTTCAAGCTCCGCCAGCAGCTCGACGACGCCGTCCCGGAGGACGCGGCCACGCACCGGCGGATGCTCGAGGAGCTCGTCCGTGGATGCCGCCGCGCGCAGGCCCGGCTCGACGACGTGAAGGAGGAGTTCGAGCGGCTCCGCGAGATCGAGGCGAAGGCGCCCCAGATCCTCGCCGCGCTGCCCGCCCAGGCCGACGCCCTCGAGGCGCGCCTCCCGGCGGCCGAGGCCGGGATGGCCCGCCTGTCCGCCTACGCCGACGCGAGCTGGCACGCGGTCGCCCCCAACATCGACGAGGCGCAGAAGCGCCTCGCCGCCGTGCGCGAGGCCGTCGACGAGGGTGCCAAGGCGATCGCCGCGAACAACCCGCAGACCGCCGGTCGCGCCGCACGCCTCGGGCAGGACGCGCTCGGCCAGGGCACGACATTTCTCGACGCGATCGACCGGCTCGCGACGGAGCTGGACGGCGCGAAGGCGCAGGTCGGCCAGATGCTCGTCGACGCCGATCGCGACCTCGCCCAGGCCACGCAGGCGGCGTCCGGCTCGCCCGATCCGACGCTCGCCGGGCGGCTCGCGCAGGCAGCCACGCTGCTCGCCGGTGCGCGTTCGGCGCTCGCCGGCCCGAAGCCGGACGTCGCCGCGGCATTCGCACAGGCGCGCGATGCCCACACGATCGCGGATGCGGCACTCGCTGCCGAGCGGACCGCGAACGAGCAGCGCACCCGGGACGCCGCCCGGCTGGATGCCTCGATCAGGGCGGCCCAGGCGACGCTCACGCGGGCGTCGGACTTCATCGCGACCCGGCGCGGGGCCGTGGGCACGGACGCGCGCACGCGGCTTGCCGAGGCGCAGCGACACCTGGACCAGGCGGTCGCCGCGGGCACTGCCGACCCGGTCGGCGCGGCCCGGGAAGCCGACCAGGCGACCCAGCTCGCGAATGCCGCGTACCAGGCCGCCGCTGACGACTACGGACGCTACGACGACCCGTGGCACGGCGGCGGTCGCGGGGGCCGCGGCGGAGGTGCCGGGGTCGGCGGCGACATCGCGGGGGCGATCCTCGGCGGGATCATCGGCGGCATGCTCAGCGGCGGGGGTCGCGGCGGCTTCGGCGGGTTCGGCGGCGGGGGGTTCGGCGGCGGTGGTTTCGGCGGCGGCTGGGGCGGCGGGTCGTCCGGGGGCGGCGGCTTCGGTGGGGGCGGCGGGTCGTCCGGGGGAGGTCGGTGGTGAGCACGGCCGATCGGTAGCGCCGTGGGCTAGCATGGACGGCTCGAGATCTTCGCGGCTTCGGACGGGCCGGTGCTGCGGGACAGGAACGAAAGGGACGCACTGCAATGGGCGACAACATCCTCGGACGGATCGGGAACCTCGTCAGGGCCAACGTCAACGCGCTGATCGACGGCGCCGAGGACCCCGAGAAGATGCTGGACCAGCTGGTCCGCGACTACACGAACAACATCGCCGAGGCCGAGCAGGCGGTCGCGCAGACGATCGGCAACCTCCGCCTCGCCGAAGACGACGCGAGCACCGCCCAGGCGGGCGTCGCCGAGTGGGGCGGCAAGGCGCTCGCCGCGTCGCACAAGGCCGACGAGCTGCGGGCGGCCGGCAACACGGCCGAGGCCGATCGCTTCGACAACCTGGCCAAGGTGGCGCTCAAGCGCCAGATCGGGTTCGAGGACCAGGCCAAGAGCCTCGCGGCGCAGATCGCGAGCCAGACCGAGCTCACGAACAAGCTCAAGGACGGCCTCAACGGGATGCGCGAGAAGCGGGAGGAGCTCGTCCAGAAGCGCAACGAGCTGGTCGCCCGGGCGAAGATGGCCGATGCCCAGGCCAAGGTCCAGCAGTCGCTCAAGAGCATCAACGCCACCGACCCGACCAGCGAGGTCTCGCGCTACGAGGAGAAGATCCGTCGCGACGAGGCCCAGGTCCGCGGGATGCAGGAGGTCGCGGCGAGCTCGCTCGACGCGCAGTTCGACGGCCTCGAGGACATCTCGGCCGACGCCGACGTCGAGGCGCGCCTCGCCGCGCTCAAGGGGAGCGGCACTCCGGCTTCGTAGGGACACGCGAACCGCGATCGAACGGCCCGGGCCTCGCCGCCCGGGCCGTTTCGCGTCCGTCGGCACGCCGGTGAGGTGCGGCCCATTCCCCCCTGGTCGATCGGCCGCGACGACCTGGACGCCCGAAGGGACGCGCCAGCTGAGCGGCGCATCTCGCGCGAGCGGGCCCCGGGGCAGCGACGGCCCCGCGGCCGGGACCGTCAGCGTGGGCGCCCGAGGATCGCGAATGCCAGGACCCCGATCGTGCCCGCCACGAGGACGACGATCGTCGTCGGGAAGCTGACGAAGGCGTCGTGGACCGGCGGGAAGACGGCGCTCGCGAGCTCGACCGCGAAGACCACGAGAACCACGGCGGCCGCGATGACCAGGACCTCGCGCCAGCCCGGGCCGCGCGAGCTGTCATTCACGATCGGCCTCCGCCGGGATCCCGATCGGCGCCACGAGGACGCGGCCCGCGACCAGGCGTCCGCGTCGAGTGAGCAGCCCCTTCTTCGGTCGGTGGAACGTGATCGTGACGTCGGCGCGAACGACCGGCTCGGACAGCTCCCCCGACGTCAGGTCGCACGACGTCGGCGTGTCCACCGCGAGCACCGGCACGCCCGCGGCCCGTGCGCGGAGGCACAGCTCAACGGCGGACCGGACCGGCTCCCGGAGCGAACCCTGCACCCCCGTCCCGAGCAGGGCGTCGACCACGAGCGCGGCACGCTCGATGCCCTGGCCTAAGGTCGCAATGTCCCGGCCCGACGATGCGTGGATCCGCTCCACCGACGGCACCGCACCAAGCCGATCCCAGTTCCGCGCCGCGTCGGGCGTTCCTGGGCGCGCGCCGGTCGAGACGAGGACGGCCGCGACCCGGATCCCGAGCGCGGCCAGTCGCCGGGCGGCCACGAGGCCGTCGCCGCCGTTGTTGCCCGGTCCGCACAGGATCAGCACCGTTCCGGGCGCATGCCGCTCGGGCGCTGCAGCAGCGACGGGACGCGGTTGAGCCATCGCCGGCCGTGGATCCGCCGGGGGCCCAGCGACTCGCTCCACCTCGTCTTGGGCGGGGTCCGTGTGGCCGTTGAGGCCCCTGTCCAGCCCGGGACCCGATTCGAGCGCGACGCCCGTGTCGAGCCCCTGTCGATCCGCGGCCAACGCGACGTTCGCAGCCGACGCCGCCTCGGTGGCCGACGCCGCCTCGGCAGCGACGATGAGCGCGCGCGCCGCGGCAGCGACCGCGGTCCCGGCATGCTCCATGAGCCGGCCTCCGCTCACCCCCAGGCGCTGGGCTTTCGCGTCGGCGCCGGTCATCTCGGCCGCAGTGATCGGAGCGCGATGCATCGCCTCCGACCAGCGAGCGGCCAGCCCGGCAAGGTCCAGCCCGAACACGGCCGGGTCGTCCGCGGGCAGCCTCGGTCCGCGCGTGGCTCGGGGAGCGCGATCAGGAATCGTCATGGGCGGACGCAAGGGTAGCGGGTCGGCATGCGCGGCGCTCCTCGCTCCGACCCGCGGACGATCACCGACGGCTCCGCCCCGGTCCCCTACCCGGTCCCCTGGACGCCGGCCGCGATTCCGCTGATCGTCAGCCCGACCAGCCGCTCGAGCTCGGGCCTCGAGGGAGCGTCGTCCGGCAGCCCACGCAGACGCCCGAGCAGCAGGACCTGGAGCTCGTTGAGCGGGTCGAGGTACGGCGCGCGCAGGGCGATCGACCGCTGGAGCGCCGGCACGCCGTCAAGCAGCGCGGACCGGCCCGAGATTCGACCCAGGAGCCGGACGGTCCGGGCGTGCTCCGCCTCGATCCCCTCGGCCAGGCGCGTGCCGTCCGCGCCGGCCAGCGCGCAATAGCGCCTGCCAACCGCGAGGTCGCTGCGGGCAAGGGCGACCTCCGCGTTCTGGAGCAGGCCGCGGAAGAACGGCCAGGTCCTGTGGAGCGCCGCGAGCCGGGCCACGCCGGGTTCGCCGTGCGCCCGCTCGAATGCCGCGAGCGCGCTCCCCAGGCCGTACCATCCAGGCAGGTTGAGCCGAACCTGTGTCCAGGCGAAGACCCAGGGGATCGCGCGCAGCGACGCGAGCGAGGCGGCCACCGGGGCGATGGCCGCGGACGCTCCAGCGGTCGAGGTAGCAGCCGCGGTCAGCCGAGCGGCCGAGGTGGCAGCAGCGCGCGCGGCCGGCGCGGTCACCGCGGTTCCCCGAATGTCGGGCACGGCCGCCACGCCCGTACCGCGCGCTGCCGCCACGCCCGTGCCGCTCGCCGGCGCCGCGTCCTGGCGGCCGGCCGCGTCGAGACCGCGGGCGGCGGGCCTCGAGCCGAGCCGGAGACCGGAGATCGACGCGATGGGCGTCGCCTCCGCGAAGACGCGCTCGAACGAGGGGTCGTCCCAGACCAGGGCGCGGTATGCCCGCCGCGCCTCGGCTGCCAGCTCATCCATGACCGCGCGCCCGTCCGCGGAGGCGGCCGCCGCGACCGCTTCGTCGCCGACGTTCGCCCCCGCCAGGAGCGTCGCGGACGTCACCTGCTCCAGGCCGCGACGCGCGATCTCCGGGTTCGCGTAGCGGGCGGCGATCACTTCGCCCTGCTCGGTGAGCTTCAGGCGCCCGTCGACCGCGCCATCCGGCGCCGCCAGCACCGCGCGATGCGTCGGGCCACCGCCGCGCCCGATCGCTCCGCCGCGACCGTGGAAGAGCGTCAGCTGGACGCCACCCGCGCGGGCCGCCGCGACGAGGTCCTCCTGGGCTCGGTAGAGCAGCCAGTTCGCCGCGAGATAGCCGGACTCCTTGTTCGAGTCCGAGTAGCCGAGCATCACCTCCTGCCGATCGCCGCGTTCGCGGAGGTGGGCCCGGTACGCGGGGTCGGCGACGAGGGCCGCGAGGATCGAGCCGGCCTGCTCCAGCGCGTCCGCGGATTCGAAGAGCGGCACCACGTCGAGCGTCGGGGTGCCCGGCCCGTACCCGCTGGTCAGGCTCGCCGGGATGGCCGGATCGGCGGCGCGCGCCGCCAGCCAGAGGACCGTGGCGACGTCCCGGGGGCCGGTCGTGAAGCTGATGACGTAGCGATGGCACGCTTCCTCGCCGGCACGCCGCTGCAGGGCGGCCATCGCCCGGAACGTCGCGACCACCTCGGCCGCAGACACGCCCGGCGCGACCATCCGCGCAAGATCCGGGAGCGTCGCCTCGAGCGCCGACCGCGCGGTCCGGTGCACCTCCGCATGCTGGCGGACCTCGAGCGACGCGAGATGGAACCCGAACGTCTCCACCTGCCAGCGGAACTCCTGGAGCACGCCGAATGCCAACCGTTGAAGGCCATCCGCGACCAGCGCCTCGCGCAGGTCCGCGAGCTCGGCGAGGAGCTCGGTGGCGCTCGTGTAGCGCCCGCCCTGCGGCCCGGGCTGCTCGGCGAGATACGCGCGCGTTCGCCGCAGGCGCTCGGCGATGGCCCCGAGCCGCCGGCGGTACGGCTCATCGGGGAAGCGGGCCGTCATCTCGCGCATCGAATCGGGCAGGTCGTCCTCGTCACGCGCGAGCTGTCGCGCGAGCGCCGGCGCCAGGGGCACCCCCGCGCGCGGCCGGGCAGCGAGCGTGGCCATGAGGCGGTGCGCGACGGCTTCGTAGCCGTGCAGCAGGTGATCCGCCTGGATCCGGAACGCCTCGGACGTGATCTCGGCGGTCACGTACGGATGGCCGTCGCGATCGCCGCCGATCCAGGAGCCCCACGACAGGAATGCGGGGCACGCGGGCGGGCGCGTCCCCGTCCGACCCAGGTCGGCCGTCGGCCCGGGCCCCGGTGGCCCTCCGGCGCCGCGACCTGCCGGCGACAGGTCGGCGATGTCGAGCGCAGCGTCGGCCGTCCGGTACAGGTCCGGCGTCGCCGTGAAGAGCGTCCCGTCGAAGAAGACCATCGCGGAGCGGACCTCGTCGAGCGGGGTCGGGCGGGCCTGGCGAAGGTCGGCCGTTCGCCACAGCAGCGTGATCTCCTCCCGCAGGCGCCGGCGAACGGCCGTGTCGTCGGCGGGCGTCAGCCGCGGGTCGTCCAGGCGGTCCAGCAGGGCATACGCGCGCCGAAGCGCGACGAGGACGGTCCGTCGCCGCGCCTCGGTCGGGTGCGCCGTCATCACCGGCGAGATGCGCAGCCCGGCCATCCGCCCGGCAATCTGGGCCCGCGACAGGCCGCCCCGGCGCAGCAGGGTCACGGCCTCGTCGAGCGTATCGTCCATCGGCGTCCGCCCGGCGACCCGGGCTCGCCGCCGGAGCTGGCGGACGCGTTCCTTCTCCTCGGCCAGGTTGACCAGCTGGAAGTAGGTGGAGAACGCGCGGGCGAGCGTGGCGATCTCCGGTCCGCCAAGGGTTGCGAGGTCGGCGTCGAGGGCCGCCCGCAGGGCCGGATCGGGATCGCGGCGGAGCGCGATGGTCCGCCGGCGGACCCGCTCGACGAGGTCGAGGGCGGCTTCGCCCTCCTGCTCCACGATGACCTGGCCCAGGAGCGCGCCGAGGAGACGGACCTCGCGGGCGAGCGGGTCGTGGGCCCCGGCGCTGCCGACCGAGCGCGGCTCTGCCCGTACCGCGACGTTCGGCCGCGCCGCGCGCGACGAGGCAGCGCCACGCGGCGCTGTTCACCGGACGCGCCGCGTAGACGGCCCGGAATGCCCGATCGATCCGGGCGGCGGGGTACCCCCAGGCTCCGGTCAGGTAGACGATCACGAGGTCGTGCAGCGCGTCGATCCAGAGGCGGGTCCCGGTCACGGGCGCTCCCCGGCGAGCCGCGCGGCGCCGCTCCCATCGAGCTCCACGAGGCCGTCCACGGCGAGCGATGCCAGCGCCGCGGACACGGCCGCCGGAGCGTGCAGGCCCAGCGGTCCGTCGAACGCGACGCTCGTGCCCGGGGGCACGCTGCACAGGCGGTCCACGATCCGCCCGCGAAGCCAGCGGGTCGTGGCCTCGAACGGGACCGCGCGCCGGCCGGCAGCCCGCGAGGCGGCCGCCCGGACCGGTGCCTCCGACACGCGCGCAGCGCCGCCTGCGAACGCGCACCACGCCTGCACCGGGCACGCGGCACACGCGGGCCGGACGGGACGGCAGATCGTGGCACCCAGGTCCATCATCGCGTGCGTCCAGTCCCCTGCGCGGCCCGGGTCCACCAGGGCATCGGCAACGTCCTGGATCTCGCGGACCGCGGCCGGTCCAGCGGCTTCGCCGGATGACGGATCGCCCCCCGTCACGCGTCCCAGGACCCGCCGGACGTTGACGTCGACGGCTCCTACCGGCCGCCCGAACGCGATGGCGGCCACGGCCCGGGCGGTGTAGGGCCCCACGCCGGGTAACGCCGTGAGCGCCTCGACGTCGTCGGGCACCCGTCCACCGGCGGCCACGATGGCGCGGGCCGCCCGCTGGAGGTCGATCGCACGCCGGTTGTAGCCGAGGCCCCGCCACGCCCGGATGACGTCGCCCGTCGGGGCATCCGCGAGGGCAGCCGGCGTCGGATACCGGTCCATGAAGGCCCGCCAGCGCTCGACGACGCGCGCGACCTGCGTCTGCTGCGCCATCACCTCGCTCACGAGGACCGCCCAGGGCTCCGGGTCGCGCGCGGCACGGAAGGCGAGCGCGCGTCCGTCGCGGTCGAACCAGGCCAGGAGGGCGGCGCGAAACCCGGCGATGTCGGCAGGAAGCGCGCGAGCGACGGCGGATCGGCGTGGCACGCCGGAAGGATACCCGCGCCGGCCGGTGATCCCGGTTCAGCGCTCGGCGACGCATCGGGCAGGGCCCCGCAGGGCTCCCGTTCGACCTCGCGCAGCCCTCCTCGACGCCGCGCCGGTCCCGGCTAGTCCCGGTCGCGGCTACTTCGCGGTCGCGGCTACTTCGGCGGGATCACCAGGACGGACCCGATGCGCATCTTCGTCGGGTCGACCGTCGGGTTCGCGGCCTTCAGCGCGGCGATCGTGACCCCGAACTTCTGGGAGATCGCCCACATCGTGTCCTTGGCCTTGACCGTGTAGGTCGTCCCGCCGGTCACGGCGCTCGGGGACGCCGAGGCTTCGGGCGCGGGGCTCGCCACCTCGCTGGGAGCGGGCGACTCCGTGAAGACGTCCGTCGGAGCCGGGGTCACCGACGGCGACGGCGCGGGCGTCGGCGTCGCCCCACCGCCGCACGCTGCCACTGCGAGCGCCCCAGCGAGCACGAATGCCAAGCGACGCCGCATCTCTCCTCCTCGTCCCGAACCTGGGACGGGCCCGATCCCGGCCGTGACCGGCGCCCCGTCAAGCGTACGACGCGCGGCCTCCTGTCCGTGTGACCTTCGTGCGCCGCGTTCGTCCGAGAGACGCCCCGACCGTGCGCCCGGCCACGAGCGCGCGCTCGAGCCCTGAGCGTCAGGAGATCTTCGCCATCACGTGCTTGATGACCGAGTAATCCTCGAGCGCGTACGCGGACTGGTCCTTGCCCCAGCCCGACTCCTTGAAGCCGCCGTGGGGCATCTCGGAGACGAGCGTGAAGTGCTCGTTGATCCAGACCGTCCCGAACTGGATCGCCTTGGCCACGCGGAAGGCCCGGCCCAGGTCGCTGGTGAAGACGGACGCCGCCAGGCCGAACCGGACGTCGTTCGCCCACTTGATCGCGAGCGCCTCGTCCGTGAACCGCTGCACGGTCACGACCGGCCCGAAGACCTCGTCCTGGATGATCTCGCTCCGCTGGTCCGCACCGGCGATCACGGTCGGCTCGTAGTAGTGGCCCGGTCGCTCCGGGGCGTGGCCGCCGACGACGACCTCGGCGCCGACCCTGGCACGCTCCACCATCCCGGCGACCTTCTCCACCTGGCCCCGCGCGATGAGGGAGCCCAGGTCGTACTCGCCCTCGGCGGGGTCGCCGAACGTGATCTCGCGCACCTGGTCCGCGAGCGTCGTGACGAACCTGTCGTAGACCTTCGGCCCGGCCAGGATCCGCGTGGCGGCCGTGCAGTCCTGGCCGCTGTTCCAGTAGCCGAAGTAGCGGATCTGCTCCGCGACGTAGTCCAGGTCGGCATCGTCGAAGACGATCACCGGGGCCTTCCCGCCGAGCTCGAGGTGGAGCCGCTTCACGGACTCGGAGGCGAGGCGCGCGATCTTCTTGCCGGTGTCCGTGTCACCGGTCACCGAGATCATGCCGATCCCCGGGTGGCGGACCATCTCGGTCCCGACCTCGTCGCCGGTGCCGGTGATCACGTTGAGCACGCCCGGCGGCAGGATCTCGGACGCGATCTCCGCGAGCAGGAGCGCGGTCAGCGGCGTCCGGGCGGACGGCTTGAGGACCACGGTGTTGCCCATGGCCAGCGCCGGGCCCACCTTCCAGCCCGCCATCATGAGCGGGTAGTTCCACGGCGCGATGGAGCCCACCACGCCGATCGGCTCGCGCCGGAGCATCGAGAGGTGGCCGGCGAGGTACTCGTTGGCGGCCTTCCCCTCCATCGTCCGGGCGGCGCCAGCGAAGAAGCGGAGGTTGTCGACGACGACGGGGACCTCCTCGATGGCGGCCTGCGTCGGCTTTCCTGCGTTCTTCGACTCGAGCCGGCCGATCTCGTCGGCACGGGCCTCGATCGCATCCGCAAGGCGCAGAAGCAGGAGGCTGCGGTCCTGCGGCGTCGTCTGCGACCACGTCTCGAAGGCGGTCGCGGCCGCCTTGACGGCCCGGTCCACGTCCTCGGCGCCGCTCTTCGGGACGACGGCGATCTGCCGCCCGTTCGCAGGATTCTCGACGGCGAGCGTCTCACCCGACGCGGCGTCCACCCATGCGCCGCCGATGAACTGCTGCCGCGTCGTCACGTCTGTGCGGGTGTCGGTCACGGGACGAGCCTCCTGCTGGCCGCCATCCGGCGGCCGTCGTTCGAGCCTGGTCCGCTGATTGTGCCGGGCGTCGGAGGTCGCGTGGCGGACGGCCCGGCACGCGCGACGGGCGCGCCGTGCCCGCGTCGCGTCCTGACCCGTCCGGCCTGAGCGTTCCCCTCTACTCCGCTCGAATCACGGGCTCGCGGGTCCGGGCGAGCTGCTCCACGAGGTCCGCGGCAACCACGGTGCCGGGAACGGTCGCGAGACGATCGGAGACCGCCTGCAGCCGCGCGGCCATCTCGCGGTCGGCGAGGAGGCGCGCGATCGTCCCGAGCAGGTCGTCGTCGGTGAGCTCGTAGGTGGCGATGCGGGCGCCGAACCCTGTCTCGGCGACCCGCTGGGCGTTGTCGTACTGGTCCCAGAAGAGCGGTAGCACGACCATCGGGCGGCCGTGGCGAAAGCACTCGGTGACCGTGTTGTTGCCGCCGTGGGTGATCACGAGGTCGACCTGCGGAAGGATCGACGCCTGGGGCAGGAACTCCGCGCCCAGCATGTTCGGACCGAGCGTGAGCAGCTCGTGCTGCGGACCCATGCTCACGATCACGCGGTAGGACGAGCGTGCCAGGATGTCGATCAGTCGCTGCATCAGCGTCACGTCCGCGGACCCCAGGCTGCCCAGCGAGAGGTAGAGGAGCTGCCCCGCCCGCGCCGAGAAGTCGGGCGGCAGCTCGAACGGGCTGTCGGTCGCCCGGACCGCGGAGTCCAGGCGGTGCCAGGTCGGGCCGGGCGCGTCCTGCCGCGCGTAGTCGGCCTCCGCCGGGTAGAGCGACAGGTTGAGCCACGGCGACTCGTGGATGAACTCGAGGTCGGCCAGCGGGGGCGCGCCGGAATCGATCATGAACTGGTTGAACGACGCCCAGATCGCGCCGTGCGTCCGGCGGTACTCGGCACGAAACGCCCCCCAGCCGGCGCGGTCGGCGGTCGGGTAGCCGGAGAAGGCCGGCGGCACGGCCGCGTCCTTCAGCTCCGCGGGGTTGCAGCTCATGATCCGGACCCAGGGAGCGCCGTGCGTCACGACCGCCGGGAAGCCCACGACGTTGTCCTCGACGATGACGTCGGGCCCCACCTCGGCGAAGATCTCGCGAAGGCGCGGCTCCACGTACCACGCGCCGTCGACGAGCGCCTGCCACGTCGGCGCGATGAACGTCTCGAGCTGGTCGATGGTCGGCTTCCGGAACTCGGGCGCCGTGTCGCGGATGAAGTCCTTCCAGAACTGGCCCGGCACCTCCGGCTCAGCGGGCGGCGGGCCGAGGCGCATCAGGCGCTCCTCGAACCCGTGGACGGACAGCCGGCCGGCGAAGGATTCCTCGACGACGAAGACGACCCGGTGGCCGCGCCTGCGCAGGACGTCCCCGATCCCGACGCAGTTGTTGGTCGGGCCGTACGCTCCCTCGGGGAAGAAGACGATCGTGCTCGGCGCGCGCTCCGCGCGACCCGCCTCCCCCATCCGGCCCTCCTCGCCTCGTTCTGTTCCGCCGCGGTGGCCGGGATCGTACCGGTCCACGAGGGCGGGAGCGCCGGCCGTTCCGGGTCGGGAGACGCGGTCGCCTGGGCTCCGCCGGTCGGAGACGGGCCGCCCGGGGCGCGGCCCGGCCAGTCGATCGCCCATGGTCCGGCCGCCGGCGCAGGACGTAGACTTGCCGCCACCACGCAGCGTGATCCAGAGGGCTGACGACCATGGCCAACCAGTTCGTGATCGAGCTCCCGAATTGACCGGGGGCGCTCGCCGACCTGTCCGAGATCCTCGCGGCCCGGGGTGTGGACCTTCGCGCCATCGGTGGCGGTGGCATCGGCGAGAGCGGCCACCTCATCTTCAAGACCTCCGACGACGTCGCCACGCGCGCGGTGCTCGAGGCGGGCGCCTACCTGTTCATCGAGGGCGAGTCGCTCCTCGTCGAGGTCGACGACCAGCCCGGCGGGATGGCACGGGTGGCTCGTCGCCTGGCGGACGCGGGCGTGAACATCTACGGCCACCTGTTCATCGGCCGGTGGGGTGACCAGGCCCAGTTCAGCTTCGTGGTCGACGACATCGACAGGGCCCGAGCGGCGCTCGACGGCCTCAGCTCGATCCACGCGGGCTGACGGCGCCAGCGCGGCGGTGAGCGCTCGCGCTGCGGTCAGCCCCTGGCGCGAGATCGCCGATCGCGTCTTCGTCCGCCGGTACCCGTTCTTCGACCAGACCATCGGCGCGGTCGTCGGCCGCGACCGGGTGCTCGTGATCGACACGCGGTCCACGCTCGTCCAGGCTCGCGAGCTGCTCGGCGACCTGCGCCACGTCAGCGCGCTGCCCCACGTGGTCCTCAACACGCATGCCCATTTCGACCACGTCCTGGGAAACGCGGCCTTTCGACCCTGCGAGATCTGGGGCGAGGACGGGTGCGCGCGCTTCATGCGGGAGCGCGGCCTCGACCGGCGGGCAGGAATGGCCGTCGAGATGCCGGAGATCGCCGAGGATCTCCTCGCCTCGCCCGTCGACCCGCCCGACCGGACGTTCGCCGGAGCCGCGAGCGTCGACCTCGGGGCCCGCCGCGTCGATCTCCGGTTCCTTGGCCGGGGCCACACGGACCATGACGTCGTCGCGCTCGTCGCCGACACCGGTGTGGTGTTCGCAGGCGACCTCGTGGAGGAAGGTGCACCCCCTTCGTTCAACGACGCGCTCCCGCTCGACTGGCCGGCGACGCTGGGACAGCTGCTGGATGTGGCAGGCGAGGGCCGCATCGTGCCGGGCCACGGCGAGGTCGTCGATCGCGACTTCGTAGCCGCCCAGCTCGGCGACATCGCGTTCCTCTCGGAGATGGCACGTCGCCAGTGGCCGGACCTGCGTGCGGCCGGTCACGATCCCGCCGGGCCCGCGCCCGAGTACCTCGTCGGCGACGTCGCGCGGCACCTCGGCTGGCCCGCGGAGCCGGTCCGCGAGGGACTCCGTCGTGCCATCGCGCAGGCCGCCGGCCGGCTGGGGGTACCAGAGGTCCCCTGACCCCCGGGCTATGGCGTCGCCGCCCCTGCCTGTCGCACGATGCGGGCATGCCCCCGTGTACCCCGCGCCTGTCCGGCGACATCAAGCCGGCCCTCTCGCCGACGTCCGCGATCGCCTGATCCGTGGCCATCCAAGTCCTGCCGGCCTGCCTCCAGTGCGGGTCCGTTGCTGCCCGGCCCGGGATCACGTTCTGCCGCCGCTGCGGCCTGCCGTTCGGCGACGCGCCCCGGGTCGACGCGGAGCTGCCGACCTGCCCGATCTGCTATCGCGACGCCGACCCCGACGGGCTCCTGCCCTCCCCGCGCTCACCCGGCATCCGGGTCTCCCTCGCCGCCCATCGGCGCGAGCATGAGTACGCGCCGGTCGGCGACGACGAGTGGCTCGAGTCGCTCCGCGAGGGCGACGGCGTGCGAATCGGCAGGTGGCGCGCTCCGTTCGACGTGGTCCGGCACTACCTGGTCACGGGGATCGTCGACGGCGGACGCCTGCGATCGGCGCGGCACGACGCGATCGTCTCGGCGATGACGCAGATCGCCCGCTGGGGCACCAACGCGCAGGTCTTCGGCGACCAGCCCGAGTGGGCGGAGGCCCGGGCCGCCGTCGCGACGCTCATGGAGCGTTATCACCGGGGACTGGCGTAGCGCCGACCCGGGACTGCTGCGAGCGCTTCGAAACCTCGAACCTTCCGCCGGCCTGGCCGCAGCCAGCCGCCCGCGAGTTGCCGGACGGTAAGATGGGCTGGTGAGCACCCAGACCCAGGTCACGCCTGAGCGCGGCGACTTCATCCGCGAGATCGTGGCGGCGGACGTGCGCGACGGCACGCACACGACCATCGTCACGCGCTTCCCGCCGGAGCCGAACGGCTACCTGCACATCGGCCATGCGAAGTCGATCTGCCTCAACTTCGGCATCGCGCGCGAGTTCGGCGGCCGCTGCCACCTGCGGTTCGACGACACGAACCCGGCCAAGGAGGAGCAGGAGTACATCGACGCCATCGAGGCCGATGTCCGCTGGCTCGGGTTCGACTGGGGCGAGCACCTCCACCACGCGTCCGACTACTTCGACCAGCTCTACGCGTGGGCCATCGCCCTCATTCGGGCGGGCAAGGCCTACGTCGACGACCTGACCGCCGACCAGATCCGCGAGCACCGCGGCACGCTCACGCAGCCCGGCCGGAACAGCCCGTGGCGGGACCGGTCGATCGACGAGAGCCTCGACCTGTTCGAGCGGATGCGCGCCGGCGAGTTCCCCAACGGGGCGCGAGTCCTGCGCGCGCGCATCGACATGGCCGCCCCGAACATCAACCTGCGCGACCCGGTCCTGTACCGGATCGTCCACGCGGCCCATCCGCGGACCGGCGACGCGTGGTGCATCTACCCGACCTACGACTTCGCCCACGGCCAGTCCGACGCGATCGAGGGCGTCACCCACTCGATCTGCACGCTCGAGTTCGAGGTCCACCGGCCCCTCTACGACTGGCTCATCGACAACCTGCCCGTGCCTTCGCGTCCGCACCAGTACGAGTTCGCCCGGCTCAACCTCACGTACACCGTCCTCTCCAAGCGCGTGCTCCTGCGCCTGGTCAACGAGGGCCACGTGCGGGGCTGGGACGATCCGCGGATGCCCACGATCTCCGGCCTGCGCCGGCGCGGCTTCCCGGCCGAGGGGATCCGCGAGTTCGCGGCGATGATCGGCGTGGCGAAGGCCGACAGCGTCGTCGAGGTCGGGCAGCTCGAGTTCGCCGTCCGCGGCGTGCTGAACCGCACCGCGCAGCGCCGGTTCGCGGTCCTCGACCCGCTCAAGGTGGTCATCGAGGACTACCCAGAGGGCCAGGTCGAGGACATGTCCATGGCCAACAACCCGGAGGATCCGTCCGCCGGGAGCCGCAGCGTGCCCTTCACGCGCGAGCTCTGGATCGAGCGCGACGACTTCATGGAGGAGCCCGCGCCGAAGTTCTTCCGCCTGGCACCGGGCCGCGAGGTCCGGCTGCGCGGCGCCTACTTCATCACCTGCCGCGAGGTCGTCAAGGACGCCGCCGGGCAGGTCGTCGAGCTGCGCTGCACGCACGACCCCGCCACGCGCGGCGGCGATTCGCCGGATGGCCGACGGCCGAAGGCAACCCTCCACTGGGTCTCGGCCGCGCATGCCATCCCCGCCGAGGTCCGCCTGTACGACCACCTCTTCACGCGCCCCGATCCGGGAGCGGACGGTGACCTCTTCGCGGACCTGAACCCCGGATCCGAGACGGTCCTCACCGGCTGCCTCGTGGAGCCGAGCCTCGCCGAGACGGCCGTCGGCGAGACCGTGCAGTTCGAGCGCCTGGGCTACTTCGCTCCCGACCCCGACTCCCGGCCCGGCCACCTCGTCTTCAACCGCACGCTGACGCTCAAGGACACGTGGGCGAAGCTCCAGGCGCGAGGACGGCAGGACGGCTGAGCGAGCCGGCGGGGGGCGGAGGCGCCGGCGACTGGGGTACAATCCGCCTCGCGCCGTCGCTGCCCTCGAGCACGCGGACGGCCGCCCGCTGGCGAGTGGCCTAACGGTAAGGCACCTGACTCTGGATCAGGGGATTGAAGGTTCGAATCCTTCCTCGCCAGCCAACTTTTCCCGATCATGGGAGACCCCCGAGCACGAAACCCGCGGATGACGCTGCCCGCGGCTCGCCGCCAGGTCCCTGATCTTCTCCTGCTGACGACGGTCAGAGGAGAGGAATCGGCCATATGTCTCCCTTGATTGCGGCACGCGCGACCACCTTCCGCGCGTGGACCTCGCGGGGGTCTCAGCCAACCTCGCCGTCAGGTCCGTTACTCGTGAAACAGCCGGGGTACTGACGCCGGCCACAGATGCCCGCTCCTGAGGCGACCGGCGGAGCGCCACGCGACATTCGGGAAGTTGACGGGCAAGCTGCCGGATTGCTACTGTAACTGCGACAAGTACGCAAGCGCATAGTTACGTGACTAACGGAGGACTGAGGTGGTAGACACGATCACGATCGAGTCCTCTGTCGCCGACCGCGCGTCACTGAAGATCGTCGGTCCGGCCGAAGTCGTGGCGGGTGTGTCGGAGATGGCGTCCGCCCTCAAGGATCTTCCTGGTGGGGCGAGGCTCGTTCGTCTCATCGCTGCGCGACTGCGCGGTGTCCATGATGAGTCGGAGCGCGAGAGCGTTGTCCTCGACGGAATGCTTCCACCCATCGGTGCCCTGAGTCGCGATGCCATCACGCAGCTCCACTGGAACGCCACCGCTCGGGCCGACGCTCTTCGTGAGTTCGGCGTCCTCAACAGCGCGAGGCTGGCCGAGGAACGGGGATCCAGGACGACCAACCCGCATGCGACCACAAGCCGCTGGGTGACCGCAGGCCGCGTCTTCGCTCTGGAGACTCCGGCTGGCCGGGTCTTCCCGTCCTTCCAGTTCGTCCGCGGAGATCCTCGGCCTGTGATCAGCCGGATCCTCGCGGCGCTGAAGGGGCAGGTTCGAGGCTGGGAGCTGCTGCTCTGGTTCACGGGCTCCAACGGGCACCTGGACGGTGCCCGACCAGTCGACTTGCTCGAGTCACACCCGGATCAGGTCGTCGCAGCCGCCGCATACCAGGCGTCGCTGTCCGAGGATTGACCGAACGTGACCGCCACGCCCAGGAAGCGGTCTCCCAATTCGCCGATCCTGACCACCCTGGCAGCCGGTACGCGCCTCTGGCGCGTTTCGCGCGATGACACGGGCCTCGCCTTCTCGTCCTCCGCGAGGCAACACCGTTTCTCGCCTGTCTTGGACGCGGTCGGCGCGATCGTGCCCGCCTGGTACGGCGCGACGAGCGAGGCCGGCGCGATCTTCGAGTCCGTGTTCCACGACATTCGACCGTCACACGCCGCACCAAGGGTCATGCCCAACCAGTACATCGATCGAGTCCTGGCGCCGGTGGTCGCGGTTCGAGACCTCAGCCTCGTTGATCTGACCACTTCTGGTCTGCACGCGATTGGCGTCTCGCGGGCGCGCCTCATCGAGTCCACCTCGCGGATGTACGACTGGACCAACCACGTGGCGGTCCGGCTGCGCGCTGCCGCTCCGACCGCGGACGGCTTCCTCTGGGTCTCGCGCGCCCACGACACGTCGCTAAGCGTCGTTCTCTATGCCGACCCGGAACGGGCAACCATGCTTGACGCCGCCCCGTCGGGCGGCCCCACGCCGCTCGATGTCGGAGCCGGCCTGGCGCTCCTTCGCGCCCTGGCGGTCCCAGCAAAGATCACCATCGTGGTGGCCACTCCCTGAGGTCCGGGCCGGAGGAGCAGAGTCCTCCGGACCCGATCCCCCAGGGCTGGTGGGACGATACGCTCCCGGGTGCGCTCGGGGCGGCGATCGACGCGCTGCCCGACCGGCGCTACCACGCGATCGTCGTCGACGAGGGCCAGGACTTCGAAATGCGCTGGTTCGAGCTCCTCCAGCGTCTGCTCGTCGATCCCGGCGACGTCTTCTGGGTCTTCCACGACCCAGGTCAGGCGCTCATCAGGGACGACGTCGTGGCAGGCCTCGGCCTCGAGCGCCACGAGCTCTTCGAGAACCACCGGAACCCCGAGTCGATCGCCGCGCTCGCCGGCCGGTTCTACCGCGGTGGCGAGGAGGTCTCCGCGCTCCGGGAGTGCGTATTCCGCTGAAACCGATCACCCATTCCGGGGTTTTCGATCACCCTCCGTCGGAGGCCGCGGAGCGGCCGACGCGAGGGCTGCTTTCACCCCCTGATGGTCACCTCCTCTCGGTGGTCTGTGGGTAGTCTGGCACGCCGCCCGGGGTCGGCGACGGTGGCGATCCCGGAGGGTCATCTGCCCCTCCCCGGTTGCGATGCGGCCGTCCTGGGGCTTCTGAGGCGGGCAGATTCCGGGCATCGGGTGGATAAGGCGTCGCGCTGCCCTCGAGCGGGTCATCAGCAGCCCTCGCCGCCCGGCGGCGCGAGTCGCCCGTGAGCTCCAGCCGATAGGCGTTGTGGACCAGGCGGTCCAGGATCGCGTCGGCGACGGTGGGCTCGCCGAGGGCCTCGTGCCAGTGGCCGACCGGCAGCTGGCTGGTGACGATGGTCGAGCGGAGGCCCCCGCGATCCTCGATCACCTCGAGCAGGTCGGCCGCCCGGGCGGGCGGCACCGGGGAGAGCCCCAGGTCGTCGAGGACCAGCACGTCGACCCGTGCCCAGGCGGCCATGAGTCGCGGCAGGCGGCCATCCGCCCGCGCCAGCACCAGCTCGTCGAGCAGGCGCGGCAGCCGCAGGTAGAGCGCGGTGTGACCCCGGCGGATGGCGGCGTGGGCGAGCGCGCAGGCGAGGAACGTCTTGCCCACCCCGGTCGGCCCGGTCACGAGCACGTTGCGATGGGCGGTCACCCAGTGGCCCTCGGCAAGGCCGAGCACCGTCGCGCGGTCGAGCCCCCGCGGCCCGCGCAGGTCGAGGTCCTCGATGACCGCGTCGCTGCGGAGATGGGCGGCCTTGAGGTGGCGGGCAAGCCGGCGGTTCTCGCGGTCCGCCATCTCCCGGTCGACGAGCAACCCGAGGCGCTCCTCGAAGCCGAGGGCGGCGTAGTCGGGACGCTCGAGCTGGTCGACGAGCGCGCGGGCCATGCCGGCGAGGGCGAGGGCGTGCAGCTTGTCGATCGTCGGTGTGATGAGCATGGCTTCGGATCTCCTCCTCACTCGTAGTAGCCGGCGCCACGCACGTTGGCGTGATCGCCGATGGTCGTGACCGATTCCGTGCCGGGCAGGGGCAGGCCGTCGAGCCCGTTGCGCAAGATCGACTCGACGCTGCGATACGAGAGCGCGCGGACCGCGAGCGCCCGGGCCGCGGCTGCCTCCAGGCGCTCGTCCCCGAAGCGGCGGCCGAGGCGCATGATCCCGAGACAGCTGCGGAAGCCCTGCTCGGGGTGCGGCCGCGAGGCCATGATCTCGCCCACCAGGGCGGCGGTGGCAGGCCCGGTCCCGCCCGCCCAGGCGACGATCCGCGAAGGGCTCCACTCCGCGTGGCGGCGATGCGCCTCGGGCATGTGCGCAGCGTCCGTGGTGAAGCGCCGCTGCTCGCCCGAGCGAGGGTGGCTCGCCACCCGCCTGCCGCGGCAGAAGACCTCGATGATCGCGGCCGTGACGCGGATGTCGCAGCCCTCGCCGACGAGCTGATAGGGCACGCTGTACCAGTGGCGGTCGACCTCGACGTGGTAGTCGATGTTGACCGTGGCGGTCTTCCAGACCGCGTACTCGTAGGGCTGCGCGGGCAGATGGCGCAGGACCGGGCGGTCGAGCTCGGCGAACAGGCTCGCCCGCGACCCCGGCAGCTTCCGGAACGGGCGCGCGTTGAGCCAGGCGAGCCGCTCACGGATCGCCTCGTTCGCCTCCCCGAGGGAGAAGAACGTGCGGTGGCGCAGGGCGGCGAGGATCCAGCGTTCGGCCAGCAGGACGCCTTGCTCGGCCTTCGCCTTGTCCCGGGGCTTGTACGGGCGTGCCGGGATGACCGCGGCGCCGTAATGGGCGGCCATCTCGGCGTAGGTGGGGTTGATGTCCGGCTCGTAGCGGTGGGCCCGGGTGACGCCGGCCTTCAGGTTGTCCGGGACGATCAGGCGGCTGGCGCCACCGAGGAAGGCGAACGCGTGGACGTGCGCCGCGATCCAGTTGGGCAGCTCCTGGGACGGCAGCGCCTCCGCATAGGTGTAGCTCGACGCACCGAGCACCGCCACGAAGAGCTGGGCCGCCGTGATCTCCCCGGTCGCAGGATCGGCGATCGGGATGGTCTGCCCGGCGAAGTCGACGAACAGCTTCTCCCCGGCGCGGTGCTCCTGGCGCATGACCACGTCGAGATGGCGAGCGAAGGTCCGGTAGTGGCGGCAGAACTGGGTGTACTGGTAGCCGTCGGGCTCGCGCTCCTTGTATTCCATGTGCAGCAGCTGGAGGGTCACGCCCTTTCGGCGCAGCTCGCGATGGACCGTCGGCCAGTCCGGCAGCGGCCGGCTCGCCGATGGCGGCGGCTCCGCCCGCGCGAACAGGCGGGCCTCGAGCTGTGCGTCGTCCATGCCGTCGGGCAGCGGCCAGCCGAGGCCGGCCGTGAGCGCGCGGGCCAGGTGGTCGGACACGGTGGTGTAGGGAAGGCCCGTCGCCGCCCCGGTCGCGCGGCGGCTCAGGCCCTCGCCGAGGGCGAGGCGGAGGATCTCGCGGATCTTGCGCATGGCGGAACGGGGGCGTGGCACCGGCATCGGTCCTCGGAACGGAAATCGTCCGAGCCACGATGGCGGACCGGGGTGCCCTCACGTCAGCGCGCTGACGGCCTCACGGGCGGGTGATCGGAAACCTCCGAAACGACTGATCGGATTGGAGCGAAACAGGTGATCGGATTGGAGCGAAATCCGCACAGACCGGGCAGGCGGCACACGCTGATCACGGCCGAGCCAGGCAACGAGACGCTCGAGGCGCTCCGAAAGACGCTCCACCGGCTCGTCGAGGACGAGCGGGTCCCGCCCTGGAAGATCGCAGTGCTGTCTGGGGCCTCCGCGACAGCCAGCGGGGCTTGGCGCCGCCGCCGGTTCGGGAACGCTGTCCTCTGCAACTCGGCGCTCCACGATGACGGCCGCTCCAAGGGGCTCGCGCCCGAGGACGTCCCCGACGAGCCCGACGAGGTCCTCTTCGAGTCGATCCGCCGCTTCAAGGGGATGGAGCGCGAGGTCGTCATCCTCGTCGAGCTCCCGGTCACGGCCGAGCGGCTTGACGAGCTCCTCTACGTCGGGCTGACCCGGGCCACGACCGAGCTTGTGGTCATCGCGCCGCCGGATCTCGCGAGGCGGCTGGGGTGAGCGCGCACCGAAGTCGCCACAGACCCTGATCGACGATCGCCGGCACGTGGCTGGGCCATCGTCATGGCAGCCGGGCTCCGCCACGGAACGGTCCGCAATGCCGCTGCGAACGGCCATCTTCGTCGAGTTCCGCAAGCCACCGACTTCCGGCTGTGCCAGCCGAGCTGGCACGGAGCAGGTCCAGGATCGGCTAGTGATAGACACGACCATCACCCCCGTCACTCTCGCGGCCATCCCGACCGCGCCTTCGATGGCCGACGCCCCGCTACCGGCCCGCGAGAGCCACTCCTCGATCTCGACCTATCGGGCCTGCCCGCTGCGGTATGGCTTCCGCTATGTCGAGCGCCGGCCCGGCGAAGTCAGCCCGGGCCAGTTCGCCTTCGGGAGCGCCGTCCACAAGGCCTTCGAAGCCTTCGGGCTCGCGCGCATCCGGGCTCGCGCGGAGGGCACCGAGGGGCCCGGCCCGGAGGTGCTTCAGGCCGCTCTCGACCGGAAGCTCGGGTCGTCCGGCCTGACCGACACCGAGATCGAGGAGGCCCGCCGGCGGGCTGTCCCCGTTCTGACGCGATTCCTGAAGATCGAGGCCCGCATAGACGCCGAGCCGCTCGCGGTTGAGCTCGGGTTCGGCGTCGATGTCGAGCTGCCCGGCGACGGCGGTGGCTTCCGCTTCGTCGGCTACGTCGACCGCATCGACCGGGCTCCCGATGGCTCGACCCAGATCGTCGACTACAAAACCGGCCGGACCCGCAGCCAGGCCGACGTCGACGCCGACGCTCAGCTCACCGCCTACGCGTTCGGCTGCGCCCGGGGCGGCCTGCGGGACCCATTGACCGGGGCGACCCTTCCGCCGGCGTCACGGCTCGGGCTCTACTTCGCCGAGTCGGGCGAGCTCCTCTTGACGAGCCGCACCGACGAGCAGCTCGACACGTTCGAGACCGGCCTCGTCGAGACCGTCGGCCTGATTCACGACCGCGAGTTCGCCGCCCGTCCCGCGCCGTGGCGCTGCCGCTGGTGCGAGTACCGCCGCGAGTGCCCCGAGGCCAGCCCCGAAGCCTGACCTCGGGCTCGCCAATTCAGACGGACTCCTCGTCGTCAGCCGGGTCGAGGTGGATGATCGCGCCCCGGCGCAACAGGAGCCGGTAGGCGTCGCGGAAGCTCGTGTCGCCCCCGCGGGTCAGCCGGCCGAGCGCGGCCGCCTGCTGGATCGGAACGTAGCCGCGGTAGTCGGCATACCACGCGCCGACCGAGGTGTACGTCGACCAGTGGCGCAGCTCGGCTCGCGCGCTTCCGCGGTCCGAGCCCGGGGCCGGGCTCCGGTTCGCTGCCTGTCATTGCCTCGTCTCCTATCGCACCCGGCAGGAGCACCGTGCCGAGGCGAGGAGCGTCGGTCGGTTGCTGCGCCGTCAGCGAGCCGGGGCTCTCGGGCGCTCTCGATAGGTGGCACCGTCGCGGTGCCGTGGGCATCGTACCTCGCGTCTGGTGGCGGCTCGTCCGGCACGGCGATCGACGGCGACGACGCGTTCAGTTCCCGTCGCTCACACCCCAGGCGAAGCCCATCTCGACGAGCCGCTCGATGAGGCTCCCGGTCCGCAACGGCCCGCCGCCGAGCAGCTCGTCGAGAACCCCGAGGCTCCTGTCCAGCGGCGCGTCGCCGCCCGGGCCGCCCGTGTGGAAGACGAGACGGTCGAGTCCGGCCATCCCGGCCGCGACGGCCTGCAGCGTGGCCATCAGGACTCGGTTCCCGCCGAACGCACCGCAGCCCCAGTAGCCGCTGTGGACGGCGACCCGGGTCCCCTCCCCTTGCAGCCGTGCCGACTCGAGCCGCGCGGCACGGAAGCCCGTGTACGCGGTTGCCAGGATCGAGCTGATCTCATCCTCGGTGTACCGGCCCTGCCCGCCCGGGGGTGCCGACATCGCGACGAGGTTCGAGATCGTGGGCGGGACGATCGGGCTCGTCGCCCGCCGGACGACGTCGGGATCGGCGCGCGCGAACGCGTTCCCGTAGATGCCGTGCGGCCGGCCCGCCTTCGGGTCCGGGGCGGTCTCGATCGATACCCGCCGCTCGACGCCTGCCACCAGGATCGGCGTCGGGACTTCGCGATCGAGGGTCATGGCCCGGCTGCCCGCCGCGTCGAGGGCCTCCCTGAGCGCGCCGAGCGCTGGGTGCTCGGCCACCTGCATCTCGTCCTGGGCGAACAGCGGACCGGCGTACGCGACGAACAGGTGCGGATCGGCGAAGTTCACGTGCCACTCGACGGCCCCAGCCGGATCGAGGATCGGCGCGTAGTCGTAGAAGCCCGGCCGGGCGACGACCAGATCGGCCGGCACGGGCAAGACCTCTGCCGGGAGCGCCATCGCCTCCCAGCGCGAGTAGCCGATCCGCCCGCCGTGTCCGGCATCGGGCGGGCAGGCGATCTCGTAGACCAGGCGCTTGTTCGCGTTGCGCCACGCCGGCGGGTGTTCGCGGACGAGCTCGGCGGTGTCGAACTCGAGCCGCTCGATCGGGTCCATGGGCGCGGGCTCGCTCACGCCTTCATCCCGAGCCGGGCCGCCACGTCGGCGTAGGCGGGTGCCTCGGCGTAGAGGCGCTCGAGGTCGAGCCGGGCGCGCTTCGGCTGGCCGGCTGCGTCGTAGGCGAGGGCCCGCTCATAGCGCAGGGCCCGGAGCAGCTCGACCGGCCGGTCGGCGGTCCGGCGCAGGGTCTCGCTGAGCAGCGCCAGCGCGGCGTCCGGAAGGCCGAGCTCCGCGAGGGCGGAGGCTCGGTGAAGCCGGAGCGCCGCGTGGATCGCCGAATCGTTGGGCACCCCCTCGCCGAGCCTCGCCGCCTCCTGGAGGGAGGCGCGATCGAGCGGCACCCGGTGGACGAGGAGCTCGGCGAGCGAGAGGCGCACGACCGGATCCGCGGGCGCGAGCGCCTGGAGCCGTCGCAGACCCGCCAGCGCGTCGTCGAGCCGCCCCAGGCGCTGGTAGGCCTCGACGAGCGCGAGGAGGGCGCTCGCGGGGTTCGGCGCGAGGGCAGCCGAGATCTCGTCGGTGACGTGGAGGGCGAGGGTTAGCGCGATCCCATACCGGGCGAACGTGCGTCCGAGCTGGGCCGACGCGGCGACCGCCGCCTCGAGGTCGGTGGCCGCCTCCTCGAACGCGCCCGCCTCGAGGGCGAGGCAGCCCGCCGCGAAGGCGCCGTCGGCGAGGTGGGTCGCCCCGCGCAGGTGCGCCAGGACCGTGGCCCGGTCGCCCGCGACCAGCGCCTGGAGGCCGTCGACGAATGCCTGCTCGTCGGGCGGCGTCACGAGCCGGCGGAAGAAGCACAGGGTCAGCGCCCGGCGCACAGGAGGCAACCCGCCTCCCGGCACCGGGACGGGGGCAGATGCCCGGGCGGCCCCTGACCCTCGGGCGGCGGGCCGCCGCGGCGAGGCCGCCTGGTGATGCACCGACGTCCAGTAGAGGCCGGTCCCGGGCAGGCCGACGGTCGTCCGCCGGCCGCGCGCTCCGCCGAGGGTGACGTGGGCGCCGCACGCCCCGACCGAGAGCGACGGTCCCGACTTGCTCATGTTGATCGTGAGCCCGGGCGCGATCCGCACGCGGCGGAAGAAGCGGAACGTGCTCATCGACCGCGCTCTCGGTCAGCCGTTCACGCCGCCCGGCCGGGCCGCCGCTGCCCGCCCGGTCACGCGTAGCCGCGGTGGAGGCTGAAGACGTACGGGATGCGGTTCACCATCAGCATGCCGATCGGGATGCCGATGATGGTCAGCATCAGGACGTAGCTCGCCCCCATCCAGAGCAGCGAGGCCCACCAGCCGACGAGCACGAAGTAGACCAGGCGGACCAGCAGGCTCGATTGCGGGGTTGCGAGCCTGTGCATCTGGGTTGCGCCGTCCGGGCCCGTGACCACGAGGTACTGCTCGCGCCGGGGCCGCAGGGTGAGCAGCGTCGGAATCCGGTTCACCAGCCAGAAGGCGAGCGGGAGCCCGACGATGACGACCGCCGCGAACCAGGCGATCGCCATGGCCATGCCCGTAAGCCACCAGCCGACGAGGAAGTACCAGACGATCCGCACGAGGATGTTCGGTCCGGTCTTGATCTCGAGGACGCTTGACGAGCTGACCACAGGATCCTCCGCTACGGCCGACCGCCGCCCGATGACGGCAGGCACGCGGCCCGCTCTCGAGTGAGGGTACGCCCGGCGACGCCGACTGTCGGGGGCCGACGTGCGCCTCGTCGACCGGCCATCGATGCCGTGGCCGCGAGGTCAGGCGTCGGGCGTCGGGACCTCGAGCGTCTCGAAGGCCACGGTGGCGTCACCGTCGGCAGGCTTGAACTCGCAGTCGCCCGGGCGGATGAGGCAGGCTCGCAGGTCGCGGTCGTAGCCGGGACACTCCTCGGTCATCGGGCACTCGTCGATCATGGCCGAACGATCCTCCTGGATCCCTACCGGGTCGAGAGCCGAATGGCACCGCTCGGGGACGCCGCGGGTTTCCGCCCAACGAGTGGAAAGCTCATCGCAGCCGCTCCTCCGTCGCCTCGTCGGCCATCCCACCGTAGAAGCGGTCGAGGACACGGGCGAAGATCGGCTCGTCCGGCGCGGCCCGACAGAACAGCGTCATGGAAGAGCGAAGCTTCATCGCATCGAGCGGGCCGAGAACCGCATCGGCGGTCCGTCCCTTTGTGTCGAGAACGGCCTGGGCACACTCGCGCAGACGGGCACCGAGGACCGGGTGGGCGGAATAGGCCCGCGCCTGCTCGAGAGATGTGATGGCGTAAGCCGTGGACATGGCGCTATGCCCGAGCCCAGTGATCTGCGGGAAGATGAACCAGATCCAGTGGCCGGTCTTTCGCCCGCGCCTCAGCTCCTCGAGCGCACCGTCGTAGGTATGCCGTTGCGCGAGGACGAACCGGTCGAGGTCGAACGCCATTCGACCATTGTGCGACCTCGATGCACGGGGTCGGCGGCCGTGGCTGCCGCGCTTCCGAAGTCCGACGCGGTCCCGATGACGGAGACCTGTGGGGCCGGCGGTCGTAGCCACGGATCGCCGCGGGCGCCTTCCTCCAGGGCTACGGTCGACACTCGCGCAGGGTGATGCACCGATCCGGCGTTGGGAAGCGCACGACCCTCCGCTCGCCCAACTGGTTCCCTTATCCCAACACGTACGCCGGGTCGCCTCGAGTGGTGCGGCGAGGTCACCCCATCAGACGGCGCCATCGGAGAGGTCATAGGCCAGAATTCGGCTGTAGATGGGCCGGCTTTCGGCCAATCGCCAAGCACGCGTGGGAGTCGCTAGGCCCCTGCGGAATCCTTCGGGTAGACGTCTCCCGCGTGACCACGTCGTGACGCGGCTGCACTTGTCAGGCCGCTGCCTGGCTTTCCCGACAAATGAGCTCGTCAATGAATGGGAGTCGGCAGAGCTGCGAGGCGACATCCAGGAACTCAGCCACGTCGGCGACTCCAAGCCGTCCGATCTTCGCTGCCTCCCAGAGCACGCCGACATCCTCCTGGTGGGCGATCGAGGCACGCAGCCGTGACAACCTCTGCAAGAGCCGGATCTCGCCCGGACGAAGCAGGTTGCGTTGACTGCCCATGCAGGTGGCCCGCTGCTTCGTTCCTTCGCTCACGAGCGTCCCGACCAGCATTCCGAGAGTCGACCTCGGGGGGATGGGAGCGTCAGGCGCCAGGGTCGTGATTGCCATGCTCACCATCGCCGCGGAAAGCGTGACGGCCCGTAGCGCGACACCGATCAGGAGCGTGCTTGGCTCGCTTCCAGACCCGCCGAGCTCCGCCCGCCAGCGTTCGATCGATCCGACGAGTTCGTCGCGGACTGCTCGAATGGAGCGCTTGTCGCCGTCATGGCTGGCTGGAGCATCACGCATCGTGACCCTTCCTGCGCCAGCCCCATGGGACCCTGCCGATGAACCTCAGGTCGGCCTGACGGCGCGGATGAAATCGTCGACCGGCCCCTCTTCCAGCCCGCCGGGCGGAAAGCGAAGGTGTGGCGAGCTCGGTCCACTCAACGCCGCAACCCGGCGCTCCCAGCTCCCATCTGCCCTTCGACGGTCGTGTGCCGTTTCTCCTTGGGAGGGCGCCGAGGCCGCATTCACCACAGAAGGATCGGTCGTCGTCGACGATGAGAACGGCCAACTGCCCCCTTTCCCGGGCGGTCCATGTCACGCTGGCGGAGGCTCCGCAACCGACCTCCCGATCTCGATGTCGCTTCCTCGGAGAATCCGTTTGCCCCCAGCGTACGCTCTGCCGCGAGGGCACTCTGATTTGCGATCGAAATCGGTTGCTTTGTGCCAGCGCGCGGCCTACGGCGATGTCGGGGCGGCGGCCCGTGGGGGGGATGAAGTCCACGAACCCTTCGCGCTTGGCAGCCGTGCGAGGGGCTCGTCAAGCGTGACGAGCGGCAGGCCGGCCGGGTAGCCCTCGGCGGTCACGATCGCGGAGGCGCGCGGGAGCGCGCCGGCGGCGCGCAGCGTGGGACGCGGCAGCAGCCGGATCGCCGTCTTGCGGACGGCACTCGAGGGTCGCACTCCGCGCCACGCTCACGATGACTCCGAGTCTGCCGAGGGTTTTGGTCATCGAGGCCTGGGCTGGCCGCCTTCCCGCTCCAGGCGAGCCAACGTGGACACACATTCCGCCACGGTCGCCCACCAGCCCACATTCTCCGCTTCGAGCTCGTCCTCCCCCATCACGGCAGTGCTTGTTGAGCACGCCGACGACCTCGCCGCGAGTTGCGGCTGATATACCGCCTTGTGGGGTCGATGATGGCACCGACCTCGACGGGGAGACCGGCGCCCGGCTATCCGGCAGGTGACCGTTTCCGCTAGTGTCCGGCCCCCGACCTTGGCCGTGAACGGTGATCGGGATCCGGCGGCTTGACCGGTGATCGGATAGGTCAGCTGACGTCGACCGGAGGAGCGGGCACCCCTGGGGTCCGCGGAAGGAGGCTGCCCGGATGACGACGATCGGAATCGACATCGGGGGACGGACGCACGTGGTGGCCCGCTGTCGGGACGGCCAGGCCCGGGCTGATCGCGAGATCCTCCGGGTGAGCCAGGACCGGGCTGGCTTCGCCGCCTTCGATGCCTGGCTCGAGCGGCAGGCGGAGCCCGTGACCCTCGTGACGATGGAGTCCTCGGGCCACTACTGGATGCCGCTCGCCAGCCACCTGCGCCGGCACGAGGTCCCGGTCGCGGTGGTGAACCCGCTCGCGGCGAAGTACTTTGCGAGGAGCCGGCTCGCCCGCACGAAGTCCGACCCGGCCGATGCCCGGAGCCTTGCCGAGATGGCCATGCGCGACACGCCCGACGCTCGCGACCCGCTGGCCGGTGTCGAGCTGCGCCAGGCGGCCCGCTTCGCGATGACCCTGGTGGAAGAACAGGCGCGGGTGTGCCAGCGCCTGATCCGCCTGGTCGAGCTCGGCTTCCCGGAGCTCGGCGAGCTGTTCGACGACCCGACCTGCCTGACCGCCCGCGAGGTGCTGCGGATCGCCCCGACGGCGCGGGCCGCCACCCGGCGCCGGACGGCGACCCTGGCCAACGCGAACGCGGGGCCGGGTCATCGTCGGCTGGGACGGCGAGGGCCGAGCGGCTCCAGGCTGCCGCGGCCGACTCGATCGCGGTGCCCGAGCTCGATGCCGAGGTCGCCTTCGAGGTCGGGCTCCTGCTCGACCAGTACGACCTGCTCGAGCGCCAGATCGACCGACGCCGACCGGCGGGTCGCGACGCTCCTCGACAGCGAGACGGCGCGCCGGCTCCAGACGATCCCGGGGGTTGGACCCTCGATCGCCGCGACCCTGCTCGCCGAGATCGGCGACATCGCCCGTTTCGACGACTTCGACCAGCTCCTCGCCTATGCCGGGGTCCACCCGGCGGAGCGGAGCTCCGGCACCAAGGGGGCGAACCCGGAAACCTCCTGGCACATGAGCAAGGCGGGCAACAGCCACCTCCGGGCCGCGGCCTACCGGATGGCGGTCGTCGGCGTCCAGCACAACCCGGTCATCGCCGCCCACTACGCCCGGAAGCGGGCGGCCGGGAAGTCGAAGATGAACGCCCTCGGCCACTGCATGCGCAAGGCCCTGAGCCATCGTCTGGGGCGTCTGGCGCAACGGGACCGACTTCGACCCCGACTGGGGGGTCGAGGCTTGACAAGACCCTATGGGATCTAGCGGTCGGAATGTGATGCCGATGGAATGCAGCTCCGGAGTGTCCCTATCGGGCGGGCGCGAACTCCGCCTCGGCCTCCGCGGGCGAGGCCGTTTGCTCCAGTCTCGCAGCCATGATGCCCGCTGCAGCGATGAGCCCTGATCCCGGCGAGGCCGAGGGGGTTCGCGAGCTCGCTGAATACCGCAGAATCCGATCACCGTGACCCCAAACGAGTTCCAGGTACGTCAACGGCGCCAGGGCCTGGACACCGAAGTTCGCGAGCATATGCCCGGATCAACGTCAGATGCCCCAAGTGAGGCGAAGATACCCGACATGAAGAGGGGAACCAGGACAGCGGCCTGCAGTCGGGACGATCCACCCGATCGGGGCCGTGAGGGACGTCACGACGAACCCGACCGTCCCGCTATAGAACCAGGTCGTCGCGGACCGGTCACGCTCGTGGAGGGCTCGCGTCAGAAGCGTGTAGATGCTCGACGTGAAGGCGGCAGCGAGCGGCAGCAGCATCGCCAAGTGCACCCACCGGTGAACGGCTGAATGACGGCGACGACGCCAAGGAATCCGAGCAGATGCCGCAGCCATCGAGCCTCCCCCGGACCCTTTCGTGGAGAATCGGTCCGGCGAGCACGAGAGTGATCAACGGGCGCCGTGAACGTGATCGCGGCGGTCTCGGCCAGCGGCAAGAACTCGGAGGGCCAGGAAGTACAGGGTCGTCGAGCCGAGCAGCGCGGTCGACGCATGAGCTGGATGCGCAGAGGGCCTTCGTCGCTAAGCAGCCGCCAGCCGAGCCGGGGCGCGAACACCGCGAATGCGAAGGCTACCTGGAATGCGTTCCGGGCCCAGACCACCTCCGTGATGGGCACGCTTCTGCCGATCCACTTCTGCGACCGAGTCGAGGGCCGACAGCAGGATCGTCGAGGCGACCAGATACGTGGTCCGGACAGCGCAGAGGCTGGCGCCCTGGCGCGGTCATCGAGCCGAGGGCGTCGACGGCGATCGTGCATGGAACGCCCCGTGTTCCGGCCGCGACGCACGCCACCGGGCGAGCGGCCGCGATGCCCGCGTAGGCGACGGCCGCCCGGCCGGGAGGCTAAGTGCCTCCGCTCTCGCGGTTGTGCGCCGATGCCTGCGAGCATCGTTCGGACCAGTTCCGCGTGGTTCATCGGGTGCCATACGTGACCGTCCAGCGGTCGCCCGTATGTGAACGATCCCCCGTAGTAGGGGTTTTCGGTGTTCTCCAGGCATTCCTCGAGCGCGTAGACGCCAGATTCAGGTAGTAGTTGTCCATGTCGGCACAGAGACGTGAATCTTGCCGGCCAGTCCGGGCCCGATCTCCGACCAGTGGTCCTCGATGTAGGAGCGCAGGTCGTATCCGTGATCCCGCCAGTACCTCGCCGACGTCGTGGTCGATCTCGCCGGTGCTCGGGTCCCACAGGGGCGGGGGTACCCGTCTGCGCCCACCGGCCCGAACGTGGCCTGCCACAGTCGACTTGCTCCCCCGACCGGCACTGCGTTCCCGACGCCGCCTCGAGCTGACTCATCTGCCTGACCGTGAGCTCAGGCTGCCCGTCCGGCGAGCGATAGAGCGGGCGCTCCGGGATGAGCCATTCGCGGTCCGGCGCTTCGTAGGCGTTCGGGTCGTCGTAGATGTTGACGAGGCCGTAGCGGCGGAAGTCCGCGGAGTCGGGGGCGAACGTCCACGTGCCGCCGAAGAAGTCGGGATGAAAGACCTGCAGCGCGAGCGATACCCACCCGCCGGTCGAGCCCCCGGTCAGCAGCCGTTCCTGGGCTCCCGCGAGATTCCGAACGTCTCCTCGAGCTCGGGATCAGCTCGGACATGATCGCGTCGCCGTACGGGCCGACTTCGCGGAGTTCACGCAGTAGGAATGGTCGAAGTACGGGGTGGGGTGCAGCATTGTCACGATGATCGCCCGCGGAAAGTCGTCCGACGATCCACGACTTGTAGAACTCGTGGCCGTTCTCGCGCCGCGCTGCGCCCGATGTACCGTGCTCCTCGGCCCCGTCCACCGGCGGCGGCGAGAAACCGAAGGTGCGCCAAGGCCGAAGTGTCCGTGGTTATAGATGACGGGGTACCCCGCGGGGTGCGCATCGAATCCCTCGGGCAGCAGCACGATCGCGCCGAGGTGGATCGGGTGGCCCCAGAATCCGAGAGCAGGTTGCTCTCGAACCTGAGTCGGCGCACCCGTTCCGTGTCGGGCGGCACGTTGACCGGCGGCAGCCTCATCGTCAGCTCGAGCCCACGTCGAAGCCCTCGCGGGATCCAGGTGGACCGCGGGACAGGACTGACCAGGTTCCCGGGCGACGTGTTCCAGTGCTGGCCTTCCCACTGGTCGAGATGCGCCCAGACCATGTGGCCATCGGATCCGCGAATTGGGTGTAGACGTTCAGTACGGCCTGCACGTTGTAGTCGCCCGCGGGGATGTCGCGCAGGCTGTGCGGCGGGAATCGGGGAGTGTGTTGCTCGACGACCATCGTCTGCCCGGCTGTGACCTCCTCGACGTCGATCCCGAAGAACGGAGCGCTGGTTACCCACGGGCTGAAGTACGGCACGCCTTTGGTAGGTCCCGAAGAACGGCACGCGATTCTTCCACGTTCCCGCCTGCAACCGCGGTTCGATGCCATGCTCGGTGCCGCCACCCGCGCCCCGGGACCGGGTGCCACGACGTAGGGCCGCTCCACGCTCCGGGTGAGGATGACGAACACCCGGCGGGTGACAGGCCCGGCAGCAAAGGAACCTGGGAACGAGATCGAGAAGCGGGTTGCACTTGGGCCGGTCATTTGGAGCCTCCGGAACTGAGCTGGCTACAGAAGGAGGGCGGCAGTGTTCCCGGGTGCCGCTCGCGCCGGACGGCGCGCCACAATCAGAAACGGGCTCGCGCGGCTGGCGCTGGTTACCTGGTTCACGCGTCGGCCTCGGGGGCGGTCGCACCACGCGAGGGATCGTTCGAGATCGTTTCCTCCGCGAAGTGGCAAGCGACCGCTTCGCTGCCGCCCGCGACCCGCAAGACCGGCTCGACCCGCTCGCAGATCTCGGGGTTGCCGAGGCGGCTCCGCAGCCAGCAGCGAGGATGGAAGCTGCACCCGCCGGAGGCCGGTCCGGGCTGGGGATCTCGCCCGAGAGAATGATCCGGCGGGGGCGTCCGGCCGCCCGGGGCGCGAGCGCAGCCGAGAGAAGCGCCACGGTGTACGGATGGGCCGGGCGGGCGTACAGCGCGTCCACCCCCCCCATCTCCACGATGCGCCCCAGGTACATCACCGCGATCCGGTCGCTGATGTGCTTGACGACCGAGAGATCGTGCGCGATGAAGATGTAGGTGAGTCCGGACAACCTTCCTGCAGATCCATGAGCAGGTTGATGATCTGGGCCTGGATGGACACGTCGAGCGCCGAGACCGGCTCGTCGCAGATGATCAGGCTGGGGTCGCCGGCCAGAGCCCGGGCGATCCCTATGCGCTGCCGCTGCCCCCCGCTGAACTCGTGGGGATAGCGCGGCATGAGGCTGGGGTCCAGGCCCACCTTGGCGAAGAGGCCCCGAGCCTCTCGTCGTACTCGGCCTTGCTCGAGCCATCTTGTGGATCTTGAGCGGCTCGCCCACGATGCTGCCGGCCGTCTGCCGGGGATCCAGCGAACCGTAGGGATCCTGGAATATGATGGCGATGTCGCTGCGCAGCGGCCTGAACTCCTTCTCCGCATCGAGGAGATCTTCCCTCTCGCCTTGAACCTGATGCGCCCCGCCGTCGGCCTGTACAGCCGGCACAGACACCGCGCCCAACGTGGTCTTGCCGCAGCCGCTCTCGCCCACGAGGCCGAGGGTCTCTCCCCTCCTCATCTTGAACGACACGCCGTCGACCGCCTTGATCTCGCCCACCTTGCGCTTGAGAAGCCCCCGGTGATGGGGAAATACATCTTGCAAGGCGTCGACCTCGAGAATCACCTCATCCGCGCGGGTCGTCTCGGATGTGTCGCGTGCGTACTCCGGTCGTGGACGTCATTCCCCCGCCCCTTCTCCGCTCATGTGTAGCACCGCACCATGTGCCCGTCGCCGTCGACCGGCTCCAATTCCGGGATCGACATGGCACCGTTCGCTCCGCTCGGGACAGCGAGGGAAGAAGGGCACATGTGGCGGCAGGTCGATGAGGTTGGGCGGCGTGCCCACGATAGGGACCAGACGCGGCCGTGGACCTCGTCCAGCCGGGGGACACTTTGAGCAGACCGATGGTGTAAGGATGGCGAGGCCGTGGTAGAAGATGTCGCGGCAGAGGCCCTGCTCGACGATCTTGCCCGCGTACATGATGTAGATGCGCTGGCGTAGCGGGCGACCACCCCAAGGTTGTGTGTCACCAGCACCAGCGATCCGCGGCAGCCGTCGATGGTCGAAGCATGAGTTCGAGCAGTTGGGCCTGAGTGGTGCAAGTCCAGGGCGGTGGTGGGCTCGTCGGCGATCACCATCTTGGGTTGGCACGCGACCCCGATGGCGATCATGACCCGCTGCCTCATCCCGCCGCTGAATTGGTGCGGGTAGTCGTCCAGCCGGCTCGGGCCGCTGGGGATGCCCACCATTTCCAGCAATTCCGCGGCCCGGCCTCGCGCTTCCTTCTTGCTCATCCCCAGGTGCAGCTCGAGCGACTCGGTGAGCTGGCGGCCGATGGTGAGCACCGGGTTCGAGGTCATGGGCTCCTGGAAGATCATGGCGATGTTCGCGCCGCGGACGGCTGGAACTCTCCGACATGCCCACGACGTTATGGCCCTCGAAGAGGACCCTGCCGCGCACGACCCGGCTGATCCCGGGGGGCAGGAGGCCCAGCAGGGTCAGGGCGCTGATCGTCTTGCCCGACCCGGACTCGCCAACGATCCCGAGCGACTCGCCGCGGTTGAGCGAATACGTCAGTCCGCGGACCGCGTGCACGGTCCCGTCAGGCCGACGGAGATCCACCACGAGGTCTTGCACCTGGAGGAGGGCCGCGGTGGGCTCCGCGGCGAGCGGCCCGGTCGGCTGTCCGGTCACGTCCGGAGTCCCGAGGTATCGATGGCGTCTCGCAGCCCATCGCCGAGCATGTTGAAGGACAGGACGGCCGCCGTGATCGTCAGTCCCGGGAAGATCGTGAGCCAGGGAGCCCTGAAGCAGATACGCGTTGCCGCCCGAGAGTAGGTTCCCCCAGCTTGGCTCGGGGAGCTGGATGCCGGCTCCGAGGAAGCTCAGGGCCGCCTCGGTGATGATCGCGTTCGGGAGGCTGAGGGAGGCGAGCACCACCAACGGTCCAAGGATGTTGGGCAGGACATGCCGCCACAGGATTTGCGCTCCGCCTTGTCCCACGGTCCGGGCGGGCGGTCATGATCGGCTACCA